>NZ_CP151943.1:1242500-2495000 GCF_038592905.1 Neobacillus sp. FSL H8-0543 | reverse complement strand
GGTAACTCATTAATAATATTGGCTTCTTCAGTTATTTCTTCTTTTTCTACTTTAGCAACAGTTGCCACATATTCATGGTCATTGTCATCTTCTTTTATATTGATGAGTTTTACACCGCGTGTATTTCGGCCCATCGTGGAAATACCACCTACATCGGTACGGATAAGAACACCACCAGTGGTAATAAGCATTATATCCTCTTCACCCGTAACAGCTCTTACCGATACAAGATCACCATTTTTTTCAGTAATATGGCAGGTTTTAATACCTTTACCACCTCTACCTTGGATACGATATTCTGTGGCTGGTGTCCGTTTACCATAACCGTTCTTTGTAACAATAAGTATGTCATTATCTACTTCTAGTACTTCCATACCTACAACCTCATCATCATGGCCTAACGTAATCCCTTTGACGCCTGTTGCCGTTCTTCCCATCGATCTTACATCTGTTTCAGGGAAACGGATTAGCATACCTTTCTTCGTTCCAATAATGATATCCTTCGTTCCATCTGTTAGACGTACGGATATGAGTTCATCCTCTTCACGGAGATTTAATGCAATTAAGCCATTATTTCTGATATGTGCAAATGACGTTAATGGTGAACGCTTTGAAATACCTTCTTTTGTTGTAAAGAATAGGTACCAATCATCAACAAACTCATCAACTGGAATAATCGCATTTACCCATTCTCCCTTTTCAACTCCAAGGAGATTGATGATTGGCAATCCTTTAGCAGTCCGGCTATACTCAGGAACTTCGTAGCCTTTTGCCCGATAAACCTTTCCTTTGTTAGTAAAGAAAAGAATGGTATCGTGGGTTGAAGGAGTAATTAGATGTTCAACGAAATCATCATCGTTTGTTCCCATTCCTTGGATTCCTCGTCCACCTCGTTTTTGTGCACGATAAGTAGAAACCGGCAAACGTTTGATATACCCATTATGAGTTAAGGTAATAACGATGTTTTCGCGAGGAATAAGGTCCTCATCTTCAATATTCTCGATTCCGCCAGTAACGATTTCCGTACGGCGCTTATCATTAAAGCGTTCCTTCACCTCTAATAATTCCTCGCGGATAATTTCAAGTACTTTTTCATTATCAGCTAAGATTGCCTTTAACTCTGCAATAAGCGCTACTAAGTTTTGATATTCTTCTTCAATTTTTTCTCTTTCTAACCCAGTTAAGCGTTGTAAACGCATATCGAGAATCGCTTGGGCTTGCTTTTCAGAAAGATTAAATTGAGTCATTAAGCCCTCACGCGCAACATCTGTTGTCCGTGAGCTTCGAATTAATCTAATGACTGCATCAAGATTATCTAGTGCAATCCTTAAGCCGTCCAAGATATGTGCCCGTGCTTCCGCTTTCCGCAACTCAAATTCTGTTCTTCTGCGAATAACCACAACTTGATGGTCTAAATAATAGACTAAACATTGCTTAAGATTTAAAACTTTGGGCTGGCCATTAACAAGTGCTAATGTATTTATCCCAAAACTTGTTTGTATAGCCGTTTGTTTATATAGATTATTTAAGAGGACATTGGCATTCGCATCTTTTCGAACCTCGATGACTATGCGCATCCCCTTACGATCTGATTCATCTCGTAGGTCTGTTATACCTTCGAGTTTTTTATCGCGGGCCAGTTCAGCAATTTTTTCAACCAACCTAGCCTTATTTACTTGGTAAGGAAGCTCATTTACAATAATAACTTCTTTACCATTTGACTTTTGTTCAATAACAACCTTTCCCCGTATTGTTATTGACCCTCGGCCCGTTTCGTAAGCTTTACGAATACCACTTCGGCCAACGATGATCCCTCCAGTAGGGAAATCAGGTCCAGGAATAATTTCCATTAACTCTTGAATCGTAATATCTGGGTCATGACTAACGGCTAATACGCCATCAATAATCTCGCCAAGTTGATGTGGCGGGATATTGGTAGCCATACCAACTGCAATACCCATAGAACCATTAACTAATAGGTTAGGGAATCTTGCTGGCATAACCGAAGGCTCTCTTTCCTCACCATCATAGTTATCCTGAAAATCAATTGTATCTTTATTAATATCTCTTAATAATTCCATAGAAATTTTGGACATTCTAGACTCTGTATAACGCATTGCTGCTGCGGAGTCACCATCTACTGATCCAAAATTCCCATGACCGTCAACAAGCATATAACGATAGTTAAAATCCTGTGCCATCCGTACCATCGTTTCATATACGGCAACATCCCCATGGGGGTGATATTTACCGATTACATCACCAACGATACGTGCAGACTTTTTATATGGTTTGTCCGCATGAATTCCTAAATCATGCAAAGCATATAGAATACGGCGATGAACTGGTTTTAAGCCATCCCTGACATCTGGAAGGGCACGCGAAACAATAACACTCATCGCATAGTCAAGAAAGGAAGTTCTCATTTCCTGACTAATATTAATCTCTTTCACTTGAGGATTTGGTGTATCAGCCATCTTCGGACCTCCTATTTAGGGTGACGCTTAGCCTTCAATGATTACCACGGTTTAAGGTAAACGAAAAAAGGAGGATAGTGGTCACCCCTCTACCCTTTTTATCCTATTTTTTACACGTCTAGGTTCTGTACATATTGTGCATTTGCATCGATGAAGTTACGCCTTGGTTCTACCTTGTCACCCATTAGCATTTCAAAGGTTTCATCTGCTTCAATCGCATCTGTTAAACTAACCTGGAGCATCGTTCTAGAATCAGGATCCATTGTTGTTTCCCATAATTGTTCAGGATTCATCTCTCCCAAACCTTTATAACGTTGAATATTTGGTTTTGGACTACTCGGCAGTTCAGCAAATATTTGATCTAGCTCTTTTTGATCATATGCATAGGCTATTTTTTTACCTTGTTGAACTTTATATAATGGTGGCTGGGCAATATAAACATAACCCGCTTCTATAATCTTTCTCATATAACGGTAAAAGAATGTCAGGAGAAGTGTCCGAATATGTGCGCCATCCACATCGGCATCCGTCATAATAACAATTTTATGATAACGGGCCTTTGATATATCAAATTCTTCGCCAATTCCTGTTCCGATAGCTGTAATCATTGCCCTAACTTCATTGTTAGAGAGAATTCTATCCAAACGAGCCTTCTCAACATTAAGGATTTTTCCCCTTAAAGGAAGGATTGCCTGGAAATGGCGATCCCTGCCTTGCTTGGCAGAACCTCCTGCAGAGTCTCCCTCTACGATATACATCTCACTTATTGAAGGGTCTTTAGAAGAACAATCGGCTAATTTCCCAGGTAAGCTTGATACTTCCAAGGCGCTTTTACGGCGTGTCAATTCTCTAGCTTTTTTAGCAGCCAACCTTGCTCTTGCTGCCATTAAGCCTTTTTCAACAACTTTTTTGGCAACCGTTGGGTTTTCCAAAAGGAATTTGTCGAAATGACTGGAGAAGAGGGAATCCGTTATCGTTCTTACCTCAGAATTGCCTAGCTTTGTTTTTGTTTGCCCTTCAAATTGTGGGTTCGGGTGTTTGATCGAAACAATCGCAGTGATTCCTTCACGGACATCCTCACCAGAAAGGTTTGTATCATTCTCTTTAATAATTCCATTTTTTCTTGCATAATCATTTATTACTCTCGTTAAGCCAGTCTTAAAGCCTGATTCATGCGTTCCGCCTTCATAGGTGTGGATGTTATTGGCAAAGGAGTAGATGCTTTCTGTATAGCCCTCATTATATTGGAGTGCTACTTCAATAGAGATCCCATCACGTTCACCCTCAAGAAAAATCGGCTCGTCATGAATGACTTCTTTTGTGCGGTTTAAATGTTCAACATACGATTTAATTCCGCCTTCATAGTAGTATTCATTTTGTTTGTTTTCGACACGTTTATCTTCAATCGTGATTTTAATTCCTCGATTAAGGAAGGCGAGCTCACGAAGGCGAGTAGCTAATACTTCATATTCAAACTCTAAGGTTTCTGTAAATATTTGATAATCTGGCTTAAAGTGGGTAATTGTACCTGTTTTTTCAGTTGTGCCAATAATCTTTATATCGGCTGCTGGTACGCCGCGTTCAAACTTTTGATAGTGAACATTGCCATCCCTGTGAACATATACCTCAAGAACAGAGGAAAGGGCATTAACAACTGAAGCCCCAACACCATGAAGTCCGCCGGAAACTTTGTACCCGCCGCCACCGAATTTTCCTCCGGCATGGAGAACCGTCATGATTACTTCAAGAGCAGGTCTACCAGTTTTTTCATGAATACCAACAGGAATACCACGCCCATTATCCTTAACCGTAATCCCATTATCTGCTTCGATAATAACATTAATTTCGTCGCTATAGCCCGCTAAAGCCTCGTCAATACTGTTATCTACAATTTCCCAAACAAGGTGATGAAGCCCTTTCCCGCTTGTTGAACCAATATACATACCTGGTCTTTTTCTAACAGCTTCAAGTCCCTCTAAAACCTGTATTTGATCTGCACCATAATCTTCATGGACTATATTTTGTTCCATTGTCAATTTACTTCACCCGCACTTTCATCAAAAAAATACTCTATATTTTTAAAATAAAACTATTATATCAACATTCTTGGATATACTTTTGACTTGACCGTCTCTTTAAAGTTCCGGAAGAAATTGGGGATAAGAATACTTTATCATAAGTTATAACGACCGATTTAAAGGGGTTTTTTGAAAGGTTAATTAACCTTTCCCCATGATGTTTTAAGAATTCCTCTACTAATTCTGAAGAATTCACACATTCTTTATCAAGGATAGCGATAATATCCTTTGCCCTGATATTTAAATCTTCCCCGATATGAATATACACACGCCCACCTCAATTTACTTTCTCAATTTGGCCGGAAACGACTTCAAACATCGAAGCTTCTTTTAGTGTTTGATGATGAATTCCATCAACGCTTGTTGTGGTGACAAAGGTTTGGACTCTGCCTTGAATGGTATTTAATAAATGTGACTGACGGTAATCATCTAATTCAGATAAGACATCATCCAGCAGTAAAATGGGATATTCGCGAATTTCAGAATGAATGAGTTCAATTTCGGCAAGCTTAACAGAAAGGGCTGTTGTTCGTTGCTGACCTTGTGAACCAAACGTTTGAACATCCCTGCCATTTACAAGAAATTGCAGATCGTCTCTGTGGGGGCCGAATAGGGTGGTTCCCCGTTCGATTTCTCTTATTCTTAATTTATTAAATTTTTCCTCGAAACTTAATTTCATTTTCGACAATTCTTGATCTTCTAATACATCCACAGATGGTTTATAGGTTATTTCTAATTGTTCAATCCCTCGTGATATCCCATTATGTATCGGTTCTGCCCATTTCTGAAGCAGTCTGAGGAATTCAAATCTCTTCTTAACAATCTTAACGGACATGTCAATAAATTGCTCGGTAAGTATTTCGAGCATGGTTTGGTCCGTTTGCTTTTTTATCTGCATCATTTTTAAAAAATGATTGCGTTGTTGAAGTATTTTTTGATATTGGCTCATATCATGTAAGTATATTGGCGAAACCTGGCCTATTTCCATATCAATAAAACGTCTTCTTACCTGTGGACTGCCTTTTACTAGATTTAAATCCTCTGGCGCAAACATTACCACGTTCATATTTCCAACATATTGGCTCAATTTCCGTTGTTCTATATGATTAAATTTTGCCTTTTTACCTTTTTTTGAAATGATTAGCTGTAAAGGCAGGGAACTATGTTGTTTTTGAATCCTACCATCTATTTTAGCATACTCTTGGTCCCAACGTATGAGGTCTTTATCATTTGTCGTTCGGTGGGATTTAGCCATAGCTAAAACATAAATGGATTCCATCACATTTGTTTTACCTTGGGCATTTTCACCTAAAATCACATTTACTTTATTTTCAAATTCAATTGATACGCTGTCATAGTTCCGGTAATTTTTTAAAGCTAATTGCTCGATATACATGAGAACAACATCCCTTAAGTTACTCGGTAATTACAAACTCACCAAAGCCGGGTATTGAAACATTATCCCCAGCACGAAGCTTTCTGCCTCTTCTTTGATCCTGTTCGCCATTTATAAAAATATCATTTTCACTTAAAAACCATTTAGCCATTCCACCAGTCTGAATGACTTCAGCTAATTTGAGGAATTGTCCTAATGTAATAAACTCAGTATTTAGCTTAATTTTTTCTGGCACCGTTTATCACTCATTTCTAAAATGGACTCAATACTTTATTTTACTAAAAAACTCTCTTAGTTACAAAGAAAACTAAAAAAATAAAGAAAGTCACCATTCATTGGTGACTTTTTTTAGGCTTAATACGTTCTGACAGGCAAGATCAATTGCAAAGTTGTTTCATCGTGAAGGGGACGAATAAGGAAGGGCCGCATCGCACCAGTAAAGCTAATCTTAATGTCGGTTCCTTCTAGTGCTTTTAAAGCATCCATCATGTACTTTGCACTAAAGGAAATTTTTAAATCTTCCCCATCAATGGATTGGCTTTGAATTTCTTCAACTACTTTTCCAACCTCAGGAGTATTTGAAGAAATTTCAATGACGCCAGCTTCAATCGTTGAAAACTTTACGACATTGTTTCTGCCTTCACGAGCTAGTAGAGAGGCACGGTCAATCGCATGAAGAAAATCTTTTGTATTAACAGTAATGTCTGTTTTACTTTCAGACGGAATTAATCTTGAGGTATCAGGATAGTTACCTTCTAACAATCTAGAGAAAAATAATAAGTGCTTCGCTTTAAATAAAATTTGATTTTCTGTAATGACGATATCGATTAGATCATTCGAATCATCAATAATCTTACTTAACTCGTTCAAACTCTTACCTGGAATGACCACATTATACGTATCGGCAAGTTCTGTTTCAATCTTTGCCTTCCGGAGTGCAAGACGATGGCTATCTGTTGCAATACAGGTTAACTCACCTTTTTCAACCTTCCAGTTTACACCTGTCAAGATGGGGCGTGTTTCAGAAGTGGAAACGGCAAAAAATGTCTGGCGGATCATGGTTTTTAACAGGTCGGTTGCAATATGAAACTTATTATTTTCTTCAATCTGCGGAAGGTGAGGGTACTCCTCTGCATCAAGACCGTTTAAGTTGAATTCCGATTTTCCTGAGCGAATAACGGTTTGTAAGTGATTGAGTACTTCAATTTCTACTGAATCAGTAGGAAGCTTTTTAACGATTTCACTAAAGAACTTAGCTTGTAGGACAATAGATCCTGTTTGTTTGATTTCAACAATTTCATCCCCAGCTTCCTCTTTAGGAATAAAGGATTCAATCGAAATATCAGAATCACTGCCTGTTAAAGTTACCCCTTCGTTTGTAGCTGTAATTTTAATCCCCGTTAAAATAGGAATCGTCGTTCTTGAAGTCACAGCCTTCATAACTTCTTGAACACTTTGAACGAGACGGTCTCGTTGAATAATAAATCGCATCGAATAATCCTCCGTAAAAAGCAAATTTTTAATTCAATTAGGTATAAATAAATTGTGCTAGCATATAATATTATTTTTTTAAAATATAGTAGAAGTACTAGTAGGGCCTGTTAGTATGTGGATAACTTAGTTTTTCTAATGGAAACACAGTCTATCCACATGTGGACAGACTGTGTATAAACGGACAAGAGTTATGCACAGGGAAACTAAACTTTCAACAGTTCATTTATCTCTTTCATTTGCCTTTGGAGCTGAACATCTGAATTTAAAAGCCTTGATATTTTTTCATGAGCATGGATGACTGTCGTATGATCACGGCCCCCAAACTCTTCGCCAATTTTCGGCAAAGAAAAGTCCGTTAATTCTCGGGATAAGTACATAGCTATTTGCCTCGGATAGGCAACAGATTTCGTTCGCTTTTTCGCTTTGAAATCCTCTAGTTTTATATTAAAGTGTTCGCCTACTGTCCTTTGGATATCAAGGATGGTAATCACTTTTGGCTTTGAACTAGGAATTATATCCTTTAATGCTTCAGCAGCTAAATCCGCATTAATATCTTTATTAATTAACGATGAATAGGCAACGACACGAATTAATGCCCCTTCAAGTTCTCGAATATTTGAATCAATTTGGTTGGCAATATAAAGCATCACTTCGTTCGGGATATCTAATCCTTCCGCCCGTGCTTTTTTTCTAAGAATGGCAATTCTGGTTTCTAAATCTGGTGGAGTAATATCAGTAATTAATCCCCATTCAAAGCGTGAACGCAGACGATCCTCCAGGGTAGGAATTTCCCGTGGCGGACGGTCACTTGAGATAATGATCTGCTTGCTTTCCTCATGCAAGGTATTAAAGGTATGGAAAAATTCCTCTTGAGTTGATTCTTTTCCCGCTAAGAATTGAATATCATCAATAAGCAGTACATCAACATTACGATATTTATTGCGAAATTCAATTGCTTTATTATCTCGAATTGAATTGATAAATTCGTTTGTAAACTTCTCTGAAGATAAATAAACCACTTTAGCTGAAGGGTTATGGTCAATGACATAATGGCCAATGGCATGCATTAAATGAGTTTTTCCTAGGCCCACACCCCCATAAATGAATAAAGGGTTGTAGGCTTTCGCCGGCGCCTCAGCTACAGCAAGAGATGCAGCATGAGCAAAACGGTTCCCAGATCCAATGACAAAGGAATCAAAGGTATATTTTGGATTCAAAATATTTGGCGAGAATTCATGATGCTCATCTTTTTTTTCCTTTTTTGGACGATTTGGCATGTCCTGTTCTATTTCTTTTTGATTTTGCGGAATAATAAACTTTACAGATAGCTCTTCTCCAGTGATGTCATAGAGTATGCCTGAAATTAACTGGGAGTAACGTTCCTCCAGCCAATCACGTGCAAATTCATTTGGAGCGGTAACAACGAGCAAATTGCCTTGAAGAGAATGAGCTTTGGTGGACTTAAGCCAGGTGTCATAACTAGGCTTGCTAATCTTTTTCTCGATGTTGGCTAGCGCTGCATTCCATAAATCCGCAATATTCTCCAATGGTTGTCCCTCCTTTATTATCTATTTTGTACTACTTCCTCTATAAATGAACACGTTCCTGAAAATGATGTCTGTCTTACTCCAAATAATAAATATATTTTTTCACAAAGAATGGCGAAGTATCCCCGCAACATCCTCAGCAGCCAATAGTTAGAAGTTCCGTTAAAACCTATGTTGTACAAGGTGTACAACCTATTAATTTATAAATATACGAAACACTGGTTGTGGAAAACATATGATAGGAAGTAAAGTGGAGTTTCGACAATATCCACCTCTTGTGGACAAGTTTCTGCAGTATACTATAATAACTTGTCCACATGTTATCCACAATCTGTGGATAATGTAAAAACCGGAACGAAGTTATTCAGAGTGAAAACACAAATATAATATCAAATAATCGTAAGAGGTGCAATGCCTTTTCTAAGTTTATCCACAACTGACACAATCAGTTAGTTAAACTTGTCCACAAGTAGTGTTTTTGTGTAAAACCTGTCAACATCTTGTGTGAGAGTAAAAAAAATGTCGAAAAATTATCCACAGTAAAATTTATTGCAGGTTCAAACTAAAAATCTTCAGGGGAAAAAGTTTACTTGCAAGAAAAAATGAAGAGGCGGGATAATATTAGAAGGATGGTTGACAATTATGGGTCAACGTCTTTATAATAATTAAGACTGTCGTTCAATTTGAGAGTTATTCCTCAGGGAGGTGTCATATAAATGAAAAGAACATATCAACCTAAAACACGTAAGCACAGTAAAGTTCACGGTTTCCGTAGTCGTATGAGCACGGCTTCAGGACGTAAAGTTTTAGCTCGCCGTCGTCTAAAGGGAAGAAAAGTATTATCAGCTTAGGCCACTGAAACGTCTCAGTGGTCTTTTTTTTCAATTAGCGGCTGAGTCGAAATTACCATCACGATCGGAATGAAGCAATTGTTTTCCGATCGTGATGATTATTTTATAAAAGAAAAATTGATTCGATTCGATTATGAAATCTAATTTGAGGTTATAGTAGAAATTGTTATACTTAGATGGATCCAGCCAGGACTGAAGGTGTTTTATGAGAAAAGAGCAGCGGATAAAAAAGAATAAAGAGTTTCAAGAATCATTCCAAAAAGGGCAGTCCTTTGCCAATCGCCAATTTGTTGTCTATGCCTTAGCAAAAAAGGATCAGGAGTATTTTCGAATCGGTCTTTCAGTAAGCAAGAAGGTAGGAAATGCTGTTACGAGGAACCAAATAAAAAGATACATAAAACAAGCAATTTTGGAGTTATCCGATCAAATAAGCAAGGGTAATGATTACGTAATTATTGCTAGAAAGCCTGTTGCAGAAATGGGTTTTTTCGATGTAAAAAAGAGTTTAACCCATGTTCTTAAGGTTGGTAAGGTATTGAGTAAAAAATATTAAAGACAAGCTATTATAGAAGATGGTAAAATACCTATGTGAAATGAATCAAGTGTAGATGAGTACATAAAATTCATTAATTGTAGGATATATATATTTTTCAAGGAGGAAAACTCGGTTGAAAAAAAGAATATTACTAATGCTCGGCATCCTTTCTGTTGTTTTGTTCTTAGCAGGGTGTACAGAAATTACCAAACCGATTAATGCTGAAAGTACAGGTTTTTGGAATGAGTATATTGTTTATCCGCTATCATGGCTGATCGTTAAAGGTGCTGAAATTCTTGGCGGCAGCTTTGGTTTATCGCTAATTGTGGTTACAATCTTAATTCGATTAGTTATGTTACCGCTTATGATTAAGCAAACGAGAAGTTCAAAGGCAATGCAGGCTCTGCAGCCTGAAATGAAAGCACTTCGTGAGAAGTACAGCTCTAAAGATCAAAAAACACAGCAAAAATTGCAGCAAGAAACAATGGCTTTATTTCAAAAGCATGGCGTAAATCCAATGGCAGGCTGTTTTCCTTTAATAGTTCAAATGCCAATTTTAATCGGTTTTTATCATGCAATTTCAAGAACACGGGAAATTGCTGAACAAAACTTCCTTTGGTTTGATCTTGGTGAAAAGGATCCATATTTTATTTTACCAATCGTTGCTGGTATTACAACCTTTATCCAGCAAAAGCTAATGATGGCTGGTCAGGAGCATAACCCGCAAATGGCGATGATGCTTTGGATGATGCCAATCATGATTGTTGTTTTTGCGTTTAGTTTCCCAGCAGCTCTTTCATTGTATTGGGTAGTTGGTAATATTTTCATGATTGTTCAAACATATTTCATTAAAGGCCCGGATTTGAGGAAGGTTTCGGATACCGGTAAAGCGGGAGGAGCAAAAAAGTGAAACAAGTAACTGCTACAGGACAAACTGTCGAAGAAGCAGTAAAATCAGCTTTAGCTCAATTAAAGACAACAGAAGACCGCACAGATGTATCGATTATTGATGAAGGCAAAAAAGGGTTATTCGGGATATTTGGTTCTCGTCCAGCAATCGTAAAGGTTTCAGTAATTATTGATCCGATTGAAGAGGCAAAAAAATTCCTCATCCAAGTTACTGAAAAAATGGGTGCACCAGTTGAAATAGAAATCAAACGAGATGGCAAACAAGTTCTTTTCGTTATGACTGGAGAAAAAATTGCATTATTAATTGGAAAAAGAGGCCAGACATTAAATTCACTTCAATATTTAACCCAATTAGTATTAAATCGATTTTCTAATCAATACTTAACGGTTATTTTAGATGCTGAAGATTACCGAAATCGGAGAAATGAAACACTGATTCAACTAGCACATCGTCTAGCCCAAAAGGCATTAAAATCTGGGAAAGATGTTGCACTAGAACCCATGCCATCATATGAGCGTAAAGTTATTCATACTGCTTTATCTGATAATAAGCGAGTAAAAACCTTTTCTGACGGATCTGACCCGCATCGCTATATCGTCATTTCCCCAGGAAAGCCAGTCGCAGCTGGCGCTAGAAAATAGAATAGAAAAAACTCCAAAGGCATCCAACTTAAATAGTTGGGTGTTTTTTTTGCCATTATAAATTTTAATGTTGAATGATCCAATCAACAAGAACAACATTATTTATAACAATTATTTGAATTCGTTTGTTTTATTGTTATTCACATGTGGATAAGTTAAAATAATACGTGGACATTAATTATATGTGGATAAGTAACAAATGATTTTTCACGAACAAAATCATGTGGTATTCTAATAATTTGGAGCAAAAACATATTACGATTTTTAAATAGATCAATTTTTTAAAGAGTGGGTGAAGGTGATGGAATTTGATACGATAGCTGCCATATCGACGCCGATGGGTGAGGGAGCGATTGCGATTGTACGATTAAGCGGCGATGATTCCATTAAAATTGCCGACCGAATCTTTCGAAGCATTAGCGGTAAAAGGCTAATGGAAGTAGCAACCCATACGATACACTATGGGCATTTGCTCGATCCAAAGACAGAAGAGGTAATTGAAGAGGTAATGGTGTCAGTAATGAAGGGTCCGAAGACTTTTACGAAAGAAGATGTTGTCGAAATCAACTGTCACGGTGGAATTGTGTCAGTCAATCGAGTTTTGCAGCATGTTCTCTCCTTTGGCGCCAGATTAGCCGAGCCGGGGGAATTTACGAAACGTGCCTTTTTAAATGGAAGGATAGATTTATCGCAAGCAGAGGCGGTAATGGATTTAATTAGAGCAAAAACAGACCGTGCAATGAATGTAGCACTTGGACAAATGGAAGGCCGCTTATCAAAACTTATTCGTGGCTTACGTCAGGAAATATTAGAGATTTTGGCCCATGTCGAAGTGAATATAGATTATCCAGAATATGACGATGTCGAAGAAATGACACATAAAATGCTGACAGAAAAGGCTCTTTATATTCGGGAGGAAATCAAAAAGCTGTTACAAACCTCTCAGCAAGGAAAGATTTTGCGTGAAGGTCTTTCTACAGCGATCGTTGGCCGTCCAAATGTCGGCAAATCTTCGTTACTTAACAGCCTTGTTCATGAAAATAAAGCAATTGTCACGGATATTCCAGGGACTACCCGTGATGTTATCGAGGAATATGTCAATGTTCGAGGGGTACCACTCCGATTGTTAGACACCGCTGGTATTCGTGAAACAGAAGATATTGTTGAACGAATCGGTGTAGAAAGGTCGCGGCAGGTGTTAAATGAAGCTGATTTAATTTTATTAGTATTGAATTATGCGGAACAATTAACACAAGAGGATGAAAAACTTTTTGAAGTTGTAAAGGGAATGGATGTCATCGTCATTGTTAATAAAACGGACCTCCAGCAGCAAATTAATTTAGAACAGGTAAAAAAATTGGCAGCTAATCATAAATTAGTTACCACCTCTCTACTTGAAGACCGTGGTGTAGAAGAGCTTGAAGAAGCAATTGCTTCCCTATTCTTCTCAGGTACGATCGAAACGGGTGATTTAACGTATGTATCGAATAGTCGCCATATTGCCTTGCTAGGCCAAAGCCTAAACACAATTGAGGAAGCACTGGAAAATGTTGAAAACGGGACGCCGATTGATATCGTACAAATAGACTTAACGCGTGCATGGGAATTGCTTGGTGAAATTATTGGTGAGAGTGTTCATGAAAGTCTCATCGATCAGCTATTCTCACAATTTTGTTTAGGAAAATAGGGCGTTAAATAGTATAGAAAAAGTAAGGGTATTTAGAATTGGAGGTAAGTGATGCAATACGAAGCAGGTAATTTCGACGTCATTGTCATCGGTGCAGGTCATGCAGGTTGTGAAGCAGGCCTCGCGGCGGCCCGCATTGGCGCAAAAACATTAATGATTACCATAAACTTGGATATGGTTGCCTTTATGCCATGTAATCCATCTGTCGGCGGTCCGGCGAAAGGGATTGTTGTGCGTGAGATTGACGCACTTGGTGGTGAAATGGCTAAGAATGTTGATAAAACCTATATCCAAATGAGGATGCTGAACACCGGAAAGGGTCCAGCTGTTCGTGCACTCAGGGCACAGTCTGATAAGTTTGCCTATCAGCATGAAATGAAATATACACTTGAGAGGGAACCGAATCTAACTTTACTCCAGGGTATGGTTGAGGAATTAATTGTTGAGGATGGTATTTGTAAGGGAGTAATTACGAAAACCGGTGCCATTTTTCGGGCAAAAGCAGTCGTGATCACCACGGGCACTTTCCTGCGGGGTGAAGTGATTTTGGGTGAATTGAAATATTCAAGCGGACCAAATAATCAAATGCCTTCGATTCGATTGTCTGAACAGCTTGAAGAGCTTGGTTTTGAGTTAGTGCGCTTTAAAACGGGGACACCACCAAGAGTAAACAGTCATTCAATTGATTATAGTAAAACGGAGATTCAGCCAGGAGATATGGAACCGAGGGCTTTTTCTTATGAAACGACCAAGTTTATTACTGACCAGCTTCCATGCTGGCTTACGTATACCAATGAAAAGACACATCAGCTAATTGATGAGAATCTTCACCGTTCGCCGATGTATTCTGGGATGGTTAAAGGAACTGGTGCGCGCTATTGCCCATCGATTGAGGATAAGGTGGTTCGCTTCAATGACAAACCACGCCATCAAATATTCCTTGAACCAGAAGGAAGGAATACTCAAGAAGTATATATTCAGGGGCTATCAACAAGCTTACCAGAAGAGATCCAGCAAAAATTAATCAATTCAGTTGAAGGGTTAGAAAATGCCCAAATGATGAGGCCTGGTTATGCGATTGAATATGATGTAATCATTCCAACGCAGCTTTGGTTAACACTTGAAACAAAGATTGTCAAAAACTTATTTACTGCTGGGCAAATTAATGGGACTTCTGGTTATGAAGAAGCAGCGGCTCAAGGTTTAATGGCTGGAATTAATGCTGCTTTAAATATAATGGGTAAGGATCCGCTAGTTCTGAGTCGGTCCGATGCCTATATCGGTGTACTTATTGATGATTTAATAACAAAGGGAACAAGCGAACCATATCGCTTGTTAACCTCAAGAGCCGAATACCGCCTTCTTTTACGTCATGATAATGCTGATTTGCGCTTAACTGAAATTGGACATCAAATTGGTTTAATTAAAGAAGGGCGTTATGAAAAATTTTTAGCAAAGAAAGAAGCCGTTGAAAAAGAAAAGGCTAGACTTCAATCCACCTTTATAAAGCCTGCGAAAGAAGTTCAAGAGCTTATTCAGAGCATTGGCGGGAGCGAACTAAAAGACGGTATTCGTGCAGCTGATTTATTAAAGAGAACGGAAATGAATTATGAATTACTAGAACGCATCTTACCAAGTGAAGTGGAATTAGATCCAGATGTAAAAGAACAGATTGAAATTCAGGTTAAATATGAGGGTTATATTGAGAAGTCCCTGCAGCAGGTAGAACGTCTAAAGAAAATGGAGAATAAAAAAATCCCTGATAATATTGATTATGACAAGGTTTCAGGGTTAGCTACAGAAGCCAGGCAGCGCTTGAAGCTAATCAAACCATTATCGATTGCCCAAGCATCCCGTGTTTCCGGCGTCAATCCAGCGGATGTTTCCATTCTTCTTGTGTATCTGGAACAGGGTAAGATTGCCAGAGTATCAGCTGAATAAGTTGCTAAAGAAAATCAGTGAGGAAGTTTTGCCGATGAACATTGAACAATTCAAGGGACTGCTGCTTGTACAGGGAATCACCCTTACCGTTGAACAGCTGGAACAATTTGAAACATACTATCAAACCTTGGTCGAGTGGAATGAAAAGATGAACTTAACAGCGATAACTGATAAAGCTGAGGTTTATTTAAAACACTTTTATGATTCTATTTCTGCTGCTTTTCATTTTGACTTCACAAAGCCTGTAAGTATATGTGATGTCGGAGCAGGTGCGGGGTTTCCAAGTATTCCGTTAAAAATAGTTTTCCCTCAATTGGAAGTAACAATAGTTGACTCATTAAATAAGCGTATATCTTTTTTAAATCATCTTGCAAATGTCTTAAACTTAGAAAACGTCCATTTTATCCATGACCGAGCGGAGACGTTTGGGGTAAACCCGAAGCATCGAGAGACCTATGATATCGTCACGGCCAGAGCCGTTGCCAGGATGTCTGTCTTGAGTGAGCTATGCTTACCGCTCGTAAAAGTAGGTGGCCATTTTATTGCAATGAAGGCAGCACATGCAAATGAAGAATTAGCAGTTGGTAAAAAGGCAATTACGACTCTTGGAGGAAAATTAGAGGAGAAGTATACGTTTTCCTTACCAATGGAAGAAAGCGAACGAAATATTTTAGTGATTAAGAAGGAAAAGCAAACACCAAAAAAATATCCCCGTAAACCGGGTACTCCGGGGAAATCACCAATAGAGTAGGTAATTTCTAGGGAAATTATCATAACGTTGAGGATTTTGATAGGTAAGATAATTTGTTTATTATTAATGGTTTAGCAGGAAGATATTATTCAGATAGCGAATAAGTAATAGGGAGTTTCGTAAAGGTGGTGTTGGGGATGAAGAATTCGTTTTCACGCTTTTTTGGCCTCGGCGAAAAAGGAGATCAAAAGGTTGAACTTGAAGAAGAGTTAGAAATGGAAACGGAATTAGAAAGAAATGATGAAATAACAAAAATACCGATTGATAGTATTGTTCCAAACCGTTTTCAGCCTCGAACCGTATTTGACGATGCAAAAATAGAAGAATTGTCAAGAACCATTCACACTCATGGAATCATTCAGCCAATTGTTGTCAGACAGTTTGAAGGAAGCTATGAAATTATTGCTGGAGAGCGCCGCTGGCGTGCTATGAAAAAGCTAGGCTGGGATGAGGCACCAGCGATAATCAAAAGTTACTCAGATACTGAAACAGCTTCTGTTGCCTTAATAGAGAATCTTCAGCGTGAAGAGTTATCGCCGATTGAAGAAGCAATCGCTTATGGGAAATTACTGGAACTTCATAATTTAACACAAGAGGCTCTTGCACAGCGGCTTGGTAAAGGGCAATCTACCGTAGCAAATAAGCTTAGACTTCTAAAGCTGCCGCAACAAATTCAGGAGTCATTATTAAATAAGGTAATTACTGAACGCCATGCGCGTTCGCTTATTCCTCTTAAGGACCCTGAGAAACAAGTCATGTTATTAGAAGAGATCATTGAGAAGAATTTAAATGTAAAGCAGACAGAGGATAGAGTCGTTCGCTTACTAGAGCAAAAGAATAAGAAACCGAAGCCCAAAAGGAAAGCCTTCAGCAAAGATATGAGAATAGCTGTAAATACAATCAGGCAATCTTTATCAATGGTATCTGATAGTGGAATTAATCTTGATGCCCAGGAAGAGGAATTTGAAGAATTCTACCAATTTACCATTAAAATACCAAAGAAAAAGTAAATAATACTCAGAAAGAACCAAACTAACTTAACCGTTTGGTTCTTATTTTTTATGTTTATCAAACATTAGGGAACTAATAACCAAACCTATTCCCTTTAATTTTTAGAAAAAAAATAACAATCGTTCCGTTTCATGATAAAATAGATAGCATGGAAATTTTCTTTACTTGGATTTTTAGCAAAGTTAGCTAGTTTAATTGTTCATTCTGATAGAATTTTAGATGATAGATTTGAAAAAAGATAGCGGGAGTGCCATACCTAGGCAGCTTTCGCTAAACAAATAATTAGGGTAGGTGACATCGTGGGCAAAACCATTGCAATCGCGAATCAAAAGGGCGGAGTCGGTAAAACAACGACCTCTGTCAACCTGGGTGCCTGCTTAGCATACATAGGGAAAAAAGTGCTATTAGTAGACATTGATCCCCAAGGAAATGCAACGAGCGGGCTTGGTGTGGAAAAGGCCGATGTAGACCAGTGCATTTATGATGTCTTGGTAGATGATATAGAAGCAAAAGTGGTGATTAAACCGACAGCTGTTGAAAATTTATATGTAATTCCTGCTACCATCCAACTAGCGGGGGCGGAAATTGAACTAGTACCAACTATTTCTAGGGAGGTTCGCTTAAAGCGCGCTCTTGGAGAAGTTAAGGATCAGTTTGACTATATTATTATCGATTGTCCTCCATCATTAGGCCTATTGACTCTAAATGCCCTAACAGCATCAGACTCAGTATTAATACCCGTCCAATGCGAGTATTATGCCTTAGAGGGTTTGAGTCAATTGTTAAATACGGTACGCCTCGTTCAAAAACACTTAAATCAAGACTTGAAAATAGAAGGTGTTTTATTAACGATGCTTGATGCACGGACAAACTTAGGCATTCAAGTGATTGAAGAAGTGAAAAAATACTTTCAGGACAAGGTTTACAAAACCATTATTCCAAGAAACGTGCGTCTAAGTGAGGCTCCAAGCCATGGGGAACCAATCATTACCTATGATTCCAGATCTCGTGGGGCAGAAGTATATTTAGATTTAGCAAAGGAAGTGGTCTCTAATGGCTAAAGGTTTAGGTAAGAAAGGATTGAACGCATTTTTTAATAATATCGAAGCTGCAAAGGAAGAGACAGTCCAAGAGATAAATATAAAAGAATTGCGTCCCAACCCCTACCAGCCACGGAAAACCTTCGAACAAGAGTCCATCAACGAATTAAAGGAGTCAATCCTGGAGCATGGGATTCTGCAGCCAATCGTTGTTAGAAAAAGTATTAAGGGCTATGAAATTGTGGTGGGGGAAAGACGTTTCCGCGCAACAAAAGAGGCAGGGCTAAAGTCAATTCCTGCCGTAGTCAGAGAGTTATCTGAGCAGCAAATGATGGAATTGGCAGTATTGGAAAATCTCCAAAGAGAGGATTTAAACCCGATTGAAGAGGGACTAGCTTACCAGACACTAATGGAAAAGTTAAAGCTTACACAAGAGGAAGTAGCCAAACGTTTAGGAAAAAGCCGCCCACATGTAGCCAATCATATCCGCTTACTCTCACTTCCTGTGAAAATCCAAGAGTTAATTTCAAATGGTAAAATTTCAATGGGACATGGTCGGGCATTATTAGGTCTCCGTCAAAAAGCCAAACTGCCTTTAATGGTTGATAAAGTAATTAATGAAGCATTAAATGTCCGTCAGTTAGAAAAATTGATTCAACAAATGAACGAAAATGTTCCACGTGAAACAAAAAAGTCGGAGAAGAAAAAGGATATCTTTTTACAAGAACGTGAACATTCCCTCCGTGAGCGTTTTGGAACAACGGTGAACATTAAACAATCCAAAAACAAGGGGAAAATTGAAATTGAGTTTTTCTCAAAAGAGGATTTAGAACGGATTTTAGAAATGCTTGGTCAAGAAGAATCACTTTAAACCATCAAAGGGATGGTTTTTTTTTTGCCTTCCGTCTCTTTTGGAAATGGTATTTTAAAACAAAGTCAATATAACTCTGTTGATTGGAGCGAAGCGCCTGGAGCTGAAATCAACAGAAAAGTTTAGCATAGACATAAAAATATCTTTATAGTGAAAATGAAACATGATAGTTTAATAGTATTAAAAATTTCGAGAGTCGAAGAATGGTGGATAGAGAATGTTTTTATTAGGGACGATTGTAAATGGCTTATTAATTATTATTGGTACACTGATTGGTTCGCGTCTCAGCCGGATTTCCGAAGGCATGAAAGTGACAGTGATGTATGCGATTGGATTATCGGTTCTCGTTCTCGGCCTGCAAATGGGATTGAAAAGTGAGAATTTCCTAATTGTTATTTTAAGCTTGGTCATTGGTGCAGTCTTTGGGGAATGGCTGCAATTAGACGAAAAGCTCAATCAGCTAGGACGTTGGCTTGAAACGAAAATGGGTTCGAATGGAAATGGAAGTCTTTCCGAGGGGTTCGTAACGGCTACCCTCATCTTTGTGATTGGGGCAATGGCGATTATCGGTGCGCTTGATAGTGGAATTCGCGGTGATCATTCGGTACTATATACGAAATCAATCATTGATGGTTTTACATCGATCATTTTAACAACAACTCTTGGGGTTGGTGTTTTATTTTCAGCCGTTCCAGTTCTCCTCTATCAGGGGCTAATTGCTTTATTTGCAACTCAGATTGATCGTTTCGTTCCTCAAATCCTGATGGACCAATTTATCACAGAAATGACAGCTACAGGTGGAGTGATGATTCTTGCGATTGGCTTAAACCTGCTTGGTATTATAAAGATAAAGGTTGCCAACCTCCTCCCTGGTATTTTAGTAACAGGAATAATTGTAACAATTCTTTACTTCTACTAAAAAAAGGTTTTTAACAATTAATGGAATAAAACAGAGCAATCGATTGCTCTGTTTTAATTTGTATGTTTATGTTCTTTGTCCTGGTTTAGCTCTTGCCATCGTTTATTAGGATGCAGGAGGCTTGCCTGATAAATACCATTTGCAATTGTTTTGGCCATTTTCATGACTAAATTGAGTCGGGTATTTTGTAATACAAAAAACTCCATGAATCCACTTACATTGACAATACCAGTAATATGGATATTACCTACTGCAGGTAGTTCCTTATTTACTCCTGCGCCTGGCCGTACAGGTCCATTTCCGACTTGTATTACCCCAACACTTTTTAGTCTCCCTAAACAGGCATCAATTCCAATTAAGTATGGGTCATTATGTTTCGCGTAAATTTCTATTAGTTTTTCTTCAAGATTAACTGCATGTATCGGATCATCTAATGTACCATACACGTGAAAGGAGTTAATTTCCCTTTCTTCTAGCAAGGTTCCAACAAGCGGGCCTAATGAATCTCCAGTGGAACGATCAGTACCAATACAAACGAAAACAATCGGACGGCTTAACAAGCTTGATGTATATGAAAGAAGTTCCTCAGCTAGATTCTCAGACGCTTGAAAATCATCATGAAGTATTCGTGTATTAGTCTTCCTGTCAAAGAGTTTTGGTCTTAGATTCATTCAGTCCACTCCTTCAATTAGCCGCACTTTTGTCTAGCTCCGGTGCCTCCGCTTTTCTTTTTAACAGTATACGGAAAATTTCGATAATCTATACACGTCAGAGCGAAAGATATTCTAATTGAAAAAGCAGGGAAATCACACTACTATATAGTACAAGGAATAATTGTTAAAATAGATGTGAATAGTTAGTTTTTAGAGGGGTGTTCAGAATGAGTTCTGCAAAAAATATTATACAAAGATATATCGATAAACTTCAAAATGAAGACACATGGATGGCTATTGGTGAAGGGGCGTTAAAAATCATTGCCATACTTATCGTTACCAATATTTTAATTAGAATCGGAAAAGTGGCTATCCGCAATGTATTCAAATTAAGATCGCACACGCAAAATCTGATAAAGACTTCAGAGCGCCGCGATGAGACATTAGCAAGACTTCTTGATAATATCCTTACCTATGTTGTTTATTTTATTTCCTTTATGATGATTCTTTCCGTTTTTGACATTGATGTAAAAGGATTGATAGCAGGAGCAGGGATTGTCGGACTTGCAGTTGGCTTTGGAGCGCAGAACCTAGTTAAAGATATTATTACTGGCTTTTTTATCATTTTTGAGGATCAATTTTCTGTTGGCGACCATGTGCGAATTGGAACATTTGAAGGTACGGTGGAGACGATTGGCTTAAGAACAACAAAGCTAAAAACCTGGACGGGTGAAGTACATATTTTACCGAACGGGAGCATTACTCAAGTATCCAATTTTTCAGTAAATAACAGTGTCGCTGTGGTTGATATTGCAATTGCTTATGGTGAAGATGTTGACAAGGCAGAAAGGGCCATCCAAGAGCTCCTTGAACTATTACCCAATCAATATGAAGATTTAGAAAAGCCGCCAGAGCTATTAGGAATTCAAACAATGGGACCAACGGAGGTAGTCTTGCGGGTCGTGGCTGAAACGCTACCAATGAAGCATTTCGGGGTTGCAAGGATGTTGCGGAAGGATATCAAAAATCATTTGGATGAGCAAGGAATCAAAATTCCATATCCAAAGCTTGTTATGTACTCGAGTGGAACGGAACAACCTAAATAAAGGATTTAAGGGGGAGTATAACATGGAAGAAAAGGAATATGCACTAAACGATGTTGTCGAGATGAAAAAACAGCATCCATGTGGAACCAATCGCTGGAAGATTATTCGAATGGGGATGGATATTCGCATTAAATGTGAGGGCTGTGAACATAGCGTTCTTATCCCAAGACGAGAGTTTTCGCGAAAAATGAAAAAGATTCTAGTGAAGCATGAAGAGTAACGTGTCATGCTTTTCTTTTTCGATAAATTATATTAATCTAATGAGAAAAAGTAGATAAATAGAATTGTTGGGGGTGGGGTATTTGGCTAGCATTCTGAAATCAGCCTGTCCATTAAATTGTTGGGATAGCTGTGGATTTCACGTGACGGTTGAACATGACAGGGTAATAAAAGTAGACGGAGATCCTTCACACCCGATTACGAAAGGGAAAATTTGTGGAAGAGGCCGGATGCTCGAAACAAGGACAAACTCTTCGGAGCGGTTGCTTTACCCTTTAAAAAAGGTGAATGGGGAATTTCAGCAAATTTCCTGGAACCAAGTGCTTGATGAAATAGCAGTAAGGATGAAGGAAATAAAAGAACAGGTTGGAACAACATCTGTCCTGCATAGTCATGATTATGCGAATAACGGTATTTTAAAAAATCTCGACCAACGTTTCTTTAACTGTTATGGCGGTGTAACAGAACTTTATGGATCCCTTTGCTGGGGGGCGGGAATAGAAGCACAGAAATGGGATTTCGGTGATGCCTACAGTCATGAACCCAAGGATGTATTAAACAGTAAGAATATTATTATTTGGGGACGAAATGTCGCACGGACAAATATGCATTTTTATGAAAATCTGCTTGAAGCAAAGAAAAAGGGTGCCAAACTAATTGTCATTGACCCCCTATTTAATGCAACGGCTAAAATTGCAAATGAGCATATTACCGTAAAACCTGGTTTAGATGGATTATTAGCTGCTGGAGTCATGAAGGAAATCCTTCGATTAGGGCTTGAAGATCGTGATTTTATTAATAATTACTCTTATGGGTTTGCTGATTTATTAGAGCTCCTTGAGGGAGTCACAATAGAGAAAGTAAGTGAAATGACAGAGGTCCCAATTGAAAGAATCACCATGCTGGCAAAGGTGTTTACGGATAAGCCGACAGCCACCTTCATGGGTCTAGGCTTGCAAAGATATCAAAATGGAGGAAACACGATTCGTTTGATAGATGCGCTAGTCGCCGTCAGCGGCAATATTGGTATCGGCGGAGGCGGGGCTAATTATGCTAACCTCCAGGTTGGACAAAGCTTTGATATTGGCAATTTGACACTCACAGATCGTCGGAAAAACCACCGCCAATTTTCGATTATGAAGCAAGCAGAAGAAGTTCTTGCGGCAATCGATCCAGAAATTAAAATGATTATCGTGACCTGCGGAAATCCTTTAACCCAAGTACCAGACTCAATGGTCGTTCAGAAGGCTTTTTCTTCAGTTGAAACGCTTGTTGTCATTGAACAATTTATGACGGATACGGCGCGATTAGCTGATTATGTGTTACCCGCGACGAACGTATTTGAAGAAGAAGATATTTACTATTCTTCGATGTATCATCATTACGTAAATTATGGACCTAAACTTGTCTCAGCGCCTGGGGAGGCTAAGCCTGATTTATGGATTTGGACACAATTAGCAGAACGGCTTGGCTTTGGCGAGGAGTTTAATTTTTCCAGAGAAGAATGGCTTACCATGACGCTAAATTCACTAGCTGAGAAAGGGCTAAAGCTAGAGACTCTTAAGGAACGACAAACCTTGGAGCTCCCAGTTAAGCTGATACCATGGCAGGACCGTCAGTTTAAAACATCATCAGGGAAATTTGAATTTACTAGTGAGCAAGGACGTTTGGAACTTGCGGTACCACAGGAATCAAAATGGAGAAATCCTGAGCTTGCAGAGAAGTTTCCATATAGTTTATTAACAATTCATCCGATGAGGTCGAATCATTCCCAAAACTATCATTTATTTAAAAAAGACCCGCAGCTTCAGGTAGAAGTGGCTGAGAATATTGCAAAATCGCTGCAGTTGAATGAGGGTGATGAGGTAAGGGTATGGAATGACCGCGGCGAAGTACGAGGGTATTTAACTATTCTGTCAAAGGTACATCCCAATACAATTAATATTGATGAAGGAATTTGGAAGAAGTTTGGCGGTTCCGTCAATAATTTAACTTCAAGCAGAGCATCCGATAACGGCCTGGGTAGTACGTTGTATGATTGCTTGGTAAATATTGAAAAAGTAAAATAACTGGTGCCTAGGTGCACCAGTTTTTGTACTTCTTGTCTTTTTAGCCGTGAATGCCTATAATTGTGAGAGGCTTTTATTACTATTGGACTTATTTATCATTACAATAGATTGATTTATCGAGGAGTGAAGGAAATGGCTTTAACAGCTGGAATCGTAGGGCTGCCGAACGTAGGTAAGTCTACTTTATTTAATGCAATTACACAGGCTGGTGCGGAATCTGCAAACTACCCGTTCTGTACGATTGATCCAAACGTAGGGATTGTAGAAGTACCAGACCACCGTTTAACAAAATTGACAGAGCTTGTTCAACCAAAAAAGACCGTCCCAACTGCTTTTGAATTTACAGATATTGCAGGGATTGTAAAAGGTGCAAGTAAAGGTGAAGGTTTAGGAAACAAGTTCCTTTCACACATCCGTCAAGTTGATGCCATTTGCCATGTTGTTCGCTGCTTTGCAGATGAGAATATCACCCATGTATCAGGAAAAGTCGACCCAATATCTGATATTGAGGTTATTAATCTTGAGTTAATCCTAGCTGACATGGAGTCAGTCGAAAAACGTATTGGCCGAGTCGAGAAATTATCCAAACAAAAGGATAAGGATGCAGTAGCAGAATTTGAAGTGTTATCAATGCTCCGTGATGCTTTTGAACAAGAGAAACCTGCTCGGGCAGTTGAATTTACTGAAGAACAAAAGAAAGTAGCAAAAATGCTTCACTTGCTGACATTAAAGCCAGTTCTTTATGTAGCGAATGTAAGTGAAGAAGAAATTGCTAATCCGTCAGATAATGAATACGTACAAAAGGTCCGTGAATTTGCTGCAACAGAAAATGCAGAAGTAATCGTTATCTGTGCAAAAGTAGAAGAAGAAATCGCCGAACTTGAAGGCGAAGAGAAGCAAATGTTTCTTGAAGAGCTTGGGATTGAAGAATCAGGTCTCGACCAATTGATTCGTGCAGCCTATAGCTTAATCGGGTTAGCTACTTACTTCACAGCTGGTGTTCAAGAGGTTCGTGCTTGGACATTTATTACTGGAATGAAGGCACCACAATGTGCAGGAATCATTCACACTGATTTCGAACGAGGATTTATTCGTGCCGAAACAGTTTCCTATGATGATTTATTGGCAGCTGGAAGCTATAATGCTGCGAAAGAAGCAGGGAAAGTCCGCCTAGAAGGTAAAGAATACATCGTAAAAGACGGAGACGTCATCCACTTCCGCTTTAATGTATAGTTATATTAGATTTTAGAAGAGTTGCTGGAGAGCAAATCAACAGAGCAAGGCCTTGCATTTATTTGCAAGGTTTTTAATATTTGTGGGGAGTCTATCTTTGACAAAAGTAGCAATAGGTGAATGTCATTGCTTTTCCATAAAAGCTGTGCTATAATTTTACCTTGTGAGTAATGAATAATTGCTTCTTGCCCAAATCGGGCCGTTTAGACCAAAAGGAGGTGACTGTGATGAATAAGTACGAAATCATGTACATCATCCGCCCAAATATTGAAGATGAAGCTAGAAAAGCTCTAGTAGAGCGTTTTAACACAATTCTTCTTGACAATGGTGCGGAAACTGCTGAAACAAAGGATTGGGGTAAGCGCCGTCTTGCATACGAAATCAACGATTTCCGCGACGGATACTACCAAATCGCTAAAACACAAGCTTCAGCTGATGCAGTACAAGAATTTTCTCGTCTTGCAAAAATCAGCGAAGATATCATTCGCCATCTTGTAATTAGAGAAGAAGCTTAATATAACTATAAATTTTTTTCTGGGACAAAATGTTTCACATGAAACATTTACTGGAAGAAGGAGTTGATTCTGATGATAAATCGTGTTGTCCTTGTTGGCCGTTTAACGAAAGATCCTGAACTGAAATACACACCAAACGGCATTGCAGTTGCTACTTTTACTCTTGCGGTAAATCGTCAATTTTCAAATCCGCAAGGTGAAAGAGAAGCAGACTTCCTTAATATAGTTGTTTGGCGAAAAGCAGCTGAAAATGTTGCTAACTACCTTAAAAAGGGCAGTTTAGCAGGGGTTGATGGTCGAATTCAAGTTCGTACTTACGAACAAGATGGAAAGCGTCAGTATTTTACAGAGATTGTAGCGGATAATGTTCAATTTCTTGAACCTAAGGGCTCTTCTGGCGGCGGTAGAAACAACAATGATCAATTCGGTGCTCCACCTAGGGAACCGCAAGGATCTCCTTATGGTAACAGCAACAATCAGAATCAACGCCCTGCTCAAAACCAGAATCAAAACAATAATAAATTTCAGCGAATGGACGAGGACCCGTTTGCAGGGAATGGTCAAATTGACATCTCTGATGACGACCTTCCATTCTAAAAAGACGTTAATGAACGGATAAAATAAAACTAAAGGAGGGAATTTCATGGCAGGACAACGTAAAGGCGGTCGCGCAAAACGCCGGAAAGTGTGTTATTTCACAGCTAACGGCATTTCTCGCATCGACTATAAAGATGTAGATTTACTTAAAAAATTCATCTCTGAACGTGGAAAGATTTTACCACGTCGTGTAACTGGTACAAGCGCTAAATATCAGCGTAAATTAACAGTTGCTATCAAACGTGCACGTCAAATGGCATTACTACCATTCGTGTCTGGTGAATAATATTATTTAAGGCAGTGAGGGTATCGCCCTTGCTGCCTTTTTATTTTATCTTGCTAAATTCTTGAATAGCTACAAACATCTAGCTAAAATTAAGAGAAAGGCTTTTGTGAAAAAGTTGGGGTGGGAAAATGATAAATGTCAAAAGGTTAACAGAAGGTGCCGTTTTATTAGCAGTCTTTGCGGTACTGTTGTTAATAACACTCTATGTACCATTATTAGGAATGATTATTACCTTCTTTATAGGAGTCCCATTTATATTATTTGCTGCTAAAAATGATGGGAAAATTACTCTAGTTTTTGTGATTGCTTCACTTTTTCTTTCGCTCATTGTTGGGTCGATTATGTCGGTTCCATTAGCGCTAGCCTATGGAACTACTGGTGCTGTAATGGGATATTTTATTCGGTTAAATAAGAGCAGGTTTACAATTTTGCTGTCAGGAACTTTTGTTTTCTTGCTTAATTTAATCATTATTTATACGGCTAGCATTGTCCTTTTTAAAATTGACATGATTGGTGAAATGATTGACATGATGCAGGAATCGATGAATACGTCTGCTGAACTGCTAAAGAATTTCGGAAGTGCAGAAGAAACTGAGCGGGCGATGAATCAATTTAAAGAGGGATTAAAACTAGTAAAAACGTTAATCCCGACCCTATTTGTGATTGCCTCTTTCTTCATCGTATTTATCATACAGCTCGTCTCCTTCCCAATGTTAAAAAGATTTGGCATTCAGGCAGAAAAGTGGAAGTCATTTAAGGATATAAGATTACCCAAAAGTTTACTTTGGTATTTCCTCGGTATCTTGTTAGTTAGTATGTTCGCTAATCCTGAAGAGGGTACATATTTGTTCGCAGCCATTGTAAACCTAACGTATATTCTGCAATTTCTAATGGTTCTTCAAGGATTAACGTTTCTGTTTTACTACTTTGATAAAAAAGGAATATCCAAAGCTATCGCGATAACCATAGTGATTGTATCCTTCATTATTCCAATTTTCCTTTATATTATAGGGATATTAGGTATAATTGACTTAGGCTTTGATTTACGAAAGGGCTACGATAGAAAAAAGTGATGACAACTGTTTAGGAGCTGAAAACTTTGCCCGCATTTATCGAAAAACGCTCAATTCGTTACCCGTTTTACGGGCTAATAGGTATTGCAGCAGTGTTGCTCATTGTCCTGTCGTTTTATAATTGGATCGCTAGTTTGGCAGGGCTATTTCTAATCATCCTTCCACTGTACTATATGATTATCATTGATAATCGGCAAAGAAAAGAGATGGAAGAATATATCTCAACCCTTTCTTACCGGGTAAAAAGAGTCGGTGAAGAGGCACTCATGGAAATGCCGATTGGGATTATGCTGATTAATGATGAGTATTTTATTGAATGGGCCAATCCCTTTTTGTCTTCCTATTTTGACGAAGATACTCTGGTTGGAAAGTCCCTCTATGAAATAGCTGATTCCTTAGTTCCATTAATTAAACAGGAAGTGGACACAGAGATTATTACTCTGCATGACCGTAAGTTTCAGGTAATACTTAAGCGTGAAGAACGACTGCTTTATTTTTTCGATGTAACAGAGCAAAAAGAAATAGAAAAATTGTATCATGATGAGCGAACGGTTATTGCCATAATCTTTTTAGATAACTACGATGAATTGACGCAAGGCATGGATGATCAAATGCGTGGAAGTATTAATAATATTGTAACCTCTACATTAAATAGATGGGCTCAGGAGAATGGAGTATTTTTAAAACGAATTTCTTCTGAACGATTTATTGCCGTTTTTAGTGAAGGAATTCTCCAAATGCTTGAAAAGGGAAAATTCACTGTCCTTGACGAAGTAAGGGAAATGACTTCGAAGCAAAATTTATCGTTTACCTTAAGTATTGGCGTCGGTGCCGGTACACCATCCTTGCCCGAGTTAGGTGTGTTAGCCCAATCGAGCCTTGACCTTGCCTTAGGCAGAGGCGGAGATCAGGTAGCCATTAAACAGCCAAATGGAAAGGTGAAGTTTTTTGGCGGTAAAACGAACCCGATTGAGAAACGGACACGCGTAAGGGCGCGAGTCATATCCCATGCATTAAAGGAATTGATTATAGCAAGTGATAAGGTAATAATTATGGGACATAAAAATCCTGATATGGATTCTATCGGTTCTTCGATAGGAATCTACCGAGTAGCACAAATGAATCAAAAGGAAGCCTACATGGTTGTAAACGCACAAGAATTAGGCGGCGGTGTACAAAGGTTAATGGAAGAAATTCGCCCTCAAGAACACTTATATTCGCATTTTATTGGTCCAGAAGAGGCGCTTGAGATTTCAACAGAAAAAACACTGCTAGTAATTGTCGATACGCACAAACCAGCGCTCGTCATTGAAGCACGATTGTTAAATAAAATTGACCATGTTGTCGTTATTGATCATCACCGCCGCGGCGAAGAGTTCATTGATAACCCTGTCCTTGTGTATATGGAGCCATACGCCTCCTCTACTTCAGAGCTGGTGACCGAATTTCTTGAATATCAGCCAAAACGCGGTAAAATTGAAATGATAGAAGCAACAGCCTTGCTAGCTGGTATTGTCGTTGATACAAAAAGCTTTACTTTAAGAACAGGCGCCCGAACATTTGACGCAGCCTCCTATCTAAGAGGTCAAGGGGCAGACACCATTCTTGTTCAAAAGCTTCTGAAGGAAAACATTGATACGTATATAAAAAGGTCAAAGCTAATCGAATCAGCAGCCGTTTTCCATGAGGGTATTGCTATAGCAAAAGGTGATGAAGAGGAGTTTAATGACCAAGTCCTTATTGCTCAAGCTGCAGATACATTACTGACGATGGATAATGTAGTTGCTTCATTTGTCATTGCGAGACGGAGTGATGAGATTATTTCAATTAGTGCAAGGTCATTAGGCAGTATCAATGTCCAAGTCATTATGGAAAGCCTCTCAGGCGGAGGACATCTGACAAATGCAGCAACGCAATTTGCTGGTATAACCATTCTAGAAGCTGAAAAACAATTAAAGCAAGCAATTGAAGATTATTTTGAAGGTGGGAAAAAAGAATGAAAGTAATTTTTCTAAAAGACGTTAAAGGAAAAGGGAAAAAAGGCGAAGTTAAAAATGTAGCTGATGGCTATGCACATAACTTTTTAATTAAACAGGGTTTAGCGATGGAAGCAAATAGTGCGAGTATTAGTACATTAGATGCTCAAAAGAAAAAAGAGGCAAAATTAGCAGCAGAAGAGCTTGCTGAAGCCAAAGAGCTAAAAGATACATTGGAAAAAATCACAGTGGAATTAACAGCAAAAGCAGGTGAAGGCGGCCGATTATTCGGTTCAATCACTACAAAGCAAATTGCTGAAGAACTGTTAAAGAAGCATGGAATTAAGATTGATAAACGAAAAATGGAATTAACCGATGCCATCCGTACACTAGGTTCGACAAAGGTTCCAGTCAAACTTCACCATGAAGTTTTGGCAACCTTGACGGTTTCAGTTAAAGAAACAAACTAATTTTGCCAGTTCAATTTCCAGATAAACATGTTACACTATTAAAGTTAACAAATGACGTGATCGGTTCTAACTGGTCACTTTTCTTCATTTTATATAAAAATTCTATTAAATAGGTAAGTCATCCTCTTCAAAATAGGAGGTTTTTGATATATGAGCGATTTATTTGCAGATCGTCTGCCGCCACAAAATATTGAAGCGGAGCAGGCCATATTAGGTGCGATTTTTTTAGAACCTACCTCCTTAACTGTAGCTTCTGAAATATTAATACCTGAAGATTTTTATCGTGCAGCACACCAAAAGATTTTTAATGTGATGCTTAAGTTAAATGATGAAGGGAAAGCCGTGGACTTAGTAACGGTATCCGAAGAACTTGCAGCTACTAAGCTTTTAGAAGATACAGGTGGAGTAAGTTATATAAGTGACCTCGCAGGCTCTGTCCCTACAGCTGCAAATATTGAATATTATGCTAGAATCGTAGAAGAAAAATCATTGCTTAGGCGCTTAATTCGTACAGCAACTGCGATTGCATCGGATGGTTATGCCCGTGAAGATGAAGTGGAAGCATTATTAAGCGAAGCGGAGAAAAACATATTAGCTGTTGCTCAACGAAAAAATGCAGGTGCATTCCACAATATTAAAGATGTTCTCGTTCGTACGTATGACAATATTGAAGAGATGCACAACCGTGTTGGTGAAGTTACTGGCATTGCTACGGGATTCGCAGAACTGGACCGGATGACAGCTGGATTCCAGCGTAATGACTTAATTATTGTTGGAGCACGTCCTTCCGTGGGTAAAACGGCCTTTGCTTTGAATATTGCAGCCAATGTTGCGACGAAAACGGATGAGAATGTTGCGATTTTTAGTCTTGAGATGGGCGCAGAACAGCTTGTAATGCGTATGCTGTGTTCTGAGGGAAATATTGACGCGCAGCGTCTTCGTACCGGTTCTTTGACGGATGATGATTGGGGCAAACTGACAATGGCAATGGGCAGTCTGTCTAACTCAGGTATTTTCATCGATGATACTCCAGGGGTTAGAATTAGTGATATCCGTTCCAAATGCCGCCGTTTAAAGCAAGAGCATGGCCTAGGCATGATCTTAATTGATTATTTGCAGCTCATTTTAGGAAGTGGCCGTTCGGGTGAAAACCGTCAGCAGGAAGTATCTGAGATTTCCCGCTCCCTCAAGCAATTGGCGCGTGAGCTTCAAATTCCCGTTATTGCACTTTCTCAGCTTTCTCGTGGTGTGGAACAACGTCAGGATAAACGCCCGATGATGTCCGATATCCGTGAATCAGGTAGTATCGAGCAGGATGCCGATATTGTAGCATTCTTGTACCGTGACGATTACTATGACAAAGAATCAGAGAATAAGAATATTATAGAAATCATCATTGCAAAGCAGCGTAACGGTCCAACAGGGACAGTTTCATTAGCGTTTGTAAAAGAATACAATAAATTTGTAAATCTAGAAACACGCTATGATGCTGCTCCAGGTGCATAGTTTTGAAGCTAGCCAGATAATTGGCTAGCTTTTTTGAGAAATTAATTTATGCCTGCTAATTCGTAGATTGATGCTATAAAAAGGGGCAGAACAGTAACCAAGGTGGTCAATGATGCCCGATCCTCAGGAAAAAGTGGTGGAGCGGTAACCATAGGAGGCCAATGATGCCCGGGCCACAGGAAAAAGTGGTGGAGCGGTAACCATAGGAGGCCAATGATGCCCGATCCTCAGGAAAAAGCGGTTGGATGGTAACCATAGGAGGCCAATGATGCCCGATCCTCAGGAAAAAGTGGTGGAGCGGTAACCATAGGAGGCCAATGATGCCCGGGCCACAGGAAAAAGCAGTTGGATGGTAACCATAGGAGGCCAATGTTGCCCGATCCTTAGGAAAAAGCAGTTAGACGGTAACCCAAGGAAAGCTAAGAATACAAAAGTGTTCAATTTTAATTATCAATCACTGGAGATACAAATTTTGCTGACTTCCCATGACCTACTAAGAGAAAGTTTTTTGAAAGAACTCTTCGAATTGTTTTCTTTGATTTAATAATGCTACACCAATCATGAATTGCTTTTGTAGTTATTTTCCTTTCAGGAAAAAGTAATTTATATTCCGCAACACTACGTAATATTGCTACATCAATGTCATCTTCGTTGAAGCCGCAATTTGTACACGACAATATTTCATCAACTAAATTTGTATATAATGAATAACACTTTGGACAAAGGGGACCTTTATCTAGTTTTTCATAGCTATATGGAGGTAACTTGGTGTAGGGGGACTCTGTAGTATGAAGAGCAATTAACTTTTCAGCTAATGTTAAAATCCTTTGATTCACTTTTGTAGTCTTCGTGTTTAGCTTCTTCAAAAAGCGAGTAAGCTGTGCTGGAAAAATAATTGAAGGGTTTGGTGGGGCATGATATAAGTGGAATTCGGGGTTAATGAAGATAAGGTATGATTGAATAGGGAACTTATAACCAAGACTTTGAAGTAATTGTCGGAATAAGGATTCAGTACGTTCCATCTGATTAATTGGATTCTTAATATCCCTTTTTGAAACGGTACACCACCTATCACCTTCGATAATAAAATCACCTTCATAATTTTTAACTTCTAAGGGGTAGAGTGTATCGTAGGAAAGAAGCAAGGTATCAATTTGGAAAAATGAGTAGTTACATTCAAGCATTAAGTCATGAATAATAAGCCAATTTTTTGAGAGTCCCTCTAACCATAAGTCACTATTCAGTTCACCTTTGAAGCCCTTTTCAAGAATAAATAGTAAATTTTATCCTTTTCAGATAATACCATTCTCCCATTCAAACTTCTGAAAATTACTAATTCAGTGGGTTCCAAGCGCTCTTTTAGTTTCATACTGCACATCCTATCCTATTTATTTATTAACAACATACTAATTTTATGAAAAATTACCCAGTTTTACAATGAAGAGTATTAATAGATTCAAATATTACTATTTTACGAACATATATTAATAAATTAATATATAATGTTCGTGTTTAGTTGACTTTTTTATCATAAAATTGTTAAAATAGTGAGTGGATTTATATATTTAAATGAACGCATAACTTTTGGAGGTGCCTTAATGTCATCAGTCGTAGTTGTTGGTACACAATGGGGAGACGAAGGAAAAGGGAAAATTACAGATTTCCTATCAGAAAACGCAGAGGCGATTGCTCGTTATCAAGGGGGCAATAATGCTGGTCACACGATAAAGTTTAACGGTGAAACCTACAAATTGCACTTAATTCCATCGGGAATATTTTATAAAGAGAAAATTTGTGTCATTGGAAACGGAATGGTTGTTGATCCAAAGGCACTTGTACAAGAATTAGCTTACTTACATGAAAAAGGAATTACAACAGATAATCTTCGCATAAGCAATCGAGCACATGTGATTCTTCCTTACCATTTAAAACTTGATGCTGTAGAAGAAGAAAGTAAGGGTGCGAATAAGATTGGGACAACCAAAAAAGGAATTGGTCCAGCTTATATGGATAAAGCAGCCCGTGTTGGTATAAGAATTGCTGATCTACTTGAACATGATGTGTTTGAAGAAAAGCTTGAACGGAACCTTGCTGAGAAAAATCGTCTGTTCGAACGAATCTACGAGACCACAGGTTTTACGAAAGAAGAGATCCTCGAAGAATATTATGAATATGGCCAACAAATTAAACAGTATGTTTGTGATACTTCTGTAGTATTGAATGATGCGTTGGATGAGGGCAAACGTGTTCTTTTTGAAGGGGCACAGGGTGTAATGTTAGATATCGACCAGGGTACGTATCCATTTGTAACCTCTTCTAATCCCGTTGCTGGCGGAGTGACGATCGGTTCAGGTGTTGGCCCATCGAAAATCACCCATGTCGTTGGAGTTTGTAAAGCTTACACCTCAAGGGTTGGTGATGGTCCGTTCCCAACTGAATTGCATGATGAGATAGGAAATCGTATCCGTGAAGTGGGACGTGAATATGGAACGACAACTGGCCGTCCTCGCCGAATTGGATGGTTTGACAGTGTCGTTGTCCGGCATGCACGTCGGGTAAGCGGCTTAACAGACCTTTCACTTAATTCTATCGATGTCTTATCAGGTCTTGAGACAGTGAAGATTTGTACGGCTTATCGCTATAAGGGTGAACTAATCACCGAATATCCTGCTAGCCTAAAGGTTTTGGCAGAATGTGAACCTGTATATGAGGAACTGCCAGGCTGGCCTGAGGATATCACTACATGTAAGTCCTTAGATGATCTGCCTGAAAACGCACGCCACTACGTGGAACGTGTAACCCAGCTTACAGGTATTCCATTAACGACATTCTCTGTCGGTCCAGACCGTAATCAAACAAATGTGGTTCGCAGTCCTTGGAGACAAATTTAAGGAAAATAATAAGTCCTCAAAGCGAGGACTTATTATTTTATATAAATAAATTTTAAAAAAGAGTTGCTTATTCTCTATCATCCATGCTATTATAAAAAGCGTCGTCACAAACGGAAACAATTTATGTGTCGAGCCATTAGCTCAGTTGATAGAGCAACGAGCATTGCCTCGTGAATTAGCTTCGAGTTGTGCAGTTTACGTCTTGGAAAGATGTAAACGGAACATCCGACTTACAGAAATATAAGATTAGGAAATAATTTAATGTGTCGAGCCATTAGCTCAGTTGGTAGAGCATCTGACTTTTAATCAGAGGGTCGAAGGTTCGAATCCTTCATGGCTCACCAAAGTTCTTTGCATTTGCAAAATAACTTTCAATTTAAATGGCCCCTTGGTCAAGTGGTTAAGACACCTCCCTTTCACGGAGGTAACACGGGTTCGAATCCCGTAGGGGTCACCATTATTTTATTAATATTATTGTCGCGGGGTGGAGCACGTTCGAATAAACTTCTTCGAATAATCTACAGCGCACCGATTGAGCTTACATCTTGAATTAGCTTACTTAAATCGGGGCGACGATAACTTGATATGTTCAAGGTTCACTAAGTTGCTGCTTGGTTAGTCTTTCTGAGATTGATACAGTCCATACTAGCTATGAGCATAGACAAAACTTTATTAATATTATTGTCGCGGGGTGGAGCAGTCCGGTAGCTCGTCGGGCTCATAACCCGAAGGTCGCAGGTTCAAATCCTGTCCCCGCAATTGGTCCGGTAGTTCAGTTGGTTAGAATGCCTGCCTGTCACGCAGGAGGTCGCGGGTTCGAGTCCCGTCCGGACCGCCATTTTTTTAAAAAAATTATAAATGGCTCAGTAAAAGTTTAGGAAACAATATTAATCATGGCTCAGTAGCTCAGTCGGTAGAGCAGATTGCTCACATCACTGGATTTGCTTCTGCGGCAATCTGCGAGAAAGAACGGAAGTTCTTTTGAGCAAAGTGTCTGATTGGAATAAGGGTTTAGGAAACATTTAATAATATGGCTCAGTAGCTCAGTCGGTAGAGCAAAGGACTGAAAATCCTTGTGTCGGCGGTTCGATTCCGTCCTGCGCCATCCCAAAAAGAAGCTTGCATTTGTAAGCTTCTTTTTTTATTGTGTAACATTGTAATATTACTGTAACAAAAATTCGGTTTTTTCGAAGATATACTGCAAATACTGTAAGGTCTTGTAAAGAATTGCATCAGGTTGTCGAAATTAGTAGAAATGTTGGTATAATAGGGGATTATTTCTAATATTGTATGGGAAATATCCTTAAAAAGTGAGAGATTCGACCTATTTCTTTCCACTATTTTTGTAGGAAAATGTCAGGTATTATACATTTTTGTTACATTATCGAGACTTTTCGTCTATTTAGAATGAAATATGGTAAAGTAATAGAGGATAAAAAAGTAGGGAAATTCTTTTATAGATATAAAGTACTAATTTAAGAGAGTTGTTTCTGTAATTTAGGAGGATTCCAATGTTATTTTTAAATAGAGGAAAAAAATCAAGTAAATTAACGAAAAGACGATCTCTAAAAATGGCTATTATTACCACGTTAGCTGCTTCGACATTTGCATTTAGCAATATTCCAGCAAGTGCAGCTAGCAATTTCAAACTAACAACTGTTTATTATGTATACCTTAACGAAACATATATTGGAACCGTTTCAAATAAAGAAGTTGTTGATACTATTATTACTGAAAAAGCCGAGACATTAAAGGAAACTCATAAGGATGTCAATTTGCAGATTGCTCCTCAAGTCGAATATATTTCTGAACAGGTATTCCATTCAACAGCAAATAATCTAGAAGCAGTTGATAATCTTGAGAAAGCTATTCAATTCCAAGCAGAAGCTTCTGCTATCGTTATTGATGGTAAACCAGTTGTCTATTTAGATAGTAGAGAAACAGCTGAAGAGGTTGTTAGAAATCTCAAACTTAAATATGTAACAGCAGAGCAATTAACAGAACTTGAAGCTAGAAAAGCTTCAACGTCTAATACTTTACCAGCACTAAAGGAAAATGAAACTCGTCTATTAGACGTCGTTTTATCTGAAAATGTTGCAGTTCAAGCAGAAAAAATAGAACCAGAAAAAATAGTATCTGTAGATGAAGCCATCACACTTTTACAAAAGGGCACTTTAGAAGAAAAGAAGTATGTTGTAAAAGAGGGTGATGTTCTAGGTTCAGTAGCAAATGATAATGGTTTAAAGCTTGAAGAGTTATTGGTATTGAATCCAGATATTAAAGAAGATACTGTGTTAAAAATCGGCCAGGAAGTAAATATTACAGCACTAAAGCCATATATTGAAGTTATTGTCACTAAAGAAATGAATCAAAAAGAGGACATTCCATTTACAAAAGAAGTCGAGAATGACTCTACAATGCCTAAGGGTGAAACCAAAGTAAAACAAGAAGGTAAAAATGGTTCCCGTTCAGTTACATTTGCTATCTCAGAAAAAAATGGGAATATAATTAAAAAAGAGGTAGCAAGTGAGACAGTTCTTCAACAGCCAGTTGATCATATTGTAGTCATGGGTACCAAGGTCATACCTTCCCGCGGCAGCGGCAGCCTTGCATGGCCAACGGTAGGCGGTTATATTTCTAGCGAGATGGGTTATAGATGGGGCAGTATGCACAAAGGAATCGATATTGCCAGACCAAGCAATCGTACAATAAAGGCTGCCGATAATGGTGTCGTTGTATCTGCTGGTTATAGTGGAGCGTATGGAAATAAAATTATCATTGATCATCAAAATGGATTACGGACACTTTATGCACATTTATCTTCAATTGATGTGAGTGTAGGACAAACAGTTTCAAAGGGATCACATATTGGAGTTATGGGCACAACAGGAAACTCTACTGGAATCCATTTGCATTTTGAAGTATTTAAAGGTGGAGTAAACCAAAATCCGCTTTCATATGTAGGAAAATAAGGAAATATGATAAAGAGAGTCTCTAGTTTAACTGCTGGGGACTCTTTTATATTTTGGTTTCTGTTTAAAATAGGATCCCAACGATTTGCAGACTCCACAATACTGAAAGCTTACACCACTTTTTACTAATACTTCTAATAGATGAATTAAGGCTAAAACAATGGTAAAGTAATTAGAGTAGATTTGCTTTTTATATTGTTAATCAAATAGATTATTTTAAAAAGGAGCAATGTAATGGAAAAGAAAATTCTTGTTGTAGATGATGAAAAACCAATTGCAGACATATTGCAGTTTAACCTAAAAAAAGAAGGCTACGATGTTTATTGTGCCTACGATGGAAATGAAGCAATAACAATGGTAGAAGAAATTCAACCAGACTTAATCCTATTGGATATTATGCTGCCGTTAAAAGATGGAATGGAAGTTTGCCGTGAAGTACGGAAAAAGTATGAAATGCCAATCATTATGTTGACCGCAAAGGACTCAGAAATTGATAAAGTATTAGGTTTGGAGCTTGGGGCGGATGATTATGTGACGAAGCCCTTTAGCACCAGGGAATTAATTGCGAGGGTAAAAGCAAATTTAAGGCGTCACCAGGTAATCGTATCCCAGCCTGAAGCTGAAAATGAATCGAATGAAATTGAAGTAGGTTTGCTTGTGATACATCCTAATGCTTATGTCGTCTCCAAGCGCGGCGAGACAATTGAGTTAACCCACAGGGAATTTGAGTTGCTTTATTATCTTGCAAAACATATTGGACAAGTAATGACGAGAGAACACTTGCTTCAAACCGTTTGGGGCTATGATTACTATGGAGATGTCCGTACAGTGGATGTTACCGTTCGTCGATTACGTGAAAAAATTGAAGATAACCCTAGCCATCCAACTTGGATTATAACTCGTCGAGGAGTCGGATACTACCTGCGGAATCCTGAGCAGGAGTAAGGGTTCCATGAAAAGGGTTAGTTTTTTTCGCTCGATACATGTAAAATTTGTTATCATTTATGTCTTGCTAATCCTAGTTGCGATGCAAATTATTGGTGTCTATTTTGTTCGACAACTAGAAGAAACGTTAAGGACAAACTTTCAAACATCTCTAAAGGAACGCATTGATTTGCTTGCCTATAATATTGTTGAAGAAATGGAAAAAACTAGGACTCCGGAGGATTCAACACTGGAAGAGGAAATCAAACTAATTCTTCAAGACTTTGAATCCGTTGATATTTCTGAAATCCGTGTAATTGATGGAAGGTCGCGTAAAATCATTGGATCCTCACATCCGAGTAATCAGTGGGTCGTCGGACAAAGGACAACAGAACTTTTGGTCACACAATCACTGGTCTTAGAAGAGGATCAAAGCAGTATTTTCATTGATCGCCCAAGTAACAATCGAATTTGGGTTCTTTCTACTCCTATAAAATCAGGCGGTAAAGTAATTGGGGCGATTTATTTAGACGCAAAAATTGAAAATGTTTTTACCCAAATGAAGGAAATTAATAATATTTTTTCAACAGGTACGGCGATTGCTTTATCTATTACTGCGATATTAGGAATTCTTCTAGCCCAGACAATTACCAGGCCGATTACGGATATGAAAAAACAAGCCCTAGCGATGGCAAAGGGGAACTTTTCTCGAAAAGTAAGGGTTTATGGAAATGATGAAATAGGAACCCTAGCGTTTACGTTCAACAACTTATCGAAAAAACTTCAAGAAGCTCAAGCGATGACGGAGGGAGAAAGAAGAAAACTCTTATCTGTCCTATCTTATATGACGGATGGCGTAATTGCTACTGATCGTAAAGGGCGGATTATTCTTATTAATGAACCTGCTGCACAGATGCTGGATGTTTCACGTGAAACAGTTTTGTCACAGCCAATCGTATCGCTGCTAGGCTTAACAGATACAAATACTTTTGAAGATTTGCTTGAAGAACAGGATTCACTTATTTTAGATTATAGTACGAAAAAAGAACGATATATCCTTCGTGCTAACTTCTCTGTCATTCAAAAAGAAACAGGCTTTGTAAATGGATTAATTGCTGTTCTCCATGACATTACTGATCAAGAGAAACTTGATATGGAAAGACGAGAGTTCGTTGCGAATGTATCGCATGAGTTAAGAACACCGCTAACTACAATGAGAAGTTATTTAGAGGCATTAGCAGAGGGTGCATGGAGGAACGAGGAAATTGCTCCTAACTTCTTAGAAGTAACGAGGACGGAGACGGAGCGAATGATTCGTCTAGTTAACGATCTCCTACAACTATCAAAAATGGATAGTACCGATTACCTATTAACAAAGGAATGGGTAAATTTTGTTGACTTCTTTCATAGGATCATCGATCGGTTTGAGATGGCAAAAGAGAAAAATGTCACCTTTCATCGTGCACTGCCTTCAGAGGCGATATTCGTAGAAATAGATGAGGATAAAATGACACAGGTGCTCTACAATATCATTTCAAATGCCTTAAAGTATTCGCCTGAAGGGGGCAAAGTTACTTTCTCCATAATTGAGCAACCTGAAAAGATAATAGCAAGTATTTCGGATGAAGGTGTGGGAATTCCGAAGGAGAATATCGGAAAGATTTTTGATCGGTTTTATCGGGTAGATAGAGCAAGGACCAGAAAATTAGGCGGAACAGGACTGGGTTTGGCGATAGCTAAAGAGATGGTGAATGCTCATGGGGGATCTATATGGGCTATAAGTGAAGAAGGAAACGGAACGGTTATTTCTTTTTCTCTCCCCTACGAGAAAACAGAAGAGGATGAATGGTCATGAAATATGAAACTAGTAAATCACTGATATTAATCGTCCTTGTTCTATTTAGCTTGGTGTTAACCTGGAATCTTTGGACCTACCAGCCTAACTATAACACACTGGATAGCAGAAATTATGTTGCAGAAGTTACCTTAAGTGAGAAACAGGAATTAGACGAAATCATCCGTCCTGACTTAGCATTATTCCATTTGGAAAATAAACATTATGGGACAACGAATGCAACGGACCTTGACCTTCTAATCAAGGAGATCAGCAGATGGTCATTTTATGATGTTAAAAATTACTCAAACGATTTTCAGGATTTAAAGAGTTTAATGCATGGAAATGGAAATGTAGAAATTGTCTTTCCCGGGGAGGTACCCATTGATCTTTACCGAAATATCCTAAAATTCGAGGACAAAAATATTCCCTCCTTTAATTTTGACCGCATTATTATTAAAGTAGAAGGCCTAAAAGAGGACAGTGGAACAGTATACTTTGTTTCAGCAGATAAGAAGCAAGTTTATATGAGCCATGTAACTCCATCAATAATAATTGAATTTAATAAGAATTTCTTTATGAATGCTGAGAAATATCCTGCCTATTTCGCTGTTGAAGCAACAGAAAAGCGAACTGTTTTTATCCCTGAGGGTGAAATGGAAATGATGGAATATAAGTATTTACCATTCGTTCTTAACTCAGAGGCATTCAAAGATGCACTGTTCAGTAATCCCAGCTTTGTACAAAAAAGCCCGATCCCTCATGGAGAAGAGTTCACAGATGTCTCGAGTAAAATGACTGTTAATGATGATAGTAATATGCTGGTTTACGTTAACCCCACAGCAGAGGAAAAGTATACTGTAAACTCTAACGATTTATTAAAGCGGAGTATTGACTATATAAATGAACATGGAGGATGGACAGATCCTTATCGCTATGTTTCAAATGATGAAATAAATCACTCTGTTACTTTTCAGCTATACAGTTCCGATGGGTTCCCGGTCTTTAATGATAAAGGGCTGACTGAAATAAAGGAAGTATGGGGCCAAGATGAAATTATTAAATATATAAGACCAAATATCTCTTTAGAGCTCCCGTTAACAACGGAGACGAAAAAAGTTACTGTGCCATCAGGCAGGGAAGTTTTTAATTACTTGGAATCAAAAAAGAGCTTTAGAAAAGATTTACTAAGGCAAGTTGTATTAGGCTATCGAATGGAGAGAGGTACAGATGAGAATAAGCTTATCCTCTTAGAGCCTGCATGGTTTTATCTTTATGACCAAAGATGGGGGCAAATCTCGATGGATGATCTGGGGGGATTAATGCATGGATTGGAGTAAAATTAAGACGATTTTTATCTTAACGTTTTTAATTTTAGATGTCTATCTTTTATATCAATTCATGGAAATTCGCGATGCCAATAAATATGAGTTTATTATGAAAGCCTCGATTGAAGATAAGCTGAAGTTAGATGAAATTCAAATTGATGTCGAACTGCCAAAAGCTCCAATTAAAGATCAGTATCTTAGTGCAAAGCCGAAGATGTTTGCGAATGCTGATACAGAGAATTTAGAAGGAGAAAAGCGGCAGGTAAAGAATCCTAGCACAACACTTCAAGTGATCCTGGAAAAGCCGATTCAATTGAACGTAAAGTTTGAACCTAGTGAGCTTACCTCTTTTATTAATGATAGTGTTTTATTTGGCGAGGAGTATCAATTTTGGAAGAAAGATGATGAAAAAAAGGTAATCATTTATTTCCAGAAGTATAAAGGTATGCCTCTATATGAAAATATTAGCGGGAAGCTCACCTTCAATTATAATAGTGAAAACCAAATCGTTTCATACGACCAATCCTATTTGGAGGAAATAGACGAACTGAAGGAAAAGGAAGAAATCCTCACTCCGTTACAGGCAATTGAAACTTTACATCAAAAAGGAGTACTAAAGCCAAAAAGTAAGATAACAAAAATAGAACTGGGATATTCAACCTTAATTCAATTAGCCGCATCACAAGTATTAGCACCTACTTGGCGTTTTGTTGTTGATAACGGGGAAAGTCTTTTTGTTAATGCCTTTGAGGGACATATTATTCAATTTAACAGCGATGAAAATAGGGATTTGGAGTGAAGGAGAATGTCATTAAGATATAGCATCTTAGCTAGCGGGAGTACGGGGAATGCATTGTATGTAGAGTCAGATGAACACTCCTTTCTAGTAGATGCGGGATTTAGTGGGAAACAAATGGAGGCATTATTTGGACAAATTGACCGTGATATAAGTAAATTAACAGGGATATTTGTTACCCACGAACACAGTGATCATATTAAAGGAATTGGCGTATTAGCAAGAAAATATAAGCTGCCGATATATGCAAATGAAAATACCTGGCGAGCCATGGAAAGATCTGTTGGTGAAATTCCAACAGAGCAAAAGATGATTTTCAACACGGAAGCTGTCAAAAGCTTTGGATGTACGGATATTGAAAGCTTTGGCGTATCACACGATGCAGCTGAACCAATGTTTTATGTTTTCCATCACTCTGGTAAAAAACTCGTTCTTATTACTGATACAGGTTATGTTAGTGATCGTATGAAGGGAATTATCTCTAATGCAGATACCTACATTTTTGAGTCAAATCATGATGTGCAGATGCTAAGAATGGGAAGATATCCATGGAGCATTAAGAGAAGAATTCTTAGTGATGTTGGCCACGTATCCAATGAAGATGCTGCAATTGCGATGAGTGAAGTCATAGGTGACAAGACGAAAAGGATTTATCTGGCACATTTAAGTCTTGATAATAATATGAAGGAATTAGCGAGAATGTCAGTCTCTCAAACACTGCAGAGCCAGGGAGTAATCGTAGGCGAACAATTTGAGGTCTATGATACAGACCCTAAAACACCAACCATTTTAACTGCAGTATAACCAGAAAAGCAAAGAACCCAGAAATGGGCCTTTGCTTTTTTTAAAGATGACTAAAATAAGAATAATCCCCTTTGGCTGCTTCAAACCTATATGTAATCTTTATAAATTTTCATCTGAAGGAGTATAATTATAAAGATAAGCCAAAATATATAATAGCATCTTTTTAAAAGGGGGGTATGGTGAAAAAATGGGTTACTATGATGATCACTCACAGGAACGTTTTTCAGAAAAAAGGGGCCGTAAAAGCGGATTCTTCTTTGCTAGTATTGCAGGTGCAATTATTGGAGCTTTGTTAGTTGTCTTTTCAATACCGACATTATCCAACCAAGGATTACTTCCATACAGTGTTCAGCCAAATCTGAACCAGCCAACAGGGGGAAATAGCACCGATCAAGGTGCTCCTCTGCAACAACAGGTATCTTATGATGTTAATACGGATACTACAAAGGCGATCGACAAGGCTGCGGAAGCGGTAGTAGGAATTAATAATATACAAACCTCTAACTTTTGGTCAGATAACGGCAGTGGTTCACAGGAAGCAGCAGGAACTGGCTCAGGTGTCATATATAAAAAGGCCGGTAATAAAGCCTATGTCGTAACAAATCAGCATGTAGTGGAGGGCGCAACACACTTGGAAGTCACACTAACGGACGGAACGAAGATTCCTGCTGAACTGCTTGGCGGAGATATATGGACAGATTTAGCAGTCCTTGAAATTGATACAGAACATGTTAAAAAAATCGCTGAGTTTGGAAATTCTGATGTGCTAAAGATGGGAGAGCCTGTAATGGCGATTGGGAATCCGCTTGGAACAACCTTTTCGGGTTCTGTAACCCAAGGAATTATTTCAGGGATTAATCGAACGATACCAGTTGATATTAATCAGGATGGGATAATGGATTGGCAGGCAGAGGTGCTCCAAACGGATGCTGCCATTAACCCTGGTAACAGTGGTGGGGCTTTAATTAATATTGCAGGACAAGTCATTGGGATTAATTCAATGAAAATAGCTCAGAATGCAGTTGAAGGGATTGGTTTATCGATTCCAATTAATTATGCAAAACCGATTATTAGTGATCTTGAGCAATTTGGAGTAGTGAAGAGGCCGTATATGGGCGTGGATTTAAAATCTGTTGCTGAGATTCCTGGCTACTATCAAGAGGAGGCGCTAAAACTTCCAAGGAATGTAACATATGGAGTCGCACTTCGCCAAGTGGTAGCAAATTCTCCGGCTGCAAAGGCTGGACTAACAGAGCTTGATGTCATTGTTGAAATGGACGGAGTAGAGATTAATGATGTAATTGATCTCAGGAAGCATCTCTATCAAGAGAAAAAAATCGGTGAACAAATGAAAATTAAATATTATCGTGAAGGAAAGCTAATGGAAACAACCCTTACATTAGCGAATGACAATTCACAATAAGAAAAAAAAGGTGAGCTGCTCACCTTTTTTCTTATGTTATCATGGTAAAGATACATTGTATGACCGTTAATTTGATGTAAATAATAAAAATATCATTTAGTAAAAAATAATGAGGTGTATTAACAATGATTTATTGTTGTGAAGAACATGTTGAACTTGCCTTAGATATAGTTGTAGATGAGTTTGAAACCTTTCCAGTATTAACCAAAGTAGATGTGGATAACTTATCAACAACCTGTGAATATTGTCAAAACATAGCTATGTATATAGTGGCGAACGAATGATCTCATACAATATGTGGATAAAAATTGTGGACATGTGGATAAGTCCTGTGGATAACTTGTTTGTAAACTGTTTGTAACGTAAAAAGGAGGGCTGTGAATTGTGAATATCTCCATTGTCACGGTTGGCAAATTAAAAGAGAAATATTTAAAACTGGGAATAGACGAATATTTAAAAAGATTAACGGCTTATGCTAAGGTTGAAGTTATTGAAGTGGCAGATGAAAAAGCTCCGGAAGAACTCAGTGAATTAGAAATGGTTCAGGTAAAACAAAAGGAAGGCGAAAGGATACTGGCGAAAATTAGTCAGGATACATATGTAATTGCGCTTGCAATCAATGGCAAAATGCAATCCTCTGAAGAACTAGCCGATACTATGGATAAACTCGCTACCTACGGAAAAAGCAAAATTGCCTTCATTATTGGCGGGTCATTAGGCTTAAGCGAGGAAGTATTAAAAAGATCAAACGAACAACTCTCTTTTTCAAAAATGACCTTCCCCCATCAACTTATGAAGTTGATTTTAATTGAGCAGATTTATCGAGCCTTCCGGATCAATCGGGGAGAACCTTACCATAAATAGAGGCGGTTTACATTAATTATCCTGAAAACCTATCAGTTCTTCGAGGTTTTCAGTTTTACGTTTATTCAGACAAGGGCAGGAGGAAATCGGTAAAATAAAGAAATCAACTTTCGGTCAATCTTTTGATCTTAAAACTAGTATGCATCTGTTTATAATATAAGAATGGGGTCACGAGTCGTGGCCCCAACTAGGCAAGTTGTGTTCTCTGTTACTTTGATTCCATTGACAATTTACTCATCATAAATATTACTTGTTGAGAAAATTCCTTTATTTCCGCGTTCAATTCTGAATCCACAATTTCATTTTGCTTATTAAATTGACTGCTATTTGCAAAGATAAAATGTGGAGTTATAATGGCTTTAAAATATCCTGCTATTGGTTTTAATTGATTTTCAACCACTAAGTAATGCTGAGGATTTCCTCCAGTAGCCACGAACCCCATAACTTTGTGTTGAAATACCGAAGGAGGAACCAAATCTAATAAATTTTTTAATGCACCAGTGAAGGAACCTTGAAAAATGGGTGTTCCTATAATATAGCCATCGGCTAAAGAAATTCGTTCGATTACTTCCTTCGTATCTCCTGTATATTCGGAGGTTGTGCGTCCATCACAAAATTGAATGTTAAATTTTCTAAGATCTAGAATGTCCACGTCCGCTTCAGGGGAAAAACTTTTAATCTCATTTATCACCTGCTCAATAACTGTTAGAGTTTTCCTTCCTATCAACGTACCTGAAATCCCCAATATTTTCATCCATGCAGCTCCTCTTTAAGAAGGTTCCGAATCATCATTATTGACTACCAATCTTTTGGTATGGTCCCTGCCTTTTTGTTGTAAAAAAGTAACGGTTCCTTGTCATTTTTTGATAACTCTATTACTTCACCTACTAGAATGATATGATCACCGGCATCTATTTGTTGAACCGTAAGGCATTCTAAAGTTCCAAGGGAATCCTTTATGATTGGTAATTTATTTTCCGATGTGTACCAGTTTACTTCCACAAAACGGTCAGAACTCTTTCCGGCAAATGCCCAGCAAGCCTCCGTTTGATCTGAAGATAGGGTATGGACAGCAAAGCGACCAGCTTTTAAAAACGTTTCATATGAAGATGATTTTTTATCGATGCACCACAATACTAACAATGGATCGATTGACACTGAGGTAAAGGAATTTACAGTAAGTCCGGTAGGCTCTTCATTCTCATCCATAGTAGTAACAATGGTAACGCCTGTTGGGTAGTGACCCATGATTTGTTTAAAGAGATTTATTTTATCCGCGGTTTTAATCACAAAGATTCCCCCTTTTCTACAAAAAAGGCTACCGAAGCAGCCTTTCTTAGAATAGTTTTTTGAAACCTCAATTCGTCGGAAGCAATTTTTAAGTAATTTCAATAGCTTCGAGCTTTTTAGTTACATAGTTTCCAATTTCATTGATCGCTTCTTGCGCTTCTGGGACACTTGCAGCAAATGCGTGGAACACATGCCACATGTCTTCAAATATTTTGAAGGTGACATCCACACCTGCAACTTCAGCTCTCTCTACGAGTCGAACAGAATCGTCCAGTAAAATTTCATCATTACCGACATGAACAAGCATTGGAGGCAGCCCCTGTAAATCTGCATAGATAGGAGAAACCAATGGATGGCGCCGATCCAAATTCCCTATATACATAGGGGGTGTTGCTCTGCTCTGGTCAGGGTTTAGCCATGGATCTACATCTTTCCTAGTTTCCATTGATTTCCCCGTTCCTTCCATATCAGTCCAAGGTGAAAGAAGTACAGCAGCGGCTGGAAGTGTGTCACCGGCATCTCTCAAAGATAATAACGTGGCCAAGGTTAACCCGCCACCAGCGGAATCTCCTCCAATAATGATTTGGGACGGATCAATCCCCTGATCAGAAACAAGCCAGCGATACGCAGAAACCGCATCCTCGATGGCGGCAGGGTATTGATGCTCAGGGGCCAATCGATACTCAACTGTGAGCACCCGACTATTTGTTGCTTCGGAAAGACGTGACGCCAAATCCCGGTAGGCTTTACAACTGCCTAAAAAGTAACCGCCTCCATGAAGGAAAAGAAATACGCGGTTCTGGGTAGCGGTTGGTGTTGTGACCCATTCAGCTGGAGTTTCTCCTATTTGAATTCTATTTATAGAAACATCCGACGCAAGTGGTGTACTACTCATCAAGTCTTCTAGGCTTTTTCTCATTTCCTCAATGGAAGGCTGTTTTTGTGCCTGCTGCGCTCCCCATTCTAGTAACCCCTGTCTAACAGCCAAACTCTCTTTACTTGCCATCTGGTATACCCCTCCCTAGAATCCATTCCTTTTTATTAGCGTTTGCAAAATATATTGGAAATTTATTCTTCTCTAATTTTTGGCATGAACTGATTCCGTAATTGGCAGGCGTGGAGGTGAGACCACTGTATAATCCTCATCCGAGTGACGAGCTGGTTTCTTGCGTTCCATTGCTTGCTCCATTGCCAGGGCCAGTTTTTGCTGTTTACGTGCTTGATACTGCTCATCACGATCTTTAAATTCCGGCATTACTTCCTTGGCAAATAAATTCAGTGCCTCACAAATATGTTCATGTTGGTTTTTCCCTGCCTGACTGATGAAAATCACCTGGTCAACCCCGGCCTCCTCATATCGGCGGAGGATATCGCGCACTTGCTCAGGTGTTCCGATTGCTCCTCTTCTAGAAATGGTCTCATGACCTGTTTCCTCAGAAGCACTAGAAGTGGCCTGTAGTTGGTTTTTGTTAAATTCATCCCAAATATCCGAATAACCAGGACGATGTTTACCAAAGGCATAATAATGACCTAATGAATAATCAAAAAAGTTAGCCCCTTCGACACCCCGCTCAACAGCTGTTTTTTCATCTTCATGGACACTAAACGGCAGAACGATTGCGACATTCGGATTGACGGAAAAACCGGCAGGATTACATTGTTCTGATGCAATAATCTTATAATATTCATCTACCCATTCCTTAGCCTGCTCTGGCTCAATAAAGGCAAAGGAAAGCGCTCCAATTCCTTTTGATGCGGCCAAAGTGATGGTTTCATGCTGGCTGCACGCCATCCATAAAGGCGGGTGAGGTTTTTGCATGGGCTTTGGAAGGACGTTACGTGCTGGCATTTTTAGAAATTCACCATTATAACCAGCAAACGGTGTTTCAACAAACATTTTTGTAATCGCATCGAGAGCTTCGCTCCATTCCCTGCGCTTGACAGCACGGTCGACATTAAAGCCTCCCAATTCAATTTCTGCTGAACCTTCTCCTGTTCCAAATTCAACCCTGCCATCAGATATTAAATCCAATGTTGCAATCCGCTCTGCTACACGAGCTGGATGGTTGAATTCCATTGGAAGCTGGACAATTCCGTGTCCAATACGAATGTTTTTCGTGCGCTGTGAAGCTGCTGCGAGAAACACTTCTGGTGCGGAAGAATGGCTGTACTCTTCAAGAAAGTGATGCTCAACCTCCCATACGTAGTCATAACCCAGTTGATCGGCCAGTTCAATTTGATCTAGAGCATCTTTTAAAAGCTGATGCTCGTCCCCCTCTTTCCATGGTTTAGGTAATTGATGCTCATAGAATAATCCGAATTTCATTGCTTCTCCTCCTTCATTATTATTAATATAGGGTGGCCTACATCCTCCAGATACGTGTTTTATCCAGAATCTTTAGACTAATCTAAAAATAATTTTACAAAAAGTAATGGCTCATGTAAAATTAATATAAATCATGGTTTCATGAGTTTTGGTCATGGATGGAGGTATAAGGTGAATATCGAGCAATTAAAATATATCGTTGAAGTTGAAAAAACAAGATCGATTACCACAGCAGCGCAAAATCTCCATGTTACTCAATCTGGAATAAGCAGGGCAATTGCTTCACTTGAAGATGAGCTTGGAATCTATTTTTTCAAGCGTACACGATTAGGTACAGAACCAACGGTTGAGGGAAAAGAAATGATTCAACATGCCAAAGAAATCGTTTTAAAGCTTCAGGAATTTGAGGAAAAGGCCCGAAAGAAACAAAAGGAATTAAAAATATCAGCTATATTTGGGCTATGCAATACACTATTACTTGATGCCTTTCAGTCTTTTCACGAAAGCCGACGTCATATTAAAGTAGATATAGAAGAAGATTCCACAGAGGAGATTATCGAAGGAATCAAACAAGGTAAAATCCATGCAGGTTTAATTCATATTTATGAAAGTATGCATAAAGAGCATGTTGATTTGTTATTTAAAGTTCTTTTCGATTCAAAAGTATATGTCCTTGTAAATGAACATTCACCATTAGCCTCCCTTGAATACATTACTCCATATGATTTGTCAGATTACCCCATAGTTATTTATAACAGCAAGTATGTAGTACAATTTTTTCAAGAGCTTTCCGATAAATATGCACCTAATAAGATCCTTTTTGCTACTAATAACACAGATATCATCGAAAAGACAGTTGCCGAAGGAAGAGCAATTAACTTTATTCTAGATCCTGCTTTAAAAAATGGACAAGTTATGTGGAACAAATTGATCATCTCTAAACCTTTCATGATAAATCATAGCCCAGTAAAGATTCCTCTGGGCTACGTAGTATCAAAGAATAATTCATCAAAATCTGTGAAGACATTTCTAAATATTATCCAAAATCAAATGGAAAACATTACAAATAGACTGGTTAAGTAATTAGGACTTAGATGGCGTTTCACGGTCCTCTTGAACTAAAAAATTTCTTTAAATTAAGCCATAACCTGCAATTTTAGCTTTTTCTAAACCAATAATGTTACTAACTATTTTCCAGTACTAAAAACCGCCGGTATAATTGGTGCGGTGAACCTTACCATAAATAGAGGCGGTTTTTTATACTAAATTTATTTTCTTTATCCAAAGAACTATATGAAAGACATTTTGCAGGTTTGAAAGAAGAGCTTTGTCCTTCATAACTGGGATGAAGGACATTTTGCCGATTTGGAAGGAGAGTTTTGTCCTTCATAGATCATATTAGTATTTACGTTAGTAAATCTAATATAAAATATATTGATTTAGTTTGAAAATGAAATCACTTTTGCAAGATAATCTGTACCATAGGTAAACAAGTGGTGAATAACCCCTCTATCCCAAAGGAAGTTATTAACCTTAACCATGAAGATGGTAAATGTGAACAATTAGTGAGTAATAACAGCTTTAGAACGTTTTCTATTGGAAAATAAAAACAAAAAGTCTTTTGTCACAGATTTTATAAGGTAACTTTGTTGACAATTTCTTCTATGAGTATTAAATTTAAAATGTAAACGCTTTTAAAAAAACTAAAACGTTTTCGAGGATTTTAAAAATAATTCTTCGGGAAGCAATTATTTTTTTGGCAACAAACTAAAACGTTTTCGAAATGAGGAATATTATATGATGGATTTTTCATTAGGAAATGGAGAATACAAGAATTGGATAATAGCAGATGTAGATTTTTCTTCAGATTTACTAGGTAAAAGCGAAGCAATCATGTACTTGGGAAATGGGTATATGGGATTACGGTCAGCTACAGAAGAACCATACATAAAAGAAACGAGAAATCTGTTTGTAAATGGGACTTTTAATAAAGCTGAGAAAAATGAAGTAACAGAATTGCCAAACTTGGCGGACTTTACCAGAATAGATATCCGGATAGATGGAGAAAGATTCAGTTTAGAATTCGGTAAAACCAAGGGTTACATCAAACAATTAAATTTAAAAACTGCCGAATTAACAAGATCTTTTAACTGGACCTCTCCTCGCGGAAAAGAATTGCGTTTCCATTTTAAACGATTTATTTCATTAGATAATTTGCATTTAGTAGGAATGAAAATGGAAATTGAAAGCTTGACACATCCTGTTGAAATCTCCTTCGATTCGGGTATTAATGCGCAACTATCCAACTCTGGTTCACAGCATTTCCTTGAAGGAGAGAGAAGGATTTTTGAAAAGAAATATATTCAACTAATTCAAACAACCAATGAATCGAACATTGACATCGTTATGAACACAATACACAAGATTACGATTAACGATGATGAATCGGCAGTAACTCCCGAAATGAACATGGGTCGCCGCAAAGTATGGCTGACCTATCAAATGGTACTTCAGCCAAACGATACGTTGAAAATGGAAAAATTAACGACGGTTCATACTAGCCGGGATAAAGTATGGTGTAAGGAGAATTATAGTCTTCAACGCCTCCGAGACATTTCGTTGCTAGATTTGCAGAATAGTTTTAAACAAGGCTATGATAATCTTTTTCAAACTCATAGAAACTCTTGGGAGAACAAAGTTTGGAAGACTTATAATTTCGAAATTGAGAGTGACAATCCCTTTGATTTGCTCTCATTACGCTTTTCTCTATACCACTTAACCATTATGACACCGGCACACGACGACCGGATGGGAATTGGTGCAAAGGCGTTAAGTGGAGAGGGCTATAAAGGACACTCATTCTGGGATACAGAAATTTTTATTCTACCATTCTTTATTTATTCTAATCCGGAAGTAGCAAAATCACTCTTAACCTACCGATATCATGGATTATCAGGCGCACGTCAAAAGGCAAAAGACAATGGCTATGAAGGCGCTATGTATCCTTGGGAAGCTGCTTGGCCGACAGATGGCGAGGTTACGCCAATCTGGGGGGACGTTGATATTGTTACTGGAAAACAACAGAAAATTTGGTCCGGATTTATTGAGCAGCATATTACATCTGATATAGCTTTTGCCGTTTATCAGTACTATAACGTAACGGGTGACGAAGAATTCATGGACCAATACGGGTATGAAATGATCCTAGATACAGCCAGATTCTGGGCAACCCGGATAGAGTGGAACGAGGAGACGGGGCAATATCATATCAATAAAGTTGTCGGTCCTGATGAATATAAGGAACATGTGGATGATAATGCATTTACCAATTATATGGCCTTCTTCAATATGAAGTTGGCGATGAAATACTACGAAAAATTAAGAAGAGAAAATCCAAAGCTATTAGGAGAGCTAGATGATAAATTGGGCGTTCACGAATCTTATCAACTCTGGCAGTCAAGAGCTGATAAACTTTATCTCCCAAATCCTCGGGAAGAAGATTTTGTCATACCGCAAGACAAAACGTATCTTCAGCTGAAGGAAATTGATTTAGAAAAATACAAAAAGCAGACAAAGATTAGAAGTATTTATCGAGATTATAATGCGGACCAAATAAACGAAATACAAGTTTCAAAACAGGCGGACATTTTAATCTTACTTTATTTGTTAGAACAAACATTTGAACATAAACGCTTCTCGGAAGCAGTGAAACGAGCCAACTTTCACTACTATGAACCTAGAACCTTGCATGATTCTAGCTTAAGTTTAGCTACACATGCCATTTTGGCTAATGATATTGGTGAATACGACTTGGCCTATTCATTGTTCCAAAAGTTAAGTGCAATTGATTTAGGACCAATGATGAATACGTCTGATGATGGGGTTCATGCGGCATCAATCGGCGGGATATGGAAATCAGTTGTTTTTGGGTTTGCCGGAATAAGGCTTGTTGATGGAAAACTCACCATTAACCCAAGGCTCCCTAAGAACTGGCATAGGTTGAAGTTTACTCTTAATTGGCAAGGACAGCCTATTACACTATCAGTTACTGATAATGTACTTTCTGTCAAAGCGGAAAACAAGGAAAGAATAGAGTTCAGAGTTAATGAGCAATTATATGATTGCGATAATTCTATAGAAATCCCTATTGGTCAAGCAAATTGACCAACACTAAATCTGGTAGTTATAAAATGAATCTTTCATTTTATTACTATATAAAAAACAATAGGAGGGTCAATAAAATGAAATTCAAGAAAAGAGCATTAGTCAGCATGTTAATGATTGCTTTCATGCTTGTTTTGACAGCATGTTCAGGCGGCAGCAGCGAAAAAGGATCAAGTAAAGAAGGATCAAAGGAGTCTTCGGACAAAAAAATCACCATTTTCCAAAGTAAAGTTGAGATTTCTGAACAGTTAGAAAAACTTGCTAAAGAATACACAAAAGAAACTGGCGTTGAAGTAGAAATATGGGGAACTACAGGAGATGACTATCTCCAACAGCTACAAATTAAATTGAACAGTAAACAAGGCCCATCTATTTTCAGCCTTCAACACGTTAAAGAAGCAGAAAAATTAAATTCTTATGTTTATGATATGAGTAATGAAGAATATGTAAAAAATATTGCTCCAAATATGGAATTAAAATACGATGATAAAATTGTAGGTGTTCCATATGGCGTTGAAGGTTTTGGTTTGGTATACAACAAGGATTTAGTTAAACCAGAAGACTTAAAGGATTATCAATCTTTTAAAAGTACATTAGAAAAATTAAAAGCAGATGGCATTAATCCATTTGGCCTTTCACAAGAAGCTTATTTCTTAATTGGACATATTAGCAACTACCCCTTCGCATTACAAAAAGATCATTTTGACTTCATTGACCAATTGAGTGAAGGCAAGGTAACAATGGCAGATACAAAGGAATTCCAAGAATTCGGGAAATTCTTTGAAGCGATTAAAGCTAATGCAGCAAACCCACTTGATGTAAATTACGATAAAGAAATTGGTGATTTTGCATCTGGAAAAACAGCTATGATTCACCAAGGTAACTGGGCATATGGAATGCTTAAAGATTATGATTTAGGTTTTGAAATTGGTATGCTTCCATTCCCACTTAACGGAAATGACAAATTATCAGTTGGTGTAGGTAATAACTGGGCAATCAACGGAACAAAAGATAAAGAAGAAGTTAAGAATGCGAACGACTTCTTAAAATGGATGTTAAACAGTGATCTTGGTAAAAAGTACATTGTTGAAGAATTTGGATTCGTTCCTGCTATGACAAATATTGATCCAGGTGAACTTGATCCACTATCACAAGCTGTATTTGAAGCATCAAACAGCGGTAATACCATTCCTTGGGCTCAAAACTATTACCCAGCAAACGTAGTTACAAATGATTTCACACCAGTTGCACAGGAATTCTTCATAAGTAAAGATATGACTGGTCAAGAATTAATCGAAAAACTTGATGCTGCTTGGCAAAATGCAGTGAAGTAATAGAGTTTTGTAAAATAAAAAAGGCTGGACACGCCTGAATTTAGGCGTGTCTAGTAAATACTATCCACGATAATTACTAGAAAGAAGTGGTTAAAGTGACAAAAAGAAAGAATTGGGGTTGGTATGCATTATTTACAGCTCCGCTTGTGATAATCTTTTCGGTTGTCGTGATCATTCCATTTCTAATCGGAATCTACTATTCCTTTTTTGATTGGGATGGGATTGCAGCGAACCCAATGGTTTTTGTTGGATTAGAGAACTTTGCCAAATTATTTGATGATGAACGCTTTCTAAATTCCGCATGGCTGACGATTAAATTTACCGTCTTGGCAGTTATTTCTGTTAATATTGTGGGACTGGGATTTGCACTTCTAGTTACATCCAACCTCAGAACAGCTAATACAGCACGTACGATGGTATTTATGCCTTATTTAATTGGTGGTCTAATGTTAGGTTATATTTGGCAATTTGTATTCTCTGATGTTTTTACCCTAATTGGGGAGATAACAGGATTGGACAGCATCTTTTTAAATTGGCTATTAGATCCTAACTATTCCTTGTATGCTTTAGTTGTTGTATTTACTTGGCAAATGGCCGGTTACATTATGATAATTTACATAGCAGGTATTCAAGCGATTCCTGGTGAATTATTGGAAGCATCTAAGATTGATGGAGCAAATAATTGGCAAAAGTTAAGAAAAATTATTTTCCCTCTCTTAATGCCATCCTTTACAATCAGTCTATTTTTAACCCTTTCTTCAGCATTTAAAATTTACGATACGAACCTATCATTAACGGGTGGTGGCCCTGCTAATTCCACAGAAATGTTTGCAATGAATATTTATAATGAGATTTTTGGGTATTCGAATTATGGACTTGGTCAGGCTAAAGCGATTGTCTTTTTCTTAATTGTTGCAGTGATTGCGTTGACACAAGTGTACCTAACGAAAAAGCGAGAGGTGGAAATGTGATGAGAACAACTAATAAAATTCTCAAAGAAGTATTACTTATATTAGTTGCACTTTTCTTCTTATCTCCAATCTACATTATTTTTGTGAACTCATTTAAAAATCGCCAGGAACTATATGAAAATGTTCTTGCCTGGCCTGAAAATTTTGGATTTCAATACTACATTGGTGCAATGGAAAAAATGAACTTCCTTAATGCACTTGGAAACTCATTATATATAACGATTATTTCAATCATCCTTCTAGTTGTTTTATCTTCCATGACGGCTTGGATGTTAGTTAGAACGAACAATAAGTTAAGTAATGTCATTTTTATGATCTTTATTGCAACGATGTTAATCCCGTTTCAAACCATCATGATGCCTTTGATGCAGTTAATGGGGAACATTATGGATACGCTTGGCATCCCAATGTTAAATACCCGTGAAGGGCTAATCTTTATGAACGTTGGTTTCAACTCAAGTATTTCTGTTTTCTTATATCATGGTTTTATAAAATCTGTCCCTGTTTCGCTAGAAGAAGCAGCTACGATAGACGGTGCATCTAAGTTCGGTGTCTTTTGGAGAATTATTTTCCCGATTTTAAAACCAATAACGGTTACGGTTTTAATCATTAATATCATTAGCATTTGGAATGACTATCTATTACCTTCATTAACATTGACGGATAAGGACTTAAGAACGATTCCTCTATCAACCTTCTATTTCTTTGGCGAATTTACCATTCAGTGGAATATGGCAATGGCTGGTTTACTACTAACGATGATCCCAATTGTTATTTTCTTTATCCTTGCTCAAAAGCATATTATTAAAGGAATTGGGGACGGTGCAGTCAAATAGTACGTGGGCTTATTTTCGCTGCTTGCTCCGAAAAAATCCCCAGGTGAAAGGGTAGTCATTATGAAGGAGGAAGCAATATGCGGGATATTTCAGGATTAATGGGAGGTATCCATCTGATAGCAGAATGGTTTATGCGCTTCACCATAGTAAATATCTTATGGTTTATAATAAATCTCCCTATAACAATTATCGTTCTAAGTTCTCTTTTTAATGATTCAAGAAGTGCAATGATTATGCATATGGTGCCTGCTTTACTATTATTCCCTATCCTTCTTTTTCCTAGTACGGTAGCTTTGTTTGGAGTAACTCGCGATTGGTTATTGGAAAAAGATCAAACGTCACTTATCAAGACTTATTTTTCCTATTTTAAAGATAGCTACAAGACAGCACTACTATCAGGTGCGGGGTGGGGAATCATTTGGCTTATTTGGATAATGGACCTGTATTTTTTTAGTAAAGAAAATGACCTTTTAACGATCATATTCATGATTATTGGACTCCTTCTGTTCGTTATGAACATGAACTTCTTCTCCTTAACTGCACATTATCGTATGTGCTTGAGAGATTTGTTTAAGAATTCATTTTTTCTTACATTCGGAAGGCCGTTATTGTCCTTTATCATCCTAATTTTGAATATCTTAATCATCTATATAAGTACAAAGGTTTGGTTTTTGTTACCTTTTTTCTCAGGCACAATCAGTGTGTTTTTATCTTTCTATGCGTTCTATAAATTTACGTTGAAAGTAGAAAAGAAATCAGCAGTACAAAATATGTAGTGTTTTTTGTAAAGACTAGTTGGCATTAATAACTGAATTTATGATTGGTTAATTGGAGGTGATTGTTCAATGGCTACAATAAAAGATGTTGCCAAAAAAGCAGGTGTTTCGATTGCTGTCGTTTCAAAAGCATTCAATAATTACCCGGATGTTAGTGTGAAAACTCGACAACGAATTTTTGAAATAGCGAAGGAACTAGAATACTCGCCTAATTTGGTGGCTAAAAATCTATCATCAAAGAAACAGAGAACGATTGGATTAATCTCGTCCGGAGTTTTTAATCAAAATGAAAAGGACACCAATGCATTCGATATTTTCAAGGGTGTCTATCAGGCAGTAGAAGAAAATGACCATGAATTATCTGTGTATTTAATAGATTCACTAAAACAACGGCAAAAAAGCTATGCTCAATTTTGTAGTGAACGAAACATTGGCGGCGCTGTTTTACAAGGAATTCGAACAGACGATCCTTATTTTAAAGAATTAATCAATACGAATATTCCTGTCGTCTATATAGACATTTTAAAAGAGGATTCAAATAAATTAATTGGTAGTGTTTCAATTAATAATGCAAAGGCAAGTAAAGAGGTTGCTTGTTATTTATTGGAACGCAATCATCGTAAAATTGTAATAATGGCGGGAACAGAAGAGACCTATGTAAACATGGACCGGATGAATGGTGTCAAGGAGGCATATAAAAAATATGACCTGAAGATTCATAAGGAAGATATTCTTCATGCCGATTTCTCTGAGGATAAAGCCTATGCTTTAGCTAAAAATTATTTGCAAGAGAAATGTCCGACGGCGTTTCTTTGCTTTAGTGACCTAATGGCATATGGCGTGATGCGGGCAGTAAAAGAAGCAGGTTTAAGAATTCCTGAGGATGTTTCAATTACTGGATTTGATAATTTGGTTTTCAGCAGTTATACGGAACCAAAACTTACTACCATTCACCAGGATTTTGTGGAAATTGGAAGACAATCCGCTCTTCTATTGAAGAATCTGATGGAGAATAAGCAGGATACAAGACATGTATTTGTTCCCTATCAGTTAGTTGAACGCGGGACGGTTGGGGAAGCACGAGGCTTAGATTAATGGAATGAATGGGCCAAGAATAGGCCCTTTTTTATAAAGAAATATCTCTTGAAAGAAAGGAAACGACAATGAAACAGACTCCGAAAGCCTTCATATTTGATTTAGATGGGGTTATCACAGATACGGCAGAATTTCACTATTTGGCATGGAAAAAGCTTGCAGAGGAACTCGGCATAACCATTGATAGACAGTTTAATGAGCAGCTTAAAGGGATTAGCCGGATGGATTCCTTAGAAAGGATTCTGGCATTAAACCCTTCTTTAAAAGATATGCCTCAGAAAGAAAAAGAGAAACTTGCTTATCAAAAGAATGACCATTATGTGGAGTTAATTAAGACGATAAAACCAGAAAATGTTTTACCTGGTATTGAAGAACTCTTTACTAAATTGAAAGAGAATCATATTAAAATTGCGATTGGATCTGCTAGCAAGAATGCCCAAAGGGTATTGGAACTGCTTGGTCTTACCCATTACATAGATTATATTGTTGATGCAGCGAAGGTAACGAAAGGAAAGCCAGACCCGGAAACCTTTACAACCGCAGCTGATTATCTAAACATTCCTTATGGAGAATGTGTTGGACTAGAAGATGCAGCTGCTGGAATTGAAGCGATTAATCAGGCAGGCATGTTTTCCGTTGGGATTGGCGACAAGGTACACTTGTCGGCTGCTGATTATATAGTGAGCGATACAACTCTATTAGACCTTGATGAAATATTAAAACAATTTAATTTAGAATAATTTACTATAGTGAGCGAGGCGAAGGGCATGACGTGGAAATTAACAAAGTCCGAGACTGATAATGATAATCTGTTAATAAATGAAAGCCTTTTATCCTTAGGTAACGGCTATCTTGGAGTCCGTGGGAATTTTGAAGAAGGGTACAAGGAGGGATTTAAATCGATTCGTGGTACATACATTAATGCCTTCCACGATGAGGTTGAAATCAGTTACGGGGAAAAACTTTTTGCCTTTCCTGAGAAGCAACAAAAACTCGTAAATGTTATTGATGGACAAACGGTGGAAATTTATATTGATGATGAACGTTTTTCTTTATTTGAAGGCGAAATTATTCATTTCAAACGCAATCTGCATATGGATGCAGGATTTTCTGAGCGAATTGTTCACTGGAAATCACCAAAAGGAAAAGAGGTTAATCTTTATTTTAAAAGAATCGTTTCCTTTGCAACGAAAGAATTATTCGCGATTGATATAAAGATTGAGCCGATTACCCTTGTTCATCATGTAAGAATCGTTTCAAATGTAAATGGAGATGTATCAAATTTTGTTGATAAAAGTGATCCACGTGTTGCTTCTGGCCACGCAAAACGGCTGCATGTAACCGAAGTTCGTCAGGAAGAAGCATATAGTATTGTTAAGGATAAAACGTTTGCTACAAATTTAGAGGTTGCCTGTTTAAGTTTCTCTAAGGTTATAGCGGAGAATTATCAATATGACAGGAAAGCTTTAGACAGCAGTACTTCTGAAGTGTATCTGTTCGAAGGGAATCAAACGATTCAATTTACCAAGTTCAACATTTACACTGACACACTCCGACATGGGGACGATGTAGCTGAAAAGGCAGTGGATGTATATCAGCACACGAAGGAGAAGTCTTTTGCTAATCTTTTAGTTGAACAGAAAGGTTACCTGGATCAATTCTGGAATAAATCTGATGTAAAAATCGGTGGGGCTGAGGAGCTTCAACAATCCATCCGCTTCAGCATTTATCAACTTTTGCAATCAGCAGGTAAAGAACGAGTGAGTAACATAGCTGCGAAAGGGTTATCAGGAGAAGGATATGAGGGCCATTATTTCTGGGATACAGAAATTTATATGTTACCAGTATTCTTAATGACTCATCCGGAAATTGCTAAAAATCTATTATTGCAGCGATACTCTATTTTAGACAGCGCTCGTGCTCGTGCGAGGGAAATGGGACATAAAAAGGGGGCTCTATTCCCTTGGCGAACAATAACAGGACCGGAAAGCTCTGCATTCTTCCCTGCAGGCACAGCCCAATATCATATTAGTGCTGATATTGCCTATAGTTATATTCAATATTATTTAGTAACAAAGGATGAAGATTTCCTAAAGGATTATATGGCCGAAGTACTTTTCGAAACAGCTCGCCTCTGGGTCGATACGGGTCATATGCTAAACGGTCAATTTAGAATTGATAACGTAACGGGTCCAGACGAATATACGTGCATTGTAAACAATAACTATTATACAAATGCGATGGCCAAACATAATTTGCTTTGGGCTGCAAAGATGCATCGTTTATTAAAAGAAACCAATAATGATGTGTTAACAGAGTTGGTCGAAAGGCTTGGAGTAACTGAAGAAGAAGTGGATGAATGGCAAGCTGCTGGGGAAAATATGTACCTTCCATATGATGAAGGACAAAAGATTTCTGCACAGGATGACAGCTTTTTATCGAAGGCGCGTTGGGATCTTGAAAATACGCCTAAAGAGAAATTCCCGCTATTGCTGAACTATCATCCATTAACCCTGTACCGTTATCAGGTTAGTAAGCAAGCCGATACTGTACTTTCTCATTTTCTGTTAGAAGATGAGCAGGACCTTGAAACCATTAAGAATTCTTATGATTACTACGAAAAAGTAACGACTCATGATTCTTCTCTATCGTATTGTGTCTTCAGTATTATGGCATCGAGGCTAGGCTATAAAGAGAAGGCTTATCGTTATTTTAATGAAACTTCCCGCTTGGATTTAGATAATACTCATGGAAACACAAAAGATGGTCTTCACCTGGCAAATATGGGCGGAACGTGGTTGGCAATCGTATTCGGGTTTGCCGGTTTGAGATTGAAGGAAAGCGGTTTGTCACTTTCTCCCACTCTTCCGGAAGAATGGACTTCGCTCCAGTTCCAACTCCAGTACCAGAATAGATTCCTTCGTGCAAACATCGAAAAGGATGCAGTTACTTATCTGATTTTAGATGGGGAAGATCTGACAATTACCCACAAGGGCAGGGATATCTCTCTTGTAAAGGGGAAAGAGGTTAGGGTTTAAGGATAGGATGGCTAATTGTGAAAGATAGCTCCTCCATTTCCTCTCGACTCACGATGGGTCACCATGTTATTGTTGTACTTAATTGGGAGCACCTTACAAATTTTTAATAACAAAGAAGCCAAGTCCGTTTGGACTAGGCTTCTTTAAATGCCTGCGTGGTGTTAGGTATGGAAATTAGGGTCTTGACCTAGAAGGAGAATAAGCCATGAATTTTGAAAAAGTCCGTTGGGGAATTATTGGATGCGGTGATGTGACGGAAGTGAAAAGTGGACCAGCATTCCAGAAAATTAAAAATTCAGAGTTAGTTGCTGTCATGCGGAGGACCGCTGTACTGGCAAAGGATTATGCGGAAAGACATCATGTACCGAAATGGTACGATAATGCTGATGAACTGATTAACGACCCAGATGTCGATGCCGTCTATATTGCGACACCACCAAGTTCACATAAAGAATATACCATTAAAGTGGCAAAGGCAGGAAAACCAGTTTATGTAGAAAAGCCAATGGCGCTCAATTTTGAGGAATGCAATGAAATGATTGCTGCATGCAAAGCTGCAGGCGTACCTCTTTATGTTGCTTACTACCGTAGGGCTCTGCCCCAATTTTTAAAAGTAAAAGAGTTATTAGAAAATAAAGCAGTCGGTGATGTTCGTTTTGTTTCAACAACACAGTATCAAAAAGCTTCAGATGATGTATTGGATTCAAAAAATCTCCCGTGGAGAGTTCATCCTGAGATAGCCGGAGGTGGCCTGTTTTTTGATTTAGCTAGTCACACGCTTGATTTATTAGATTATTTGTTTGGGCCAATTAAGGATGTTCGAGGTTTTGCATCCAATCAAGCAGGTTATTATCGTGCGGAAGATATCGTTACAGGTACCTACCTATTTGAGTCGGGAGTCCATGGAGTTGGCAGTTGGTGTTTTACTGCCTTTGAAGATGTAGATGTGAATGAAATCGTTGGCAGTAATGGGAAAATTACCTTTTCAACTTTTGGAAATGAGCCCATTGTTTTGACGACGGCAAGTGGAAGAGAGCAATGGAGTTTTGAAGCGCCGCTCCACGTCCATCAACCCTTGATAGAAACGATTGTGGCAGACTTAACAAAAGACAGCAGTCAGTGCCCAAGTATTGGGGTGACTGGTGCGAGAACGAACTGGGTCATGGATGAAATTGCCGAGAACAGAAAATAACAACGCTCCCTCTTCTAGATTTAGAGGAGGATTTTTTTATTGGGAATGATATCAAAAAGTAAGAATTGCGAGGTAATAATATGGGTAACGTAAAGGTTGGTGTAATTGGAATAGGTTATATGGGCAGAACATATGCCCTGCAATTGGATACAGGGCTGGTAGAGGGAGCTGTGTTAACGGCGGTTTGCGGCCGAATTCAACAGCTTGAGGATATTAAAATGCAAGTGAAAGGCAATGTACAATGTTACCAAGATGAAGATGTGTTTCTTCAAGAATCAGGCATTGATGCTGTGATTATTGCAACACCGCATTTCAGTCATCCTGAAATAGCTAAAAAGGCATTCGCCAAAGGTATTCATGTTCTAGTTGAAAAACCGGCAGGGGTCTATAGCAAGCATGTCATTGAAATGAATGAGTCGGCCAGAAAAAGTGGCAAGGTATTTGCCGTTATGTTAAATCAACGGATAAACCCGTTATATCAAAAATTACGCGAACTGATTCAAAAGGGAGAACTGGGGGAAATAAAGCGGACAAATTGGATTATTACAGATTGGTACCGGCCGCAAAGTTATTATGATTTAAGTAGCTGGAGAGCAACCTGGAAGGGTGAGGGTGGAGGGGTCTTATTAAACCAGGCTCCACACCAACTGGACTTGTGGCAATGGATAACCGGTCTTAGACTGAAGCGTGTCCATGCATTCTGTCACTATGGCAAATATCATGATATTGAAGTGGAAGATGATGTGACGGCCTATGTTGAGTATGAAAATGGTGCGACAGGCGTGTTTATCGCTTCAACAGGGGAAGCTCCGGGAACCAATCGCTTTGAAATTGTCGGTGACTACGGGAAACTCGTAGTTGAAAATAATGCACTAACATTTTTTAAACTGGCTCAATCAGAACGAGAATTTAATGCAACGTTTAAAGGCGGCTTTGGTATGCCCGAATACCAAAGAATAGATATACCTGTCGATAGTGGCAATCCAGGCCACCTGGGGCTCATTCAAAATTGGGTCAATGGCATCCTGCATAGGACACCTCTCCTAGCACCTGGAGAAGACGGTTTACAAAGTGTAGATATCGCGAATGCTATTTATTTATCTTCCTGGATGAACCAAACAGTTGAATTCCCAGTTGATGCTGATCTTTATTACGAAAAATTGCAAGAAAAAATTAAGCAATCAACTCTTAACCTATCGAAATAAGCTGGATTGATCAGTGCCTGGAGCGCAAATCAACAGATTTGTTTAACACAGCCAAATAAAAATACAGATACAGGAGATTACAAATGATTAGAGTGGTATGTAAAGGAAAACTTAAACCTGATGCTAATATCGAAAAATATTTGAGTCTAGCTAAAGAGGTTGTCCAAGAAACCAGAAAAGAAAAAGGATGCATCATGTACACCTATCATCAAGATATCAATGACCCATTCATCCTTACCACTATTGAAGAATGGGAGGATGAAGAGGCGCTACAGCAGCATAATCAAAGTGAACATATCAAGAGAATGGTTCCAGAACTGAGAAAAATGAGGGAAAGTACAGAAATTAATATTTATCGCGAAATATAAAGAGTGCTACCGCCTGAGCCTTTTCACCCCTACGCAGATGATGAATTTTGTGTAGAGGTGAATGGGCTTTTTTTGAAAGAAAAGGAAGAGAGATTTGATAATAAAAGGCCAATCCTGCCAGAGCGGGATTGGTAGAAACAGTTATTTCATGATATTATATTGCACATATTGCTTTATCATTTACTTACAAATGGACACATCTATAAATTGCATTAAGTACAGTCGTTGTAGGAAATAGTTAGTAAATCTTAACGAAAGAAAGGAGTCAAAAAATGCCTATCGTTGATTTAACAAATAGTGCAGACTTATCCAGATATCAGGAATTTATTCGAACTTCTCCGTTCGCAACAGTAACACAAGATACAGCATGGTCCCAAGTAAAAAATAATTGGACACCCATGTATGTTTATTTAGAGGAAAAAGGCCAAATTATTGCTGCTATGTCTATTTTAATGGTCAATGCAGTCGATAATAAGAAATTAGCTTATTGTTGTAAAGGACCTGTCTGTGACCCTCGTGATACTGCGTTAGTCCACCGGTTAATGGCGGAAGCAGAAGAACATGTAACACAGCACAATGCCTTTGTCTTACGTTTTGATCCGGAAGTAGTTTATGATGAAGCATTACATGAACAATATACCGCTTTAGGATACAAGGTATATAACAGAAACGTATCGTCAAAGTTTACGACACAGCCGCGATTAAATATGGTATTAGATTTAAAAGAGAAAACGGCTGATGAATTACTGGCAAGCTTTCATTCAAAAACGCGCTACAATATTCGCCTTGCACAGCGTAAGGGTGTTACAGCCAGATACAGCAATGACCTGGCGGATGTAAAAACCTTCCACGACCTATATGTGGTCATGAGTACTCGTAACGGAATTTCTTATCGTCCTTACGACTATTTTGAAAGAATGTGTGAAGCCTACGGAGATTACCTTCGTATTTATCTTGCAGAACATGATGGCGATATTATCGCTGCGGCACTCGCCCTAAGTTATGGTGACAAAACCTGGTATGCCTACGGGGCAAGCGGTAATGAAAAAAGATCATTAATGGCCCCTCATTTATTACAATGGGAAATGATCAACTGGGCTTTAGAATTAGGAAAAGACCGATATGACTTTGGCGGCGTATTTAAACTGGATCCGTCTGATGGATTATATCGCTTTAAAGAAGGATTCTGCCATCCAAATATGTTTACAGAGTATATTGGAGAAATTGATAAAGTATTAGACGAAGAAGCATATCAAAAATTTATTAATAAATAGGCTTGTTAGGTTGATTAGTAACTATTTTGATTGGAGCGCAAATCAACAGGTAACACTGATTAATAAATAAAAGTAAAGAGCCTTTCCAATAGGAATGGCTCTTTACTTTTTCTAAAATAAATAATAAATTGCAATCAAAAAGAGTAAAAGAACAAACAAAGCGAATCCCTGAAATTTAAGAACCTGGTAAAGACTAGGATTAAACTTTTCTGACGGGAGCGGTTTATCACGCCACTCTTCTAAATAATCATCACGTTTTATAAATACACTGTTGAATCTTCTGAAGCCGAAGGTCACTCCATCAAAAAATCCGCCTTTTATAGTATACATTAGCAAAACGACAAGCAGATAAATAAAACAAAGATAAAATAATGAATTAATGTAGTGCAAAAGATTGTAGTCAGAGGCAAAGATAAGAAAGAATATAATTGTTGCCAATATGTTTATAAGTAAAAGTACCCACTTATTTTTGATCATAGATTTCACCTTTATCATTCAATGTATTTGATTTCAGTTTAGTGAAGAATACTGGTATTTTAACCTAACTCCACTTGAAAGTACACATTCATCAATATTTCTGATAGAAAGTATAAATATTGGACAAAGGGAAATTACTCCCATTTCTTAGCAGAGGGCTTTTATTATTGGGAAAATAACAGATTAAGAAAACTTTTAAAAATTTCCACTAGTAAATCAGCTTTAAACTAATGTAAAATCAATACTATTAGTATTCTAAAATAAAAATAAAGTATAATTTTTAGACTTTTTTATATATTAAGTCTTTACAAGACTACTAGAAAAATAGTATGATTCTTTTAGATTCTTTTTTAGTATCAAATTTACAGAAAAATAGGAAAATAGGGAGGTCTTCTAAATGAAGAAAAAATTAACATGGCTTTTAGCTCTTAGCCTAGTACTAAGCATGTTTTTAGCTGCGTGCTCTGGCGACAAAGAAACAGCTGATGATACAAAAAAACCAGCTGATGATCCGAAAGTAGAAGAAGTAGAACAAGTATTGAATTTTATTAATGGTGATACTATACCATCTATGGACCCATCAATGGCAACTGATGAATATGGTTTCCAATTCTTAGGTACTATAATGGAAGGTTTATACCGTCTAGATGAAAACGCAAAAGTTGCTCCTGGTATTGCAACTAAGCATGAAGTTAGCGCTGATGGGAAAACTTGGACTTTCACTTTGCGTGAAGATGCAAAATGGTCTAATGGTGACCCTGTAACTGCACACGATTTCGTTTATGCTTGGCAACGTGCAGTAAACCCTGAAACTGGATCTGAATATGGTCCATACATGATGGGTGGCGTAATTAAAAACGCTACAGCTGTTAATAAAGGTGAAGTTCCTGTAGATCAACTTGGCGTAAAAGCTGATGGTGACTACAAATTAGTAGTTGAACTAGAAAACGCTACAGCATATTTTGAATCTTTAACAACATTCGGTACTTTCTTACCGTTAAACCAGAAGTTTGTTGAAGAAAAAGGCGATGCATTTGCAACTAGCGCTGATAATTTATTAGCAAACGGACCATTCAAGTTTGAATCATGGGAAAGTACATCTCAAAAATGGACGCTTATTAAAAACGCAGATTACTGGGATGCAGCAACTGTAAAATTAGAAAAAATGAACTATCAAGTGGTTAAAGAAGCTCAAACAGCAGTTGACTTATACGAAGAAGGCACTGTTGACCGTGCTGGCTTATCTTCAGACTTAGTTGACCAATATGCTACACACGAAGATTATGTAGTAACACCGCAAACTTCAGTATTCTATTTCAAAATTAACCAAACAAAAAACAAAGCTCTTGCTAACGTAAATATCCGTAAAGCAATCAGCAGAGCATTTGATAAGCAAGCTTTAGTTGATGAAATTCTTAACAACGGATCAATCGTTGCTAATGGTTTAGTACCAAGAGATTTCGTTCCAACTCCTGATGGAAAAGACTTCCGTGAAGTAAGTGGAGATCTTGTAACATTTGATGTTGCAGAAGCTCAAAAATTCTGGGAGCAAGGCTTAAAAGAATTAGGTGTAGATAAATTAACTGTTGAATTCTTAGGCGGCGACAGTGATACATCAAAAATGATGGATCAGTATATTTCTAACCAATTACAAAAGAACCTACCTGGCCTTACTGTAACATTAAAGCCAGTACCATTTGAACAACGTCTTGATTTAGATACAAAAATGGATTATGATGTTCAATTTGCTGGTTGGGGCCCAGACTTCTTAGACCCTTATACCTTCTTAAACCTTTGGTTAACAGATGGTGGAAACAATAAAATGGGATATTCAAACCCAGAGTATGATAAACTAATCAATGAAACTGCTACAACTCTTGCTACAGATAACGAAGCACGTTTTGCTAACTTCTTAGCAGCAGAAAAAATCCTTTTTGAAGATGCAGCTATTGCACCTGTATACCAAAAGGCAACTGCTCAATTAGTTTCTCCAAAAGTTCAAGGTGTATTTGTTAACCCATTCGGTGCTACTTATGAATATAAGTGGTCAAGTGTTGGAGCAACAGAATAATATAATTTCATATTAAAAATGAATAAGTATTTAGCTAGGTAGAAGGGAGTGTGTGCTATTTTGGCATATACTCTCTTTTCTCCTTTTAAACGAGAATATTCCGAAGATAACAAAAATTATCATTCGCTATAATAGATTCAAACTAATAAGGAAAAATTTAGGAGGTGCAAAGATGACTCGATATATTCTCCGTCGTGTATGGTATATGTTTATTACACTCTTCATTATTGCCTCGGCGTCGTTTTTTCTTATGAAAATGCTACCAGGCAGCCCCTTAAAAGCAGACGATAAATTGACTGAAGAACAGAAAGCAATTGTATTGGAAAAGTACGGGTTAAATGATCCAGTGCCAGTTCAATATGTAAAATATCTTGGCGGACTTGCACAAGGTGACTTAGGTATTTCATTTACATTTGATAGTACACCTGTTACAAAAATATTAATGGACAGAATTGGTCCTTCGGCACAATTAGGTGCTCAAGCATTACTGATTGGTTCAGTATTAGGAATCTTACTAGGATTAGTAGCCTCTATTTACCGAAACAGTCCAATTGATTATTTTGCAACATTCTTTGCTGTGTTAGGAACCTCTATTCCTAACTTCGTTTTCGCAGGACTATTGCAATATGTATTTGCGGTGCAATTAGGTTGGTTACCGGTAGCGTTATGGGGCGAATTTGAACATGCGATTCTGCCTACGATTGCTTTAGCAATATCTCCATTAGCAGTTGCTGCACGTTTTACAAGAACAGAAATGGTGGAAGTATTACATTCTAATTACATCATTACTGCTCGTGCAAAGGGTGTAGCTGAATCTGGAATTATCTTTAAACATGGTCTGCGTAATGCCTTAATTCCGTTAATTACTGTTATGGGTCCAATGGCAGTTGGTTTAATGACTGGTTCAATGGTTATTGAACAAATTTTTGCCATCCCTGGGATTGGTGAACAGTTTGTAACTTCAGTTGTTATGAATGATTATCCAACAATTATGGGAACAACATTATTATTTGCATTTGGCTTTATCGGAATTATCTTAATCATAGACCTCCTATACGGATTGATTGATCCTAGGATTAGATTAGCAGGAGGGAAATAAATAAAATGGAAAAAAATAACTTTGAAAAAATACCAAAAGAATTATTTGTCCCTCTTGACCGTAAAGAGGATACTAGTGATAAGATTTCAGCTCCAAGCAGAACGTTTCTCCAGGATGCCAGAAGAACACTGCTTAAGAATAAACCTGCAGTATTTAGTATTTTTATTCTCATTCTGATTATTGTTATGAGCCTTGTTGGACCGTTGATGAACGATTATGGAAGTGATGATCAGGAATTATCAAGAGCAAAAATGCCTCCGCGTATTCCGGTTATTGAGAATATTTCTTGGTTAGGTTTTGACGGGACGATAAGTAGTAAATACAAAGGTGCAACCGTTGAACAGGCGACAAGAAATGCGATTGCCAGATACGGTAATAAAGAAGAGTTTGTTGATATTGAAGTTTTAGAAAAAGGTAACGGAACTAAAAATTCAGCAGAAGTTAAAGCGACATACCGTGTATATGAGGCCAAAAACATGCAGGATACTTATTTTTGGGTAGGTACCGATGTATTGGGTCGTGACCAATGGACGCGGTTATGGGAAGGAACTAGAGTATCGTTAATTATTGCCTTCGCTGCAGCCTTTATCGATGTTATTATCGGTGTTTCCTATGGTGGGATTTCCGCGTTTTATGGTGGAAGAGTCGATAATATTATGCAACGGATCGTTGAAGTACTTGTAGGTATCCCTAGTCTAGTCATTATTCTCTTAATGATGCTTATCCTTAAACCGGGGATTGTCTCGATCATCATCGCATTAACAATAACAGGTTGGACAGGAATGTCCCGGATTGTCCGAGGCGAAGTACTAAAAATAAAAAACCAGGAGTTTGTTTTAGCTTCAAGAACATTAGGTACTTCGAATGGAACAATTATCAGAAGGCATTTAGTTCCAAATATTAGTGGGATTATTATCATTAATACGATGTTTACAATTCCGGGCGCAATCTTTTTTGAAGCATTTTTAAGCTTTATCGGCTTAGGTATTGCCCCTCCAGCTGCATCATTGGGATCGTTAATTGACATCGGGTTTGATAACCTTAGAACTTATCCTTATTTACTCGTATATCCGGCAGTCGTGATCTCAGTACTCATGATTGCATTTAATATCGTAGGTGACGGTTTACGTGATGCCTTTGATCCTAAGATGCACAAATAAGAAGGTAGGTGTTTATAAATGAGTAAATTATTAGAAATTAAAGATTTAAAAGTATCATTTAACACCTACAATGGTGAAGTGCAAGCTGTTAGAGGTGTGACCTTTGATCTTAATAAAGGGGAAACACTTGCTATAGTAGGTGAATCAGGTTCAGGTAAGTCGGTTACATCCAATGCGATTATGCGGCTTCTTCCGGAACCAACGGGTTTTATTAAAGAAGGTCAAATCCTCCTTGAGGGAGTAGATTTAGCCAAAAAGACAAATAAAGAGATGCAAAAAATTCGTGGTAAAGATATTTCGATGGTTTTCCAAGATCCGATGTCTTCACTAAATCCAACAATGAATATCGGAAATCAGATTATGGAAGGTCTAATAAAGCATCAAAACATGGACAGAGCTAATGCAAGGAAAACAGCACTTGAACTTCTCGATCTTGTTGGAATTCCTCAGCCAGAGGTAAGAATTAAACAATACCCGCATCAGTTTTCAGGCGGTATGCGTCAACGTGTAGTCGTAGCGATAGCTCTTGCTTGTAATCCGAAAATATTAATTGCTGATGAACCAACAACAGCACTTGACGTAACCATTCAGGCACAAATTTTGGAATTGATGAAGAGTATTCAACAGAAGACAGAAAGTGCAATTATCTTTATTACGCATGATCTTGGTGTTGTAGCAAATGTTGCCGACAGAGTGGCAGTTATGTATGCTGGTAAGATTGTTGAAATTGGAACCGTTGATGATATTTTCTATAATCCAAAGCATCCATATACTTGGGGACTAATTGGTTCCATGCCTACTTTGGATAGCACGGAAGATGAACTGTTTGCTATTCCGGGTAGCCCGCCAGACTTGCTTAATCCGCCAAAAGGAGATGCTTTTGCTCCAAGAAATATCTTTGCTTTAGAAATTGATACAGTGATGGAACCGCCGATGTTTAAAGTATCTGACACGCATTACGCGGCGACGTGGCTTTTACATGAAGATGCACCTAAAATTGAACCACCTGATTCAGTCAAGCTTAGGATGCAGGGTTTCTCTAATACAGGTGGCAAGGACGGTGGACAGCGTTGACACGAGAAAAATTACTAGAGGTTAAAAATTTACAAAAGCATTTCTCTGTTGGCAAAAAAAGTGTCATTAAGGCAGTAGATGGGGTAACCTTTGATGTTTACAAAGGAGAAACCTTTGGACTAGTTGGTGAATCAGGTTGTGGAAAATCAACAACAGGAAGAACCATTATACGGCTTTATGATGCAACAGGCGGAGAAGTTAAATTTAATAATGAAGATGTCCATGGGAAAAAATCAAAGGACCAGCTTCGTAAATTTAACCGGAAAATGCAAATGATTTTCCAAGACCCTTCTTCTTCATTAAACCCTCGTATGACTGTTTTGGATATTATTGCTGAGGGATTAGACGTTCATAAACTTGTTAAAAATGATGTGGAACGGAAAAAAAGAGTAGAAGAATTACTAGAGGCAGTTGGTCTAAACAAAGAGCATGCTACCCGTTTCCCGCACGAATTTAGTGGTGGTCAAAGACAAAGGATTGGGATTGCCCGTGCTTTAGCAGTGGAACCAGAGTTTATCATTTGTGATGAGCCTATCTCCGCATTGGACGTTTCTATCCAAGCTCAGGTAGTTAATCTACTTAAGAAATTGCAAAAGGAACGCGGTTTAACTTACTTGTTTATTGCCCATGACCTTTCAATGGTAAAATATATAAGTGACCGAATTGGTGTTATGTATCGGGGCAACTTGGTAGAGCTGGCAGATAGTGAAGAATTATACTTGAACCCAATTCATCCTTATACAAAGTCACTATTATCAGCGATTCCCCTTCCAGATCCGCGCTATGAACGGACACGTAAACGGATTAGTTATGATTCGACTACACACGATTCAAGTGACGAGTCTCAGCTAAGAGAAGTTAAGCCTGGACACTTTGTACGCTGTACAACAAAAGAACTTGAACGTTATAAGAATGAACTCAATAATTAAAACACTAAAAAATCCTTGCTTTTAAAATGAGCAAGGATTTTTTAGTGTTAATTGATATAATGAAGTTATATAAAAGATAAAATGAAAAAAGAACGAAAAAAGGATGGTAACTCATTGGGTGATACGAAACAAAAAATAATGAATTATATCTATACATATGCCTATCCAGAGGATGAAAAGTCATTGTGTGGACTAGAAATGCGCTCTATGTTTGGTGTTGATACTTTTTCAAATATATTGGAGAGCAAGGTGGAAATTGATCCATCAAGAAGCCCGTTTATTAAAGAAAGAATTGCTGTGCTCTTTGAAGAGAATAGTCTACAGAAACTTCTCGAAAAAACAGCGACCTTACAACTTAGCGGGGCAACATTTAAAGTAATATATGTGAAAAACGCCAGCCTCGCAAACGCAGATAAGGAAGGGTATGAGATTCGAAGGAAGATTGAGCGCGAAATTGGATTACATATTAATGGTGAGGCAGATTTTCAAGACCCGGGCCGATTATTTGGAGTAATGAATGTAAACGATAGGTGGATATTTGGGGACTATGTTAAAAGTGAGGCTGTATGGTACCGTCATCAAAAGAAACCCCATGGTTATTCGACAGCGCTTAACACACGTGTTGCTAGAGCAGTGGTGAATATCGCTATTCCAAATCCTAGTAATATCAAGGCAATTGACCCTTGCTGCGGAATTGGGACGGTGCTAGTCGAAGCACGTTCAATGGGGATCGATATCGTGGGAAGTGACCGTAATCATTTAATCCTTCCAGGGGCAAGGGCAAACATCAAACACTTTGGTCTTACAGGAGAAGTAGACTTAGCAGATATCCGTGATATTACTGGACAATTCGATGTTGGAATTATCGATTTACCGTACAATTTATGTTCCGTAATCACGCCAGAAGAACAATTGGAGATGCTAAAAAGTGCACGCAGGTTTGCCAAGAAGGTAGTCGTAGTAACGGTTGAACCAATTGATGAGATACTAGTAAAGGCTGGATTTACCATTGTTGACCGTGCAGTTGCTAAAAAGGGATTATTTACGCGTGAAGTAATTGTATGTTTCTAAAAAATTTTTAATGTCATAAAAGGTCTTAAATTTTAGAAGGTTTGGTGAAGTATGTGGATATTGGCGGTTATGAAGTAAAAAGAAAATTATCCTCAAATGACACAGGCTTGTCAGTATTCGAGGTAGTTGAGAAAGAAACTGGCAGCTTCTTTATTTTGAGGTTAGCTGACTTTTCTAATAAAACAACTGATTTTAAGAAGGCACAGTGGAGCAGCTTACATGATGAGTATCAGCGAGTCATTTCTGAATTTACCCACTTGCCTCGAATAGTAAAAATGACAATGATTGACCAGGATTACTCCTATTCACTTTTGGAATGCGAAGAGGGCGAGACATTAGCAATAAAGGGAAACATCAATTTAGAGCAGGTAAATCAACTTCTAGAAGCAGTGCGCCATTTGCACCATAATAATATGGTACACGGGTCTATAACAGCTGAGAATATTTGGATTACAACAGAAGGTAAAGTGATCTTATATGGTGCGGGGGAAGCAAAGATTTTTGAAGGGAAGTCACGTGTAAGTACTGCTTCAGATACTCGGCAGTTAGTAACTTTAATCCAAAGGTATGCCAAGTTAAGGCCGTCAATACATGAAAACTTAAAGATAGAGCAGCCGATGACTATTGATGAGGTAGAAATAATTCTAAAGAACGCTGACAAAAAATTAGGATTGAGCGAAGATAATAAATTAGTTGCCTTTCTTGAAAGGAAAAGTATGAACCAAAAAAAGGAACTCGCTACTAGAGTAATTGTCAATCGTAACGTGATTCTGGGCGGAGCAGTAATTTTGGGATTACTTATCCTAGCAGTTTATTTCAAACTCAATTAAAGATAGAAGAGGATAAGCAAAATGCTTATCCTCTTATCATTACCATTCCTTTGGTTCGTAATTTAGCTCTCTAAATAATTGAGTACGTTCTTTCTTAGATAGGTCACGCCATTGTCCAACAGGGAGGTTGCCTAAATGAATGTTCATTATTCGTATTCGCTGCAATCGATATACCTCATAGCCAAGCGCTTCGCACATACGGCGAATTTGGCGATTTAATCCTTGAGTTAAGGTAATTTGAAAGACATATTTTGAAAGTTGAACAATCTTACAGGGTAGTGTTTTCGTTCCTAAAATTTTTACCCCTTCAGTCATATTTTTTAAAAAATCAGGCGTAATAGGTTTGTCCACGGTTACGATATACTCTTTTTCGTGCTTATGTTCAGCCCGTAGAATTTCATTGACAATATCGCCATCGTTTGTAAGTAAAATCAACCCATCCGAATCCTTATCAAGTCTTCCAATATTAAAAATCCTCAATGGATGATTTACTAAATCAACAATATTACCTTTAACACTTTTTTCAGTGGTACTAGTGATTCCAATTGGTTTATTTAAGGCAATATAAACGTAATTTCTAGCAACCCTGATTGGGTCACCGCTTACACGGACATCATCCCCAGGCTCCACCTGACTGCCTATCCTGGCGACTTTCCCATTTATCGTAACTCTGCCTTCACTAATTAATTTATCTGCACCTCTTCTTGACGCTTTACCAGCCTCAGAAATATATTTATTTAATCTCATGTCACCCACACCCTTAAAAGGTTAATTTATTTCTTACAATAACCAACTATCGGCCATTTTTCAAGAAGTAAGGTAATTTTCCATGTTACATATCTTAAAAAAACACGATGAAGTAGGCTTCATCATGTTTTTTTTAACTTATAAATATTATTCAATACCCTCAATGACAAGATCCTTTACAGGCAAGAATTGTTCCTCGGTATCTTGGTAGGTTGCGTTTACTCTATCCCCTTCTTTTAAGTAAATAGCGATTGGTTCCTTTTCAGAAGAGATGATAAAGTTTTTACGATTGTCCAATAAGAAGGAAATAACGGTATAGTCACCGGATTTTTCCTTATAGACTCTCAAAACGGCTCCGCTAACCTTCTTTTCCAACGCCTTTGAGCTGCCATCAACGCTGCCGCCCCCTCTTTGTAACGCCAGTTTGTACTGTCTTAGAGCATCATTGGGAGTCGTTCCAAATACTGATATTTCCGGATTAGCTGCAGAAACGATAAAGTAATTTTGCAGGAAGCCATTTGAATCAAGCACAGGTGTTAACCAGCTGGCTTCGCCGTAGAAATTATAGAGAACAGGCATTTCTCCATGCCATTTCTTTTCAATAAACTTCTTTTCAATAATTTGCAGGTTACCCTGTGAGTCCATATAGGATTCCTCTAGGTTACCTGTGTAGTATGTCGCTTCGCCTGACCGCGAATCGGTGAGTGAGTACCCAAGCATGGAGTCAACGCCTTCTTTAGGGCTTGTGAAGTCAGTGAAGTAGTACATCACGCCATTTTCATCGAAAATCGGACTTACGTTAGCTTCTGTTCCTTCATCTGAGGGGAGCTTTACATCAGATTTTCCAAATATACTATTCCAGAAGCCATGAATATAGTTGCCGTAATAGCTGTTTTGGAGGCTGACTACTTCAGGTGATACAGCCCCTTCAATAAAGTCCGGGACTTTTGATAATGGATAGCTGTTCGTTTCGCCGCTGTTGGAGTCTACAACAACGACTCCTTTAACATCAAATCCATTTCTACCTGAAATAAATTCACCAAATGAACGGATGTAATAGGGTGTCCCCTCATCATCAACCTCTAATTGTACGTCACCATAGAAAATATTTTTTGGATATTGCATGCGAATATGACGTTCAATGTTTTTGTTGAAAAAGGAAGAAGGCGTATAATCCATTTCTGCTTTAATAAATTTAGGATTTGCAGAAGAATCTGTAGCGCTTAAAGTAAAGTATCCAGGCGTAGTATCACCCTTCCACCATTTGAAAAAACCAGAAAATTCAACAGGAGCAATATAGACATAATCACCGTTTACTTTTTGTATTTGCAGGTTGCCAAGCTCGTAATAGCTCGTATTTGGGACCTGGCTAAAAGCTTTTTTCATCTTATTGCGTGCAAACTGTGGTGGAACACTAGCAGGAGTTTCTTTCTCATCGAAGGCCTTAAGCTCGACCTGTTCCTCCATTTTTGCCACTTCAAACTTTTCTTCAGCATTAAACAGAAAGGCCGTTAAGAAATAGATACCAATGAAGAGACTGCCAACAAAGAGAATAGCCTTAACCATTCTTTCGTTACCTGATGAAAATAAAGTACCAATAGCAGTGATAATGATAAATAATGGCCATAAAGATGACAGGTTTCTGTCTATATTTGTTCCATAGAAAAACAGAAAGGCAGCAATCGTTAATAAGACAACAGCAGTGACAATGGCCAGAGGGGAAACCCCTGCACGCTTTTTCTTGTCATCTTTTCCTTTTTTAAAAAAGGGAATAAGTATAAGTGTAGCTGTGATTGAAAAAATGAGTGAAAATAATATTATATTTCCCATGAAATTCCTCCTAAAAAAAGTTTGCTTACTATTTATACGAGTTTGTAGGAAAAAAGATTCATCTACAGAAATGTCAATTGGCAGTAAAAAGTACTAAAGTATAGTTAATGATAGAGAGGTGAGTTTTCGATGAAAGAAATTTCTTTTCAAACCCGAGAATACCAACAAGCAAAGATATTGAAACCATTCTAGAAAAAATTTATTTAGAAATAGATACAATAATCTAAAAGAACACCTCACACTTTCTAAATAGTGTGAGGTGTTCTTTTAGGGTTGGATTAGCGCTTAACCTCCCTCTGAGCTATACAATAATATAGGTCCATTTTCCTTTGTATACAAAAATGTTTACATGTCTACAATTTGTAAACGTAATGTTTACAAAAACGTATACTTGTTTACGAACCTGTACACATCCCGTTGTACAGCCATGTATACGGGTTTGTAATCGTTGTATACAAAAGTGTTTACAACGATTACAAAATGTTTTCAGTTTTACATTTTGATATATATTAGTAAAGTCCTATTGAAGAATCTACCAATCTTCTATAATCTAATAGTAGATAACTAGTTACATAACTTTACCAATTCACAACTTAAATTTAATAGAATGGAAGGATGATTGATTTGAATAATACTAGAATTGCAGCAATTGATGTCGGAAATGATTCCATAAAAGCGATTTTTGGAGAAGTGGAATATGAGTTAAATATCCCCAATATAGTCGCAAGGGATACGGAGGATCGCCCTGTCATCGGCATTGAAGAATTAGATGATAAAAATCCATTGGATGGTATTCATATTAAGGTCCACTCCCCTGCCTTGAAAGAAAATAATGCAATTTATCGAATTGGTAATCTTGCAACGAAAAGCAATAATGCAACAGAGTTAGATCCAGGCAGTAGTAAATCAGAGGAAGATCAAACACTGATCATGCTTTTTACTACGTTAGCACTTGATGCAGTAAACGAAGAAAATGCTAGGGTATTCCCGAGAGTGAAAAATGTGATTGATGCAAACTATACCTTAGGCACTGGTCTCCCTCTTCGTGAAGTAAAGGAAGGGAAAGATGCAGGGTATCGCTCAAAACTTAGTGGTTCTGTACATCAAGTAGAATTCTTAGTTACTCCGAAATACCAGGGAATAAAAGTAAATATAAAATTTGATGAGGTAAAGGTCTATCCTGAAGGATTTGCCGCCTATATTAACCTTGTAATGGATAATAATCTTAAGATTATTAATAAGGACCTAATTGACCGTCAGATTTTGATTCAGGATATCGGTGGTTTATCAACAGATATCGCCGTGATTAAAAATCGTAATGTGGATGATGATAAAGCACAGGGCTTTAATCTTGGGGTTTCGGAAAGTTTAGAAGCTATTCGTGAAGAGATTAGATCAAAGCACGGAGTTGAACTGGATAGTCGCCGTGATGTAGTTGACATTATCACAAAGAAAAATGACCGTAACCATATTATGGTCAAAGGAAGCCGGACAAGTGTCCACGATATCACCGATCGTATTTTGCTTGATTTAGCAAAGAAACAATATCGCCTATTACGAAATGTCTGGTCAAAGAATTCACAAACAGAGATTTGTTATTTTGTGGGCGGCGGTGCCACAGTGCTCAAGGATTATCTTAAAACATTAAATAATAATTTAGATGGATATAATATTGACTTTTTTGAAGATGAAAAAGAAAGTATTTGGATGATGGCCAATGCGTATTACAAGCTGATTACTGACTTTGTTCGAAAAGCAGAAAAGCAAAAAGTAGCAGAAGCCAAAAAACCTGTTGCAAATTAACTAAGGTGATGAAATGAAAAAAAACTCCTCTAATGAGATTCAGCGGGGCCAAGCGATTTCCTTTCGTGTCCCCTCTGACACACCTGACCATATCGTAAAGCATTTACAAAAGCTAAAAGAAACGGAAAAGAGAAATTTTTCCAGTAGAATTGCCGAGTTTGTTATGGAGGGGGTCAGCCTTTCAAACGCAAAAGATCGTGAGACGATTACGATCCCACTTCCAAAAAAACTGACGAAGGCACAGCGGAATTGGTTAAAACATGAACATTCAGAGGCACTCCTGGGAAATATTATCTATCAGTTAATAGCTGACCCTGTGCGTTCCACTTCTTTATTGGCAAATTTAAATAGCAACTCGCTAGATATCGATGAGGCTTTATATCTTCAGGAAGAGGTATTTCCCGAGAAACCTTCCGTTCACAACTACAGGGATAATCTGTCTCAGGAAACAGAGGCAAGCGTGGAATCTGCTGCTGCCATTGATATAAATGATATCGAAGATGATTTACTTGATTTTGATTGGGAAAATGCCAAACAACAAAAGCCAAAAAGCGAAGAACAAATCAATATGACAGAAGATGACCTTGAAGATCTATTAGGTGGTTTTCTTGCGAACATGAATAAGTAGTTTCTTCTAAAAATGTATGCAAAAGGCTTTATTAAGCTCATATTGGCTCCAATCAACTGGTTGGTTGAATAGAGCCATCCAAGAAAAATGGACCCAATTCAATGGGTCCGTTTTTTAAAAGTCACTGTATCCAGAGCAAGAACAAGCCTTCTGTAATCCCTAAATTGTACATGTAATAAAGTCCGAAAACGGTACTAACTACGCCGGTGATTTGAGTTAGTGTTTTATTAAGGCTTAGTTTTTTTGCACTAAAAACAAAGGGGATTCCAATAAGTGTAGTAAAGAGAAGCATCCCAATTACTGTTCCTGCTCCAAAGATTAGGATATAAATGGCCCCTTCCCAAACACTATCTACCGTGCTCATTGTTAACAAAACCATTGCACCGCTGCCGGCAAGGCCGTGAACCAGACCAATAATCATCGACCGCAGATAGGGAAGCTTTTTATGTTGGTGGATATGTTCGTGATCTCCGTTATGGCCGTGGGAATGGATATGTTTATGCAGTTCGTTATCATGTTCATGCTTATGTATATGGATGTTTTTGAAAGAACGAATCGTTGTAATTCCTAAATAAACAAGCATAATGCCTACTAAAAACTCTAAGGACATTGCCCATTTTTCAGGGATTTCACCTTTCATGGCAATAAGAACGATACCAATAACAAATAATGTCACCGTGTGGCCAATCCCCCAAAACACTCCGGCTAATGAGGAACGCCATAACTTTTTACTCTGAGTGGCTATAGTGGACACTGCAATGACATGATCTGGCTCAATCGCATGCTTAAAGCCAAGAACAAAACCTAAAGCCAATATAGATAACAAACTTGCTTCCATTAAACTCCCTCCAAGAACTGAGATTATACTTTTTTGAATAATGATATATAAAAATAGATATATTAAATAAGACATAATAAATATATCATTATAAATAGTTTTAATTCAGGAAAGATTCGAACTTTATATGGCGTTTTAGATAGGGTGGAAGTTATGGAAATCATCCCTTTCACTAGAGGTAGAAGTAGAATTATTAGAGTTCTAAGAGTATAATTATCTAAATAAACATGAGTAGTAGGACTTGGTTAATATTTTAAAGATGGAGGCCTTTAAAGCTAATAGTTAAGTCACTATTATTACCTAAATACTTACAATTCACATTTAGCTAAATTGCTTTATAAGGGGTAGACAAACCGTTTTATAACAGGCGCTATGCTTTAATAATGAAAGTTCTATAAAAATAGATTGGTAAGTATTCTTTATTATGTACAAACAAGGAGTTGAGGAAATGCTAGCAGCCTCAGTAGTTGAAAATTTAAATTTTAGGATTATTAAAGGTGATTTAAATCGTGAGGTAAGTTCAATTGCTTACGATTCCAGAGACGTGATTGCCGATAGTGTTTTCGTTGCAATAACTGGTTTCACGGTCGATGGGCACCAATATATTACAAAAGCAATTGAAATGGGAGCAACCACCATAATTAGTGAAAAAGATGTCGTGGTAGAAGCTGATATCACGATCCTTAAGGTTGCTGATACGAGAGAGGCATTAGCAAGAGTTTCTGCTAACTTTTATGATAATCCTACTGAAAAGCTAAACTTAATCGGGATAACGGGGACAAATGGCAAAACTTCAACTACTTATTTTATCCAATCAATTTTTGAACAAGCAAAAAAATCAATTGGACTCATCGGTACAATTGGTACGATGATAAAAAATCAAGTAAGAAAGAATAAAAATACAACGCCAGAATCTTTAAACCTGCAGCAAATTTTTTCTGAAATGGTTGAAGTGGAAACAGAGAATTGCATTATGGAAGTGTCCTCGCACGCTTTAAGTCTAAAACGAGTGGCTTTTTCTAACTTTAATACAGCCATTTTTACCAACTTAACACCGGATCATTTGGAGCTGCACGGTACGATGGAGGAATATTTCCTCGCAAAAGCGGAATTATTCCACATGGCTAAGGATTTTAATATTATCAATATTGATGATGAGTATGGGAAAAAGCTAGTGGATATAATTAAAGAGGAAGACCCAGCTCTACTAACTTATGGACTTGAAAATAATGCTGATATTTATCCGACGAATATTCACTATGGTGCAGATTTTACGAGCTATACTGTGAATACTCCAAGTGGAAGTATTGATGTTAGGGTGAATATTCCTGGGGTTATTTACGTATATAACAGCCTCGCAGCTATTGCTTGTGCTTACTGTAATAATATTAGTCTAGAGGATATTCAAAAGGGAATAAACAGTCTGGAAGGTATTAAAGGTAGACTTGAGGTTGTTTATAAAGAGGATGATTATAAAATTGTCATAGACTTTGCCCATACTGAAGATGGCTTAGAAAAAGCACTTTCAACACTGAAGCCACATGCAAAAGGACGAATGATTTTAGTCTTTGGTGTCTATGCGGCACCAGGTGAAGAAGGAAGGGATAAACGGGTAGCGATGGGCAAGATTGCGGCAAATTATGCAGATGTAGCCATTGTGACCTCGGACAACCCAAAAGACCAAGATCCCAATGCAATTATTGATGAAATTGTTGAAGCAATCGAAGCGGAAAATGGAGAATATCAGGTCTATGTCGATCGTAAAGAGGCAATTGAGCGTGCGGTTGAAATGAGTGAATCGAATGATATTATTCTTATAGCGGGTAAGGGTCACGAAACCTCGCAAATTATCGGTAATAAGGAAATTCCATTTAATGAATCCGAAATTGTGTTAAATGCGATTAATAATAAAAAGCAATTAGTAGGTTAAAAGTAGGAAATTGATCTGAAGTAGAGTCAATATTGTACTGAATTAACGTTTGCACTATATTATGTTCATTTACTCAGGTAAGGAGGAATGTCGTGAAACGGAAGGCAGATACATTTGAGGAGTTTTTACTTGAGTCTTTTAGAGATGGAATTAGTTGCAGAGAATTAAGATTATCTGCGGATGAATTAGCTTATGTAAAAGTTAAATATCCAAGGGCAATGATCAAAAATTTGCTGTCAGACGTATGTGCGGATGGAAAGTCGTGGTTTGAAATTACTCTCTCTCCTGCTAATGGTGAGAGGGTTGAGTCTAGCAGGAAAGAAGAAGATATCAAACAGGAAAATAGAAGTTTGAAGTTAGAGATTGAAGCATTATAGAAATCAGTTGATAAAATAGCGGTGGAATAAGAGAAAACGGATGCCTAAGCACCCGTTTTCTTTTTATATGACGCCTTGTGCAATCATTGCATCGGCAACTTTTAGGAAACCAGCGATATTGGCTCCGACGACTAGATTGCCTGGATGGCCATACTCTTCGGCCGCCTTGACACTGCTTTGATAGATATTTATCATGATTTTGTGTAGTTTTGTATCGACTTCTTCAAAGGTCCAGGAAAGGCGCGCGCTATTTTGCGCCATTTCTAAAGCGGAAACGGCGACACCGCCGGCATTAGCCGCTTTACCAGGAGCAAAAAGAATATCATTTTCTAAAAATACATCGATGGCCTCAAGTGTCGATGGCATGTTTGCTCCTTCACCGACTGCTTTCACGCCGTTAGAAACAAGAATTCTTGCGGAGGATTCATCAATTTCATTTTGCGTTGCGCATGGTAAGGCGATGTCACATGGAATCGACCAAATACCAGCACAGTCCTCGAAATATTCAGCCTCAGGATGTTCAAGGACATACTCACTAATTCTTTTTCTGTCTACCTCTTTTATACGTTTCACAGTGTCGAGCTTAATGCCTGTCGGGTCATAAATATAGCCGTTAGAATCACTGCAGGCAACAACTCTTGCCCCAAACTGAGTTGCCTTTTCAATTGCATAAATGGATACATTACCTGAACCTGAGACGACAACCGTGCTATCTTCGAAGCTGAGATGCTGGTCGGCTAGCATTTCTTGGACAAAATAAACGGTACCATAGCCCGTGGCCTCTGTTCGTGCTAAGCTACCGCCATATCCAAGCCCTTTACCGGTAAGAATACCTGCCTCATAGGCCCCGCGGATTTTTTTATACTGCCCGAACATGTAACCAATTTCTCTGGCGCCCACGCCAATATCGCCCGCTGGTACATCAGTGTCTGGGCCGATATATCTGTAAAGTTCAGTCATAAAGCTTTGCGTAAAGCGCATAATTTCTCCATCAGATTTACCCTTAGGATCAAAATCGGAACCGCCCTTGCCTCCGCCAATTGGCTGGCCTGTTAACGAATTCTTTAAGGTTTGCTCAAAGCCCAAAAATTTAATAATGCTGGCATTTACTGAGGGGTGAAACCGTAAGCCCCCTTTGTAGGGGCCGATTGCGCTGTTGAATTGAACGCGGAAGCCTCTGTTTACCTGTACCTTTCCGTTATCATCTACCCACGGAACCCGAAAGGAAATCACTCGTTCTGGTTCAACCAACCTTTCGAGTATTCCTTGTTCGATATATTTTGGCTGCTTTGCAAATACCGGAATAAGGGAATCAAAGATTTCCTTTACGGCTTGGTGGAATTCACATTCATATGGATTGCGGGTTAACACTGTTTGAAAAATTTCATTAACGTAATCAACGGCCGCTGTTTGCTCATGTTTTTTCATTTGTTGTATCGTTTCCATAAAGGCCTCCTATCACCTATTTGTGTATAAAAAAATTAAAGTCAAGTTATTTTTAAAATTTTCAATATTTTTAGTATATTATTCTAGTGAGTATTTTACATTTATTAATCAATCTAAGCAATATAGAATATAGATAAGATTAATATCAAAATTAGATGAGTGAAGTGAGGTGAGGAATGTGGAACTAAGACAAATCCAATATTTTATAGAAGTAGCTAAGCGTGAGCATGTTACAGAAGCGGCCCATAACCTTCATGTTGCCCAATCGGCCGTAAGCCGGCAAATTTTTAATCTTGAAGCAGAATTGGGTATTGATTTATTTTTTCGAGAAGGACGAAATGTTAGATTAACACCGATAGGCAAGGTATTTTTAGACCATATGCAGCAAGCAATAAATGTGATCGATGATGCAAAGAGAGAAATTGAAGAATATTTAGACCCTGAGCAAGGGACGATTCGAATTGGTTTTCCCAGCAGTTTGGCTTCCTATACTCTTCCAACTGCCATCTCAGCATTTCGTGACCAATATCCTCAGGTTAAATTTCAACTGAAACAAGGCTCCTACCGTAATTTAATTGATGGAGTAATCCGAGGGGAATTTGATTTGGCATTAATTGGACCTGTTCCAAAGCAGGAAAAAAAGGTGAAAGGTAGGACGCTTTTTTCTGATAACATTGTCGCGCTTCTGCCTGTAAGTCATCCGCTTGCCAATAGAAAGACAGTGAAACTGAGTGAACTACGAGAGGATTCCTATGTCTTGTTTCCAAAAGAGTTCGTCCTAAGGGATATTATTGTGAATGCCTGTGCTCAGCAAGGTTTTCAGCCAAAAGTGTCCTTTGAGGGAGAGGATATTGATTCGATAAAGGGGTTAGTTTCTGCGGGGCTTGGCATTACGCTAATTCCTGAAATAACTTTGGTCGATCATCAGCCGCGTTCAACAGTAAAAATCCCTATTATTGAGCCTACTGTTACCCGTACGGTCGGTGTCATCATTCCAAGTGACCGTGAGCTCCTCCCTACCGAAAAACTTTTCTATGATTTTCTCATAGACTTCTTTATGAGGCTAGACCAGTTTCAGGTGTAAAGTTCTGGTCAGCCGTTGTACTATTCGTATTTTATTCATGATGATAAAATACAAATTAAATAGGCAGCTTGACGAGACGATTTCAAGTCTAAGGCAATGTCTTACTGCATTAGGAAAAGGTGGATTAATATGAAAAAGGTTGGTTTAGTGATGCGGAAGATTCAATTTGCGGAAGCGCAGGGCCCGCGTGTATTTGCCGAACGCCTCAAACAAATTGGTCAGGAAGTAGGTGTGGAAATTGTGTTTATTTCACCGGAACGTCATGTGAGTGAGTATGACTGGCTTCCTGGTTATGAACATGAAAAGGGTGATCTGGTTAATTATGATGTCGTACTGGATAAAATCTATGCTGAAAAAATTGACCATGTGATCTATACCGTATCAGGTTTTACTTATTTAAAAATGTTTATTAAAAATAGTGTACTTTTCCCGCATAGTTTCCCTGATCCTGCTTTGACAGGCTACGAGATGATGAAGCCCTTTTATCAAATCGTCGACAAGGCGGTCGTTTCTACTGAGTTTCTCAAGCGGGAGTTAGATCGAAACTTTGGTGTTACCGATGTTAAGGTCATTCCGATCGGCTTTAATGACAATCTGGCAGATAAACATTTTGACCCGTTGCAAATCGTTGATAACCGGGTGCTATGGATTGGTCGCGACGAAGAGAATCGCCGTCCAGATCTTGTTTTAGAATATGCAAGGCGGAATCCTGATAAGGAAGTTTTTATGGTGTTTGGCGGTGAACGTTACCGCGAGAGTATGAAGAAGTATCAAATCTCAGACAATGTGAAGTTGAAGTTTGCTTTGACGCAGGATGAAATTTTTGTATTGATGAATACGGCTAAGGTGTATTGGAGTTGTTCGAAGTTTGATACCTTTGCCATGCCACTGACAGAGGCGTTAGCGATGGGGAAAATTGTCGTCAAACCAGAACATCCCTGTTACGATCATATTAGCTCGCAGCATGCGTTTGCGGGTAATGAAAAGAATTGGTTTGAGCTTGTGAATATGGCGGTGGCTGCCCCTAAGAAGTTCTCGTTGGAAAATCGTTTATATGCCTATGAGAGGTTTTCTTCGAAGGTTATGAAGCAAGGCTATAAAGAGTTTTTTGAGGATTGGATAAAATAAATCGAGCTAACCCTTTATACGATGGGTTAGCTCTATTTTTTAGGCTTGTTGTTCAGTCAGTTTGATAATTTCTATTACGGTGTTAGTAGATTTAATCATATTATCAACAGAAATAAACTCAAACTTTCCGTGGAAGTTCTCCCCGCCAGTGAAAATATTCGGCGTTGGCAAACCCATATAGGATAGTTGAGAACCGTCCGTCCCGCCGCGAATTGGTTTGATGATTGGCTGGATGTTGAGATTCTTCATGGCCTGTTCAGCAATATCAACAATCTCCATTACTGGTTTAATTTTTTCCCCCATGTTGTAATATTGATCATTCAGTTCAAGAGTGATTTTATCCTGACCGTATTTTTCTTTAAGTTCGTTCGTGACGTTTTGTATCTTCGTTTTTCTGGCTTGGAAGATTTCCATGTCATGGTCCCTAATAATATAGTGGAGCTTTGTTTGCTCAACATCTCCGTTGATTTCCAGCAGATGGTAGAAACCTTCATATCCTTCTGTATGCTCTGGCGCTTCCTTTTCAGGCAGCATGCTATGTAAGTCCATCGCAATTTTCATTGAGCTAACCATCTTGTCCTTCGCGGAGCCAGGATGAATATTGTTTCCTTGGATAGTGATCTTTGCAGCAGCGGCATTAAAGCTCTCATACTCTAACTCCCCTAGCGGCCCGCCGTCAACGGTATACGCATGCTTGGCATTAAATTTAGCGACATCAAATTTATGCGGGCCCCTGCCAATTTCTTCATCAGGTGTGAACGCAACGCGGACCTTGCCATGTTTGATTTCAGGATGGTTAAGTAGGTAGGACATTGCGGTCATGATTTCTGCTATGCCAGCTTTGTTGTCCGCACCCAGGAGCGTCGTCCCGTCGGTTGTGATTAAGGTATGACCCTTGTAGCTTGGTAAGCTTGGGAAATCTTTAGGCGACATCACTACGTTGAGTGCTTGATTTAAAACAATTTCGTCTCCGTGGTAATCTTCAATGATTTGCGGGTTCACGTTTGCTCCAGTAAAATCGGTAGCAGTATCAACATGCGCTAAGAAGCCGATCACAGGCACGTCCTTGTCTGTGTTGGATGGTAACGTCGCCATAACATAACCATTTTCATCCACGGTTACCTCTTCCATACCGATTGCCTTTAGCTCACCAACAAGCATGTTAATCAGCGTCCATTGCCCCTTGGTAGATGGACAGGTCTCACTATTTTCATCAGACTGCGTATCAATTTTTACATAAGAAGTAAATCTTTCAATCATCTCACTCTTCAACATAGCCACACTCCTCATTTTAGTTAGTCATTTTTATAATAGCACTTTCATAATGAGTGCGGAAATAGGATAACTGGGTGTTGGCTGAAATTCGCAGCGGATAGGTGGTTCCAACTGGCGGATGAGGGCTGCAACTGGCGTATGGGCGTCGCAACTGGCGTATGGGCGCCGCAACTGGCGGATACGCCAGCCTAAATAGCCTATTTGTTTTTTATAGGGTTTCCTTTTTTTCTGAAGTCCATTGTATATGACTGGTATCGAAAAGCTCCTTTGCTATCTAATTCCATACTCTGCAATATCCGTTTCGCCGTATCTATATCCCCACCCATAAACTCTCCGCATTCACTATTCGTGATAGTCCTTTTAAAAACCAAGAACCACTCCCTTAACGCTGGGATATGAGCCAGATGATTGTTGGCCTTGCAGCCGGGACAATGCCATGTCCTTGGAACTTTGATCATCCCTATCGTCCCGCACGTCACACACCGCACACCTGACTGAAGTTCATTAAATGGAATTTGATAGGTCTCACTGATTGGCTTTGGAATATAAATACGATGACATTTTAAGAGCTCAGCAGACAATCGGTTGAAGGCATCTAGTTCCAACTTTTTTCCATGCCGGGGGAGATTTTTAATATAGGGTGGAATCATGTTTGGGAATAAGATTGTTGTTTTTGAAGGGGGAAATTCAACAATTTGTTTCGGGTAGGCTAATACTACTGCACCATAAAGTGGAAGATGGATATTTCGAGACTTAAGCCAGGCTGTAAGTAGCTCAAGATTTCTCTCCAATTGTACCACGAGACTTTCATACGAATGGACAACTCCATTTTCCTTCGTCTGAACCAGTTGGGGAGGATTTTCCTTGAAGTTTAAGCTTCCGCTAATGTTTTTCGTTTCCAGGATCACACCATAATAAGGAGTCTTAAAAAAATGATCCATTTGAAAGGTACTGTCTGAAGAGAGTGATAAATCGTGAAAAATAGTATTTTTAATCGGAAATGTGTAACTTCGAAGTACCTCTGCTACCCTTTCCTCACCGCCGATTCCTGCCTCCACTGCAGCTTGCTTTGTAGCTAATATCGGGGCAATTGCATGCTGTACCGATAATCGGCTTTGAGTGGCGATTAAACCTTGTAAACTAAGTGAATCATCCCTATCTTTAGCCGTAATCATCTTTAACCTCCAAAAAATATTTCCTTCCAAAGCATCGTACCACAATTTAATTTAACAAAATTTGTACAATTCATTAAATTTTGAAAATTAGACTTGACCACTATTGACCAGAGAGGTCAACGGGATTACAATGTGCTTGCCTGATGTGTTCAACGTTGAAATAAGGAGACGCACAGTGTGTAAACAAAGTTCTTAAATCTAGACCAAAGAGATGTTTACGTAGAGATGTTAAAACCGCTTTTTACAAATAAAGGGAGGTTCTACAAATGAATATAATTGAAATTAAGAGCTTAACAAAGACGTACGGCAAAGCAAGAGGGATAACCGATATTAGCTTTAATGTGGAAGAAGGAGAGATTTTTGGCTTCATTGGGCCAAACGGGTCGGGAAAGTCGACGACGATTCGGACGCTATTGTCGCTTATCTACCCGACAAGCGGCAGTGCGACAATCTTTGGGAAGGACTGCATTCAATTTGCTCCCGAAATCAAAAGGGAAATCGGATATCTGCCTTCTGAAGTTTTTTACTATGACAATATGAAGGTAAAGGACCTCTTAAACTATTCAGCGAGCTTTTATAAAAAGGATTGTAGCAAGAGAATCAAAGAATTGGCTGAAATTATGGACCTTGACCTCAATAAAAAAATCGATGACCTATCCTTAGGAAACAAGAAGAAAGTTGGGATTGTCCAAGGTCTGCTCCATGAACCGAAGCTTATTATTCTCGATGAACCTACAAGCGGTCTGGACCCCTTGATGCAGCAAAAGTTCTTTGAATTACTAGAAAAAGAGAATAAGAAAGGGGCGACAATTCTCTTTTCCTCTCATATCTTAAGTGAGGTTCAGCGCCTATGTAATCGGGTGGCAATCATTAAAGAAGGTAAAATAGTTACGGTTGAAAAAATTAGCACCTTAAAAGAAAACACCCATAAAAGGTTTAAAATCGAATTAAAATCACCGCTGGATACAAGCTATTTTAACTTAACGGGTGTTAGTAATTTAGAAGAAAAGAATAAAGTTGTCAGCTTCCTTTTTAGCGGCAATATAAATGAAATCATGAAGAAAATTGCTGCAATTGAAATCGCAAATCTATGGATCGAAGAACCTGACCTTGAGGAGATCTTTATGCATTATTACGTAAAGGAGGCTTAAGTAACATGAATATATTTATCCATGAATGGAAGTCTTATCAGAAATCGACCATGATATGGACGTTCTCGTTAGTGTTGCTAGTTGTCGTTATGATGTTAATGTTTCCTGCCTTTGCAACGGATGCAGAAAGTTTTATAAAGGTACTGGAGGGTTATCCGCAGGCAGTTAGAGATGCCTTCGGGATTGACCTTGGAACTTTTTTTTCAATCCTTGGATTTTACTGCTATGCATTAACAATGGTTACCCTGTGTGGCGCAATTCAGGCAATGAATCTAGGAACCTCAATTATCAGCAAGGAAGTTCGTGAAAAGACCGCTGATTTTCTGTTAACAAAGCCCGTGACACGCCACCAGGTTTTGACTGCTAAGCTTCTGGCTGCACTCGCTTCATTAGTGGTGACAAATGTGGTTTATATTGCGGCAGCAAGCTTCATGGCCATTCAAGTCAGAACAGAAGAGTTTAATCTAAGCACGTTTATTCTGCTTTCACTAACATTGTTTTTTGTGCAATTGATGTTTCTGGCAATTGGAATTATCGTCACTGTTGTTGTACCTAAGGTAAAATCTGTGTTGACCATTTCGCTAGCTACTGTATTCGCCTTTTACTTTTTAGGAATGTTCAGCTCAACGACGGGTGATGACGCAAAACGGTATATTTCTCCGTTTAAATATTTTGATACTGCCTATGTCATGGAAAACGCCGGCTATGAGATACCCTTTTTGATTGCGGGAGCGGCTGTCATTATCTTAGCTATTGGGGTAAGTTATTACGTCTATGCAAAAAAGGATATCCATGCCGTATAAAGGCGTTAGGAGGAGAGCCAAACATGAATATTTTTATGAGAGAAATGAAGTCTCACCGAAAATCGCTGATTTTTTGGAGTATTGGTGTCGTCCTGATGGTTGTAACGGGCATGAGTAAATATGCCGGTATGTCTTCATCGGGGCAATCGATGAATGAAATGGTCGCACAGATGCCAACCTCAATTAAAGCGGTCTTTGGTTTGGGGAGTTTTGATATTTCAAAGGCAAGCGGTTATTATGGAATCCTTTTTCTTTATTTGCTTTTAATGGCTACGATTCATGCTACAATGCTCGGTTCCATAATTCTGGCTAAAGAAGAACGGGATAAGACCTCTGAGTTTTTATTTGTAAAGCCAGTATCAAGAAGAACGATTATTACCGCAAAACTACTGGCGGCCTTCGTGAATATTGTGATATTGAACATTATTACCCTTATTTCCTCGCTGGTTATTGTAGGCAATTATAGCGAGGGTGAAACATTTTCTGGTGATATCGTGCTGACAATGGCGGGAATGTTTATATTGCAGCTTCTGTTTATGTTGATTGGTAGTGCACTTGCTGCGGTAAAAAAGAAGCCAAAGGCGGCAGCCTCCCTGGCAACGGGTGTTCTATTATTAACGTATGTATTATCGATCGCCATCGATTTGAATGAAAGTATCGAAGGCTTGAAGTATGTCACTCCTTTTAAATATTTTGAAGCAAAAAATATCATGTTTGGCGGCGGATTAGAGCTAAGTTTTGTGATCCTATCAGTGGTGGTAATTGTCGCACTTACGGTGGTAACCTATGTTTTTTATCAAAAAAGAGACTTAAACGTATAGCGAGCAGGAGGGAACAAGCGCATCTTGTTTCCTTTACTATTTTTATTAAGCTAACGAAAGTGGTAATATGATAAAGTCGAATTGTAAAAAGGAGGAAAAGAAAATGGCTGCACAAAACGAAAACAATACATTACCGCCAAAAACCTGTTCTGTGGACAAATTGGTTACATTAGAATCCGATGTAAAAAAGGTGCTTTCTGGAGAAAAATCGGCTACACGCAGGAATGGCCGATATGCCGACCCAGGTGAAATTATGACTCTTGAAGGCCGTGACTTTGTTATTGACAAGGTTTATTCGCAAAGCTTAGGAGAATTAACGGATAATGATGCACGCAGTGAGGGCTACGCTACGGTCGAGGAATACAAGCAGTCGATTCTTTCATATCATCCAGGAATGCCTTGGCTGCCGCAAATGCGCGTGTGGGTCCATGAATTCCGCCCTGCTTAAAAAGTAACAATAATAATAATCCATTTGCATGAGTCCTTTCTATAAGGGCTGATGCTTATTTTTTTGCTATAATATTGCTATTATAATATCAGAAGATTTGCAAAGAATGGTTTCTTAAGCAGGGGTGTCGAGGTTCATGGGATTTTTAACAAAGTACATCAGGAAGTATTGGAAGTCTTTTAGCCTAGCGGTGTTATTTCTAACCTTTGAAACGGTTAGTGATTTAATGATGCCAACGATTATGGCAAAAATTATTGATGTTGGGATTGTGGGTAGGGACCTGGATTATGTGCTGAAAATGGGCGGACTAATGCTGCTGATCACGGCTTTTGGTGCAGTGTCTGCATCGACGAGAAGTATACTGGCAAGCAATGTTTCACAAAACTTTGGCGCGGAACTGCGCTTGGATTTATTTAGAAAAATTCAAACATTGTCCTTTAAAAATATTGACCAGTTTGAACGGGCCTCGCTAATCACAAGGCTAACGAATGATGTCACCCAGGTACAAATATTTGCAAATGGCTTGATGAGAATCTTTGTTAAAGCCCCCCTGTTAGCCATTGGCGGTTTGATTATGGCTACTAGGCTGAATCTCCATCTTTCAGTAGTCCTTGCAGTGGTTGTTCCGATTGTAGCCTTTTTTATCATTATAAATCTGAGGTTAGGCTTCCCTCTCTTCTCTAAGGTTCAAAAAGCACTAGATCGTGTGAACCGTGTAATGAGGGAGTATTTATCAGGTGTTCGTGTCGTTAAGGCATTTAACCGTTTTGATGTGGAAGTGAATAAATTTGATCAAGCGAATGAGGAATTTAAAAATCAATCGATTGCAGCAACGCGGCTAATGGCAGTATTTAGCCCAGCGATTATGCTAACGGTCAACCTAGGGATTGTTGCTGTTCTTTGGATTGGCGGCTTAGGAGTAAATAACGGAAATATTCAAGTAGGTCATATTGTTGCTTTCATAAACTATATGACGCAAATCCTCTTTTCGCTGATGTTAATATCAATGGTGTTTAATATGTTTGTACGGGCAAAGACTTCTGCAGTAAGAATAGGTGAAGTCTTTTCACAGGAGGATCTGCTAACCTGGAAGGAGGAAAGTAGTGGAATCTCCTCCATAACAGGAAGGATTGATTTTGATAATGTGTGCTTCTCCTATGAAGGTACTAGCGGGGAACCAATTATCAAAAATATTAACCTCACCATTTTACCTGGAGAATCCGTGGGGATCATTGGTTCAACTGGCTCAGGAAAGAGTACACTCGTTGGACTTATCCCACGCTTTTATGATGCTAGCTCTGGAACCATAAGGGTGGATGGAGAGGATATTCGCGATGTGAATCCAAAACGATTACGAGAAAAAATTTCGATTGTACCGCAAAAAACCACCTTATTTACAGGAACCATTGAGGAAAATATCAAATGGGGCAAGGAAGATGCAAGTGCTGAGGAAATGATTGCTGCTGCAGAAATTGCTGGTGCCCATGACTTTATTTCAACTTCACCAGAAGGATATCAAACGAAAATTGGTCAAGGTGGCGTAAATTTTTCCGGTGGTCAAAAGCAAAGGCTCTCAATTGCCAGAGCGTTAATTAAAAACCCAGAAATCTTAATCTTAGATGATAGTACGAGTGCCGTTGATGTGACAACAGAGGCAGGAATTAAAGCAGGATTGAAGAAATATGCAAAAGGGCTGACTTGTTTGTTAATTGCGCAACGGATTTCCTCAATTATTGATGCGGATAAAATCGTTGTCATGGACGAGGGCAGAATTGTTGGGATTGGCAGTCATGCAGAATTAGTAAAAAGCTGTACCGTCTATCAAGAAATCTGTCATTCTCAGATGGGTAAAGAGGTGGTGCAATAATGTCAAAGGATCGTACAAATACACCGCCGCCAATGCCAGGACCTCAAGGAAAGCCTGGTGGTTTTGGGGGAGCCCACCGAAGAGGACCGGTAGTAAAACCGAAGAATTTCAAAGCGACATTACGAAGGTTATGGCAATACTTCGGTAAGGAAAGAAACATGCTCACCATCGTATTCATTTTTATTTTTTTTAGTTCAGCACTTACCTTACTTGCCCCCTATTTAATTGGCAGAGCGATCGATGCAATCAATCTTGCGAATGGAGTAGTAGATTTTGGAATCCTCAAAATTGCAATCTTTATCCTGGTTGTAGCCTTTATCTTGGAGGGCGTGCTTACCTTTTTACAGGGATGGCTCATGGCTGGAGTATCTCAGCGAATTGTTAAAAGCTTACGGGATACGCTATTTAGGAAATTACAGAAGCTGCCTGTTTCTTTTTTTGATCAACGGACATATGGTGAGCTGATGAGCAGGTTATCAAACGATATTGATAACGTTAGCAACACGATTTCCCAGTCTACGACACAACTAATGTCTGGAGTCATTGTGATCAGCGGTTCGTTAATCATGATGTTAATTTTGAGTCCAATTTTAACGGTTGCGAGTTTACTAACCGTACCGCTCGTCTTTTTGTTAACACGGATGATTGCAAAGCGGACAGGTAAGTTGTTTAAAGCCCAGCAGGTTCAGCTTGGTAAATTAAATGGACATGTGGAGGAGACAATCTCTGGAATCGAAGTGGTAAAGGCTTTTAACCATGAAGAAAAGGTTATTTCTGAGTTTGAAGAGATTAATACAGAATTGCGTGAGGTCGGCCTTAAGGCGCAAATATGGTCTGGTTTTCTAATGCCGATTATGAACGTTATAAATAATTTGGGGTTTGCGCTAGTTGCGGTTACGGGAGGAATTCTTGCTGTTAACAACATGATAACGGTTGGTGTGATTGCTAGCTTTATTACCTACTCAAGGCAATTTGTTCGGCCACTTAATGACTTAGCGAACATTTTTAATATCCTCCAATCAGGTGTTGCAGGAGCCGAGCGTGTTTTTGAAATCCTTGACGAACAAGAGGAAACGTCCGATATACAGGAAGCGGTTGTATTGGAGAATCCTAAAGGTCATGTAGTGTTTGAAAATGTTAGCTTTGGCTATCGCACGGATGTGCCGATTTTAAAGAATGTCAGCTTTGAAGCGAACATTGGCAGCAGCACGGCCTTGGTTGGTCCGACGGGAGCTGGGAAAACAACGATTGTCAATCTACTCACCCGTTTTTACGATGTAACGAGTGGGAGGATTTTGCTAGATGGTCGCGATATTAGAGACTATACACGTGATAGCTTAAGACGAAGCTTTGGCTTTGTCCTCCAGGATACGTATCTTTTTTCTGGAACAATTCTGGAGAATATTAAGTATGGTAAGCCAGAGGCAACGGAAGAGGAAGTAATCAAAGCGGCAAAGATGGCAAATGCCAATCCATTTATTCGGCGTTTACCGAACCAGTATGAAACGGTCCTAGCTGAAAATGGGGGAAATCTAAGCCAAGGTCAGCGTCAGCTGATTGCCATTGCCAGAGTCATCCTAGCTAAACCCTCGGTACTCATCTTAGATGAAGCAACTAGCAGTATTGACACCCGCACGGAGCATCACATTCAGGAAGCGCTGTTAACGTTAATGGAGGGGCGGACGAGCTTCATTATCGCTCATCGCCTAAATACGATTCGTGATGCGGACACGATTATGGTCATTGACCATGGGGAAATTATTGAAAAAGGCAGCCATGGTCGGTTACTAGAACAGCAAGGAAATTACTACAATATGTACCATAATCAGTTTAGAAATGTTGAATTGGCAAATGAGTAATAAATCCTCCCTTGCGCCCTTCTATTGAGGATATTGGTAATTCAGTACCAATTTAATAAGGCTTTGCTACTATCCTAAACTATGATAATGTGTATAAGTATGCATTGATAAAACATAAGGGTGGTACGACCGTGAAGAAGTGGAAAATAATAGTGAGTATTGTTGTTTTGATCCTAGCAGCGGGGGCTGGATCAATTTATTATCTTCTAAAAATTAAGGATTATGAGACAACAGATACAAAAGTCGAGGATATTGTCGAAGAAAAGTACGATATTAAATTGCCTGACGAAGGATTCAGAGATGACGCCAATCAGAATTCTGCCGAAAATAACACAGCCCCTGACATAGAAATAACATCTGTTGAAACGACAAACATAACCTCTGGCGTAGCAGAAGATAAAGGGTCTGCAAATACTAGTATGCCTAATAATAAACAAAAAACTGCAACTGCTGTAACAGTAACAGCTACTGCGATTATTGAAAGATATCAACCATCCTTCAATGATTTAGAAAACCAGGCATCAACGCGGCTCAATACTCTTTTATCCCATGCTTTTAATGAATATAAATCAAAGAAGGCAAATGATGAGGCTATTAACTATTTTTATTTTCTTTCAAAATATGAGACGGCAGCAGAAAAATTAGAAGCGAGTACAGATGAGTCTTTTGAATACATTTTTGCTGCACTTGTAAGTGATTTGAAGAAGGCGGGCTTTAAAGCGAGTGAAGCGCAATATATCGAGGATCATTATCGTAGTATGAAAAAAGAAAGACGTTCTTCTTTAATTGGTAAAGCAAAAACTTATATAAATATATAAAAGTTTAATAAAAAAATTGAAAGATATTGTAGTAAATTGGAGTTATATGTAAAATGGTAGTAATGCTTCACATTCAAGTTAGTAATCTAGCTGATTTTTGGAGAAGTAATATACATATATTAATAGGAGGATTATAGTGAAAAAAATTATTGCATTTACAAGTTTTTTATTCATTTTACTAATGACATTGCTTCCTACCCAAGTTTCTTATGCTGCTGAAACAAATGATAACTCGGTTAAACTTACGGGTGTTTCATTAATTACCGAATTAGGCGAAATCAAAGCAACTGAAACAGGAATCAACAATTTTTCTTTTAACTTTGCTGGATACCCTGGAACTACAAAGGTTCAGGCAGTTAAAGTAACATCTAATGAAGCAAAAATTATCTCGCTTATGTCTATTTATGATGATTTTTATTCAGAACCATACGATGGACAATTTGTGAATAATGAGAAGGTTATAAATAAGGCCGATGTTGTAGATTGGACAAACAGAACGGGAGATGACATCTATTACTTTTTATTTCCAGGTAATGAAACAACAGATTACTTGTTTACAATCCAAGAACTAAATAATTTAGTTGCTGAATATGATCTGTGGATGGGCAATGATGGCTTTGTTTCGGATGCAGATGGAAATGAATCACCGTTTTCTATTACATTTGCAGGTTGGAATTTAGATAACGGAAAATGGTTTTACCACAATAATAAAGGTGAACAGGTTTTAGGTTGGTATGAGATTGCAAATAAATGGTACTACTTTGATCCAACTACAGCAGAAATGCAAACAGGCTGGGAATTCATTAACGGCAAATGGTACTACCTAGAAACTAGTGGAGCAATGCAAACAGGCTGGGAATTCATTAACGGTAAATGGTACTACCTAGAAACTAGTGGAGCAATGAAAACTGGTTGGTTCCTACAAGGAGATAAATGGTACTATCTTGATCAAGCTAATGGTGACATGAAAACCAATTGGTATAAAGTTGGTGGCAAATGGTACTTCTTTGCGAAAAGCGGTGTGATGGAAACTGGTTGGGAATTTGTTGGTGGTAAGTGGTACTTCTTCGCGACGAGTGGAGCAATGAAAACTGGCTGGTTACAAACTGGCGGCAAATGGTACTACATGAATAATAGTGGTGCAATGCAAAAAGGTTGGATAGAAATTAGTAAAAAATGGTACTACTTATATAGCGATGGAAGCATGGCTTCAAACACAAGGATCGGCAGTTACCGCTTAGGCAGTAACGGTGCTTGGATTCGTTAATGCGTAATAAAAAGAGGATGCATACTGCATTCTCTTTTTTTATTATAAATAGGGTGACATGTGTAAAGACAACTGTTAGAATGTTAATTGGTTACTAGAGTAAACAACTCAAATAGTGGGGAATAATATAAATAGCTATTATTCATACAGGGGGTTCAATATGAAAAAGCAGAAGGAAATCTCAGAACGTAAATTGCTGGGAGTAGCTGGTTTGGGTTGGATGTTTGATGCATTAGATGTGGGAATGCTTTCCTTCATTATTGCGGCATTAAGTGTAGAATGGAATTTATCTGCAGAGCAGATGGGTTGGATTGGCAGTATTAATTCGATTGGTATGGCAGTTGGTGCCTTAGTCTTTGGAATCATGGCCGATCGAATTGGTCGAAAACACGTCTTTATCATTACGCTTTTATTATTTTCCATCGGTAGTGGAGTTTCAGCCTTTGCCACCACCTTATCTTTCTTTCTCGTACTAAGATTTATTATAGGCATGGGTCTTGGCGGCGAGCTCCCCGTTGCATCAACGCTTGTTTCTGAAAGTGTTTCTGCCGAAAAACGCGGCAGGGTCGTTGTTTTACTAGAAAGCTTTTGGGCGGCAGGCTGGTTGATTGCTGCTGTAATCTCCTACTTTATTATTCCGAAATTTGGTTGGCAGATTGCGTTGTTAATTAGTGCAACTCCGGCAATCTATGCGTTATATTTACGGATGGGACTGCCGGATTCTCCAAGATTCTCGGCGGTTAAACATAAAACAAAAATCTCCGTTTCCCAAAGTTTTGCAAAATTATGGTCAAAAGAGTACCGTCGTCCTACCACAATGTTGTGGATTGTCTGGTTTTGTGTCGTCTTTTCCTATTATGGCATGTTCCTCTGGCTTCCAAGTGTAATGGTCATGAAGGGGTTTAGCCTAATAAAAAGCTTTGAATATGTGCTAATTATGACTGTCGCACAGCTGCCAGGTTATTTTACAGCAGCTTGGAGTATTGAACGATTTGGGCGGAAGTTCGTCTTAGTTGTTTATTTAATTGGTACAGCAATAAGTGCCTATTTATTCGGAACAGCAGAATCCACGGCTCTCCTGATGACCTCTGGTATCCTCCTCTCCTTCTTTAACCTTGGAGCTTGGGGAGGTTTATATGCGTACACACCCGAACAGTATCCTACGATTATTCGAGGAACTGGTGCAGGAATGGCTGCAGCTGTTGGTCGTGTTGGCGGCATACTGGGTCCGCTATTGGTGGGTTATTTTGTCAAAAATAATATGCCGATTTCAACAATTTTCACCATTTTTTGTATATCTGTCTTAATTGGAGCATTTACCGTTCTATTTATGGGAAAAGAAACAGCAAAGACCGAATTAGTATAATTTTTAGATAAGAGAGATTCCAAAATGGAATCTCTCGCTTTTTTTCTATAAGGATCGTTTTTATTATTCTAATAATATTTATAGCTGCCTATTTAAGTTAGGATAGAGGCAACGCACTCTTTAATGGGTTAAATCAGTGCAGATAGTGTTAAAAGGGTAAAATACTATTTAGGGAAACTATATTAAAATAATTGATAATAATACTAGACTAATTGGAGATAATTTCGTACAATGTTTTCAGAATATTAATTTTCTTTAGAACAATGCAACAATTGAAAGGGATTACAAAAAAACAGGGGGGTTAGGTAATGAGAAAGAAAAAATTGGCGGGCATTTTTATGTCGCTTATGGTTGCGGCAGGTGTAATGGCTGGGTGTAATTCGTCTAGTACTAGTGGAGATGGCGATGACAAAACGATTAAAATTGGTGCCAATCTCGAGCTTTCCGGCGGGGTAGCTTCGTACGGTCAATCAGTCGAGGAAGGGATCCAACTAGCATTAGAGGAAATCAACAAAGAAGGAATTGATGGCAAGAAATTAAAACTGGTTAAGTTTGATAATAAATCGGATGCTGCTGAGGCAACAAGCGGTACAACTAAATTGATTAGCCAGGATAAGGTAGTAGCAATCATCGGTGCGGCTACTAGTACGAATACATTAGCACAAGTTCAAATTGCTCAGAAAAATAAAATACCATTGATAACACCAACTGGAACAAATCCAACGATTACAAACAAGGACGGCGTCCTAAGTGACTTTGTATTCCGTACATGCTTCATCGATCCATTCCAAGGGACCGTTGCAGCTAACTTTGCTTCCAATGAACTTAAGGTAAAAAATGCTGCCGTCATTATTGATAGCTCCAGCGACTATGCAAAAGGTCTTGCTGCAGCCTTCCAAACAGCATTTGAGTCAAATGGCGGAAAGGTTATTAAAGAAGAGGCATATATCGCAAAAGATACTGACTTCAATGCCATTTTGACAAATATTAAATCAGCCAATCCGGAATTCATCTTCCTTCCCGGTTATTATGAGGAAGTTGGTTTAATTATCAAGCAGGCTCGTGCCCTTGGTATTGAGGTTCCAATCATGGGTGGCGATGGCTGGGATTCTCCAACACTCGTTGAAATTGCGGGTGCTGACCCGTTAAATAACACATTCATTACTAACCACTATTCTTCTGGAGATTCAGATCCAAAGGTTCAAGATTTCGTAAAAGCATTTGAAGCAAAATACAAAGGTAAATCTCCTGACGCCTTTAATGCCTTAGGTTATGATTCACTTTATTTCCTTGCTGATGCAATTAAGCGTGCGGGAAGTGCAGATCCTGAAAAAATTCAGAAGGCACTTGCTGAAACAGATGGACTTTCACTAGTATCAGGAAAAATGAAGCTTGATAAAAATCATGACCCAATCAAAGCTGCCGTTATTCTTGAATACAAAGGCGGAAAACAAGAATTTAATACAAAGGTAAATCCGTAAGTAGACAAATTTTATAGTGAAAAAAGAATAGGGAGAATATATGTCTCCCTATTCTAATTTTAGTAGTTGGTATTATTTTCCTATTTCTAGGAAGGAGTCATGGACATGGAATTTGTGCAGCAGCTTGTCAATGGGGTTTCCTTGGGCAGCATTTATGCGCTGATAGCCCTTGGATATACAATGGTTTATGGGATTGTTAAATTAATTAACTTCGCCCATGGTGACGTATTCATGATCGGTGCATTTATTGGCTTTTATTCGATTACATTCTTACATTTGAATTTTTTCCTAGCCTTAATTATATCAATGGTTTTTTGTGCGATATTTGGAGTTCTCATTGAGCGGATTGCCTATAAGCCTTTAAGAAATGCAACACGGATTGCAGCCTTAATCACAGCAATCGGTGTATCCCTGCTAATAGAATATGGCGTGATTTATTTTAGAGGTGCCCAGCCGGAAGCTTATCCTAGTGGACTTGTTCCGATTAAAGCAATAGAAATCCTCGGAGTCAAAATTAGCGGTCAATCGCTTTTAATTTTAGGAATTTCCCTTTCCCTCATGGTTTTATTGCAGTTTATCGTACATAAAACTAAGATTGGTAAAGCAATGCGAGCTGTCTCACATGATATGGATGCAGCAAAATTAATGGGAATTAATGTCAATAATACAATTTCTGCTACGTTTGCTATTGGTTCAGCACTTGCAGGGGCAGCGGGAGTTATTTTTGGAATGTATTATACAAAAATCGAGCCCTTGATGGGAATTATTCCTGGCCTTAAAGCGTTCGTTGCCGCTGTATTGGGAGGGATCGGGATTATCCCAGGTGCGATGGTTGGCGGGCTATTATTGGGTGTAATTGAATCACTTGTCAGTGCTCTAGGCTTTTCATTATGGCGTGATGGCGTAGCGTTTGTCGTACTAATCTTAATTTTGATTTTCCGTCCATCCGGGTTATTCGGTAAAAATGTACGGGAAAAAGTGTAGGGGGCCTAAGCGATGAAAATACTTAAAAGTGCCAAAGGTTTTTGGACCTCAATCGTTTTAGCCGTTGTTTTTGGAATTGTTATGCAGTTTTTAATAACTGGAGAAATAATTAACTTTTTTTATGTAAATACCTTATATTTCATCGGAATAAATATCATTCTTGCTGCCAGCTTACACTTAATAATTGGAATAACCGGTCAATTCTCGATTGGCCATGCGGGTTTCCTAGCAGTTGGTGCCTATGCATCGGCAATCATTACGATGAAACTGGAGCTCCCTTTTTCATTGGGATTATTAGCAGGCGGATTGGCGGCGGCCGTTGCCGGTTTAATTATTGGGATTCCTTCATTAAGGTTAAAGGGTGATTATCTGGCGATTGCTACACTAGGTTTTGGAGAAATTGTCCGGATTGTCTTTTTGAATATTGATTATGTCGGCGGGGCTAGCGGGATGTCAGTTACTCAACTAACAACATGGCCGTGGCTTTTCGGCAGTATTTTGCTCACTGTCATCGTGATTCGAAACTTTACAAACTCCACACATGGACGAGCCTGTATTTCTGTAAGAGAAAATGAAATTGCTGCAGACGCAATGGGGATTAATACCACGTATTATAAGGTTATCGCGTTTGTGATTGGATCGTTTTTTGCCGGCGTGGCCGGCGCACTTTATGCCCATAATTTTTTCATCATTCAGCCGACAAACTTTGGTTTCTTAAAGTCATTCGATATCTTAATTTTTGTTGTTCTTGGCGGGTTAGGAAGTCTATCGGGGGCTGTACTGTCTGCTATTCTGTTAACGATTATTTCAACGTTCCTCCAAAGCTATCCTGAAGTCCGGATGATTATTTATAGCTTAGTACTCATTATCATGATGATTTATCGTCCACAAGGCTTACTGGGAACAAGAGAGTTGACCACATTCTTTAAATTCGGCAAGTCGGCTAAAGGAGGAGTCCATAATGATAGCAAAGACACCGTTGCTTAAAGTAAATAATGCTGGAATTCGCTTTGGCGGGCTCAGGGCAGTGGCTGATGTAAATCTGGAATTACAGCAGGGCGAATTAGTGGGATTAATCGGACCAAACGGAGCAGGAAAGACAACCTTTTTTAACTTGCTGACAGGTGTTTATGTTCCTACTGAAGGTAGTATTGAATTAGATGGGGATAAATTAAATGGCTTAGCACCCTACAAGATAACTAAAAGGGGGATCAGCCGAACCTTCCAAAATATCCGTTTATTTAGTGAATTATCCGTACTTGATAATGTAAAGGTTGCTTACCATTCCCTTGCTAAGCATTCGATCCTAAGCTCAGTTTTCCGCCTCCCGCCTCATTTTTCCGGAGAGAAAGAGATGGAGGAAAAGGCCATTGAGTTTTTAAAAATATTCAACCTCGATATTGTAATGCACGAGAAAGCCAAGAACCTGCCCTATGGACAGCAGCGGCGGCTAGAAATTGCCAGAGCACTTGCAGCAAACCCTAAATTATTGCTATTGGATGAACCCGCTGCAGGAATGAACCCGCAGGAAACAGAAGAATTAATGAATTTAATAGCCTTAATTCGAAAAAGATTCGATCTGACCATTCTATTAATTGAACATGACATGCTTCTTGTTATGGGAGTATGTGAAAGAATATATGTGCTTGATCATGGTCAATTGATTGCCGAAGGAACCCCGGAGCATATCAGAAATCATCCAAAAGTCATCGAAGCATACCTAGGCGAGGAGGTCGAGGTTTCATAATGTTAAAAATAGAAGATATCGATGTGTATTATGGAATTATTCATGCTTTAAAAGGGGTCTCGCTTGAAATTAATGAAGGGGAAATAGTGACGCTGATAGGTGCGAATGGTGCCGGTAAAAGCACATTGTTAAAAACCATTTCAGGCTTACTAAAACCAAAAAAAGGCGATATTCTATTTCATGGTGAATCGATTTCAGGTAAGGTTGCCCAATCTATTGTCAAACAAGGATTGTCCCATGTACCCGAAGGTCGGCGTGTCTTTTCTAATATGACAGTCGAGGAGAATCTTGAATTAGGGGCCTATCTACGTAAGGATAAAAAAGGGATCCGAGAAGATTTCGAAAAGGTATTTACCCTGTTCCCTCGCCTGCTAGAGCGTCGTAAACAGCTAGCGGGGACATTATCTGGCGGAGAGCAACAAATGCTTGCTATGGGCCGTGCCTTAATGGCACGTCCTCGTCTATTGCTTCTCGATGAGCCTTCGATGGGTCTTGCGCCTCTTTTGGTTAAGACGATTTTTAAAATTATTGCCGAAATTAATCAAAGCGGAACAACCATTTTGTTAGTCGAGCAAAATGCTAACATGGCATTATCGATTGCTGACAGAGCTTATGTAATTGAGACAGGGAAAATTGTCATCTCAGGAACGTCAGAGGAATTAAATGAAAGCGACCAGATTAGAATGGCCTACCTCGGTGGACATTAAACTAGTAGACTATGAATATACAAAAAAGGTATCGGAAGTGATCTCCGATACCCTTTTGTATTAACTTTCAGCTTCGTTGTGCTCTGGATCCAGTTTGAATTGATGACGGATTTGTGGCCGTAAGCTGATTTTCACTTTATTTGCATATTCTAGATACAGCTGCTCTAAACCAACCATAGCAAGGGAGAAGAAATTAGCGTAGTTCTTTTGAACCTCCCATTTTAGTTCGTTCTTTCCACAGATACTATATTCATTTAATTGTTGAACTTCCTTGCGGATTTTTTCTAATTCAGCCGCATGCTGCTCTTTTGGAAGGGCAAGAACACGATCGATTTTTTCAATATAATCGACAGATTTCTCTATTTTCCACTTAATATCATCATAGCCTGCTTGGTCAATCAGTCCATATTTTAACTTAAATTCATTTAAAAGTTGAGCAGATTCATAGGTTGAATTAACAATATCATCACGTGACAAATCCTTTGTTTCGTAGCTAAGCATATGCTTCCATGATGGCTGTTTTATCGCCTCGCGATGATCCTCAAGCGTATGACAGAACTTTTTATAGCCATGAATTTCTGGATGTTCAAATGCTGGGCTTGCAGGGTCAAGGAACGGTGCAAGTGGTGCAACAAAGTAAAAGATTCGTTTGTCTTGATTACAAGCAAGATGAATTGTTTCACAAAAATCAATGTTTTCTAACACACTAGCATAGGTCTGTCCTGGGATACCAACCATGAAGAATAAGTCGATTTTTTTACAGCCGTGCTTTAAAGCGAAATTAAGCGTATCGATAACCTTAGGGTTGGTACAGTTAAACTTCCCGTTATAGCGTCTGATTTTTTCATCATGTGTTTCAAGCGTAATTTCAATACTATAATTTGGTACACTGTCATTCATCTGTTGGAAGAACTCTTCATCTGCATACTGGAATAACTCAAAAACGACTTCATTTTTAAGATTAATTGCCTTCAGCCTGCTGAAGAATTCCTTTACATATTCACGCCCGCCCTGGCGCAAGTCATGGAGGATAAAAATTGGTGCCCGGCTAAAGCGAGAAATAAATTTAATATCCTCGATCAGTTTTTCAGGTGATCTTAGAGCAAGAGAACTACGGCCGCAGTTTTGGTCGTAGGCATCCTTTGAACCGCCGCAAATAAGACAGTTTTGCGAACAGCCTCGTGCTGTAAGTAAAGCGGTATTTGGGTATTGCAGCCAGCCGTTGTATGGAAGTGGGTCTAGGAAATTGCGATATTTAAATACGGAACGGACCGCATAACGATAACCTGGAACATCTAAATCATCCAAATCCTTTGGTACATAGGTAATGGGATTGTAGCCAACGTCAGTACCCTTTTTCCAAGTTAAGTTAGGAATGTCGACATAGTGGGTATTGCCTGTTTCAATCTTATTCATTAAGAGAAGCGTCAGCTTTTCAGTTGAATCGCCGCGCAAGACAAAGTCAATACAAGGATACTCAATTAACTCTTTATGATAATAGGTAGCAGACAGACCACCAAAGATCATTGGTACATCGGGATGAAGCTTTTTGACGATTTTTGCAAGTTCGATACTTCCGTGAGCATGTGGTAACCAGTGAAGGTCGATTCCGAAAGCCTTTGTCTTAATATTCCTTAGCTTTTTTTCAACATCAAATTTTTCACTCATTAGCATCCGGTTAGCAATATTGATGATTTTTACCCGAAGACCGTATCTTTCAAGGTATTCGGCAATACTAGTGATTCCGATTGGATACATTTCAAAAACTGGTGAAGAAGGAACAACATCACTAATCGGACCTGCAAGCAGGGAGTTTTTTCTAAAGTCATATACACTAGGTGCGTGTAAAAGGACTAAATCATATTTCATAACAGCCACCCTTTTTTTTGGTTTTATAATGAATAAGTGCAATTAATAAATTATCTAAATTTGTGAATATATTCACAATAATTTTTACTAAAATAAACGTGACTAAGTGAGTAATTAGAAAAACCTTTGTGTATTCTAAAAAGGGATATATTTCTAACACCTTTAGTTTACTATATCTTTGCTATATTCTATGTTTAATAGAGTGACGAACGAGTGACAAGTATGTGGAGATTCCGTGGACTTATATTAAAATAGAAGCGAATTTCCGACAGTGAAAGGGTGAGAAAAGTGGCTAAAGTTAAAACAAATGCAATTCGAATTCTCGATGCAAAAAAGATCGCCTATGAGGTGCTAACATACGACAACAAGGATGGAAAAATTGATGGGATTACCGTGGCTGGTAAAGTGGGGAGAAACCCAAATATGGTATATAAAACTCTAGTGGCTCAAGGGGCAAGCAAGAATATCTTTGTTTTTATTATTCCCGTCGAAGCGGAGCTCGATTTAAAAAAGGCGGCAAGGGCAGCGGGTGAAAAAAATGTTGAGATGATTCCTGTGAAGGATATTCAAAAATGGACTGGCTATATCCGCGGCGGATGCTCACCAGTCGGAATGAAAAAGGATTATCGGACGTTTCTCGATGAAAGTTGTAGATTGTTGGAAGAGATAGTCGTCAGCGCAGGGAAAATAGGCGTACAGATGGCGTTGAAGCCAGAAGACTTGATTACTATAGCAAAGATAGAAATAGTTGATTTGTTGAAGAATTAATCTCCTGATTAGGCTTTCACCCATAGCGAATTGCTGCATAAGATAGTGTGTAAGAAAATCTACAATGTTACTCGGCAATTGACAAGCCTCTTAAGGCGGGTCATGAAGCGTAGTTGTACTTATGGGTAATATTTAATAGCCATTAAAGGGAGTGTTGATCAGTGGCAGGGAAAGTTAAAAACTATTACGCTGGTGGTAATACAGCGAAGGGGTTTCATAGCCTTTATGATTCCAATCTCCAGGGGCTTGACCGTATTTTTATCTTAAAGGGCGGTCCAGGTACGGGGAAATCCTCGTTGATGAAAAAGATAGGCAGTGAATGGATCGAAAAGGGCTATAATATAGAATTCCTTCATTGTTCTTCAGACAACAGCTCCATCGACGGAGTGCTCATTCCTGCACTGAAGGTAGGAATCGTGGATGGTACAGCTCCACATGTGATTGAACCAAAAGCACCAGGTGCCGTCGAAGAATATATTAATCTGGGAGAAGCTTGGGATGCCCGCGCACTCGGAGCACATAAACAAGAAATTTTCCGTTTATCCAATCAGATTAGCCAGGCGTATAAGCAGGCCTATGCAACCTTCAAGCAAGCATTGGACATTCATGATGACTGGGAAAAAATTTATATAGATAACATGGATTTTTCAAAGGCAGAACAGCTGACAAAGAAGTTAATTGGTTCATTTTTTGGAAAAATAAAGTTGAACAAAAAATCGGATATTCGCCACCGTTTCTTAGGAGCAGCTACACCAAAGGGAGCCGTGGACTTTGTCCCGAATTTAACGGAAGAGCTGCCTAATCGTTATTTTATTAAGGGACGGCCAGGTTCTGGAAAGTCAACGATGCTGAAAAAGATTGCAGCAGCCGCGGAAGCGCGTGGCGTCGACACCGAAGTTTATCATTGTGGATTTGATCCCAATAGTCTGGATATGGTGTTATTCAGGGAGCTGGGGATTGCAATTTTTGACAGCACGGCTCCACATGAATATTTCCCTAGCCGTGCGGGAGATGAAATCATTGATATGTATGAGCTCCTAATTACACCGGGTACTGATGAGATTTACGCTGACCAAATTAAGCCGATTGCAGCTAACTATAAAGCAAAAATGAAAGAAGCAATTTCCTACTTAGCGAAGGCGAAGGAATTTCACGATGGGCTTGAGGCGATTTATGTCCCTGCAATGGACTTCTCCATCGTTGAAAACATTCAAAGCTTCATTGCGGAGGAAATTAGAGAATTGGCTTTAGTTAATAATTAATAAGACTCGCGAGACTGTCCTGATGTTGGGGGCAGTTTTTTCATGATTACCTTAGTGCAGATTGGGGGAATCTATCGGTACGGTCTAGTAAATCTGAATATAGAAGGAGCCATTTACAGTGAAAAACAACTCAACGAATGAAGCTGTTGAAGCAAATATTGAGATTAACAAACAACTTGAAGACGGAAAGCTCCATGCCCCCATTCAAGCACACTCCGAAGCAGAAAGAGCAAACCTTGAATTGCAGAATCAATTCAGTAATAATGATGATGATCAGAAGGACTTACGTGCCTCACCAGCTGCTATTGTCACCCCACAGTAGCTTTTAATAAGAAGTCGGCTTTCAAAAAGAAAGCTGACTTCTTATTATTTGAAGGGTATTTTTAAATGATTATTTATTTAGGATTGGTTTTGCTTGTCTTTTCTTTTACATTGCGTTTATTGCCTTTGCTGTTATCACCGCTGACAATCTCTGAGGCAAATTCAGCTTCTGCATACCCAGCCTGTGGGGAATTTTGATTTTTACTGCCTTTATTATACTTTTTTGTCATTTGAAAAACTCCTTTCGTCTTTACTAATTCTTAGTTTGTCGTCCCTCTGCTCCTTTATTCAATATGATTACCGCAAAAAGAGGTGTAGGGAATATAAAGAAAAGGTTACAATATTTGTATAGGAAAAAGGGAGATGAGCTTTTGCAAAAACACATAGATTTACTAACCCAAATGTTTGAAAAAAGTCGAAATCTGCAAGACGCAGAACCGATGAAAAAGTATATGAAAGACCATTTTCCCTTTTTGGGAATCAAGTCACCGCTAAGAAAAGAGCTTGAGAAACAATTTTTCAAAGAGACGAATCTCTTAAAAGAGCCTTTTAATCAAGAGTTTGTATTAGAACTATGGAATAAAGATGAAAGAGAATATCAGTATACGGCGCTGGTCTATCTGGAGAAATCGCTAAAAAAACTGCAAAAGGAAGATTTGCATTTCCTTGAAAACCTAATCGTTACAAAATCGTGGTGGGATACGGTTGATGCGCTAGCACCGAAGCCTGTAGGGGAAATTGCACAAAAATACCCGGAAGTGATTAAAGAAACGATTAATGGCTGGGCAGCCAACGAAAACCTTTGGCTGCGAAGAGCGTCCATTCTTTTTCAACTGAAATATAAGCAGCAAACAAATGAAAATCTCCTTTATCAATACATACAAAAGAATGCTGATAGTAAGGAGTTTTTTATCCAAAAGGCAATAGGCTGGGCCCTAAGAGAATATTCAAAAACGAACCCTGCCTCCGTTAAAGAGTTTATCGAGGATAATCAATTAGCTCCCTTAAGTATTCGTGAAGGAAGCAAGTATTTAACCTGAGCAAAAAGGCGAGAATGTAGCAGTAATCATGTTAGAATGGCAGTAATACTAAAACGGGGATTAGGTGAATAGCATGATTAAATGTATTGCAACAGATATGGATGGAACCTTATTGAACTCTGTTCAGCAAATTAGTAAAGAAAATAAAGCAGCGATCTTAAAAGCACAAGCTCAGGGAGTAGAAGTTGTCGTTGCTACAGGTCGTTCTTATCAGGAAGCACGGTACGTCTTAGATGCAGCAGGACTGGAATGTCCAGTCATTGGTGTAAATGGTGCAGAAGTACGAACGAAAGAGGGGGAACGGGTTACCTCGACACCAATTGATAAGCAAACGGCAATAAAGGTTGCTTCCAAACTTACTGAAAAAGATGTCTACTTTGAAGTCTATACAAATAAAGGGGCATTCACGATTGATGCGGACAAGGCGGTATCCATTCTAGTTGATATTATTGTCAGTGCAAACCCCGAAGTGAATCAACAGGAAATAGAATATGCTGCAGCAGCGAGAATCCGTGATGGCTTAGTTGAAACCATTAGTGATTATCAAATTTTATTTGAGCAGGACGAATATCAGATTTATAAATTTCTTGCCTTCTCATTTGATTCAGAAAGACTTGATCATGCTAGCGACTCACTTAAAGAGTTAACAGAACTAACAGTTACGACTTCAGGGCATGAGAACCTTGAAATCACCAATAAATATGCACAAAAGGGCATTGCCTTAGAGGCCTTTACGAAGGAAAGAGGTATTGATTTATCCGAGACGATGGCGATAGGCGATAGTTATAATGATGTCTCCATGCTTGAGAGAGTCGGCAGAGCGGTTGCTATGGAGAATGCAGGCTTTGAAATTAAATCGCTCTGTGATGTAATTACAAGCACGAATGATGAGCATGGAGTGGCAAAAGCGATTCTGGAGGTACTTTAGAAGGGCTGAGGCAAATCTAAACAGACAGAAAGGAAGAGGCTATGTACAAGGCTTGTTCTATTTTATTATCGATGGTCTTATTGATGTCAGGTTGTTCTTTTTTTGAAAAAGAGGAAGTGCAGCCAAAGGTCCAGCCAGAGGACAAAGCAGTCGTCCTCCAGCCAGACGAAGGAGCAATCATCCCTCAGCCAGACGACGAAGCTATCGTCCTTCATCCAGAGATTGAAGTAATCGCAGAAAACTTACGGGTTCCATGGTCAATTGACATGGTTAACGGGGTTTTCTATCTGAGTGAACGAACGGGAAGTATCGTGAAAGTCGAAAATGGTAAAATGGAACGGCAGCAAGTAAGCCTGGAAAAACAGCTTGCTAAAGCGGCTGAGGCTGGACTGTTAGGCTTTGTTCTCGACCCTAATTTCACTGACAGCCAAAGGGCGTTTGCTTATTATACGTATTCTGACAATGGACGGGACCAGTTTAATCGGATTGTCATCTTAGATTATGATGGTGATCGATGGAAAGAGGAAAAAATCCTCCTTGATCGAATTCCAAGCGCTACCTATCATCATGGCGGCCGGCTGAAAATTGGCCAAGACAATAAGCTTTATATCACCACGGGTGACGCCACCACACCTGAAACAGCACAGGATTTAACAACATTGAATGGAAAAATTCTAAGAATGAATTTAGATGGAACGATACCTGATGATAATCCTTTTCTAAATTCCTATGTTTACAGTTATGGCCATCGGAATCCACAGGGATTAGTGTGGATTGGCAGGACATTGTATGCGAGTGAGCATGGTCAATCGGCACATGATGAAGTAAATCAGATTAAGCCGGGTGCCAATTATGGCTGGCCTGTAATCGAGGGATGGGAAGAGAAAGCAGGAATGGAGACGCCGTTGTTTCAATCAGGTGAGGATACATGGGCACCTTCAGGGATGGCGGCATTTGCTGGAAAACTATATGTAGCGACATTAAGGGGCATTGCGGTCCGCGAATTTGATTTGGAAAAGAAAACTACGAGTCCTGTCATTACCGGATTAGGGAGAATACGTGACCTTTTCATCGATGGCGACTATTTATATTTTGTCAGTAACAATACCGACGGCAGAGGCACTCCGGATGAAAACGATGATCGTTTGTTCCGAGTACTACTTAGTAATCTGAAGTAAAAGGAAGGTTAACGATGAGTACAAAAAGTAATAAATTACAAAATGGCTGGACCTTAATTGCCCATACATCCTACCAAGTCTTCACTAATAAGAATTCCTATGTCATTGTCGATGAAGACAATGATGTCGTGATCAGGTTTAACCTCCAGGAAAATGAGATTGAGATTTTAGGAGCAAATTGGAACCTAAACTATAAAATAAACCTCGGCTTTAAAACCCTAAAAATCATCAACACACCAGAAGAATGAAAAAAGCACGCTGACAATGTCCAAACCTGTCTGAAGGACAACTCCGTGCGAAAAACCGAGCAAGATGTCCTTCATAAGTTCGATGAAGGACAACTCCATATGGAAAACCGAGCAAGATGTCCTTCATAAGTTCGATGAAGGACAACTCCATATGGAAAACCGAGCAAGATGTCCTTCATAAGCCCGATGAAGGACAACTCCGTTCGAAAAATCAGGCAAGATGTCCTTCATAAGCCCGATGAAGGACAACTCCGTTCGAAAAATCAGGCAAGATGTCCTTCATAAGTTCGATGAAGGACAACTCCATATGAAAAACCAGGCAAGATTGCCCATGAATTCACCAAACCTGTCTGAATTCATCTCTATGGATTAGTACAAAAAGCAACATCGTTTAAGAAAAGAGCTTTAATAAATAACAATTTCCAATGAATTTACCTGTGATACAAGCAGCTCCTCATAACGTTTTTGTGCTTGGAAGAAAACTTCTTGTTCACCCATCTTAGGGTTTTCCTTTTTAACCTGGGCAACCAAGTCATTTTGCACCTTTTGAGAAAGAACAATTAACTTATATTGCTGTTTTTCTATCTCCCAAAACGCTTCTTCCCCGTACTCAGTAATCATTGCTTTAGCAGCTTCATATTGATTGTACTGAGCCTGAACCTTGTTGATTTCAGTCTCTATTTCAGCATCAGCTGCCTGATGGCCTTTTTCTTCGGCAAGCATCGCCATTGAACGCAGACGGATGATTTGCGTCAATAATTGATTCTTATCCTCTATCAATTTTTCTTGAGAATCCCAATAAGCTAAGGCCTCATTCAACTCCTCACCCGTGTATCTCTTTTGATCTGTCTCCCGGTTGATCGCTAACTGTAGCTTATTGATAAACTTATAGAACTCTACATCCTCATTTGTAATCCAGCTTCCATTAACGGATGCGACACCTTCAGGTTTTTCAACTTCATAATTAATAACCTTTTCAATTTTTTCCCCATCTGTTGTCAATGTTAGTAATATTTCGTATTTGCCTCCCATTGGAAGCTCCACATTACCGGAATAAATGCCGTTTTCCCCTTCAGTTAACTTAACATCATATGTGCCGTGATCCATATTGGTCATCGAAAATACTGCTGAAACTTCAAGTCCCGTCGCTGCCTTGTCCTTCTCGGTTACTTTGATTTCAAAGGGAACATTAGTATTTTGTTGGTAGTAGATGGGTTTTGTTACCTCTATCTTATACTCAGGGCTCGCACTACAGCCTGAGAGTGCAAGCAGTAGCAGCAGTGCGGTGAGCATCATCGCCTTTTTCATGAGTCAATCCCTCCAAGATTATGTGTTTGCAAGAATTCTGCAACCGTGTATTTGTTCATTTTCCCATTATCCAAATAGGCGACATGGGTACATACCTGTTTGATTTCATCCAGATGGTGTGAGGAGAGGAGGATGGTTTTATCGTGAAGTGATTTTAACACTTCTAAAATTTCCTTCCTTCCCATCGGATCAATTCCGCTTGTGGGCTCATCAAGAATCAGGATGCTGGAATCCTGATAAAGGGTAATCGCTAAGCCAAGACGCTGGAGCATGCCCTTTGAATATTTTTTCACCTGGACATCGCGGTCATCCCACAGGCTTACCGAAGTAAGTACCTGCTGAATGCGTTCTTGGTTGGCGGCTTTTTCGACCACTTCTGCAAAAAAGGTAAGATTCTCAAGTCCTGTTAACATTGGATATAACTGAAATTTTTCAGGAAGATAAGCTATCGCACTTTTCCATTCACTGTTTTTCTTTGTCACTTCGATTTCATTGATTGTAATCGTTCCTTGCTTAACTGGCAGTAAACCGAGCAAACTATTGATAAAAGTAGATTTCCCGGCACCATTGCGGCCGACAAGCGCGCAAATTTCATGTCTGCAAATTTCGATGGTGATGTCCTCTAAGACTGTTTTTTTCCCGAAGGATTGGTTTAGATTGGTTACCTTAATCATTCGAAGCCCTCCTTACGGTGAAAGACAAGTGCTGCTCCTATCGAGGTAGCAAGCCAGAATAGGAGGTTTCCAAGCAAAAAGAATACTGGCTGCGTCCACATAAAGGCCTGCAGAAGCCGTGACATATGGCCGAAGGAATAAACACCCATCCCCGTTTCTAAAAACATCCTTACCGACTGTAAGGGATTTAAAAAGTACATGCTTGAAAATAACTTTACATTTTCATAGGTTACGTCAGATAGAAAGGAAAGCAAGATAAAATCATGCAGGAAGAAAAAGTAAAACCAGACAAAAATCGTATAGCCGATAATTTGCATCCGCGAACGGCTGAAACTTCCGATTGCTGCTCCGATTTGAAGAAAAGTAATAGACAAAATCACAATCGCAGCCACAAAGATGTAGTAGCTTTTCATATCCAGTTGGAAGTTAAATTTGAGTAATAGCAGGTACAAGAAGAACCAGACAAGGAGCGGGACAAGGACGACGACGTAAAGTCCAAGGCTCTTTTTGATTAAAAAGCTCATATAGTTGTCTTTCTTTGTTAATAGCATGATTAACGTCTTTTGTTCTTTTTCTTGAAAGATTGAAAAGGCGCCAATAAATAAGCAAAGGATCGGGATAAAGTAGATAATCGTATCAAACAAATTAATTAAGAGGACATAAAAGCCTTTATCAAATGAAAGGGCAGTGGAACGAAACAGAATACTAATCATTAGGAGAACAACAATGCTTAAAGCGAGCCATAATCCCTTCCCTCTTATGTTTTCTTTCCATTCCTTCCAAATATAATGCATAGTCGATGTCTCCCTTTTAATAAAATCAACCCAGCAAGCAGCGCAAAAGCAATAAGTAGCATTGAACCAGCATTCCCTTTTTCCGCGGCCAACGGGTGCGGGTCGTTAAACATAACTTTTTCATCTTTTAGTAGGGCGTTCATTTTTTCAAATATCGTAATTGCAGGACTTTTTAAAAATAAATAGGATAATTCCTGCTCTTCAATCAGCTGGTATAAAGAAGATTGATAGGTTATCGGAAAATCCCCGAGGCCATCCTGATTTAAGTCGGTGAGCGGGAACGAACTTCCCCAGTTGTTTCCTTTGCTATCCTTGCTCCAGGAATTGCTCTCACTCGTTCCACCAATGGTAACAGCGGGAATCGTATTTTCAGTAATTTGATTTTGTGTAAAAATTTGTTGATTGGAACTAGCCCAAAGCTCAATGCCAATCTGATTTTGAGTAATTTTATTGCCCTCGATATGGTTGCGTGTGGCTTGATCAATGTAAAGTCCTCGTTGGTTCATGTAAAAAGTATTGTTCATAATTTGATTATCATTTGCTTGAAGCAGTAATAACCCAAACGATTTATTTCCATAGTTTACAATGAATTGATTGTCCTCAAGAATTAAGTGATTTGAGTTCATAATAGCTGCGCCGCCAGTGTTCATCGTAAAGGTATTCTTTTTAAAGATATTTTTGTCTGAATACATATAGTGAAGTCCATATCTAGTGTTACTTATGTTATTTTCATAGCTTTGATTGTTGTTTGAGTAGTCAAAGAACATTCCATCCCGTGTGCCTTCGATGGTGTTATGGGAAAGGATATTGTCGTTCGCGTAATAGACGTGAAATCCATTTCCTTGGGCAGCAATTTCGCCTTTGCCTATGCCTTTAATGTCAACATAACGGATGGTATTTTCATGAGCTTGACTTAAATAAATACCGTGAAAACTATTGCGGATCTTGATATGTTCAACTACATTTCCATTTGTATGGATTTTGATGGCAGCATACTCTTCTGGCGAATTTCGGTCCATACCGCCATTGGTTACGGTGAGCTGTTTAAGTGTTACCCCAGGTGCTTTGATAGAAATAACATTACCCTTTCCGTCACCTTTAATCACGGTATTCCTCGTGCCAATAATGGTAATCGGCTTCATGAGAACAAGATTGCCCTCATACGTCCGATCTTCAAGTTTTAATACCGCTCCTTCTTCCGAGCTGTCGATAAGCGATTGTAAGTTTTCGGCGGCTATATTTTTCTCAGGATGGATGACAAACAGAAGTGAGAAAACGAAAAGAAAGAGCAGTTTTTTCATTTTTTTCGGTCCTTCCATAACGGAATGAGTAATAGAATAAAGGCAGCGATAAGGAAATATGTACCGTAGCCAAGAATGCTATTGGTTAAAAAGTTTGCCACTGTATTATGCCCTAAAATCGGCGGTACAAATGGGTCAATCTTAATGGGAGCAGTAGGGCTTAAATTTGTACCAAAATGGACGAGTGCTTTCCGAAGCGTAATAACTCCAAGTACGCCGCCAACCATAAACAGTCCAATTAATCCGTAAAGGAGCTTTTTGTTTCTAAGCAGCGCTACTAAAAGCGTAATGGCTGCTAAACCAATAACTAAATAGGAAAGATACTGTAATTGCGGGAAATTCTCCTCACTAAAGTTTTCCATACCGATATAGTGATTCAGTCCATTAACAATATCAATCTCACCCTCAAGTTTATTCGGATAAACAATAATATTCAGCCCTTCAGGATATTGCGGGGCAAAAAAGACCATTTGCCACCATGGGAAAAAGATAGAAAGGACTAGTAATCCTGCTGAAAGTGTTATGAGTAAAGAAGATAAAATCGACAATTTTCTACTCTTATCAATCAAGTTAACCACACCTTTCTAAAAATTAGGCTTTGTTAAAACTAACCTGTTGATTGGAGCGGAAGGCGCGAGACTCCTCGAAAATGCTACCGCATTTCCTTCGTGCGGTGCAAATTCAAGGAAGCTTATTCAATGTCCTGCGGGAGTACGGGGCTGGGGAGACCCCACAGGCGCTAAAGCGCCGAGGAGGCTCCCCGGCACGCCCGCGGAAAGCGAAGCGCCTGGAGCTCCAATCAACAGCCAAGTTCACAGAGCTAAAGATTAAACGGAGAAGGGTATCAATTTAATTAATTGATACCCATCACCAGCATTAGTTCTTCGGTTTTACAAGGAAGTAGCCGGTCATTTCTTGGTGCAGTGCTGAACAGAAGTTTGTACAGTAAATTGGGAAAGTACCAGCTTTATCAGCAGTGAATGTGATGGTATTCGTTTGACCAGGTTGTACCTCAATGTTTAAGTCATAACTGTTAATTGCAAAACCATGGGTAATATCTTCATCGAAGTCCGTATTTGTCAGATGGATGGTTACCTGATCGCCTTCATTTACTTCGATTACGTCAGGACGTTTAGCCTTTGAGTCAAAAATGAATTTTGAGCGCATCGCAATACCGTAAACATCTACTTTATTGCCATTTCGTACTATTTTGGCATCTTCTTGTTTGTAGGTAGCAAGCTTGTTCTTTTCATCTTTCGGATAAACTTCGATTGTTTTAATTTTGTCTGCCTTAATCATTTGTGCATAGTGCGGTTCCGGGTTAACCGGTGATGATTGAATGACCTTCATTTTTCCGCTGATATCAATTAATTGCATCGATTCTGGATGAGAAGGACCAACAGATAAATAGGTGTCTTTAGCAATCTTATTTAAGGCAATTAACCATTGTCCATCAGGTGAAACCGTGTCACCTTCGGCAGCAACAGAATGTCCTGGAGAATATTGAACCGGAACACGGTCTAATGTTTCGCCCGTTTTTGGATCCCATTTAACAATCTCGGAAGAAATAAACATTGTTGTGTAAGCCATGCCTTTGTCATCAAATTGAGTGTGAAGCGGTCCAAGAGCATTTTCAGGGTTTACTTCTCTTTCCATTACTGATTCATACTTTAAGATTGGAATTCCGTTCCGTTCACCTGAGAAGTCTTGGTTTTTAACGGCTTCAAACGCTTTTTCAAAAGAAAATACAGTCATTGATGGAGCCAATTTTCCTGAAGCGATAAAGTGCTTTCCATCAGGGGTTACGTCAACACCATGCGGTGATTTCGCAACCGGCACAAGGTAAATTCCGCCTTTATGTTTTTCAGGGAAAATCATTTTTTGACCAGTTACATCGTCATACTGTCCGTCCTTCACCATTTGCTCAAGCTCTTTCCAGTTAAAAAGAACAATGAAGTCACGGTCTGCCTGTGAAGCATTGATTTCAAGATTGGTTGTTGCTTCCTCTGTGTTATAGGTTGTCATGACAGCCCAGTCCGCTGAACTCTTTTTGCCAGCATCAGAAAGATCATAAGACCAAGGCGGAAGAGCAACTTGGTAACCAATATTTAATTTTGTATTTTCCTCGTCAAATGTAACCGCAGACATAACACCACGGTACTTTGTGCTGTAGTCATCAAGAGATTCATATTCTTGTCCAAGTGGAACGGCAAATCGTGTTGGCAGGAACATATACTCCGTATTTTCCGTAACGAAGGCCGCACAGTGAGGTCCGCTAGTATTCGGTACCTTTAAGATATCCTTTGTTGTAAAGGTTTCAAGGTCCATAACCGCTGCACGGCTATTTCCGACATCGGTTGCAAACATGTATTTACCGTCATAATCGCCATTAGTTTCTGAAAAAGCCGGGTGGTGAAGGTCTCCCCATGTATAGCCCCCCATCATTTCCTTAGAATGCTCATCAAATCCATAGCCTGTTGCTGAGTCTTGAGAGAATACAGGAACGGTTCGAATTTGACGCATCGAAGGAACACCGTAAATAAACATTTGACCAGAGTGCCCGCCTGAAGCGAATAAATAATAATCATCCTTTTCACCGAAAGGAACATAAACTTTTTCAGCATCACTTTTGTTAGTTGCAGAGGAAAGTTCAGAATTCGTATTCTTTGAGAAATCTGCAAAACTAATCGTTGCAGCAACAAAGCCTGCCATTAAACCTGAAGCAATTGGAATCCATTTTTTCATTTAGTTACACCACCTTGTTTGTTATTATTTTTCAGAAGCCTGATTGAGCATTTCTAAAACTTTAGTAAGTTCATCTTCTGTTAATGGGCTACCGTCGATTACGCTGGACATAACCGCTGAAGTTGGTTCTTTTAAGAATTCATCAATTGGCTTGCCATGCTTATCTTCTACGCCTTCAAAGGCCTTTGAAAGGTCTGGGCCTGTTGCACCGCCTTGTAAACCAAGGGATTCAACAGCGTGACAGCCAAGACAGCCTTTACTGTTTAGGATGTTATCTGCATCAACTGCTGCTGTTTCTGGTTCTTTCTTTTGCTCTTCAGTTGGAGTTGCCTCTTCAGTTGCTTCTGTTTGAGCTACTTGAGGCTCTTTAGCAGAATCGTCTAAGATCACCCCAAACACTAGGTATCCTAGACCAAATCCGATTATTATACTTGTGACAAAGCTGATAATTGCCTTCTTCATTCTTCCCCCTCCTTCTGTCGAATTTACAATCATATCCTAGTCTGTAATCCAATGTTGAAATGTGATGTTTAGCACATTTGAAGGCGTTTGTGTGAAAATTTTGTGAAACCCCTTGTCGCCAAAAGGGTTTAAAAAGATGAACATTTTGTGAAATTTATCACTACAGGAAAATGGAAGATTTATTAAAATGGAGATACTTACTAGAAGACATGGAATTGTAGGCTGTATAAAAGATCATGTTGATTTTGATTGGAGCGGAAGGCACGAGACTCCTGCGGGAGTACGGGGCTGGGGAGACCCCACAGGCGCTTAAGCGCCTGGAGCGGAAAATCAATAGACCAACAAGCAAAAAGGAGGGAAGAAGATGTATGAACTGTTAGAAGACAGACATATGAATATTCAAGATGTCAAAACAGAGGCATTCTTGCGTAAAATTGTTGTTTTTAGAGATTTAACAACAGAATCTATGAATCTCATTATTAGGAGAATCCAGACATTGTCTTATAAAAAAGGGGAACATATCATTTTTGAAGATGAGGTTGCCAAGGGAGTATATTTTGTCCATTCGGGGACAGTAAAGCTGACAAAGCAGGATGAGAATGGGAATGAAATTATCGTATGTATCAAGCAAAAGGGAGATGTTTTTGCTGAAGCTTGTTTATTTTCTAGGACCTCCGAGCTCTATCCGGCGACAGCAACAATGCTCGAAGACGGTCAGTTGTTCTATTTGGATAAACTAGAATTAGAAAAAGGGATGCATGAATATCCGGAACTTGCTATTGAAATGATTCGCTACATGAGCGATGCTCTCCGAGAAAAAACCTCAACATTGAGAGATGTGGCCTTACTAGATGTCTATGCGAAAACGATTAAAACGCTAGAGCGGCTAGGCAATAAATTTAACAACTCAAAGACTAGATGGAATATTGAAATTCCTTTGACGATTCAAGAATTTGCGACTGTGGTTGGAACCTCGAGAGAAAGTGTAAGCAGAGTGTTTTCTAAATTGAAAAAGCAGGGGATCATTGAGATGAAAACAAGGAAAATCATCATCCTTGATTGGTGTACGCTTTGTACTCTGTTAAAACCAAACTATTAAAAAAAGGCTGACCTTAAGCAGTTTTACTGTTAAGGTCAGCCTTTGGTTTACTTACCGTTAATTGGTAAATTTGTAGGTCCAAAACCGTTCGTTATTAATCCAGGCCATCATTTGCGGGTCCTGGTTTTTTAATTTTTCTGCGATATCTCCAAACATTTGCTCCGATTGGGAGCGGTGTGCCTGAATGGCAGCCAGCTTAATGTTAGCAACAGGACTGATATTATTAATGATGTCTGCCTCACCGAGTGCTTGGATACAATCATTTGAAAATGCTACACAATGCAATTTGGGCCTTGCGGCGGCAGGGATTCTTTCGACTGCCCTGACGACGGCCGCACCGGTCGCATCGTGATCCGGATGAACGGAATAGCCGGGATAAAAGGTAATAATTAATGATGGATTTACATCAGCAATTAATGCGGACATAGCATTTGTCAGCTTTTCGTCATCCTCAAATTCAACCGTTTTATCGCGGTATCCAAGCATCCGCAAGTCTTGAATCCCTAAAACGCGGGCAGCCTCTATTAATTCTTCTTTTCGTATTTTCGGGAGGTTTTCTCTATTAGTAAAAACAGGTTTCCCCATGTTGCGTCCCATTTCCCCTAATGTTAAGCAAGCATAGGTAACAGGGGTGCCATTTTTTACGTGGGTTGCGATTGTCCCCGAAACCCCGAAAGCTTCGTCATCCGGATGAGGGAAGACAACCAAAACATGCCGTTCTTTTTCCATTTAACATTCTCCTTTCGGGTTTATCTCTTACTCAAATGGTGTGTGGCTAAGTTGTAGAGCGACTGCCAGTTTGCCGTTGGAATCATGGCCAGCCAATAATAATCGGCCTTCTTCGTCTACCTCGAAGTGGGTAAGTCCCTCTGCATAAATCCAGCCGAGGTTTAATTTTAAACCAACGCGATATGGGTCATTACCAGTAATCTTTCCATGCTCATACTTAACGAGGGCATTGCGAATATGGGCCCCAGCATTAAAGAATTTTTGATCATGGTGGGATGCATAGGCACCATTTGTGGTTTCGAGATGCAGATAGACATCCTGGTTGGCGAAACGGTTAATTTCTTCTTGAACGCTTTGATGGTTTTTTATTGGGTCCATGGTACGTGCCTCCTTTCCCTTTTTGCAGATAAGAATCTATAAACTAGTGTATTTAATAATGTAACTATCATACTAAAATCAGTTGGAAAATGCGAAATTCAAGCTTATATAATAAAATTTGCCTGTTGATTGGAGCTCCAGGCACTTCGCTTTCCGCGGGCAGTCCGGGAGCCTCCTCGTCGCTTCGCTCCTGCGGGGTCTCCCGTGACTTGCTCTTCCCGCAGGAGTCTTCGTGCCTTCCGCTCCAATCAACTATGAGTTTATAGCAAATAAAAAAGAGCCAATTTCGGCTCTTCAACTGTTTATTATTCTTCGCAATCGTCGCAGTACTCCGTTACTTTTGAGGCGCTGCGGTAGGCACCATGCCAGGTTGGACCGACATATTCATTTAAACAGAACCCTTGGCTGATTGCTGCAGTGATAAATTCCTTAGCGACGTCTACCGCCTCATAAACAGATTTACCCTTTGCCAACTCTGCTGTGATGGCAGAAGAATACGTACAGCCGGCACCATGTGTATAGGTAGTCTCTAATTTTTCAGACTCATAAATCTGGAATTCTTCCCCATCATAAAGGAGGTCCACTGCCTTTTCTTCCGTTAATAGCTTACTACCACCTTTAATCAAAACAAATTTGGCACCCATATCATGGATTTTAACTGCGGCAGCTTTCATATCCTCCAAAGTGCGGACAGGTCCCGTTTGCGCTAATTGGCCTGCCTCAAAAAGGTTTGGTGTAACCACCGTTGCACGTGGTAATAAAAATTCGCGCATAGCATCGACGGTTTCTGGATGTAATACTTCATCCTCACCTTTACAAACCATAACCGGGTCAATCACCACTCGGTCCAGTTTATTTTCATCAATTACTTTTGCAGCTAATTCGATGATTTCGACGGTACCAAGCATCCCTGTTTTCATGGCATCGATACCAACAGATAGGACTGTTTCTATTTGAGTCTCGAGAGTTTCAATGGCAATAGGAAAAACATTATGATGCCAGTTGTTTTTTGGATCCATCGTTACAATCGTAGTCAATGCTGTCATTCCGTATACACCCAGCTCCTGGAACGTTTTCAAATCAGCTTGGATTCCAGCACCGCCGCTTGTATCAGATCCTGCAATCGTCATTACCTTCTTAATTGTCATTATGTATTCTCCTCCTTAGCTGGTACATGAAACACTATTTACTATTATAAAACAATCACGGAAATATAGTAATTTTTTTACCAGACAAGTCCTCCGCTTTTCTATTTTTGTCAGAAGAATGACAATTGATGGTTATTACGCTGATAACCTTCTTTTCGTGATAAATGTTACTTCCTAAAAGACGTTGGCCATCGTACGATGGAACTATAAAAGCGAAGAACTACTAGTAAATAGGACTGAAACCGCTTACGGATGTGCAGTTTTTAACTTATATACAGTGGAAAAGTTGTCGATTCACAAAAAGTACAACAAAAGGACACAAATTTGTCGGAGGATTGTCAATGTCTTGGCAGTTATACCTTTTTAAATTGTTATAAATTTAAAAAGTATCATTCTTTCAATTTTGTTGTGATAAATATCGCTGAAGGGTATATGGTAGCAAAATTACAATAGGTACACCATGAATGTGAATTCATGAAAGGGGTGAAAGCGATGATCCAGAAAGGCTGTCCTGATGAATATCCAATTAGCCTAGTGGTAAACGGATATGAAATAGCTGTGTTTCAATTAACAAAACACAATCTAGTAGATTGGGCATACGGTTATTTGTTTTCTGAAGGGTTTATTCAAACGGCAAGTGAAGTAGAGTCTGTAATTTTTAGCGAAGAAATGGGAAGCATCCATGTTACTCTTCTGAATGGATTTAATGAAGAAGAGATGTTTTCGAAAAAGAAGCACTACACGGCAGGCTGTGGACGCGGTGTGACGTTTTTCTCAATGACAGATGTTAAAAATTTTGAAAAAGTATCAAACGGTACTAGCCATAAATTAAGTTATTTATTGAAGAAAAGAAGTGAATTTGCTCAAAATTCGCCCTTATACCTTGAAACAGGCGGAATGCACGGTGCCTGTATTATTGACGAAGCAGGCAGCATTACAGTCCGGGAAGATATCGGGCGTCATAATGCCGTGGATAAGATCATTGGTTATGCACTGCGAAATAGTTTACCTCCCGAACGGTTAGTTTTGTTAACAACCGGAAGGGTTTCATATGAAATGCTCTCCAAAGCAGCGAAGTTTGGTTTTCCTATCATAGGATCTCGAACAGCTGCAACTAAGCAAGCAGTCCAATTAGCAAAATACTTAAATATTGAGGTAATTGGCTATCTAAGAGGGAAAATGGCAAATATTTATACCTCAACAGGAAGAGTGCAGAATGACCTAATCAAAGAATCTGCTGTAGAGATGCATTGAATTTGAAGGGGGTATTAAGCAACAAAAAGCTAGACTAGAGAAATGGGATATTCTATTAAACTTTGGGAAGGAGTTTGAGAAATGGTTGAAATCAACTTAAATCGCCGACAGTTTTTGAAGTTGTCCGGTGCCACTGCAGCAACCTTGGCCGTAGTTGAATTAGGCTTTAATGAAAAAAAGGCCCACGCTAGTACGAAAGAGTTCAAGATTGCTTCATCAACTGTTACACCTACCATCTGCTGTTTTTGCGGCGTTGGCTGTGGAATTTTAGTTCATACAAAAGACAATGAAGTGGTTTATACGGAGGGGGATCCGGATAACCCAATTAACGAAGGTAAATTATGTAGTAAAGGTACGACAATTAGACAATTGTATACTTCTGAAAAACGAGTAAAAAAACCTTTATATCGTGCACCAGGAAGCAGTAAATGGGAAGAAAAAGAATGGGAATGGATGTATGAAACCATTGCCAAGCGCACAAAAGAAACACGTGACAAAACATTTGTCGAAAAAGAAGATGGCTTGATTGTAAATAAGACTGAGGCGATTGCCAGTCTTGGTGGAGCAGCTCTTGACAATGAAGAGTGTTATCTGCTGGCGAAAATGATGAGAGGGCTTGGTGTTACCTATTTAGAGCACCAGGCACGAATATGACATAGTTCTACGGTTGCCGGTCTGGCACCTTCATTTGGACGTGGAGCAATGACTAACCATTGGAATGATTTGCAATATACGGATTGTGCATTGATTATGGGCGCAAACCCTGCTGAAAATCATCCAATAAGCTTTAGATGGCTGCAAAAAGCAAAGGATAAAGGCGGAAAGATTGTTAGCGTGGATCCACGTTACACAAGAACCTCGTCAATGTCTGATGTTTATGCACCGCTTCGCTCAGGAACGGATATTCCGTTTGTCGGCGGGATGATTAACTATGCGCTAGAAAATAATCTTTACCACAAAGAGTATGTTGCTAAATATACAAACGCAAGCTTTATCGTAAAAGACAGCTTTAAATTTAATGATGGTTTATTCTCAGGATATGACGAAGCAAAACGTGCTTATGATAAAACACAATGGGCATGGGAAACAAATGAAGATGGAACACCAGTGAAGGATGAAACATTAGAACATCCTCGTTCCGTATTCCAATTAATGAAAAAGCATTACTCGCGTTATAATGTTGATGCAGTTACTTCAGTAACAGGGACATCAAAAGAAGACTATTTAAAGGTTTGTGAAACATTCTGTTCAACAGGTCAAGTAGGTAAATCAGGAACGATTTTGTATGCGATGGGAACAACACAACATACTGTTGGCACCCAAAATGTTCGCGCTTTCGCCATCATTCAGATGCTTCTTGGAAATATCGGCCTTCCAGGCGGAGGAATTAATGCAATGCGCGGTGAATCCAATGTTCAAGGTTCAACCGACTTTGCACTATTGTATGATACAATCCCAGGTTACCTGGCAACACCAAAAGCAATTCCAGAGCATGCCACACTTGAGGGCTATAATGCAAAGGAAACACCGAAAACAGGCTATCAAAGTAATAAACCAAAATTCGTTGCCAGTCTTTTAAAAGCTTGGTATGGTCCGAATGCAACAAAGGATAATGAATTTGGCTATCAAAATCTGCCAAAAGGTAATAAAAACTACTCACACATTAACTTGTTTAATGCGATGTATAAAGGCGAGCTAGAAGGAGCGTTCCTATTTGGTACCAACCCAGTTGTCGGCGGACCGAACGCTGGAAAAGAAAAAGAAGCTCTTGGAAACCTTAAGTGGTTAGTAGCAGTTGATCTTTGGGAAACTGAATCATCAGCCTTCTGGCAAAAAGAAGCTGGCAGCGACCCATCTAAGATTAATACAGAAGTATTCTTCCTTCCTGCATGTTCTTCTTATGAAAAAGAAGGAAGCATATCTAACAGCGGCCGTTGGATGCAGTACCGTTGGCAGGCAATTAAGCCATTAGGTGAGTCAAAAGCAGACTTAGAAATTATCCATGAGCTTGCGACAAGAATTAAAGCACTTTATAAAAATGAAGCAAGTCCTGCTTCAAAAACAATCAATGCTCTTTACTGGAATTACGGTGAAGGACATCATCCGGATATTGATTTAGTTTGTAAGGAAATCAACGGCTATGATGTAAATACTGGTAAACAGGTTGCCGGCTTTGGTGCTCTTAAAGATGACGGGTCAACCTGCTCGGGTAACTGGATCTATTCTGGTTTCTATCCTGAAGAAGGAAAAAATCGTGCGAAAAACCGTGACAACAAAGATACAGGCATGAGTAATTACCTGAATTGGGCATTTGCATGGCCAGCAAACCGCCGAATTATCTACAACCGTGCATCAGCAGATCCAAGCGGTAAGCCATGGAGCAAGGATAAAGCAGTTATCTGGTGGGATGATGTTCAAAAGAAATGGGTTGGACATGACGTACCTGACTTTGTTCCAACAAAAGCTCCAACAGATCCAACAGGAACCGATCCGTTTATCATGAACAAGGATGGAGTAGGCTTACTGTACGCACCAACATTAAATGACGGTCCGTTCCCTGAACACTATGAACCATTTGAAAGCCCGGTAGCAAATCCTTTTTCAAGCCAAGAAATGAATCCAGCGGCTGTTGTAATTGAAGGAGACTTCAATAAACGTGGATTCAAAGCGGACTTCCCGATTGTTGCTACAACTTACCGCGTTAGTGAGCATTGGCAATCAGGTTCAATGACCCGTAATCAGCCATGGCTATCAGAGCTTGTACCACATATGTATGTGGAAATAAGTGAAGAATTAGCAAAAGAAAAAGGCATTAAGAACAAAGACAAAATTCTTGTAAGCTCTGCACGCGGAGAGGTAAAAGCCTTCGCCATGGTGACTAAACGTTTTAAACCTTATACTATAAACGGTAAGAAGGTTCATCAAATCGGAATGCCATGGCATTTTGGATACAAGGGAATCGCAACTGGGGATACAGCAAATCGCCTGACACCTCATATCGGGGATGCAAATACAACCATACCTGAGTATAAGGCATTCCTATGTGACGTAAGGAGGGCTGACTAATGGCTACTGAATATGTGAAATATGTCGATGTTACCAAGTGTGACGGCTGCCGTGCCTGTATGGTAGCTTGTAAAAACTGGAATGACCTTCCAGCTGAACCGCAGGATTTCTTAGGAAGTGCCCAGTCACATACCAAGACAACTGCCGATACTTGGAACGTTTTACAATATATCGAGCATGAAGATTCAAAAGGAAATCTTGACTACCTTTTCCGTCACTCTACCTGTTTCCATTGTACGGATGCAGCCTGTGAAAAGGTTTGTCCGGAAAATGCAATCAGCTACACAAAGTTCGGCACCGTTGTCATTGATCAAGATGCCTGTGTAGGTTGTGGGTATTGTACGCAAAACTGTCCGTTTGAAGTTATTTCTCTTAAAGAATATAAGGATAAAAACGGTAAGGAATACAGAAAAGCACATAAATGTACACAATGTACGGACCGTATTGAGGAAGGCCTACAGCCAGCTTGCGTTACAACTTGTCATACAGGTGCAATGGAGTTTGGCGATCAAAAGGCAATGATCCAAAAGGCAGAACAACGTGTCAAAGAAATTAAAGGACGTTACCCTAATGCCATGGTTTATAACCCACAGGGAGTTGGCGGTACGCACACGATTTATGTATTAGCAGAAAAGCCATCTGTCTACGGATTGCCTGAAAACCCAGTTGTTCCAACATCAGCTGTCCTTTGGAAGGATTATGCACAGCCACTAGGTAAGATGATGATTGGTGCCACAACAATGGCAGTTGTCGGAGCATTTATTACTAACAATATTATCAGTAAAAAAAATAAAGGAAAAGACGAAGACGGAGGTGAAAGCCATGAGTAATCAGCAGAAGCCTACAGTAAAAGTAAGACGTTTTTCTAAAGCCTTTGTTTGGGCACATGGTGTTAACGCCATATCCTTCTTTGCCCTTTATATCACAGCATTACCAATGTACACCGATTTCTTTAATTGGTTATATCCGGTACTAGGCGGACCTGAAGGTGCACGTTTACTTCATCGGATTTTCGCAGTAGCGTTTATTACGCCAACGTTCATCTGGGTAATTTGGGACTTCAAGGGCTTTAAGCTTTGGATGAAAGAGCTTGTTACGTGGAAAAAGAGGGATATTGGTTTCTTTACTGAATTTGTTAAAGAACTGTTCGGATTCAAATTCAAACATATTAGACAATCATTCTTTAACGCAGGTGAGAAAATCAACTCAATCATCCAAATTGTTACAGCGTTATTGATTATTGGCTCTGGATTCCCAATGTGGTTCCCTGAATTCTTCCCTAGGGCAGTCGTTCAGTGGGGATACTTCCTTCATAACGTAGGCTTTGGTCTTGCGATTGCAGTAGTAGTTGGCCATGTCTACCTTAGTGTAGTTCACAAAAACTCTCGCCCTGGTTATTCAGGCGTTATTACAGGGGAAGTACCAGCTTGGTGGGCAAAAGAGCACTATCCTGACTGGTATGATGAAGAAGTAGCAAAAGGCAACTTCCCTGACCTAGATGATCCAAAAGGCCATGGTAAAGGCAAAAACAAGAAAAAAGGCGCATGATTCAGCCTATAGGGTAATCTAATAAGTAGAAAGGCTGTCTGTAATAGGACAGCTTTTCTGCTAAATAAAGTTAAAGAGGTGTAACAGCGATGAAAAAGTCAGTAGTTTCAAAGGAATATCAAAATTTGCACAAAGACATATTAAAGCTGCAAGAAAAGTGGAAACAGAGCATTAATCCAGAATCTATTACACCAAACCTTGATAAAGCTGCTATGTCAGCAGGAGTGCCTGCTGCAGCATTAACGGCTATTGATTTTGATATTTCACTATTCCTACAGTGGATAGAGGAAATAAAATCCTTATTAATCGAGAATAATCCCGAACTTGAACCGAAACTGGCAGGAATCAGTAATCTGCTTAATGAAGAAGTAGCTATCCGTTGGATTGATGAAGCATTTTCCTTCAACCAGTTTTATTTTGGCAACTTTGCCGAGGAAAACGGACTGGAAGATTGGATTCCACAATTCCTCGCAGAATCTGCACTTCGTCCCTATTTGCAGCTAACTGCTGAAGCTGTACAAGAAGGAATTCAGCGTGCTGTCCCAGGTGCAGGATGCCCAGTTTGCGGTGAACCAGCACGACTTGCCGTTCTTGAAGGGGAAGGACAAAAGGTGATGCAATGCCCGCGCTGTCTAGTTCATTGGGATGCGAAACGCCTAGAATGTGCCCACTGTGGGAATGACGATCACAAGACCATTCAGTTTTTAACAATCGAAGGCGATGCTGCTTCACAAATTCAGGTTTGCGAAGAATGTAAAGGATATATTAAAGTAATAGATACAAGACAATACCTCAGCAAACCATCTTCTGCTATGCTAGATTTAAATACAATACATCTAGATTTCATCGCCCAGGAAAATGGCTATCAAGCCGTTGGGGAGAAAAAACTTACAAATTAAGAAGGTGCATGATTCATGAAGGCTGCGGCTATTATTTTATCAGGTGGAAAATCGAGCAGGATGGGTACAAACAAGGCTCTCTTAAAAATAAATGAGAAAACCAATATTGAACGCCTGATAGAAACACTTAAGGTACATTTTGATGATATAATTCTGGTAACCAACGAACCCGAACACTATCAATTTTTGGGAGTGAAATTGGTAGCAGATCATTATCCAAATAAAGGACCGCTTGCCGGCTTTCATGCTGGATTAACAGCTTCTTCCTATGATGTAAATTTCATCGTTGCCTGTGATATGCCGTTTGTTACTGGAGCGCTTGCAGAAACCCTAGTGAACAATATTAACCATTATGATGCAGTAGTACCCGTAATTAATGGAAAAATACAAACCTTATGTGCCGTTTTTCAAAAGAGTACGGTAAAGAAAATAGAAGAATGTATTGAGAATGGACGTCTTCCTATCAAACATTTGCTTGACCACTTAAACGTCCTATCTCTATCTGAAAAGGAATTACAAGCTTACAGTAACGGCGACATCGAGCGTGTCTTTTTCAACATGAATTATCCGCATGAATATGAAGAGGCAAAAAGGTGGTTCGAGGCAAATCAGCAAGGGAGGTAGTAAGGCACAATGCAATTTTTCAAAGTAAAAACAGTCGAAGAAACCTTCGACTTAATAGAAGAACAGGTCGCAGCAATTAAAGAGACCGAGGTACGATCACTGGAAAATGCCCTTCACTATATTTTAGCGGTGCCTGTCACCGCCAAGGAAAATGTCCCGGGTTTTGACCGTTCAACCGTTGATGGCTATGCTGTACGAGCGAGAGATACTTATGGTTCCTCTGAATCGATGCCGGGTTTTTTAAATGTAATCGGTGAAGTGAAAATGGGTGAAGCCTCAGCTTACCAGGTTGGGCTTGGAGAAGCCGTATATGTTCCAACTGGGGGCATGCTTCCAGCAGGCAGTGATAGTGTTATCATGATTGAGCATTGTGAAGACATCGATGGTTTACTTAATGTATATAAGCAAATTGCTCCTAATGAGAATGTCATTCGTACAGGAGAGGATATCCGCAGCGGCGAGGTTCTTCTGAACGAAGGAACCATGTTACGCCCACAAGAATTAGGTGCCCTCGCTTCGTTAGGCGTTAGTGAGGTAACTGTTTTTCGTAAACTTAAGGCAGGATATCTTTCCTCCGGGGATGAAATTGTACCCTATCAAACAGAGAATCTTTTAGTAGGACAAATTCGTGATATCAACTATTTAACGATTGCTGGTTTAGCGGCTGAATGGGATATAGAAGTGATCTATGGCGGTATAGTTAAGGATGACTTCCAGGAATTCCAACAGCGGGCAAAGGAACTTTACGACCAAGTTGATTGTTTAATCCTCTCTGGAGGAAGTTCGGTCGGTGCCAAGGACTATACCATCGAAGTAATTGATTCTTTAGGAACACCGGGAGTATTCGTCCACGGCATTTCTATTAAGCCTGGGAAGCCAACCATCCTTGCCATGGCAAATGGAAAACCCGTAATTGGATTACCAGGGCATCCAGCATCGGCAATGATTATTTTTAAACTATTTGGCGAGAAAGTATTGGAGAAACTTAAAGGTAAGAAGGCAGAAAAAAAACTAGACCGAGTTTTTGCCCGGATGACGAAAAACATCCCTTCGGCACCTGGCCGTTCAGATTACATCCGTGTACGCCTATTTGAAAAAGAAGGCGAATGGTGGGCAGAGCCGATTATTGGAAAATCCGGACTGATTACGACACTTGTAAAAAGTGATGGAATAGTCGAGATTACTTCAGAAAAAGAGGGTATTTCACAGGGTGAGTATGTGCCTGTGATTGCAACACGATAAGGGGGAAAATAAACAAATGGAACACATTCGCTATAAACGTAAAATTTATTTAGAGGACAAACCCCGATCGGAAGCGAAGCGAGAGATTCTCGAAGCGTTTCAGCTGCCCCTTGAAATTGAAAGGATTCCAACAAGTGCTGCCTTAGGCCGTGTTACAGCCGAGCCGATATTTGCGCAGAATTCAACACCTCATTATCACGCTTCGGCAATGGATGGAATTGCCGTTATCGCTGAAAGTACGTACAATGCACACGAGCAAAATCCTCTTCAACTCAAACAGGGTAAAGAGTTTTCATATGTAGATACGGGAAATGCGATTCCTGCTCCGTTCAATGCGGTAATCATGATTGAAAATGTCGACATTCTTGATGCAGATACGATTGAAATTATCGAACCTGCGACACCATGGCAGCATATTCGCCCGATTGGTGAAGATGTGGTTCAGGAGGAAATGCTTTTTCCGCAAGGGCATATTCTTAGACCTGCAGATTTAGGTGTACTATTATCCTCCCAGCAGCTCGAACTTCCGGTTGTGAAAAAGCCGGTAGTTACGATCATCCCTACTGGAAACGAGCTAGTTGATGCGGATTCATCCCTAACTGCCGGAAAAATTATAGAATTTAACGGGACGGTTTTTGCGGGTTTCGTTAAGGAATGGGGCGCAGAGCCGAAGTTACATAGTATTGTGAAAGATGAGCCGGAACGGATTAAAGCAGCACTCTTGGAAGCAGCTGAAACGTCTGATATTATTGTTATCAATGCTGGCTCTTCGGCAGGTTCGAAGGATTATACCGTTCATATTATTGCTGAAATCGGAACGGTTTTCACACATGGTGTTGCCGCACGGCCAGGTAAACCTGTTATTTTAGGAAAAATTAACGGCAAAATTGTTGTTGGTGTGCCAGGGTATCCAGTTTCCGCTTATTTGGCATTAGAATGGTTTGTTCGCCCATTGTTGTGCAAGTATTTACAAATTCCTGAACCAAAAAGACAAACGGTAACAGTTAAGCTTGGGCGCCGTATTGTCTCAGGTATGGGTGCAGAGGACTTTGTCCGAATGAATATTGGCTATGTGAATGGACAATTTGTTGCCAATCCGCTGACTAGGGCTGCTGGAGTGACAATGTCCTATGTCAGAGCAGATGGCCTCCTAGTTGTACCCGCAAACGTAATCGGCTATGAACAAGGGGACCACGTCGAAGTAGAGTTGTTGCGTCCGCTTGAAGAAATAAAAAATGCGATTATGTTTTGCGGCAGCCACGATTTAACGATCGATCTTTTATCGTCACAGTTGAAACGAGTGCGAACAGACATGAAAATTGTCTCTGCACATGTTGGCAGTATGGCCGGGATCATGGCGATTCGCAAAGGTGAGGCCCATGTAGCGGGCATTCATTTGCTTGACCCAAATACAAAGCAATATAATATTTCCTATGTAAAGAAATTATTAGCAGGGCAAGACATTGTTCTTTATCCATTTTTAAAAAGAATGCAAGGCTGGATTTTGCCAAAAGGAAATCCGCTTGCTATTGAAACGATTGATGACGTGGCAAAAAAGCAGGCAAACTATGTTAACCGACAAAAAGGGGCAGGGACGAGGATTCTCTTGGATTTGCTGCTTACAGAAGCGGGTCTTGCACCTGAAGAAATCGTCGGTTATGAACGCGAAATGTTTTCGCATTTAGCGGTAGCAGCGGAAGTAAAGGGAGATGCTAAGGGCGCGGGATTAGGAATCTATCCCGCAGCAAAAGCCATGGATTTAGACTTTATTCCGGTTGCTGATGAAGAATATGATTTGGTTATGACAAAAAGCTTTTTTGAAAGCGAAAGCGGCCAGCTGTTAATCGGAATTATTCAATCGGATATTTTTAAACAGCAGGTTGAAAAGATTGGCGGCTACGTTGTTGTCGAAAATGCAAAACCAAAAAGCTTGAGTTAAGAGGTGCTAATAGATGAACTTCCAGATTTCAAAAGAACCAATCAACACACAAGAGGTTATTGATAAAGTGGTCCAGCGTGAAGCTGGCGCAATCACTACGTTTATTGGAACCGTCCGGGAATTAACCAAGGGAAAAAAGACGCTTTTCTTAATTTATGAAGCATATGAAGCAATGGCTGTGAAGAAACTTGAACAAATCGGCAAGGAAATCGAAGAGCGCTGGGAAGGCTCCCGCGTCGCGATTACGCACCGTGTTGGTCGTTTAGATATAACTGATATTGCAGTTGTCATTGCCGTCTCTACGCCCCATCGTGCCGATTCATATGAGGCAAATCGCTATGCAATTGAACGAATTAAGGAAATTGTCCCAATCTGGAAAAAAGAGCATTGGGAAGATGGCGAAGAGTGGATGGGCAATCAGCTTGAAACCGTTGCCTATCCTACTGGAAAACCAGAGGAGAGTGATTTAAATGAATAAGGTTCTCTTTTTTGCTCATTTGCGTGATGCTGTCGGTGAAGAGTTTCTTAAACTTGATGCTGCTGGAAAAACTGTCGCTGATTTGAAGGAAGAGTTGGCGTCAAAGTACGACCTGCCAAAATTAGACACGGTAATGACAGCCGTCAACGAAGAATTTGCCCAGGATGATGAAGTTATTGGGGAAGGCGACGAGATTGCTTTTATCCCGCCAGTAAGCGGCGGCTGATATACTCTCGGATAACCAGAAATACTTGCGGACTTTGATTTTTGGAAAGGGGAACAACAAGATGAGCGAACGATATTCACGGCAAGTCCTCTTTCCAGGGATCGGAAAAGCAGGGCAAGAAAAAATTAGTGCAAAACATGTGTTAATGATTGGTGCAGGAGCCCTTGGCTCCGGAAATGCTGAAATTCTCACCAGGGCTGGTGTTGGGAAAATCACCATCATTGATCGAGATTATGTGGAAGCTAGTAATCTGCAGCGTCAACAGCTTTATACCGAAGAGGATGTAGCTGAGAAGCTTCCAAAGGCTGCGGCGGCAGAAAAACGCTTAAAAGCGATTAACTCAGAGGTCGAAATTGCTGCGATAATTGGTGATGCCACACCGCTCCTTTTAGAAGAGTTGGTTGGCGGCGTTGACTTAATTATTGATGCAACAGATAATTTCGAAACACGTATGGCGATCAATGATGTTTCGCAAAAATACAATATTCCTTGGATATATGGGGCTTGTGTTGGAAGCTTCGGGATGAGTTTTGTGATTCTTCCTGGGAAAACACCTTGCCTGAACTGTTTGCTGAGAACGATTCCGTTGCAGGGGATGACCTGTGATACCGGCGGGATCATTGCCCCAACTGTTCAAATGGTTATCTCCCATCAAACTGCGGAGGCTATAAAAATATTGGTCGAGGATTGGGATGCGGTCCGTACTTCGTTTGTCAGTTTTGATTTATGGAGAAATCAGTATACGAGCCTGAAAATGTCCAAAGCAAAGGTTGCTGGTTGTTTATCCTGCGGGGAGGAACGAACCTATCCCTATCTTGATCATGAGAATATGATGAAAACGAGCGTGTTGTGTGGCAGGGATACGGTACAAATTCGTCCCTCCAAGCAAGGTGAGATTTCGCTTGAAAAACTATCTGGTCAACTAACTTCGCTTGGATATGTGGTCAAGGGTAATCCCTATCTGCTGTCAGTGGAAATGGGAGAAGAGCGGATGGTTATTTTTAACGATGGCCGCGCCCTGATTCACGGTACGAAGGATATTACACATGCAAAAACAATTTATCATAGAATACTTGGATAAGACTAACTCCGTACTTTTACTGGTACGGAGTTTTTAATTGTCAATTTTCGACATGTTTCACGTGAAACAGCGAATGGTGTCGAGTTTCAATTTTTCCGGATAGTTTGTTATGATGAAAGAAGTTTAGAATAGAGGAGTAATGGAGACATGAATATTTCAGTAGATAAATTATTATCAAAAATAGAGCAAGAATTAAAGCATGCAAAAAACAGCTCGCAGTCAGAAAGCTTGCGGGAGCGGGTATACTCTATTAAAATATTATGCGAACTCATCCTTGATGAGAAGCCAGTGAAAAGTGAGACACCAGTTACTACTATAACTTTTCAGTCAGCTGTGAATCAGCAAGCAGTTCATCAGCCAGTGATAGGCCAACAAGTTTTCCAACAGCCTGTTTCATTAAACCAGCCGAAAAAGATAGAAATGGACGACGAAGCAAACGGCGACTCACTACTCGATTTTTAAATTAGAGGTTGTGTAATAAGCACACTATTGATTTTGCTAACTCTGTTGATTGGAGCGTAAGGCACGAAGACTCCTGCGGGAAGAGCAAGTCACGGGAGACCCCGCAGAAGCGAAGCGACGAGGAGGCTCCCGGACTGCCCGCGGAAAGCGAAGTGCCTGGAGCTTCAATCAACAGGCTAGTTTAGCAAAGCCTATTATTAACAAGGGGGATGGACATGAAAGCATTTATTATTATTGGAGCGATTAACGCCTTTATTGCCGTGGCACTAGGTGCCTTTGGGGCTCATGGATTAGCAGACAAACTCGAACCCAAATACTTAGACATTTGGAAAACGGGTGTCACCTATCAAATGTTTCATGCGACAGGAATATTAGTGATTGGCTTGTTACTTAGTAAGGTAACGACTAGCCCACAATTCACTTGGGCTGGCTGGATGATGCTGCTTGGAATTATACTATTTAGCGGTAGCTTGTATGTTCTTAGCTTAACGAAAATAGGGATACTGGGCGCGATTACTCCATTAGGTGGCGTTTGCTTTTTAGCAGCATGGGTGCTTATTATCATTGGTGCGGTAAAACATTTATAAATACGTTAAAGGCATTGGGAGATACTCCTAATGCCTTTTTCTAAAGATATATAAATATATTTGAAAGCGTCCGCACTGTATTTATGATTTAAACATTTTCGTCAAATTTAGGCAATTCAAAGTGACTTAAGTCGCTGTATCGTAAAGAGTACAGGTAGTACGATAAAGATAACAGAAATATTCGACAACCACGAGTTAAAAAGTTCTCTTTTTTTAAATTTTTCTAGGAAAGCGTTTTCATGTAATTTAAAAGAAACTCTTACAGCAAGGGGAGTGGGAGAGTGTCTGAACCGAGTTATTTTCAAGATAAAAGAACGATTGAATGTAGATTAACGAATAAGGAAAGAAGACAGCTGCAGCACGAAATGAAGATTCATCTAGAAAAATATTTTAAAGGATTAATTGGTAAAGCGGCTGATTATACAAAAGTGATCATCTGGGACGATACAGTGATTATTCAAGGGGAAGGGTTCTTAACAGAACCAGAAAAGTTTGTTGCTAGAGGAACCAGGGGTGGTAATCTAGTAAAGCAAACGCGCATGCAAGTCGCCCAGCAATTTGCAAAAGACAATGTTCCTTATTTTGAGGAGAAATTAGGAGCAAATTGTATACATCAAACATTTGATGTGGAAGCGAACAAAGACTTTTGGATCCACGTAATGGTTTTTGACCAGTTATTGATTGAAATAAAGTAAAAGATTAATAGAGGTAGTTAAAAGAGACACCTAGGGTAGCTCTAATAAAGACCAATGGTTTTTAGAATGGACAGTAAGTTAAGTCCGTTCTGTTAGCCATTGGTCTTTTATTATGTCTATAGAGAGATTCAGAATGGGAGAAAGAAGTTGATAGGAGGTAATGAAGAGGGCATTACCATTTGTGGATACGGAAAAGGAGTAATTTTTTATGTAGAAAGGCGGGAGTAAAGTGAGAACAAGGTTACCCATAACAATAACTTTGTTGGCAGTTTTGATAGTTTGTACTTACTGGGCTTATGAATCAGCCCAATTATATGTTTTTCAAGCAGGGCGAGCAGGCATTCTTACAAATAATTTATTATTTGATACCGCATTGCTAGCCATTCCAGTTGCAGCTTTATTGGGTGTATTCCTTGGTACGTTAAGGTATCGCAAGGAGCAAGCTATGTTCATCGAAGGAAAAATTGAACGACATGATGAACTGATGTTTCTCCAACATTGGTCAAACGCAATCGGAATAATTATTTTAATTATCACAGGGTTTGTCCTAGGTTTCCTCTTTATCCCTAGGACTGTTCAGACAGCTGAAAATATTGGATTTGTAATGAATTTACATTTTGTTGGAGTGTTATTTTTCTCTTTCGGGGCGAGCTTTTATGTCACAAAAGGCTTATTTACTGGAGAAATCCAGCACATGATGCCAAAGAAGGGCGATCTAACAAATATGATTGGTCACTATAAGGCAATGATTTTTGGAGGAGTAGCTCCTAAGGAAGAGAAGTTTTTATCTGCAGAACGTGTTGTGTTCCCAATGTGGATTATCGGGGTTATGGGAATAACCCTAACCGGAATCATTAAAATCGTTACCCATTTTTTGTCGATACCGGAGGGGTTCATGGGTGTAATGACGTTCCTTCACGGAGTTTTCGCTATCTATATGACCTTAATGTTAATTGCGCACGTTATAGCAGGAGCAATATTACCGGCTTCTTGGCCGTTAATTCGTTCGATGATTACTGGTAAGGTAACGGAAAAGTATGTAAAACATCATCATGAAAAATGGTATGAAGAAATCAAAAATAACGAGAAAGCTCTTAAAGGTTCCATAATTGAAACCAAATCAAATAAAGAAAAAATACCAACCATCAATACATAGCAATCCATCATGTATTCATAAGTTAGTAATAATTACTAGCTGAAGATAATCATGAATGGGATCGATATGATTGGTTGGATACGAAGTGGGAGTTTTTGGAAGGGAGATAAATAATATGGCAAACGAGCCTAAAAAATCCTCAAGAAGGGATTTTATAAAAATTAGTAGTGCATCCGTCATTGGATTAAGCTTAGGTGCTCTGATTCCTGGAGGAAAATGGTTGGAAAATGAAGTATATGCAATCCCTGCTTCCCAAGGGTACCTATTAGTCGATACGAAAAAGTGTCAAGGTTGTTCTACCTGTACAATTGTATGCTCTTTAGCTCATGAAGGAAAACAAAATCTGTCATTAGGGAGAATTCAGGTACAACAAAATCCGTTTAAAGCATTTCCTGATGATATAAAGATCGATCAATGTAGGCAATGTGCCTATCCTGCCTGTGTAACGGCATGTCCAACAAAAGCTTTGCATGCTGATAAGAAGACCGGTGTCCGCCTTGTATCTCCGGATAAATGTATTGGGTGTCAACGCTGTATGGAGGCTTGTCCGTATGAAACTTCCAATGCGGCCTGGAATCATGAAGATAAAAATGGTCATAAATGCGATCTTTGCTTAGAAACTCCTTTCTGGAAGGAGCAAGGCGGACCAAATGGGAAACAAGCGTGTGTGCAGGTATGTCCGGTAAATGCGATTGCTTTTACCAAAGAGATTCCTGTTCAAGCAGGAGATGGAGGTTACAAAGTCAATCTACGTGACGAATCATGGAAACAATTGGGCTACCCAATTAGTTAGAATTACAACAATGAAAGGTTGGGGGAAAAGTGAAAGGATATCAGGGTAAGATTTTACGAGTCGATCTATCAAATAGAAAAATTACCAAAATAGAAACGAAAAAATATGCGGAATATGTGGGCGGCCATGGGATCGGTTCTGCAATATTTTGGGATTTGTGTAAGGACAAGACAATTGATGGATTTGACCCAGCGAATGTAGTTACGATTATGGGATCACCAATTTCCGGAACGATTACTCCATCTGGTTCAGGTAGATGTGAAGTAACGGGTATCGGAGTACAGTCTTATCCGATTGGATGGTATACACGCAGTAATTTTGGTGGAAGATTTTCCGGGATGATGAAATATGCAGGTTGGGACGGTATTGTGATTGAGGGAAAAGCAGATAAGCCTGTATGGATCGATGTCCGAAACAGCGATGTAAAAATTCGGGATGCAGATGGGTTATGGGGACTTAGCACCTGGGAAGCACAAGAAGAAATTTGGGAAGTAGTAAATAAGTCTGTTACCAAGGATGGTTGGAAAGCCCTCAGTTCTAGTCGAGATGCAGGGTTTACCACGCAAAAGCCTGCCGTTCTTGCTATTGGACAGGCAGGTGAAAACCTGGGTAGATCCGCATGTTTAATCCATGATGCCGGTAATGGTGCAGGTCAAGGTGGATTTGGTGGTGTATGGGGTTCAAAGAATTTGAAAGCGATCAGTGTGATTGGTACAGGTAGTATTGAGACAGATGACCCTAATGCCCTAATTGAGGCTCGGATTGCCGCAAAAAATAATTATGCCTATAACTTTGATGATCCTAAAGTTGGTTGGAATCGGTTTAGTTCGTCTCCTACTCTGGGTGGATTTTATGATCGAGAGGAGGAATCACGGCCACAATCCTGTATGGGATGTATTGCTGGTTGTCGTGCTAGAACGGCCTCGGGTCTTGGTAGTGAGTCTTCCTGTGTAGAAACCATTTTTTATGCTGATTTCAACAGGAGGAAATTTGGGAAGCAGACAAGGGATGCGTATGTAGCAACTGACTTATTACAAAAGTATGGAATTAATGCCTATGAGGCATGGCGAGGGTTAGAATATCTTGAAAAGTTGTACAAATTGGGTGTGTTAGGCCCAGGTAAAGAAATTGATTGTCCTTTAGATTTTGAGCAATTAGGGACGGCTGAATTTGCTGAAGAGTTTTTACGAATGACCGCCTTTCGGGAGGGTATAGGCGATGATTTTGCAGAAGGGTTCGTACGGGCAGCAGAGCGTTGGGGTAGATTGGAAGAGGATTGGAAAACAGGGATTCTGGTTTATCCTTATTGGGGTTGTCCTGATCATATGTATGACCCGCGCGCAGAAATAGAGTGGGGATATGCCTCAATAGTTGGCGACAGAGATATGAATCAGCACGATTTTAATGGGTTGTACTGGGATCCAACAAAAGACATTTTAGGAGGAAAACAACCATATTTATCTGCAGAGGAGGTCACAAAAGTAATTGCCGAAAAGCTGGTACCCTTTGAGAATAATCCAAAAATGTTAGATTTTAGCCTTGAGAATGCATATTCAGAAGATATGGCGAAATTGGTTTCGTGGACACAAATATACGGTAGATTTTGGAAGAATTCAGTGCTTTTCTGTGATTGGCGTTGGCCTGATCTTTATAATCCTAATGCACCAGATAATAGCGGCCTCACAGGAGATGAAGGTGAGCCTAAGTTCCTTAATGCCATCATAGGAGGAAATATGACGTTCAGTGAGGGTATGGAGACTGGCCGGAAAATTTGGAATTTAGATAATGCGATATATACCCTGCAAGGACGTCACCGCGATTTGGTTAAGTTTGCTGACTATATCTATGATATTCCGTATGACGGAGGCCTAATGGGCAGTTACTATTTACCTGGGATTGAAAATGGGGAGTGGAAGTATATTGACACAAAGGGTAGAAAATTGGATAGAGATAAGTTTGAGGAATGGAAAACTAAGTACTATAAGTTAGAAGGTTGGGACCCGGAGACTGGTTGGCCAACAAGATCCGCACTTAAAACATTAGGTTTAAACCACGTGGCAGATGAGCTTGAGAAGAGGAGTTTACTAGGAAAGGAATAATCCGAAGTTAACGTTGTAATTGTGCATCGAAATTTAATCTCCCCCGGGTCATTTTCGGGGGATTGTTCTTCTGTTAATGGTTGGCTTTGAATAGTTTTTTGCGAAATCCTATGTTTGCGAGAGCAGGGTGGGCCATTGGGAAAGTATCTAAGCATCGATTACTACATACAGAGACGGAGATGTCATAAATGGAAATCGTACTCATTAATGCACCTGTAACAAAAGTCAGTCCACACTCGAAATTAGCATTACCATTAGGATTAGCCTATATAGCCTCCGTACTAATCCAAGAAGGAAGAACAGTTAGTGCGATTGACTTTAACATCAGTGGATTAAATTTGCGACGTGTCGATAATATTGTTAAGAAAAGACCGTCAGTAATCGGAATCTCCGCCCATACAGAAACATATCCTAATGCCCTAATCATAGCGAAAAGGATTAAAGAATTGGATAACAGCATTAGCATTGTCATAGGAGGTCCCCATGCTTCGATTCTTCCCGAACAGGTATTACTCGAAGATGCGATCGATTATGTTGCCATCGGAGAAGGTGAAGCTACCATGTCTGAGCTGGTTAAGTACCTAATAGATGGAGAGGGACAGCTTGAAGATATTAAAGGGATAGGCTACAAGGACGCTGATGGGAAGATAAACCTTAATCAACGAAGAGAACTCCTTGACCCGGATGCGTTACCGTATCCGGCCAGGGACTTGTTTCCATTAGAATTTTATCAAGAGCAATGGAATATATCTACGGCTAGGGGGGGTTGTCCGTTTCAATGTCCCTTCTGCTCAGCATCCTTTATTTGGGAGGGGCGCCGTAGACCAAGAAGTCCGGAGAATATCATCGAAGAACTCAGGATGTTATACGAAAAACGTGGGGCAACCTATACTTTTTTCTCGGAAGACCTTTTCACAATTAATAAAAAATGGGTAAAAAAATTACTAGAACTTATTAAACAACTGGAGTATCCCATTCAATGGGGCTGTGCAACAAGGGTTGACGTGGTGGATGAGGAGCTTTTAGCAGATATGGCGAGTGCAGGCTGTCGGTCCATCCAGTTTGGGGTGGAATCAGGATCCCAAAGAATTCTCGATTCCGTGAAAGGAATTACCAAAGAACAAGTAGTAAAAGTCATTAAAACCTGCAAGAAACTGGATATTAACGTGGCATCCTCGTTTATGATTCCATTTCCTCAGGATACCAAGGAAACGATACGAGAAACTAAAGAGTTTATAAAGAAATTATATGATAGTGGCAGTAGAATTTATATGTCCTACACATCACCATATCCCGGAACACACTTCTATCGAAACAAGGAGGAACTGGGTATTAAGATCCTGACGGATAAATGGGATGAGTTTGATGCAAAGCATAACATCATCGAAACCAAGCATCTTTCTAATCAAGATATAGAAGAGCTCGTAAATGAGATTGTCCAGTATACAGGATTGAAGAAGAGAGCCTAAGTACGGCACGTTAATGCGGAAAAAAGTGAAACTTTCATCAGTGGGGGTCTCCTTCCCTCCCTACTAATGTTTAGTTGAACTATTCTTCACTTTCAAGTAGTTATCCCCCCACAATACTCCCTCATGATCTTGTGGCTACTGCTCGTCAATGGAGAATAATTCTTATACAGTGAATCAGGACACTGTCTTTTTAGGCAGTTCCTGATTTTTTTAGCAAAAAATCAACCTACATGATAGTTTGCATCTGTGAAGTCCTTATCCACAAAAAGAACACCAATTGGTCGTCAATTGGTGTTCTATAATACTATTTATCTTGGCGGATAGGTACCTAAGGAAGGACCCGCCCCAAATGGATATTCGTACTCAATTTCTTCATCAAAAGTCGCATAATCGAAAGATACCATAGTGATCAGAGTACGTTGGCCAGTTTGCGGATCACTTAAAACGAGATGATCCCTTCCGGCTGCTTCAATAATCCCCTTAAATATCCTTGCATTCCACTCCTTATTTCCCTCATAGGTTGCATAAACTGTCACGAGTTTGCCTTTGTTAAGGCGTAAAATGTTTTCAATGTACGATTGCTCAATTGGCAGCATGCCTTGCGATTGCCCTGCACTTACAGGCGGCTGTGCTGGAGTTCCCGCTGGCGGATATTGCGGGAATGTAGGCTGCTGAGGATAAAACCCCTGCCCTTGGAATGGCTGTGCTCCCTGCTGTCTAACAGGATATGGCTGCCCTTGCTGATTATAATATTGACTCATCTTTTTCCCTCCTAAAAATTACTAAACGATAGCCCAACAGTCTATTCATACTCTTCTAGACCTATAGAGGTGACAATAGTTCTAGAAGCTACTCCAGTTTGAAGCTAAACTTAAGACTCGCTGTTTAAATAGTATGTGGGCGGACGGGGAAATATGATGTGGTGAGGGATATTTTTTCCAAAAAAAAATCCCCAGGGTCGACTGAGGATTTTAAAAATTTTAAACATGCAAGAAGTTAGATACTCGCTCTTCAGATAATAGATTACCAACAAAGAAGGCGCCAAATTCACCGTAGCGTGCACTTACTTCATCAAAACGCATTTCATAGACAAGCTTCTTAAATTGGAGGACATCCTCAGCAAATAAGGTTACTCCCCATTCATAGTCATCAAAACCGACTGAACCAGTGATGATTTGCTTGACCTTGCCAGCATATGTACGACCAATCATTCCGTGGCTGCGCATCAAACCTTTGCGCTCCTCCATCGGCAGCATATACCAGTTGTCATTGCCCTGGCGGCGCTTATCCATCGGATAGAAGCAAACATGCTTTGTTTTAGGAAGTTTCGGATAGAGACGTGAGATCACATGCGGATTTTGGTATGGATCCTCACCTTCAGCTAAATAGTTGCTAAGCTCAACAACTGAAACATAAGAATGAGCAGGAATGGTGAACTCAGCTAATTTTGTTTTATTAAACTCTGTTTCAATTTGATTTAACTCTTCCATCGTTGGACGCAGGATCATCATCATAAAATCAGCCTTTTGACCAACAATTGTATATAAAGCATGGCTGCCTTCGTTACGTTCCTGTGTCGTATTCCATTTTTCAACTAAATTTAAAAACTCGTGAATGGCCGCTTGGCGATCATCACTGGATAGCATTTTCCAGGTAGTCCAGTCAACGGTACGGAAATCATGCAAACAATACCAGCCATCAAGTGTTTGTGCTGCTTCACTCATTAAAATCACTCCTATGTAATCATTCTTCTTATTTACACCAATACTATATCATAGTTTGACCAACCGCCACCTGAAATAACACCTTGAAACCGTTAAATGGATAATTTTTAGAAAAGATGTAAATAGTAAAAACTAGCGTGAAATTTTTTGAATTCTAAAACATTTTAAAGAAAACGCTACCATTGATGTGTTTCCTTGTATTTTTCAATAGGTAAAGTATGCTAATTAGGTAGGTTTTATTTAGGGAGGATTTAACATGAGTGATTTATTTGAAGGATTAAAACAGAAACTTTCTGGACGTGAACTGGGTATAGTGTTTCCAGAAGGCTTGGATGAGCGGATTATTCGGGCAGCAAGCAGACTTGGGGAGGAGAAACTAGTAACCCCGATTTTGGTTGGAGATATTGAACAGGTCCAGGCAAAGGCGAGTGAACTCGGTGTTTCTGTTGAAACTGCGGAAATTTATGACCCGCAAAAATATGCAGGAATGGACGAGCTTGTCGCTGCTTTCGTTGAGCGCCGTAAAGGCAAAGCAACGGAAGAGGACGCACGGAAAATTTTGCTTGATGAGAATTACTTCGGCACGATGCTGGTGTATTTAAATAAAGCAGATGGCTTGGTGAGCGGTGCTGCCCATTCGACAGCGGACACGGTCCGTCCTGCCCTGCAGATTATCAAAACAAAGGAAGGCGTTAAGAAAACTTCTGGAGTTTTCATTATGGTTCGCGGAGATGAAAAGTATGTGTTTGCCGATTGTGCAATCAATATTTCTCCTGACAGCAATGATCTAGCAGAAATCGCGGTTGAAAGCGCGAAAACAGCTAATATGTTTGATATCGAACCGCGGATTGCGATGCTTAGCTTTTCAACAAAGGGTTCTGCCAAATCTCCTGAAACTGAAAAGGTAGCAGCAGCTGTCGAAGAGGCAAAGCGCCGTGACCCATCGCTTATTCTTGATGGTGAGTTTCAGTTTGATGCTGCTTTTGTACCGTCTGTGGCGAAAAGTAAGGCTCCGGATTCACCGCTTCAAGGGGATGCCAATGTGTTTATTTTTCCAAGCCTTGAGGCAGGAAATATTGGCTACAAAATTGCTCAGCGTTTAGGAGGATTTGAAGCTGTTGGTCCGATTCTTCAAGGTTTGAATGCCCCAGTGAACGACCTTTCACGTGGCTGTAATGAAGAAGATGTTTACAAACTAGCGTTAATAACTGCAGCCCAGCGCCTGTAGTTTTAGGATAGGCCGGTCCATGGTTAGGGCTGGTCTTTTTTGTTGAACTACTCACCACTTCATTTATAACGAAATTTGAAGTGGGAGTCTTCTCGCAAAAAATGATAAAATATAGATATTACTATGTAAGAGGAGATAACCTTATGGAAACGTTGCTCCGCCAGCCGCAATGGCGATTCATTGACCAGTCAGCGGCCGGTAACCATTTCAGCGCATTACAGTCGTTTGGAACGGATGATACGTTATGTGCATCTGTCGGAACGGGTGAGGCACCGGCTACAGCTCGGGCCTGGGTTCATCACAATACGATTGTGCTCGGGATACAGGATACAAAACTGCCATTCTTAAAAGAAGGAAGACAATTTCTCGAGGCGCAGGGTTATCAGTCTATTGTCAGGAATTCAGGAGGGTTAGCGGTTGTGCTCGATGAAGGGGTTCTAAATATCTCGTTAATTTTACCAGAAACCGTAAAGAGTATTGATATCAATCGCGGTTATGATACGATGTGGCTGTTAATTCAAAAGATGTTCGCTGAATTTGATGTCCAGATTGAAGCAAGAGAAATTGTGGGCTCCTATTGCCCTGGAAGCTATGACTTAAGCATCAGCGGGAAAAAGTTTGCAGGCATTTCCCAGCGCCGTCTCAAAAAAGGCGTGGCCGTCCAGATATATCTTTGCGTGAATGGTAGCGGAAGTGAAAGAGCCGAGCTGATAAAGCAATTTTATGAGATTGCCAAAAATGGAGAACAAACGAAATTTGCCTATCCGGAAATTGTCCCAGAGGTGATGGCTTCACTCTCCGAGTTGCTTGCTGAAAATTTTACAGTTGCTGATGTCTTGCTCCGGTTACTAAACCAACTAAAGGAAAATAGCGATTTTTTATTTGCTGGACAGTTAAATGCGTATGAACTTGGACTATTTCCTGGTTATTATCAAAGAGTCATTGATCGCAATGAAAAACTAAGCTGATAGGTAAAAAGCCGTAAATCCTCGATTGTGGATTTACGGCTCCTTTATTTATGAGTATGAGTATGTGTTGCTTACTCTCTCCCTAACCTTAGCGGTGCATTTATTGTCTAGCTACAGCGCCTAGGGACGCTGTAGCTTTTCGGTTATTCTGCGACTTTTTCTAAGTTACCGTTTCGGTCCATTTTGAACTTGGTTGCAGGTCTTTCTTCTTCATCAAATAACACAAGCTTGCGGGCCCTGTTCATAATCTTCATTAGTGTCTCATAATCTTCCTGCATCGTTTCGGTATTTTGTGAAAGGTCCTCAATTTTTGCAGCCATTTCTGCGTTTTGACTTCTTAGCTCAGCAATTTCACGTTTTAATCTTTCATTCTCACTTTTTAATGCTTCATTTTGAAGATTGGCATGATCAAAGTTTTGCAAGTAATCAATTACCTGATCAAGTGAGAGTCCTGCAGATGCAGAAGCTGGTGCTGATCTGTAGAATGTTTGTGTTGCTGCAGGCTTTGCTACAGGCTGAACAGTTGGTGATACATGCGTTTCAGCAGCTGTTTCTGTAGATAGGTCTGGCATTTCAAAGCTTTCCATCGACAGCTGCATTTCGCTCGCATGCGCCAGTACGTCAGCGCTTACTGGCGGATTGTAAAGTAATTTTTTCTTCCCGCTTTGTTCTTTCCCTAGTACTCTTTGACGTTGCTTACGTTGTTTCTTTGCTAATTGCAAAGCTCTTTCATAGGTGTGGCGTACAACGGCATTCCATCTGAAGCCGCAGGCTGCGGAAGTCCGATTCAGTTTGTCACCAACCTCTTCAAAAGCGTTCAGCTGCGTACTGCCTTCTCTTACATGGCGCAGGACGGTTTCAGCCAAAAGTAAATCATTTTCATCTGTCCATGCATCTTGACGAATTTTCATATTTTTCAACTCCCTAAATAATATAAACGTTAACCCTGATGAGTTTTTAAAAGTTCTAGTCTTATGATGGACAAGTTTTATAAGCTTTATACCAAATTCTTGCAAGGATAGTAGATTTTTTAAATGAAAGAGTCGGCTGAGTGTGAAAAGCTTGCTTGCAATGGCGCACAAGAAAATGTAAAATACCATAGGAGTTAACTGATTGATTTAGGGTAAAATAATAATAGATAGCATGAGAAAGGGCTGGAAGTAGTGTCTAATGAATTTCGCGTTTGCGATGATTGTCAAGCCGTAAATTTGAAGACATTAATCCCTCGTTTGAAAGAGATTGACCCCGAAGCCGAAGTCATTATTGGCTGCCAATCCTATTGCGGTCCTGGCCGAAAAAAGACCTTTGCCTTTGTAAACAACCGACCACTAGCCGCACTAACCGAAGAGGAATTAATGGAGAAAATTAATAAAAAGCTAAAATAATCACCTATGACAAAAAATCTTAGGTGATTTTTCTTTTGTTATGTTAAATGAATGCTATTTTTGCATACTCTGTTGATTGGACCGCCCGCTAAAAAGCGAAGTGCCTGGACCTCCAATCAACAGACAAAATTAAAAAATATGGCGAAAAATGCTGGAGAATTTTGCTGATTTACCTAATAATTGGGGATATAATAGAAGCAAGCATAAGAGGAAGAAGGGAAACAACTATGGGGTACTCGGCAGAAAAGCTTAGTGAGGAAAAAGTATTTAAAGATCCTGTTCATCGCTATGTCCATGTGCGTGATCACGTAATCTGGGATTTAGTCGGGACAAAGGAATTCCAACGGCTGCGGCGCATTAAACAGCTCGGGACTGCCTTTTTAACCTTCCATGGGGCTGAGCATAGCCGCTTCAACCACTCACTTGGTGTCTATGAAATTGTCCGGCGCATCATAGATGATGTGTTTGCAGGCAGGCCGGAATGGAACGCGGAAGATCGCATCCTTACCCTATGTGCAGCCCTTCTACATGATTTGGGGCACGGACCCTTTTCGCATTCCTTTGAAAAAGTATTCGACTTGGACCATGAAGAGTTTACAAGAGCGATTATCCTCGGGAAAACAGAGGTAAACGCCGTCCTTACAAGAGTGAGCCCGGACTTTCCTGAAAAAGTCGCAGAAGTGATTGAAAAGACCTCTGAAAAAAAGCTCGTTGTTAGTTTAATTTCCAGCCAAATTGATGCCGACCGAATGGATTACCTGCAGAGGGATGCCTATTTTACCGGTGTAAGCTACGGACAATTCGATATGGAGAGAATTTTGCGCGTCATGCGTCCGCAAGAGGATCAAGTGGTAATTAAGAAAAGCGGCATGCATGCAGTAGAGGATTATATTATGAGCCGCTACCAGATGTACTGGCAAGTATACTTTCATCCTGTGTCCCGGAGCGCAGAGGTAATTTTAACAAAGATCCTCCACCGGGCGAAACAGTTATCTGAAGAAAACTATGCGTTTAAAAACGACCCGATCCACTTTTATACCCTCTTTACAGACCAGGTGATATTAGAAGACTATTTAAAATTAGATGAAGCCGTAATTATGTATTACTTTCAAATCTGGCAGGAAGAGGATGACAGGATTTTAAGCGACTTATGCAGACGTTTCGTTAACCGCAACCTGTTTAAATATGTTGAATTTGACCCCGCGAAGGAATACAAAAAGCTCACAGAATTAACCCGCCTTTTTGAAAAGGCTGGAATTGATCCAGAATACTATTTAGTGGTTGATTCCTCGTCAGACCTGCCTTACGACTTTTACCGCCCAGGTGAGGAAGAGGAACGGCTGCCGATTCATTTATTAATGAAAAGCGGAGAGTTAAGGGAGCTTTCTCGTGAATCCGAAATTGTCGACGCCATCTCTGGAAAAAGGCGAACCGATCATAAGCTCTACTATCCTGCTGATTTTCTTGACGATGAATCTCTAGAAAAGGATATTAAAAAACAAATACGTACCCTATTAGAGATATAAACTTGGTGTAGGAGATGACGATGTTGTTAAAAGATCATGCGAAGCTGATGCAAGCAATTTTTGTTTCCGGTGAAGTTGTCGGAAGAAAAAAACTGCAAAAGATGATATATATTGCTAAAAAGGTAACTTTCCCCTTCCACGAGCGTTTCCAGTTCCATTTTTATGGACCTTATTCCGAGGAATTAACACTGCGTGTCGAAGAACTTTGTAATATGGGATTTCTCGAGGAGATTAAAGAGAAAAAGGGTGGTTATTTTCAGTACCGTTACACCCTTACAGAGGACGGGAAAGAATTTTTAAGTTTAAATGAAGTGGATATGCCCTTTTTACAAGAGTGTCTGAAGGATATGAATGAACAGAATGCTAGATTCTTGGAGCTGGTATCAACAATCTTGTATTTTGATAATCTTTCGAAAGAAGAAGTTACAAACAAAGTGTTCACATTAAAAGCAAGCCAGCGCTACACCGAAGAGGAAATTGCAGAGGCTTATCAATACATTGAAGTATTAAAGGAAAAAGCGAATCTCCAAATAGTGTAGCGGAACATGAACAACATCATGAAAATAGCTTGAGGGAAAACCTCAAGCTTTTTACTTTTTAAATTATCCGTATGGTGTTTAGAATCGAACTATTACAGGTGATGGAGGTAATACATATGGCTAAATTAGTGGGAAAAGTTGCGATCATTACAGGTGGTGCTGGTGGAATTGGAATTGAAACAGCCGAATTATTTTTAAAAGAAGGCGCGAAGGTCGTATTAGTTGGGAGAACCCGAGAATCACTTATGAAGGCGAAGTCTGAACTTGATCAATATGGAGAGGTTATTACAGTAAAAGCGGATGTATCCAAAGAAGAGGACACAATCAAATATGTGAACAAAACGGTTGAAAATTTTGGGAAAATTGATATTTTCTTTAATAATGCAGGTATTGAAGGGAAGGTTGCATTGTTAGTAGATCAAACCGTAGAGGCATTTGATGAAGTGATGAATATCAATGTCCGTGGTATCTTTTTAGGATTAAAGCATGTGTTACCCATCATGATGGAACAAGGAAGCGGCAGCATTATTAACACTGCATCTGATGCAAGTTGGATGGGCTACCCAACGCTATCACCTTATGTTGCCTCAAAGCATGCTGTAGTCGGATTGACAAAAACAGCTGCCCTTGAAGCAGCCAGCAGAAAGGTACGAGTGAATTCAATCCACCCTACTAGTGTTAATACAAGAATGATGAGAGATATTGAGGAAAGTACCTATCCAGGTCGGGCAGAACAAGCTAGGGACGAATATACCAAGCTTATTCCAATGGGAAGATACGCGGAGCCGGATGAAATTGCTAAGTTGGTTCTTTTCCTTGCTTCCGAAGATAGTAGTTTTATTAGTGGAAGTCAGTATCGAATTGATGGTGGCATGTCAGCTAATTCGAATTAAGCTTTGCAAAACTAAGGTGCTCAAATATCACTTTTGAGCACCTCTTTTTCGATTTTTAGTTATCGCTAAATCTTTTTCCGCCTACAGCGTAATGATTTTTAGGCATTTCCTCAATAAACACAACGATATTTTCCTTTGGAGCATCTACTGTTTCGCTCACAGCAGCAGTTACTTTTTCAACAAGTGCCTTTTTCTGTTCTTCCGTACGACCTTCTAGCATTTTAACAGTAACATAGGGCATCGGTAGTCCTCCTTTTAACATAACTGTTCATATTGTGGCATTTCGCTGGTAAAAAAACAAGCATGTATAACATTTTCACATTAGGGTCTCTATCATGTATACTAAAGGAAAAAAAGAGGAGAAGGGGAGATAGATTGGAAGGATTTCTTGCTTATTCATTACAGGAGATTCCCTACGTTGCAATCACCTTAATGATTGCGTTTACGTTCCACGAATTTGCTCATGCATACGTGGCTTATAAATTTGGGGATAGCACGGCACAAAAACAAGGGCGCTTGACGTTAAATCCGCTCAAGCATCTGGATCCATTTGGGACAATCTTGATTTTTATTGCCGGGTTTGGCTGGGCACGTCCCGTCCCTGTCAACCGGTTTTTCTTTAAAAAACCGCGTCTTGCCGGAGTGTTAGTTTCGATTGCCGGCCCGCTTAGTAATCTTGTATTGGCTTCGCTTGCCTTTATCGTTGCGTTCGCTTTAATGCGCTTTGGTGCGGTGATTCCGGCAGGTTTTAGTGAATTTCTCGATATATTTATCTGGCTTAATATTGTTTTATTTGTTTTTAACTTATTGCCGTTTCCGCCATTGGATGGCTACCGGATTTTAGAGGATTTGGCACCAAATGACCTGCGGGCAAAAATGACCCAATGGGAATCGTATGGAGTAATTATCTTTTTGATCATCGTCATCACCCCGCTTGACGAGTATACGATCCAGCCTATTTTCGGTGTGGTTTTACCTTGGGTAATGAATGGATTAGGTGATTTCTTTTATCAATTCTTTTTTTAGGATAGGAGGTTAATATTTAATGAATGAAAAGAAAAAACTAGGCTTTAATATTATAAAACCTGACCCGACAGATGGGCACAAGGGTTATGGAAAGGGTGCATTAAGCCTTGATAATGTGTCACCGGTAATTATTGATGTTGATGCGAGTGATGCAGTTATTGATGTTGGTGCGATGCATGCACGAAGCGTGGTCGAGAAGGGGATTAAATTCCTGAAAACAAAGGAAGAGGTTCCAAACGCAAAACCCTACTGGCTAGTGTGGGTAACGGTGGATCGTAAACCGGAAGGACCATACTATGCAGGAGTAACTGCCTGTGAAATGACGGTCGACCGTGAAATCCGCCGTGGCTATAAATCACTTCCTGAACATGTGAATCGGATGGATAAATCACTGAAACGACATATTATAGTCGAGCATATGGACGATAAATCGAAAAAGATATTAGCTGATTTCTTACGCAACCACAATCAAGATCTGTGGAACAATTCTACTGAAGAGTTGAAAAAGGGATTACAGGCGGAATAAAGCTATTTTAAGAAAATAGAGTTGAAATTTTGGCAAAAACTAGCTAAAATTATTAGCAGTGTGAGAACACTGTAAAGCTAGGACAGGAAAAGCTCCGGAGCGGAAACTCCGGAGCCTTTCTATGTTCTTTTTGCACATTAATTAGCCCATTTAAAAATCTTTTTATACCAAGGAACCTCTTGGTCCTTCTTATCTTCTACAGGCTTTGCCTCATCATTATGGGAAAAATGATCGGTACAGTATTCCGTTGGTTCGGTTCCGGTTTCATAATACGTAAACCTCCGGATAGGACAGTCATCGGATGCCAGCTTCCCGTTGGCCGGATTGACATACACGCCAACAACGCCTTCCTTCGGCGGTTTGAAGCTCTTTACTGGTTTCCCTTTAAGTGACTTTTCCATGAACTGTGCCCAAATGTTTCTGGCATATCCCTTCTCTGCCACACGGGTTATCGGCTTGCCAAGGTCATAACCGGTCCAAACGGCCGTCACGAGCTGCGGTGTATAGCCAACCATCCAGTTATCTGTTATAGTCGTCCCAGATTTTGCGGCATACGTACGGGTAATATCTTTTATGAGTGAATTCCCTGTAACCGTTGTATAGCCGTTAAGCTTAGTATCGAATACACCCGTCAGCATCTGTGTCATTACAAAGGCTTTCGCAGCATCGAGAACCTTACTAGCTTCATTTTTATATTCATAAATGACCTTGCCGTTATAATCCTCCACCCTTGTAATCAAGATAGGGTTTACCTTTTTTCCGCCATTTGCAAACAAACTGTAGGCATTCGCCATTTCAATGACACGAACACCTGAGGTCCCCAGTGCTAAAGAGGGAACACTGGCCATGTCAGTTGATATCCCGAACTTCTTTACCGTGTTTACTAAGGTTTCTGTGCCCATAAATAAGTGTGTCTTAACTGCATAAATATTATCTGATAAGGCCAACGCCTGGGCGAGGGTAATCTCACCATCTGCATAGGTGTTATTATAATTTTGCGGAGAATATTCCTCCCTGCCATCATCAAATTTGAAAGTCGTATATTCACTTCTCATTGTTGAAGATGGCGTGAAGCCTTGATTTAGCGCTTCGTAATAAAGTAGCGGCTTAATGGTCGAGCCTGGCTGTCTTACCGCCTGAACCGCCCGGTTAAAGGGGCTTTCTTCATAGTCACGGCCGCCAACCATCGCTGTAACATAGCCATTTTTCGGATTCATCGCGACCATACCGACCTGAATCTCTGACTCGTCCGAAATATATTTTTCAACCTGCTGTTCAGCTATTTCCTGCTGCTTCAGGTCAAGTGTAGTAAATACCTTTAAACCGCCGAGAGCAATCGTCCGCTCATCCAAGTTTAGCGAATTTTTCAAAGCATTTTTAACGGCATCCTGAAAATATGGAGCGGCTTCAACATGCTTGTGCGGATGATTACCAACAAAAGTAAGGGGGACCTCTTTCGTTGTTTGTGCTAGCTGTTTCTTGATATAGCCGTTGGTGACCATCGTATGGAGAATAATCTCCTGGCGTTGTTTGGCGTTTTCTATTGAAGAAAGCGGCGAGTATAAACTAGGTCCTTTTGGGATCCCGGCAAGCATAGAGGCTTCAGCTAAAGTCAGTTCGGAGGCATTTTTTCCAAAATAAAATTGGCTTGCTGACTGAACACCATAAGCACCATGCCCATAGTAAATGGTGTTTAAATAGCCTTCAAGAATTTCATCTTTTGTATAATTCATTTCAAGCCGGATGGAATAAAAGGCCTCGAGAATCTTTCGTTTCCAGGTTTTATCATGCTCAAGAAACAGATTTCTTGCGTATTGCTGTGTGATCGTACTGGCACCTTGAACCTTAGCAAATGCCTTGATATCGGCAAAAACGGCACCGGCAATCCGTTTATAGTCAAAGCCATGATGTTCATAAAAGTTTTTATCCTCAATTGAAATAGTAGCTGCGGTTAAATCTGGCGAAATTTCCTCTAACGGTACCCAGTATCTTTTCTGACCGCTGTTGCTTTCACCAATCAAGGAGCCATCATTAGCAAAAAACAAGGTGGATTGGGGAACAGCAAGCGCTGGTGCCCCCAGCATTTTTGCATAAGCGAGAATGCCTAAAAATATAAGCAAAGCGAGAATGATTCCTATCAAGCTAATAATGATTAAAGCACGCAGGTATTTTACTGTTTTTCGAAATCCCTGATCGGTCACAACTTCCACTTGAATCCCCCCCTTTATAAGTTCCCGTTGTTGTTAGCTAGATATCACTATAAAAAATTGCATAGTAACAGTATTGGAAAATACCAGGGGAGTTTAAACATTTTATCTAGCAAAATGAAAAATTTTCTTGAAATTTCACCAGTAATTCACTAGACTTTTCTTTATGTTTGTAATTCAATAGTTTGGGTAGTATAAAAAAAGAAAAGCGGAAGCGCCTAGGTGCTGGAGCTAGACAAAGAAAAGTGGAAGTGTCCATACGCTTAGCGTAGTTATTTAGTTGGAAGAAATTTTTTAAAATAGAATTGGAAGGAAGATGAACATGGCAATTTGGTTTACAGAAAAACAGACTGAAAACTTTGGCATTACTATGAAAATAAATAAAACCTTACATACAGAGCAAACGGATTTCCAAAAGCTTGATATGGTAGAGACAGAAGAATGGGGCAATATGCTGTTGCTGGATGACATGGTCATGACCTCTGAAGTAGATGAGTTTGTTTACCATGAAATGGTAGCCCATGTGCCACTATTTACTCATCCAAACCCTGAGAATGTGCTTGTAGTCGGCGGTGGCGATGGCGGTGTAATCCGTGAAATTTTAAAACATCCAAGCGTGAAAAAAGCAACGCTTGTTGATATTGATGGCAAAGTTATCGAGTACTCAAAAAAATTCCTTCCATCGATTGCAGGAATGCTTGAGGATCCGCGTGTGGATGTTCAAGTGGACGATGGCTTCATGCATATCGCTAAAAGTGAAAATCAGTATGACGTCATTATGGTTGATTCAACAGAACCGGTTGGACCAGCCGTAAACCTATTTACAAAAGGATTCTATGCAGGTATTTCCCGTGCGCTGAAAGAAGACGGAATCTTCGTCGCTCAATCTGACAACCCTTGGTTCAAAGCGGATCTAATCCGCAGTGTACAGCGTGACGTAAAGGAAATTTTCCCTATCACACGTCTTTACCTAGCGAACATCCCAACCTACCCAAGCGGACTATGGGCCTTCACCATCGGCTCCAAGAAATATGATCCGGTAGAAGTGAACGATGACCGCTACCATGAAATCGAAACAAAATACTACACAAAAGAACTACACAAAGCAGCCTTCGTACTGCCGAAGTTTGTGGGAGATCTAGTGAAGTAATTTTGTTGGTGCCTTGTTGGTGCCTGTCACCACTCGTGGACACTGTCCACCTGAGGCGGACAGTTGGTTGTTTCGGCTGAAGTGAGGAGAAATTCGGTCACATAGAGAGGTTCTACGTGACCGAAGACAAGAATAGAGAAGTGTAACGGTCACATAGGGAGGTTCTACGTGACCGAAGATGAAAAAAGAGAAGTACTCCGGTCAAATAGGGGACAAAAGCACCTATTTTTATTACATAAAGTGAGGAATGCATATGCGTTTTGATGAGGCTTATTCTGGGAATGTGTTTATAAAGAGTCATCCGAGTTTTGAGGAGAGTAAGGTCGTTCTGTATGGGATGCCGATGGATTGGACGGTTAGTTATCGTCCAGGTTCACGTTTTGGTCCTGCGCGTATCCGCGAGGTGTCGATTGGCCTGGAAGAATACAGCGCCTATCTTGACCGCGAGCTTGAGGATGTAAAATATTTTGATGCTGGTGATATTCCGCTTCCATTTGGGAATCCGCAAAAAAGCATTGATATGATCGAAGAGTACGTCGGTCAGTTACTGGATGCCGGAAAGTTTCCTTTAGGAATGGGCGGAGAGCACTTAGTATCTTGGCCAGTTATGAAAGCTGTTTATAAGAAATACCCTGATTTAGCGATTATTCATATGGATGCCCATACGGATCTGCGTGATCATTATGAAGGCGAGCCGTTGTCCCACTCGACACCGATTCGCAAAATTGCCGAGCTGATTGGCCCGAAAAATGTCTATTCTTTCGGAATTCGTTCAGGAATGAAGGAAGAGTTTGACTGGGCAAAGCAAAACGGCATGCATATTTCAAAATTTGACGTCCTTGAGCCGTTAAAAGAAATCCTGCCAACACTTGCTGGCCGTCCAGTCTATGTCACAATTGATATCGATGTTCTTGACCCTGCACATGCACCAGGAACAGGTACGGTTGATGCTGGCGGAATCACTTCAAAAGAGCTGCTCGCTTCAATTCATGAGATTGCCCGCTCTGAAGTAAATGTGGTTGGTGGCGACCTTGTTGAAGTTGCGCCTATTTACGACCACTCAGAACAAACTGCGAATACAGCGAGCAAGCTGATTCGTGAAATGCTTCTAGGTTGGGTAAAATAGAAAACTTTTTTGGTGCCTGTCCCAATAAGGGGCAGGCATCTTTTGAATCTTGCTGCAGCAATGGGTATAATAGAAAAAGTGATTGTGACGAAAACCATTCAAAGGACCTTAAAGAAGGTTCCTTTTTAAAAAAGGGAGTGCTATAAGGCTTGTCGACCCCCGAATTACCCGTAAAAATTACTGTAAAAACAACAATTGACCAAGATGAAACTTTTGAATTATCTGTTTTTGGTCGATACTTTCGAAGAGAGAATGCGGATTATCTCCAATACGTAGAAGCGATGGAGGAAGGTGAGGTCCGCACGATTGTTAAAATGGCAGACAAGGAAGCGCTAATCTTGCGCTCGGGTGCCGTGAAAATGCGCCTGCCCTTTGAATTAAATCGCAAACTAAATGGCAGTTATGAAATGCCGTTTGGGGAATTTACCACCGTTACAAAGGCAAACAAGTTAGATTATAGCTTTGAAAATGGGAAAGGCAGCTTTACTGTCCTTTACGACTTTGTATTGGAAGGGTCAGCCCTAAGTACATACCATTTAGAAATAGCGTTTCAGGAGGAAAAAAATGAACATAGTTGAACAGGTACAAAGTAAATTAAAGGATGAAATTAAAGCAGCTGTCGTCAAGGCGAATCTTGCAACCGCTGAGCAAATCCCTGACGTCATTTTAGAGGTTCCGAAGGATAAAACGCATGGTGATTACGCGACAAACATGGCGATGCAGCTGGCACGAGTGGCCAAGAAGCCACCGCGTGCGATTGCCGAAGCGTTAATTGAGAATTTTGACCGTTCCAAGGCTTCGATTGAAAAAATTGATTTGGCAGGGCCAGGCTTCATTAATTTTCATATGAATAATGATTACTTAACAGACCTTATTCCGAATGTGCTCGCAGCGGATGAACGGTACGGCGAAACAACGGTTGGCGGCAAGCAAAAGGTTCAAGTGGAGTTTGTTTCTGCCAATCCAACCGGTGACCTCCACTTAGGTCATGCCCGTGGCGCGGCGATTGGTGATGCGCTCTGCAATATTTTAGCAAAGGCGGGCTTCGATGTTTCCCGCGAATATTATATTAATGATGCCGGAAACCAGATTAATAATCTTGCGCTTTCTGTTGAAGCACGTTACTTTCAGGCGCTTGGGCTTGAAAAGGAAATGCCAGAGGGCGGCTACCATGGGGCTGATATCATCGGCATCGGGAAAAGGCTTGCCGAAGAGTTTGGCGATAAGTTTGTCGGAGTGGATGAGCAGGAGCGCTCTGACTTTTTTCGTGACTATGGCTTGAAATATGAAATGGCTAAATTACAGAAGGACCTTGAGGATTTCCGCGTTCGCTTTGATGTCTGGTTCTCTGAAACCTCCCTTTATAAAAATGGAAAAATTGATGAAGCACTCGCAGCACTGCGTGAAAGCGGCTATATTTACGAGGAAGACGGCGCAACCTGGTTACGTTCGACCGATTTCGGTGATGATAAGGACCGCGTGTTAATTAAGCAGGATGGGTCTTATACGTATTTGACGCCAGATATTGCTTATCACAAGGATAAGCTTGACCGCGGCTTTGAAAAGCTGATTAATATTTGGGGCGCTGACCATCACGGCTATATTCCAAGGATGAAGGCCGCCATCCAGTCACTAGGCTATGGACCTGACGCCCTTGAGGTCGAAATCATTCAGCTCGTTCACCTATATAAGAATGGTGAAAAGATGAAGATGAGTAAACGGACTGGTAAAGCAGTAACGATGCGAGATTTAGTCGATGAAGTTGGCCTCGATGCCACTCGTTATTTCTTTGCGATGAGAAGTTCGGATACACATATGGACTTTGATTTAGATTTAGCCGTGTCCGAATCCAATGAAAATCCTGTCTACTACTCACAGTACGCTCATGCAAGGATTTGCAGTATCCTTCGTGCAGGTGAGGAGCAGGGAATTCAGGTAAGCGGCGATGCCAACTTTACATTAGTTGGTGCCGAAAAGGAAATTGACTTATTGAAAAAGCTTGGCGAGTTCCCGTTAGCGGTTAGTGAGGCGGCCGTAAAGCGTGTACCGCATCGGATTACTAATTATATCTATGAACTTGCGTCCGCGTTCCACAGCTTTTACAATGCCGAAAAGGTACTCGACAGCGAGCACCCTGAACGCACAAAGGCGCGTCTTGCGTTAGTCAAGACCGTTCAAATCACACTGCGCAATGCGCTGGCATTAATCGGTGTTTCCGCTCCAGAAAAAATGTAACTTTTTAGTTGGCTCCCTTTTGAGAAAAAGGGGGTCTTTTATTTTTGTGAAGTGGAAGGTATATTTCAACTTTTAGAAGGATGTGTTAAAACCCATTATTGATTGGAGCGGAAGGCACGAGACTCCTGCGGGAAGAGCAAGTCACGGGAGACCCCGCAGGAGCGAAGCGACGAGGAGGATCCCGGACTGCCCGCGGAAAGCGAAGTGCCTGGAGCGGAAATCAACAGGAAAGTTTGTCACAGCCTGTTGGAAAAATGACCTAGTAAACATGAATTTTTTTCTAAAGGAGAATATTCACCCCAAATTTGCAGATATTATTAAAGAACTTTTAACGAGGAGTGGACCGCAGTGAATGTAGGAAGAGCGAAAGAAATACTTGAATCCGCAGATATGATTGATGTGACGTACGATGGTGCCCCAGTTATAATTCAACATGTCGATGATACAACGAAAATGGCCAGAATCTACTCAAAGCAAAACCCCGAGGATGAGCGAGACGTTCCTGTCTTAAATTTAATCGAGGAAGTATAAAAAGAGTCTCCGCTGCGGAGACTCTTTTTTCATGGCTCTTTTATTAATGCTGCTTGTTTGGCAAAAATTTTTCAGGGTCGTTTTGACCTTGACGCTTCTTATTTTTCTCTTGTTTTTTCTTGTTTTCATTAAAAGTTTTCACAAATTCACTCGTACTTTCCACTTAAAACCCCTCCTTGATTTAGAATCTAGTTGTTACTTTATCCATTTGGACGAGAAAACATGCACCCCGATTACTTGATCTCAATCGCCGCCCCGCTGACTCGCTTATAGCCCCGAAGCTTGCTCATTTCTTCCACCAATCGCAGCAATGCTTGGTCCTTTGCCTTCGCTTCAATCATAAAATCAACATTCTGTCCTACCTCTTTTAGTAGCTTCAAAAAAGGAAGGATAAACTCTAAATCGACAAAGTCTGCATGTGAACGAAACTCTTTTTCTGTTTTTGGCGAGGAGATATGTATCTTAGGTAGGAGCCGAATATGATCCCAAGTTTGAAATATCCTCGGCAATAGCTCCTCGAGGGCAGGTTCACAAGGATTGGCCATATGGTGATGATAATCAAAAACAAACGGAATGGTTTCCTTTTCACAGGCGATAAGTGTTTCCTCTGCGTTGTAGGTTTTATCATCATTTTCTAATGTCATCGCCGATTTCACAGGAGCTGGAAGCTTTTTTAGGTTTTTATGAAAGCGAATAATCGTTTCTGTTTTATCACCATAAGCACCTCCAATATGGATGTTTATCAAGCCTTCATGCTCGATCCCCACCGCCTCAAGCATCTGATAATGGTACTCCATATCAATCACTGCATTATCAGTAATTTTGGCTTTATCTGAGGTGAACAAAGTAAATTGGTTAGGATGAAAGCTCACCCTTAAACGATGTTTTTTCACTAGCCGCCCAATTTCCTGCCATTCCGAGCGAAAGGGAGATTGGAAATCCCAACGCACCTCAGGATGTGTCGCCAACGGAACAATCGAGCTCGACATCCGATATACCTCAATTTCATGAGCGATATTGTAATGAAGCATCCGTATCGTATGATCCAGATTTTGTTTCGTAACCTGCAATAATCTTTCGGCACGTTCCTGCTCGCCGAGCTGCTGGTAACGAGTAAAGGTAAGAGCCTTCGCCGGTGAGGCATCCCACAACGTAATCGCAGTCGATACATAGCCGAAACGAATTTTCATAGGGCAAACTCCTTTTTATTTATTGTGGTAAGGCGAAAATCTATCACAGCCGCTATAAAAAATAAGAAATTGACCCGGCAATGACTTCTTTTACCGATCGAAATAAATTAGGATGATTAAGATCTGATAACGTCAACGGCCTTGAGTCATGAATATCCTTAACGAAAACTTCCTTAAACCTTGCCACAAATTCCTCATCATAAAAATAGCAGTTAATTTCTTTGTTTAAAAATAAACTTCGTTTATCAAAATTGGCCGTACCGATATCACACAGACGATCATCAATAATAATCGTCTTTGCATGGTAAAATCCATTTTTAAATTGATAAACCTTTCCCCCTTCCCGAAGAAGCCGGCGCAAATAGCGGTAGGATGCTTCTTGCACAAGGATATGGTCAGCTGTAAACGGAACAATAATCGTTATTTCAATCCCGCGCCTTGCCGCCAGAATTAGCTCATGAAATATTTTTTTACTGGGGATAAAATAGGGCGTGCCAATCATAATGGACTTGTTGGCCATTTTTATTAAATTAAGATGCCTTGCTTCAAGCTGACCAGCCTCAGTGGGCACAAATTGCTGGCGTACCATTCCTTTTGGGAGCATCCTGCAATACTTTGTCACGTCAGGGACCTTTTCACCATACTCCTGCCAATCAACAAAAAACTCTTGCTGTAAGTACGAAACACTTTCCCCGGTGATTTTTAAATGATAATCACGCCAAGGACTGAGCTTTGGATCCTCATCGATATATTCCATGCCAACGTTAAAGCCGCCGAGATAACCAATTTCACCATCAATAACCGTTATCTTTCGATGGTTCCGTACTTGAGAGGAATAAAAAAGATAGGGGAGTTTAATCCGATTACTAAAAGCAAAATACACACCGGCCTCACGCAGCGAAGCAACAGTCTTTTTCTTCACGCTGAAACTGCCAATTCGGTCAAGCAGCAGACGAACTTCCACCCCTTCACGTGCCTTACCCTTTAATATCTCGAAGAACTCCTGACTAATTGGATCGTTTTTAACAATATAAAATAACACATGGATATGCTGTTTAGCGTTCTTTAACTCGTCAAAGTAATCGGCAAACAGCTTCTTTCCATGGGGAAAGATATCGAAGTTTCCCTGGAGAATCGGTGTTTCAAGTTTGCGAACAATCTTAAGATGCTTCCTGTATCCTAATGTGAAATCAAGATAAAACCAGCCAATGATAAGAAGTATAAGTCCAAGCAAAATGAATAGTAATTTCATAAGGAATTTTTCCTCCAATCATTGTTTTTATATTTACCAAACAAGGACCATTGTATGAATTTGAAAAAAATCAAATAATCTTTAAGTAAAAATGATTTGACTGAATGCTCATTCATTATATAATAGAGATAACAGTAAGTTCAGAAAATTTTATTGGTTTAAAATTTTCTACATAGTTAAGGGTAGATGGGACGAATATTTTTTAAAAGGGGGCGTATTGATTGAATGGACTTTTATGGGTAAACCTGATTGCATTTCTAGCTGTAACCGCTTACGCAATCAGTCTATTCGTTTATGTAGTTAAAACTAGAATTGAATTTATTAAACTCGGGAAGAAAGTAGAGTTTGACAACAATGTAAAAGAACGGATGCAAAAAATCTGGGTCAATGTGTTTGGACAAAAGAAACTTTTGAAGGACAAAAAGAGTGGTGCGATCCACGTGATGTTCTTTTATGGTTTTATTCTTGTTCAATTGGGTGCGATTGATTTTATCATCAAAGGGATTAAACCTGGCGCACATCTCCCGCTTGGACCCGTGTATCCAGTGTTCACATTTATCCAGGAGTTGGTCACGCTTACCATCCTCGTGGCTGTCATCTGGGCCTTTTACCGCCGTTACGTTGAAAAACTCGTCCGTTTGAAGCGGAATTTTAAAGCGGGACTTGTGTTAATTTTTATCGGTGGTTTGATGGTTTCCGTCCTTGTTGGGAATGGAATGGGTCTGATTTGGCATGGGGAAGCAGCAACTTGGGCGGAACCGGTTGCATCCGTCATCTCGCTGGCCTTTTCGTGGCTAGGCGAAACAGCAGCCATCGCGGTTTTCTATGTAGCCTGGTGGGCGCATTTATTATTCTTATTAACGTTCTTAGTGTATGTACCGCAATCAAAGCATGCCCATTTAATTGCCGGACCGGCAAATGTGTATTTTAACCGTTTGGAAAAACCGGGTAAATTGAAAAAGGTTGATTTTGAGGATGAATCACAGGAATCGTTTGGCGTTGGAAAAATTGAAGATTTTACCCAGCATCAAATGATCGATCTATATGCTTGTGTAGAATGTGGGCGCTGTACGAATATGTGTCCGGCAACAGGAACAGGCAAAATGCTTTCACCAATGGATTTAATCTTAAAACTCCGTGACCATCTAACCAATCACGGTGCTGCAGTAACCTCCAAGCAGCCTTGGGTGCCAACCTATGCGTTTGCAGGGACAAAAGGAAACCAGCTGGCACTTGCTGCAAGCGGTCAAGGGGCGCAAGAAGCAGCAGCATCGCTTGCTTATAACCCAAGCTTAATTGGCGAAGTCATTACCGAAGAAGAAATTTGGGCATGTACGACTTGCCGAAATTGCGAAGACCAATGCCCGGTGATGAATGAGCACGTGGATAAAATTATCGACCTGCGCCGTTATCTTGTTTTAACAGAAGGAAAAATGGACGCCGATGCACAAAGGGCGATGACGAATATTGAACGTCAAGGTAATCCATGGGGCTTAAATCGTAAAGAGCGCGAAAACTGGCGCGATGCCCGCGAGGACGTACATGTTCCAACGGTAAAGGAAATGAACAAGGCTGGCGAGGAATTTGAATACTTATTCTGGGTGGGTGCGATGGGATCATACGATAACCGGAGCCAAAAGATTGCCCTTGCCTTTGCTAAGCTCTTAAATGAAGCGGGTGTGAAGTTTGCGATCCTTGGAAACAAAGAGAAAAACTCTGGAGACACACCAAGACGTCTCGGAAATGAGTTCTTATTCCAGGAGCTTGCAACGAAGAATATTGAGGAATTTGAAAAAGCAGGGGTCAAGAAAATTATTACAACGGACCCGCATGCCTATAATATTTTCAAAAATGAATACCCTGATTTCGGCTTAGAAGCAGAAGTGTTCCATCATACTGAAATTCTTTATGAACTCGTTCGCGATGGAAAACTTGTTCCAAAACATGCAGTGAATGAAACAATTACCTTCCACGACTCTTGTTACTTAGGCCGTTATAATGATGTCTATGATCCGCCGCGGGAGATTTTAAAGTCGATTCCAGGTGTCAAACTTGTAGAGATGGAAAGAAACAGAGAAACAGGAATGTGCTGTGGCGCGGGTGGCGGCTTAATGTGGATGGAGGAAGAAACGGGTCATCGCATTAACGTGAGCCGAACGGAGCAGGCGTTAGAGGTAAATCCGACGGTTATTAGTTCCGCTTGTCCGTACTGCTTAACCATGCTTTCAGATGGTACGAAAGCAAAAGAAGTAGAAGAAAAGGTTTCAACCTACGATGTAGCCGAGTTATTAGAAAAGGCCATTTGCGGGGAAGTAGCATAGTTAGGTTTGTAGTGAGTGCTTAAGTTTTAAGAATAGCAGAGGTTGAATGGTTGTGTGAATCCACTTAATTTTATGAATTTTGTGTAAAACATTTCAACTTCTGCTATTTTTTATGTAAAATAGATAGTGAAGGATAAAACGCTTACATTTTGGTGAACGATTTTTTTTGCAGGGATATCGAGCGAGCGTTCAGTCGAATGAATTTTTTTACATCCAAATGACTGAATAGTAGGAAAAAGGGGAGTGTTTTATATGGGGAGAACGGTTATTTTAAGCGGGGTTAGAACGCCTTTTGGAAAGCTTGGCGGGAGTTTAAGCAGCCTGACTGCGGTTGAGTTAGGTGGAATTGCTGTGAAAGAGGCGTTGCTGAGGGCACAAGTGAAAGCCGATGACGTACAGGAAGTGATTTTAGGATCGGTATTACAAGGGGGCCAAGGGCAAATTCCATCGCGTCAGGCGGCAAGAGAGGCTGGACTGCCATGGGAAGTAAAAACAGAAACGATTAATAAGGTTTGCGCCTCGGGAATGCGCAGTGTGACATTAGCAGACCAAATCATCCGTGCAGGCGATGAAGAAGTGATTGTTGCCGGCGGCATGGAATCGATGAGCAATGCTCCGTATATTTTGCCAAAAGCACGCTGGGGTCTAAAGATGGGCGACTCCTCGGTAAAGGATTTAATGATTCATGATGGCTTAACCTGTAGCTTTACAGGCGTTCATATGGGCACCTACGGAAATTCAACCGCAAAAGAGATGGAACTTAGCCGTAAAGAGCAGGATGAGTGGGCATTAAGAAGTCATCAGCGTGCAATAGCGGCGATTGAAACAGGAAAGTTTGCCGAAGAAATCGTGCCTGTCACCATCCCGCAGCGTAAGGGCGAGCCTGTGGTCGTCAGCCAGGATGAATCACCGCGTAAAGATACCTCACTAGAGAGACTCTCGAAATTAGCACCCGTTTTTAATTCAGACGGAACGATTACAGCAGGGAATGCACCAGGAATTAATGACGGCGCGGCTGCCCTTGTGTTAATGAGCGAAGAACGTGCGATAAGGGAAGGCAGAGAACATGAGGCGGTTATTTTAGGGCATACAGCAGTAGCTGTCGAAGCGAAGGACTTCCCGCAAACACCAGGACTTGTCATCAATGCATTATTGAAAAAAACGGGCAGGGATCTTTCGGAAATTGACCTCTTTGAAATTAACGAGGCATTTGCTGCGGTGGCATTAGCAAGCGGAAAAATTGCTAGCCTCGACCCGGAAAAGGTCAATGTCAATGGCGGTGCAGTCGCCCTCGGACATCCGATTGGCGCCAGTGGAGCCCGTATCATCCTTACATTAGTGCATGAATTAAAGCGCCGCGGCGGAGGCATCGGGATCGCAGCCATCTGTAGCGGAGGAGGCCAGGGCGATGCCGTAATGGTGGAAGTACCGAAAGTATAATTTCGCGGGTAAATTGGGTATTTTCGCGGATATATCCATCGGCTTAGCGGATATCATTCATTTTTAGCGGAAATACCCTCATTTTTTGCGTATATGTCATCAATAGCTAATAAAAATGGGATTCGGAGGGGAAATAATGAGTGTTAAAAAAGTAATGGTGATCGGTGCCGGGCAAATGGGGTCTGGAATTGCCCAAGTTTGTGCGCAAGCGGGCTATCAAGTGGTTTTAAATGACTTAAAAACGGAATTTGTCGAACGCGGATTAGGGGTAATCAGCAAAAACTTAACACGCTTAGTGGAAAAAGGGCGGATGACAGCAGAGCAGAAACAGGATGTATTGGATCGTATTCGTCCGTCAACCGACTTAAACGATGCCAGTGCGGTCGACCTTGTCATTGAAGCAGCCGTTGAAAATATGGAAATTAAAACAAAACTCTTCGCCCAGCTAGATAAAATTGCGCCCGAAAATACAATTTTAGCAAGCAACACGTCCTCACTACCAATCACAGAAATTGCTGCAGCAACGAACCGCCCAGAGAAGGTAATTGGCATGCATTTTATGAATCCGGTACCAGTAATGAAGTTAGTGGAAATTATTCGGGGCTTAGCCACAGCGGATGAAGTCTATCAAACAATTGAAGAAATGACGAAAACCATCGGCAAGGTCCCTGTCGAGGTCAATGACTCTCCGGGTTTTGTCTCAAACCGTATCCTTTTACCAATGATCAATGAAGCGATTTATGCCTTGTACGAGGGTGTGGCAACAAAGGAAGCCATCGATGACGTGATGAAGCTTGGGATGAATCATCCAATGGGCCCGCTAACCTTAGCAGATTTTATTGGCTTGGATACCTGTTTATACATTATGGAAACCCTGCATGAAGGGTTTGGCGATGATAAATACCGCCCATGCCCACTGTTGCGCAAATATGTTAAGGCGGGCTGGCTCGGCCGTAAATCAGGGCGCGGTTTTTATACGTATGAATAATCAGTCCTCAAAAGGGGAGAAGGAAAATGAATCTTACATTCACCGAAGAACAAGAGATGATGCGAAAAATGGTTCGCGATTTTGCAGCTAGTGAAATCGCACCCTTTATAGAAAATATGGAAAAGGGCGAATTCCCCCGCGAAATTCTTCGGAAGATGGGCGAGCTTGGCCTGATGGGAATTCCAGTGGCTGAAAAATACGGCGGTGCCGAAATGGATTTTGTCTCCTATATCATTGCCATCAATGAACTTTCAAAAGTCAGCGCGACGGTGGGCGTCATCCTGTCTGTTCATACATCAGTCGGTACCAATCCGATTATTTATTTTGGCAATGACGAGCAAAAGCAAAGATATTTGCCAAAGCTTGCAACAGGTGAGTATTTGGGTGCGTTTTGCTTAACAGAGCCTAGTTCTGGTTCAGATGCTGCAAGCTTAAAGTCGCGGGCGGTAAAGGATGGAGAGCATTATGTGCTCAATGGCTCGAAGATGTTCATTACCAACGGCGGTGAAGCGGATGTTTATATTGTGTTTGCCTCCACCGACCCGACGCGGAGAACAAAAGGCATTTCCACATTTATTGTTGATAAAAATACCCCGGGACTTGTGATTGGCAAGGATGAGCGAAAAATGGGCCTTCATGGTTCAAGAACGGTTCAGCTAACCTTCGAGAACATGCGTGTTCCAGCAGAAAATCTCCTCGGCAAAGAGGGCGAGGGCTTTAAAATTGCGATGGCAAACTTGGATGTCGGTCGAATTGGTATTGCGGCTCAGGCGCTCGGAATTGCTGAAGCTGCTCTCGAAGCTGCTACAGCTTATGCGAAAGAACGCCGGCAATTTGGCAAACCAATCGCAGCCCAACAAGGGATTGGCTTTAAGCTGGCTGATATGGCAACAAATGTGGAAGCTGCGAAACTATTACTCTATCGTGCGGCTGATTTGCGTGCCCAAGGCTTAAATTGCGGAAAAGAAGCATCAATGGCTAAATTATTTGCTTCCAAAACGGCTGTTGAGGTTGCCACGGAGGCGATTCAAGTGTTCGGCGGCTACGGTTATACCGAGGACTACCCTGTCGAGCGTTATTTCCGCGACGCCAAAGTAACCGAAATCTACGAAGGTACAAGTGAAATACAACGGATTGTTATTAGTAAGTATTTGTAGTAGTAGTATTGGAAAAACATTTGCGTGGTAACCAGCATTTTACAATTAATGTAGATAAGGTGTCTGATTATGTAGTAAGTGAACGGAACTTTGTAGTAAAGAACTCAAATTGTGTAGTAAGCCCATATGGTTAGCCATTATTTTACAATTAATGTAGATTAGGTGTCTGATTATGTAGTAAGTGAACGGAACTTTGTAGTAAAGAACTCAAATTGTGTAGTAAGCCCATATGGTTAACCATTATTTTACAATTAATGTAGATAAGGCTTCTAATTATGTAGTAAGTGACTGGATATTTGTAGTAACGAACTCAAATTGTGTAGTAAGCCCATCTAGGTAACCAATATTTTACAATTAATGTAGATAGAGCTTCTGATTATGTAGTAAGTGAACGGAACTTTGCAGTAAAGAACTCAAATTGTGTAGTAAGCCCATCTAGATAACCAATATTTTACAATTAATGTAGATAAGGCTTCTAATTATGTAGTAAGTGACTGGATATTTGTAGTAACTGCACCAAACCTTGTAGTAGTCGACTCAAGTTATGTAGTAACTGAAATAAATTATGTGCCCTATATATCGTAACCTAACCAAAATTACCTTTAGGAGGACTAATAAAATGAACTTTCGATTGACTGAAGAGCATGAAATGATTCGTAAAATGGTGCGGGATTTTGCTAGAAACGAAGTGGCCCCAACGGCTGCTGAACGTGATGAGGAAGAACGTTTTGACCGCGAGATTTTTGACAAAATGGCAGAGCTTGGCTTAACGGGGATTCCGTGGCCGGAACAATACGGTGGAATTGGCAGTGATTATCTTGCTTATTGTATCGCGGTAGAGGAGCTTTCCCGTGTTGACGCATCAGTGGGTGTCCTTTTATCAGCCCATACCTCACTTGCCGGCTGGCCGATTTACAAATTTGGTTCAGAGGAACAAAAACAAACATATCTGCGTGCATTGGCAGAAGGTACGAAGATCGGCGCCTACGGTTTAACTGAGCCAGGTAGCGGTTCGGACGCTGGCGGGATGAGAACAACTGCAAGGCTCGAAGGGGACCATTATGTCCTAAACGGCTCAAAAATCTTTATTACTAACGGCGGCGAAGCAGACATTTATGTTGTTTTTGCCTTAACCGACCCTTCAAGCAAGCAGAAAGGAACAACGGCATTCATCGTGGAAAGTGACTTCCCGGGCTTCTCCGTCGGGAAAAAGGAAAAGAAACTGGGAATCCGTTCTTCACCGACAACAGAAATTATTTTTGAAGAATGCAGAGTGCCTGTCACCAACAGACTTGGCGAAGAAGGCGAAGGTTTTAAAATTGCGATGATGACGCTTGATGGCGGCCGGAACGGAATTGCAGCCCAGGCGGTTGGTATTGCTCAAGGGGCGCTTGACGCTGCTGTCGATTATGCAAAAGAACGCCAACAGTTCGGAAAGCCAATCGCAGCCCAACAGGGAATTGGCTTTAAATTGGCTGATATGGCAACAGGGATTGAAGCTTCAAGACTATTAACCTATCAAGCGGCTTGGCTGGAGTCAGAAGGCTTGCCGTATGGGAAGGAATCGGCGATGTCGAAATTATTTGCCGGTGATACCGCAATGAAGGTAACAACCGAAGCGGTTCAGGTATTCGGCGGTTATGGATATACAAAGGATTATCCGGTTGAGAGATATATGCGTGATGCGAAAATCACACAAATTTATGAAGGAACACAGGAAATCCAACGCCTCGTCATTTCACGAATGATTACGAAATAACAGGTGGAAAAAGGCGGTTTGAGGGGATGGAAAAACGAGAAGTACAGGCTTCGGTAAAGGATGAACGTCTCGTGCAGCGCAGAAGGGACCAAATGATTAAAGGGGCGGTTGCGCTTTTTAAAGAAAAGGGGTTTCACCGGACGACGACAAGGGAAATTGCCAATGCTGCCGGGTTTAGCATTGGCACGTTATACGAATACATCCGGACGAAGGAAGATGTTCTCTATTTAGTTTGCGACAGTATTTATGATCATGTCAGCGAGCGGCTACAGGAGGATCTGGAACATAAGCAAGGCACGATTGAGAGCTTGAAACTAGGAATCGCCAACTACTTCCGGGTCATTGATGAAATGCAGGCAGAAGTGCTCGTGATGTATCAGGAAGCAAAATCGCTCACAAAGGATGCTCTTCCCTATGTATTGAAAAAAGAAAATGAAATGGCTGCGATGTTTGAAAAGCTATTGTGGCTATGTGTCGAAAATGGCGAGCTGGAGATAACGGAAAAACAAATTAAAATCATTTCCCACACCATTATTGTTGAAGGACAAATGTGGAGCTTCCGCCGTTGGACATTACAGAAGTTATTTACGCTGGATGAATATATTGACTTACAAACAGAACTATTATTTTCAGGGCTTACAGGTGGTGCCTGTCACCTAAAAGGGGGAAAACAATGACGAAGAATCAAAGTTATCAGCCAAAGCATCATATTCGGTTTGTGACAGCATCGAGTTTGTTTGATGGTCACGATGCTTCGATCAATATTATGAGGAGAATTCTCCAAGCAAGCGGGGCCGAGGTCATTCATCTTGGCCATAACCGCTCGGTTGAGGAAGTTGTTAACGCGGCGATTCAAGAGGATGCTCAGGGAATTGCGATTTCTTCTTATCAAGGCGGACACGTTGAATACTTTAAATATATGTACGATTTGCTAAAGGAAAAAGGAGCACCAAACATTCGCATATACGGCGGCGGGGGCGGTGTCATTATCCCTCGTGAAATCAATGAGCTCCATGACTATGGGATCTCGTGGATTTTCTCTCCTGAGGATGGACGGAAGCTTGGCCTGCAAGGAATGATTAACCGCATGCTTGAGGAGTGTGATTTTTCAACAGTATCGGCAAACACAGTGGAGCAGATTGAATTATTGCCAACGGGCGACATCAATGCAGTCGCAAAGCTGATCACGCTTGCAGAGCTCCATGTCGATAAAAATCGTGAAGCGGCAGCAGCAGCCGAGAGCTTGCTTGAAAAAGTGAAGGAATTATCTCAGGAAGTTCCAGTGGTTGGTATTACGGGAACGGGTGGCGCGGGAAAAAGCTCGCTCACCGACGAATTAATTCGCCGGTTTATCAATGAACTTCCGGATAAAAAGGTAGCGATTCTCTCGGTTGACCCGACAAAGCAAAAAACAGGCGGCGCGCTATTAGGTGACCGGATTCGCATGAATGCGATCTTCTCTCCAAATGTGTATATGCGGAGCCTGGCAACGAGGGCATCAAGAAGTGAGCTTTCGCTGGCAATTAAAGATGCGGTCGCCGTCGTAAAGGCAGCAGGCTTTGACCTTGTTATCGTTGAAACTAGTGGAATTGGCCAAGGGGATGCTCAAATTACCGAAATTTGTGATGTGTCACTATACGTGATGACAAGTGAATTTGGGGCACCATCCCAGCTTGAAAAAATCGATATGATTGATTTTGCCGACTTAATTGTCATTAATAAATTTGAGCGCAAAGGCTCGGAGGATGCCTTAAGGCAGGTACAAAAGCAGTATCAGCGAAGTCATATGCTCTTTGAAAAAGATGCTTCTGAAATGCCTGTTTACGGGACGATTGCCAGCCAGTTCAATGACGCTGGAACAAATGCCTTATTTGCTGCTTTAATTGAACAAATAAATCAAAAAACAGGTAGCGATTGGAATACTTCCTTTTCTAAAGATGCATTAGTGGAAAAGCAGAATGTGATCATTCCAACAGACCGCCGTTATTATTTGCGGGAAATATCAGAAACTGTCCGCAACCATCATAAGAAGGCGGAAGAGCAAGCGAATATTGCCCGAAAGTTATTCCAGCTGGAAGGTGCTATCCTGGCAGTCAAAGAACAAGACTCGAATGGTGAAGTGATTGCCTCTCTAGAAGCAATCAAGCAGGAAACAGATAGTAAATTATCGGCAGAATCAAAACGGATTCTTGATGGCTGGGAAAAGTTAACCGCAGACTACAAGAGCGACAAATTCGTGACGAGAATTCGCGACAAAGAAATCATCACTGTTTTAAAAACAAAGAGCCTATCAGGACTGGATATTCCGAAAGTGGCATTGCCAAAATATAAGGATTACGGTGAAATTTTAAAATGGGTGTATCGTGAAAATGTCCCTGGATCATACCCTTATACCGCAGGAGTATTCCCGTTCAAACGGGAAGGAGAAGATCCAAGGCGCCAGTTTGCTGGAGAAGGCACGCCAGAACGGACGAATCGCCGTTTCCACTATTTGTCGAAGGATGATCCGGCCAAACGCCTAAGTACCGCCTTTGACTCTGTAACCCTGTACGGTGAGGATCCTGATTACCGTCCCGACATTTATGGCAAGGTCGGTGAAAGTGGGGTTAACGTTTGTACCTTAGATGATATGAAAAAGCTTTATGACGGCTTTGATCTTTGCCATCCTTCAACATCGGTTTCGATGACAATCAATGGACCGGCGCCGATTATTTTAGCAATGTTCATGAATACAGCCATTGATCAGCAAGTAAAGAAAAGAGAAGATGAGCTTGGCCGTGTGTTAACCGTTGAGGAGTTTTTAGAAGTGAAGGCATATACGCTAAAAACCGTCCGTGGTACGGTGCAGGCTGATATTTTAAAAGAAGACCAAGGCCAGAACACCTGTATTTTCTCAACAGAATTTGCGCTACGGATGATGGGCGATATTCAGGAATATTTCATTGAGAAACAGGTGCGTAATTATTATTCTGTCTCGATTTCGGGCTACCATATTGCCGAGGCAGGAGCAAACCCGATTTCACAGCTTGCGTTTACGCTCTCAAATGGTTTTACCTATGTCGAGTATTATTTAAGCCGCGGGATGAAAATTGATGACTTTGCGCCAAACCTATCATTCTTTTTCTCGAATGGTCTGGATCCTGAGTATACCGTCATTGGTCGGGTAGCACGGCGGATTTGGGCAACGGTGATGCGGGATAAATATGGCGCGAACGAGCGTAGCCAAAAACTGAAGTACCATATTCAAACCTCTGGCCGTTCGCTGCATGCACAGGAAATTGATTTTAATGATATCCGCACGAGCCTTCAGGCTTTGATGGCGCTGCATGATAACTGTAATTCGCTTCATACTAATGCATATGATGAGGCAATTACTACGCCAACCGAGGAATCGGTGCGCCGGGCGATGGCGATTCAAATGATTATTACAAAAGAGCATGGGTTAACGAAGAATGAAAATCCGCTCCAAGGGGCATTTATTGTTGAAGAGCTGACAGACCTAGTCGAGGAAGCGGTTCTTCAGGAATTCGAGCGCTTGAACGATCGCGGCGGTGTGCTTGGTTCGATGGAAACACAATATCAGCGCGGAAAAATCCAGGACGAATCGATGTACTATGAAATGAAAAAACATACGGGCGAGCTGCCAATCATCGGCGTGAATACGTATTTAAATCCAAATCCACCTTCTGAAGATGACGTCAATAATATGGAATTAGCGAGAGCGTCAAAGGAAGAAAAGGAATTGCAGATCCATAATTTACGCGCGTTCCAGGAAACGCGCGCCGCAGAAACCGACGAAGCACTAAAACGTTTAAAAGCAGCTGCCGTCAATAACGAAAATATTTTTGCGCAATTAATGGAAACGGTCAAAGTCGCCAGCCTCGGGCAAATTACAAGAGCACTATACGAAGTAGGCGGACAATACCGCAGAAATATGTAAACTATATAAAAGACAATGGCTCGGTTGGAGTCATTGTCTTTTACTATAAAAAATATTTTTTTTAATATGCTAAATTTGCTTTCTTTTTATATATAATATAGTGGAACTTAAGCCTTAATGTGGGTGAAATAAGCAAACATACATACAAAAAGAGGTCCAGGGCGGTGTTGACAGATGAGAGTAAGTCGGATAATCATAGTATTACTAATCAGTGCCTGGCCATTGTATTATCTCTATACACATTCGCTAGGGGCGATTTCATTTCTATTACTAGCAATGTTCTTTCTAGTATTGGCAATTAAGGAGATGAAAGCGCTCAAAGAAGTCAACAAATCAGAGGATAAAAAAGCAGAGCCGGAAAAAATCGGGAGAAACAGCAGATAGAACTAGCATAAACGGCAGAAATTTGTTTATAATGAAGAATATGTCTTTTTATAGGAAATGCGCCAAGCGCCTTGGAGGGAAAGAGTTTTTTTTTCCTAGGAACTTACGCTATACATAGGAGAAATCCTTCCTAAATGGCCGTTATCACTCTAGCAGGGTGTTAAATAGAGAAAGGAAGTGCCGAAATTGAGTTTAAAACAGTTCTCAAAAGAGCAATTAAAGGAATTATCACTCATAGAGATGGCTTACGAATTTTTAGTAAACAGTAAGCAGCCGATTGCCTTTAATGATTTAGTAAAAGAGATTCAATCAGCAGCAGGGGTTTCAGATAAGGAAATGAAAACTAGAATTGCACAATTATACACCGACGTTAATATTGATGGCCGTTTCCTCTCCTTAGGGGATAATCGTTGGGGACTTCGCGTTTGGTATCCAGTGGATACGCAAGAGGAAGAAGTCGTAACGGTTGTAAAACCTAAGAAGAAAAAGGCGAAAAAGAAAGCCGCTGTCGTCGATGATTTCGATGAGATTGAAGAAGAAGAATATGATGATCTTGATGACCTCGATGATTTTGCGGACGATGAAGATGATCTGCTAGACGATGATGATGACGATGAAGACGATGATGATCTTCTTGAAGACGACCTGATTGATGATATTGATGAAGATGTCATTGAAGATGAGGCAGTCATTGATTTAGATGAAGACGATGATGATCTAGACGATGATTTGGAAGAAGAACTGGAAGTAGAAGAAGTAGAGGATGAAGAAGAACTTTAAAAGCGACTTGACTTTTTATTCTTCCCCTTGTAGAATCACTTTTGGGCTCCTTAAAAAAGGAACGGATCATTAATTAGCTAATAAGCGCTCCCTTATAGGGGCGCTTTTTTATTTTTTTATTTTAAACATGCTCTCTCGGCATTTTGCCGAGACTTCTTTATTTTAAAATTTTTTATAAAAGAAGCCTTAAACTAACGGGATATTGCACAAACTGATTTTGAGGAGGATTTATTTTATGACAAAGTATATTTTTGTAACAGGCGGAGTGGTTTCATCCCTAGGAAAAGGGATTACTGCTGCTTCTTTAGGAAGGTTATTGAAAAATCGCGGACTTAGCGTAACCATTCAGAAATGTGATCCATACATCAACGTTGATCCGGGAACGATGAGCCCTTACCAGCATGGGGAAGTGTTCGTTACCGACGATGGTGCGGAGACGGATTTGGACTTAGGTCATTACGAGCGGTTTATTGATATTAATTTGAACAAGTATAGCAACGTAACGACAGGTAGAATCTATTCTACTGTGTTAAGAAAAGAGCGCCGCGGTGAATACTTAGGCGGAACGGTTCAGGTTATTCCGCATATCACAAATGAAATTAAGGAACGAATTTTCCGTGCCGGAAATGAAACGAAGGCAGACGTGATCATAACGGAAATTGGCGGGACAGTCGGTGACATTGAATCACTGCCATTCCTGGAAGCGATTCGCCAAATAAAAAGTGATGTCGGCGCTGATAATGTGATGTACATTCACTGTACGTTAATTCCTTACATTAAAGCAGCCGGCGAAATGAAGACTAAACCAACACAGCACAGTGTTAAAGAGTTGCGTAGCCTTGGTATTCAGCCGAATATTATTGTCGTACGTAATGAAATGCCGGTTTCACAGGATATGAAGGATAAAATTGCCTTATTCTGTGATATAGATGCAAATTCGGTCATTGAATGTATGGATGCCGACACGCTTTATTCGATTCCGCTTGCCCTTCAAGAGCAACATATGGATCAAATTGTTTGTGACCACTTGAAGTTAGTTACTCCTGAAGCAGAAATGACAGAATGGACAGCCCTTGTTGACCGTGTAAAGAATCTTTCTAAAAAAACACGCATTGGTCTTGTTGGGAAATATGTTGAACTTCAGGATGCTTACATCTCTGTTGTCGAAGCTATGAAGCATGCAGGTTATACGTTTGATACGGATGTTGAAATTAAGTGGATTAATGCCGAGCACGTGACGGCTGAAAATGTGGATGAGCTTTTGCGTGATGTCGATGGTATTCTTGTTCCTGGCGGATTTGGCGACCGGGGAATTGAAGGGAAAATCCACGCCACACGCTATGCCCGTGAAACGAAAAGACCGTTCCTTGGCATATGCTTAGGTATGCAATTGGCAACGATTGAGTTTGCGCGCAATGTTCTGGGGTATGAAGGTGCACACTCAACAGAGTTTGATCCAAATACAAAATTTCCAATGATTGATTTACTGCCGGAACAAAAGGACATTGAGGACCTGGGCGGAACATTAAGACTTGGTCTTTATCCATGCCGGATCATTGAAGGAACCAAAGCGTTTGAAGCATATCATGATGAGGTTGTCTACGAGCGTCACCGTCATCGCTATGAGTTCAATAATTTCTATCGTCAAGAGATGGAGAATGCCGGGTTTATTTTCTCTGGTACAAGCCCAGATGGCCGTTTAGTTGAAATCATCGAGCTTAAGGATCACCCATGGTTTGTTGCGTCACAGTTCCATCCGGAATTTGTTTCAAGACCAACCCGTCCGCAGCCGCTTTTCCGCGACTTTATTAAAGCAACGATTCAAAAATAAAGTTTTTTAGCCAGTTCTCTTTGGGGGGACTGGCTTTTTGGTTGTTTTGTTTTCCATAGGCTGTGGCAACGGGGGTTGAGGACAAAATGCGTTCAAGGATTGAGTGAAATGTCTTTAAGAAGGGGTATTAAGGACAAAATGTGTTCAAGGATTGGTGGAATGTCTTTAAGAGGGGTTATTAAAGACAAAACATGTCCAAGGATTGAGTGAAATGTCTTTAAGAGGGGGTATTAAGGACAAAATGTGTTCAAGGATTGAGTGAAATGTCTTTAAGAAGGGGTATTAAGGACAAAATGTGTTCAAGGATTGGTGGAATGTCTTTAAGAGGGGTTATTAAAGACAAAACATGTCCAAGGATTGAGTGGAATGTCTTTAAGAGGGGGTATTAAGGACAAAATGTGTTCAAGGATTGAGTGAAATGTCCTTAAGAAGGGGTATTAAGGACAAAATGTGTTCAAGGATTGAGTGAAATGTCTTTAAGAAGACCAATTAAGGACAAAATGTGTTCAAGGATTGAGTGAAATGTCTTTAAGAGGGGGTATTAAGGACAAAATGTGTTCAAGGATTGAGTGAAATGTCTTTAAGAAGACCAATTAAAGACAAAACGTGTTCAAGGATTGGTGGAATGTCTTTAAGAGGGGTTATTAAAGACAAAACTAGTTCAAGGATTGAGTGAAATGTCTTTAAGAAGGTCTACTGGACAAATCAAAAAAACAGCCTCAACAAAAGGCTGTTTTTACTCATCATACTCTGCTAAAATCTCATCAATCGTAAATTTTAATCCATAATAGACAAACAAGGCTGCCATTAATGAAGGATAGCCATAACGATTCCCGCTATCATCCGGGAGCAAGGCCTTCGTCAACCGCAAATTAATGTGGACATCCGCAAGCCCGGTTAACTGTCCATCCGTATCCGTAGATACTGCAACAAACGGCACTTCTTTTTCCTGAAGCTGAGCTGCAAGTTCTATCGCCTTCTTATCACTGGACGTCCTTGTGAACAGCAGCACTCTGTCAGCTATCGTTAACTCATCAATTGCAGTAAAGAGCTTCGCGTTTGCAAACGGCTCAGCACCTTCTAATGCTTCATGCGCAATAGCCTTCATTTCGTTCGTGCCAAAAATATAAATACTTCCATCGCCAACGGGTGCCTGCGCAAGCAAACGTGCACCATCCTCAAAGGAAAATTCCTCTTTCTCTTCAATTCTCTTAAACAAACCGGTCAACTGGGTTGTAAACATTTTTAACAAAACATACCCCTCCTTAACAACGAATAGTATAAACTTATTTTTAGGTTATGTTAAATTTCATTGTTGATTGAAGCCAAATCAATTTGAAATATATTTATAATTTTTATAAAAAATAAAATTACCATGAATTACCATAAAATAAACTCAGGAAATAAGCAGGATTTTAAGAAGAAATGTCGAATAGTAGACATTGGAATAAACAGGAATTTAAGCATAATTTAATCTATTAAAGATGGAAGAGGTGGAGTTATGAAAAAAGATAAAATATTGATTGTTGATGACCAATTTGGGATACGGATTTTATTAAATGAGGTGTTCCAAAAAGAAGGATACCAGACGTTTCTAGCGGCAAATGGAGTGCAGGCACTTGATATATTAAATAAGCATAACCCTGATCTCGTCTTATTGGATATGAAAATCCCTGGAATGGACGGAATTGAAATTTTAAAAAGAATGAAGGTCATTGAACCAGATATTCGCGTCATCATTATGACGGCTTACGGAGAATTAGATATGATTCAAGAGGCAAAGAACTTAGGAGCAATTACTCATTTTGCGAAACCTTTTGATATTGATGATATCCGCGCCGCTGTTCGTAAACATATACCGCAAAAAACGAACTAATAGAAATAAAAACATTGTTTGCGCTTTCATTATGACAGTTTATAAAACTGTGATAGATTAATGGCATTTCAACCATGCATTTGATATGATACATATGACTTTTAATGGTTAATTATCTTTTAGATTGATACATAATTGGTAATTTAGAGGGAAATCCTTTATACGAGAAGCTCTGTCTGAAAGATAGTTATCCGAAAATAAGGAGGAAACGAAATGCCTTTAGTTTCAATGAAAGAAATGCTTATCAAAGCGAAAGCGGAAGGCTACGCGGTTGGGCAATTTAACCTTAATAATTTAGAATTTACCCAAGCAATTCTTCAAGCGGCACAAGCTGAAAATTCACCAGTAATTCTTGGTGTGTCAGAAGGTGCTGCGCGTTATATGTCTGGTTTCAAAACCGTAGTAAAAATGGTAGAAGGCTTACTAGAAGATCTTAAAATTACTGTTCCAGTTGCCATTCATTTGGATCATGGCTCTAGTTTTGATAAATGTAAAGAAGCAATTGATGCAGGATTTACCTCTGTTATGATTGATGCCTCTCACCACCCATTCGAAGAAAATATTGAAATTACTACTAAAGTAGTTGAATATGCACATTCAAAAGGTGTGTCTGTTGAAGCAGAATTAGGAACAGTTGGCGGACAAGAGGATGATGTTGTTGCTGAAGGCGTAATCTATGCAGATGTCAACGAATGTGTAGAGCTTGTTAAGCGGACTGGCATCGATTGCCTTGCACCTGCATTAGGATCTGTTCACGGACCTTACAAGGGTGAACCAAATCTTGGTTTTAAAGAAATGGAAGAAATCGGTAAGGCTACAAATATGCCGCTTGTTCTTCACGGCGGAACAGGAATTCCATTGAAAGATATCCAAAAATCTGTTTCATTAGGAACAGCGAAAATCAATGTGAACACTGAAAACCAAATCACATCTGCTAAAGCAGTACGAGAAACATTAGCTGCATTGCCAGATGAGTACGATCCACGTAAATACTTAGGACCTGCTCGTGAAGCAATCAAAGAAACCGTTATCGGGAAAATGCGCGAATTCGGTTCATCAGGTAGAGCATAATAAGAAAAGCGGAAGCGACCTTGTGAGGCTAGGCGTTGAGGCTAGACATGAAAATTCAAGTGGCCCTAGTTCTATAGCTACTTGAATTTGCTTGTCCATATTTGTTACCATTATTATGAAGTTGAAACCGCCCTTGGAAAACAGGGCGGTTTCAATCTGTAAAGTGTTAGTGAAAATCTTGTCGAAAAAATAGAAGGAGGGAAAATATATGAAATTTTTTATTGATACAGCTAATTTAGAAGAAATTCGTGAAGTGAATGAACTTGGTTTATTAGCGGGGGTAACAACAAACCCATCTCTCGTAGCCAGAGAAAAAGGTGTATCATTCCATGACCGGATTAGAGAAATTGCTGAGCTTGTACCAGGATCTGTAAGTGCAGAGGTGATTGCACTTGATGCAGAAGGAATGATTCGTGAAGGATTGGAATTAGCAGCGATTGCGCCAAACATCACGGTAAAAGTACCAATGACACCAGACGGTTTAAAGGCGTGCCATGCTTTTTCAAAAAAAGGAATTAAAACAAACGTAACGTTAATTTTCAATGCGAACCAAGCATTGCTTGCAGCTAGAGCAGGGGCTACCTACGTATCACCATTCCTTGGTAGATTAGATGATATCGGCCAAAATGGATTAGAATTAATCTCACAGATTGCAGAAATTTTTGCGATTCATGGAATTGAATCAGAAATTATTGCTGCTTCCATCAGAAACCCGATTCATGTAACAGAGTCTGCCTTACGTGGAGCACATATCGCAACCATCCCTTACAAAGTATTGATTGGATTGACCCAGCATCCATTAACAGACAAAGGAATTGAGGCTTTCTTAAAGGATTGGGAAGGCCGCACTAACGCATAAAATACCCGAATTTTATCATTTTATGTAACTTTTTTTAAATAGCATACATGAAAATAGAAAAAACGTGTAAACTAGATGATAGACAATTTGTCGGAATTTGATGTTTACTGTTAAGAAAGCGCAAGCGCCCTGTCCAGTGGCGTATGGCCTCCTCGAAAAAGCTAACGCTTTTTCTTCGTGCGATGATTATGCTGTCGAAGCCTTCCTTGTGGAGCGCTCCAACTGAGATAAAGGAAACACGAAGAGCCGGAGGCGATTCGATGTTGACTTATCGTAGGGCGGAGAGCGAAGGACACTAGCCACTAGGGTGCTTGCGCTGGACAATTAAAAATATACCCACAGCCTCGCTGGATCGTTTTATTTATCCAGACCCATGACTGGCAAAGGCTTAGAAGGGAGTCGAAATGGAAAAACTAAAAATTGCGGGCGGTTATCCCTTAAAAGGAACCGTTAGAATAAGTGGAGCAAAAAACAGTGCGGTTGCATTAATACCTGCGACGATTTTGGCTGAATCACCGGTCACTATAGAAGGATTACCGGATATTTCCGATGTTGAAATCCTGAAGGACCTGCTCGAAGAAATTGGCGGTAAAGTGGAACTTTCCGATGATTTTGATATGACAGTTGATCCATCGACGATGATTTCAATGCCTTTGCCAAATGGGAAGGTAAAGAAGCTGCGCGCTTCTTATTACTTAATGGGTGCCATGCTTGGCCGTTTTAAAAAGGCAGTCATCGGTTTACCTGGAGGCTGTCATTTAGGTCCAAGACCGATTGATCAGCATATAAAAGGCTTTGAAGCACTAGGTGCAGTGGTAACGAATGAGCAAGGCGCCATCTATCTTCGTGCTGACGAGCTTCGCGGTGCACGCATTTATTTAGACGTCGTCAGTGTTGGCGCAACGATAAATATCATGCTTGCTGCGGTAAGAGCAAAGGGACGTACGATTATCGAGAATGCGGCAAAAGAACCGGAAATCATTGATGTGGCAACGCTGTTAACAAATATGGGCGCCAAGATTAAGGGTGCAGGAACCGATGTCATTCGCATTGATGGTGTCGATAGCCTTCACGGCTGCCGCCACACGATTATCCCTGACCGGATTGAAGCGGGAACCTATATGATTATCGGTGCTGCTGTTGGTGATGGTGTATTAATCGATAATGTTATTCCGCATCACTTGGAGTCTTTAATTGCCAAGTTGCGAGAAATGGGTGTTCAGGTGGAATCAAAGGATGACCAGGTGTATGTAAAGGGTTCGAATAACCTGAAAACCGTCGACATTAAAACCCTTGTCTACCCCGGATTTCCAACAGACCTGCAACAGCCATTTACATCACTGTTGACAAAGGCAACTGGCTCCTGTGTTGTAACTGATACCATATATAGTGCTCGTTTTAAACATATTGACGAGCTAAGAAGAATGAACGCCAATATTAAAGTTGAGGGACGCTCAGCAATCATCAACGGTCCGATTCAGCTTCAGGGTGCAAAGGTCAAGGCAAGTGACCTAAGAGCCGGAGCGGCATTGGTAATCGCTGGATTAATTGCTGAAGGTGTAACAGAAGTAACTGGACTTGAGCATATTGACAGAGGCTACAGTCATCTTGTTGAAAAGCTAAATGGCCTCGGAGCAACGATCTGGCGTGAAGCTTTATCAAAAGAAGAAGTTGAACAACTAAAAAATACGTGAATAAGCTATACTAATCTGCTGAATCTGTTATACTATTGGTGAAGCAACACTAGATATGAAGTATACAACAATATAGGAACGTATAATAGATAAATTGGGGGATTGAACCGATGGAAAGAAGTTTATCAATGGAGCTTGTCCGTGTAACAGAAGCAGCAGCACTTGCTTCTGCACGCTGGATGGGACGCGGACTAAAAGACGAAGCAGATGGTGCAGCAACCTCGGCTATGCGTGATGTGTTTGACACGATTCCAATGAAGGGCACTGTAGTTATCGGTGAGGGCGAAATGGACGAGGCACCGATGCTTTATATCGGTGAAAAGCTTGGGACAGGCTTTGGCCCGCGTGTCGATGTCGCAGTTGATCCGCTTGAGGGAACCAATATTGTAGCTGCTGGGGGCTGGAATGCACTTGCAGTCCTGGCCATTGCTGACCATGGGAATCTTCTTCATGCACCCGATATGTACATGGAAAAAATCGCAGTCGGTCCTGAAGCAGTCGGATTAATTGATATTAATGCCTCTGTGCTCGATAACTTAAAAGCAGTCGCAAAAGCGAAAAACAAAGGCATCGAAGACGTGGTGGCTACTGTGTTAAATCGTCCCCGTCATGCACATATCATTGCCCAGCTTCGCGAAGCTGGCGCAAGAATTAAATTGATTAATGACGGTGATGTTGCCGGGGCAATCAATACTGCCTTTGATAACACTGGCGTTGACATTTTATTCGGCTCTGGAGGCGCACCTGAAGGGGTTATCTCAGCCGTAGCCCTAAAATGTCTTGGCGGTGAGATCATGGGTAAGTTAGTACCACAAAATGATGCTGAGCTTCAGCGATGCATCAAAATGGGCATTGATGTCAGCAAAGTGCTTCGTATGGAAGACCTGGTAAAAGGCGATGATGCCATCTTCGCTGCAACAGGTGTTACAGATGGAGAATTGCTTCGTGGAGTCCAATTTAAAGGCTCCTATGGCTCAACACACTCGATCGTTATGCGTGCAAAGTCAGGAACCGTTCGATTTGTTGAAGGACGTCATAGCTTGAAAAAGAAACCAAATTTAGTCATCAGGTAATACCAATAGAGAGAGGCTAGGTTAGAAAAACTAGTCTCTTATCCTTTTTTTAACATCAGACATTAATCCAGCAAAAATATAGTTGATTATTATTTAATATAAAGGGTAAAATAGATATTATTTTAGTATGCAATAATCTGCTATTCTATTCATTTCTTTACTACTTCAAAGTACGAGACTATTCCCCAATCTCTCTTTTTCTAACTTAAATCGTTTTGTGTGAAATGATATTAAAAAAAATCCCGCTACTATTTAGGTAAATGAATTCCGACTGTGGAATAGAGAAAAAATATAATAAGTGTGGTGCACAAATGGAATTAACAATTTCAAGTTTAGAAAGTATGAAGCTGAAGGAACTTTATGAGCTAGCTCGCGAATATAAAGTAACCTACTACAGCAAATTATCAAAAAAGGAACTAATTTTTGCTATATTAAAGGCCCGTGCCGAGCAGCAAGGATATTTCTTTATGCAAGGTGTTTTAGAAATTATTCAGTCAGAGGGCTTTGGTTTCTTACGACCGATTAACTATTCGCCAAGCTCAGAAGATATTTATATTTCCGCATCGCAAATCCGCCGTTTTGACCTTCGCAATGGTGATAAAGTATCCGGTAAGGTTCGACCTCCTAAAGAAAATGAACGATACTACGGACTTTTACATGTAGAAGCGGTTAACGGTGAAGACCCGGAATCTGCTAAAGAACGCGTTCACTTCCCAGGATTAACTCCTCTTTATCCAGATAGACACATGAAACTCGAAACAACTCCAAAATATCTTTCCACAAGAATTATGGATGTCGTTGCTCCAGTTGGTTTTGGACAAAGGGGCTTAATTGTTGCACCACCAAAAGCGGGTAAAACGATGCTGTTAAAAGAAATTGCTAACAGCATTACCTTAAACCACCCGGAAGTGGAATTAATCGTGCTTCTAATTGATGAGCGTCCCGAAGAGGTGACCGATATTGAACGTTCTGTTGTCGGTGACGTTGTAAGCTCAACTTTTGATGAAGTGCCAGAAAACCATATAAAAGTGGCCGAGCTTGTCCTCGACCGCGCGATGCGTTTAGTCGAGCACAAACGCGATGTCGTCATTTTAATGGACAGCATCACCCGTTTGGCACGTGCCTACAACCTAGTCATCCCGCCAAGCGGCAGAACGCTTTCCGGCGGTATCGACCCAGCAGCCTTCCACCGTCCAAAACGTTTCTTCGGTGCAGCGCGTAACATCGAGGAAGGCGGAAGCTTAACAATTCTGGCAACCGCATTAGTTGACACGGGTTCACGTATGGACGATGTCATTTATGAAGAATTTAAAGGGACAGGCAATATGGAGCTCCATCTTGATCGTCAGCTCGCTGAACGCCGCATCTTCCCAGCACTTGACATTCGTCGTTCAGGAACGCGGAAAGAAGAATTGCTTCTTCCGAAGGACCATCTCGATAAATTATGGGCCATCAGAAAATCAATGCAAGACTCACCCGATTTTGTCGAACGCTTCTTGAAAAAGCTGCGCCAAACAAAATCCAACGAAGAATTCTTCACCCAAATTGGGGAAGAACTAAAAGGAAGACGGTCTTAATTTAATTAAGTCTGTAGGCCAATTGGTGATTTTGCTAACTCTGTTGATTGGAGCGGAAGGCACGAGACTCCTGCAGGAGTACGGGGCTGGGGAGACCTCACAGGCGCTTAAGCGCCGAGGAGGCTCCCCGGCACGCCTGCGGAAAGCGAAGTGCCTGGAGCTCCAATCAACATCTATGTAAAAGAGAAGAAATCCACAAAATCCCAACTTGCCAAAACAGGGTGACCTTGTTATAATAATTCCAGTGTGTTTTTAGTATATTGTGCAAAGGTCTTAAAGCCTTGCATTTATGATAACTCTGTCTCGAAAGATTCAGGGCGGAAGGAGATGAAAAGAATGAAAGCAGGAATTCATCCAAATTATAAAATGGTACAGGTGACATGTGCTTGCGGAAATACTTTTGAAACTGGTTCAGTTAAAAATGAAATTCGCGTTGAAACATGTTCAGAATGTCATCCATTCTATACTGGTCGTCAAAAATTCGCTGAAGCTGGCGGACGTGTAGACCGTTTCAACAAAAAGTACGGCCTTAAAGATCCAAACGCGCAACAACAATAATTACTCAAAACAGGCAAGCAGAAACTTACTTGCCTGTTTTTTAATTTAAATGAACTTATTAAAAATTATTATAGATTCTATAAGAGGCTTTGTGCTTTGGAAGGAGACGCCGATTTATGTATTTGATGAAGCAACTCGGATGGGTTGAGGTTATCTGTGGTAGTATGTTTTCGGGTAAATCAGAAGAATTGATTCGTCGTGTCAGACGTGCTCAATTCGCTAAACAAAAAATTGCTGTATTCAAACCAAAATTAGATAATCGCTACGCAGAACAATCTGTCGTTTCTCATAATGGTTCTTCTTTTCAGGCGAAGCAAATTTCTCATTCGATTGAGATTCTGCATCATGTAGAGGCAGATATCGATATCGTCGCCATCGATGAGGTTCAATTTTTTGATGAAGGCATTGTCAGGATCGTTCAACAGCTTGCCGACAGAGGTCATCGTATCGTTGTCGCAGGACTTGATATGGATTTCCGTGGCGAGCCCTTTGGCCAAATGCCGGCGCTGATGGCAGTTGCTGAACAAGTTACTAAGCTTCAGGCAGTCTGTACGGTATGTGGTTCACCATCAAGCAGAACACAGAGACTCATCAACGGCAGTCCGGCTTCCTACCATGACCCAGTCATCTTAGTCGGTGCAGCGGAAGCTTACGAACCGCGCTGTCGTCACCATCACGAAGTTCCAAAAACAGCCGCTACATACGCAAGTGTAGTAAAATAGCCTGACAGTCTAAGTCTAAGAGGAGCGCCTCTTGGGCTTTTTTTTATTAACCTATGTTAAAGGTTATTGTTGATTTTATAAAATTTAAGAATCTAAATAGACGGAGAAATTCCGCTTATTTGGTAAAAAGCATTAAAAATAGCCTAAATAGACGGAGAGATTCCGCCTATTTATATAAAAAACATAAAAATGGGGGATTTTGCATAGCATAACCGGAAAATCTCCGCTTATATTCCACGAAACGAGCTCCATTTTTCAAATAACCGGAAAATCTTCGCTTATTTTACTTTCGCTGGTTATTTAAGCGCAAATCAACAGACTTGGTTAACACAGCCTTTATTAAAATGGAAGGATTTCACTGAACTGTTCAATCCGCGAGCGGGCATGCTAGTAAATGGGAGGTGACATTTTTGAAAAAGTGGATATTTCTCATTTTACTTATGATGATTATGTTAACCGCGTGTCAGGCTAGAAATGAAGAAACTGCATATGATTTGCGAACGGACCAGAGTAATCCGAACTTCATGTCGAATCGTGCAAACCACGAGAATATTAATCGTCAGCACCAGGTGCAGGATGATATTACTGGTCAAAACCCTAATTTCCTTGATATTCGAAGAATCGGAACAGATGGAGAAGCGAATAGGAACAACTTTGGCTCAGATATCGATAAGGCTAAACAGGTTGTTAATAAATCAGCTGACTTTGAGTTAACTTCTGTTCGTGTCAGCAACAGCGGCGACAGAATGATCGTAACCGTGAATCCAAAGGGTCAACATAATATTAATGATATCGAGCGCTTGGAAAAGGACCTTGTCCAATCCTTGCCGCGTTATTATATTAAGGTACGCGTAAGATAACATGCTCTGTTTAAGGGCATGTTTTTTTCCCTATTGGCAGCTTTTTTTTGTCACCAAAAACAGGAAAAATTTATCTTCAACTAATTTGGTTTTGACGGGGGTTTTCACCTATACTATAATTATAATGTTATGGACTAAAATAGAGGTGAGTAACTGTGTACGATCGTCTTCAATCGGTTGAAGATCGTTATGAAAGGCTAAATGAACTTTTAAGCGATCCAACAATAATTAATGATTCAAAGAAGCTACGTGAATATTCGAAAGAACAATCTGATATACAAGAGACAGTTCAAACGTATCGTCAATATAAAGAGACGCGTGAAGAACTCAAGGATGCCAAATTGATGCTTGAGGATAAGCTTGATGCGGATATGCGGGAAATGGTTAAGGAAGAAGTCAGTGAGCTCGAAGCACAGGTAGAAGAGTTAGAAGCGAAAATGAAGCTTCTTCTCGTTCCAAAAGACCCGAATGATGACAAGAACGTTATCATGGAAATCCGCGGAGCTGCTGGCGGAGACGAGGCGGCATTATTTGCCGGCACATTATACCGTATGTACAGCCGCTTTGCTGATGCACAGGGCTGGAAAACGGAAGTAATGGATGCGAGTCCGACAGGTCTTGGCGGCTACAAAGAGATTATTTTTATGATTACGGGTAAGGGCGCATTCTCAAAACTAAAATTTGAAAATGGCGCGCACCGGGTACAACGTGTGCCAGAAACAGAATCAGGCGGGCGAATTCATACGTCAACGGCAACGGTTGCTTGCTTGCCGGAAGCGGAAGAATTTGAATATGAAATCCATGAAAAGGATATTCGCTTTGATGCCTTTGCTTCAAGTGGCGCTGGCGGACAGAGTGTTAACACGACGATGTCAGCAGTTCGGTTAACGCATTTACCAACAGGTATCGTCGTTTCTATCCAGGATGAAAAATCCCAGCATAAAAACAAAGACAAAGCGATGAAGGTGTTACGTGCGCGTGTTTATGATAAATTCCAGCAGGAAGCGCAAGCAGAGCTTGATCAAGTTCGTAAATCTGCGGTAGGTACCGGTGATCGTTCAGAGCGTATTCGTACCTATAACTTTCCGCAAAATCGCGTTACTGATCACCGTATCGGGTTAACGATTCAAAAGCTCGATCAAATAATCGAAGGCAAGCTTGATGATGTGATTGATGCATTAGTTCTTGAAGATCAATCGAAAAAGCTTGAACATGCGTCCGATGAATAAAAAAGTGTTCGAAGCTCTGAAATGGGCTTCTTCTTTTTTAGAAAAAGCAAATAGGGATGCCAATGCAGGTGAATTGTTGCTCCGCCATTTCACGGATATGACGCGGGCACAGCTGTTTGCCAATATTCGTGAGGAATTAACACCAGAGCAATGGACTAAATTTGAGACTGCCGTCAAGGAACATTACAAGGGGACGCCGATTCAATATATCATCGGTCATGAGGAGTTTTATGGGCGGGTGTTTACTGTGAATGAAGCGGTCCTGATTCCGAGGCCGGAAACAGAAGAGCTTGTTTTTGAAACCTTGAAACGAATGAATAGCCTCGAACGTGAGGAGTTAAAGCTTGTCGATATTGGCACGGGCAGCGGAGCAATTGCGATTAGCCTGAAGCTGGAACGACCGTCCTTACAGGTTTATGCTTCTGATATTGCTGAGGATTCCTTGGCAGTGGCGAGGGAGAATGCTCAGCGGCTAGGAGCAGATGTTGAATTTGTCCGTGGGGATTTGCTTCAGCCGTTTATCGGTCAGCGGATGGATGTTGTGGTTTCGAACCCGCCCTATATTCCTGTCGATGACATCAACACAATGTCCGAGGTAGTCACTGAGCATGAACCTCACCGGGCGTTGTTTGCCGGAGACGATGGTCTCGACTTTTATCGCCGCTTTATGGTCGAGCTTCCACAGGTGCTAGCTGCTAGCGCGCTCGTTGCGTTTGAAATTGGGGCTGGTCAGGGGGAAGCGGTAGCCGACCTTTTTAAAAAGGCATTTGAAGACGTTAAAGTGGAAATCGTCAATGATATTAACGGCAAGGACCGCATGGTGTTTGCAGAAATTAACTCCGGAGACTAAGACTCTGGGGTTTTTTCGGCGAGCTCGATGAACGACAAAACGGTGTCGGCGAAGGATGGAAAAGTCGTTCATAAGCTCGATGAACGACAAAACGGTGTCGGTGAAGGATGGAAATGTCTTTCATAAGCTCGATGAACGGACAAAACCCCTTCGATTAAAAGGGGAAATGTCTAAAAGAGCGCTTTATTCTGCAGCAAAAGTACAGTAAAAAGTAAATCTCTCATTTTTTAAAAATTTAATAGTTTAAGATTCTTGGTTTCTGTCCACAATGTAGATAGTGAAGGGACGGTGCCAAGCATGAATAGTAAAGTGTTAGTCTGGTCTTATTTAATCATTTTATCGTTTGCGACGATTTTAAATTTATATATGCCGAAAAATGAAGCAATCGCGAAGGATTCGATTGTCATTCCGGGTGAGGCGATTCGCCTGAGGATTCTTGCTAATAGTGATTCAGGGCCTGATCAGGAGATTAAACGAAAGGTCCGCGATGCCGTGAATGCGCAAATTACCTTATGGGTTCAGGATTTAACCTCACTAGAAAAAGCAAAAGAGGTAATTCAATCAAAGGTTCCGGAAATCCAGAAGATTGCTGAAAAGGTTGTCGCTGAACAAAAGTCAACCCAGGATGTAAACGTGGAGTTTGGCAAGGTTCAGTTTCCGACGAAATTATATGGACAATTTTTATATCCAGCGGGAGAATACCAAGCGATCTTAATTACATTGGGTGAAGGGGTAGGCGCCAATTGGTGGTGCGTGCTTTATCCACCATTATGTTTCCTGGACTTCTCTAATGGAGTGGCTGTTGGTGATGGCTTTGAGGATAATCAAACGGTCAAGGCAGCAATGATGGAACCAAAAGTAGAAGAAGTAGATGTTATAGAGGAAGTAGAAGTTGAAGAAGAAGTATTGAAAAAAAAGCCGGTTGATAGGGATGAACCGACAGATATAGTAGTTGAAGAAGAAGAACCTGTAATTATAGATGGTATCGAAGAGAGCGACGAGAGTATAGAAGAAGAGTCAGCTCCTGTTTATACAGCGGAAGACGAGCAGCCGGTTAAAGTTAAATTCTTTGTAATCGAATTATGGGAGAGCATCTTCCATTAGAAGAGAATTCTAATTGAAAGGGTGAGACGCTACTACGAAAAGTAGAGGCTCACCCTTTTTTCTTGGTTCTGTTAGAGGTTATTGTTGATTTTATAACTATGTTGATTGGAGCGGAAGGCGCGAGACTCCTGCGGGAGTACGGGGCTGGTGAGACCCCGCAGGAGCGAAGCGACGAGGAGGCTCACCGGACCGCCCGCGGAAAGCGAAGTGCCTGGAGCGCAAATCAACAGCCAAGTTAACCGAGACTTTTTCTTATAAAAGAACAAAAAATTTCACTAGAGTTCTCATACCAACCGTTCTATTTACTCTATTAATTCATAATAATAGAGTAACATAAGGAAATGGGGTGTTGGAATGCAAGCACTTATTCGCTGCGCCAATCAAGAGGATTTAGGAAAATTGAGAGAGTTTTTAACACTGGCTAGTTTGGGGACAGATGGATTAACCGAGGAAACGGTAGAGTACTTTTTGCTGCTAGAGGATGAGGATTCTAATGTTAAGGGTACACTTGGAATGGAGGCGATCAAGGAGTTCGGGCTACTTCGTTCGTTAGCGGTGACAACGGGACAGGCGGATAAGGATATTCTCCTTCTATTTAATCAAATGCTCCAACTAGCAAAGGACAAAGGGTTGAGCGATTTATTTTTAGCAACGAATAAAGGAGCGGCAATTGGATTTTTTGAACTGCTTGGGTTTAAGATTGTGGATAGGGACGATTTACCCGTTGAGTTTTACAAGTTAGAACACATTCGACACGTTTTAAATGTGGATAACTCGTTATTTTTAAAATTTTCACTATGATTGTTGAAGAATCCCCAAAGTTATCCCCATTTTTAACATTGTTATGCACAATTTGTGGATAAGACCTTGTATTTATCCTCAGCATCTTTTATACTTTCAAAGGAAATATGAGACTAAGAGCCTAATTTCGGCAAATTTCGATAATATACGCGTTTTAAATAAAGGTGGATAACTATGGACACAAAAGTATGGATCGTGGATAAATATGTGGATAAACTTGAAAATAATCCACAGGTTGTGGATGCTGCCCATTTTTTACGGGAAAATGAGGTAGTTGCCCTGCCGACAGAGACAGTTTACGGCTTAGGCGGGAACGCAGAAAGCGATGAGGCAGTCGCGAAAATTTTCATGGCCAAGGGACGACCGAGTGATAATCCACTGATTATCCACATTGCGGATAAACAGCAGCTTACTCGCTTTGTGAAAGAAGTTCCAGAGAAAGCGGAAAGGTTAATGGACAAGTTTTGGCCAGGTCCATTGACGATTATTTTTAAAAAGAAACATGGTATTCTGTCTGAAAAAGCAACAGCGGGCTTAGATACAGTTGCTGTTAGGCTTCCAGATCATCCTGTCGCGCTGGCGTTGCTGCAGGCCTGTCAGCTACCGATTGCGGCTCCGAGCGCGAATAGCTCGGGGAAACCTTCGCCTACAAACGCCGGGCATGTGCTGGATGATCTAAATGGAAAAATATCTGGCGTGCTCGATGGTGGTCCAACGGGTGTCGGTGTGGAATCAACAGTTATTGATTGTACGGAATCGATTCCAGTCATTTTAAGACCAGGTGGGGTAACAAAAGAGCAGATAGAGGCGGTCATTGGTGAGGTGCAGTTGGATCCTGCACTCCTAGACGAGGCGTCGAAACCAAAATCACCGGGGATGAAATACAAGCACTATGCACCGGATGCCCCCTTGTATTTAGTTAATGGAAGCAAAGTATTCCTGCAGGAGCTGGTTGAAGAAAAACAGCGGGACGGTTTACGTGTCGGTATCCTGACCACAAAGGAAAATCGCAGCGAGTACAATGCGGCGCTTGTTTTAGCCTGCGGAAAACGTTCGGAGCTTGAGACGGTGGCGACGGCGCTTTATGATACCTTAAGGGCTTTTAATCAGGAAAAGGTGGACATTATTTTTAGTGAAATGTTTCCGAATACCGGTGTTGGTCACGCGATTATGAATCGCCTGCAAAAAGCAGCCGGAAATAGAATAATAAATGAGTAAATGCCAGTCAGCACGACTGGTATTTTTTTGAACCAGCTAATCCTTGTTAACTTCTAAATCATTTTGGACGTGCATATCTTGAATAAGGGCAAGTCTGAGGGGAGGGCAAGTATGATTGGGGAAATTATTACGCTGTTGTTAATGGCGTTTGCATTAGGGATGGATGCCTTTTCCGTAGGACTTGGGATGGGCATGTTTAAATTGCGGTTAAGGCAAATTTTTAGCATTGGAATTACTATTGGCTTTTTTCATGTTTGGATGCCGTTTGTAGGAATGTTTGCCGGAAAATTTTTATCTGAGAAATTCGGAACGTTTGCCTCATTGCTAGGAGGTTTGCTGTTAATTTTGTTAGGTTTGCAGATGATTTGGGGCGGGGTCAAAAAAGACGAGAAGAGTACGTTGCTGGCACCTGCAGGTTTTGGGCTGCTTTTATTTGCCTTAAGTGTGAGCCTTGATAGCTTTTCGCTTGGATTAACGTTAGGAATTTATGGCGCGAAAACCATTTTGGTTATTGCTTTCTTCGGTGTTGCCGCTGCCATTTTAACATGGTCGGGGTTGATGCTCGGGAGGAAATTTCAAGGCTGGCTTGGGTACTATGGTGAGGCTTTGGGCGGCAGTATCCTGTTAGCCTTCGGAATCAAGTTGCTTATGCCTCTTTTCTAATGACCATCCACGATCTTTAGAAGGGTTTTTGTAATGCTTTGTCCATTCGAAAAAATTTTGTTAAAATAATACATATCATAGAGGGAAAGGTGGCTGACTCAATTGCAGCGCATATTGTTTGTTTGTACGGGAAATACGTGCCGGAGTCCAATGGCAGAAGCTATCTTGAAAAATAAAAATCTGGATGGTGTCGAAGTTAGATCGGCAGGGGTATATGCGGCCAATGGAGGTGAGGCGTCCGCTCATGCCCAAAGAGTGCTTGATGAAAAGGGGATTGACCATCATCATCAATCCAGTTTGCTTACGAAGGATGAGGTCGATTGGGCAGATTTAATTTTAACCATGACGGCTTCACATAAGACGGCGATTCTCCAGCAATATCCTGAGTGCTGGAAAAAGCTTTTCACCTTGAAGGAATTCAGCGGCGAAACCTATGACCACGACGTTGTCGATCCCTTTGGCGGCAACTTGAAGATCTATCAAGAAACGTATCAAGATTTAGAAAAATGGATAAACAAAGCGATCGAAAAATTATAGTCTTAGGATCCGAGTGCAGATGCATTCGGTTTTTTTGTAGGTGCTCAAGTCACCTATTTCGCTTTATATTTTTTTACCAGTATGTCAATATTAAAGCAGATAACTAAACAGGAGGAATGAATATGAAAGTGGCTTTGGCATCAGATCATGGCGGAGTGAATATTCGCAAAGAAATAGCTAGTTTAATGGACGAGCTTGGAATTGAATATGTGGATTTTGGTTGTGAGTGCGAGACGTCTGTGGATTATCCAGATTACGCACTTCCGGTTGCGCAGAAGGTTGCCAGCGGCGAGTTTGACCGCGGGGTTTTGATTTGCGGAACGGGGATTGGCATGAGTATTGCGGCCAACAAGGTGAAGGGGATTCGCTGTGCTCTTGTCCACGATACCTTTAGTGCAAAAGCAACCCGGGCACATAATGACACCAATGTTCTGGCGATGGGAGAACGCGTCATTGGGCCAGGACTGGCGCGTGACATTGCCAAGATTTGGTTAACGGAAGGTTTTGAAGGCGGACGCCACGCAACACGCGTAGGTAAAATCAGCGAATACGAGAATAACTAGGATGGACATGGACAAGATGATTCAATCATGGGAAAAAGAGCTTGAATTCATCCTTTCGGAGTTTGCGGTACAAGCATCCTTGAATCCAGGGCAGCTCGTAGTGATCGGCTGCAGTACAAGTGAAGTAATCGGCAAAAAAATTGGCACGGCGGGGACGGTTGAGGTTGCTGAAATGATTTTCCGCAGGTTGAGCCAGTTTGCGCAAGGTGCAGGTGTCAGCTTGGCGTTCCAATGCTGCGAGCATTTGAACAGGGCACTTGTCGTGGAAAGAGCGGTAGCGGCGGAACGAGGCTTTGATGAGGTGTCGGTTGTTCCGGTTCGGACAGCAGGCGGTGCGATGGCGACGTATGCATTTGATATGCTAGAGGATGCCGTCGTCGTTGAGTTTATAAAAGCCGATGCTGGAATCGATATCGGCAACACGTTAATCGGCATGCACATCAAACATGTCGCCGTCCCTGTTCGTGTCGGGCAAAAGAGTGTCGGCCACGCCCATGTGACATTAGCGAAAACTCGTCCAAAACTCATCGGCGGTCCTCGGGCCGTATATGAACGAAATCAGGATAACCTCAGCTGTACATAACTGATAGGGTCAGGCTAAGGTCTGACCTTCTTACATCTTTTAATTTTAGATAGAAACGTGCTAAAATAAAGAGGGAATTTTTCGAAAATATAGGTCCATACATATAAGGGGGATAATTATGAAGCATTTGCAAGGTCAGGACGGGCAGGTTTTTGAAGCGATTCAAAAAGAATTAGGCCGTCAACGCAGCAAAATTGAACTCATTGCCTCAGAAAACTTTGTTAGTGAAGCGATCATGGAAGCGCAGGGTTCTGTTTTAACCAACAAATATGCAGAAGGCTATCCAGGTCGCCGTTATTACGGTGGTTGTGAATATGTGGATATCGTCGAGGATTTAGCTCGCGAGCGCGCTAAGGAAATCTTTGGTGCAGAGTATGTCAATGTCCAGCCGCATTCAGGCGCTCAAGCAAATATGGCCGTATACTTTACGATTCTCGAGCAAGGTGACACGGTGCTTGGGATGAACCTTTCCCATGGCGGCCATTTAACACACGGCAGCCCGGTAAACTTTAGCGGTATTCAATATAAGTTTGTTGAATATGGTGTGGATGAAGTCTCCCAACGGATTAACTATGACGATGTATTGGCGAAAGCTCTTGAGCATAAACCCAAACTGATTGTGGCAGGAGCAAGTGCGTACCCAAGAGAAATTGATTTTGCAAAGTTCCGTGAGATTGCTGATGAAGTGGGCGCCTATTTAATGGTGGATATGGCGCATATCGCCGGACTTGTGGCTGCAGGTCTGCATCAAAGCCCTGTTCCCTATGCGGATTTTGTGACAACCACAACGCATAAAACACTTCGCGGGCCACGTGGCGGAATGATTCTTTGTAAAGAAGAATTTGGCAAGAAAATTGATAAATCGATCTTCCCAGGAATTCAAGGCGGTCCGCTAATGCATGTAATTGCGGCAAAAGCTGTTGCCTTTGGTGAAGTACTTCAAGATAGCTTTAAGGAATATGCGGAGAACATCATCGTTAACGCTAAGCGCCTTGCAGAAGGCTTGGAAAAAGAAGGGCTTAAGCTTGTCTCAGGCGGTACGGATAATCACCTGCTCTTGCTTGACCTTCAGACCCTCGGCTTAACAGGTAAAGTGGCGGAAAAAGTGCTTGATGAAATTGGAATCACTGTAAACAAAAACACGATTCCATTTGATCCGCAGAGTCCATTTGTAACGAGCGGTGTCCGCATTGGAACAGCTGCGGTAACAAGTCGTGGCTTCGGTTTGGTTGAAATGGACGAAATTGCTTCAATTATCGCGTATACGTTGAAAAATCACGAAGATGAAGCGAAGCTGCAGGAAGCAGCTGCACGAGTAGAAGCGCTGACAAGCAAATTCACGCTTTATCCAGAATATTAAACACGTCAGAAGAATCGGCCCATAAGGGGCCGATTTTTTTGTCGTCATCTCGAGGCGAGTTATCATGTTTTAAAAATGGTCACATTAATTCTATATGCGAGAGAAGAAATATATGCTATGATACCACTGTTCAAAAAATGAACATATTAGGAGGTTGTTCCTCAGGTGCAAAAATTTCAGATGCTAATCACGTTATCAAAAAACCCTGAAATTACTCAAAGATCACTTGCAAAGCTATGTAACCTTTCAGTTGGAAAGGTGAATTATACTCTCAATCAATTGGCTGAAGAGAAACTAATCATTTCTCAAAATGAAGGAAAAACCCGCTGCTATTTGCTTACCCAAGCAGGGATAGACTATTTAAAAAATGAATTGGACCAACTTCATGAAACCAGGGTTAGGCTACATAACAATGAACGAAGAACGGTGAAGCAAGCCGTCATTCTGGCGGCTGGGGAAAAAGCCGAATTCGATAGGCCCGCTTGTCTGTTGCCGATAAAGGATACCACACTATTAGAAAGAACGATTACGATTCTTGAGAATCAAGGGATCGAAAAAATTATTATCGTAACGGGATATAAAAAAGAGGCCTTTGGAAAAGCAGAGTTTCTTAACGATAAAACCAATATTCATTTTGTGGAAAATCCAAGATATTTATGGACAGGAAGCATGTACTCGCTAGCCGCTGCCGCAGAGTACATTACCGATGATTTCATTTTGTTTGAAGATGACATCCTTATAGAGGAACGTGCCATTAGTGAAGTGCTCGATCATCCGGGAAGAGATTGCGTCCTCATTACGAAGGAAAGCGGTTCTGGGGATGATGCTTTTATCGAACTCCATAATGGGTTCCTTTTTAAAATATCAAAAGACATTCATCAGTTAAATAGTATTGATGGTGAGATGACGGGGATTACGAAGTTTTCGTATGAGGTTTATCAGGAAATGCTCTGTTTTTATGGGAAGAATAAAAATCCGTATGTGAACTATGAGTATTTACTGTTAGATGTTTCGCGGAAGATTGATATTGGGATTTTGAAAATTGCCGATTTGATTTGGGCGGAGATTGATGACCGTGAGCAGCATAGTAAGGTGCTTGATAAGTTCTACCCCTTGTTGATGGCGAAAGAGGCTGAGTTTAAGGAACGTGAGCTAAAGCAAGTGGTTGCAGATGCGTTGAAAATTGACGTGGATATGGTTGGGTCGGTGGAAGCGCTGGGCGGTCTGACCAATCGAAATTTTAAGGTGACGATTGGCGAGGAAGAGTTCGCGGCCCGGATTCCTGGTAAAGGGACGGAGCAATATATTAATCGTCTGGATGAAAAAGTGAATACGGAAGTCGCAAACAAGCTGGGTATCCAGCCAGAAGTAATCTATTTTAATGAACATTCAGGTTTGAAGATTGTTCGGTTTATCCCTAATGCCGAAACCCTGAATCCGCAAACGGGTAAGCGGGAGGATAATCTGACCCAAGTGGCCGCTATTTTTAATAAGTTGCATACATCCGGTGAGTCATTTAGGTCAGTTTTCAGTGTGTTTGAAAAAACCGGTGAATATGAAGCGGTTATTGCTGAATTAAAGGGTAAGCTTTTTGACGGCCATGAGGAAGTGCGGCAACAGGTGATGGAGTTACAGGAATATTATCAATCATTAAATATTCCGCTCGTTCCTTGCCATGTTGACCCACTTGCCGAAAATTTCGTTAAAAGTGGAAACGACAAGATGTACTTGATTGACTGGGAATATTCCGGTATGAACGATCCGCTCTGGGATATTGCGGCTTATATTATTGAAGCTGAATTATCACCATCTGAGGAAAAATTGTTTTTGCTTGAGTACTTTGAGGGAGTTGTAACAAGGGAAAGTGAAGAGCAGTTGCTTATAAATAAGATTTTTGTTGATTTCCTTTGGACGCTGTGGGCGTTAATGAAGGAAGCAGGCGGAGAAGATTTTGGATCGTACGGAATAACTCGTTTTAACCGGGCGAAGGGATTTTTGCAACAATTCAAGGGGGAAGAACAACTTGGAAAAATTTAATGGAAAAGGTGTCGCTATTGGCCTAGGCGCTGGATTGACATGGGCGATCGACACAATATTAATAGGTTATGCGTTAGCATCAACCACTTTCTTGCAATTTGAGGAAATTCTTTTAGCAGCACCACTTTTAAGTACTTTCCTGCATGATGCGTTCTCGGCATTTTGGATGTTAATTTTAATGGCAGTACGCGGAGAATTGAAATCATCCGTAAGTAAGCTGAAAACCAAAGCCGGTTGGTGGGTTGTGTTGGCAGCCACTCTTGGTGGACCAGTAGGGATGACTTTTTATGTATTATCTGTTCAAAGTATTGGGGCGTCCTTTACGGCGACGATCTCATCGATATTCCCAGCCGTTGGTGCATTTTTCGCTTTCTTTATTTTAAAAGACAGACTTTCTTTGAAGAACTGGGCTGGTTTGTTAATGAGTATTGGGTTTACAATTGCACTTAGCTATTCAGGAAACTTAATTTCTGGAACAACATTTTCCATAGGTTTGCTGTTCATCATTTTCTGTATTTTTGGATGGGGTATGGAATCTGTTATCTCAGCTTACGGTATGAAGGACGATGTTGTTTCGCCTATGCAAGCACTTTTCATTAGACAATTTACTTCAGCGATTATCTTTGCGGTATTAATAATTCCGATATTTGTTGGTCATGGTTTAACTGTAAAGGTTGCTTCAACAGGCACATTCTGGTTAATTGGCCTTATTGCTTTATTCGGAACGCTCTCATATGTATTCTATTATCAAGCAATTAAACTTATCGGTCCTGTTCGTGCAATGGCACTGAATATCTCTTATGTTGCATGGGCGATTTTCTTAGATATCATTTTCCTTGGCGGCGATTTCTCGTTTAGGAATATCATTTTTGCGGTATTCATTATGGCGGGTGCAGTATTGACTGTTTATCAGGATCAAAGGACTCCTTCCTTAGAACCAAGAATTGCTTAATTACGGAGCTTGCCGAAAATATCGGTAAGCTCGTTTTTTTTCGTTGATAAGTTGCTCTATGGACTATTTTTCTGTAAAATTAGAAGAAGTGTTTGAAATTAATTTAAAAAAGGGGCGATCATTGTGGCAAAGGTATACGTCTTCGACCATCCACTCATCCAGCACAAGCTGACTTACATACGTGATAAAAACACAGGAACAAAAGAGTTTCGTGAATTGGTAGATGAAGTCGCAACACTAATGGCTTTTGAAATCACAAGGGATATGTCACTTGAAGATATCGAAATTGAAACACCTGTCTGCCCGACAAAATCAAAGGTTCTCTCAGGGAAAAAAATTGGGATTGTTCCGATTTTGCGCGCCGGTATCGGAATGGTTGATGGGGTTTTAAAGTTAATCCCAGCCGCTAAGGTAGGTCATATCGGCTTATATCGTGACCCGGAGACATTAATGCCAGTGGAATACTACATCAAGCTTCCTAGTGATGTTGAAGAACGTGAATTCATTGTCGTCGATCCGATGCTAGCAACGGGTGGATCCGCAAATGTGGCAATCGAAAGTTTGAAAAAGCGCGGAGCAAAAAATATCAAATTTATGTGTCTAATCGCTGCCCCAGAAGGTGTAGAGGCCGTTAAGGAAGCACACCCAGACGTCGATATTTACATCGCTGCCTTAGATGAAAAGTTAAATGACCATGGCTACATCGTACCAGGTCTAGGCGACGCCGGCGACAGACTGTTTGGAACGAAATAAATCTTGCTTAGCTAAGTGGACTCAGTCTGCTTAGCTTTTTTTTATTGTGAGACCTGTATTGGATGTCTGGAAATGGTAGAAATATGGGTAGTTCCATACCGTGGTGGGTATTTTTGTTGGTAAAAAATGTCTAAATGGACAAAACGCAGTGAAAAATGGACAAAACACCCAAGAAAATGGACAAAACACCTTAATAAATGGACAAAACTCCGGAGGTTCCTATCCCAAATCAGAAAACCACCAAAGTATTGCACAAAATCCTCGAAGCCACTCACAAAACCCAGGATTATTCCAATGTTATTGCAGGAAATCCCTCGATAAACACAAGCCTCCACCCTAAACTCATTGAATATTCATGGGCACTGCTAAATTCACAATATCTACATAATATTTTTGCAGGAAATAACTAAACGATATCGAATTTACCACTGAAATCAAAATGAAGAGGTGATTTAATGATAAAGTTGGAGGTTAGGCTACCCATTCAGGCATTACAGTGTATGGCATTATTACGAAGGTTGCCAATGAATCATCCAAAGCGTCCTATTATTAAAAAAGATCTGGGAGCGTGGCTAAAGGGTTACTACGGAGAAAAAGATGCTGATTACTATCTATCATTTTTGCCAGAAGAGAAGTACTTAATATTTCATGGCTTGCGTCTCAAGGATACAAATTATTTCCAGATGGATTTACTGTTGATCTCAACTTCATTTGCTTTGATTATTGAAGTGAAAAACATCTCGGGTAAACTGATTTTCAAAAAAGGCTCTAATTTGGTTGTTAAAGAGTTTGATAATAATGAAGAAGGAATGCCTAATCCCATTCAACAGGTTAAAAGGCAGCAAATTCAATATATGAATTGGTTAAATAAAAGGCAACTGAAAGGGTTGCCAGTCGAGTCATTGGTGATGATTAGCAAAACCACTACAATAGTTGAAACGACCCCTGACAATCATCAAATATTCCAACAGTTAATTTATGCAGAATCCCTACTAGATAAAATAAGGGAATTAGGAATGAAATATCAAAAGCCTCGAATCAGCCAAAAAAGGTTGCTCCAATTATCTGATACTCTTCTTAAAGAGCATAAAATTACCATTCCAGATATCCTTCAAAAATACCAAATTTCCCAATCTGAATTGATCCCTGGTGTTCAATGTTCCAACTGTAAAAGTTTCCCGATGAAATATTTTTCGGCAAATTGGCACTGTTCCTATTGTAACTTCATTTCAAAAACAGCTCATTTTCAGACTGTAGATGATTATTTTCTCCTCATCAATCAGACAATAACAAGAAAGCAATTTGCTCAAGTTTTACAAATTGAAGCCACGAGTAAAGCAAAGAATTTACTTCTCGCCTTGAAACTCCCTAACACGGGTTCAAAACGCGGAACCAGATATAACCTCTGCATACTTTCCCCACACGATGAAAACGATAGTAAAAAAGGGGAATTTTACAGATGAAAAAGCTGCTTGTTTTACTAATCACCATACTTCTATCCTTCCAAAACATAGCCACAGCACGGACATTAACGCCCCCACCGATTCCAAAGGAACGGATTGCGATTGTTGTGCTCGATACTCCAAAAACAGCAAAGGAAATCAGCCAGCTTCTTAAACCCTACAAGGACATCAAGCTGCGTCGGGTTTTTCAAGAGGCGATTTATGGTTTTTCTGTTGAAGGAAATCCAGAATCCCTTAATCAGCTTGCGCAGAGGCATAAACAAGTTATCAATGTTTCACCGGTGACGAAATATGAAGTACAAACGGAGGAAGGCGTCAAAATGATTGGCGGAGACCTGGTCCGAAGTTTTTTTGATAAAGACAATCACCGGCTGACGGGAGAGGGGATTACCGTAGGTGTCATTGATACCGGCGTCGATTATAATCATCCCGATCTCCGAAGGAACTATGGCGGCGGCCAGGATCTGGTGGATAGTGACGATGATCCGATGGAAACACTCACACAGGGGCAGGCAACAGTTCATGGCACACATGTGGCTGGGATTATTGCCGCCAATGGAAAAATTAAAGGCGTTGCCCCCGAGGCGAAAATTCTTGCTTATCGTGCCCTCGGACCTGGAGGTGGCGGAACAACGGAACAAGTCATCGCGGCGATTGAACAGGCAATCAAGGATAAAGTCGATATTATGAACCTTTCGCTTGGCAATGATGTTAATGGACCTGACCTGCCGATCAGCCTGGCACTTAATAGCGCGGCTGCAAAGGGGATTGTTGCAATTGCGGCTTCCGGTAATTCGGGACCGAACCAATGGACGGTCGGATCGCCAGGCACCGCCTCTGATGCTATTTCCGTCGGGGCCTCAACACCGACAATGGAAATTCCTTATTTATTAATAGAAGAAAGCAGAGGAAAAATTCGAATTCAACCGCTCGAGGGCTCGAAAAAGTGGACGCTTGACCGCTCGCTGACGATAGTGGATGGCGGCCTTGGAACAAGGGCGGAATTAATAAATGCAGCGGGAAAGATGGTACTTTTAAAAAGGGGAGAATTGACCTTTACGGAAAAAGCCCAAAATGCGCTCGAGGCTGGAGCAAAAGCGGTCCTTATTTATAATAATTTAAGCGGGGGTTTTATCGGGAATCTTGACTCACCCTTGCCCATCCCGGTGGGTTCACTAACTAAGCGTGAGGGAGAACGATTAAAAAAGAAAGGGAGCCTCTCTGTCAGAGTTTCGGTTGCAGAAGAAAAGGACCGGCTTGCAGATTTCAGCTCAAGAGGTCCGGTGACAGATACCTGGGAGGTAAAGCCTGATATTGTTGCCCCGGGTGTAGCCATTAATTCGACGATTCCGGGCGGTTATTTGTCACTGCAGGGGACGAGCATGGCCGCGCCACATGTGGCTGGGGCCTGTGCATTAATTAAGCAAGCCCATCCGGAGTGGACGCCTGAGCAAATTAAGGCGTCGCTTATGAATACGGCTAAGCCGTTACTGAAAAAGGATTCAGAGCTTTACAGGACGTTTGAGCAGGGAGCAGGAAGAATTCAAGTGGACGAAGCGGTGAAGGCCCGTTCGCTCGCTATCCCCAGTTCGCTTAAGTTTGGTAAATATGGTGATTCAGAGGATAGTCACAAGGCCTACCTGCAGGTAGAGAATGTTAGTGATGAAAGAATCAGTTATTCCTTTGAGATTCCAAAACAGACAGATGGTCTTCACTGGCGCCTGCCGCTGTCCTTTTCCCTTGAACCAGGGCAATCCCGTGATTTAACAATTGAACTACAGGTCGACCCAAAGCTCCTGAAGGGTAAGATTCATGATGGCTATGTGAACATAGTGGCTGGGAAAGATACCATTCATCTTCCTTATATATATGTGCTAGAGGAACCGAATTACCCGCGGGTGATGGGCTTTGATTTTAAGGATGGCGATAAGCCTGGTATTTACCGTTATGAGGTCTATTTACCTGGAGGGGCAGAGGAATTTGGAATTGCCTTGTTTCATCCCGATGATTATCGGTTTGTCGGGTTTATCGATACAAATTGGAATGTAAAAAAAGGTATGCTGACAAAGGAAGTTTCAGCTGAACACCTCCCTGAGCCTGGAATCTACCTTGTAAAGGTGTTTGCAAAAAAGGCTGGGAAGGAAGACTTCATTGAAACGATGATTACTATTGAAGAGAAAAAGAAATAACAGAAGAAAAGTTGGGGGCTGATGCCTCCAATTTTTGTAAAAGAAAGCTCTGACAGAATAATGCAAACTTATTATTATTATAGAGTTTTGGTTTGTGGTATAATTCACGTAAATCCATTGACATTGACTATTTGCTATTGTATGCTAAAAAAGGTTGTAGAATGATAGGGTTTTCATAGGTTTCGACAGGATTCTCTGAATTTTTACACATCTTCTTTTTGTACATAAGCCTCGATTAAAGTTTGTCATTCTCTAATGGTGAGGATGCGATAAAAATGCGTAAAGACAACCGCAACCCATATCAAGCAATGGCCCTGATGTCTGCTATTCTTTCCCAGTTGGTTGGATCGATTCTAATCGGCATATTTGGCGGAAGATGGCTGGATAAACAGTGGGACACGGAACCACTATTTTTAATTATCGGATTGTTCATTGGATTAGCTGCGGGTATTTATACGATGTCTGTGTCAATTCGCCATTTCTTTTCAGGAGATTAACCAACCATGCCAGAATTCAAACAGATGTTTACAAGACAGCGAAAATGGATGTTTTTTTTATTGTCTTTTTATGTGCTTGGTTGGGGGTTCACTGCTTATCAATCAATCTTTTTAGGGTTGATTCTTGGGACAAGTTTGAGCCTCTTTAATTTGTGGTTAATGTCTCGAAAAATCGACAAGTTAGGTCAAGCAGCCGAACAGGGAGGAAAAATTCCATCTCTTGGATCATTCTCCAGATTGGCAACCGGGGCACTAGCCGTCGTCATTACAATGAGGTATCCTGATTATTTTCACCTCATTAGTGTAGTTATAGGATTAATGACATCCTACATCGTCATTATGATAGATTTTTTCATGCACAAACTATACTTAGACAAATAGCGGGGAAGCGAGGTGAATACTGTTGCATCACGAAGCTCCAATAGTTACATTTCTTGGGCTCCAATTTAACCTGGCGAACATTTTGATGATTACGATTGCAAGTGTGATTGTCTTTTTGATAGCCTTCCTATCTACTCGAAGACTGGCCATGAAACCATCCGGTATGCAAAACTTTATGGAATGGATCATGGATTTTGTTAAAAACATTATAAACAGTACGATGGATTGGAAAGATGGAGGAAGATTCCATGTTCTTGGAATTACGATCCTTCTCTATATTTTTGTCTCCAATATGTTGGGACTTCCTTTTTCAATCGTCGTAGATGGCGTGCTTTGGTGGAAATCACCAACGGCTGATCCTGCTGTGACATTGACATTGGCAACATTAATAGTGGTTTTATCACAATATTATGGTGTCAAAGCGAAGGGAACTGGCGCATACATGAAAGAGTTCCTTAAACCGTTCTCGTTTATGCTGCCAATTAAAATCATTGAAGAGTTTGCAAATGCTCTGACGTTAGGTCTCCGTCTATACGGGAACATTTATGCAGGTGAGATTTTATTAGCCTTAATCGCTGGTGGTATGGCAACTGGTGTTGGTGGAACAATTGCCGCCATTATCCCAATGATGGCATGGGAAGGTTTCTCAATCTTTGTCGGCGCGATCCAAGCGTACATTTTCACAATGTTAACAATGGTCTATTTGAGTCACAAAGTGAGTCAGGACCATTAAGATATACCCGTTCATTTATTGGACAAAAAAATCTAAGAATTTATTCATACATTTAAAGGAGGAAATTTTCAAATGGGTCTTATAGCAGCAGCAATCGCAATTGGTTTCGCAGCACTAGGTGCTGGTATTGGTAACGGTCTTATCGTATCAAAAACTGTAGAGGGTATCGCTCGTCAACCAGAAGCTCGCGGTATGCTTCAAACTACAATGTTCATCGGGGTTGCGTTAGTTGAGGCGATTCCAATCATCGCGGTTGTTATCGCGTTCATGGTACAAGGTCAATAATCAAACGCATTTGACGTTTATAGATGGCGAAGATCATTCGTGAGAACCTTCGCCATTCGTTTATGTCGTTTTTTAGACATAAACACTCCATTTTCGACAAATTAACCGAATGATATATGTTGTTTTTTGGGAACGACTCTTGAAGGGAGTGAATCGCGGGTGTTAACAAGCAGTTTTGTATTAGGTGCAGCAACAGCACATACTGGTATTAACTGGGGAGATATTCTCTTCCAACTATTTATATTTATCGTTTTGTTAGCATTACTTAAGAAGTTCGCATGGGGTCCTTTAATGGGCATTATGGATGAACGTGAAAAGCATGTGTCTAATGAAATTACTGCGGCAGAAAATAGCCGTTTAGAAGCTAAGAAGCTATTAGAAGAGCAAAGATCTCTTTTAAAAGAAGCGCGTACTGAAGCGCAAGGCTTAATTGAAAATGCGAAAAAGCAAGGCGAGTTACAGCGTGAAGAAATAATCGTTGTTGCCCGTTCAGAAGCTGAGCGCATGAAAGAAAATGCGAAATTAGAAATCAAGCAAGAAAAAGAAAAAGCGGTTACCGCTATTCGTGAACAAGTTGCATCCTTGTCTGTATTAATTGCCTCTAAAGTAATTGAAAAAGAATTGAATGCAGCAGACCAAGATAAACTGATTACCGATTATATTCAAGAGGCAGGAGAAGAGCGATGAGCAACTCCATGGTAGCTAAACGCTACGCGTTGGCTCTTTTTCGAATTGCAAAAGAACAACAACTTCTTGGAGTAGTGGGAGAAGAACTGCGTGTAGTGAAGGAAGTTATGCAATACAATATGGATTTAAAAGCAGTGTTAGACTCTTCAAAGCTTACAATGGATAAGAAAAAAGAGATTTTAAAAGCCGCTTTTGCATCTTTAAATGTATATGTGCTCAATACACTATTGATCTTAATCGATCGCCACCGCGAAAATGAAATCATTGAAGTGGCAAACCAATTCTTTGAACTGGCAAACGACGAAGCGGGCATTGCTGAAGCGCAGGTTTTCAGCACGCGTGAGCTTACAGAAGCAGAGCGTGAAGTTCTTTCCGCAACCTTTGCAGCGAAGGTTGGCAAAAAATCACTTAGAATTGAAAATATCGTAGATTCCGAATTACTCGGCGGCATCAAGCTCCGTATCGGAAATCGTATATATGATGGAAGCTTGCGCGGCAAGCTAAACCGTTTAGAACGTAAATTGTTAAGCTAAGATTCGTAGATAGGGGGTAAACGCATGAGCATCAAAGCTGAAGAAATTAGTGCCCTGATTAAAAAGCAAATTGAAAACTATCAGGCTGAAATTCAAGTGAGTGATGTCGGTACAGTTATCTCAATCGGTGACGGTATCGCGCGTGTTCATGGCCTCGACAATGTCATGGCCGGAGAACTTGTTGAATTTTCAAACGGCGTTATGGGTATGGCTCTAAACCTTGAAGCCAATAACGTTGGTATTATCATCCTTGGACCTTTCACTGCAATTAAAGAAGGTGACGAGGTTCGCCGTACAGGACGCATCATGGAGGTTCCGGTTGGTGAGGAACTAATTGGTCGTGTTGTTAACTCTTTAGGACAACCAGTTGATGGAATGGGTCCAATCAGTACGACAAAAACTCGCCCAATTGAAGCAGTAGCTCCAGGCGTTATGTCTCGTAAATCCGTTCATGAGCCGCTTCAAACTGGTATTAAAGCGATTGATGCGCTTGTGCCAATCGGCCGCGGACAACGTGAACTAATTATCGGTGACCGTCAAACAGGTAAAACATCTGTTGCGATCGATACAATCTTGAACCAAAAGGGTCAAGATATGATTTGTATCTATGTTGCAATCGGTCAAAAAGAATCAACGGTTCGTGGTGCCGTTGAAACTCTTCGTAAGCATGGCGCGCTAGAGTACTCAATCGTTGTAACAGCGTCAGCATCACAGCCAGCTCCATTGCTATACTTAGCACCATATGCGGGCGTTGCAATGGCAGAAGAATTTATGTATGCCGGCAAACACGTTTTGGTTGTATATGATGACTTGTCTAAGCAAGCTGCAGCTTACCGTGAACTTTCCTTGCTGCTTCGCCGTCCTCCAGGTCGTGAAGCATATCCAGGGGATGTATTCTATCTACACAGCCGTTTATTAGAGCGTGCTTCTAAATTGAGCGATGCCCTTGGTGCAGGTTCAATTACAGCATTGCCTTTCATTGAAACACAAGCGGGTGACGTTTCTGCTTATATTCCAACAAACGTTATCTCCATCACGGATGGACAAATATTCTTGCAATCTGACCTTTTCTTCTCCGGTGTTCGCCCAGCGATCAACGCAGGTCTTTCCGTATCACGTGTAGGAGGATCCGCACAAATCAAGGCGATGAAGAAGGTATCTGGTACATTACGTCTTGACCTTGCGTCATACCGTGAATTAGAAGCATTTGCTCAGTTCGGTTCTGACCTTGATAAAGCAACACAAGCAAAGCTTAACCGTGGTGCACGTACGGTTGAGGTTCTTAAACAGGACCTTAACAGACCGCTTGCTGTTGAAAAACAAGTAACTATTCTTTACGCATTAACACGCGGATTCCTTGACGATATTCCTTTATCAGATATCCGCCGTTTCGAATCAGAATACCATAATTGGTTAGACCACAATCGCAAAGACTTGTTAGACCATATTAAAACAACGAAGGACCTTCCTTCAGATGACGATATGGCTTCTGCGATCAACGCCTTCAAAAAGACGTTCGCGGTTTCCGAATAAGTAGGGTCTGACAATTGAAAATGGGATGGGATGAAGGAACGGTTAAGGGTGACTGGCACGCTCCATTTCAGTGCCTGTTACCCTTAACCCAACCTTTATTCGAACCCAAACATTCTTTGAATGAGGGTGGTGAGAACCTATGGCTTCATTACGCGATATAAAACAACGTATAAACTCGACGAAAAAGACGAGTCAGATTACAAAGGCAATGGAGATGACTTCTGCCGCTAAATGGAACCGTGGAGTAGTAAATGCGAAAGCGTTTGTTCCTTACATGGAAAAAATCCAGGAAGTGACTGCTGCGATTGCACTTGGCAGTAAAGGGATGATCCATCCAATGCTTCAAGCTCGTCAGATTAAAAAAACTGGTTATATTGTTATGACATCTGACCGCGGACTTGCTGGCGCATTTAACAGTAACGTCTTGCGTAAGGTGCTGCAAACAATCCAAAGCCGTCATAAATCGAATGATGAGTTCGCAATTATTGCTATCGGAAGAGTGGCACGGGACTTTTTTGTTAAGCGCGGCATGAATGTAGCTCTCGAAATCGTCGGGGTCTCAGATCAGCCAAGTTTTGAAAGCATTAAAGCCTTGACCAGCAGCACCGTAGGTATGTTTGAGGACGGAACCTTCGATGAATTGTATATCTATTACAGCCATTATATAAGTGCGATTTCTCAAGATGTAACCGAGAAGAAGCTGTTGCCGCTAACGGACATTACAACGACTTCAAAGCTTACTGCTTACGAATTTGAGCCAACGCCAGAGGAAATTTTAGAAGTTCTCCTGCCTCAGTATGCTGAGAGCTTAATATTTGGGGCACTTCTTGACAGCAAAGCCAGTGAGCATGCTGCCCGGATGTCTGCGATGAGAAACGCAACAGATAATGCGAAAGAACTAATCAATTCTTATACATTAACATACAACCGTGCCCGTCAAGCAGCGATTACACAGGAAATTACCGAAATCGTCGGCGGTGCGTCAGCGTTAGAATAATTTTGATATGATTTTGGCTTAGGGAATGATTCAGTCGTTCCCGACTCCATTTAAGACGGATAAAAGTAGAGTGTATTTCACAAGGTTCCTTTTTCAAAAAGAGTCTTGGGAATGAGTTCGTAAGGAGGGAAAATGATGAACAAAGGACGCGTTCTTCAGGTTATGGGTCCGGTTGTTGACGTTAAGTTCGAAAATGGTCAGCTCCCTGAGATCTATAATGCATTAAAGGTTGAGTATAAAGCGCGTAATCAATCAGAAGTTGACATCAACTTGACTCTTGAAGTAGCCCTTCATTTAGGTGATGATTCAGTTCGTGCGATTGCAATGTCTACCACAGATGGTTTAATGCGTGGGTTGGAGGTTACTGATACTGGTGCTCCGATTTCTGTTCCGGTTGGTGATGTAACGCTTGGCCGTGTATTTAACGTATTGGGTGAAGCAATTGACCTTATAGAAGATGTTCCAGCGAGTGCACGCCGTGATTCCATTCACCGTGAAGCTCCAACTTTTGAAGAGCTTTCTACAGAGGTTGAAATTCTTGAAACGGGTATTAAAGTAGTAGACCTTCTTGCACCATATATTAAGGGTGGAAAAATCGGTCTCTTCGGCGGTGCCGGTGTAGGTAAAACTGTTTTAATCCAGGAATTAATCAATAACATCGCGCAAGAGCACAGCGGTATTTCTGTATTCGCTGGTGTTGGTGAGCGTACGCGTGAAGGTAATGACCTTTATCATGAGATGACGGATTCAGGCGTTATTAAGCAAACTGCGATGGTATTCGGACAGATGAACGAGCCGCCAGGCGCACGTATGCGTGTTGCTTTGACTGGTTTGACAATGGCTGAATATTTCCGTGATGAGCAAGGACAGGATGTTCTTTTCTTCATGGATAACATCTTCCGTTTCACGCAAGCAGGTTCTGAGGTTTCTGCGCTATTAGGCCGTATGCCTTCTGCTGTAGGTTACCAGCCAACGCTTGCTACTGAGATGGGTAAATTACAAGAACGTATCACATCTACTAACGTAGGTTCTGTTACTTCAATCCAAGCGATTTACGTACCAGCCGATGACTATACGGATCCGGCTCCAGCTACGACATTCGCTCACTTAGATGCAACAACAAACCTTGAGCGTAAGCTTTCTGAGATGGGTATTTACCCAGCGGTGGATCCGCTTGCTTCGACGTCTCGTGCCTTGTCACCTGACATCGTTGGTGAGGAACACTATGAAGTAGCACGCCAAGTACAACAAACATTACAGCGTTACCGTGAATTGCAGGATATCATCGCAATCCTTGGTATGGATGAACTTGGTGATGATGATAAGCTGATTGTGCTTCGTGCACGCCGTGTTCAGAACTTCTTATCACAAAACTTCCACGTGGCAGAACAGTTCACTGGCCAGCCAGGATCTTATGTTCCTGTAAAAGAAACGGTTAAAGGTTTCAAAGAAGTCCTTGAAGGTAAGCATGACCACCTTCCAGAAGATGCATTCCGTCTCGTTGGACGTATTGAAGACGTAGTTGAGAAAGCAAATCGTATGGGTGTAGAGTCCTAAAACCGACCAGGAGGGTAAAAAATGAAGACGATAAAAGTCAGTGTTGTTACTCCCGATGGCCCGGTGTATGAATCAGATGTGGAAATGGTAAGTACAAAGGCTCAAAGTGGTGAATTAGGTATTTTACCTGGTCATATTCCGATGGTTGCTCCGCTTGCAATTGGGGTTGTACGCCTAAAGAAGGAAGGTCAAACGGAGTTAGTCGCGGTAAGCGGTGGTTTCGTTGAAGTCCGTCCGGACCAAGTAACAATTCTAGCCCAAGCGGCAGAAAAATCGAGTGATATTGATGTGGAGCGTGCACAAAGAGCAAAAGAACGTGCCGAGCAGCGCCTGAAAGAGCAGCATCTAGAGAATATCGATTTCCGTCGTTCTCAGCTTGCCTTACAGCGTGCCATTAACCGCCTTGCGGTATCAAAAGGAAGAATGTAACTTTTAAACCCCCTAAATGTAGGGGGTTTTTTGTTTGGTTTTTTTTAGATAGAAAGGACTTGGTTCGAAGTGGATAGTAAAAGTAGAGAAGTGGCAAGTGGCAAATAAATCGACCAGAGTGGCAAATAAAATGGGAAAGTGGCAAATAAAAGTAGAGAAGTGGAAAATAAATCGTCTAAAGTGGCAAATAAAAATGGAATTATGATTATGTGGTAATTATTAAGTGCGTTTGGAGCTTAATCGAGAGGGGAAAAGTGAGTTTTGCCAGTCTTGCGACTGGCCTTTGGTGTTTGATGTAGGGATAAGAGTGGGTTTGGAAGATGGATTAGGGAGAGTGGCAAATAAAAGTAGAGAAGTGGCAAATAAATCCACCAAAGTGGAAAATAAAAATGGAATTATGATTATGTGGTAATTATTAAGTGCGTTTGGAGCTTAACCGAGAGGGGAAAAGTGAGTTGTGCCAGTCTTGCGACTGGCCTTTGGTGTTTGATGTAGGGATAAGAGTGGGTTTGGAAGATGGAATCTAGGTGTGTTTGATAGGAGAAGAGGTAAAAGGAGAATGAATTATGGTCATTGGAATATGAATGTAATATTGAGGGACGGAGTGGGATTTTTGTATCTATGAGAATATTAAGTTGTATATAGATTTTGTACAAGAAATGGAGATTTGGTGTCTTTTTTATGACAATTCTCACAGCGGATTGTCTAGACTTGTTGTTAAATAGGGGTTGATGTCGTCGGTTCTTGCGAGCCTCAATCTAGGCACGTCATCTTCCGCTACGCTTCAGATCACGTGCCCACAAAACACTTCTTTCACAATTCGCTTTGCTTCATCTCTTCGAGATTACGCAAATGCTCAGGGGGAGGGGGACCTTGTGTCGGTATCACATGCTTTGGTGAAATTGGAAATTCTATCGCCAGTTGCTAACGCAACTTGCGCTTTTGCTATCGCAAAAGCTTGCAAAACTCTGGAATTCAAGTCGTTTTTGCGAGCTAGCTCTCAAACGCCTTGAATTCCAGAGTTTTGCGGCGAGAGAATTTCCAATTTTAAAAGTTTGGTTTATCGACACAGGTTTGTAACAATGCTATAATGTTATCGGTTACAAGTTTCATTTGTATGAAAATTTACAACATTGGAGGGGATGACATGGAACTATTGAATTTATATCAGAATAATTATCTGATAGTTTTTGTGTTCTTATGTCTCGGGGTTTTACTGCCCATTGTGGCCTTATATTTAGGTAAACTTTTGCGTCCAGATAAACCAAGTGTCGCGAAGTATACCACATATGAAAGCGGTATTGATCCGTTTCACGATTCTCGTGTACAGTTCAATGTCCGCTATTATATTTTTGCCCTAATGTTCGTTATTTTTGATGTAGAGACGGTGTTTTTATATCCGTGGGCCGTAGCCTTTGATAACTTAGGTGCGTTTGCATTAATTGAGATGTTGATTTTTGTGTTTATGCTATTAATTGGCTTAGTCTATGCTTGGAAAAAGAAGGTGCTACAATGGAATTAAAACTGGAAAATATATCACCTCAAGAATTAGAAGAGTTACAGAGAAATGTATTTATGACAACACTGGAACAAATTAAGGCTTGGGCGCGCAGTAGTTCGCTCTATCCGATGACATTTGGTCTGGCGTGTTGTGCGATTGAGATGATGGGTGTTGGTGGTGCCAACTATGACCTTGACCGGTTTGGTTCATTTTTCCGTACGTCTCCAAGACAGTCAGATTGTATGATTGTTTCTGGGACAGTTACGAAGAAAATGGCGCCGATTTTACGTAGATTATACGATCAAATGCCAGAGCCGAAATGGGTTATTGCGATGGGTTCTTGTGCAACAGCAGGCGGGCCATATGTTAATTCATATTCTGTAGTAAAGGGTGTCGATCAAATCGTACCTGTAGATGTTTACATTCCAGGATGCCCTCCGAACCCGGCAGCTTTAATTTATGGAATTAATAAGTTAAAGGAAAAGATTCGCTATGAGGCGAAGACTGGGAAGAAGGTGATCTAACCGATGAGCGGGGAAAAGGATCTCGAACAATTAAAGAAGGAAGCGGTAGCAAAGGCGAAAGCAGCGGCGGCAGCCAAGCGTAAAGCCATGGCCGAGGGAGCGTCAACTCCGGTTAGTGATGGTGGAGATTTAGCGAAGCAGAAAGCCGAGGCGGCTGCGAAGGCAAGAGCAGCAGCTTTTGCAAAAGATAAGCAGGCTGATGCTCCAGTTAAGGAACCAGCCGATGATTTAGCAAAGAAAAAGGCAGCAGCCGTAGCAAAAGCGAAAGCAGCAGCAGCGGCAAAACGTAAAGCAATGGGCATGGAGCCAGCCCAGGAAACTGAACCGGTTGCGCCAGTTACAGAAACTGAGTCTGGTGCGGGTGATGACGTTGATGATTTAGCAAAGAAAAAGGCAGCAGCCGTAGCAAAAGCGAAAGCGGCAGCAGCAGCGAAACGTAAAGCAATGGGCGATGAGCCGGTCGAAGAAACTTCAGCGGGTGATGACGTTGATGATTTAGCGAAGAAAAAGGCAGCAGCCGTAGCGAAAGCAAAAGCAGCGGCAGCGGCGAAAATGAAGGCAAAAGCAGTCGGCAGCGAGGCGCCAGTAGGTGATGATGAAAAGGCGAAGGCGATTGCAGCAGCGAAGGCAAAAGCCAAAGCGGCAGCGGCAGCCAAAGCGAAAGCAGCAGGTGGCACGGCAGCACCTGTTGATGAAACGCCATCAGCGCCATCCGTGAACCAGCCTTTCTTAGATAAGTACAGAAAAGTCATCGAGGACCACTTGGGTTCTGATGTTTTAGAAGATTCTTATATTAATAAACTATCCAAAGATGTTCCGACAATTGTGGCAAAACGTGATACATATTTTAAGGTTGCTCAATTTTTAAAATACAATGAGCTCCTAGGATTTGACTATTTGTCAGAGCTGCACGGGACTGATTTTCAGACGCATATGGAAGTTTATGTTCACTTATTCTCATATAAAAATCGCCAATCGGTTGCCCTAAAGGTGAAGATTGACCGCGATGAACCAATTATTGAGAGTTTGGAGCCGCTTTGGGCTGGGGCCAACTGGCCTGAATGTGAAGCATATGACTTACTAGGGATTAAGTTTACTGGACATCCAAACTTGCACCGGATATTACTTGGAGAAGATTGGGTTGGCTATCCACTTAGAAAAGACTATGAGCCGTATGATGTGGAGGTGTAGCTCATGATACGAACAGAAGAAATGATGCTAAACGTCGGACCTCAGCATCCTAGTACGCACGGAGTTTTCCGACTTGTTGTAAAAATTGATGGTGAAATCATCACCGATGCAAAGCCAGTCATCGGTTACTTGCACCGCGGTACGGAGAAAATTGCTGAAAACCTGCAATATACTCAGATTATTCCTTATACAGACCGGATGGACTATTTGTCAGCGATGACCAACAACTATGTCCTTTGTCATGCTGTCGAAACGATGATGGGCATCGAAGTGCCGGAACGTGCTGATTTCCTACGCGTGATTGCCATGGAACTGGGACGAGTGGCCAGCCACCTTGTAGCCTGGGGAACTTACGTGCTAGACCTTGGTGCAACCAGCCCGTTCATCTATGCCTTCCGTGATCGTGAAATGATTATTAATATGTTAAATGAATTATCAGGTGCGCGCTTAACCTTCAACTATATGCGTGTTGGAGGAGTGAAGTGGGATGCACCAGAAGGCTGGATTGAAAAAGTAGGACAATTTGTTCCTTACATGCGCGAACAAATGGTAGGCTACCACCAGCTCGTCTCTGGAAATGAAATTTTCCTTAACCGGGTAAAAGGTGTCGGCAAGTATACTAAGGAAGAGGCGATTCAATATTCGCTCAGCGGCCCAAACCTTCGCTGTACAGGCGTCAAATGGGATCTGCGTAAAGATGAGCCCTATTCTGTATACGACCGCTTTGAATTCAATGTCCCTACCAAAGATACCGGCGATGCACTGGCACGCTACCATCTGCGTTTGGAAGAAATCGAAGAATCTCTTAAAATCCTTGAACAAGCAGTGGCACAATTCCCACAAGAAGGACCAATCCTTGCTAAAGTTCCGAAAATCATTAAGGCACCAAAAGGAGAGGCTTTTGTTAGAATCGAGTCACCGCGTGGAGAAATTGGCTGTTATATTTCGAGCGATGGCAAAAAAGAACCGTATCGCTTAAAGTTTAGAAGGCCTTCCTTCTATAACCTACAAATTCTCCCGAAACTATTAATAGGTGAAAATATCGCAAACATGATTGCTATTTTAGGGGCAATTGATATTGTCCTTGGGGAGGTGGACGGCTAATGGTAGAGGAACTGCTCCACTCGAGTCCAGGCTGGGCTAACTTTGGAATTTTCTTTTTACTAAGTGCTGTCTTGCTTTTAGTTGTACTTGGCTTCGTTACCTATGCAATATTAGCAGAACGGAAGGTAATGGGTTACATCCAGCTCCGCCATGGTCCAAACCAGGTAGGGGGAAAATGGGGTCTATTACAAACCGTTGCCGATGTTCTAAAGCTTCTATTAAAGGAGGATATTATTCCTAAGGCAGCAGACAGACCATTATTCATTCTTGCGCCTATGATTGCCTTTGCACCATCATTCATGGTGCTGGCAGCGATTCCGTTTACTGACAAGTTCCAATTTGCTGATATCAATATTGGCTTGCTCTATTATATTGCCATCTCAGGTCTCACCGTCTTTGGAATGCTCCTTGGCGGCTGGGCATCAAATAACAAGTACGCTCTTCTTGGAGGCATGCGTGCCGCGGCACAGATGATTTCATATGAAATCCCGCTGGTTTTGTCTGTTTTAGGGGTCATCCTATTAACAGGAAGTCTAAATTTAAATGATATCGTTGAGCAACAGGAAAATGTTTGGTTTATCGTCCTACAGCCGATTGCCTTTGTTGTCTTTTTCATCGCATCGACTGCCGAATTAAACCGGACACCGTTTGACCTTCCAGAATCAGAAAATGAACTAGTTGCTGGCTACCACGTTGAGTATACCGGATTCCGCTGGGCCTTCTTCATGCTTGCTGAGTATGTATACCTATTTGCAATGGCAGCACTGATTACAGTCGTTTTCCTAGGTGGATGGTTACCGCCACTGGACATTCTTGGATTTATCCCGGGTGCCGTGTGGTTTGCACTTAAATTTAGCGTTGTCGTCTTTGTCTACCTATGGATGCGCAGTACCTTCCCGCGTTTCCGCGTCGACAAACTCATGGAATTTGGTTGGAAAGTTCTGCTACCAGTAGCACTAGCAAACATCTTCCTAACCGCTATCGTCAAAACGATATTTTTCTAAAAAGTTGTGTTTAAGCTAGAATTTTTATAATGTAAAAGGGGTGAAAAACGTGCTTGGATTAGCAAAAGGCTTGAAATATACCCTAAAAAACCTAACAAAAGAAAAAGTCACTTATAAATATCCAGATGAGCCGCTTCCGTTGCCAGATCGGTTCCGCGGGATTCAGAAATTTTACCCGGAAAAGTGTATTGTCTGTAATCAATGCTCGGCAATATGTCCGACCGATTGTATTCAATTAACCGGGAAAAAGCATCCCGATCCAGCAAAAAAGGGGAAAATTATTGATACGTACGACATCAATTTTGAGATTTGTATCCTTTGTGACCTGTGTACGGAGGTTTGCCCAACGGAAGCGATTATCATGACAAATAACTTTGAGCTCGCGGAATATAGCCGTGACATGTTATTTAAGAACCTTGAGTACTTGGATGAAAATGATGAAAATAAACGGCAGGTGAATAAGCCATGACAATTACCGGCGAATTTTTCGCTTTTATGGGCCTTGCACTCGTGGCGATTATCGGCGGCGTGCTGCTATTAAATCTCACCAAAGTCGTGCATATGGTGGTTGCCCTAATCTTCACATTCATTAGTATCGCCGGAGTTTTCGTGCTGCTGTCTGCCGAGTTTGTAGCAGGCGTGCAGGTGTTAATCTATGGTGGTTCGATTACGATTATTATGTTATTTGGAATCATGTTAACGAGGCACGATGACGCGGACGAACCTAGTACAGGTAAGTGGAGAAAGATTCTCGTGTTCTTAGGAATCGTTGGGTTTGCCATGGCGCTTTACATTGGTATTTACGACTTCAACATCCCACAAGTGGCGACTGACCTGCATGTGGACAATACCATGAAAATCGGTGAAGCCTTGTTCTCTAAATGGGTAATCCCTTTTGAATTGACGTCTGTGTTATTGCTAGTATCACTGGTTGGAGCGATTGTTCTTGCCAAAAAAGACAATAAGGGGGCGGATAAGGAATGAGTTCAGTTCCAGCTTCAGCCTTTCTGGCACTCGCACTAATTTTATTTTGCATCGGATTATATGGTGCGCTGACCAAAAGAAACACCGTCATCGTCTTAATCTCGATTGAATTAATGCTAAACGCAGTCAATATTAATCTTGTTACCTTTAGCAAATACGGAATGGCACCATCGATTACCGGGCAAATCTTTGCGCTGTTCACAATCAGCGTCGCTGCAGCCGAAGCCGCAGTAGGCCTGGCAATCCTAATGGCCCTTTACCGTACAAAGAAAACCGTCAACATCGACGAAATGAACACAATGAAAAACTAATTTTTTTTAAAACCTTTGGTGACTTTAGCACCACAAAACACACGGTCCACCCAGGACGGACACATTTTATGAAAAATTGCGAGTGTCCGCCCCAGATGGACAAATAGTGGATTTGTCCACGAGTGGTGTCTTTAGCACCTAGAAAAAGGGGATAGTGATAATGATGGAGAATGCATGGATCATACCGCTATTTCCGCTGTTGTCGTTTTTGATTCTTCTTTTGTTTGGCAAGCGATTGAAGGAAGCGAGTGCTTATGTGGGGATTCTCCTCACGCTGGCTTCTCTCATTTTTTCGTTGTTGGTGTTGTTTGAGCGGTTTTCTAAACCTTCATTTAAGACGTCAACAGATTGGCTTACGATTGGAGATATTCAATTAACAGCGGGATTTGAAGTAAATCAATTGAATGCATTGATGCTAGTGATTGTCTCGCTTGTCAGCTTTCTTGTACATACCTATTCGAAGGGTTATATGCATGGCGACAAGCGTATACCAGTATTCTATGCCTATTTAGGATTATTTACGTTTGCGATGCTGGGCCTTGTGATTTCGCCAAACCTCCTGCAAACCTATATTTTCTGGGAGCTTGTCGGAGCCGGTTCCTTCTTGTTAATTGGTTTCTACTTTAACAAAAATGAAGCGAAGGCTGCTGCGAAAAAGGCGTTCATCATGACCCGTATCGGTGATGTTGGCTTATTTATCGGCATGATTTTATTATTTTGGGAAACAAAGAGCTTTGAATACAGTGAGATCTTCCAAGCCATTGAGGCTGGAGCCATCTCACCAGGGATGATTACCTTAACAGCGATCTTAATCTTTATTGGTGCGGTGGGTAAATCAGGTCAGTTCCCGCTACATACATGGCTTCCGGATGCGATGGAAGGTCCGACACCAGTGTCGGCATTAATCCACGCAGCGACAATGGTTGCCGCCGGGGTCTACCTTGTTGCATCCATGTTCCCGCTATTCGCAGCAAGCGATACCGCACTGTTAACCATAGCCATCATTGGTGCGTTTACAGCCATCTTTGCAGCGAGTATCGGCCTTGTGCAAACAGATATTAAACGAGTATTAGCGTACTCAACGGTCTCACAGCTTGGCTACATGATGCTGGCTCTAGGTTCAGCAGGATATGTTGCCGGTGTGTTCCACTTAATGACACACGCCTTCTTCAAAGCGCTGCTATTCTTAGCTGCCGGTAGTGTTATTCATGCGGTCCATACACAGAATATCGAAGAAATGGGCGGACTTTGGAAAAAATTAACCTTTACCGGTCCATTATTCTTAATCGGAACGCTTGCTATCAGTGGCGTCCCGTTGTTCTCAGGATTTTTTAGTAAGGATGAAATTTTAGTTGCAGCCTGGGAAGGCGGGCATCCGTTTCTTTTCTTGCTTGCATTAATTGCAGCCTTTATGACAGCTTTTTATATGTTCCGCTTGTTCTTCATGGTGTTTACCGGGGAATCCCGCACACCGATGAAAAATGTTCACGAGTCACCAACAAACATGACGTTCCCGATGATTGTCCTTGGCGTTTTAGCGGTCATCTCAGGTTATGTGAACACGCCATGGTTCGGTTCTTTCCTTGGCGATTGGCTCGTTGATGGAAATGAAGCGTTAGGACATGGTCATATTGAAGGACCAATTTGGATTATGATTGCAGCAACGGCGGTTTCTTTACTGGGCATCTTCCTTGCTTACCTAATCTATTACAAGCGTTCGCTTGCAAGAAACTGGCTTTCTGGCACAGGCGACACGCTCCATACCATTCTTTACAACAAATACTATGTAGATGAGTTCTACCAGTTTACAGTCGTTGCTGTGACGAAGGGCATCAGTTATTTCTTGCGCTTCATCGATGTATTCCTTGTCGGAGGAATCGTTAAAGCAGTGGCAGGAATTGTTCAGGCACTTGGAGCAACGGGCTCCCAGCTCCAAAACGGACAGACTCAGACTTACGGTGCGGTTGCCTTTATCGGCTTGGCATTACTCACTCTCATCTTTGCGTTAACAGGGGGGTACTTACAATGAATCTATCTTTCGTTCTTTCCGTCCTAGTATTCTCCCCGTTGCTAGGGATTGTGGTCTTAGCTTTCATGCCTGCAAATAAGGAAAAATTGCTTAAAATTGTTGGCGTCCTAGCGACGCTGCCTGCGTTACTTGTGGCGCTCGGCACCTATTTTCATTACCAATGGGGCAAGGACCTAAACGACTTTGACGTTTCCGTCCCGTGGATTCAATTCCGCGGTATGAACGGTGCTGGTGATGGCATTTTTTCGGTTAACTATGAACTGGGACTCAGCGGTTTTTCGATGCTATTGGTTGTTCTTACAGCAATCGTGGCAACCTTAGCAGCTCTAGCTTCTATTTATATTAAAAAAGAATGGAAAGGCTACTTCATGCTTTTCCTGCTGCTAGAAATAGGAATGCTCGGTGTATTTACAGCTGAGAACTTAATTCTGTTCTTCGTCTTTTTTGAAATTACCTTAATTCCGACCTTCTTCTTAATCGGAAAATGGGGCTATTTTGAAAAAGAAAAGGCAGCTTACAGCTTCTTGATTTTTAACGGTCTCGGCTCGGCGGTTCTATTAATCGTGATTATGATTCTATTTTCGAAAACAGGAACAACCAATATTGACTTCCTGCAAAGGATCATAAATGATCCGAGCTTCCCAATGTCTGGGGAATTAAAGCTTGGTTTACTGATTGCTCTGATCGTCGCTTTTGGAGTCAAGTTACCAATTTTCCCGTTACACAGCTGGATGCTGAAGGTTCACGTACAGGCACCGCCATCCATCGTGATGATTCACTCTGGTATTCTATTGAAGATTGGTGCGTACGGTTTAATTCGCTTTGGACTCGGTATTTTTCCGGAACAGTTTGAAACACTGTCAGTAGTGCTGGCCATCCTAGGAGTGATTAATCTCCTCTACGGAGCCTTCCTAGCGTTCATTCAAACAGATTTTAAAATGGTTTTGGCTTACTCATCGATTTCTCACATGGGAATCGTGTTAATCGGCTTAGCGGCAATGAATGAAGCAGGGATTCAAGGAGCGATTTTCCAAGTGGTTTCCCACGGGTTGATTTCAGCTTTATTATTCTTCCTTGTTGGTGCTTTCTATGAGCGCACCGATACCTCGCTGCTGGAAAACCTTGGCGGAATGGCGAAGGGGATGCCGATTGCTTCAGGCTTCTTGCTAGCTGGCGCTTTGGCGTCACTTGGTTTGCCGGGAATGAGCGGATTCGTGAGTGAATTTATGGCGTTCTTCGGTTTATTCAAAGAAATGCCGTGGATTGCGGCGGTCGGTACGATCGGTATTATCATGACAGCTGCGTACTTGCTACGTGCAGTTCTTGGGATTACGTACGGAAAATCACATCGTGACTTTGATGGAGTTACCGATGTGAAGGGCATCGAATGGGTACCAGTCGTTGTCCTAACGGGTTTGATTGTGTTAATCGGAGTGTATCCAAGCGTTCTTAGCGCACCGCTTCAAGCCTCACTTGAAACGATTATGCTCGGAATAGGAGGGTGATGAAGGATGAGTCTTGAGGAATTGCAATCATTTAGTTGGAGCATCATGACACCAGAGTTCATCATCGTTGGTGTTGCAGCGCTTCTTACACTGCTGGATTTATTTATGCCGAAAAATAAAGACCGTCGCATCCTTGGCTGGATCGCGTTCGCGGCGGTTATTGCTGCCATGGTTTCGCTTGCTGGCCTCGTGGATATGCAAGCAACATCGATTTTAGCGGATACTTTCCGCCTGGATTCGTTTGCCAAAGCCTTTAAGCTGTTATTGCTTGGCGGCTCCGCTATGGTTCTGCTTTTAGCGATTGGCTATGATGCAAAAGAGGGCATGGAAGAATACCGCGGCGAATTTTTCTATCTATTTTTAACTGGGCTGCTCGGTGCAATGGTTATGACATCAAGCGGCGACTTAATTACCTTATTTATCGGTTTGGAATTGTTATCAATTTCTTCCTATATCTTAGCGGGTATTCGCAAACACAATTTACAATCAAATGAAGCGGCAATGAAATATGTCATTAACGGCAGTATTGCAACCGCAATTACCTTGTTCGGAATGAGTTATGTGTACGGCTTAGCAGGCTCAACCAATTTATTAGAGATTGCCGTCAGGCTCCAAAGCTTGGCCGATCCGCAGCAGGCCTACCTGTTGGGATTAGCGTTCCTAATGATTTTCGTTGGCTTATCATTTAAATTGGCGGCGGCTCCGTTCCATATGTGGGCACCAGACGTTTACCAGGGCGCACCGACACCGGTTACAGCCTTTCTAAGTGTTGTCTCTAAAACGGCTGGTTTTGTGATCGTCATCCGGATACTGTTATCCGTCTTTGGCTTCGCGGCTTCAAATGGTCCAGGCTCAGAGCCAATTTTGTATAATATGCGCGACTATATTGCCTTCATCGCAGGCGTAACGATGATTATCGGAAACGTCATTGCCTTGAAGCAAACGAATATAAAACGGATGTTTGCCTACTCAAGTATTGCGCATGCCGGCTATATTCTTGTCGCGTTTGCAACAATGAGTTCAAACTTGTTTTACGCAATTTGGTTTTATTTACTTGCCTACTTGTTCATGAACCTAGGCGCACTTGCTGTCATCCAGTTAGTTGAGGCAAAAACCGGGGGAACGCGAATCGCTGATTATGCGGGCTTGTATCGCCGTTCACCGTTGCTCGCAGTGGCGATGGCCATTCTGTTAGTCGCTCTGGCCGGCTTCCCGGGAACAGCAGGCTTCATCGGTAAATTAAACATCTTTATCGGAGCCTTCATCGGTCCAGAACCGTATTATGTGCTGGCATCGGTGATGATTGCGACTACCGTTGTGTCTTACTTCTATTATTTTGGAATCATGACACAAATGTTCTTCCGTCCAGCCGTTGATGAGAGTAAATTCACTAAAATCCCTGTGGGGATCCTAGTGGTAATCATTGTGGCTGTAGCGGGATCCATCCTGTTTGGAATCGCTCCAAACATCGCGGTTGAATTCGTCAACAATCATTTTAACCAGTTCTTAGACTTCATCCAATAATCGGAAGCTTTGGGGGAAGCAACCGGTATTTTGGTCAAACAAAGGGGAAGCATATAAGACGAAAGAAGAGGCATAAGGGTGCCTCTTCTTTTTCTCTTGTTGGACATTTATCTGCATAAAAAAAGCTGCAGCAACGGTTCACGTTGCTGCGGCCTTTTTTTTATACTTAATACTTATTAGTTAGGGTAGAATTTCTATCGATAAAGGCATCACTCTGCTTTATCTCTTGTATATTTGTGCCACTCTCGTGCGAAATGAGTTCTGGTTCTAAGTTATCCCTATCATTTGAGCTTTCCTTCGTTAGGACTAAGATTTTTCCTTCCTTAACAGAGTTGCCATAGTAATCTGCTTCGTCCTCTGGTATTCCAAGTCCAATCAAGGCTCCACCTAATCCACCTATACCAGCACCCGCTAAAGCTCCTATTAAACTTGTAGCAATTGGACCTGCAGCGATGATTGGTCCAGCTCCTGGGATAGCCAGAGCTCCCACTCCTACTAATAAACCTGTTACCCCGCCAATTGTTCCTCCTGTTAGCGCACCGGTAGCAGTTTCTTCAGCAACTACTCCGGTTTCGTCTGAAACATGATTTACATTTTTGAGATCTTTACCAACGACACAGATCTCTTGTTTATCGTATCCTTGGCTTAATAAACCTTCAATAGCTGCAATCGCTTCTTGTTCTGATTCGTAAATACCAACAACCCTCTTTACCGGCTTGTCCATTATTAATTCCTCCTCCTATTATTACTAAAAATATTTTTTGTTTTAAAGAATGTTAAACGAATAGGTATCTCTTCGGTTTTCAAATGCTACCCTAGAGAATATATCTTTTACTTGCCCAATCTTTTCCTGTAATTTCCCTTTTGCTTTATCCACTTTTCCTTCGTTTTCTATTGAACGATCCTCTGTTAATTTACCCCATTGCTCTTTTGCCTCACCTTTGACCTGATCTACCTTCCCTTTTACTTTATCTTTGTTCATTTTGTTCGTCCTCCTCGTCATTTTTTTCACCTTTTTATATCCCTAAAATCGAAGGCATATTACTGTTTATCTTTCACTTCTCCATCATTCGTACCATTATCTTGGTCTATGCCATCACCAATACCGGCATCTTCTGCTTTTTTTTCTATATCTTTCTCTGTTTCTGTTAATGCGTCTTCGACATTATTTATCGCATCTTCGGCTTTCTTTTGGGTATCATTATCTATCGCATCTTTTTGTTTTCCGTCACTTACACCATTATCTTGGTCTACGCCATCCCCACATCCCGCTAAACCGCCAAATGTTAGTGAAATAGCCAATCCACCGACTAATAAACTTTTCCTCATTCTTTACACCTCCGGTAAGCTTCGTACGCTAGAAGTTTTTAACATGATCCTAAATTGTTTTTAAATATAGGATTCTTACAAAAAAGTGAGTTGATATAGGAATCTGTGGATAATTTAGCTAATAAATCTTTTAAAGCTTCGATTAAACTCATGCCTCTTTAACTCCCTTCCTCTCGTTTTGTCCTACATTGTTTATATTCCCAATGAAAATAATTCGAAACATCTTTTTACTTTTGGATTAGAGGAAAGCCCCAGCCAAACCTTCTCAAACACTCATTAAAATCATGTTATTTCTATAGAAGAGCACTTCGAAAAAATTGGTCTTTTTGTTTTTTAAAAAATTGTCTAGGAAAGTGAAACAGTTTTCTGTGAAAATAGTTTTTAATTTTTCGAGGTTTGAAACTATGTTGACAGGGTATTACATTTAGCAAGTCTAATAAAATAGAGAATAGGAGAGATGATACATGAGTGTAGAAAATATGATGACGGGTTGGTACATATACACTGATCGAATTCCCCACGTGTTGTTGGCACTACTTGTTCTATTAATCGGCTGGCTGGCGGCAAAGGGGATTGGAAGAGCTGTAGAAGCTGCACTTGAGAGAACCGCATTCGATGATAAACTTTTTTCGAGTTTTAAAAATAGAAAGTATTCGACTGAATCAATCATAGGAAAAATCGTCTATTATACGTTACTTGTTGTCGTGTGGATTATCTTTTTTAATATGCTGAACTTAGGCCTGATTGCTGAACCTCTTGTAAAAATGGTTTCAACGATGACAGCAGCAATCCCTCATCTATTAAAAGCTGCACTGACTCTTTTATTCGCCTGGGCAATTGCTTTCTTGCTGCGTTATCTCTTTATAAAAGGGGCAGGGATAATCCGTTTAGGAGAAAAGCTTGTTAAATGGAAAATGGCAAATAACGCCCTAGAAGCTGCCAATCGAGTAAATGGTATCGGAATGGCAATTTTCTATTTTGTTCTCCTGTTATTTATTCCAGCTATCCTAGAGGCGCTTGAATTAGAAGGAATCTCAGAGCCATTTTCAAATGCATTGACGATGATATTAGCTTTTATACCTAAGTTATTTGCAGCAGCATTGATTGTGTTCATTGGCTGGCTGATTGCAAAAATTGTCCGTGATATTTTAACGAACTTTCTAAAAGGCGTCGGTTTGGATAAGCTTGGTTCTCGGTTTGGATTTTTTAAAAATGACGAAAAGGAGACTAGTCTTTCAACAATAATTGGCAATATCGTATTTATCTTAATTTTAATTCCTGTCATCATAACGGCATTGGAGAAATTAGAACTAAAGGGAATATCTGAACCGGCCGTTGCGATGCTTCAAGAGGTTCTATCGATGATTCCAAATATGATTGTTGCGATCATCCTAGTAGTAACAGGTATTTGGCTTGGAAAATGGGTGGCGAAATTGGTTACACAAATGCTATGGCGCTTGCGATTCGATCAAGTCTTTCATCAGATGGGGATTGGTGCATTAACACCAGACCCGCCGAAGTATACTCTGTCACAAATGGTGGGAATACTGGCCAAAATTATTGTTGTTCTCTTGTTTACCGTAGAAGCCTTACAAATTGTTCAGTTAGACTTCTTAGTTACATTGGCAACCGGGGTGATTGCCTATCTGCCAATGTTGTTAACAGCAATCATCATTCTCGGTATTGGATTATACGTAGGACAGTTTATGGAACGAATTCTCCAAACCATCGTACAACACAACTATTCTAGAATGCTTGCAAGAATAACAAAATATACAATCTTTACCATCACTGTGTTTATGGCATTAGATCAATTAGGTGTTGCACATTCGATTGTTAATGCTGCTTTCATCCTTGTATTAGGCGGATTGGCGTTGGCTTTTGGTCTGGCGTTCGGTCTCGGCGGAACAGAGTTTGCTAGAAAATATCTAGGAAAGCTGGACAATAAGTTGGAAAGTGGAAAATAAGCCTTTAACAATCCGAAATCCACCGGTGATTTCAAGAAAGAATGCAGCTGCAGTGAAAAAGATCGGATAAAAAGTATCAAGCCAGGCCAAAGCCTGGCTTTTTAGTGTTTAGCAGGATATATACTAAAAAAAATTCATTCGCTCCTACCACCTTAGAAAAGCGACCGCTTTTCTTCGTGCAATGTAGCACTTGGAGCTGGACAGTAAAAAGTTGGGGTACGAGTACCCCAACCGCTGCTCCTATTGGATTTTCTCATTGTAAAATTGAACAGAATATTGTGCTCCCTCACTCACCATCTCATTATCGGCAAAATCTTCTGGATGCGGATTGCCGCCCTTTTCGATCGGAAGCTGCTCAGATGTCGCGTATACATTTGGCTTTACCTTGTGTTTCCAGTCCTTTAACACACTTTCGGCTTTAATGCGGTTTGGTTTATTCGATAGCCATACCGCTGCCGTTGCTCCAATTCCTACCGCTACTAACGAGCTCATACTGAAGACTCTATTCATGGTTATAACCTCCTTAAGATTTGTTCTCTAAATACCCGTTTTATGTTTCAATTAAACATTTTTCTATGTTTATCTCACTCTTTTTAACGGAATCAAATGGTAGAAAGGGAGCGGTGTAGCTTGGAGAGGAAATCAACAGCCAGGTTTAACAGAACCTTTAAATATAAGGTTTGAACCCCTTGGAATGGTGGTATAACACTATCAAGGTTAGAAACTAGCTAGCCTGATAATCAGATAAATTAGAAGGATGGTGGTTGAAGTATGTGGTTGCATGTTCGGTAAAACCAGTAGGAATGAAAAACAGCAATCTTAAAAAAAGGGAGGAAACAATAATGGCTAAAAATTATGTTGATAACAAGGATATTGAAGTATTTGGACGTACAGGTGAAAATGAATTAACGGAAAGAGATAAAAAAGGACGAACTGGATATAATGATGGCGAAAATCCTTCTAGGAATGATAAGGAGCAGCAATTACCCGGCGACGAGATTGTGGAAGATTTAAGAGAGCTATCGCGTCAGCAGGGGAAAAAGGATGGGAACCATTCCTATTTAAATGGTGAAAATGTCCAACAAGATACGGACTTGCCAAGATATGGAGATTCGATTTCCGGGACTGTGGATAAAGAATTCCGAAAAGAGGAAGTGGAGTCGCCTTCCGAACGGCAGAATGGAAGAGTTTATCAAGTTAACGGGCCGAGACGGAACAGCAACTGATTATTTATCTACCATACACTCTCTTTAATATAATCAAAGTTCTTACTGTTTAAGGCGTGAATTCACACAAGAATTCACGCCTTAATTTTTATCCGAAATTTAAAAATTTTTTCGATGAAGAACAACACTCTTGGGGAGCGAGTAAGATTAGTCCTTCCTATTGTCTTGGGGTGCAAGCCTCTTTCAAAAAATAAAAAAACTGCCTCGAAATTTTCGAGGCAGCTGCTGTTACTGCTTAGGATCCGGGATCTTCTTTTCTTCTTTTAACTCTTTATTGGTTTTTGCCTCCTCCATTTCCTTGCCGAGCTTCTTCATTTCATCAAAGTTCTGGGCCATTGAGCCATTGTTCGAAACGGGGAACTTATTTTTCAGCTTATCATCCATTGCATCTCACTCCTTAATAAGATACTTTTATATACCCTAATCGAACAAAACGAAACAATTATTAGAAAAAGCCTACTATTTAGCTAGTTATTTATGACTATTTGTAACTCTTCCTTATTTTGGTATAATCCAAGAAAAATATTTTTTAAAAAATAGGTTTAGTTTTTACTATAAAGGGTATGTAAACAATAAATATTTCAGAGGTGATGATGGAATGAAAGTAAACATCGAAAAACAACAGAATGATAAGGATATATATGTGACGGTTGTAGGAGAAATCGATGCATACACAGCACCAAAGCTACGTGAGGAGCTATTACCTCTCGCGGAGGGCAATAATAAAGTGATTACGATTAACTTGAAAGAAGTTTCCTACATGGACAGTACCGGACTTGGAGTGTTTGTAGGATTGTTCAAGCAGCTGAACAAAAATGAGGGAGAACTGAGGCTAGTAGAGTTATCGGATCGATTAATGCGACTTTTTGAACTGACAGGATTGAGTAAAATTATGAATATTACAAAGGATGGGGGACAATGAAACACGTGATGGATTATGTTGAAATGAAGATTCCAGCGAAACCGGAATATGTTGGTGTAATCAGGTTAACGATTTCAGGAATTGCCAGCAGAATGGGTTATACATATGAGGAAATCGAGGATATTAAAATTGCTGTCAGTGAAGCGTGCACAAACGCTGTACAGCATGCCTATCCCGACGGAGAAGGCGGGGAAGTAATTGTCGGCTTCGGCATTTACGAGGACAAGATAGAAACGATGGTAGCTGATAGCGGCAAGAGTTTTAATTTTTTACAGACTAAAAATGAACTTGGCCCTTATACAGAATCAAGTACAGTCGATCAACTGACAGAGGGAGGGTTAGGTCTATATCTAATCGAAACGCTCATGGATGAAGTCCGTGTGTCGAATCGTTCCGGAGTAACGGTCTTCATGGTGAAGTATCTAGGCGGGGAGCGTGAAAGTCATGACAATTCCACCTCAGACCGTGAAACGAACTAAGGAAGAAATATATAGATTAATCCGAGAGTTCCAGGAGAATGAGAGCGAAGAAGCCCAAACCATCTTAGTCGAGCATTACACCAATCTTATTGGGAGTATTGCGAGAAAATATTCAAAAGGTAGAAATTTGCATGAAGATATCATGCAGGTAGGGATGATTGGATTATTATCGACAATCAGACGATACGATCCCAGTACTGGGACTCCATTTGAAGGCTATTTAATCCCGATGGTGATTGGTGAAATTAAGCGTTTTTTAAGGGATAAAACGTGGGATGTTCATGTGCCGAGACGGGTAAAAGATATGTGGCCGAAAGTGAATAAAGCGGTGGACGAGCTGACCAACAGAAATCAACGCTCACCAAAGATCCACGAGATCGCCGAGTATTTAGGAATCTTTGAAGAGGAAGTACTGGAAACAATGGAATTAGGAAAAGGTTATCAAACAGCCTCTGTGGACAAGTCGATTGAAACCGGTTCTGACGGCAGTGCCATTACAGCCCTAGATGTAATCGGATTGGAAGATAGTGGCTATGAAAAAGTTGACCGGCGGCTGCTGCTTGAGAGCGCCCTCCATGTGTTGAACGAAAGGGAGAAGCAAATTATTCAGTCGACGTTTATCGAAAACAAAAGTCAAAGCGAAGTGGGAGAGTTATTGGGAATTTCGCAAATGCATGTATCACGGATGCAAAAAAAGGCGATAGAAAAAATGCGCAAGGTACTTAACCGTAGTATCTATCAAGACAGTTCAACCTAAAGCAATGCCTGACTCGAGAAAAGGAAATACATGGGTCAGGCTCATCTTTTTGCAAAGGAGGCGAAGCCAATGCCAATGAATATTGCCATAGTAGATGATAATAAAACAAACCTAATGATTGTAGAGAAAATCCTAAGGAAAGCAGGCTATCGACATCTGGTTAAGCTGTCTTCTGCAGCGGAGTTATATCAGTTTTTGCAACTTGATGAACCTAATCCTGGCGAAGTACCGGTCCACTTAATCTTAATGGATCTAATGATGCCCGATATTGATGGGATTGAAGCCTGCCGGCACGTTTTGGCAAATGAACGGTTTTCCGACCTGCCGATTATTTTTGTCACGGCGATGGGAGATTCCAACAAAATGGCAGAGGCGATGGATGCAGGAGCCCTTGATTATGTGATGAAACCGATTAATAAAGTGGAGCTTCTTGCCCGGATTCGTTCGGTTCTAAGGTTAAAGCTTGAAAAGGACTTGCGGAAGGAACGGGACAGGCGAATTCAATATGAACTCGACCTGGCCAGGCAGGTGCAGAGAAGCATGCTCAGTGGTCCGCTTCAGGAAAAGGATATCAAAATTTCAGCTGTGTATAGGCCAACATTCGAGCTTGCCGGCGATTTCTATGCCTGGTATCAGATTAGTCCCAGCCAATATGGGGTGATCCTGCTCGATATGATGGGGCACGGTATTTCCTCTTCCCTCGTAGGGATGTACATATATTCTGCGTTAAAGGATACCATTACGGGAATCGTTGATCCGGAAATGGTCATGAAGGAACTAAACAGGCGAATGCTTCAGCTGTATACGCCAGATAGTTTATTAAACTACTATTTCACGGCGATTTACTTTGTCCTCGACACGGACAAGCAAACGATTGAATATGTCAATGCTGGTCATCCTGCAGGGATTGCCATTGTTGATCAGGAAGTGAAGCTTCTAACAGAAGGTACATGCGCACTTGGATTCTTTGAAGAGATTGAAGTCACCAAAGGGGTAATTCCTTATCGGGAAAATGCCCGCATTATGTTGTTTACGGATGGGTTATCAGAATGGCTGGAGGAGAAATATGAGGATGCCACCGATAAACTGGTCCGTACCTTACAGTCCAAGGACATGACAGATCCTGCGGTCCTACTCCATCAGTTGCAGCCTGGCTGGGAGCTCGTAAATCCTCCAAAAGATGATATGTGTCTCGTCTTGATTTCAACACATGCTTCATGATAAAAGGGTGTCAGCATACTTTCGCTGACACCCCCAATTATGTTTTTTACCCACCAAGATACGCTTCAAACATCCATCTGTGCTTTTCTAATGAGGTACCAATATGAACGAGCATATCAGCAGTCGGCTCATCATCATTCTCCTCCGCAAGGGTTATACCCTCTGTCAGTTCGCCACAAATCATCTCAAAATCATCAGCCAGTGTTTGGACCATTTGCTGTGCATCTTCATCACCTGTTGCTTCTTTTACGGTAGAAAGATTTAGCGACTCTGTGAGTGTTGCTACCGGCATTCCCCTTTGCGTGAGCATTCGTTCAGCGATGGTATCAAGATGTAATGCAGCTTCTTTGTAAAGCTCCTCAAACTTAAGGTGCAGGGTGAAGAAATTCTCCCCCTTTACATACCAGTGGTAGTGATGCAGTTTCATATGAAGAACACTAAAGTTCGCCACCTGCTTGTTAAGAGCTTCGGATAAGGATTTGTTTTTTGCTTTCGATTTAGTAGTAGTAGTTGTTGCCATATTTTTAACCTCCTATATTGTGGTGTCATTCGTCTATACCCGATTGGCTTGGATTTGAAACTATTAAGAATAAGATTGGGACCAATTTCCCATTGGGTGAGATTGACTGAAACGATATGATAGAGTCAGCCATTTTATAAAAAGGGGAGGGTACAATGAAGGGATTACACTTTAACATTCATACTAAAATTATTACAGGCTATTTTTTCATTTTGATTTGCTTAGTGGTCTCCCTTCTGATTGTCATGGATCGGATGTCGGCGTTGCAGAAAGAGGTCGCATTCATTTCGCAGCATGACATGGAGGTCCACAATTTAGCAAATCAGATTCAAAAAAATGTACTAGATATAGAAACGGGTATGAGAGGATTCGTGATAACAGGCAATGAGGAGTACCTAGAACCCTATAATACAGCTAGCCGGAACTGGCTCGACAATTATAATACACTTCATTCCTTGCTGGCGAATAACGGGACGCAGCAGCGAAATTTAGAAGAAATGAAACCACTGATTACGAACTACATCACCAATTCAGCAGACTATGTGGTGAAACAAAAAAGGATAAATAACCAGCCCGCTTTGGACGATTATTTTATTAATAACAAAGGAAAAAAGAAGACAGATGAGCTTCGAGCGCACTTTGTTTCCTTCCTTGAATATCAAACGAAACTGACAAATAAGCGTGTGGAGAAGCTGAATCAAGACAATGCCAATTTAACCATCACGTTGTATGGCATCATCCTCGTGGTTACGATGGTTACAATTGCAACCGCAGTGTTTTTGTCCAATTCGATAGTCAAAACGATTAAACAGGTTATCCGTACGATTAAAGGGATTACCAATTCAAGTGAGCCAGAGGTAGACCTTGCCACCAGAATTGAGGTCAACACGCACGATGAAACCCGTGAACTTGCGGAAGCGATGAACATACTTCTCAGCAGTCTTGAAAAACAGAGCTGGGTTCAGAAAAGTATGGCAGAAATTTCGACCATGTACCAAGGAAAAACGGATCTGACAGAATTGACACATGATTTTATCACCAAGCTTGCCCCGTTGCTTGATGCGGCCTGTGGCGTAATCTATTTACGTAGATATCAGGGCAGCGAAGTTCGTTACGTGAAAGAGGCTAGCTATGCCATTGCCTCGGAAGAAGATGTGCGAGTCAGTTTCCAGTTAGGGGAAGGGTTAATCGGGCAGGCTGCTTTGGATAAAAGAATCTTCCTGATTGATCAGCTGCCAGAGGAACATTTTAAAGTCACATCAGGGCTAGGTGATTCTTCTCCGCGGAATCTTTTAGTTGCGCCCATTTTAGTCGACGGCAGGGTAGAAGCAGTTGTTGAGTTTGCATCGTTTCAGTCGTTTAGGTCCCAGCACATTACATTATTGGATATGCTTCAGGATAAGTTTGGGTCAGCGATTACCAATGTCGCTGGAAGGATGGAAATAGAGAGACTGCTCGGGGAATCACAGGTGTTAACCGAAGAACTTCAGGCTCAATCAGAGGAACTTCAAGCCCAATCGGAAGAATTGCAAATGCAGCAGGAACAGCTGCGAATTACCAATGAATATTTAGAAGAACAGAAGCAATACGCCGAACAAAGGGCGTTTGAGCTGAATAAAGCAAAGGGTGAACTTGAAGACTATTCAAGGAAACTGCAGGCGAGCTCACAGTATAAATCTGATTTTCTAGCGAATATGTCACATGAGCTGCGTACGCCATTAAACAGTATTCTAATTCTCTCGCAAATGCTGATGGAAAATGAAGAGGAAATGGACATGTCAGAAGTAAAGGAATCCTCTCGGGTTGTCTACACGGCCGGAAATGATTTGTTGAGGCTGATTGACGATATCCTCGATTTATCAAAAATCGAAGCAGGTAAGATTGAAATTTTAACAGATGAAGTGAACGTGACCGAGATTCCGCAGATGATGAAGAGCATGTTTGGTCCTGTTGCAGCGAAAAAGAAGCTAAGCTTTGAAGTGCTGACAGCTCCAAATGTACCTTCTGTGATTACGACGGACGGGCAACGTTTCCAGCAAATATGGAAGAATCTATTATCCAATGCCTTTAAATTTACGGAACAGGGCTCTGTAACTGTCAAAATAGAATGTGCAGAACGAGAAAAGGCCGAGGAACTATTGCCTGGCCTGGATGAGATGGAAATCGTACTAGCAATCTCTGTGACCGATACAGGAATTGGAATTGCTCATGAGAAACAGCAAATTATTTTCGAGGCTTTTCAACAGGTTGACGGTACGACTAACCGGCAATTTGGTGGAACCGGTTTAGGATTATCAATATGCCGTGAATTTACCCGTTTACTTGGCGGAGCGATTACCGTTCAAAGTGAGCCGCAGATAGGAAGCACATTTACCCTCTATATCCCTAGAAGACTCGAGATCGCTGAATATCACCTTCCGTTTGATCAACTGGCACTCGATGAAGTAGCGGTAAGTGTCAGCGGGATACAAGAGGAACAGGAATCGGCCATTGAAGAAGCGGAGTCGATCGGGGAAATTGAAGCAGGGTCTTCAGATAACCCGTTTTTTAAAGGAAAGAAAGTGCTATTAGTAGAAGATGATCGACGGAATGTGTTTGCGCTTGTAACTGCCCTTGAGCAAAAAGGTGTCGAGGTTTATGTGGCAGAGAACGGTAAGCGGGCCATTGAAATCCTAAGGGAACAAACTGATTTTGACCTGGTTTTCATGGATATCATGATGCCTGTAATGGGTGGGTATGAAGCGATGAAGGTGATTCGCGAGGATTTGGAGATGGAAAGACTGCCGATTATCGCATTAACTGCTAAGGCGATGAAAGGTGAACGGGATAAGTGTATGGAAGCAGGGGCTTCTGATTATATTATGAAACCATTAAACATCAATCAGTTATTCTCGTTAATGCGGGTGTGGCTGACCGAGCAGGTGAATGAAGATTGAATCAAACATCCAAGGAGATTGTAACAGACATCAATCTAATCAAGCCAAACGAGGTTCAGGAAATAGAAATTAAATTGCTCCTTGAGGGTATGTATCAGATGTATGGATATGACTTCCGGAGCTATGTCCGTGGTTCAATTGGCAGGAGGATTATAAACCGGATGAAGGCGGAGAGACTTCCGACCATCACCGCTTTATTGGAAAAAGTGCTTCACGAACCAGGTGTTTTAGAACTGTTGTTGAATGATTTTTCCATCCGAATGACGGAAATGTATCGAGATCCCAGTTTCTTTGTCGCTTTCCGGAACGAAGTGGTGCCATTGCTTCGAGAGCTTCCTGAAATCCGGATTTGGCATGCCGGCTGTGCGACAGGTGAGGAGGTTTATTCCATGGCCATCCTGATGCACGAGGAGGGGATAATGGAAAAAACGAAAATCTACGCAACCGATATGAATGAAAAGGCCCTGATGGCTGCGCAAAAGGGAGCCTTTCCGCTAAAAAAGATGCAGCAATATACGAAAAATTACTTAAAAGCGGGTGGGAAAATGGCGTTCTCCGAGTACTATACCACGGACCATCAGTTTGCTTATTTTTCACCCATCTTGAACGAGAACCTCACTTTTGCCCAGCATAATTTGGTCACGGACAGCTCTTTTAATGAGTTTCATGTGATTTTATGCCGCAATGTCATGATCTATTTTGACAACGCCCTTCAGCAGCAGGTTCATCGTCTGTTTTATGACAGCCTGGCGGACTGCGGATTCATGGGATTGGGAAATAAAGAATCAATCCTAGGGCTACCCAAGGGCATAAAATACGAAGAATTTAATTCAAGTGAAAAAATATATCGGAAAAAATAGATGTCTGGCCAGCGCCAGGCGTCTTTTTTATGTTTGACTATATCGTAGAAAGGGTATTTATTTTTAAAAGGATGTGGGAGAACTGGATGATGAAAATACGAATCGAAATTTTCTTTGTCATGATGATGCTTACTTTTGGCTGGATGGTCTTTTTTACAAGATGGCCGTTTTGGTTGAAGGCACTATGTATTTGTTTATATGTAGGTTTAATTTTATTCACGGTGGCAGAGTTATGGCTTCAGAATCGTCCTGTACCGAGAACACTTTTATGGACATGCCTGTTAATTTTAGTACCGGTATTAGGCTATATTTTCTATATTTATACAGGTCAATTACTTTTTACAGGAGCACTTTTTAAAAGCAAGCGTGCGAGTGAACGTCAGCTGTTCGAGGCACTCCGTAAAAGCGAGCGGCCACTGAAAGTGCTGTCATTGCTCAATAACCATCAGCGCTGTTTTGCCGGCTATCTTGAACGGGTGACAATAACCGGTCAAAACCAAAATACCAGAACCGAAATTTTAAAAAACGGCGAAGCAACCTTTCTGGAAATGAAACAGCGGTTGAAGGAAGCAAAGGACTTTATTCATTTAGAATATTATATATTTCGCTTTGACCGGCTGGGGCAGGAGCTAATGGATATCCTGACCGATAAAGTAAAGGAAGGGGTGGATGTTAGGTTGATCTATGATGCGTTCGGAAGTTTCTCCCTTTCTGAACAGGATAGAAGGAAAATGGCGGAATCCGGGATTCAACTTCACCCTTTTCTGCCGTTGAAAACGGCATGGTTTACGCAAAAGTTTAATTTCCGCAATCATCGAAAAATCATTGTCATTGATGGAAAGATTGGATTTGTCGGTGGGCTGAATGTGGGAGTGGAATATCTTGGTGAGGATAACAAGTTTGGTTTTTGGTGTGACACGCATGTTCTGCTGGAAGGGGAAGCGGTCCAGACACTGCATGCTATTTTTTTATTAGATTGGAAATATGTCAGTGGAGAAAAGTTATTTGAAAATCCTTTCTATCTTAAGCAGGTGCCAGCAGAGGGGGAAGGTCTCGTCCACGTGGTGGCCACTGGCCCAGAAACCCGGGACATGAGTGATCATTATTATGCCATGATTTCGTGTGCAACAGAGTCGGTCTGGATTGCGACACCTTACTTTATTCCTAATCAGGCAATTATGACAGCACTGAGGATAGCAGCGGAAAAGGGAATTCAAGTGAGGTTAATGGTGCCCGAGAGCAATGATGGTTTTTTAACTCAATATGCCACTCAATCCTATTTTCCTGAACTTCTGCTTGCGGGAATTGAGCTCTACACGTATCAAAAAGGCTTTTTACATAAAAAAGTGATCATTGTCGACGGTGACATGGCATCAATTGGAACGGCTAATATGGATCAGCGCAGTTTTCATTTGAACTTTGAGGTGAATTTGTTTTTAACAGGCACTGACAGCATCGACGACCTTGTTACTCATTTTGAAGAAGACCTTAAGGAATGCATTCGGATTCGTCCGGTTACATTTTACAAAAGAGGTTTGGATGTTAAATGGAAGGAATCCTTTGCTCGGCTGTTTTCGGGTCTCCTATAACACGTTTCAAAGGTATCTGTGTATGTGCAGATGCCCTTTTTTGAGACTACAAAAAAGAAGACTGCAGGAATTTGCAGCCTTCACTTCGTTCTAGATTATGCGTTGCGTTTGATCATTCTTAGGGCAAGGCTTAGGATGAGCACAAAGACAATGGCACCGAGGAGAGCTGGCAAAATGTAAAACCCACCAATCACAGGTCCAAAGCCACCTAAGAGAGAACCAATCCAGGCCCCGATGAACCCTGCAATGATATTTCCGATAACACCTCCAGGAACATCACGTCCCAGAATCAGTCCAGCCAGCCAGCCGATAATTCCTCCAATAATTAATGACCAAATAAATCCCATAAAAATTCTCCCCTTTCATTTTCAATGTTCTACAGTTGGTAAGTACCCGAATTTTCGGGCAGCTAAACTTAATGGTTAAAAAATTTACCACGTTTTTGCTCGAAAGGCTTCTTAAAGTGCACCTCAGTGTTGGTAAAACAAGTTTCCAAGTAATTCTGGCACACCTTCAATTCAAGAGATAATTGATTAAAGCTTTCTCGATCTCGCTCATCCAAACATTTATCGATCTTTTGTTTTAACAAACTGATTTTTTTAATTAAATCTGCCTTATTCCTCATCTTACACCTCCATCTTTTCCCTTTTTATTACCCGTAACTTTTTTATTAAAACAAATAAAGTTTTTTAAAAATAGGTTTGGTTTCCTTGAAGAGCGGTTATATAACTGGTACAAGCTGACACATCAGCTGACAACATCTTTCAAGGAGGAATGAAAAAATGGAAAATGTAAAAATCGTCGAAAATGGTGTCCAAGCAAAAATGGTAATTGAACAGTTCATTAATCAAGGGTACAAAAAAGAGGAAGTTTACCTACTAGCACATGATAAAGATCGCACCAAACACTTATCAGACACAATGGATATTAATGAAATTGGGATAGGAGAACAGGGTGTCGTTAATTCAATCGCAAATGTATTTCGATCTCGTGGGGATGAACTACGCTCCAAAATGGAAGCTTTAGGATTAAATACTTTAGAAGCGGAGCAATATGAAGAAGAGCTGGATCGCGGACGTTTAGTGGTTGTTGCAACAAAAAAGACTTCAGATATTTACTAGAATCCTAGAGAATATGCTTTAAATAAAGAGCCCTTAGCAGGGCTCTTTTCTAAAAAGTTGGTAAGAGTATCAACTATATAATCTAAGAACGGCAATTTTTTAGGAAAGAGCCTTGGAAGAATGGATAGGAAATATCTTTGCTTACGGTGTTGGTTGGAGGGAATAGTATAGATGTTCACAGAATAGACACAATTACCATGAAGTTTAAATATTACAAATATTACAAGATGTGAAACTTTTAAGCCTTTCATTCGTCAGATAGTAAAGATATGTTCTGAATAGGAGGTTTTGAAATTTGAGTGAATTTGGACAAAACGCATTAATAAGTATTTTTTCACATTTAGTGTTTATAGCCCTTGCCTGGTATGCGCTCCAAGCGATTCGCCTTGACAAGCTAATCAAACCGAGTCATGTTTTTCAAGCACGATTACTCTATATATTATTGGCAATTATCATTGGATCGTCGGTTAGTAACTTTTTCCTAGACTATCTCCAATGGTCAAGACAACTGCCGTTGATTTTACAATACATACAAATGGTAAAAATTTAGGACTTCGTACATGTTCCCTTTTTGCGAATTATTGAGTACAATTCTCTTTGTGTGAAAAAAAGTGCAATCCAGCTAAAAAGCTGTATTTTTCTCATTGTCAAAAAGTGACGACAATTCCCAAGTATGCTCTTTCTCACCTTGGTAACAATGGTAGTAAGGGGGAGAGTTGAAATGAAGAAAAATACAAAGATATTTTTTACCATTAGCATATTGACGATTGTAAGTTTAATGATGGTTGTGATTGGTAATCGCCAGACTGATGCACAGAGCGGTCTTGATTTGCTGAAAATCACATCTATTTTTGAAACCGAAGATATTTTGCTCGATGAATGGACTTTTTATGCAAGAGAACATTTGGTTGACCTAAATACAGAGAAGAAAGTACAGAAATATGTGAAGGAGCTACAAACGATGCTTCCAGGCTGGGAATGGTCTTATCAAGAGACTGACCAAAAATGGGAAGTAACTGCCGTACCTCCAACAGCTAAACACCGCAAAGAAACGCTTCAGATTTTGGCAACCCACACAAAACAACCTGTCAATGCGTATATAATATATAAAGTAAGTGGTAATGAGTGGAATGAGGAGCAAAAGTCCTTTTTCACAAATGTACAATTTGAAAATAGGCTTGCTGACATATTTCGGGGAAATCCAACAGTTTTCTCTAGTGTGAAGGGCAGCGCCTATGATAAGATGGATGAGGCATTACCAACATTACTAGCTGTTCTAAATGCAAAAGAAATCGAAGCGTTAAAAGAGGAGAACTTCATGTCTGTTTCGGCCTATTCGCCGCTGTTTTCAGACTCCATTGAAAATAAAAAAGATAACATGAATTTACAAATTGGTATACGCTCCGAAGGAATGGGCGGAAGGACTGCCATTGTAGTTGGCACACCCATCATTACGATTGAATATTAATATAGAGAAAATGGACGCGGAGGGGAATACTCTTGGAAAAGATCATCGTCCGCGGCGGAAACAGGTTATATGGAACGGTAAAAGTTGAAGGCGCAAAAAATGCCGTCCTGCCTGTACTCGCTGCCACATTATTAGCAAGTGACGGAAAAAGTGTAATTCGTGATGTACCTACACTCTCCGATGTATATACAATAAACGAAGTATTACGTAACCTGAACGCTGAGGTTGCTTTTAACAATAATACAGTTGTCGTCGATGCATCTAGAGTGTTAAAAGATGAGGCGCCTTTCGAATATGTTCGTAAGATGCGCGCGTCTGTCCTTGTCATGGGATCATTATTAGCAAGAAATGGCCGTGCCCGGGTTGCCTTACCTGGCGGCTGTGCTATTGGATCTCGCCCTATCGACCAGCATCTTAAAGGCTTTGAAGCCATGGGTGCAAAAGTGAAGGTAGGAAATGGCTTTATCGATGCGGAGGTTGAAGGCCGCTTAAAGGGAGCAAAAATATACTTGGATTTCCCAAGTGTTGGTGCAACAGAAAACATCATGATGGCTGCTACCCTTGCACAGGGAACAACCATTATTGAAAACGTAGCAAAAGAACCTGAAATCGTTGATCTGGCTAACTTCTTGAACAAAATGGGCGGAAACGTTCGCGGCGCTGGTACGGGCACTCTTCGTATTGAAGGTGTGGATGTATTATTCGGCGCTGAACATCATATTATCCCCGACCGTATCGAAGCGGGAACCTTTATGGTTGCTGCAGCGCTTACGCGCGGAAATGTACTTGTAAGAGGCGCAGTTCCTGAACATATTTCTTCCTTGATTGCAAAAATGGAAGAAATGGGTGTAACGATTATTGAAGAAGAAGACGGCGTTCGTGTCATCGGCCCAGAAAAATTGAAAGCCGTTGACATCAAGACGATGCCGCATCCTGGTTTCCCAACTGACATGCAATCACAAATGATGGCGCTCCTGCTTCGTGCAGAAGGTACCTCTATGATTACTGAAACGGTGTTCGAAAACCGCTTCATGCATGTCGAGGAATTCCGTCGTATGAATGCCGATATAAAAATTGAAGGACGTTCTGTGATTTTGAATGGTATGTCCAACTTACAGGGTGCCGAAGTTTCTGCAACAGACCTTCGTGCCGCTGCTGCTCTTATTTTGACAGGATTAGTGTCTGAAGGTAATACACGCGTAACGGAATTAAAACACCTGGACCGCGGATATGTAGACTTCCATGGCAAATTAGCCTCATTAGGCGCAGATATCGAACGCATCAACGAAGAAGAAGAAACTTTTACAGAAGAAGAAACGTTTATTTCTGATATGAATGCTTAATTATAGTTGATTGAAGCCTCGAGCGGAAATCAATTTAACAAACGAGCCGAAGAATCTTAATGGATTCTTCGGCTTTGTTTTATTTTTTAAGCTTTTTTCTCAAACTTTTGAGCTAATTAAATAGGAATAATCGAACTTGAAGCTATCTTTCGCCTAATTAAGCTAATTTCTTTAGAGCAAACTTTATTCGAAGTGCCCAATAGCTATTTTAAGGTAAAAACCAGCCTTTGGGTTTTTACAACAATCTTTACGGAAAGAGCCTTAAAGAAAGATCCATTTTTTATCATAAATGCTTGTCCTCCTCCATATGATTGAATGAGATGCAACAAATTTACATAAATGGAGGCAACGACATGAAAAAATTCAAACCACTCATCGTACTAGTATCGATTCTTTTTGCCGTCATACTAATTATTCCCGCTGTTTTAGTATTACCCTTCACGGATGGAAAGGCGAACGGGGAATTAGGTGAAGAGTTAACGAAGACACCAGAACAGAACCCATCCTCCACCGATTCAGCGGTCGAGGTAGCGGTTTACCGTTCAGCCATAGGAAAAATCGAAAATGTTCAACTTGAAGACTATCTCGTTGGGGTGGTTGCAGCCGAAATGTATGCCGACTTTGAAGACGAAGCTTTGAAAGCACAAGCGCTAACGGCAAGAACGTACATTGTGAAAAAAATGCTAAGCAAAGACAAGATGGGTGTCCCGGATGGCGCCCAGGTCACAGATACCCAGCTGCATCAAGTCTATCATAGTGACGAGGAGCTCCGGAAAAAATGGGATAAAGATTACGAAAGGAAAAGGTCAAAAGTTCTCGCTGCTGTTCGTGCAACCAGCGGACAAATTCTAACCTATAATGGTGAGGCTATCGATGCCTCCTTCTTCTCGACTAGCAATGGCTACACGGAAAACTCCGAAGACTACTGGTCAAATGAATTACCCTATTTAAGGAGTGTTTCAAGTCCGTGGGATAAAGACTCTCCGAAGTTTAGCAGTCAAAAGGTGATGAGTGTGAAGGATTTTGAAGCCAAATTAGGTGTTAAGGTAGGATCGGATTCAACCATTGGAAAAATTGTCGAGCGCACCACAGGTAAACGCGTCGCTAAAGTGGATTTCAATGGGAAGGTTTTGACTGGAAAAGAGATTCGCGAGGCACTAGAGCTACAATCCTCTGACTTCGCTTGGGAACGGAAAGGGAGTAAAATTGTCATCAGTACCAAAGGCTACGGACACGGCGTTGGCATGAGTCAATACGGAGCCAATGGAATGGCCGTTGAGGGTAAGGACTATAAAGAGATTGTCAAGCACTACTATCAAGGAGTAGAGATCTCCTCCGCTGAGAGTATGCTTGCGACGATTACTGCGAAGAAATAAGGTGTGTTTACGGAATTTGGCAAATAAATAGGTCGAAGTGGCAAATAAAAGGTGGAAAGTGCCAAATAAATAAGGCGAAGTGGCAAATAAATTTCAAAAGTGGCAAATAAAATGAGAAAATCTAAAAAAAGGTAATAAAAAGTGAGTCTCGTCCAGGAATTCGTCTAAATAAATGGGCAAATTCACAAATAGTGATCTGAGCCAGGCATTTTGCCTGGCTTTCTGGCGTTTTTAAGTGTGTTCGGATAGAGTTGGCAAATAAATTTCAAAAGTGGCAAATAACTAGGACAAAGTGGCAAATAACTAGGACAAAGTGGCAAATAACTAGGACAAAGTGGCAAATAACTAGGACAAAGTGGCAAATAAAATGAAAAAAGTCTTAAAAAAGGTAGTTGGCGGATATTTTTCCAAAGAACGAACATAAATCTGTAACAATTTTTTGCAGGTGAAAGATTGAAGAAGACGAATTTTTAATAAAAGGAAAGGAATGTTGCGAATGTATGACAAGGTATGCGAGATGTCACCGAGAATAGTAAAGTTGAAGGTTTTAGACGCAAGGATACCTACTACAAATTCAAGGAAAATGGAGGTACTAACCGAATATAATAACAGGATTAAAGGATATAAGGGGGAAAAGTCATTAGAATTCTATTTAGATCCCCTTATTCAATCAAAAGATTATCATGTATTCCATGAAATTCGGCTTTTATCTGGAAAATACTATTTTCAAATAGACTTTCTCATACTCTGTCATAAATTTGCTCTAGCTCTCGAAGTGAAAAAGAGGTCGCGAGATTGGTATTTCGATGAATTTAATCAGGCATATTTATTATTTGATGGGGCGAAGGAGAAAATCCAGAATCCTGTTGCACAAGCCAAACTACAATCGAAAAAGCTGAAACAGTGGTTGGACGAGCACCAGTGTGAAGAGGTGCCGATCCATTATCTTTTTGTAAATAGTCATGAAAAATCAAAAATTACCTGTGAAGATGGCAATGACCAATTTAAAAATATGTGCAATAGCGAGGCTCTAATCGATAAAATAGAGCTAATAGAAAAATTTTATAAAGAAGAGAAGTTAACTAGACAAGATGTACGTAAAATAAAACGGCTCCTCTTAACTAAACATACTCCTGATGACCCAGATATCCTCAAGTATTTCAACTTTACTCCGAAGGACCTCTTGCCAGGAGTCCAATGTCCTAAATGTGATAGCCTTCCAATGAAATATCATTACGGTGTATGGACCTGTCTCCATTGCAAAGAAAAGTCAAAAACGGCTCATATTAAAGCGATTGAAGATTACTTCCTTCTAATCAAGCCCTCAATTACAAATTCTGAATTACGCCATTTTCTCCAAATTGATTCCATTAAAAGTGCAAACAATATATTGAAATCTTTAAATTTACCGTATATCGGTAACCGTAAGGGGCGAGTCTATTACCGGCCGACTACACCAATTTGTAAAAGAGATCATTCAGAAATCGCGAAGTGGCAAATAAAGTTGCGAAGTGGCAAATAAAGTCGAGAAGTGGCAAATAAAATCGCGAAGTGGCAAATAAAAAGTGGAAAGTGGCAAATAAAATACTCGCCACCACCCAAATTTCACATTTGTATCCTCTCCAGCACCCTCCGAAGTCTCACAAATTTCCCTTTAAATAGTGCGCCCCTTATAAAATAGAAGCAGACAAGGATGCCTGTGATGTCTTTGACGAGGTCAAAGAGCGATGCGGAGCGGTAAGGGTAGAACGACTGGTGGATTTCGTCGCTGACGCCGTAGAGTCCGGCAAACACGGCACACGCGATGTTCCACAACGGTGTGAAGGTCCTGCGTTCAAAGGTTAAGCTAGCCAATACCAGCAAGACATAGAGGATCGCGAACTCTATTAAATGCAATGATTCTTTGATGAAAGAGTCGATTTGCGAATCCGGAAGCTCGACGATGTGGTTGGATGGTAGGCTTGACATCGTCCAAATCGCTGCCATATAGACGATTGGCAGGATTCGTAATAGCCATTTAAAAACTTTCATAGTAAAGACTTTTCTCCTTTTTTTAAATATTTCTCCCTCAAATGCATAAAAACAATCGCATTGTCGAAAAATAAGTACAAAATTTTTTTTTGCTAGTGTATATAATTCTTCTAATCTGTTCAGAATGATTGCTGAGGTGATGAAAATGAGAGAGGAAGAAAACAAACGATCTTCTCAAGGTTCCAGCGTTAAACGCTTTTTCAAAAAGCGGTGGGTATTTCCAGCCATTTATATTGCAAGTGCAGCTATTATTCTGACAGGTGTTCTTTGGTTCCAAAGCAACGATAGCACAAAAGATAAGTTCGACTACGAAGCTACTGATGTGACGGATAAAAAGAACGAAACACCGGCAATTGAAGTGAATGCAGCATTAGAAAACTTCAAGATGCCTGTGGAAAAACCGTTGGATGCCGTTGTTAAAATGGAATTCTATGATTTCAATGCAAGTGATGAGGATCAGGAAGCCGCGTTAGTATATTACAACAATCAGTACGTCCAGAACACGGGTGTTGACCTGGCCGCAAAGGATGGCGAAACATTTGCTGTTGTCGCATCGGTTAGCGGTACCGTTACTAGAGTCGAAGAAGATGCTACCCTCGGGAATGTCATTGAAATCGAACATGATAAGGGTATTGTAACACAATATTCATCCGTTAAAGATGTAAAGGTCGAGGTTGGCGATAAAGTTAAACAAGGACAAGAACTTGCCATGGCTGGACAAAGCTTGTTCAATGAAGAAGCTGGAATACATGTACATTTTGAAATTCGCAAAGATGGTGTAGCTGTTAATCCGACAAGTTATTTCAATAAATCAATAAGCGTCTTGCAGGAAGAAACACTTGCGGATGAAACAAATGGTTCAGATGATAAACAAATGATTGAAGATCCGGATCTTTCTGATGATGATTCGAAAGAAGAAGAAAAAACTCCTTCTGAAAAAGAGAAGCCATCTGAAGGCGATACCCCATCAGATGATGAATCTCCAGAATCAACAAACACAACAAACTCATAATAGCAAGTAAAGGGGAAAGGGGATACCTTCCTCTTTTTTTTTGCTCTCATTTTATCAATTTTTCATAATAAATCCCACTTTAGTCATTATTATACATTTTACTACTATAATAATCATGGGTAAAATGAACAACCGCTTGTTCATAGTAAACAAACAGACGAAATTGGTTGTTCAGGATGGACAAGCAACTTTTTTTATTTTGTTTATTAGCCCTAACGACTCAATTGTGACAAAATTGTATACTTTTATTAGTAATTGAAAACGTTTTCCACTGAAAATTTCATGAAGGAGGAAAATTTAAGTAATAGTATGGTTTTATTTCTCTGAATAGGGGAGCTTCAATTAGAGAAGTTAATAGAGAAGAACTTAAATTTTACCATTAAGATATACATTGAAAAAGGGGATGGGTGAAATGGCTTTAAATATAGAAGGTTATGATACAGAGGATACGCATATTCCACATGGTTCAAATGTAGACGAATCATTGTATCCGAGAAAAAGCAGTGAAAGAACAGTTGGTCCGATCGAATATGCGTTTATGTGGATCGGTGATGGCGTTAACTTAGGTAATATGACGCTCGGAGCGAGTTTAATTGTTGCAGGACTTGCAACGTTAAACATCTGGCAAACCTTTGCTGCTGCCATTATCGCAATTGGTATTATTTCAACTGTGTTTTCATTAAACGACCGAGTGGGTTACAGAACGGGTATCCCGTATGTTGTTCAGCTTAGAATGTCCTTCGGTGCGAAAGGCTCAATCATATCCTCACTTTTACGCGGTATTCCGGCTATCGTTTGGTACGGTTTCCAAAGTTGGATTGGTGGTACGGCCTTAAATGAAATTATGAAAATTGCTACTGGCGGTTCTTTTGATAATATTGCCATTTGTTTCGTCGTACTTCAGTTAGTTCAAATTGTTCTTTCTTGGTACGGTTTCCATGCAATTAAATGGGTAGAATCACTTATATCAATTGTTGTCTTGTTAGGACTTATCTATGTGTTTGTTATTTTGTTAAAAGACTATAGCGGTGTGATTGCTGATAACTGGGTTGCTCAAAAAGGTTCATGGGGCTTACCGTTCTTCGGATTCATCATGGTGTTTATGGGTAACTATGCTGCGATCTTCTTAAGCGCTGCTGACTATTCAAGAGAGCTAAAGCCGGGTATGAGCAATGCAAAACGCGGGGCCTTGTATTTCTTCCCGATTTTAATCGCTTATGGCTTCGTTCTAACAATCGGTGCAATGCTTGCTTCTGCAACAGGTATCTCTAACCCTGTTAAAGCCTTTGCTATCGTAGTAGATAACTCATTTATTACAGTGTTTGTATCTGCATTTATCGTAATGGGTGTTATTGCTGTAAACATGGTTGCGAACATTATCGCTCCAACTTATGTTGTAACTTTACTAACAAAGTTAAAGTACAAGCCTGCTGTTACCATCGTTGGATTGTTAGCTTTAGTCTCATTCCCATGGGTGCTTGTACAGGATTCTTCATCAGAAGGTCTAGGATTATTCATTCTAATCTACTCTGCATTCTTAGGACCAATTGTTTCAATTTTGTTAGTTGAATATTATATCTTAAGAAAGCAAAAAATAAATGTTGCAGCTTTATATGAGGAAAACGGTTCATTTGCCGGCTTTAATCCAGCCGCAATGCTTGCCTTGCTTATCGGTGCATGTGCTGCATTCGTAGTAGTTGATTTAGCTTGGATTATCGGTTTTGTTGTCGCAGGTATCGCTTACTTCCTAATTACAAAGTATGCATTTAAAGATTCAGCATTTAAAAAAGGTACAATTTTCGAGAAGTAATTGTATACCTGAACTTAATGCAATTTCTTAAAAATAATCAGTTCCTTTTTAAAGAAGTCGCATTTTTCATTTGAAGAATGCGACTTCTTGCGTGTTTATAAAAATTTATTAGGGGGAAACTCAAATGAAATACGATTTAATTATTAAAGGCGGAAATGTTGTATTGCGTGACGGCGTTCGTCAACTTGATATCGGAATTAAAAATGAAAAAATTTCTTGTATCGCGGAGGAAATTACCGAGGATGCAACCGAAGTTATCGATGCAGCCGGTCAATATGTTATGCCTGGAATGATTGATACACATGTACATATTAGCGAGCCTGGACGTGCGGAATGGGAAGGCTTTGAAACGGGATCGATGGCGCTTGCTGCCGGCGGTACGACAAGTTATGTGGAAATGCCGCTTAACGCACTGCCTGCAACCATTAACCGTGACAACCTAAACCTTAAACTAGAAGCAGCAGTTAACCAAAACTATGTCGACTACGGTTTTTATGGTGGACTTGTTCCTGAGAACCTTGACAAGCTGGAGGAATTAGCGGATGCAGGAGTTCTTGCCTTTAAATGCTTCATGTCTGATATAACAAGTGATGTTCCTGGCGATTTCACAAATGTGGATGATTATACTTTATATAAAGGCATGCAGAAACTAGCCGAGCTGGATCAAATCCTTTGTATTCATGCGGAAAATCCATCTGTTACGTCTAAGCTTGCTGTTGAATTTGTGCGCGAGGGCAAAACAACGGCAATGGATTATGTTGATTCACGTCCGATTTTTACAGAAGTAGATGCCGTGCAACGCGCGATTCTTTTTGCAAAAGAGACAGGCTGTAAATTGCATATTGTTCATATTAGTACTTCAGAAGCCGTTCAAGTGATCCTAAAAGCACAGCAAGAGGGTGTGGATGTTACGGTTGAATCATGTCCGCATTATTTCTCCATGACGGCTGAGGATGTTGAGCAAATTGGTGTGAAGGCAAAATGTCAGCCGCCGCTTCGCAAAGCAAAGGACCAGGCAAAATTATGGGACGAGCTTATGAACGGAAATATTAATTGGCTTACTTCCGACCACTCACCATGTACAGAGGATTTGAAGCAAGGAAATCTTTTCGAAGCATGGGGCGGAATTAGCGGAGCACAGAATAACGTGGATTTAATGTTTGATTTAGCTGTTAAGCAACGCGGATTAGCCGTTAATAAATTCGTTGATTTAATCGCAACCAACCCAGCAGCACGTTTCAACCTTCCAAATAAAGGGGAAATTGCTGTTTCCAAGGATGCCGATATTATATTAGTTGACCCGAACCAATCATACACAGTAAAACGTGAAGATTTATATTATAAAAATAAACACAGTGCCTACGAAGGCAGAAAAATCGACTGCCGTGTAACAAAAACCATCCTACGCGGAAACATCGTATTCGACCTAAACCAAGGCATCGTAGGAACACCAAAAGGAAAACTATTATCTGCTAGTAAGTAAATAATATAGACATCCGTGAAAGAGAAATCTTCACGGATGAGTCCATTTCTACAAAGTTATTACCCCTGTTGATTGGAGCGGAAGGCACGAGACTCCTGCGGGATTATGAGCACGGTGAGACCCCACAGGAGCGTAGCTCCGAGGAGGCTCACCGGCGAACCCGCGGAAAGCAAAGTGGCTGGAGCTCCAATCAACAGGATACTTTTTACGAAGGCAGGGGGAAATTATCATGACAAATTATGACTTACTTATAAAAAACGGAACAATCGTAACCGCTGAATCAAGCATCCAAGGAGATATCGCTATCAAGGACGGAAAAATTATCTCTGTAGGAACTTCACTTGAAGGAACAGCAACAAAAGTAATCGATGCAACAGCTCAGCATATCCTACCAGGATTAATCGACACACATGTTCATTTTAATGAGCCAGGCAGAACAGAATGGGAAGGCATCCAGACAGGAAGCAGAAGCTTAGCTGCCGGCGGAGTCACAACTTTCTTTGATATGCCCTTGAACAGTACACCTCCAACGATCAACAAAGAAAATTTAGCGTTGAAAAGTGCACTTGGCGATGAAAAATCTATTGTGAATCCTAGATATTGGGGTGGATTGGTTCCACAAAACATTGCTGACCTAAAAGGTTTACATGAAAATGGCGTGATCGGCTTTAAGGCGTTTATGTCGCCAAGCGGTATTGCTGACTTTGATAATGCGGATGACGAAACTCTTTTTAAAGGGATGAAGGAAATCGCCTCATTAGGCTCATTGTTAGCGGTTCACGCGGAAAGCACGGTTATTTGCGACCAGCTGGCACAGGAAAAAATCGCGCAAGGAAAAACAACCGCTCGTGATTTTGTTGAATCAAGACCGGTTATTTCTGAAATTGAAGCAGTTAGAAGAATTATTTCTTATGCTGAAGCTACTGGCTGTAAACTCCATATTGTCCATGTAAGTAGCCGCAAAGTGGTTGAGGTAATTAAAGAAGCGCAGGCAAGAGGCGTCGATGTAACCTGTGAGACCTGTGCGCATTATTTAGCGTTAACGGTTAAGGATCTAGAAGAAAAGGGTGCGATTGCAAAATGCTGCCCGCCATTGAGAGACCAGGATGAAGTGGATGAGCTATGGGCTGCTGTGGCCAATGGTGAGATTAACATGCTTGCCTCTGACCATTCACCAGCACCTGCATCAATGAAAGTGATCACAGACAACTACTTTGAAGGTTGGGGCGGAATTTCTGGCGCTCAATCCACGCTCAACGTTTTATTGACAGAGGGTTATTCAAAACGTAATGTCCCATTAGAAAAAATTGTTGAACTAACAGCAACAAATCCTGCAAAAATATTTGGTCTTGCAAACAAAGGAACGATTGCAGCTGACTATGATGCTGATTTGACGATCGTTAACCTGAACGAAAGCTTCGAACTGAAGCAAGAAGATTTGCTTTACCGTCACAAGCACTCACCATATATCGGAAAAACCTTCACAGGAAAAGTGAAAACAACGATAGTAAATGGAAACGTAGTATTTGAAAACGACGAAATTGTTGAATAAACACAAGAAGTAGATGTATAAAATAAAGGTTATTGTTAATTTGGAACCATGTTGATTGGAGCGGAAGGCACGAAGACTACTGCGGGAGTACGGGGCTGGGGAGACCCCACAGGCGCTTCAGCGCCGAGGAGGCTCCCCGGCACGCCCGCGGAAAGCGAAGTGCCTGGAGCGCAAATCAACAACCAATATTAACAACAAAAAATCCCAAAACCACTATTCGAGGTTTTGGGATTTTTCATGCTTTTCAAGAATCGTACCGATGGCGAGAGCCACGCGTATACGTAAGGAATCGGCTGGGTCACGGAACGAACAGTTAAGAATCGCTTCTGTTTTTTCGATCCGATATTTGACCGTATTCCGATGGATAAACAATTTCCGAGAGGCCTCGGTAATTTCACATTGGTTATCAAGATAGACTTGAATCGTCTTTACTAATTCTTGATCTTCCTTTGTCTTCGGAAAGGCCAGGGTCTTTAAGGTATTTTCATAAAGGGCTTTTAAATCCTTTGCAGGGATCATCTGCAGCAATTCTTCCAGTTCTCTCGCTTTGTAATAATTAATCGTCCCATACATTTGAAGGTCATAGGAGTTCATGATTGCCTCAACCGCTTCTTGATATGCGGTGGGGAGATCCTTTAAGAAATGAACGGGATTACTGACACCGAATGAAATCGAAAAATCACCTTGTAAGATCTCTTGTGTCTCTTGAACAAATTGATTGATAATCATTTGCTCTGCCTCGCCATAATCAGGAAATTGGAGCATCATCACAAAGTATTTTTCCTTTGTAAATAGGGTAGCATTCAAATGATTATCTACAATTTCATCCTCGAGCTGGTCATAAATACTATTGTGTATTTCACCTACCATTTTTTCGTGGAGCTGGAGTGTAGAATAATTCATCCCTTTTGGATCAATGGTACAAACAATACAAATCGTATCCAATTCCTCTTTCAAACCATAATAATTTCCACGACTTAAAATTTCTTCATCGGAATTGATTCTCCGTTCAATTAAGTCGGCAAAAAAGTTATTTTTCAATAAGCGTGAATTCTCTTCAATCGCTTGTTCTTTGATAATCGTAAACGATAGAACATTGCATGCTTGTTCGATGGCCATCTGTGAGGATGGATAGGGAAGGGTGAGCGAATCAATAATCACCAGCATGCTGTCATACTGTCGTTTGGTTTGCACAGGGAAGGTCGTGACGGACTGGTTTTCATCGCTTGAGGGGATAGGAAAAGTATTTCCCGCTCGTGCCAAGGCCAAATCCTGCTTGATCTCATCGATAATCTCTTTTTCGATACGTTTCAATGAATCTTTATGAAAATCATGGCTTTGGGCAATTTTTTCGCCCCGATGATTTAATAAAATCGTTGGCCGCGATAAAAAGTGGCCCAATTGTTCAACAAGTGAACCTAAGCTATAGCCTTTAATCATCATCTGGGAAAATTCCTTTTGCACATGCAAAGCATAATAAAGCTGCTGGGCTTTATCATCGTTTAAATAATTTAAAATATGTCGAGAAACTTCACCGAGCGTATGTGTTGTCGGCAGATCGAGAATCGGAAACGCAAGATCATCGGCAAGCAATTTTACCTCGGCTGGCAATTCCTTTAAAAACCGACTGATTTTGATTACAATCCCAGCACAATTCAAATCATGCATTTGTCTTATCAACTCACATAGCTGCTGTGCATCATCTTTAAATGCATAGCCTGTGGTTAAGAGCAGATGATCTTTATTTAAATATTGAATAACGTCAGGTGTATCTGAGATATTAACGGCGGTTACATTCCGGGTTAGACCCCGGTGCCCTGCTAGGACGACTGCATCCTTCATACCTTCTAAAATGAATAAATCCTTGATTATTTTCATGTTTTACCTCTTATATAAAAGTTTGGTCCTGAATGTAAAACAAAATCTCTAATTGATATCATACGTTGAAAACAACCAAAAATCAACGCTCGTTTTGGTCGTTTTAAACAATGACTGTCGTGATTGATAACACTAGACTTTATTTTAAGAAGATAGGAAAGTTTAATAAAAAGGGAATGATAGTATTAACCTACACCTTCGGTTCAGGTGTTATACTATCGGAGTTGGAGTGAGGGAAATGGTTCATTACAATCCGCAGCAGGAATGGTTAGCTCTTGCTGCAAGTGCCGATATTTATCAAATCCTTGAAGCCCATCCTAGCGGCACCGTTCATAGTGTTTTTACCAGCAGCTTCAACCTGGTTTTTGGCGGGAATCTTATCCACGTTGGTGGACTGGAAATGGGCTTAGCCCCATTCGGGATCGGTTTAAAGCAAACAGAAGCAGCAAAACTAACGCTGCTTGTGCAAAGGGAACAACAGGTGCACTGGAATACGTTGTCACAGACACTCCGTTTTACAATGGGTATCTCACTCGATGTAAAGCCGACGAATATGACAAACCATTCGTTACCTGTGAGGGGAGTTAATTTTCCTGCTTTGGAGGATAACTTTCTCTACTTAAGCGAACAGCTGCTTCACGAGGACTGGAAAACGGGCTTTGGTGATCAAAAGGAAATGATCGATTATTTAATTGATTCGTCTACAGCAGCGGAAAACGACGTACCGATAATAACTGAAATAAGCAAGCTCATACAGCTTATCCGCGCTGATGAAGCGGTGGACGCGGAATCTGTCTTTAATTATTGGATTGGAAGAGGTCTTGGATTGACGCCTAGCGGGGATGATTGTTTAACAGGAGTGTGCGCGATTCTTTCAATGCTAGAGGGACCAAAGGCTTCTTACTTAAAAAAACTCCAGAGTTATCTGCTGGAATTTGGACGCAAAAGGACAACAGATGTCGCCTTCGAATACTTACATTATGCAACAGAAGGAAAATTCCATCTGTCACTGCTTAATATGTGTGCGGCCCTCGACCAACCGCGGGGTATTGAGTTTTTAACCGCGCTGGAGGAGATGAAAAATATCGGCCATACATCTGGAGTGGATACGCTACTTGGGATGTTGATTGGTATTAGAGCTGTAAAGGGCTAAAGAGTTGTTCTCTTTAGCCCTCTTAAGTATCCCTAATCTGCCGAATTTACCACGTAATAATAAGCTACAATCCTTTAATACTTTGGACTTGTGTCTTCCGAAGTATCTCTTATCTGCCGAATTGATGGCTCTATCTGCCTTTTTAGCTGGTCTATCTGCCAAGATCATCAGTCTATCTGCGGATTTGATCACTGACCCCGGTTCAGGACCTAAGTTACCTTACTTCGGGGTGTCAATTTCCTTTATTTGTAATTTACCACGTAATAATAAGCTACAATCCTTAAATACTTTGGACTTGTGTCTTCCGAAGTTTCTCTTATCTGCCGAATTGATGGCTCTATCTGCTTTTTTCGTTGGTCTATCTGCCTAAATCATCATTCTATCTGCGGATTAGATCACTGACCCGAGTTTAGGACCTAAGTTACCTTACTTCGGGGTCGTAATTTCCTTTATTTGTAATTTACTGCATTATAATAAGCTACAATCTTTGAACATTGATCACTTAGGTCTTCCGAAGTTTCTCTTATCTGTCGAATTGATGGCTCTATCTGCTTTTTTCGTTGGTCTATCTGCCAAAATCATCATTCTGTCTGCCGAATTATTCACTGACCACATTTATAGATGCTCTCCCAAAAACCTAATAACCTCTCCAAAGGCCTCTCGAACAACGGGCTTGTCCCAGTCCTCATCAAACACATGCTTTCCTTCTGGAATGGTGATCAGCTTGCTTGGCACACCGGCACTAGCCAGCTTCTCGGCCATTAGAACAGATTGCTGATAAGGGACATCCTCATCTTCTGTCCCGTGCAGCAGCAAGGTCGGCGGAAAACTTTCATCGACATGTTTAAGCGGGCAGAAGGAGAGAAGCTGCTGCTTGTCCCAAATCGGATGGAGACCGCTAATGTCCTTACTCCAGCACCCCTGCTGCCTAGCATACATATAGAGCGCATAGCGTTTACCAATTGGACCGACAGAAACGATTTTGTCACCAACAAGGCTTTGCGCCAATTCCTTAGGGACGCTTTTCATTTGTGTGTAGTGCGGGCTAGGTTTTGTCGCCCAAGCACCGGAAATATCTCCATATCCATAAAAAGAAACAATCGCTTGCGGCTTTTTCTTAAATGTTCCAGATAACAAGGCGAGGTAGGCACCGGCTGATCCGCCAATCACTGCAATTTTTCCAGGGTCATAATCGTAGAGTTTGCTGCCTTCGTTTTCAACCCAATCCAGAGCAGACGCGATATCTTCGCTAATATCAGCGAGTTTGGATTCAGGGGCTAAACGATAATCAATCGAGAAAACGGTATAACCAGCCTGATGATAAAAGGAAAGCTGTTCATTTTTCAAGTCCTCCCTAGATCCCCAAAAAAGACCACCGCCGTGAATATAAACAATAACAGGACTCGACTTTTCCGTAGCAGGATAGAGGTCGCCTTTTAATGTAAAATTATTGCCGCTTTTGTAATCAACTGTAATTTTTTCCATGATATTCAACCACTCTTTCCGTAATAGGTACATAAAAGAATTGTACAACAAAATATATTCCAATATTTTGTACATATCATACAAAAAACAAAACAAACTTTATCCGAAGTGCATAAAGACTATCCTGCGACAAACGCTTACAATATTATGTGTATGAATAGTCAAAATTAAAAAAGGTAATCAACCTAAAGGTCCGTGGTTAGCTTTTGCATAGTAAAATTCGATAAAACAAACAATACTAGCAGTTGATTTAACCTTCATAGTAAATGATGAAAGGATGAATACAGTGGCAGATGCAACAACAAATAAAGTTACAAAGCTGGAAACATTGCCTGAAGAAACAATCGGCAGATTGGAGTGGCTTGGCCAATTTGGCAAGGACTCGGCTGGCGGTGTCTCGCGCCTTCTTTATACCAAAGAATGGGTCGAAGCGCAGCATGCATTAAAAGGCTGGATGGAAGAAATCGGTCTTAAAGCCCAATTTGATGAAATTGGTAATTTATATGGAACACTCACAGGTAAAAATAGTAATGAAACCATACTAACAGGTTCTCATGTTGATTCAGTAAAAAATGGCGGCCTTTACGATGGTCCTTACGGGATTATCGCAGGAATCCTCGCTATTAAATATCTAAAAGAAACATATGGTGAGCCATTACGCAACGTTGAAGTCGTATCAATGGCAGAAGAAGAGGGAAGCCGTTTCCCTTATGCTTTCTGGGGTTCGAAAAATATTGTTGGCTTAGCAAAACGTGAGGACGTTGAAAACATTAAGGATTTCGAAGGGATACCTTTCGTTAAAGCGATGAAGGAATCCGGTTTTGATTTTAGAGATGAAACAAAAGGTCCGCGCAAGGATTTAAAAGCCTTCGTTGAAATTCATATTGAACAAGGTAGCGTCCTAGAAACAGAAAAGAAATCAGTTGGTGTCGTTCACAGTATTGTTGGTCAAAGAAGATTTACAGTTGAAATAAATGGTCAAGCGAATCATGCGGGCACTACACCAATGGGCTATCGAAAAGATGCCGTTTTTGCTGCTAGCCAGATGATTTTTGAAATCATTTCTAAAGCGAAAGAAGCGGGCGATCCGCTTGTGGCAACGGTTGGTAAAATTGAAGCTCTTCCAAATATCGTCAACGTTGTTCCTGGAAAAGCAATTTTCACGCTTGATGTTCGTCACACTGATAAACAAGCAATTGTTGATTTTTCAGAACAGCTTACTGCCATTATTAATGAAGTTTCAAAAGCGCATGATGTGGAGACATCTATCGACATGTGGATGGATGCGGATCCTGTTCCAATGGATGCGGAAATTGTCGACGTTATCGAGCAGCAGTGTAATGCAGCTGGCCTAAACTATAAGTTAATGCACAGTGGTGCTGGACATGATTCACAAATATTTGCACCAGTTGTTCCGACCGCGATGCTATTTGTACCAAGTTTAAAAGGAATCAGCCATAATCCAGCTGAATTCACAGAGCCTACAGATTTAGCAGAAGGCGTCAAAGCCCTTATCGGTGCTCTTTATGAACTAGCTTATAAATAATACTCAAATGAAATTTTAAAATAGAGGAGAATGTCAAGATGGGTTATCCAAAAGATTTGCTTTCAAGCCGTTCCATCATTAAACATGGTTTATACGCGTTAATCACACCAGAAGGACTTGTAAATAATGTTGTTCCTGGTTTTGAAAATTGCTCGATGTCCATTCTAGGTTCGCCAAAACTTGGCGCTAGCTTTGTTGATTATATTATCACAATGCATGAAGGCGGAAAGAACAGCGAAGGATTCTGCGGTCAGCCAGATGTTGAAAGCTTCGTTTATATCCTTGGCGGCAAGGTGAAAGTAACGGCAGGAGAACAGGAGTTTATTTTAGAAGAAAGCGGCTATGTTTATTGCCCTCCTGGAACAAAAATGTACTTAGAAAACCTTGAAGCTAGCGATGCTCGTTTATTCCTTTATAAACAAAAGCATAAGCCGCTTGAAGGACGTAAGCCATGGGTCGTTTCCGGCCATGCAAACCAAATTGAATACCGTGATTATGATGATATGCACAATGTTCATATTAAAGATCTTTTACCGATGGATATCGATTTTGATATGAATTTCCACATCCTATCGTTTGATCCAGCAGCAAGCCATCCATTCATTGAGACACATGTTCAAGAGCATGGAGCGTACTTACTCTCTGGTGAGGGCATGTATAATCTTGATAATCAATGGATTCCAGTTAAAAAAGGTGACTACATCTTCATGGGACCATATGTACACCAAGCGGCCTATGCAGTTGGAAGAGAGCCATTAACATATGTTTACTCTAAAGATTGCAATCGGGATGCATCTTTATAATTAATCACATCAAAGAGGTGTAACAAATGAGATTGCAAAAAGACGAATTAAAAAGTTTGATAAAAAATAAACTGCATGCTGCTGGTCTGTCAGAGGAACATGCTGATACAACAGCAGATGTGCTTACGTTTGCTGACGAAAGAGGGATTCATTCCCACGGAGCGATGCGCGTAGAGTATTATGCAGAAAGAATCGCCAAGGGCGGAATCAATACGAAGCCTGAATATAAGTTTGAAAAAACAGGTCCATGTACAGGCATTTTCCACGGCGACGGCGGCTCAGGACATGTGGCAGCAACATTAGCAATGGATGAAGCGATCCAAATGGCAAAAGAAAATGGAGTAGCGATTGTTGGAGTAAGAGATATTTCACACAGCGGCGCGATTTCTTATTTTACAAATCAAGCAGCTAAGGCAGATGTGATTGGATTTTCAGTTTGCCAATCGGATCCAATGGTTGTTCCATTCGGTGGGGCGGAGCCTTATTACGGTACAAACCCGATTGCTTTTGCAGCACCAGGTAAAGATGGCAAAATGATTAGTTTGGACATGGCTACGACAGTTCAGGCATGGGGCAAAATTCTCCATGCAAGATCAAAGAACGAATCGATTCCTGATACTTGGGCAGTGGATAAGAATGGTGAACCGACAACAGATCCTTTTAATGTAAATGCCTTATTGCCGATAGCTGGACCTAAGGGCTATGGTTTGGGAATGATGGTGGATGTATTATCTGGAGTGCTTCTCGGATTGCCGTTTGGAAACAAGGTTTCTTCTATGTATGAGGATCTAACAGAATATAGAAAATTAGGTCAGCTCCATATTGTCATTAACCCAGCATTTTTTACAGGATTAATGGGCTTTAAGCAAGATATCTCTACTTCGATGCAGGAATTGAACAATATCAAACCAGCTCCAGGTTTTTCTAAGGTTTTTGCTCCAGGTCAAAACATGGACATCGTTGTCGAAGAATATATGAAAAACGGCATTGAAATCGTTAATGATATCGTCGAATATTTAAAATCAGATACAATCCACAATAATCAATATGATCACAAGGGTGCATTTGCTAAGTAATCGATATGAAAATCAGGAGTGAGATGTGAAATGAGAGTATCCAAGGAAAAACTGAAAGATCTCATGGCAGCAAAGCTTCATAAGGCAGGACTAACAGAAGATCATGCACAGGGCGTAGCGGATGTACTCGTACACGCAGATGCCAGAGGAGTACATTCCCACGGTGCGATGAGAGTGGAATATTATGCAGAAAGAATAGCAAAGGGCGGACTCAACAACAATCCCAATTTCACATTTGAAAAAACAGGTCCTTGTACAGCGATTTTTGATGGCGATAATGGTGTAGGACATGTCGCTGCAAAGCTTGCAATGGATGAAGCCATCGAAATGGCTAAAGAAAATGGAATTGCTGTTGTCGGTGTGAGACGTATTGGCCATAGCGGCGCCCTTTCCTATTTTGTTCAACAAGCTGCAAATGAGAATTTGGTTGGAATTTCTGTATGCCAATCCGATCCGATGGTTGTTCCATTTGGCGGAGCGGAGCCATATTACGGAACAAACCCAATCGCTTTCGCAGCACCTGGGAAGGACGGGAAGCATATCACGTTTGATATGGCTACCACGGTTCAAGCTTGGGGAAAAGTCCTTCATGCCAGATCAAAAAATGAACCAATACCGGATACATGGGCTGTTGACAGCAACGGAGAGCCAACAACAGATCCATTTAAGGTACAGGCCTTGCTACCAATTGCTGGTCCAAAGGGCTATGGATTGATGATGATGGTCGATGTGCTTTCTGGAATCTTATTAGGACTTCCATTTGGAGCCAAAGTATCATCCATGTACCATGACCTGACAGAATATCGCAACCTTGGTCAGCTTCATATCGTAATTAACCCTGAGTTTTTTGCTGGATTAGAAACATTTAAAGAAGGCATTGCGCAAACAATGACCGACCTTAACAATATCAAGCCAGCTCCAGGCTTTAAACAGGTATCATACCCTGGACAAAGAAGTGCAGAACGAGAACAGAGTTATGAAGAAAACGGAATTGAAATTGTAGATGATATCTATGAGTATTTAATTTCCGATGTTGTTCACAACAATGCCTATGACAATAAAAGCCCTTTCGCTAAATAATCATTAGTAAAAACTTAAAGGGTGGTCTGCTCTTGGTAGCCACCTTTTTACTATGTTCAAAAAATATTTACACAATTCCCTCTATTTGAAATGTTGGGAAAATCGTAAAAGAGGTGTACAGATAATGCTTAAAACGATCATTCAAGCAAACTCATATCAGGATTCAGTAAACCTGATGCTTTTAACTAATAAAATCTCAACAATGGACGGTGTAAACAAAGTCCAGGTTATGATGGGAACTCCAGCCAATAAAGATATTTTCCGTAGCTCAGGTCTTTACACAGAAGAACTTGAAGGGGCTGCGGCTAACGATATGGTTATCGTTGTCGATACAGATTCTGAGGAAATCATCGAAACATTACTTGAAGAAATAGATAATTACCTAAAGAACCAATCAATCAGCAATAGCAAGCAGGAATTTGAAACGGTTCGCACATGGTCAAGAGCAATGAAGGTTGCCCCAAATGCTAATTTAGCTGTTATCTCTACAGCTGGTCAATACGCAGCAGAAGAAGCGGAAAAGGCACTGGATAATGGCTTACATGCGTTTATCTTTAGTGACAATATGAAAATTGAAGACGAACGCCGTCTAAAAGAAAAGGCTCATGAAAAAGGTCTTCTTGTTATGGGTCCTGACTGTGGTACGGGAATTTTAGCAGGTGTACCAATTGCCTTCATGAACGTTGTTAAAGAAGGAAATATTGGTATCGTTGGGGCTTCAGGAACAGGAATTCAGGAAGTGACAACAATCATTGATCGCCTAGGCGGTGGTGTAAGCCACGCAATCGGTACAGGCGGACGTGACTTGTCTGATAAAATCGGTGCGATTACAATGATGGATGCTATCAAGGGCTTAGCGCAGCATGAAGCAACAGAAGTAATTACGGTTATTTCTAAGCCACCTGCAAAAGAAGTGCGTGATGAAGTTGTTCAATTACTTCAAAGTATTTCAAAACCAGTTGTAGCGATTTTCCTTGGTGAAGCACCGCGTAACCATGAAGGAAATATGCACTATGCACACACACTAGAAGAAACAGCAAGGATTGCTTTAGACCTTTCTAAAGGAAACCCAATCCAAGCGAACTATAATGTTTTAACCACTGCAGTACCTGCAGTTGATTTGAAACCAGAACAAACAACAATCAAAGGTCTTTATTCTGGTGGTACACTTGGATATGAGGCAGCTTTCCTATTCAGCAGAGGTCTTGGTCTTGAAAAGAGCAAATCCACTGAAGAAGGCTACTTGTTAAAAACAAACGGCTATGAAGTTGCTGACCTTGGCGATGATATCTACACACAAGGCAAGCCGCATCCAATGATCGACCCGGAAACAAGAGTCAAGTATTTTGAAAAAGCAGCCCAAGATGAAACCACTGCAATTATTCTTTTTGATGTCGTTCTTGGTTATGGTTCACACGAAGATATGGCAAGTGAGTTAATTCCTGCAATCGTTAAGATTCAGAAACAAGCAAACGAAAACGGCAAGAATATTTACTTCGTTGGAACGGTTTGTGGAACAGAACAAGATCCGCAGAACTACCAAGATCAACGTGAAAAATTGGCTAACGCTGGAGTAATCCTGCGCGACAGTAACAACCAAGCCATCCGCACTGCACTTGCAATGATCGGTATCGAAATCAACGAAGCAGATAAAGAAGTAATGCCAGCAGCATCAGCAACTGAAGCTGCAACATTCACAGTTTCACCTGCAATCCAACGTTTATTAAACGAAAAGCCAAACGTAATCAACGTAGGCCTAAAGAAATTCACAACAGCACTAACAGAAAACGGCGGAGCTGTAGTCCAATACGACTGGCGTCCAATAGCAGGCGGCAACGAAAGAATGCGCAAAGTTTTGAGTGTGCTGCACTAATAGTTAGGTACAATTTTGATGTGAAAACTTATCGTTGATTGAAGCGGAAGGCACGAGACTCCTGCGGGATTACGAGCTGGGTGAGACCCCACAGGCGCGATAGCGCCGAGGAGGCTCACCGGTGAGCCCGCGGAAAGCGAAGTGCCTGGAGCTCCAATCAACAGACAAGTTACAGTAGATAATTTTTAAGATCGAAAACACAGGAGGAATTCATAATGTACGGTTCATATAAAACAATTGACGAAGCAAACAGAGCAGTAATCGATAAAATTGTAGCAGGAGCTCCTTTCCTAACAGATGTTGTTCCAGCGAAATCAGTAATCTCTGAACTAAACGGCAAAGTATTATTACATGCAGGTCCGCCAATTAAATGGGATCAAATGACTGGTCCAATGCAAGGTGCGGCTGTTGGTGCAGCACTTTTTGAAGGCTGGGCTACAGATGCAGATGCAGCATCAGCTATGCTACGCAATGGTGAAGTAGAATTCATTCCATGTCACCATGTTAATGCTGTTGGTCCAATGGGCGGAATCACGTCTGCAAATATGCCAGTTCTTGTTGTCGAAAACCGTGACGGCGGAAACCAAGCATACTGCACAATGAATGAAGGTATTGGTAAAGTACTTCGTTTCGGTGCTTTTTCTGAGGAAGTAACAAACCGCCTTGCATGGTTTAGAGATGTATTAGGACCTGTCATTGCTAAAGCACTTAAAGTAAAAGGCGATGGCTTAAACATCAATGTTATGATTGCAAAAGCAATTACAATGGGTGATGAGTTCCACCAACGTAACATTGCTGGTTCGCTAATTTTCTTAAAAGAAATCGTACCATTTATTTTAAAAACAGATGCATCTGAAAATGATAAACAAGAGGTAATTCAATTCTTGGCTGATACCGATCAGTTCTTCTTAAATATTGCGATGGCAACAAGCAAAGCAATCATGGATACCGCTAGAACAATTCAGCATGGTACAGTTGTAACAGCAATGAGCCGTAACGGTTACGAATTCGGTATTCGTATTGCTGGTATGGGAGATCAGTGGTTTACTGCACCAGTTAATACTCCACAAGGTCTATTCTTTACTGGCTACACTCAAGATATGGCTTGCCCTGATATGGGTGATAGTGCAATCACTGAAACATTCGGTGTTGGTGGTATGGCTATGATCGCTGCTCCAGGTGTTACACGTTTCGTTGGCGCTGGCGGATTTGATGACGCTCTTAAAACAAGCAATGAAATGATGGAAATCTGTATCGACAACAACCCTAACTTCTCTATTCCAACTTGGGATTTCCAAGGCTCTTGCCTAGGAATTGACGCAAGAAAGGTTGTTGAAACGGGAATTGAACCAACTATCAACACTGGAATTGCACACAAAGAAGCAGGAGTAGGCCAAGTTGGTGCTGGTACAGTTAAAGCGCCACTAGCATGTTTCGAAAAAGCGATCGAAGCTTACGCAGTGAAACTTGGACTAGTTGAAGAAGAAAACGCAGTACCAACTGTTTAATCAATATATGCTTAAATAAAAGGGGAATTGGTTCCCCTTTTTCTTTTAAAAAATTTACGATAATGGAGAGATACTTTTATGAGCAAAATAGTCCTAGCAATTGGCGGCAATGCAATCATTAAAGAAGGCCAAAAGGGTACGATTCAAGAACAGCAGCAGAATATCAACGAAAGTGTTGAACCTGTTCTAGGATTAATTGAACAAGGCAATACTGTTGTCATCACACACGGTAACGGCCCGCAGGTTGGTAACGCGTTAATTAAATCACAATTGGCTGAAGCTGTAGTTCCTGCATTCCCATTAGCAGTCCTAAATGCTGAAACACAAGGAAACCTAGGTTACCTAATCCAACAAGCATTCAGAAATAAAATGGCAGAACGCAATATCGGCAAAACCGTGGCAACGGTTGTTACCCAAGTAGTTGTTTCAAAAGAAGACCCGGCTTTCCAAAGCCCGACAAAACCAATCGGACCTTTCTACACACAAGAACAGTTAGACAAAATTCTTGAAACAGAAAAAATTGATTATGTTGAGGACAGCGGCAGAGGCTACAGACGTGTGGTAGCATCACCAAAACCAACAAAGATTATCGAAAAAGAAGCGATTAATGCGTTGCTTGATAAAGAAATCGTTGTTATTACTGCTGGCGGCGGTGGAATTCCTGTCGCAGAAGAAAATGGTGTCTTAACAGGTGTTGACGCCGTAATCGATAAAGATTTCGCGAGTGCGCTATTGGCTGCAGAAATTGAAGCAGATTACCTATTTATTCTAACTGGAGTAGCACAAGTGGCGATTCATTTCGGCACACCGCAGCAACAGAATTTATTAGAAATGTCCATTGATGATGCCCTTCGTTATATGGAAGAAGGCCATTTTCCAAAAGGAAGCATGGGTCCAAAAATTGAAGCAGCAATCTTGTTCCTGAAAAAAGGCGGCAAAAACGTTATCATCACTTCAATTGATAAATTGGAAGATGCGCTTGCAGGCAAATCTGGTACACGTGTAACTTTATAAGAACGTAGAGACAACCTTCGTCCAATTATGGGCGAAGGTTTTTTATTGGGTTTGGATATATAGAACCTGCTTTGTATGAAGGACAACTCGGTCCGAAAAAAAGGCGAGATGGTCTTCATAAGGTCGATGAAGACCAACTCCGGAGGAAAAGTGAGGCGAGTTGGTCTTCATCAGGTCGATGAAGACCAACTCCGGAGGAAAAGTAAGGCGAGATGGTCTTCATAAGGTCGATGAAGACCAACTCCAGAGGAAAAGTGAGGCGAGATGGTCTTCATAAGGTCGATGAAGACCAACTCCGGAGGAAAAGTAAGGAGAGATGGTCTTCATAAGGTCGATGAAGACCAACTCCAGATGAAAAGTGAGGCGAGATGGTCTTCATAAGGTCGATGAAGACCAACTCCGGAGGAAAAGTAAGGCGAGATGGTCTTCATAAGGTCGATGAAGACCAACTCCGGAGGAAAAGTGAGGTAAGATGGTCTTCATCAGGTCGATGAAGACCAACTCCGGAGGAAAAGTGAGGCGAGATGGTCTTCATCAGGTCGATGAAGACCAACTCCGGAGGAAAAGTGGGGTAAGATGGTCTTCATTTGGTCGATGAAGACCAACTCCGGAGGAAAAGTGAGGCGAAGTGGTCTTCATAAGGTCGATGAAGACCAACTCCGGAGGAAAAGTAAGGCGAAGTGGTCTTCATCATTGGAACTCCAATCAACAGCCAAGTTACACAGCCATTTTTTTATGGAAATAACGAATCTTTTCGTGAACCACGCCGTCTAATATAATAGGACAAATATGGTAAACTATAGATAAAGGGGGAGTGTTTTTTGAAAAAGTTGATTTGGCTGCTGTTGTTTGTTGCTTTGGCAGCAGGCTGCAGCAAGGAACCCACGCCGCAGGATCGTTTTGCGGAATACATAGCACTATGGAATGAGCAGAAGTTTGATAAGATGTATGACTACCTTACAAACGGTGCCAAAGAGGTCATCACCAAAGAAGAATTTACGTCTCGCTACGAAAAAATATATAAGGATCTGGAGATATCCGATCTGAAGGTTACGTTTAAAAAACCAAGTGAAGAAGAAAAGCTGGATAAGAAAGTGGAAAAGGTCGATTACGATTTTTCAGCCAGTATGAACAGCATCGCGGGCAAAATTGAATTTACACATAACGCTAAATTGAAAAAGGAAGAACGCGATGAGAAGAATAACTGGTTTGTAAACTGGAACACCACTTATATTTTTCCAGAATTAAAGGATGGCGATAAAATCGGAATCGACTATGTAAAGCCAAAACGTGGGGAAATCCTTGATCGCGCTGGAAACGCCATGGCGGTAAACGGACAAGTGTACGAAATCGGCGTCATTCCGGGGATTTTGGAGGGGCAGGAAAATGTGGTCATTCCGAAACTATCTAGTTTATTAAAGATAAGTCCAGAGCAAATCAACAAAGCGCTAAATGCGAACTGGGTCAAGCCCGACCTGTTTGTTCCGCTTAAGAAGGTCTCGATGGACGACCGTGAACGGATTGAGCAGCTGGTTGCCCTTTCGCCTGTTCGGACAATGAAGGTCGAGGCGCGGATTTATCCATACAAGGAATCGGCAGCCCACTTAATTGGCTATGTTGGCTCCATCACCGCCGAGGAATTGGAGGAACGTAAGGATAAAGGCTATACAAGCACAGATATGATTGGAAAAAGAGGCCTGGAGCAGGTGTTTGATGAGAGGTTAAAAGGGAAGAACGGGACGGTTATTTCGATTGAAAAACCGGACGACACCGTTTTTATCCTTGCAGAAAAGGAAGTAGAAGATGGGGAGAATGTGAAACTGACCATCGATGGTACCTTACAGCTGAATATCTGGGACGGTTTAAAGGACGAGGCGGGCTCCTCAGCGGCGATTGACCCGATAACCGGGGAAACACTCGCACTGGTCAGTAGCCCGTCTTTTGACCCCAATCAGGCGACATTAGGCTTCTCTTCTGACGAATGGAAGGCATTGCAAGAGAATGACAAGCAGCCGATGACAACCCGTTTCAATAAGGCCTACGCACCAGGTTCGGTGATTAAGCCGCTCTCCGCGGCAATCGGCCTTTCGAACAAAGCGATCACCCCAGAGAAAACGCTAGATATAAAAGGGATGCAATGGCAAAAAGGTGAGTCGTGGGGCGGTTATTATGTGACAAGAATTCACGAAGCCAACCCAGTTAACCTAAGAAAAGCACTCGTTTTATCAGATAATATTTACTTCGCTCAAAATGCACTGGCCGTCGGTGAAGATAAGTTTATCGAGGGATTGAAAAAGTTCGGCTTTGAGGAAGAACTTGATTACCCGTTCCCACTGCAAAAATCAACAATTGGGACGATTGATAGTGAAATTGCCTTGGCGGATTCCGGCTACGGGCAAGGGCAGGTCCAAATGGGGATTGTTCATTTATTAGCAACTTACACGCCATTTGTAAACAAGGGCAATATGATTAAGCCAACTCTATTGTTCGATGACCCAAAGAGTCAGGTGCTGAAGGAACAGGTGATGTCTGAAGACGAGGCTGCGATCATTGCCAGTGACATGCGCCAGGTCGTTGAGGATAAGACCGGAACAGCCCATGTAGCGAATATGAAGGAACTTCCGTTAGCTGGAAAAACGGGCACGGCTGAAATTAAGAAAAAACAAGGTGAAACTGGTACAGAAAACGGCTGGTTCGTCGCCTACAACACGAACACACCAAAACTAATGATTGCGATGATGATCGAAGGCGTCCAAAAACGCGCCGGCGCTCATCCAGTGTACAAAGTTGGGGAGATTTTTACACAGATGAAATAATAATAAAAAAGTAACGCCTTGATAACCAGGCGTTACTTTTTTATCTTTTTAGGCAAGAAGACCCCTTCCTTAGAGGGAATCCCGTTTTGGTAAGGAAAAATGGGGTAGCGGTCATCATGAAGCACATTTAGATAGGGAAAAACAAAAAAGTTGTCCTCATGGAGGGTTCATGAAGCCCATTTAGGTAAGAAAAATGAAAAAGTTGTCCTCATGAAGGGTTCATGAAGCCAATTTAGGTAGGAAAAATGAAAAAGTTGTCCTCATGGAGGGTTCATGAAGCACATTTAGGTAAGAAAAATGAAAAAGTTGTCCTCATGGAGGGTTCATGAAGCACATTTAGGTAAGAAAAATGAAAAAGTTGTCCTCATGGAGGGTTCATGAAGCCAATTTAGGTAAGAAAAACAAAAAAGTTGTCCTCATGAAGGGTTCATGAAGCCAATTTAGGTAGGAAAAATGAAAAAGTTGTCCTCATGGAGGGTTCATGAAGCCAATTTAGGTAAGAAAAACAAAAAAGTTGTCCTCATGAAGGGTTCATGAAGCCAATTTAGGTAAGAAAAACAAAAAAGTTGTCCTCATGAAGGGTTCATGAAGCCAATTTAGGTAGGAAAAACAAAAAAGTTGTCCTCATGGAGGGTTCATGAAGCCAATTTAGGTAAGGAAAACAAAAAAGTTGTCCTCATGAAGAGTTCATGCCGAATTTATGTTAGTGGAATGGTTTTGAAGCCATTTTACTTTCCACTCTCACCCTCTAATGGATGCCACTGATATTTCCCTAAATCAATGCTGCCATTTAAGCCAATTTCAACACCCTCGGCTTCAAGTGAGAGCAGCTGCTCGTTGTAGGACTCGTCGTCTTGGACGGCGATTTGGCCTTTTGCGTTGACGACACGGTGCCAGGGGAGCCGGTGTTTCTGGCTCATGGAATGAAGGGCACGGACTACTTGACGAGCAGCACGCGGACTGCCGGCGACCGCGGCAATCTGTCCGTAGGTCATAACTTTTCCAATCGGTATATTTTTTATAATCATAATTACTCTTTCTGTAAAAGGTTGCATGGCAAATTTCCTTTCAAATCTACATATCATTAGTATACAAAAATTTGTTCTGGTGGGAAAATCCCAATAGAATCAGGAAAAATATTATTTTTCGCCTAATTTTCATTCGACATTTACGAACGACAAATTTCTCAGGAAATAATCGTAGCTGTGATGCTGGAAATTCTAAGAAAGCTGATAGTGTGCGGGATACAGCTTTTCCGCAGACTTGTCGAAAAAAGGAAGGGAAGAGGGATGGAAGGGTGTTTTTATCTGATTTTTCTAAAAACTTTATTTAAACCTTGTCCCTATTAAGTAATTCGTGCATATTCCCGTATCCAAGCTAATAAAATGATTACAAACCTTTACAAAGAGAGTGTCAGAGGTGAAGAGTCGTTTGATATAAATGGGGATCCAGTCGGGGACATGATTATTCATTGCAGAATTACCGAGTAGCCATGCTTTCTGCCGCATAGGAATAAATAAGCGTGCGGAGCAGTATTTCGTCGAAGTGATAAGCGGGTCTCATTTCGCACTTCTCACATCCAATTTAGGGAGGGCGAGTGGTGTGCACGATTACATCAAAGAGAGAACTATCAAGATTGGAAAGTATATCGTGGAGACGAGAAAAACGGTTCGTGTCATTGCGAAGGAGTTTGGCGTTTCCAAAAGTACTGTCCATAAAGATTTAACAGAGAGACTTCCTGAAATTAATCCTGAACTGGCAAACGAAGTGAAAGAGATTTTAGATTACCATAAATCAATCCGTCACCTAAGAGGCGGAGAAGCGACAAAAATGAAATACCAGAAGGAAGAAAAAGAAAGCGAGACTGTAAAATAAGCCAAGTCGGGAGCTGAAAAGAAAATTGTTTTAAAATGGCCATTTTCCGAAAACTTTTCTTGAAGAAATTCAGGAGAAGTCGAGGAAAGGGGCCATTTTTAATGAAAAGGTTATGATAAAGGTAATGGTTAATTTTATAACTATGTTGATTGGAGCGGATGGCGCGAAGGACTCCTCGAAAATGGTATCGCATTTCCTTCGTGCGGTGAATATTCAAGGAAGCCTATTCAATGTCCAGCGGGAGTACGGGGCTGGGGAAACCCCGCAGGAGCGCAGTGATGAAGAGGCTCCCCTGCAAGCCGCGGAAAGCGAAGCGCCCGTAGCTCCAATCAACAGCCTTTTTAAAAGGGGAAAAAGACAAGCTTCAACAAAAATTTACAAATTTCTTTGTAAAAAGTATGGAAAGTTTAATGAATATGATACAATTAACAATTAGTTAGATGACCGTTTCAAGGAGGAAAAAAAAGAAAATGTTTGCTAGGGATATTGGGATCGATTTGGGAACGGCGAACGTGTTAATTCACGTGAAGGGCCGTGGAATTGTATTGAATGAGCCATCTGTTGTGGCCATCGACAAGAATACAAACCGTGTTCTTGCTGTTGGTGAAGAGGCTCGCCGCATGGTTGGACGGACACCAGGAAATATTGTCGCGATTCGCCCGTTAAAAGACGGAGTAATCGCTGACTTTGACGTAACGGAAGCAATGTTAAAACATTTCATTAATAAGCTAAATGTAAAAGGGTTTCTTTCGAAGCCGCGTATTTTGATTTGCTGCCCAACGAATATTACAAGCGTTGAGCAAAAGGCAATCAAAGAAGCTGCTGAAAAAAGCGGCGGCAAAAAGATTTACTTAGAAGAAGAGCCAAAGGTTGCTGCGATTGGCGCGGGAATGGAAATTTTCCAGCCGAGCGGGAATATGGTTGTCGACATCGGTGGTGGAACGACGGATATTGCCGTTCTATCGATGGGTGATATCGTTACTTCTTCCTCGATCAAAATGGCGGGCGACAAGTTCGACATGGAGATTCTTAACCACATCAAGCGCGAGTACAAGCTATTGATTGGTGAGCGGACGTCTGAAAATATTAAAATCAATATTGCGACCGTTTTCCAAGGCTCACGCTCTGAATCAATGGAAATCCGCGGACGTGACATGGTTAGCGGCTTGCCGCGCACCATCACCGTTCATTCGGAAGAAATCGAAGCAGCACTGCGCGAATCGGTTTCGGTGATCGTTCAAGCGGCAAAAAGCGTCCTAGAGCGCACACCGCCGGAACTTTCAGCAGACATCATCGACCGCGGCGTCATCCTTACGGGCGGCGGAGCATTGCTGCACGGTATTGATATGCTGCTTGCAGACGAATTGAAGGTTCCTGTCTTAGTTGCCGAGAATCCAATGGACTGCGTAGCCATCGGAACAGGCATCATGCTCGACAACATCGATCGACTGCCAAAGAGAAAACTTGGTTGATATTGAAAGAGTCCAATGACATCTTTGTGGGTGTCGTTGGACTTTTTTTGTGCTGTAAGCAAAAACATATAGTAAAATAAGAACAAGTTCGCTTACGGCGCTTTTTTAAATCAGATGTATTTTTGGAATAAGTTAAGTTTTTTCGGGGGAAAATAACGTAATTTCTAACAAAATTTACGTTATTTTTCCATGGAAATTCTTTTTCTGCAAAAAAATACTGCCTTATTTCAATTTCTTTTCTATAATAGAGTATAATATTAGATAAAAATAAATGTTTAGAGCGGTAAATTAGCCAACATATTTGGATTTGTAAAAGGGGAATTACGATGTCAGTAAACCAAATGAGGTCCAGGGAAGAATATAGAAGGACCAAGGAAGATGAGCAGGAGAAGAAAATGGCTACGGTTGCACGTCCGAAGATTCGTGTCCGCCTTATCCCGGTTTGGCTGCGGATTGTTCTTTTGGCGGTTATGGTCGTTGGCTGTGTGATAGGCGGAGCCATGTTTGGTTATGGAATTCTCGGTGGAGGTAATGCAACGGAAGTTTTAAATAAATCGACCTGGACACATATCCTTGAACTAATTGAAAAAAAATAACGATGGAAGGGACACAGAACCCTTCCTTTTTATATGCCATTAATAGTAGAATGTATATATCTGTTCCTATTAGGAGGTACTAATTTATGCTTGATATTACACAAATAAAAGAAATCATTCCTCATCGTTATCCATTTTTGCTGGTTGATCGGATCTTGGAAGTGGAAGATGGGGTTAGAGCCATTGGAATTAAAAATGTGAGCGCCAATGAAGAATTTTTCAATGGCCATTTTCCTGATTATCCTGTAATGCCTGGGGTGCTGATTGTCGAGGCACTTGCACAGGTTGGGGCAGTGGCTATGCTGAAAAAAGAGGAAAACCGCGGACGTCTTGCTTTTTTTGCCGGAATTGATAGTTGCCGCTTTAAAAAGCAAGTAAAACCAGGTGACCAGCTCCGCCTCGAGGTGGAAATAATAAGACTGCGCGGACCAATCGGAAAGGGCAAAGCTGTTGCCACCGTTGACGGTGAAATCGCCTGTGAAGCGGAAATTACCTTTGCGTTAGGAGAGAAAAAAGAGTAGAGATCAGGAGAATTCCTGGTCTTTTTTTGTTTTAATTTTCCAATTAAATCTTTTTGATAATAGGGAAAGCTAACATCAGACCAGATAAGGTCGATATTTTATTATGAAAGGGGCTTTTCTTTTGAAGAAAAAGTTTTTACTACTGTTAGCGGGTTCTGTTGTTACCGGGATGATGCTGACAGGTTGTAACAATGACAATGACAATGACAATGTACCGCCGCCGCCAGTCAATGACGAAGTGGATACGCCACTGGATAACGACAACAATGATAACGGGTTAAACAACACGAACACTCGATACAACAACAACGATGGTATGTTTAACAACCGTGACGTCAACGACACGAACAGAAACAATGACAAAGATATGATTAGAGACAGAAATACACCGAGGGAAGATATTATTGAAGACGACCTTGATGCCAACGATCGCGACAATCGAGACAGATAAACACAAAAGGGCAGGCCAGAGATGGTCTGTTCTTTATTCGGTTTGGGGAGTCTATTGATAAAAAATGTGGATAGAAAACGTGAAAGTGGTCACGTAAAGGGGCTATGTGACCAAAATTCGAATATGAAAACGTGAAAGTGGTCAAGTGAAGGGGCATGTGGCAAAAATTCGGATATGAAATTGTGAAAGTGGTCACGTGAAGGGGCTATGTTGGCAAAAATTCGGATATGAAAACATGAAAGTGGCTATGTGACCAGAATTCGCTTAAAAAAGCGCTAAAGTGGTCACAGCAACGAAAAGAAAAAAGGACACCAATCTGGCGCCCCTGATTTACATTATTTAGGATTTTTCATTTTTAGTTTGGGTTTGCTTTTCATTTTTTCCTTGAATTCGGACAGGAGGGCAGGGCCGTCGAGACCTTTTTCAAGGAGGGTGTCTAGCAACAACTCAGAATAATCACTCTTATTGCGGCGCAATCGGCCTTCCATCAGGACGCTTATATTCTTTTCAAATTTATTTAACACGACAACCTTGGTTTGAAAATAGGCAGGATCGTTATCTGGTTTCGTGATCACAACCTCGACGATAAGTTCACGACTTTGTTCCTGAATATTTTTAAAATAATCATAGAGGGAAAGTTCCGTATAGGCCTCAAGGAGCCAAGTAGCTTTTTCATTTTCTTTATTAATAATTAAGCCGTCCTCTAATGGGATCTCTACCGATTTTCCAGCTTCCTCTACCACGTCCATTGCAATCAACTTAAAGGTTTTCACCAGCATAACCTCCTGTTTTTTCTAAAGTATAACATATGGCGGGCATTAGCAAATGTCGAAAAATATTTGTCGCTTTTTGTAATTTTTACATTTTTTGAAAAAAGGGTTCTCAAATTAACTTTTTTACCTAGGCGAAAAACAATTTTTCGGCTAAAAATAAGCCTGAAAACAACTTTTTCGCGATTTTACAAGAGAAGTAGGGAGGGATTATGATAAAACCATCACATGGAGAGGAGAGAAAAGGATGATCAATCAAGTTACTCTTGTTGGAAGATTAACGAAGGATCCCGAATTGAAGACAACGCCAGACGGGACCCCTGTGACACAGGTGACCTTGGCCGTTAGCCGTCACTTTAGAAACCATAATGGAGAAATTGATGCCGATTTTGTATCATGCACGCTTTGGAAAAAAGCGGCGGAAAACACGGTACATTATTGCCGAAAGGGGTCGGTTGTCGGGATTACCGGCAGGCTGCAAACACGCAATTATGAAAATCGCGAGGGGAAGAAGGTTTATGTGACCGAGGTTGTGACGGAATCGATCCGCTTCCTAAGTCCAAAACCTCAAGAGAGGCCGACCGTCAAAAAGGAAGAAGTGCCATTTACGCCGACGATGAATAGGGAGGAAGTTCCATTTTGAGAGTAAACAATGAGGTGGCCAACAGCTTGGAGCAGCTGCTTGAGGCCTTGATTAAGATGGTCGGCAAAACGAACCAGAATATGGACGGTTTGCAAAAGCGGGTTAGCCAGCTGGAATGGATTATAAAGGAACAGCAGTCGCAGGAACATTTAGTGCATTGGAGCAGGAAAGAGACGCTAGCGGAAAAGCACCAAGACCCCATCAGAATTCCCACACACAACACTTCAAATGTGCAAGAAAATATCCCTTATCATTTATAAAGGGTCTTTTCTCAAACCTATTTGCTATTTAGATTGGATTAATGGTATTTTAAGCGATTTTCATCTATAAAAAGCAAATTTCTTTAGAGAAAAGAGCTTGCAAACTTTATTCGAAGTTCCAAAGAGCTATTTAATCGTAAAAAACGACTTTTGGGTTTTTACAACAATCTTAACGAAAAGCGCCTTTATAAAAAAGTTCCTCGTGTCAATGATCCCTTTTTTAGAGAAGATCAATCAGCCTCAGGTAGCTCCTCAATTTTCCGGCCATATTGCGCCGGAATTTTTATTTGGAGGGGGGTTTTTGGTTTTTGACTTGGTTATGGTTTTAAAAAAATGGAATCGTTTTGAATGGGGAAAATTAGTAGTTGTCTGAATAATATTCTCACAGCCGGGTAAACTATGGAAAAACCCCCCTGTTTTTTTAAGAGGCCGCTGAAGCAAATTTCAGCGGCCTCGTTTTGTTTTTTCGGGGGATTAAGTTAATTTGCCTTTCACCCTTGAGTAGTGGATCTCAATTGTTACAATTTATTCACATTTTCCTTATAACAGAAAACTGTCCCGTGTTTAACGGGGTGCCAAATAAAACCAAGTCCGAATGTGTTACACCAATGTTACAAACCGTCTGAACACCCCGGCGCAACCTTAAAAATGAATATTTATCCAAACCCTAATAAAAAGCCTCAAAACACGCTACAGCCCATTCCAGCTCGTTTAGCATGCATCCAACTCCTAACCAACTAATGCAAAAAACAACCTCAGAGACTGTCCGCCCCACGTGGACAAATCGGCCAAAATGTCCACGAGTGGTGACAGGCACCGTATCTTTCACCGCAACGGAACAGCAACTTTCATTTAAATATGACAAATTGTTTAGGAGTTTTAATATGTTTGTAACATAACTGGTACATAGTTTTGGTATAACTAGTCTTATAGAGAAGGAGGAACGAATATGCAAATTTTAAGGCGTATGACTTTCATGATTCTAACTATCATGTTGTGTGTTTCTGGTACTGTGGTGGCTTTTGCGCAGTCAAATGGTGAGACATTACATAATGTTGAGCAGGAGCTCAATCAAAAGGTGAAAGAGAAACAGGCTGTTTCGAAAGAAATCGAAAATGTTCAAAAAGAAATGAATTCATTATATAGCTATATTGAACAGAACAAAATTGAATTAGCGCAGACCCAAAAGAGAATGCAGGACATCAATGAAATCATTGAGAAGAAAAAAGAAGAAATTGTCGTTTTGCAAGATAAAATCTATCAGCGTAAAGATGTTATGGGCGCGCGGCTTCAAGCGATGCAGCAGGATGATAATCTAGGAGTTATTGTTAACGTTTTCTTGGAATCAAAAAGTCTTGATGATTTTATTCAACGTGCAAGTGCCGTGACGGCTCTTCTTAGTGCAGACCAAAATATTTTAGGAGCGCAAGAGGACGATCTACAGCAAATTGAAGAGGATAAAAAAGAGATTGATAGACAGGAACAAATTTTAGCAGAAGAACAAGCAGTTCTTGCAAAACAGCAGCAAGAGCTTGATGGAAACCTTCAAAAAAGACAAGAAGCACTCACTGCTATGCAAGAAAAATATAGCCAGATCGATAAGGAAATGGCAGGCATACAAACACAATTAAAAGAAGCGCAAGCGAAGATTCAAAAAGAACAAGAAGAAGCAAGAGCACGTACAGCATCTGCAACAGCAGTAAAGCCAATGAGCACACCCGATGCTGCAATAAAGGGTGAAGAGATGTACGTCACTGCAACCGCATATAGTTACCAATCTGCCGGTGATATCACAGCAATGGGCTATAATATCAGAAAAAATCCTAATATAAAATTAATCGCCGTCGATCCATCCATCATCCCGTTAGGAAGCAGAGTTTGGGTAGAAGGATATGGCGAGGCGATTGCAGGCGATACAGGCGGCGCAATCAAAGGCCATAAAATTGACGTAGTTATGCCAAACAACTCCGCAGCAATTCAATGGGGCAGAAAAACCGTTAAAATTATTGTCTTAGACTAGTCAGATTGGCAAAAAGAGACTCAACATGGGGAATGTTGGGTCTCTTTTTGCGTTTGCGATGTGGATTGATTTAGAGAGGTATCTGCAATTTTTAAGAGATATCTTCGGTTTATTAAAATATATCCGCGGTTTTTAGAGATATATCCGTTATTTTCAAGAAATATCTGCGATTCTCAGGATATATCCGCTATTTTCAAGAAACATCTGCGATCCTCAGAAATATATCCGCGATCGTCCATCTCAACCAAAACACTTAATCTTAACCGTGATACTCATAGGTATAAACGATTGCAGAAACCCCATCTCTTTTAGCAAGGTCAAAATACTCAATGTATTCCTCTTCCGTTTCCTCACTATATTGGTCCCGTTGAGCGGTAAATTGATCTATGGTCTCAATGACTTCCCAGCCATTTTCACTTAGGGAGATCTTTGCTTCCGTTAGTGCAAAATTCAAATCTAATAAGTCCACCCAACAAACGATATAGGCACCAGCACAGTCCTCTTTTTCCGTGTTATCGCTATTGGGTATCGCATTGAAGTAAAAAAAATAAATAACCTTTCACCATCCTGTATATATTTACATTTTATCCTTATCGTCACTCTCGTCCTCATCTTCAGCAAGAATATTATGCTCTTCATGAAATTCTATTTCAGATTGTCCAGTTATTTCATCAAAAGGGGTAAAGGTAGGGGTTAAGCCCTTTTTCTTTACAAATACCTTGTAAAAGCTAATCATCACTAAAATGACAATAACCGTAGGAAATCCAATTGCAAGTACATCCATCGGATTCATAATCATACCCCTTTTTACTAATCTAAAAAACCTATAACCATATTAACATAGAACAAACAATATAATAAATTGAGGCGGAAATTGATGTATCAGAGATTGAGAACCACGTTGAAAGTTGTGAAGCGATAGGTTTTAATATTATCATTAAGTCAGATGGCGAAAGTAGAAAACTATGAGAGTCCCAAATATCACGGACGTGGACGCTTCTCTTACAAAAATAAATTCCTTATTTTTGTAAATAATAGTTGTAGTGTTTTTATTAACACAAAACTATTGAAAGAGGTGTCGGTTATGAAAAAAAATAACTATTCAAAAGAAGAACCCACAATGGCTGAGGGTATGGATACAGAGGATGAGCTAAACAGAAGCGCTACACAGGAGGAAATTGATAATGGGGATTCAACAAAAGTAACCATTTTGTCCTTAGACGAAAACGACCCCAGCTAAAACTCTTGCCCTATAAAGCCAAAAGCAGTGGGACTCAAAGGAATCTCACTGCTTTTATAGTTGTATTTTTTTAAGTCAATTTCTATGAAGGGTACACACTGTCCGTGTGGGGTGGACAAAACAGTGATTTGTCCACGGGCGGTGCCTGTCACCGAAAATGTGTCACCGAAAATGTGTATACCGAAAATGTTTGCGAAAAGGCACTGGGGAAGGGGAAGCGATGATTAAGGATTTGAATGCATTTTTACATGAGGATTTTGAGGGTCTTGTTTTAGAACCACCGCTATTTTATTCCTGGACTATTAGTATCCGTTTCGAAATTGCACCGCCAATGATCCCTTATTATGAAAAGGAATATTTACAGCAGACCTTTGACCGGGCGATTGCTTTGTTCAAAAAGGTGTTTGATGACAATGATGAAATGCTGTTGGTGGCCGATGTGAAAACAACGTGCCGCGACCTTTTTTTGCAAAGAAGACCGCTAAACGTGTATTTGAAGTACATAAAAGATAAAGAAAGCCGGTATAAGTTGCAGTATCACCGCTTTGATGATCCCGACGAGGAAGAGATGACAACCCATCGATTCGTCCTGCCATGCGCAAAAAATGAAATCAGATATGTGCAGTTGTTAAAGGCCATTTGTTATGAGGATTTCGCTCATCCATCAACGATACTAAAAAATAATCCTCAAAGCGGGTACCAGGTTTATTTTATAAATGTAACCCAAAAGCTGATTTACCACCTGTATGATGATCGCGGCTGCGATGTGATAGCGGCCGAAAAGGAAACCATCCGTTTTCTTTATGAGGATTGTAATGAATGGATACTTGACTACGACAGGGACAGAATTGAGCGCTTGTTCAACTAGGGGTAGGGGATGGGCTAGAATGGAAGTAGACTCCCAGCACAGAGACTGGTTCTGGAGTGCGTACTGTCCGCCTGAGGTGGACAGTGTCCACGAGCGGTGCCTGTCACCAATGTTTTTTGTCACCAATGTTTTTCACCAATGTGTTACCATTGTCACCATCTAAGGAGGATATATGTTCAAGCGCATGTTGAAGAGGTTTTTTCTGTTTTTACTAATTTTAATAGTGTTTATGTTTGTAAATAATACGTCTTTGTTCATGAAGGATGGTGGTCGGGAGCCTTTCTTGCTGGCGCATCGTGGGCTTGCGCAGACTTTTCCGATGGAGGGGATCATGAGTGATACGTGTACGGCGGAGCGGATTCACGATCCAGAGCATCCGTATCTTGAGAACACGATTCCCTCGATGGAGGCGGCTTTTACAGCGGGTGCCGACATGGTGGAGTTTGATGTGCAGCCAACAACCGATGGACAATTTGCCGTGTTCCATGATTGGACACTCGAATGCCGAACCGATGGCGAGGGCGTCACAAGGGAACAAACCATGGCAGAACTGAAAAAGTTGGATGTAGGTTACGGCTATACGGCGGATAACGGCAAAACCTTCCCGTTTCGCGGCAAAGGGGTTGGCCTAATGCCAACGCTTGACGAAGTATTTACCCATTTTCCTGACCAATCCTTTTTGATTCATATCAAAAGCAACGACCCGAACGAAGGAGAGCAGCTCGCAGCCTATCTCGCCAAGCTTCCAGAAGGCAGGACAGAAAATATATCTGTTTACGGCGGCGACGAACCAATTGCAGCACTTAAAAATGCCCTTCCCGACATGCGTGTCATGTCAATGGCAACGTTGAAAAGCTGCCTGCTTCCATATATAGGCGTTGGCTGGACCGGCATCATCCCATCAGCCTGTGAAAAAACACAGCTGCATCTTCCCGAAAAATATGCCCCGTACATATGGGGGTTTCCAGGTAAGTTTTTAACAAGAATGGAAAAAGCCGATACCAAGGTAATCCTTGTTGCTGGTGATGGCGGCTGGTCAGAGGGCTTCGACACCACACAAGACATGGACCGCCTGCCCGAAAAATACAATGGTGGGATTTGGACGAATCGGATTGATGTGATTGCACCTCTTATCGAAAAATAAAAGGGGGAGAGGGGTCCAATGAAAGAATATATCTTTACAAAAACGCTAGGAATAATCGCTGGCACGCTGATAATCCTTCTAACCATTGGATTTGGGATTTTGTCTTTCATCGGAATGAGTTTAGCGAAAGCCTTAAATGCAAGTGCGGATGATTCCACAACCTACGTATTGCCAATCGTAATGATCCTGTTGCTTTTAGGCGTCATTACTGCCGTCGTACCCTTCTGGTTAAAAAGAAAAGCAGCGCAGGTCTTTTATACTGGATTTTCATTCGTCATGGGAATTGCCTTAATTGTAGCCTTTTTCCTATCGGTTAGTGCGATTGGAACAGAAGAGGAAATTTTCATCCTATGTGTGGGGATCTTCTATTTACTGCTTGGATTCTTGGCAAAAAAGAGGCTATAGTAGGAAGAAAAAGCGTACGGCACCCCAAGAGTTAGAGTGATACCTTTGGGGTGCCGTACGTTTTTCTATCACCATTCATTTCGACTAAAGTATGGACCGCACAAGCCGGTTTCGTGTGTTTTTACATAGGTCCAGCTAAAGCTTTTATCAACAACATAAATATCTTCCTCATTTTCGAGGTCACTGGCAGCCAACTTGGAAGCATTGTTTATCATAACCGCATAGTCTGAATGTTGATAAAAGATATAGCAGGCATCCTTTGGTTCTCTATCAAAGGCACTTTCCGCTAGATCCTCTCTTAAACTATCTTTTTTTTCATAACTAAAAAGATGCCACAAATAGCCACAGAGACCATCTTCATGGTGAAGATAAATCCTTTTCTTTTCCTTATCACTCAGATGATGAGCGAAATGATTTTCCCATTGCTTCCGTAAATATGGCCCCCATTTAGGTATTTCAATTACCTTCACCTTTTTACTTTCAAGAATATCAACAATGTCCATTTACTACCTCCTAACCAAAAAGAAATAGAGCAAGTTCTCCTTAAGCTCGGGAGCTTGAGTAAACCCTAACTTCTTCAATAAATGAATTGACCGCTCATTAGCAGGTTCCACGGTCGCATCAATCATATCTAACTTCATTTGCGAAAACCCAAATGTAATGACTTCCTTCATGGCTTCAGACATATAGCCTTTGCCTTGGTATTCCTTCGACAAATCAAAGCCAGCTTCTGCGATAAACTCGCCATTTTTCCTTAAATAATGAAATCCAACGGTGCCCATGAACTTTTCAGTGTTTTTTTCAAAAATACCCCACCTACAGCCAGAATCCTCCAGGTGAAATTGGATAATCTCTTGTGCTTCCTTGATAGTTTTGCATGGTTCAATATCCATAAATCTTGTAACATCAACATCCGAAAAATGTGCAAAGACATCCTTGGAATCATCCAAGGTTAAAATTCGGAGGTTCATCCTTGGGGTTCCCAGTGCAGGAAAGCCCCCATTATTAAAATTCGGCACGTTTTCACACCTCGTGTTTCCTCTAAATTTTGCTAGTCCAATAGCCGAAGAGAGGCTGGCCCACGTTAAAATAAATTCTTGATGATACGAATTAGCACTCTGGGAATAAAAAATAAAATATTCACGAACAACTCACCTAAGAGAGAATCTCGAATTTCTGCGAAAGCACTTTTAAGAAAGCCGTCCTGACCTTTCTTTTTTCCATGATTCATATGACTTCTCCTTCAAAAATTTACTTCAACCGCCACAAACTAGTAATGATTTATATACCAGATTACTGTCCCTTTATTTTAACTCCACTAGAATTATATACCAATTAATCAGCGATTTACATTGCTTCTCTTTGATATATAAAACCACAACAAAAAGGCAGTGCGATTTATTACTCGCACTGCCTTTACATAGCTTAACCCATAACTTTGTACACCTGGGGTGGACAGTGTCCACGAGTGGTGCCTGTCACCGAAGCGATGTGTCACCGAAGCGATGCAACCGAAGTGACACCGCTTCTACCCCAAGTACACGAGGTCTTTCAACTCGTCGGTGGAGAGTTCGGTGAGCCAGTTTTCGCTTTGGATGATTTGGTCGTTGAGATGCTGTTTCTTTTCGAGCATGGCGTCGATTTTTTCTTCCAAGGTTCCGGTGCAGATGAGCTTGTGGACGTGGACGAAGCGTGATTGCCCAATCCGGTAAGCACGATCGGTTGCCTGGTTTTCGACGGCTGGATTCCACCAGCGATCGTAATGAATGACGTGATTGGCAGCGGTTAGGTTCAGTCCGGTCCCGCCTGCCTTTAGGGACAGCAGGAACACTGGGAACTCATGATTCTGGAATTTCTCAATCATTTCATCGCGCTTCGTCTTCGGCACGCTTCCGTTCAAGAACGGCACCTCGACACCAAACTTCTTCTTCACGGTCGCACGAATCATCTCGCCCATCTCAATATATTGGGTGAAAATCAGACAGCTCTCGCCCGCCTCCAACACAGAGCCGACAAGGTCGACAAGCTTCTCCAATTTATTCGAGCGCTCAAGCAGCACCCGTCCCGCCGACTTTTCCTTCAAATACAGCGCCGGGTGGTTACACAACTGCTTCAAACGTGTGAGCATTTGTAAAATTAACCCCTTGCGCTCAAAGCCAGACAGCTTTTCAATCTCTGCAAACGTATCGTGAATCAGCTGCTCATAAAGCGACGCTTGCTCGGCGGTAAGCGGGCAGTACTCTTTTTGCTCCTGCTTATCAGGCAGGTTCAGCGCAACCTCTTCATCCTTCTTCGTCCTCCGCAACAGGAACGGGCGAATCAACGCCTGGAGCTGTTCGACTTTTTCTCTTTTCTCATCCTTTTCAATCGGGATGACAAACTTTTTCTGAAATTGCCCTAAACTTCCGAGATAGCCATGATTGGAAAAATCAAAAATGGTCCACAGCTCAGATAAGCGATTTTCCATCGGCGTTCCCGTCAAGGCAATATGATGTTGCCCGCGCAGCCTGCGAACCGCCCGCGACTGCTTCGTCCCGGCATTTTTTATATTTTGCGCCTCATCAATCGAAATTGAACTCCAAATCAGCGACTCAAATTCCTCCGAATCCAAATGGCTCAAGCCATAGGAAGTCAGGACAACATCAACCTCTGAAACCTTTTCGGAAAAAGCTTCGCCCTTAAGCCGATTCGAGCCATAATGCAAATGGACATTCATACTAGGGGCAAACCGCTCAAGCTCCTTCTGCCAGTTTCCGAGCACAGAAGTCGGACAAATAATCAGCGCGGCCTTCGTCGGAACCTTCTCCTGCGGGCCATCCTCGGTTTCTATCTTTTTCGCTTTTTTACCTTTAGGCATGGTAGCCGAGTTGGTGCCTGTCACCTCGCTGGAATCTGTCACAATTTCATTATTGGTGCCTGTCACCGCTTCGTCCTTTACCATCAGCAAATAGGCTATCAACTGGACGGTTTTTCCGAGGCCCATGTCGTCAGCGAGGCAGGCGCCAAATCCGTATTGGCGCAGGAACCAAAGCCAACTCATTCCCAGCTGCTGGTAAGGGCGAAGTTCACCCTGCAGCCCAGCAGGTACGTCGGCAAGGGGAATTTCGTGGACCTCTGACAGCTGCTTAATCATCTGTTTCCATTGGCGATTCAATTCAATTTGAATTTTTGCAAAAGCCTTGGGATTTTCTAATTCGTCCTCGCTGGCAGGTTCCTCAATCAGCTCCTGCTCGAGCAAATCCCTGACATGCAGGCCTTCTTTTTCCGCCCGCTTCATCATATCCTGAATTTGGCGAATAAACTGCGGGTCAAGCTTTACCCAGCGACCGCGAATAAACACCAGTCGGCGTTTTTCTTCAACAAGCTGGCCAAATTCCTCCTCGGACAAGTCGACACCGTTCATCGAAAACCGCCAGTTGAAGTCAAGCATTGCCTGCAGGCCAACGAATGACGGGCGATGACTCGACGACCCTTTTAGCGAAGCCTTCACCTTCAAATTGGCATTTTTCATCGCCTGCCACCAGGAAGGAAGGAGGATCTCGACATCCAAGGCAACAAGCGTTTCACTCGCCTCCGTCAAAAACATCCACGACTCCTCTTCGGAAAGCCCCGTCTTCAAATGAACGCCGTCCTCACTTAACCACGGGATTAACCGAACCCAGCGGGAAAGCTCGCGGTCTACTTTTTCCAAAAAGGGCTTCCAACGAGCTGGGACCTTCGAACCCCATTCATGAACTTCATCTATATTCTTTTTTCCGCGCAAAAAAACACTCAGGCTCCAAGGACCATTGCCATCTTCAGGCTCCTCAAGGCGAATCCCAATCGTAAACGGGGTGTCATTCTCTTTGATACCAACCCACTCGAGCCAGCTTTCTTCATCAAAATAACGAGCCAAATCGGTACCGGAAATATTTTGTTTCCTCAGTAATTCCAGCTTCGGACCGAAAAGCTCCTTCATTGCAGAATTCCGCGTCAAATAAGCATCAAGGGCATGGTCGTAGAGGTTAGTGATGAAGGTTAACGCCGTTTCGGTTTTATCCAGCTTGTCATCCGGTGACAGTGAGACATCCTGCTCCCAAAAGGAAGGATCAAATTCATCCTTCACACGCTCTGGAAGCTGCCAGCGGAAGTCACCCTGCTCCCAGACCGAAAAGTCCGGCAGCCAATCTTTTTCCATAATGCCTTCATAAAGCGCGTGCGTGCTCGCAAGGCAAACCTCCGACTGGTCACTCCAGTCCCAATCGATGAACCGGTTGAAGGATTCCTTTGCAAAAAGAGAAACCAGATGCCAGCCGCTTACGGCCACTCCGTCGATGCCATCCACAGACTCCGTCTCCAGAAGCGTGCCAAAAAAGCTCTCCTCGTGCTGGCTGAACACAATATTCCGCCATTCCTGAGGTGGCAAAACATCCCCGCGCTCATCCAGGGCAGCCAAAAGATAGTGGCCATCCTCCAATTTCATCGTCAGCAGTTTAATAAACCTAGTCTTTAGCATCGTAACGTAACTCCTTTTACTGGGGTAGGGTAGGTTTAGGTATAAGGTGATTTCTAAATAATGTATAAGGTACAAAACGGTGCCTGTCACCGCGCAAAAGTCAGCGGAACTCCACAAGTAAAGGCCACTGTCCATGTGGGGCGGACAAAACGTTGATTTGTCCACGAGCGGTGACAGGCACCACAGCTGTCACCACTCTATTGTCACCGCTCTACTGTCACCACTCTACTACTCACCACTCTACAACCACTCTATTCAATCAGCTTGCTCCGCCGGCATTCTTCGTGGAATGCTCTTAGCCGTTTGTTTTTCTCCATTAGTGTATGAAGGAAGTATTCCCAGTCGTCGACTCGTTTTAGTTTTTTGTATAGGGTCCGCAGTTTTTTCAAGTGACGGACGGCCATTTTGTAGCTTTGGCGGTTTTTCTGACTAATTTCCAGCACCGCCGACTGATGAAGCATCGCCAGTAGCACCTCTGGCTTTTCTTTTTCAATCACCTTTACCCGTTCCCGTGGCAGGTCATAGAATTTCCAGCCCATGAACGCCTGGAGCTCGCCCCACTTGTCGAACTGACCGCGATTAAACAACATAACCTCGTAGTCACCATAGCTATAAGGCAACATCGACAACATCGCGCGCTCATACAAATCCGCTCGGCCATGCTCATTAAAATATGGTGAAATCGCCCGCAGCGCCGTCCGAACAAAGCTCGCAGACGAGTGATAGCTCCGTAAAAACTCTAAATACCCTTTTATTTTATGCAAAAATTCCTCAATCACGGGTCCGACTCGTTTCCACGCCTTTTGCTGTGTTAACATCTCAATCCAATGCAGCATATAGGGCGTAATCACCGAATTGTCGATCACATGAATCAATTTCACGGCCGTCTCATCCTCAGACAGCAAAATATGTTGATGAATCCCAGCGACAATCAGCGGATTCGGGTTCTCCCACTCCTGCATCGCCTTCAACCGTAGGCGAATCTTCTCAGCCTCTTCCTCACGCCACGCCTTCTTCTTGAAAAAATTCGTCCACATCAGGCGATACAGATAAATGCGCTCCTGCTCCAGTCCTGACGCCGCCGTCAGCAGCTCGAACACATCATCCTTCAGCTTCAAAATAAACTCATCAAAGTCAAACGGCAGCGATTGAACGCCAACCTTCAGCACCAACTCATCCGCATCCTCAATCAAATTATGGAACAAATGGAGGTAGGCGCGTTTCACGACATCATCCGCAAATCCCAAACTTTCACTGAGTACGGCAAGCTTTTTAAAAGAAATCACAATCCCGACCAACTCGTGCAACAGGCGCCATTCCTGCGGGGCGGGAGCATTTGCCTTAATCCGGCGCTCATAGATTTTGAACAGCTCGGGGACAATGTAGGGGCTCGAATACTTTTTCGAATTTAAAATCGTATCGAAACTAACCTCAAACATATGAACCCATTGGCCATAATCGGGCTTCTGCTCACCCGTACCCCTAAACAAATCTCGGGCCGTCTGCATTCCCCAGTTGGCAAACTCCGTCTTCTGCTTCATTGGCTCGCGCCATGTCGCCACCCAATCTGCCACACTGCCAATCCGCGAGTAAGCCGCCAAAAAAACAGCCATCTGGTGTCGGCAAAACCCATCATGCGGGCAGGAACAGTCACTTCTTGTCAAAAAATTAAGATCCAAACGCACCCGGCACGGCGTCACATCCTGCACCATCGCTGTAATATTTTCATTCCATATTTGTACCTGCTTCACCATCCCTTGGCGATAAAGCATCAAACCCTTCTGCACCATCCGGGCATCTTCATCCACATGCGGATGCAGTAGCTCCCCGACCTGATCTGCAAGAAGCTCAATCCGTTCACTAACAGGTGTCGACTCCAAAGTCACGACCCCCCTAACTAAAAAAATCCATATTCCACTATTATACCCAAAAAAAGCAACATAGTGGTGCTAGAAGGTTGAAAAAACAAGTGGAACGGTTCACGCGACTTTTTTCTTACAGCAAAAGGAGTAGGAAACCGTGTGCACTTCATCAAAATAGAGCCGTCCCGAAGACCCCTTGATTATTAAAAAACAATATGTTATATTACTTTTTGTGAAACTGACCAAATTAGTTATATGGTCATTTTTCAAGAATGTTGAGGTGATGGGATTGGCGATGATTGATCGGAAAGCCTTGATTATTGAGGCGGCTGCGAAGTCATTTTCGCTTTATGGATATAAAGCAACAACGATGGATCAAGTGGCTAAATTAGCAAATGTGGGTAAGGGCACCATCTATACCTTTTTTAAAACAAAGGAAGAATTATTTGATGAGATTATTAATACGCTGATTGTCGATATGAGGGAAGCGGTTGAGGGAGTCATGGACGGGGGAGCCACGTTTCAGGAAAAGGCGAACCGTGTATTAATGAAAGTCCTTGAGTTCCGTGAAACCCATCAGCTGACAATCAAGCTGATTCAGGAAGAACGCGATATGGGGACACAAACGGTGGTCGAAGCGATGCAACGGGTGGAGCAATCGGTTATCCAATATATGATCGGCATTATCCGCAAAGCGATTGAGAATGACGAAATTAAAGCATGTGATCCAGAAATCACGGCCTTCATCATGCTGAAATTGTACTTTTCATTAATCATTGAGTGGCAAAGAAATCATCCCCCATTAAAAAAAGAAGAGATCTACAAACTCTTTGAACTATATCTATTAAAAGGCTTGGCAAAATAAATGGCTATTACAGTGTAGTCGTTTATTTTTACTCAAAAATGACTAAATGAACAAAACGGTCAAAAACAACAGGGGGTACCTAAAAATGTTTTTTGCAGAATGGAAAAAAATCCTTTCCAACCGTAAAGTCCTAATACCAATCATTGCGATTGCATTTATACCTGTCCTCTATGCAGGCATGTTTTTGTGGGCATTTTGGAATCCGTATGCCTACTTATCCGATTTGCCCGTGGCGATCGTGAATCAAGACGAAGGGGCAGAGCTCGACGGCGAACAGCTGCAGCTCGGAGAAGAACTGGTAACAAAATTGAAAGAAAGCAATACTTTTCATTTTGATATCGTCGATAGGAAGCAGGGCTATCAAGGATTAGAGGACCAAGACTACTATATCTTAGTGGAGCTTCCGACCGATTTTTCTAAAAATGCCACGACGTTGCTCGACGACCAGCCACAGAAATTGAAAATCAATTATGTGCCAAACGAAGGGGCAAACTTTCTATCCGCTCAAATCGGCGAAACGGCCATGAAGGAAATCAAAGCGGAAATCTCCAAAGAAATCATTGCCACTTACTCTGAAAGCCTTTTTGATAAAGTGGGTGATATGGCTAGTGGGCTAAGTCAGGCGAGTGATGGGTCCAGTCAAGTTGCAGACGGGACATCACACCTAGACGAGGGTGCGGGACAAATCAAAAGTAACCTTGAAACCTTAGCGGGGAAATCGATTGAATTCAAGCAAGGTGTCCAAGACGCGGCTGCGGGTTCAACAGAACTCGCACAAGGCACAGCAAAAATCAATCAAGGACTTGAAGAAATTGATGCGAAACTGCCAGCGTTGGTGACAGGCACCGAAAAAGCACAACAGGGTGCCGCTCAAATCAAAGCCCAGTTGCCAGCGGGGATTGCTGCAGAAATCACGAATCAGTTAACGGGCAGTACGGAAAAGTTAAACACAGGAATTGATCAGTTCGAATCCAAACTTGGGGACGGCTTATCGGCGCAAATTGCCGCGCAAATGATCACCCAGCAGACAGCGAAAATGCAGGAGCTTGCTGCGGCCTTAATCCAGAATGGCGTTCCAGCAGAAACGGTTTCTGCGATCATGAACCAACAAGGCGCACCAACACAGGAACAGGTCCAGAAGCAAGTCGCACAAGCAATCGAACCTGGTCTTCACCAAGGTTTCACACAGTTTAAAGAGCAAGTGAACGGCCAACTGCTTGGGGAAGCAACCGGTCTTGATGGAAAAATAAAAACCCAAACCGACCCCGTTTTTGATCAATTAATTAGCGGGATTTCTGAAATTAACGAAAACCAATCAAAATTGCAACAAGGAATCCATCAGCTAGCAGAAGGTTCTGCGGCATTAAACCAGGGTGCAAATAAACTCACCACGGGAATGGGTCAAATCACAGACGGTGCGGAGAAAATTGCCGACGGTACGGGAAAACTTTCTGAAGGCTCACAGGATTTAAAAGCTGGTACGGAAAAGTTAACAGAAGGTACTGCGGAATTAACGGATAAATTAGGCGCAGGTGCCCAAAAAGCGAACGCGGTTCAGGCTGATGATGACACCTACGACATGATGGGCGAGCCCGTTACGGTCGAAAAAAATGAGATTAACAAAGTGCCAAACTATGGTACAGGTTTTGCGCCATACTTTATCTCCCTCGGACTATTTGTCGGTGCACTCATCATCTCGATCGTTTTCCAATTGAGGGAACCTGCTGTAAAACCAGCTTCAGCACATCAATGGTTCTTTGGTAAATTAGGTGTCATTACCATTATCGGGGTGGCCCAAGCATTATTGGTGGATGCCATCCTACTAGGAGCATTGCGAATAGAAGTGCAAAGCGTGCCGTTGTTCATCGCAACGACCGTTGTGACTAGTATGGTGTTCGTCACACTGATTCAAATGCTTGTGACTACACTGGCTGACGTAGGAAGATTCATTGCGATTCTTATCCTGATTATGCAATTAACCACAAGTGCGGGAACGTTCCCACTTGCATTAATACCAAAAGCATTGCAGTCATTCAACGCATACTTTCCAATGACATACAGCGTCCAAGCATTCAAAGCGGTAATATCAAGCGGCAATCTTGCCTTTCTGTCGCAAAATATCGCTATCTTGCTTGCGTACGCCGTTGGATTCATGCTCATCACATTCATTTACCTAACATTCCGTTTCAAACGGGAGCATGTTAGTGAAACATTAGTAGAAAAAGCAGCGTAAAAAAAGAAGACAGCAGGTTTCCGTACAAAACGGTACCTGCTGTTTTTTTTACTGGATGGCTTTTCTCCCTCGTGGCCACTTTCTTGACAAGTAGCCATTTTCCAAATGATAATCGGATTAGAAGATTAGGGTACGGTAGATTACTTTTTTAGGAGTGAGAGAAATGAAGCCGATTTCGATACTAGTTGCGGATGATGAGCAGGAGATTGCGGACCTGATTGCGATCCATTTGGAGAAGGAAGGGTACGCGGTTGTGAAAGTACATGATGGGGAAGAGGCGGTTCAGGTAATCGAAACGAAGTCGGTCGATTTGCTGATACTGGATATTATGATGCCGAAAATGGATGGATATGAAGTGGCCCGCCAAACACGGGAAAAACATAATATGCCGATCATTTTTTTAAGTGCGAAAACATCTGATTTTGATAAGGTTCACGGCCTGGTGATTGGTGCCGATGATTATATGACGAAGCCATTTACTCCGATGGAATTGGTGGCTCGTGTGAATGCCCACTTGCGCCGTTATATGAAATTAAACCAACCGAAAATTCCCGATAAATCTGTGCTCGAACATGGCGGGTTGGTGATTACACCCGACCAGCGGACCGTTTCGCTTTATGGAAAAAATATTGAACTGACGCCGAAGGAATTTGATATTTTATACCTACTCGTCAGTCACCCAAAGAAAGTGTACAGTGTTGAAAATATTTTTCAGCAGGTGTGGGATGAGGCATACTTTGAAAGCAATAATACTGTGATGGTCCATATTCGCACCCTACGAAAAAAACTAGAAGAGGATAAACGAAAAAACAAGCTGATTAAGACGGTTTGGGGCGTTGGGTATGCGTTCAATGGCTAAAATCGTCCGCAGCTTTCGCTCAAAAATGCTACTCTTGTTCGGTTTAAGTATGCTTTTTTCGGGAACGATTACGTTCTCCATCTTTCTAGCACTTCAATATTATTACCGTACGAAGAACGTGCAAATCGGTGAGCCATTGGCTAGATATCGCCAAATGATTCGAGAAATAGGAGACATTAACGTCTTTTTACTGATATTTATTCCGCTTTCGATCGTATTTTTCTACCTATTAACGAAGCGCTATTCGATTTATTTCCACAAGATTTCACAGGGGATTAATCATCTCGCTCTTGGTGAATTTAAGCATCCGATTCAGCTCCAGTCAAATGATGAGTTTGGGCAGATTGCGAAGGATATTAATCTGGCAAGTAAGAAACTAGAAGAGGCGATTGAAAGAGGCGATTTCTCGGAAAGTAGCAAGGATCAGTTGGTCGTCAACTTGGCTCACGATTTGCGGACACCGCTCACGTCTGTTCTCGGTTACCTCGATTTAATTCTCAAGGATGACAATCTGACCAAAGAACAAAAGGACCATTTTTTAAAAATTGCTTTCACGAAATCGCAGCGCTTGGAAAAATTGCTGGATGAGTTATTTGAAATCACAAGAATGAACTATGGCATGCTTCCGCTGAAAAAAACAGACATTAATATTAGCGACCTCCTCATTCAATTAAAGGAAGAATTGTATCCACTTTTTGAAAAAAATGACTTGACGGTTCGTGTGAATCTCCCGTCTGAATTACCCTTTTGGGGTGATGGGGAGCTGCTGGCACGTGTGTTTGAAAATCTCCTGACCAATGCCAATCGCTATGGCTACGATGGTCAGTATGTAGATATAACCGGATTAATTGATGCTGGTGAGGTCGTTGTCCAGGTGGTCAATTATGGGGACATGATTCCTGAGAATGAACTGCCGCATCTTTTTGATATGTTTTATAACGGTGATAAATCGCGGACGGCGCAAGAGGATAGCACGGGTCTTGGTTTGTTCATAGCAAAGAATATCGTCGAGCAGCATCATGGGACGATTTCTGCTGAAAGTAGTTTTCGACAGACGCAATTTGAAGTTCGACTGCCACAGAAACACCCTATCACATAAAAATTTAAGAAAAATTTAAGAAAAATTTAAACTTTACCCCACTCTTTATTTAAAAACCTTTCGCTATTCTATTGATTAGATAGAATAGGGAGGGGATTTTAGTATGAAGAAGTGGGTTTTTTTAGCGGTGCTTGTTTTCGGTATTGGGTATCCGGTCATTAAGATGCCAGCGTTTTTTCAAGATAATGTTGAAATCAAGAAGTATGATCAAGCCCAGAGCGGGTTTGTCGATACATACGAAGAGGTAAGGGTTACAAAGGAGGATATTTATCGAGGAAATCTACTGCTGGTTAACGCAGAACATCCTATGAAACAAGAGAGTAAGAGAGAGGATGTGGTGAACCTACAGCATGATTTAACAATGGAAGTTGTGCTGCTTGATAGCGAGATTGAGTTGTCAGAGGGTGTTGCTCTAGCATTTGGAAAAATGGTAGCCGCGGCGGAAAAAGAAGGAGTACATCATTTTTCGATTAATAGTGGCTATAGGGACTTCCAGGAGCAAAGCTTGCTTTACGAGGAAATGGGTTCGGATTATGCTCTACCGGCAGGATATAGTGAACATAATTTAGGAGTATCGCTTGATGTCGGGTCCACGAAGGCGCCGATGAATGAAGCGCCGGAAGGAAAGTGGATCGAAGAAAATGCGTGGAAATCCGGTTTTATTTTGCGCTACCCGAAGGATAAAACACATGTGACCGGAATCCAATATGAGCCGTGGCATATCCGCTATGTCGGGCTGCCTCACAGTGCCATCATCCAGGAAAAGAACTTTGCACTGGAAGAATATCTCGACTATCTCACACAAGAAAAAAACATCATCGCCACCTTCAAGGGACAAAAATACACCGTTTCCTATTACACCGTTAGCGAAAGCGAAACCATTCAACTACCTAAAAACCAAGCCTTTGAAATCTCCGGCAATAACATGGACGGGGTGATTGTAACGGTGCAGGAGTGAGTGTGGGCCAGAGGGACGGACGCTTCTCCTGGCTTTTTTTTCTGCACAAAAACCCCCCCAGCTCATATTTGAGACAAACAGTAATATAAATGAACTACAGGAGTAAGCCGGGGGGACGATTGCTTTACAACCGTCCCCATGGTTCTGAAGGGAGGGAAATATCTATGGAGGTTTTTGATTGTGCGGTGCTGGGTGCGGGACCTGCGGGTTTGAATGCAAGCCTGGTTTTGGGAAGGGCACGTAGGAAGGTGGCTTTGTTCGATGATGGCACGAACCGAAACCGGGTCGCGCATGAATCCCATGGATTTATTACCCGAGACGGCGTCAAACCTTCAGATTTTAAAAAAATTGCCTTGGAGGAGTTAAGGAACTATTCGTCCGTTCAATTTTTCAATGAGACGGTTACACAAATAATTAAACGAGCCGATAACCAATTGTTTAAAATGATCACGTCGGATGAAAGGGTGTATTATGCCGAAAAAATCTTGTTAGCAACGGGCATTCAAGAGGTGTTTCCATCCGTACCGGAGATTCAACGTTTTTATGGAAAAAGCCTATTTAGTTGTCCGTACTGCCATGGCTGGGAGCTAAGGGACCAACCGCTGATTATCATTGTCGAGAACGAGGATAGCGCGGTGCATCTGGCCAAACTTGTTTACAATTGGTCGCGGGATTTGCTGGTGGCGACAAACGGTCAGCCTATGAATTTTTCAAAAATAGACGAGCTGGAGCGGAGAAAGATCATGGTCGTGACGGAGCCGATAAAAAAACTGCATGGGGAAGATGGTCGCTTGCAAAGTATGGAATTTCAATCTGGTTATATTACGAAAAGAACGGGCGGGTTTATCCTGCCAAAATTCCATCGACCCAACCCATTTGCCGAACAGCTCGGGTGCGCGCTCCAAGAAAACGGAGCGCTGGTAACCGACGATGCAGGCCGCACCTCGCAAAAAAACATCTACACCGCAGGCGAGTCCGCTCAACTAAAACCATCGTCACTAATCCTTGCCGCGGCGGACGGCAGTAAGGTGGCCTATGCAATAAATGTAGACATTACCTATGAGAGATTTTAGACTAGAGGGAGACTATGACGGTTCTAGTGGGAACCGTCTCCGTGGTTAATTCTATATTAGTAGGTGAATGGAAATGGCTGTATTTTTAACACGACCAACGATGGAGTTGGAGACGGAATATCTATCTTTTTATCAGGAGTGGAAAGCGAGCGGCGAGGCGATGATTCCTTGGGTGATTGCCAAGGACCCTTCGGATTTCCCCGTGATGCTGCAGTCTTTGCTAGATTCCGAGAAGGGTGAAAATCTCCCTGAGGGCTGGGTCCCGGATTCTACCTATTGGTTAGTTAACGAGGATAAAAAAGTTCTTGGAGTTGTTAATATCCGCCATCGTTTAACAGAAAGGCTATTGAACGAGGGTGGTCACATCGGGTATGGCATCCGCCCATCCGAGCGCCGAAAAGGATATGCGACGAAATTATTGGAGCTATCCTTAGAAAAGACGAAAGAAATAGGGATCACGAGGGTACTTGTCGTTTGTGATGCAACGAATACTGGTTCAGCAAAAACGATCATGAATAATGGCGGAGTTGCGGATAGGGATTATATTGAGGAAGATGGAAATGTAATCCGGCGTTTTTGGATGGAGAGCTAAAACTAAGGACCCTGTGTGGTTGATTAAGCCTTTCTTTTTTGAGGTACCCGCACAGATAAAAGCACCTATAATAGCAGAGCCGTTCGCATATGAACTCGCTCTGAATCTCCAACACACATTGTCATCTCGGAAAATGGAGAGTAGATTTGTCTTCCGGGCTGAAATTGCTTACGGTTGGAATTTCTCTCTTGATGAACTGGCACTGGACGCAATACTCTATAAAGATGACCATCCTCATGAATTAGCTAAAAAGAATGCAAGATTTAGAAGGGCCTGCACAGCGATTGGGATTAACCGATAAAATATTCGAGTTGAAAGATATTATCTATATGCAATAAAAAACAGCGGTGAATTGATGATTTACCACTGTTTTTTATTGTACTTAAGGTGTAGTTTAAGTGCCATTGTTTCATAAACTTAATAAAATATATTTATGTTTTGTATAACATACTCTAAGGACAGTATCCTCTTTTTTAACACTTGTTTAGCCTGTAATTTAGCTAGAAAATCAATGAAATCGGATTTTGATGGAAGACCTGAGATACCATAGAAAAATTTATTATTTGCAACCTTCATATAGACATACTTTTCTAATGCGTGAATCACAGTTACTTCATGTCTCTCATCTAAGGAGGTCCACCTTTCTATGTCATCCCGCGAAAAATTTGACCTTACGAATAGTTCGTCCCACCCTTCTGTCACAGGAAATTTAACATGATTCTCCATCCACAAAATAACATCCCTTGAATGAAAATCACCTAGATGGGAAAGTGCGTCGTACCCAGTTATCTTTTTATTAGATTCTTGTTCAAGAAAATTAAATACTAAAGTTAGTCCTTCATCCTTACTTAAACACATTGAAGTTAGAAAGGAACGTAATCTACTATCCATAATATCTTGCTTTGCTTCCCACAAACTTCTAACCCATGAGTCTGCGTAATTTCCTAAGACTTTTCCAATCACCTCACATATCATCTTCTGGTCTTTAAATGACTCTTTTTTATCTAGTTCTTCTAAAAGGTAATCAAATAATTCATTTCTACTGAATTTCCGGAGAAAGTCGATTGATTCTTCATCTAATTTATCTCGATAAACCGCAAAAGCTATTAGCTGTTCCATGTTATTTTTCACATCATCTAAGGTTGTTTCTGAAAATGACTCAAACCAATGCTTCCACTTAGCTGCTGCTGTATTTGTAGTGTCTAACCCCGTATCGCTAAGAAAATATTCAAACTGCCATTTTTCACTACCAATACACCCAAGTTCAGTTATCCTTAATAAATAATCGATAAATGAATCCGCAATATAAGTAACAGTGTCTTCTTCATGTTCCCAATAAACAACTGGTTTCTCATCACTCTCAACAGACATATCAAACGCATAAATATCTCCGTTTCCAGCATGAGAAAACTCTAATTTCCCTCTAAGTGTCGCCCCGTAATCTTCTCCGTCTTCCATAAGTTCGTCAGCTAACATATTTAAATCCTGAAGGAAGTCAATATTCCAATTTATCTCTCCAGAGAATATTTCGTTGAATTCACTTGGAATAATTGTATCTTCAGAAAATGAGTAATAAAACGAGAGTGATGATCCTAGGTTATTTAAAATGTATTTATACGAAGGAGGTAATTGATAACCTAACTCTTTTTCTTTAGCTTCTATCTCCTGTATCGTTGCTTTTTTTCCAATTTCAATTGGATGAACTTTGCCGTTATTGTTCTCTAGTTTTTGTATTATTTGCTTCCATTTTGATAAAAATAATGTCACATCTTTCATTCACTTCAACCCCGCCTCGGTAACTTAATTTTAATTATAATTCAATATGGGTTTTGACAATACCTTCCTGAACTAAAGGGACATTTTAAAAAAAGCCTCCTTGCTAATTTTACCATATATTTTCCAGAAAAATGTTAAAAGCAGCGCGATTTCATTTGTGAAATCCACTGCTTTTATACTTGTTTTTATATTCGTTTTTTCCTATGTGGGTACTCCAAAAGAGAACGGCTTAGTGGTTGAGCGGGGTCTTTGTTATAAAAACTATTGAATGGGGTGGTCTATCTGCCGAATCTCTGAGTCTATCTGCCAAAATACGCTAGGTACCTTGGGTAATTATATCAATATAGGAACAATTTACTATTTTTTAAGAAATACGGACATATATATCAACTTTCGTCGAATATTTTAGTGTAAATCAATTTAGGGGGAAAAACACATGAAGATCGGAAAGTTCAAGAAGTCTATTATTAGCGGAACAGTAGCATCTGTACTTATTTTTTCATTGGCAACACCAGCAGTTTTTGCGAATGAAGATGTAACAGAGCAACAAGTTACAACAATTACAGAAGGCACAGTAACTGAAGAAGCTGTTAATGATGGGATGATTTCTGAAGATACTACTACAGAAGATAATGTAGTTGTGGAGGAAGAAACGACTACTGAAGATGAAGTAGCAGAAGGAACTGAAAGTGAAGAAGTTACTGAGGAAAATGCAACTGAAGGCGAAGAGGATGTAACAGAAGAAGAAACAACTGAAGAAAATGTTCAAGAAGAAGAGGTATCTTTGGTACCTGGAGATTTCTTCTATTTTGTAAAAATCATGATAGAAAAAGTAAGACTTGCCGTTACTTTTGATGATTATGAAGAAGCTCGTCTATTAGCTGGATTCGCAGCAGAACGTATTGCTGAAGCAAATACATTATTTGCGGAAGGTAAAACGGAGGAAGCTGAAGAGTTACTTAAAGAAGCAATTGCTACTCAAGAAGAGGCAGCTGAAAATCTAGCTGAATCTGAAGATGTGGCAGGTGAAGAGACGGAAGTAGCAGTAGAAGAAGCTAATCAAGGAGAAGTAGCTGAAGAAACAGAATCTGCAGAAGTAAATGAAGAAGAAGTTGTGGCTGAAGTTACTGAAGAGGACGATGTAGAAGCTAAGCTTGCGAATAACATTGACGCATTAGCTGCTGCATTATCTCATGTGAAAAATCCTACAGCTCAAAAAGCATTAATGAAGAATATTCAAAAGTCTTTTGCTAAATTAGATAAAAAACTTGAAAAGCTTGAGAAAAAAGCTAGTAAATTTGCAAATGAAGATAGTGAAGTAGTTGAAGAAGAGGCAGTAGACCCAACTGAAGAATCAGTGGTAGAACAAGTGGAAGAAGTTAAGCAAGAAACTGAAACTACAACTGAAACTGAAGGAACAGATCCAGTTACAGAAGAAGGAACTACGGAAGAAGTACAACCGGTAGTTACAACTCCAGTTGTTGAAAAGCAACAAAAAGCTGATGAAAAACGTGTTCAAGGTAAACAAAAAGCAGAGGTACAAAATCAAAAAGCTCAAGTGGAAAAAGAAAAAAAACAACAGCCAGCTAGCAAAAACAATCAAAATGCACAAAATAAAGACACTGAAAAAAAGAGCGAGAATGGTAATAAAGGTAATGGTAATGGCAATGGGAACGGTAAAAACTAAGTAAAATAGTGTAACGGACTATTTTTAAAAAAGGATGGAAACCATATAATATTGGTTTCATCCTTTTTTTAATACCTAAACGAGTTGAAGAAGTAGAAACATGGGGACGTTTCTCGTGTTTCCTATTTAGTTTAGGATGAAACAAGAGAAACGTCCCTCTGTTCTACATCCAACGATGGAGTTGGAGACGGAATATTTATCTTTTTATCAGGAGTGGAAAGCGAGCGGCGAGGCGATGATTCCTTGGGTGATTGCCAAGGACCCTTCGGATTTCCCCGTGATGCTGGAGAAGGATGAAAATCTCCCTGAGGGCTGGGTCCCGGATTCTACTTATTGGTTAGTTAACGAGGATAATAAAGTTCTTGGTGTCGTTAATATCCGCCATCGTTTAACAGAAAGGCTATTGAACGAGGGTGGTCACATCGGCTATGGCATCCGTCCATCCGAGCGCCGAAAAGGATATGCGACGAAATTATTGGAGCTATCCTTAGAAAAGACGAAGGAAATAGGAATCACGAGGGTACTTGTTGTTTGTGATGAGAAGAATACCGGTTCAGCAAAAACGATCATGAATAATGGCGGAGTTGCGGATACGGATTATATTGAGGAAGATGGAAATGTGATCAAGAGGTTCTGGATTGAGAACTAATACATAGAGGAGGACCCTGTGCTCTAGATGCAGGGTCCTTCTTGTTCTACATAGAAAGGCTATTAATCTGCCAAATGGGGTGGTCTATCTGCCGAATTCGCTATCTTACCTGCCGAATCCCCAGTTTCATCTGCCATTTTATTTTTCTAGCCAACCGTCCCCATGGTTTATCAAATTAGATAAAAGCCACCATAAGTTTGCAGCCTAGGTTTAAAGCAACTGGGTTTTAGATATGGATGGGTAAATAAATCTCTACTTCTTCCTCACCATTTTCCATTGGATGATAAGTTTCAACAATATGAGAATCTAAATCCCGTTTATAACCCGTATCATCTGCCCATTTTACTAAATGGTAATGTAGGTTAGCGATATGAATGATCTTCCCCCTAGTCGTAACATAGGCTTGTGTAGTTTCGATATAATCCATCCCAACTGGAATCTCTTTTAGAGTCTCATTAACAATTATTCCTACATAATAGTGGCCATCCAGATGGTTAGTATCCCGTTTAGGTTCGAAAAGAGCTACTTCAATACCCGAATGATTTTCAACTTCATCTATTCGAGTTAAGAATTGCTGGGCAAGTTTTGGAACATCGGTACCAAAATTAGCAAAAGATCCACCGCCTTTTATGCCTACAACTCTAAAGATTTTGTTAACCTTTTTACAATCCACCATTATCCCCCCAAATCCTTTTATTTCCTACTCATATTTTATTTCTCTTCTGACTAATTGAATTCCTTCTTAAACAATCTTTCTTTAGTTACCTTACTTCGGTTACATAATTTCCTTTATATGGAATTTGCAGCTTGATAATATGCTGAAATCCTTGAATTCTTGGTACTTGGGTCCTCCGAAGTTCTCTTATCTGCCAATTTGATCGTTCTATCTGCCTTTTTCGATGGTCTATCTGCCAAAATCCTCATTCTATCTGCGGATTTGATCACTGGCCCCAGTTTTGAACCTAAGTTACCTTACTTCGGTTATGTATTTTCCTTTATATGGGATTTTATGCTTGGTAATAAGGTGAAATCCTTGAACTTTTTGTACTTGGGTCCTCCGAAGTTTCTCTTATCTGCCGAATTGATGGCTCTATCTGCCTTTTTCGATGGTCTATCTGCGGATTTGATCTCTGGCCCCAATTTTTAACCAAAGTTACCTTACTTCGCCTATTTCCACTCCTCAATAATCTCCTTCACTTTCTTCTTTTCGATGATGTTGATTGCGTAGTAGGTGATTCCTTGGTGCTTCATTTCTCTTATGGCGTGATGGGCAGCATCGTATATATCGGCCAGGGTCAACACGTCGATGAGAGTGAACCCGATTAGAATGATCATCGGTTTCCCGTTCCCTGACCACGTCCCCTTTGACCCCAATACAACAGGTGTCGGCTGCGGCTTCCTCGTTACATATTCAAAAACCCATTCCTGCTCCGTTCTGGTCCGGTACATCGACATGAAACCACCCTTTCTCCTGTCTAGGATAACCAGAATATATTGGAAAAAACCGCGGGGAAGTTCTGGTGGTCTGTAGATACGGTGCAGAATCCGCGGGGGAAACCACAGTAACGGTTCTAAAAAAATATACTTAAGCAGCTAGGTAATTTACTTGAAGAAGGAAAAAATGAATGAATATAGAAATCTATAGTTACATACTTACATTTCTGAAATAAGGTAAAGGGGATGAAGTGAATGACGGAGGTTTTTTTCACAGTTCAAGATGTTCTTGAAAATTACAAAAATGCAGTTTACGAAAAAGATGTTGAAAAATTCTTATCCATGTATGCTCCCGATATGCATATTTATGATTGCTGGGGGAACTGGGAGAGCAACGGTATTTCTTCATGGAAGGAAAACGTGAGAGAGTGGTTTAATGGATTGAGTGAGGATGGTGTTTTACTTAAAGTTGAATTTAATGACCTAGTTGTTGAAGAAAATTCAAATCTCGCATTTGTTCATTGTGCTGTAACCTTTGCTGCACACCAAGAAGAAAATGGTGAGCAACTTCGTCAGATAACAAATCGGTTTACATATGGTTTAAAAAAAGTGAATGAATCTTGGGTCATAGCTCATGAACATTCATCATTGCCTATAAATATTGAAACGGGTAAGGGAATTTTTAACTTGAAGTAAAAAATATACTATTTTGATTGGTGATAAAGGGATTGCTGCAATTCCTATTAGGGCTTTACTCACAATAAGAGTAAAGCCTTTTTTTGTCCTAAAGCAGTATGCCAGGAATTAAGAACAGGGAGAACCATCCCCATGATCTTTCCCCCTAGTACTTTTCTCCTGATTCTTAACGAATACTTAATGTTAGCCAAACATTATTTTTACATTTTGTCATTATGATAGGGTTATATATTATCTTTCTAAAGTGGGTGCGACAGCTATGTATAGGCAATTAGATCTACAGGTAAAGTCGATGTCGAGAACGAATCTGTTATTTACTTATTTAAAGCACCTAAGTGAAAGAGGACAAAGGGAAATTTTATATTATAAGAGGTTGAAGGAATTGCAGAAGATCATGAATAATCATGCTTTAGATACATTCTTTCAGCCAATCGTGAAATTACTGTCAGGGGAAACGGTTGGGTATGAGGCCTTAAATCGCCCGGCAGCTAGTAAGTTATTTCCGAACACGGAATATTTCTATGAATTTGTTGGGCAATCAAATCAAGTGTTTTCCTTTGAATGTTTTTGTAGAAATTTGTCTTTTAAACGTTTCATGGATAGAAATAAGTGGGATGTCGACCAGCATCCAGCTTTAATTTTTATTAATATTCACCCGAATGTGTTACTTGATGCAAACTATCATAGTGGAGAAACGCTGCAGCTTTTATCTGAGCTTGGGATACAGCCGAATCAGGTCGTTTTTGAATTGACGGAGAGAAGTGCTGTGTCAGACTTTACACTTTTTGAAAAAGTTCTTTCAAATTATCGCAGGCAAGGATATCGAATTGCTATCGATGATGTCGGGTCTGGCTACAACAGTCTAAAAACGTTAGTTTATTTAAAGCCAGAGTTTATTAAACTAGATAAGTCCTTGATTCAGCATATTGATAAAAATAAAGAACAACAGCAGTTGGTTAAGTTAATAATAGAATATGCAAAACAATCATGTACCGAAATTATTGCAGAAGGAATCGAAAGACTGGAAGACTTGGCCTATATACGGGAGCAAGGAATCGATTATGGTCAAGGATATGCGCTTGGAAGGCCGCATGAGGAAGTAAGACCAGGGAAAAACCCGATGGAGAGCCAGGGGCACGGTTCTAGTAGCACATTCTTATTGAAGGAATAAAGCCAGGAAAACCGTCCCCGTGGTCTTTTGGCAAAAGGAGACGCCGCTATGGTAGATTATGTTGGTGATATAGCAAAACAGGTACCATCTATTTCCCTTAACACGGTCAATAAAACAGTGGATAAGATATTTAGCGGGGATACGAAAATACTTGGGATCGTTGTTGTAGATCAAGATGTGCCCATTTCCCTAATAACAAGAACGGATTTTTATCAGAAATTGGGCGATTTATACGGGTATAATCTCTATATTGGCCGATCCGTTGAATTACTCGCGAATAAAGAACCTCTTATAGTAGATTACTATCAGTCCATTACAACGGTAAGTAAGTTAGCAATGGAAAGAAAAGAAGAGGATCTGTATGATTATGTAATCGTAACGAAGGATAATAAATATATTGGCATAGTAAATATTCACCAATTACTAATGAAATTGGTAGAGGTTCAGGTAGAATTTGCGAGCTTTTTAAGTCCTTTAACGAAATTGCCGGGGAACCTGGTTATCGATAATAAGCTCAAGGAGATTTTACACCAGGAAAAATATAGCGTCCTCTACTTCGATTTAGATCATTTTAAATCCTATAACGATACCTATGGTTTTAAAAAGGGGGATGACCTGCTAACAGAAACGGCCAATCTATTGAAAAGATATTGTGATGAAAAAGGGTTGTTTTTGGGGCATATTGGCGGAGATGATTTCATTATCATTCTCGATCATTATGATTATCAAGTAATGTGCGAGGCCATTTTGAAAGACTTTGATAAAAATATTAAGCGTTTTTACAAATCCAATCACCTAGCACAAAAATATGTAATAGCGGAAAATCGGCAAGGGGTTAAAGAAAAGATAGCCATTGTGTCGTTATCGATAGCCGTTGTTACCAACCATAACCAACAATTTAATAATGTGGATGAACTGACCGAATACATAGCAGTAGTAAAAAAAGAATGTAAAATGGTTAAGGGCAGTTGCTGTTTAACAAAATAAAAACCGAGGGGACGGTTCTCGAGGCACATTCTTGTTGCAGGAATGAAGCCGGGAGATTCGTTCCTGTAGTTTTTTTCTTAATCGAGCATATGAAGGACATCCTAAAGTTCCCCTGTTAAAATGAGTTTATGACAAATCATACTCTCCCTTTTTTTTCTAAGTAAACCTTTGTTATTCCTACAAACAAAAAACACACTAAGGAAATAATAAAGCAAGTAGTCGTAATTATAGTTGAAATACTCAAATTTATCCCTCCTATTTAAAAAAGTTACTTCTCCTACTTAAGAACATTTCTTCGAAACTCTAATTTATTCTAGCATACTTCATGTTAAAATCTAAATTGCCTTACAATTTTTAGTGAAAAGTTTCTAATAAAGAAAAAATATTTTCCTATTTTAGATATTCCCTGTAACTTTTTTCATTCTTATCCGTGCTATTGATGAGGGGAGGAGCGGATGATAGAGACTATTGATGACATTTATCAAACTTATTTTCATGATATATATCGTTTTCTCCTCTCTCTTTGCTATGACCACCATACGGCAGAGGACCTTGCGCAAGAAACATTTTTCCGTGCTCATCTTTACATTGAGAATTACGAGGGGGGAAATGTTAAAACATGGCTTTTTACAGTAGCGCATCATGCATTTATAGACCATTACCGGAAGCAAAAAAGAATGGTAATAAAGGAGCAAAGCTTTTTCCTATCATTATTTGATAAGAAAAAGGCACCTGTAGATACGATTGTGGTTCATGAAGAAATTCAAGAAATCATCAACATGTTAAAAGACTTACCGGAAAAACATAAATCTGCGGTGCTTTTACATGATTTTCACGGATTATCTTACAATGAAGCAGCGCAAGTGATGAACGTGCCACCCACTCATTTTAAAGTATTATTATTCCGTGGCAGGCAGGCGATAAGAGGTAGGAAGGCGGTAGAAAAGTGAGTAATGATTTTAAAAGAAAACTGGATGCTTACGAGAATGGGGAATTATCTGATAGCGAATTAGAAGAATTTGAAAAAGAGTTAGAAAAGCTGGAAAAATATCAAGAGTACCTTGAGGAAAATAAACCAGAGGAAGCAAAAGGTTCAACTAGTAACGAAAAAAAGCAGCAAAAGATATTAAGACGGAGTAAATGGAAGGCCAGACGGCAAACCGCCTTTTTCGCTGTTGGGATGCTACTTGTATTTACGATTGCTTCGTCGATACTAACTGCTGTTTACTATTCATGGGGGAAGCCCGATCGAGTAGATGTGTTAAGGAACATTATCGACCATACGTTAACGGTAACCGATCCTTATGGATATACAGGTGGAACGAGTACAAATTCAAAACCGTTTTTTGGTTTGGAGGCAACAAGAGATTTAAATAAAAGAGTAGGGACGGATATGGTAAAGGTGGGTGAGATGGAGGTTAATTTTCTTTTCTCGATGATGGCCTATCCAGAACGAAAACACTTAGGAAATGTATCACAGAATAAACCGGCCTTTTCCTATCCTGGAGTGGGAACGAGGGGGATGTCAGACTGGAAAAGATTAGAGCAGCTTCCTGAAGGAACGGTCGTTTCCGCCTATGTATCTTTTGCGGAGTTACTCGAAACAGAAGTGGTTTTTCAGCGGTTTGAAGGAAAAGACATTGACCTGATTTGGTTAGCTGTTGACTCTGGGATGGAAGCAAGAGAAGGTAGGGATGAAGGGATTATCTTTGATCCGATTGGTTTTCCAAACAGCCCAATTTGGCATGATGATGACATGATTTTAGAATCCAGAGAAGAAGAAAAGGGACTATTCGGTAGTAGAATCGTTTCGGAGGGTCATTCTTCTCCTGCTTACAGCGAAGAGGATCAAAAGATTTTCCACAAGCAATTCTTGAAGACCTTATACTTTCTAAAGGATCATGAACGACAAGCAAACAAACTCTACTTTGGCTTTGGGGGATTAGACCTTTCAAAACGAATTGATTTCCTTGAAAAAAATGGGGTTCAGCATTATGGCGTTGTTATCACTGGACCGACAAAGGAAGTGTTGAAGCTACAAGAAGAAGCCTGGGTTGGGGATTTAGAAGTGGATGAGGTAGGCTTCTGGAATTGGAATGACTGAGGTTACTTTCGTTAACGTTACCTGACACCCTATTTAGCCTTCATAGCAAAAAAGCCAGGCACCAGCCTGGCTTATGTAACTTTCACTTACTCTATTAGGAAAACGTCCCCCTGGTCCTTCTGGCCTCTAACAATATCAAACAGCTGTGTGAGGTAGTTGTTAAGTTCGAAGCCTTCTTCGTTAGTAAACTCGGATAATAACAATTTGCTTTCCTTCATTTTCATTCCCCCTTGGTTACGTATCTATCATTAGTTTGTCCAAACTATTATTCTCTTAAACATATGGTGTGTGTTTATCTTAGAAAAGCCGAGGCGACGGTTCTCATGGCACATTTCCCTAGCAGGAAAAAGGGGAGAACCTTCCCCTTAGCACTTTAAACAAAAATATAGCAGGGGAGCCGATAGCCCTGTGTTTCCTCTAAGAAGGAATCGATTGCTATCTTATAGAAGTTAGTGGATAAGGGGGAGTAAAAACAATGATTACTTTAGTTATAATGAATTCCAATGAATATCAAAAATATGTTTCTTTAGCGACTAAATCATATGCGGAAGAAAAAGTTTTATCTGGAAATTGGAATCAAGAAGAATCAATTAGTAAAGCGGTGGAGGAATATACAAGGCTTTTACCTAAGGGTGAGAAGACTGAGAATAATTTCTTATACACTATTTTAAATGACGATAGCGCCATTGGAGCTATATGGCTTGCACAGCTATCTGAAGAAAAAGGATATATTTATGATATTTATGTAGTAGAAGAATACCAAGGGTTTGGATATGCCAAAGAAGCAATGAAGCAAATAGAGAATGTTGGGCAGAAACTGGGCATGAAAAAAATAGGTCTGCACGTTTTTGGTCATAACAAAGTGGCAAGAGGATTATATGAAAAATTAGGTTATCAGACGACAAATGTATTGATGGAAAAAGAGATTTAATAAAAACCACGGGGACGGTTCTGGTGGTACATCCCTATCGTAAGAATAAAACCAGTAGAACCGTCCCCTTGGCACTTTAAACAAAAATAAAGCACGAGAACCGCCCCGTGCTTCACTCCATCCTAGGAAAAAAAGCCACGAGAACGAATCGTCCCCCTGGCTTCCCACCTAATAAAACTTCTTAAATCCATCAAAGTGTTTGGACCAGTAGTTGTTGTTTAAGTTGGTAATGGTAATCCCAGCCTTTTCATCGGCGTGGATGAATTGGTTATCGCCTACGTAGAAGCCGACGTGTGAGATTCCTTTTTTATATGTATTTTCAAAAAAGACAAGGTCGCCTAGTTGTGGCTTGTCCACATAGTAGGACCGGCTGTAGTAGCCTTCTGCGTTGGTACGTCCGATATCTTTCAGCCCTGATTTGTTCGCGACATAATAGATGAAGCCGCTGCAGTCAAAACCGTTCACGGTGCTGCCGCCCCACACATAGGGGATCCCCATTAAGCCTTTAGCGGTCTTGATTAGATTCGTGATTACATCTGTTACTGGCGCCGTTACTTCTTGCGTTGGCGGGTTCCCAGCCGCTGCAACAACCGATAGCTTTTGCCCGATAAAAATCATATCTGATTTCAAGCCGTTAAGTGTTTTTAGTTCCTGTACGGTTACCTTAAATTGACTGGCAATTTTCCCGAGATAATCACCGCTTTTAACAGTATAAGTTGTCACCGCTGTTGTTGGGACACTCGGTGTGGTTGTTGGTGGTGGTGTCACCACTGTTGGCGGAGTAACAACGGTCGGCGGGGTGACCACTACAGGATTGGATGAAACCTTCATCTTCTGCCCTGGATAAATCAAATCAGAGGTAAGATTGTTGAGCTTCTTCAATTCCTTAACGGTAAGGTCGAATTCCATTGCAATCTTGCCTAGATAGTCACCGCTTTTGACTGTGTACACACTAGCTGTAACGGTTGGGACAGGTGCCGTCACTGCTGGTTGAGTGGATACGGCTTCCTCGCTAAGCTTCAGCTTTTGATTCACGTAGATCGTATCAGATTTCAAACTGTTCAAGGTCTTTATTTTTGCAACAGACGTTTTGTTCTGTAAGGCAATACCCGATAAGGTGTCGCCTTTTTTGACTGTGTATTCACTGGCAAATGCAGTTCCGGCATAAACAGTCGAAAGGAACGCTGCTGTCGATACGGCGCGGACAATGGTCTTCTTCATCTAGAAATTCACCTCTAATTTTCTGAATCTAGCACCAGCGCCCAGCGACTAGTGGACTTCGCTCTCCTCCTTACGATAAGTCAACATCGAATCGCTAACGCTCTTCGTGTTTCCTTTATCTCATGCGGAGCGCTCCAGTCCATACGTCGCTAAACGGGCGCTTATTGCTTTTTATTGTTATATTGTACATATTCTACCATGAAATTCCTTCACTTTGTTTAATAATTTGCAATTCTTGACAGCATCTTTACAAAACCCTAGAATAGTCTGTTCCGATTTCCCCAAAAAAATACAACTTTTATTTTTTATCCAAATTTCTGTTAAATTCCAACAGCATTCAACAATCTTATAAAAAGAAAACAGAGGGGCGGTTTTCGTCCCATCTTTAAACAAAAATGAAGCCCGAGAACCGACCAGTGCTTCACTCCGTCCTAGGTAAAAAAGCCACGAGAACGAACCGTCCCCCTGGCTCACGAGAAAAATGGGAGCTGGCGGAATGTTGGCGGTTTTCCGCGGAATGAATACGAATTCTCGCGGAATAATTAGCAAAACCCGCGGAATGACTCATCAACTTTTCCAAAAAAACAAACCCAACTTCAAATGAAATTGGGTTTGTTGCAGAAAATTATTTTAATGCGCCACTTTGATCAAAGAAGTACCGCTTACCTGAGATGGTTGCCCAGCCAGTTTGCATTGCGCCACCTGATTTGAAGTAAAACCAGGTTGAACCGCTTTGCAGCCAGCCAGTTTGCATCGCACCACCTGGTTTGAAGTAATACCAAGTCGAACCGATCAGTAGCCAGCCGGTTTGCATCTGGCCGCCACCCTTGAAATAATACCAAGTACTGCCACTTTGCAGCCAGCCAGTTTGCATTGCCCCACTGCTCTTGAAATAATACCAAGTACTACTGCTTTGCAGCCAGCCAGTTTGCATGGCACCGCTGCTCTTGAAGTAATACCAAGTTGACCCGTCCTGCAACCATCCGGTTTGCATCGCACCGCCGCTCTTGAAGTAATACCAAACGCCGCCAACGGACTCCCAACCGGTTTGCATCTCGCCCTTAGCATTAAAGTAATACCAGGTAGCACCTACAGCGAACCAGCCTGTTTTCTTCTCAAAATTAACCGAGTCATAATAATACCAAATGCCGCTTTCAAATACCCAGCCGGTGGCAGGAGATTTCACGACGGTAAGTGTTGCTGCTTCACTTACGTTGCCGGCTTTGTCTGCAACCGTTACGACTAAAACAGTTCCTGCCAATTGCTTAGCAATGGAAACCATAAAATTACCATCAGCGCCTGCAGTAGCAGAGCCAATCACAGAACCATTAACTTTAACTTGAACAGTAGAACCAACTTCAGCGGTGCCTGTCACCAAAGTATCTTTATCAGCAACTATATTTATTATAGGTAAACTTGGAGCAGTAACATCTTTGACGATAACAGTAGTTGCCTCACTGACATTTCCGGCCAAATCTGTAGCAGTAACAACCAGCACAGTGTCAGCCTTTTGCCCAGGGATGGTAACCGAATAGGTTCCATCTGACCCCGTAACAGCCGTTCCAATCACCGAACCATTGACTTTTACTTCCACTGTAGCTTCTGCCTCCGCGGTGCCTGTCACCAAAGTATCTTTATCGGTAACTATGTTTACTATAGGTAAACTTGGCGCGATTTCGTCTTGTACGTAGGCTAAGGCTTTTGCTGCATTGAGTGTTTTGCCTGTTTGGACTTTGGCGGATAGTGATGCTAGGCTATCGCCAGTTGCTAGAATCGTATTTTTCCATTTTTCCGGTTCCCAGTCAGGGTGTTTGCCGGCTAACAGTGCCGCAACACCGGTTACATGAGGTGCTGCCATTGAGGTCCCTTGATAATAGCTATAAGCATTATCATAGTTTGTGTCCCCAGGGAAAAGTAAGTTTACTTTTGCTATAGCACTATTATTACTAGTTATATAGTCAACATACGGCGCAGATTTCACACGATACGAAGCACCATCATAGGTTGTACCCTTTACCCCAGTTACTTGTGCTCTTGATTCTCCCTCCCCGTTAATGGAAAGAGCCAGCGTATCGGTAACAAAGAAAGTGTCTTCATTGCGATAGAGTAAATCTTGGCCGCTTAATAATAATGACGTATTGCCTCTTTTTAAAAATTGCTCCAAGGAACTTAAATCTTCAGAGGTCAAATTCGGATTTTCTTGCCCCATAGCGTTTCCGCTAAACCAAATCACGGCGTCGTACCCAGTTAGAGTGGCTAAATCCGGGCCATTCTCGTAAGCTGAAACTGTTTTAACGTTATAGGATAAGCCTGCATTCGTTAATAATGAAGTATAAACAGGTAAGTAGTTTATGTTACCAACATCCGCTTCATCATCTTGAACCAACAAAATGGTCGAACTGGATGTTAACCCTAAATAGTTAGTCGCTTTATTAAAGACAGCCTGTCGATCGGTAGCATTGAAATATTCAAAACCAATTCCATTAAAAATAGCTTTGTAGTTTTGTGATGGATTGAAAATCTCCGCAGCTACCCCTTGTTCTAATACTATCGGAACCGTGCTTAAAATATTAACACCTGGTGCAGCTATATCGACATTCTGGTATCCATAATTCGAGAAATCCGCCAAATTACCAGAGTTGTCAATCGCAGTAACAGAAATAATATTGGTGCTTTCAAAGCTAGCAGGGTATTCAGGTTGTTGGTCGACATTAAGTCCGTCATTTCCGGCAGCCGCTATAAAAAGCATATTTGTTTGATCAATCACATCATTTAGAGCCTGGTCATATTCTGATCCGCTCCAGCTCAAATTGGCAATCTTGACACCCATGCTTTCTGCATATTCTATGGCAAGAATCGCATCAGAAGTATACCCGTCACCATCTGGTCCCAAGAACTTCAAGGGCAGTATTTTTACATTGGCGGCAATCCCGGTAATGCCGATGCCGTTATTGCTTTTAGCAGCAATCGTTCCAGCCACATGCGTACCATGATCATCCAAATCTTGTGGGTCAAAGACGGTTTGATCGGAATGGTAGAAATCCCAGCCATTTATATCATCTATATATCCGTTTCCATCATCATCCACACCGTTGTTAGCAACTTCACCGGGATTTACCCAAATGTTATCGCGTAAGTCAGGATGATGAATGTCAATACCAGTATCAATCACCGCAACAACCATCTGCTGTGGGTTCGTTACATTCGTAAACGCCCCGATCGCTTCAGAGTAATCGATATCAACATCCGCCACCCCAGGGCGTCCATTAACCACTTGCCCTGTATTATCTAATCCCCATAATTTAGTGAAGGAAGGGTCGTTTAGAATACCAGATCTCGTATAGGTGTAGTTTGGCTGCACATAGAGTACAGAAGGGTCAGCCTTGAGTGTTTTCATTAGCTGGCTAACACTAGAACCTTTTGCAACTTTTACAACCTCAGCACCAATTGACTTAAGCTTTTGGTTCGTTTTAAGAGAATGTTTCGTTTTCAACTTCGCTGCTGAGGTCGTATTCTTGAACTTTACAATTAATTCGTCAGCTTGAGCGTTTCTAGTATTCCCCTTTTTTGAACTAGGCATTTCATCCTTTTTACCAGCAAATGCTGTTGTCCCTAAGGCAGCTCCAATGTTTGTGAAAGCCGAAGAGATGATCAGTGAAAAAGTAAGGAAAGACACTAGCCATTTAAGCGTTTTTTTTCTATACATCTAGCCGAACCCCTATCTAGTAAAATAGTAATTGAATATTGTCGTAAACAATACCCATATTTTACAATACTAATAGTCAAAGTTATATATAATTTGCCAAAATTCAACATTTGGATTTGTTGTTTTGCTTCGGAAAATAGTAGGATTTCATCAAAGTATAGTAAGCTATGTAAAATTAGAATGGTGCTATTTAGTGTAATTTACTATCATCCAAAAGCCCGTGCGTCTCTCCTAGGTAGAAAAACTATGAGAACCGACACCTTGGCTCCCAAATTGTGTCTAATCACGCAAATACTTACAACAAATTAAACTAATATTTTACATTTTATTTACAAATTTACGAAAGTTTAATAGAATGGGAGGAACGAGAGCGTGGGAAAGGAGATATTTGTCGAATGGGATTGAAGGAAAATAATGAGGATTTGCAAGAGGAATTCTCGGAGATCATAAAAAGAGCCTATGAACGTGGTCTAAATGAGACAGGAATGACTGTCCAAAAGCTGATGGAAGAGTTAAAAATCGACCTTAGAAATATGAAGGTTAATTAATATATAGAATGGCAAAGAAAATTTCCTAATAAAAAACTGACTGGGAGTCCCAATCAGTTTTTTGCGTGTTGATTTAGTTCTAATTCTGTCTTAAGTAGATTTTGAATTCGTTGCTGTTCTTCTTGAGGAATGGCTAAATAATAGATGCCATTTATTTTAGTGCCGCTGCCTTTTATTTCTAATTGTTCGATGTTGCTGCTGGCCGTTTTGTAGTTCTTTTGGATATCGACTAGCTGATCAAAGGTAAGGTTTGTTTTTACATTTGTGCCAACGGATTGAAAGATATCAGAGAAATTAACTAAGCTTGAAATGCTGGCACCTTCTTTGATTACCGCCTGGATAATTTGACGTTGTCGTGTGTTACGACCAAAGTCACCGTTCGGATCTTGTTTGCGCATCCTAGTGAATGCTAAAGCCTCTTCACCATTTAGGGTGATCTCACCAAGCGGAAAATTTACCTTCTCAACAGAAAAATCAAGCGTGTTGTCGACTGTTACGCCCCCAACGGCATCAACGATGTCTTTAAACCCTTCCATGTTCACCTTCATATAATAATCAATCGGGATATCGAGGAAGTTTTCAACGGTATCCATCGCCATCTCGACTCCGCCAAACGCGTGGGCGTGATTAATTTTATCATCATAGCCTTTGCCGACAATTTCCGTACGTGTATCACGGGGAATGCTGAGCATTTTAACTGAATTGGTAGTCGGGTTTACGGTTAATACGATAATCGTGTCTGAACGGCCTTTATCCGTCGTTGAATCGACACCGAGCATTAAGACGGAGAAGGGATCCTTTTCCACAAGTTCAACAGGTTCGGGACGTTTTTCTGACGTACGTTCAATTGGCTCGTGCATCGTATTGACTGCGCTTTTTAAAGATTGATAGACGGTATAGGCATAGCCGCCTGCAACAACCAATAAGACAAGAAGGACAATTCCGGTAACCTTCAACCATTTTCTGCGTTTTTTATCTGATCTCATTCGACTAATCCTCCGAAAAATTTACATTTTTTTAAAATCTATTAAACAGAATACCAAAAAGGCAGGTAAATAGATAGAAGAAATTGGTGGATATTCTATGGACACGTACAACTAGTGTCCTGGTAATAACTAGATTTTATAGAAAAAAAGCGAATCAAATTGATTCGCTTTCATCAGAAATGAAATAGTTCAGTAAAAAGTCGCTCCATAATTTGATGCCTATTTCACTTGGTCCACTTTGGTCAGGGAGTAAACTATCACTCAGTTCTTGGGTACCTTGTTCTGGCCAAACGGTCCAGTGATCAAGGTAGGTAATTTGATTCTCTTCTGCGTATGCTTTCAACTCTGCCACTTGATTGGGGTAAATCGTTGCCGTAAGAAGTGGATAGGATGGTTGGATCATGAAGATGGTTTCAGGATTCGCAGCCTGAATATCCTCCATCAACAATGTTAAACGGTCTAATGTGACATCAATCGTAGCATGTCCATTAGCAAGTAAAAGAAAGGGTTCTAGTACAATCAAATCTGCTTCTTCAGCGATGATTTCCTCTTGTTTATTATCTTCTATCCATCCTTTAGTAGTAGGAGGAGTAGTGGTAGTAGTATATGTCTTCATAGCTAGTTGAAGGTTTTTCTCTCCAAACGACTTCAACATTTTCTCTTTCACTACTTCATATGTATCCTCAATCGCGGGAGAACCGACAAATAGCATCTTGAAGGTGGTCTCTTCCTTTACTGTTTGCTCGAACCGATCAATCGCTGCAGTTGGCCAATTCTTTGTATAAGCCAAGACATCTGGCTCGTCCGTCACTTTCGTTTCACTCTTCTCCACTTCTTTTTCCTCGGAGGAATTATTAGCCTTTACGGATGCTTGATTTTGTTGGGACCAATACGAATTACCTAGATAAAGGACAACTAAGCAAGCGATTCCAAGCACCACAGTAAAAATGTTTTTCATCATCTATATTTGACCTCCCAATAGTTTTCCATATCCATTATAACAGAATATATTCTCAATTCGATTATAACTTACAAAAAACTACAATGTAGATCAGAAATATAGAAGAGAGCAAAAAATAATGGTAGGAAGAAAGTCGAAAAGTGGAACAAAGTTACTCAACACTTCGTGATATAATTCATTTTATATGCATAATTTCCATTTTAATCAGCAACCGAGGTGAGGAAAACGAAAAGATGAGAGGGGTATGGTTATTTATACATAATAGGAAGAAATGCGTTAAAAGTAGTTACTTATAAAGAAGTGTTCCTTTTCATGTAGGAAATATGTCATTGAAATCACTTCCAATTTCGATTAAATACTACAAAATCTTACAAATAGATGTATAATAAGTTAGGTCAAAAGGAAATAAACTCGAAAATATGTCGAATGTAACAGATATATATGGCAATATATGCTATAATGGTTTCTGCTTGCATTTTTGGATAATAAATGGGAGGACACCATGGAAGAAACGATTAGTTTAAAAGAATTATATCAAACCTTACGTAAACGAATAAGTTTGATCTTGAGTATAACCTTCATAGCCGTATTATTAAGCGGTGTAGTTAGCTATTTTTTGATAACACCAACTTATCAATCCTCAACACAATTGCTTGTCAATCAATCAAAAAGTGACCAGGCTACCTTTCAGTATAATGAAATTCAAACCAATCTTCAGTTGATTAATACCTACAATGTAATTATAAAGAGCAACGCTATTCTTGATTTAGTCATAAAAAACCTAAATTTAGACATGACAGTTGGTCAGCTTAACGAAAAAATTACTGTTGCTAATGAAAAGGATTCACAGGTGGTCAACGTTTCTGTAACAGATGAAAATGCGGAAACAGCCGCACAAATTGCTAATAGCGTAGCAAATGTCTTTAAAGAAGAAATTGTAAAAATTATGAGTGTTGATAACGTTAGCGTCCTGGCAAAGGCAGAAGTAGTAGAAGATCAGTCGCCAATCAAACCTCAGCCACTACTTAATATCGCGATTGCGATGGTAGTTGGCTTAATGGCGGGAGTGGGGATTGCTTTCCTATTAGAGTTCTTAGATAACACAGTGAAGACTGAGCAAGAAATTGAGAAGCTACTCGGAGTACCTGTACTCGGTGTGATAGCGACAATGAGTGATGAGGATATAAAAGATAGTAAGAATAGACGGTCAGAACGCAGTAATCGAGTGAGAGGTGAGACAATTGGCTCTTAAAAAGGATAAAAAGAAACCGGTAAGTAATAGAAGGACATTGATTTCGATGTTTGATCCGAAATCACCGATTTCTGAACAATATCGAACCATCCGAACGAATGTTCAATTTTCTACCGTTGACGAAGAAGTGAAAACATTGATGGTTACATCGTCAGGACCTGGTGAAGGAAAGTCAACTACGGTAGCAAATTTAGCGGTAGTCTTTGCGCAACAAGGGAAAAAGGTCCTACTTGTGGACGCTGATATGAGAAAACCAACCGCTCATTATACATTTAATATGTCAAACGTATATGGTTTAACAAGTGTATTGACAAAACAAGCGACATTAATCAATGCTGTGGAAGAATCACAGGAAAATAACTTATTTATCTTAACAAGTGGTCCAATTCCGCCAAATCCAGCCGAATTACTAAGTTCAAAGGCGATGGAGCAATTTTTCCTAGATGCACAGGAATTTTTTGACTTAGTGATCTTTGATACTCCACCATTATTGGCTGTAACAGATGCGCAAATTCTAGCAAATAAATGCGGGGGAACGATCCTTGTTATTTCTAGTGGGAAGACAGAAAATGAAATGGCACTAAAAGCGAAGGAACTACTTGATACTGCACAAAGTAAATTGTTAGGTGTCGTTCTGAACAATAAAAAGATTGAGAACACAAACTATTACTATTATTACGGTGCGAAATAATAAATGTAGTTAAATGAACATATCTATTTCCCTATGTGAAAATAATAACTTACTAGTTTACTAGAGGAGGTTGGCGTGATGATTGATATTCATTGTCATTTATTGCCAGGAATTGACGACGGTGCGAAAGATTTAAATGACAGTCTTATGATGGCAAAACAAGCGGTCAGTGAAGGAATCCACACCATCATTGCCACCCCTCATTTAAATAGTCAGTATAATAATAGAAGACGAAATATTCTAGAAAAAGTTTCAGAGCTCAATCAATTTTTAAAAGCAGAGAATGTGAATTTGACGATCCTTGCTGGACAGGAGCCTCGAATTTATGGTGAAATTCTTGAGGATTACGACAAGGACGAGATTCAAACCTTGAATGGCAGTCAATATGTGTTTATTGAATTCCCGTCAAACCATGTTCCAAGATATACAGAGAAGCTTTTATTCGACATTCAATTAAAGGGCCTTACACCGATTATCGTTCATCCCGAGAGAAACTCGGAACTAATCGAACGTCCAGAGAAGTTGTTTCAGTTGGTCGAAAAGGGTGCGTTAACACAAGTAACGGCCTCAAGCCTTTGCGGTTATTTCGGTAAAAAAATTAAAACCTTTTCCGAACAATTAATTGAAGCAAACTTAGCTCATTTTATCGCATCCGATGCTCATAACGTAACAAGTCGTTCATTTAAGATGAGAGAAGCCTTCGACATCATTGAAGAAAAGTACGGGAACGAAATGGTCTATCTATTTGAGGAAAATGCAGCGCTACTTGTTGAGGGGAAGAACGTCATCAAAGAAATTCCAGAACAAGTAAGAAGGAAAAAGAGATTTTTATTCTTTTAACCTACTAATCTGGTAGGAATAAACGGTATTTTTAATATCGCTATGGTGCTATATGTCTGTTATTGATGTAATACTCGAGTAAAGTTACACAAAGAAAGGTTTAATGCCAAGTTTAATAGAAAAAAATATAAATATCTAATGAAAGGACAAGTGTTATCACATGCGTTTCCATTAGGTATTTATTTTTGTCTTAAAAGCTTAATTTGTTGGTGTTTTTATACTAGTATGTTGATTTTCTCTCCAGGTGCTTCGCTTTCCGCAGGAGGTTCGGGGAGCCTCCTCGGCGCTAAAGCGCATGTGGGGTCTCCCCTGCACCTTACTCCTGCATGAGTCTCGCACCTTACGCGCAAATCAACATGGTTCAAACAATATAAAAAACCAACAATAATTCTTTAGTTCTTTACTATAACCAATAATAAAAAAGGAGGATGATGAGATGAGTTATCGGACGAGGTTGACGGCGCTTGCTGTTTTGGATTCTGTTATTGTGTTAACGGCGATTTACATAAGTTATTGGACGCTTTATCCAACATTACAAATCTTCAAGATTCCGATGTTGCTCGTTACGGCTGTTACGTTATTAATTTGCCATCATTTATTTGCTGCTATTTATCATCTGTATAACAAGGCGTGGCAATATGCGAGTGTCGGCGAACTAGTTGTCATTGTTAAAGCGGTGACGTACTCGATTATCGCTACATCCGTGATGCAAATATTAGTATTTGGTAATACGTATATACGAGCCTTGTTGATTACCTGGATGCTCCATGTGTTGTTGATTGGCGGGTCAAGGTTTTCATGGCGAATGTTCCGCGACAACATTATGAGTAAGCAGGAAAATATTAAAAAGACATTAATAATTGGTGCAGGTGCTGGCGGGACAATGGTTGCGAGGCAATTACTAAACAACCATGAGATTGATTTAAAACCGGTTGCATTTATTGATGATGACCCGATGAAATACAAATTAGATATTCTCGGAATACCCGTAGCGGGTGATTCGAGCCACATTGAACAAACCGTGGAGAAATACCAAATTGATAATATCGTGATTGCGATTCCATCGTTAAAACAAAGTGAGTTAAAGCGGATCTTTGATGAATGTGCAAAAACAAAAGCAAAAACACAAATCATCCCTAGATTAGAGGATTTGATGACTGGAAAGATTTCGGTAAACCAATTCCGTGAGGTTCAGGTCGAGGATTTGTTAGGAAGAGAACCGGTAGAGTTAGATATTACAAGTATCTCCGAAAATATCACAGGGAAAACCGTAATGGTAACAGGTGCTGGTGGGTCAATTGGATCGGAAATTTGTCGGCAGATTTGTAAGTTCAATCCTAGTAAAATTGTTCTCGTTGGCCATGGCGAAAATAGTATTTACCTAATAGATATGGAGCTGCGTAATCTCTATCAAAAACAAATTGATATTGTTCCAGTGATTGGTGATATTCAAGACCGAGCAAGAATATTGGATGTGATGGAAGAGCATAAGCCGTTTGTGGTTTATCATGCTGCAGCGCATAAGCATGTACCGTTGATGGAGTACAATCCACGTGAAGCGGTTAAGAACAATATCTTTGGTACGAGGAATGTTGCGGAGGCGGCGGACACCTTCGGTGTTCATACTTTTGTAATGATTAGTTCTGATAAAGCGGTGAATCCTCCGAATGTGATGGGGGCTACGAAACGGTTTGCGGAGATGATTATTCAGAGTCTAGCTAAGAATAGTAAAACGAAATTTGTTGCCGTTCGGTTTGGGAATGTTTTGGGTAGTCGTGGTAGTGTTATTCCATTATTTAAGAAGCAGATTCAAGCTGGTGGGCCGGTGACGGTTACCCATGAGGATATGACACGTTATTTTATGACGATTCCTGAAGCCTCTCGGCTTGTGATTCAGGCTGGGTCGTTGGCTCGTGGTGGTGAGGTTTTTGTGCTTGATATGGGTGAGCCAGTTAAGATAATTGATCTCGCGAAAAATGTGATCAAGCTTTCTGGTTATTCAATAGAAGAAATCGGAATTCGTTTTACGGGACTTCGTCCTGGGGAGAAGATGTATGAAGAGTTGCTGAATGAGAATGAAGTACATACAGAGCAGGTGTTTCCGAAGATTCATATTGGGAAGGCGAATGTGCTTGAGAATGAGGTTTTAAGTGCACTTGTTAATGGGTTGTTGGAAATGACGGAGACTGAGATGCATGATGTTTTGATTGGTGTGGCTAATAATCGATTTGAGAGGGTTTCTGTTTTAGCTGAGGAAAGGTGAGTAAGGGATTAAAAGAATTAAAGATGCAAACCTTTCGGTTTGATTATTTGATTGTTAAGACGTCAATTGAGTTTTCATTGCAAGATCCATCGTTAAGGAAAGATTTTGTTCATTTTTGAAAAAATATTGAATGTTAAAAAGGTCAGGTTGTAAATAATATGGCATTTTGTTTACTGGGGCGGAGATAAAGATGATTTATAAAAGATATGCAAAAAGGTTGGTAGATTTTTTTCTATCATTTGTAGGATTAATCGTGCTTTCACCTGTTTTCCTATTATTGATAATAGCGATCAAACTGGATTCGAAGGGACCTATTATATTTAAACAGCGCCGGATAGGAAAAAGTAAATCTGAGTTTTATATCCTTAAATTTAGAACCATGAAAATTGATACACCTAAAGACACACCGACTCACCTTTTGGAGAATCCAGAAAGCTATATTACTAGAGTGGGAAAGTTTATGCGGAGAACTAGCATGGACGAGCTTCCACAAATCTTAAATATTTTAAAAGGTGAAATGAGCATTATTGGTCCACGTCCTTGTCTATGGAATCAATATGATTTGATAGCAGAAAGAGATAAGTATGGGGCGAATGATATTTATCCTGGGTTAACGGGTTGGGCACAGATTAATGGTCGGGATGAGTTGCCTATTGAAGTTAAAGCAAATCTTGATGGTGTTTATGTCGAGAGATTGAGTTTCCTAATGGATGTTAAATGTTTTTTAGGGACTATTTTAAGTATAATTAGGACCGATGGGGTTGTAGAGGGTGGTACTGGAGCAACTGCAAAGAAAGAGGTTGCTGCTACAAAAAGGAAAGCCAATGAAAAAAATTGGGGCTAATGATGAGGTGCTTTTAGATGGATAACAAAATTACATTATATATAAACACAATAAAGTATCTCAAACCTTCACAAATGTATTATAGAGTGTTTAATAGGTTAAAACGGGAGCTATATAAAAGAAAACTATTATTAGCAAAAATACCTGGTGAACTTAAAGTCAGGGAAGACTTCAATTACGTTATTCCTGAATTAGACTTTGATAAAGATTATTTAGATAGGTTTAGTATTGAAGGCATCTTAAAAGATGAGTTTAAATTTATTAATTTAACAAAACATGTTGAATTATCAAATGCATGGAATAACAAAGAGTTACAGCATTTGTGGAGATACAATTTACATTATTTTGAGTACTTATATAAATTAGCTTATGTGTATTCTAAAGAGAATAAACAAGATAAATACTATGGCAAGTTTAAAGATTTAATTGGAAATTGGATTGAAAATAATCCATATGCACATGGTGATGGATGGCATCCATATACGATTTCATTACGAATTACGAATTGGATAACTACCTACCAAATCTTAAGGGATAAAATCATATCAGATAATGACTTTGAAAAGAGCTTTAGGGATTCAATATACCTACAATATAAATATCTACAAACTAATCTTGAAAAAGACGTTTTAGGAAATCATTACTTTGAAAATATAAAAGCACTTATTATTGGAAGTGTTTTTTTTGAGGATACAAAGGTAAAGAACAGGTTTAAAAAAGAATTATTGAAGCAATTAAAGGAACAAGTCCTTGAAGATGGAATGCATTTTGAATTAAGTCCTATGTATCACAAAATTATCCTAGAAGATTTAATCAAAATTACTTACTGGTTAAAGGATGACGGAGTATATAAACAATTAATTACCTATATCCAAAAGATGATTGATGTAACGTATAGCTTTGAGGAGAACTTTGGTAAGACACCGGCTTTTAATGATAGTGCTGATGGAGTGAGTAAGGATTATAAATGTCTTTTAGAAGCTTGTAAAAGGTATTTTAAGTTAATTCCACAAAGCAATACTAGTACAAATGAAAGTGGCTTTTATATTATCAAAGATCAGAATAAAAAGTTGATTTTTGATACTGGAGAAATTTGTCCAACCTATTTACCTGCGCATGGTCATTGTGATGCTTTGAGCTTTGAGCTTTCAAGCAATGGATCACCTCTCATTGTTAATTCTGGGACATTCAGGTATGAAAGTGGAGAATGGAGAGATTTCTTTAGGAGCACGAAAGCTCACAATACTGTTTCTGTCTCATCTCAAGAGCAATCACAGTTCTGGGGAAGTTTCAGAGTGGCAAAACGAATTAATAAGGTAAGAAGAAAACAATTTATATACAAGAATATCGAATTTTATGCAGGGTCATATGTTTCATATCATGGAACTGAACATAAAAGATTTATCGGGTATATAGATGAAAATAAGATAATTGTTTTAGATTATGTAAATGCAATATCAGATGGTAATATCAAAAGTTACTTACATTTTGTACCTGAAACAAGTGTAAGTATTGACAATAATATCACACATATTGTCAACAATAAAGAAACTATTAAATTGACTCCAATAGGCATTAGTAAAATTGATTTGGAGCAGGGTTGGTACTCTGAACAATTTAATTCAAAAGAAGAAAATATGCATCTAATATTTCAAAGAGATGTAGGCAAAGAGGTTTTTGGCTATTTAATAGATTTTAGTTCTAATGAAAATAAAATTATAGAAACAGAAAAAGGTATCAAGCTAATTGGTGAAAAAGAACTAAATATAAATTATCAAGAATTGGGAGATAAGCTATGAAGATAGTAGTAATAAGCCACTTTTTCCCTCCTGAGATTGGGGCGCCGTCAGCAAGATTATATGAAATGGCGAGACATTGGGTAGAACTTGGCAATGAGGTTCATGTCGTTACATGCTTCCCGAATCATCCGACAGGAGTTATACCGGATAAATATAAGGGTTTGAAATATAAATATGAACAGATGGACGGTATTCATGTACATAGAAATTATGTATATGCGACTCCTAATAAAGGCTTTATTAAAAAGACGCTGGGCCATATCTCATTCATGTTTTCTTCTGTTTTGATTTCAATGAAAAAAATAAAAAGACCAGATGTAATAATAACTAGTTCCCCTACCTTCTTTTCTATTTTTTCAGGGTATTGGTATAGCTTAATAAAAAGAGCACCGTTTGTTCTTGAAATTAGAGATTTATGGCCTGCAGCGATGATTGAATTAGGAGTTATGAAAAAGGGTGTCATAACTAATATCTTAGAAAAAATGGAGCTGTTTTTTTACAGAAAGAGTAAGAGACTAATAATGGTGACGAAATCATTCAAAGAAAATGTTGTGAGTAGAGGTATCGATGGCAGCAAAGTACATGTCATAACAAATGGGGTAAATCAGGAGATGTTTTATCCTAGGGAAAAAAGTATTTCAATCATAGATAAATATAACTTGGAAAACAAATTCGTTATCTCTTACGTGGGTGCACATGGGATATCTCAGAATTTAAGTACAATCTTAGAGGTTGCAAACTCTCTAAAGGAATATATGGATATTCACTTTTTATTTATTGGAGAAGGTGCTGAAAAAGATAAATTAAAGAATATTGCAAGTGGGCAGGGCATTAGCAATGTTACGTTTATTGATTCTCAGCCTAAAGAAGTGATACCGGAATTTTACAATACCTCTGATATTTGTTTAATTCCTTTAAAGAATATTGAATTATTTAAGACGTTTATTCCATCTAAAATGTTTGAAATAATGGCGTGCGGTGTTCCGATTGTTGCAAGCCTAGAAGGAGAAGCCGCAGATATTTTAAATGAATCAAAGGCTGCTGAAGTTGTAAAACCTGATAATCCAGAAGAAATCATGCATGCAATTATTAAGATTAAAAACGATAAGGTCTTATATGAGAGACTTAAAGAAAAAGGACCAGCTTTTGTTGAGCAGAACTATTCTAGAAAGAACCTTGCTAAGGAATATTTGGAGATAATAAGTGAGATATAGAGGGAGATTAGTATGATTTTATTAACAGGGGCTACAGGTTTTCTAGGTGAGTTTGTTCTGGAAGAACTAGTACAAAAAGGTCATGAGGTTACTTGTTTTGTTAGAAAGACTAGTAACCTTGAAAAGATCAAACGATTGAACGTTAATTATGTATATGGAGAATTAGATGACTATAAGTCAATATGTGATGCCTTAAAGGGGAAAGAGGCACTGATTAATATTGCTTCACTAGGATTTGGACATGCACCTAACATAATTAATGCATGTGAAAAGATGGGTGTTAAACGGTCTATTTTTGTTAGTACTACGGGAATATTTACAAAGCTAAATCCTGATAGCAAAGGGATTCGTTTAGCGGCTGAGAAACTGATTAAAGAAAGTGGCTTAGATTATACAATTATTCGGCCAACAATGATCTATGGAACTCCGAAAGATCGCAATATGTGGAGATTAGTAAAGTACTTAAAAAGATTACCGGTACTCCCGATATTAGGCACTGGAACATACTTGCAACAACCTGTTTATGTGAAGGATTTAGCTAATGCAATAGTAAGTGCTTATGAAAACAAAGTTAGTATTAAAAAAGCCTATAATATTTCGGGTGCTAAGCCTCTTACCTATAATGATGTTATTGATGCCACAGGTAAGGCGTTAGGTAAAAAAGTGGTTAAAATCCATATACCTATGAAACTAAGCTATAACTTGTTAAAAATGTATGAAAAGACAACAAATAAACCGAAGTTGAAGGCAGAACAGGTACTAAGGCTTAATGAAAACAAAGACTTCTCTTTTGAAGACGCCAAGCAAGACTTAGGGTATTATCCATTGAGTTTTGAAGAGGGAATAAAACGTGAAATAGAATATAGTTAATTTCTTGAAGGAAGGTACTTATATGATAAACATAATTGGACTTGGCTATATAGGTCTTCCCACAGCTCTGATGTTTGCAAAAAGTGGGATTAAGGTAGTGGGAACTGATTACAATGGTAATCTAGTAAATTCATTAACTGAAGGCAAGCTTACGTTTGAAGAAGATGGTTTAGAGGAACTTTTTCAAGAGGCTCTTTCAAGTGGAATTCAATTTTCTACTGAATATCAGAAGACACATACTTATATTGTTGCAGTTCCGACACCTTATATTAAGGATAGTAAAAAGCTTGATCCTAAGTATGTTATTTCTGCAGTAAATAGTATTCTTGATGTCTGTGAAAAAGGCGCAGCGTTAATTATTGAATCAACTGTTTCACCGGGGACAATTGATAAATATGTTCGTCCCGAAATAGAAAAAAGAGATTTTATTATTGGCAAAGACGTACATCTGTTACATGCACCTGAAAGAATTATTCCAGGTAATATGATCTATGAACTTGAACATAACTCAAGAACGATAGGTGCAGATGATCCGGAAATTGGAGAGAAAATCAAAGGATTATATACTAATTTTTGTAATTCTGAAATTGTTATAACAGATATTAGATCTGCTGAGATGTCTAAAGTAATAGAGAATACTTATCGTGATATCAATATTGCGTTTGCAAATGAATTAGCGAAAATCTGTCGTACAGATAATATGGATGTATATGAGATTATCAAAATTGCAAATAAACATCCACGAGTCAATATATTACAACCAGGTCCAGGTGTTGGTGGACATTGTATTTCAGTGGATCCATGGTTCTTAGTAGGTGACTACCCAGATTTAACAAACCTTATCTTGGCTGCCCGTAAGATAAATGATTCTATGCCTAGACATGTCCTAGGACGAATCAGAGATATTATGAGAGAACATAATATTAAAGACATTTCAAAGGTTGGTTTATATGGAATGGCTTATAAAGAAAATGTCGATGATACAAGAGAAAGCCCAACACTCCAATTATTAGAAAGAATGGATGAGCACTTGGCTTTTGGTGTTAAGGTATTTGATCCCTTTGTAAAAACAAGAATTGTTGACCATCAATTTATGAACTTTGAGGACTTTTTAAATGAGATAGAAATCCTTGTTGTTATGGTTGGGCATGATCATATTAAAAACAATATGAATCTCATTAAGGACAAGCTTGTTCTTGATACCAAAAATATCTGTGTGTTTGAAGGTTCATATAAATTATAATTTAAATTTCGTCGGAAAGTGAAAGAAAATTGATGAATGGATTTAGAACTTGGTCAGAAGCAATTAAAATGTCCCTTTAGTGAATGCTTGTACCCTGCCTCCACATTACCAACAGGAAAGATAAATGTAATATGAAAAAATGAGTTAGGTAAGTAATTCATATCCTGTTACTTTTATTCTTACTGAAGAGAATAATAATAAAGGTTATTCTCGAAAGAGTTTAATTGATTAATCTTATGAAACAATAATATTAAGTATTGGAGATCGTAGAATGTGTAAAAAGTCAATTATTATGATTGGCCCTTTTCCTCCACCGGTTGGAGGTGTTTCAATCCATCTATCTAGGCTGGTTAACAAGCTTGAGAATAAATATAGTATTTATAAAATTGATACAACCAAAAATAGATTAAAGCACGGAATACTATTATTAAAGTTACTGGGAAATTCAAAGAGAAAATCATCTCAGTATATTGTCCATAATCATGTTTTTGATATTAGGTTAAATGTGATAATTACGTTTTTATGTAAACTAGTTGGGATAAAGTATATTCAAACGGTTCATAGTTTTAGACCAAACAAGGCTGAATTAAGTAAAAGAGAAGTTAGCATGATTAAATTTATATTTAGAAATTCATATAAAGTAATTGTTGTAAGTAATAAAATAAAAGATGATTTACTTCAATTTGATAAAAGCCTTTCTAAAAAATTTACTGTGCTTCCTGCGTTTATTCCTTATGAGAAAAGGCCTGAGGTGGTTAACAAAAAAAGTTTAGAGGAATTAAAAATTGACAATTTTATAATAAGCCATAAAATTATTCTCTGTGCAAATGCATCAAGGATTGTAACTTTTAAAAATCAGGATTTATACGGTATCGATCTAACTATAGAATTAATGAAAAAAATTAAGGAATTAACAAAATATAGTGTTGGATTTATTTTTATGTTACCTCATGTAACTAATAATGATTATTATAATAAGTTAATTAATCGTATTCATGAATACGGAATTGAAAAAGACTTTGTTTTTGTTACTGAGGGAGTAGAAATGGTTCCTTTATTAGAATATGTAGATATTTTTTTAAGACCAACCAATACTGACGGGGATGCTTTATCAATAAGAGAAGCATTGTATTCGGGTACTCCATGTATTGCAAGTGATGTTGTAGAGAGACCATTGGGAACCGTAACTTTTAAGACAAGAGATGCATCAGACTTATATAATAAAGTTCTGGATGCAATTAAAAATATTGATGAGGAAAAAATTAAAGCTCGTTATTTTGGTAATTTACAAAGTGAGTATATTGAAAGTTATTATCAATTATATGATGTGGATTAATTATATAATTATCTAATTCTATAACTTATAGGATGTAGTAAATAACCTGTAAAGAAAAATATAAAGTTGGTTACTATAATGTTAAATTATTGAATACCAATTAATTTGAAAGGTAATTTTGATGAATGAAAATTTGAAAATTATGCAAATTATTCCGAATTTAGGCCTTGCTGGAGCGGAAATTATGTTAGAAAATTTAGTAACTAGTTTAGTAAATGATGGATTCGAAGTCAGTGTGGTTAGTTTATTTACTGAACAAACAGCAATAACAAAGAGATTAGAGGAAAAAAATGTACCATTATATTATCTAGGAAAAAAAATAGGGCTAGATTTAAAGATATTGATACGACTATATAGATTATTTTTAAAAGAAAAGCCTAATGTAGTACACACACACCGCTATGCAATGCAATATGTCATCCCTGCAGCTTTATTGGCTAGAATACCGGTTAGAATTCATACCGTCCATAGTATTGCGGATAAGGAAGTGTCAAAAACACAAAGAAAACTACATTCATTATTCTATAATAATTTTAAGGTTACTCCAGTATCAATAAGCCCACTTGTAAAAAAGTCAGTAATTAAGGAATACAGTTTCTTAGATAATCAAGTACCAATGATTTACAATGGTATAGATTTAGAAAGGTTTATTCCAAGGGGAGATTACCAAGAAAGTAAAGACATAGTAAATATTATTCATGTAGGTCGTTTCAGTAAAGAAAAAAATCACATAGCATTAATTGAAGGCTTTAAAATTGTAAAAGATAATTTTCCGAATACAGTTTTAAAACTTATTGGAATAGGTGATTTAGAACAAGAAATTAAAGAGAAAGTAAAGGAATTAAAATTGGAAGAATCTATTGAGTTTTTAGGGTTGCAATCAGATGTATCCCCTTTTTATAAAGAAGCGGATATATTTGTTCTTCCATCACTATGGGAAGGGATGCCTATTACCTTAATTGAGGCGATGGCAACGGGGTTACCAATAGTAGCTGCAGGTGTAGGTGGAATTCCTGACATGATCGAAGATGGCGTGTCAGGTTTACTAGTTGACCCAAGTAAAGACCAAATTGCAGAAGCTTTACTTAAACTGATTGGGTATAGTGAACTTCGTAAGGAAATCGGCAATAATGCAAGAATTGCGTCTGAAAAGTATTCTGTACAATTAATGAAAAAACAATATGTAAAACTGTATAAGAAGTGTTTTAATAATGGATAAAGATTCGTTGACTTATGATATAGGATCACTGTAGAAATAAATTAATATTCCGATATAAATTACATTGTTCTATGCCGGTAAAATCGAAGCGAAACCCATTCACATTAGAATTTTCTTTGATTAAATCGGTATCCTACGTCTAAATAGGCATGGAAAGTTTTAAATCGGGTTTCGGCAACAGCTGCCTTTGCATTCGAAGAATATTATGCATAGTTTTTCTGTGCTTTCTTTAGTTTTCTAGACAAAATAATCAAAATTAAATTATGTGAATTTCAATTGATTTTTCAATAGTTTTTTAATAAGAAAACAGTTGAATAGCTTATATTTTGAGACTATAAGGAATAGGTAGTAAATGACAAATATAAAAATAGAAAACATTTTACACAAATTAATTCCAGCATATATTTTTTTAATATGTTTATTTGGAGATTACTTTGATTATTATTCAAGAATAGTAAATGAATTACCTTTAATAATTCCCGAACTTAAATATATCCTTGATGTATTAAAATTAACTATTTTTATATTAATTTTATTATCAATGGTAATAAAAAAAGATTTTAATATAAAAATAGAAGGATTCTTTCTGTTTTTTAGCTATATATTCTCGTCTTTCTTAGTCTACTTTTTTTCAGATGAAATATCCTTATTTGGAGATTTTTACTATATAGAAGGGGTACTAAGTGGTGAAGTAGCTGGAACTAACTTATACTTTGTTTTTGTTTATTTTATGGATTTGATTATTTTATTTACGTTAGGGAAAGTAATTTTGCACAAAGATGCGTTAAAGATAAAGGTATATAATGTAATATTATGGACAATTCCATTCCATCTTATAAATGCCTTACTTCAATTTAAAAGCTTTTTTGGTAGTTGGGGTATCGGTGCACTCTTTTTTACTGCCACCGAAGGAGGCAACATCCCTATGAGATTGACAGGATTGTTTAATGCTTCCTTTGCTTTCTCTGCATATTTAGGGATTATTATATATATTATTTTTACGAAAAATTTAAAGTATAAGTATGTTTATTCTATAATTATTCTTCTTTTTAATATTGCGAGTTTAACGAGGAGCGGAATTATTGTTTTCCTAATTTTGATGATTTATTACTTATTTAGAAATAGATCTTTAAAAAATATAGTTGTAAGTTTATTAATGTTAATAGCTACATTATTTACGTTGATATGCATGTATTCATTGATGATAAAATACAACATACAGTATTTTGCAAGAGTGTTTCAAGGGGTGAATTTGGATGAGAATTTCTCCTTATATTTTAGATTGGTTGCCCCATTTACAAATTTGTACGAACTTATATCTAATAATACATTCTTTAGCTTCTTTGGATTAGGCCACGAACAAAAATTAGTGTCAGATAATAATGTCTTTGTGATGATATATAAGTTTGGACTTATATTTACAATCATTTATTTCATATCATTTATTAAGTATTCTTTGAAAAATACACAAAAATATTTTGCATTATTAATATTATTTTTGTTAAATAATATTTTGTTCTCTGGGATGGGACAATTTGCATCTATATTCTTTACAATTATTTTCTCCCTTATATTTTACGAACAAAAAGGCGAAGAAAATGAAAAAAATATTTCTAGTATTAGCAAGTGACATTTATAAAATCATATAAGTCGTTTTTGCTCCAATATGAAATTTTTAATAAAATACTGATTGATTTCTATAACATTTCTTATTAAGAATTCAACTATGAACTCTAATCTAGATTTATCTATAATTTTAACCACTTTGATTGATTATTATTAACAAAAACATTTATTATCCCTACAGAATATTACTTATATTAAGTAATGTATGAATATTAGTTAATTAGTTTGGTAAAGGGAGAGTATGAGTTTGAATATTATAATAAATGATACTAACGATAACATTGGCGGTATTGAGGTTATGTTTATGGAAATGGCTAACTATCTAACTTCAATAGGTCATAATGTTTACTTTATCGTGAATGGATCAAGTATATATGAAAAAAAGTTGATAAATTGTAAAAATATCTTTTTTGTAAAAAGTAAACACTTTGGATTAGTTGAATATATGAGTTCAAAAGAATTAAGAGAAGAAAAAGAAGTTGTATTATCTCAGTTGAATTTAAAAGAAGAGTATTATGTAATCTCACCTTACTTTCAAAAACTCCAATATGTAATGGCAGTATTTAATTCTAGTAGGAATTTTAAGTTGATTAATTTATGGCCACACCCTGAGGATTGGGCAAGACAATCTAAGTTAATACCAACAAAGGCTTTCACAAAAAAAATAAATAAAACACCGAAATATTTCTATCAAAGAAATTTATTGAGAATATTAGATACTAAAAATGCTAATTATTATGCCGCTAGGGCAGTCCCAGTGTTCAATAATTGGTATTATTCGATTGCTTTAAATCCAATTAATATTGAAACTCTTCCAATTCAATCTTTAAAGGAATCTCCAAAAAATTTTAATGATAAAAGATATAATAATGTGATAAAAGTTCTTTGGTGTGGTAGATTTGATTATTTTAAGAATGAAGCGATAATAGAAGTTTCTAAGACATTAAATTCATTAGCAAAGATAACAAAATACAAAATTGAATACGGGATAATAGGATATGGAAATGAAGTCAATACAAACTATATAAAACAAAATGTTGAGAGTGACAATATAGAAATACGCTATTATGGAAAGGTAAATCCAGAAGATTTATTTAAGGTTTTTAAGGAATACGATATAGGAGTAGGAATGGGTTTAACGGTTAAAAAAATGGCTCAAGTTGGTCTTCCAGCTATTGTTGTTGATTCATTTGAGATAGAAACAGAACATAAAAAGAACTGCAATTGGCTTTTTGATACATCGGAAGGCGATGCGGGAGACGGTTACTATTATAGAATTGCAAATGAGGTAATAAAAAATAGACAAGAATTATCTGATGTTTTAAGTGAAGTTATTGAAAATCCATATTTATTAGAAGAATATTCAAAACGGTGCTTAGAATATGTTGAAAAATATTACTCATTTGAAAAACAAGTTCAGGCTATTTTAGAAACTGCAATGAACTCAACATTTTTCGCTGATGATTATCCTATTTTTAGGAGAAATATCATTTTTCGTTTTATGTATAGAGTTTATAAAAGATTAGGCAGATAACCGAATTTATCTATTTTTTTAGAAGAGAATTGTCAGAAAGTCCTTTCTGACAATTGTTATTCCTATTTTAAATAATAAATGACTGCCAAGTAGTCCATTTTTAATCTTAGGGTTTATAAGACTGAAAAAAATCATGAGTACATTAAAGTTTTGTAGTATCCAGTATGGAGATTGTTCCATGATTGGTAATAATTTTTTCTGAAGGAGATTTAGATGGAAAAGGTTGTTTTTTTTGTATTAGGTAAGAAAGGTCATATTGTTTTATCTGATTTTATAAATCAATATGGTTCTAATAGAATAGAGTATGTGGTGTTAGCTAAGGATAAAAATATCAAATATGACTATTACAATGAAATAAAAGAGCTGTGTAATAAAAATAATGTGAAGTATTATAATCGTTTAGAAAAACAAACTGAATTCTCAGGTTATAAATTTGCTATTGGGTGGCGCTGGTTAATTGTAGACATGCATAATCTCATTGTTTTACACGATTCGTTATTACCGAAATATAGGGGATTTTCGCCACTTGTAAATATGTTAATAAATGGCGAAAAAGAAATAGGAGTGAGTGCTTTACACGCATCAGAAAAATACGATGAAGGTAATGTTATTAGGCAGGAATCCTTAGCAGTTCAATATCCAATTAAGATTAATGATGCTATAGATCTTATTTCAAAACTTTATTCAACACTAGTCCTTGATATATATAGAATGATTATTAATAATGAGAACCTAATTGGAATACCTCAATTAGAAGAAAATGCTACCTATAGTTTGTGGAGGGACAATCAAGATTATATTATTAATTGGAATAATGACTCGCAAAGTATTAAAAGAATGATTGATGCTGTTGGTTATCCATTTAGTGGTGCTACAACCTTATTAAACAATGAAAAAGTAATCATTGAAGACGTAGAAGTTTATTTAGACTTAATGATAGAAAATAGAGATGTGGGAAAAGTGATTTTTATTCATGAAGGCTATCCAATAGTTGTATGTGGAAAAGGATTGTTAAAGATTAAAAATGCTAGATTTGTAAATGGCAACCCAATTTTACCATTACAGAAGTTTAGAAGTAGATTCGGAGGACAACCAAATGATACCCTTTAATTTACCACCATCAGTTGGTAATGAGCTACAGTATATAAAGGAAGCTGTTGAAAAGAATAGAAAGATTAGTGGGGATGGCCCTTTTACAAAGAGGTGTAACGTATGGATTGAGGGGAATTTAAATACTCCCAAATCTTTATTAACAACTTCATGTACCCATGCTTTAGAAATGGCTGCAATATTAATCGACATACAACCAGGGGATGAAGTAATAGCACCCGCTTTTACCTTTGTGTCAACAGTTAATGCTTTCGTTCTGCGTGGAGCGAAAATTGTTTTTGTTGATATTCGGCCAGATACGATGAATATTGATGAAACATTGATTGAAGGTGCGATTACGGACAAGACCAAAGCAATTGTTCCAGTGCATTATGCCGGTGTTGCGTGTGAAATGGATACAATTATGGAGATTGCTAAGCGACATAATCTTTTTGTAATTGAAGATGCAGCTCAGGGAGTAATGTCAACATATAAAGGTAAAGCATTAGGAACAATAGGGGACTTAGGATGCTTTAGTTTTCACGAAACTAAGAATTATTCGATGGGTGAAGGAGGCGCACTGCTTATTCATAACGAAAAGTTTATGGAAAGAGCTGAGATTATCCGTGAAAAGGGAACTAATCGTAGTAGGTTCATTCGTGGACAAGTTGATAAATATTCATGGGTGGACATTGGTAGTTCATATCTGCCGAGTGAGTTGAATGCTGCTTATTTGTTTGCTCAGTTAGAAGAAGCTAATAAGATTAACAGTAATCGCCTTAATAGTTGGGAACTGTACTATTATTCCTTAAAAAAGCTCGAAGAAAAAGGTTACATTGAACTACCGGTTGTTCCAGAGGATTGTGAGCACAATGCGCATATGTTTTATATTAAATGCCGTGATATTGAAGAGAGAACAGAGCTTATTAAGTATTTAAATGAACATAAAATTCAATCAGCCTTTCACTATGTTCCTCTACATACAGCTGATGCTGGATTAATGTATGGAGAGTTTGTAGGTGAGGATCGATATACTACTTTGGAAAGTGAACGTTTATTGAGGTTACCACTGTATTATGGTATAAGTCCGGAAAGTATCAATGAAGTAATAGAAAATATTAAGGAATTCTTTGAAAGTGAATATGAAGAAGTGGAAAAGTAGTGAAGAGATTAAATAAGTTATTAGAAAACAAATTTGTTAAAAATATAATGATGGTTGCAAGTGGAACAGCTTTTGCACAAATACTAACCATTGCCTTATCTCCTATTATTACAAGAATTTATCCGCCAGAAGAGTACGGGATCCTATCAGTCTATGTATCTTTAATAACGCTCTTGTGTATAGGCGCATCGTTAGATTATCAAAAAGCGATACCAATTGCACAAGATGATAAGGATGCCTACAACTTAATTATACTAGCTTTTTTTATACTTTTAAATTTTATTATAGTTATATCACTGCTACTTGTTTGTTGGGGGGAGCAGTTGATTAGCTTGTTAAATAGTAAATCTTTAGTTGATTATATGTATTTTATTCCACTCGGTGTTTTATTTATTGGTGGATACAACATCATCCTAAATTGGTCATTGCGTGTAAAGGACTTTCAGACAATAACCAAAACAAGCGTTACTCAAAGTATTGTATCGAACTTTAGTAAAATCTGTTTAGGTTTAATCGGTTTAGGTCCTCCAGGATTAATTTTAGGTCAAATTATTGGGCAAAGTGGAGGAATATCTCGACTTTCATCCCCGTTGATAAGAAAGAGAAGAGAATTTGTAAAAGCAATAAAAATGAAAGAAATAATAAAACTCTCAAACCGATATATTAAGTTTCCTTTATACTCTGCTCCAAGTAATTATGTCTATACAGCAGGGGGACATGCGCCAGTAATTATTATTACAGCTTTATTTGGAACTGTTGCAGCAGGATTATATGGTTTAGCAAATTCGATAGTCAATTTACCAATTAGTTTACTAGCAAATTCTATATCTCAAGTTTTCTACTCTGAAGTAGCAAGTATTGGTAAGAAGAACCCGAATAAAATAAAGAAGTTGTTATTGAAGATATCTGGTAAATTAGCAATTATTGGTCTTATTCCTTTATTAGTATTTGTATTATTTGGCCCTTGGGTATTTAGTATTATTTTTGGTCAATACTGGTACGATGCTGGTGTTTATGCACGTGTTTTGGCATTCGTTGCATATGCGCATTTTATTATTTTTCCTGCTGGTCGGATATTAGAAGTAGTTGAAAAGCAAAATATTGGTTTGTTTGTAAATATTATTCGATTAATAGTAATCATAATTGGATTTTTAATTTCATATTTATTTGAATTTACAGCACTTCAAACAGTTATGATTTATTCCTTAATTAGTACCCTAAGTTACTTAGTCTTATTTATTGTTGTTCAAAAGGTATTATCTAAAGAAACAGGTTTAGTTGAGTAAATAATATTAATTAATAAAATGTTGTTATAAAGTTTTGGTTTATCGGAAAATCAATTAAGCCAGGGTATTTTAACAGTAAATTTATTTACAATATTTTCCTGATAATTAGGAGGTTGAAAGATGAAGGGAATTATTTTAGCCGGAGGATCTGGAACTCGTCTTTATCCATTAACAAAAGCAATTTCTAAGCAAATACTTCCTGTTTATGATAAACCAATGATTTATTATCCATTATCAGTCTTGATGTTAGCGGGAATAAAAGAAATTTTGATTATTTCAACGCCAAGGGACGTAGGAGTTTTTGAAGAACTGCTGGGGGATGGTAGCGATATCGGTATTTCTGTTGAATATGCTATTCAAAAGCAACCCAGTGGCCTTGCGGATGCGTTTATTATTGGTGAAGATTTTATTGGTGATTCTTCCGTAGCATTAGTTTTAGGCGATAATATTTTTTATGGTTCTAATTTCGGGAATCGTTTAATGGATGCAGCAAAATTAGAAATCGGTGCTACAATCTTCGGATGCTTTGTTAAAGATCCACGTGCATACGGAGTGGTCGAAGTTGATGAGAATTTTAAGGCAATTTCGATTGAAGAAAAGCCAGAGAAGCCAAAGTCTTCTTATGCAGTTCCGGGTTTATATTTCTTTGATAATAAAGTGGTAGACATAGCGAAATATGTGAAGCCATCTGCTAGAGGAGAGAAGGAAATTACATCAGTTATTAACCATTACCTCGAGAACGGTACACTAAGTGTTCAGCTAGCAGGACGTGGTTTAGCGTGGCTAGATACAGGTACCCATGAATCACTACTAGAAGCCTCAAACTTTGTTGAAGCAGTACAAAAGCGCCAAGGACTTTATGTAGCTTGTATTGAAGAAATTGCTTTTCGCAAAGGATATATAAATCAAGAGCAATTAAGTAAATTGGCTGACCCATTATTAAAGACTGAATATGGGCAGTATTTAAAAGAAATTGCTGAAACGGTAGAGAAAAAGGAGATGAAAGTAAACTCGTGAATATATTAGTTACTGGAGGAGCAGGTTTTATTGGCTCAAATTTCGTTAAGTATATGCTCAAAAACCATGATTATAATATCATCAATTTAGATTTATTAACTTATGCCGGAAATATAAGGAATTTAAGTGAAATTAAAAGTAATAGTCGACATAAATTTATAAAAGGTGATATTGGAGATCGTGATTTACTTGAAAAGATTTTTATAGAACATAAGATTCAAATCATAATTAACTTTGCTGCTGAATCCCATGTGGATCGGAGTATTGCGAATCCAGAAATTTTCTTAAAAACAAATATCCTTGGTACACAGGCCCTACTTGATGTTGCGAAAAACCATTGGAATGTTGCTACTAATGACAAGAATAATCGTAAATTTAAGCAAGGTGTTAAGTATATCCAAGTGTCAACTGATGAGGTTTATGGAACGTTAGGGAAGGATGGCTACTTCATAGAAGAAACACCGCTTGCTCCCAACAGCCCTTATTCTGCCTCTAAAGCATCAGCAGACATGATTGTACGAGCTTATCATGAAACATATGGGTTACCGATTAATATAACTCGATGTTCAAATAATTATGGCCCTTATCAATTCCCTGAGAAATTGATTCCATTGATAATTAATAATGCTCTTAGAAATGATACTCTTCCTATTTATGGAGACGGTAAGCAAATTCGTGATTGGTTACATGTCGAGGACCATTGTAGAGCTATTGATACAGTACTTCATAAAGGAGAAAATGGAGAAATTTATAATATTGGTGGAAATAATGAAAAGGAAAATATTGAAATCGTTAAGTTGATTTTAAACACTTTAGGAAAAAGTGAAGATCTAATAACACATGTCAAAGATCGTTTAGGTCATGACCGTAGATATGCAATTGACAACAGTAAAATCACAACTAAATTAGGGTGGTCTCCTTTGTATACTTTTAACGAGGGAATCAAGCATACCATTCAATGGTATTTAGATAATGATGAGTGGATGAGAGAAATTCTCTCAGGAGAGTATATGAAATACTATGAAGAGATCTATAAATAGATTGAGTGCCCCGCCCGAAAAATCTTGTTCTACGCTAATCCTTATTTTTATGGTGTTTATTTCTTCTCTATATAAGGAAGTAAAAAATATGAATTAGTTAGGAGTGTTCCTTGCAAATGGCTATATTAGTAACAGGCGGCGCTGGATATATCGGTAGTCATACTTGTATAGAGCTGCTAAAATCCGATTATGAAATTATCATTCTAGATAACTTTTCAAATAGTAAACCAGAATCATTAAAAAGAGTTAAAGAGATTACAGAGAAAGACTTTAAGTTTTATGAAGTGGATTTGCTAGATCGAAAGGGTCTTGAGGATGTTTTTTTAAACAACGAGATTGATGCAGTGATCCATTTTGCAGGATTAAAAGCTGTTGGTGAATCTATATCGATTCCACTGCATTATTATCATAATAATATTACAGGAACAATGATTTTATGTGATGTAATGAAGCAGCATGGTGTTCAAAATCTTGTATTCAGTTCATCTGCAACAGTATATGGTATGCCTGAAAGAGTACCAATTTCTGAAGACTTCCCACTAAGTGCAACCAATCCATATGGTCGAACAAAATTGATGATAGAGGAAATTTTAAGAGACTTATATGTAGCGGATGACAATTGGAGCATTGCCCTATTGAGATATTTCAATCCAATAGGAGCACATGAAAGTGGCAAGATAGGCGAGGATCCTAACGGCATCCCTAACAACCTAATGCCTTATATTACACAGGTAGCTGTAGGGAAATTAAAAGAACTACAAGTGTTTGGTAATGATTACTCAACCGTTGACGGAACAGGAGTAAGAGATTATATCCATGTAGTAGACCTTGCTAAAGGGCATTTAAAGGCACTAGAGAAGGTAATGTCATCTAAGGGTGTAGAAGCCTACAACCTAGGGACAGGAACAGGATATAGTGTATTAGAACTTGTTTTAGCCTTTGAAAAAGCATCTGGCAAGAAAGTTCCTTATAAAATTGTAGATAAAAGGCCCGGGGATGTAGCAGTTTGTTACGCAGACGCGTCAAAAGCTAAGAACGAACTAGGCTGGACTGCTGAAAGAGGAATTGAAGACATGTGTCGGGATTCTTGGAGATGGCAAAAGAAGAATCCGAATGGATATGGAAGTAATTAAGTATTAATATCAAAAGGACCATGCTGATAAAATAGATTGGCATGGTCTTTTTATAATTTTCAACTTTTGCATCTGTGGTTGGTACTAAGCACCACCATTGAATAAATTAAATTGCATTTAATTTAAACCATTTATTAAGATCTCTTTTGCCTTTTTAAATCCTGATTTAGAAGTAAGACCAGAAAAAATTCCGCCCGTACCCCAATCTTTTGATTTTATTGGACTTTTCCTTATGACTTCGTGGAACTCATCTAGGGTTTCATTTGAAGACCCAAAACTTCTAGTAATATCGTTAAGAATCATATTTAGTGCATTTGTTCCTGTAGTTTTTTGTATATAGTATTTATTATCATAGCAATGCATTTTATGCTATCATCGAGAATTTCTAAAGGTGACTTATCAACGATTTTCGTCTCAAATACTTCAGTAACTTTTGTACAAAACTTTCCAAATCGATCATACTGACCAATCATGTACATCATATGTTGATTTATAATATAGTGTTTTTCTATTATCAACTACTTCGACTCCTTTAATATTGAATTATCGTTGAAAAGGGATATAATATCTGTGAGTTAATTACTCAACTTGTCTAGCCAAGAGCGATGTTTTCCAAACACACCGTAGCTCTTGGTTTTTTTTTTATCTTCTAAAGCGCTTACATTTTTAAGAAGAGGAAAAATAATTTACAAATTTAACTTTGAAGTAATCTAGGATTGTTTTGTGAAGACTGTAACATAAATAAGAGAGGGTATAGCTTGTTAAAATAATGTGCATAAGTTTAGATAAAGATAGTGGATGGTAAATAGTTTGAGTCCATAGGTCTAAGAAGACTGGAATATATATGAGGATAAAGGTAACTTTATAAAGTAAACGAGGTGTTAAATGGTTCTTTAATAAACAGCCACTATTACGCTCTGAGCTACCAGAAGAACTCAAAGGTTCAATACGTTATCCTGGAACAATTGCCGATTTAACTTAGCATTATGAAATCATATTGAGTGTTATAAATGGTGATAAAAAGCTAACGGATTCCCTGGAAGAGAAAGCACTGCAAGTGGTCAAAGAATATCTTGACAGTGAAGAACCTCTACTTCGTTTAAGAGCAGCAGAAATCATTTTGAATAGATAAACAGCCATCCGTTACTAATACTAAGAGGACCGTCGAAAGACGATCCTTTTCAACAAAGAGGTGCGTTAATCCTTTTCGGATCGACGCACCTCTTAATATTGTATTTTATTGTAGATTAAAGAAAACGTGTTCACCTAACATATCTTGATAACGTAGTTGGGCGTTTTCGCCAGTCTTCACTAATTCCCCAATATAACCTTCTTGCTCACTACCTACATATAATTCAAAACTAAAGTCTGGTTCAGTTGTTGGTACGATATCACCACTATAAATATCTCCACTTTCACTTACCATATTAAAATTCATAATACCATCAATCATAAAAGATAGATCTTGTGTCTCAGATTCAGTAAATTTTACTTTAGTTTTTGCTAATACCCACTCATAACCTTCAGGAGCTGCCTCATTAAATTCATTCATAGTCTTTAATTGATTGAAAGCTTCTTCTCCACGAATAACCTCAGAAACAGTTAAATCGAATTTGATTGCAAACTCATCACCATCGTTGTTATGTAATTTATCTTCGACTGTTGCTGTTTGTTGGAATAAAACAGGATTAGAACGAGATCCTAATTTAGACTCGACCTTTTCTTTTTCTTCGATTTCCGTTGATTTACTGTCGTTTTCTGTTTCCTCTGTTTTTACATTATCACTTCTTTTCACAGTCACTTCTTTGGTTGACTGACAAGCTCCTAGAATTGAAATCAGTAGTACTAATATTAGTAGACCAAAAGTTTTCTTTGCGTTCATAATAACTATTCCCCCAAAATTATTCTGCTTCTGTTTCCGTTTCCTCAAGATCGTCCGGATATACTACTTCACCAATGACTTCTTGTGTTTCTTGGTCTTTAGTTATAATTTTAACCTTTGCATCATCAGCATTTGTTCCGTTGTAGTATTGATACATCATTCCAGATATGCCTAACCCCAGTAAAGCAAATCCATCAAAGCTATTCTCGTATGCCGCCTTATCAACTAAAACCGTAAATTCTGAAAAAGAATTGTTATACGTAACCTCTTGAAGGGATACAAATTCCTCACCATTAACCATCTCTTCTAGGGATTCCTTAATGCCCTTTTCCATCTCTTCCATCATCTTCTTGTGTTGAGATTTAGACATTTTGTATGTAAGTGATCCATTTTCGTTTTTAGTAACAGCAATACCCTTTGCTTTTGCTTCAGAAATTACTGTATCGACATTCTCTCCTTCAAACATAGACGCAGGGATTGTTAATTCCACGTTTAACAGCCCTTTATCGACCTCTACACCCTGTTCCTCTTTTTTCTCTTCTTTCTTTGTTTCAGCTTTTCCCTCTTTGCTAGTTGTTTCTGTTGATGAACACGCTGCAAGGAAAGCTAATAAAAACGCCATAAATAAGTAGGTTAATTTCTTCATGATTGTCCCCTTTTTGTAAATATTTGTAGAAATATCAAAACTATTATACTACTAAAATACTTCGCAAAGCGAATAAACTTATATAATTTATAAAAGATTCCAAACTAAAGCTGAAATCCATTTTTATCATAACTCCAACAAATTCAATTTTCCCCTATGATACTCTTTATTGTAGTTTTTGGGGTGAGGTCCCCGCTCCTCAGCTGAAGTTCAACGCAGTGAAGTAAAAACCAGGTGCCAGGTAGAATCTAGTGACCTTCATAGTCTGAATTACAGATAGTAGTTTAGATTTAGTAATATTGCGAGATGTAGTGAACACTACCTATGCTTTTCATTTATCTGTCTCTTAAGATAACAAATTGCAGGAAAATAAATTGGAGAAAATTGACAAAGAGGAAAAATAACTCTTCGACAATTGAGCTATTGGTGACGTGATAGAGGTGTATGTTGGTGAATAGAAGGGACAGGTTTAGACTATTTATGTATAAAAGACTAACGCTTGCCGAAAGGAAAAGAAGTCCTTCCCCATGATTAGGAGAAAGACTTCTCTTTATAATCGCTATTTATTTATGAAGAGAAACCCTCTAGTTATTTATATATCTATAGAATATAGATAACTCTTGCCGTTCTGAGCAATGACTGTTACTACAATTTTGCTTTGGTTTTCGCGAATTCCTAACGCAAAGTTGAAACTAACTCCCCAGTTAGAGTTAGGGGCTATTGTCGTACTTATTCCTGAATTTTGAAGGGTTTCAGCTGAATAAGATGAGAAAAGAGAGTTATTTTGAAATATTTCTACCTTGCTAATTGATACAGTTTCTGTTTGTTCATAGTTATTTAAAGTGATTCCTAAACTCTTATATAAACCATTAATTAAAACAGAAGTAGATTTATACAAGTGTAGGTTTGGACGATCAGAAACTGTAATTGTTTTGGACGTGCTGATACTATCAACGATTGCAGTAATTTCAACAATCCCTTCTGATAATGCAGTTAATACACCACTCTCATTAATAACAGCAACACTAGGATCTGAGCTTAGCCAAACAGCTTGTTGATTGGTTGCATTTGTTGGAGAAATTAAAGCCAACAATTGAACATTTTTTCCTGTTTTCATTGAATTGGGTGCCGAAATAGAGACACTAGTAACATTGATTTTCTTAACCGTAATGATTCGTTCAATTTGAGTCATATTTCCTGCAGCATCATAAACGGTATAAGTAATTTTGTATTCTCCTTCTGTATTTATATCGACAATTCCATTAGTTTGAATGGTAGAAGTGATATCCCCGTCATTATTATCCATAGCTATGACACCGTTAAGAATATCAAAAGGTCTATTCAATCCAACAGTTATATCTTCAGCACCAGAGATAACAGGTAAAATATGATCAATAACAGTTACTGTCCGTTCGGCACTACTTGAATTACCAGATTGATCGGAAATAGAATATGTTAAAAAGTATTCTCCTGCTTTATTTATATCAACTGAGCCTGAAACTTGTATATTCGCTGTAATGTCCCCATCATTATTATCAACCGCGGAAATTCCATCTAGCGGATTAAATAACTCTCCAAAATTTATCTTACTGTCTTGGATACCAGATAAGACAGGGGCAATGGAATCAATAACTGTTACTGTCCTATTGACCGTGGACGTATTATTTGATTTATCACTGACCGAATAGGTTAAAATATATTCACCCGATTTGTTCACATCAACTAAACCGGTCATTTGAATCTGGAAGGTTAGGTCCCCGTCCATATCATCATGGGCATAAATATCTTCAAAAGGATTAAAAGTTTCTCCCATTTGAATTACTACGTTTAGATTACCAGAAAAGACCGGTTTTGTTGTATCAGTAATTCTGGCACCGTCACTTCCCAATTTATAACCTTCTACCATAGTATTTGCAGCCATTATGCCGCTGTAATAGAAATAATAGTCTTTTTGATTTATTTGCTTCCATCCTGATACCATAGATCCAGATGTATCAAGGAAATACCAATTATCACCTAACACTAGCCATCCTGTTTTCATGGTACCGTTACCATTCATGTAGTACCATTTACCATTTGATAGTACCCACTCATTTTCTAACATTTTCCCACTACTAGCTAGATAGTACCATTGGCTACCAGAAGCTAGCCAACCAGTTTTCATACTTCCATTGCTGTTTAGGTAGTACCACTTTCCGCCATTGTTTAACCAACCTGTTTTCATACTTCCGTTTTTCTCTAAAAAGTACCAAGAACCACCATTTTTGACCCATCCCGTTTGCATTGCTCCCTTAGAGCTTAAATAGTACCAAGAACGACCGTCTTTGAGCCAGCCTGTTTGCATTTCTCCTCTAGAGTTCAAATAGTACCAAGAACCGTCATAAACCCAATTTTTTTGTTTTACTCCATCAATTGAATACGTCCATTTACCATTTTCTAAATTCCATTTTGATGCGGCATCTGCTGTTGAAACAACTGTAAAAAGTGAAACAACAATTAAAAAGAGAGTCAAAATTAAGAGTCTATTAATACTATGTTTCTGCGAATACATAAAAATCCCACCTGGTTTTAGTTTTTTATTAATTTGTAACCTTTGTCCATTTTTTTTATTAATCTATTCTATTCCCCCCTGACAACATAGTGGATTTGTAAAACTTCTTAGTACAAAGTAACTAGAATCAGTATCTATTATACTATAGGAAATTAATGTAAAGTTTGTAATTTCAGAGAAATGGGAAATATGTAAAAATAAACAATGCAACCTCGAACAGATAGAATAGATTATTTTAAGAATTGTAGAACATTATCGAAGGCTGAGGCCTATCATCGACAGAATTTTTCTAACAAACTATGCTGTGTTCGTTTATCTAAAGGGTTTTGACTGTATTTAATTAATCGATTAGTTAGTGGAATTCTTACTAATTAAACGTTTGATTGGATTGGCTGTTTTTGTTGTTATAGAGGGGTTTGAGTGACTTTTGATGTGAGAAGTTTGTCGAGAGGCAGTTTTGTAATAATATGTGAAAAGAGGTTCGGTTCTTTTAGAAAATCTTAAATAGAGTTTAGCGTTACAGCTCAATTGATAGGGTAATCTGCAAATCGTTTCTCAAACCTTTTATAGTCATAAAATCTCTCCTTATATAAAGGAAAGATTTTATGATTCCTGTCTCTCCAATCTAGCAATATTGAATTCTTATGTGAATTATAGCTTTAATAGTGGCCATAATGGGGTCAGAGCCCAACTGAATTTTTATTGCCAACAAATTTTTTTTTTTGAAAGATTAGATATTCCCTATTTAATTGATGTTTTATATATTGAATTTTGGGGTCAGCTCACCGGTCAGCTTTAACCTCATCTGTGAGGCGTTTATGATACACAATTTTAGTGGATACAAAATAGATTGGTAGTTCGATAAGTTTTAAGGCTCTATTGGAATTACCTAGATTGTTGAAGAGAAATTATTTTGATATTCTTCCTAGTTTGCACTTACAAACAGCACTCAGTGATGGGTGCTATTTTTAATATGTTTTTTTGGAGGATTCTTACAGAAATTTGTCGAATATTTGTAGTAACAAAATCTTCATAACATCGATTTATGAGAACAGAATAAAGAATATAATTTATGACAAGTATTGCAAAGAAATTGGGTTTCTATTATTTGATAAATCTGAGGTGATTATAATGCCATACTAAAAAGCTGGAAGAGCTGATAAATAGAGAAATAGATATGAAATTAACTGGTGTGTTTATCAATTGCTCAAAGTTCTGGAAGAAAAGGTTGATTACATTACTTTAGAAGCAACTGGTGATAATGAGAAAGGTGTTGACCTTTGGATCAGTTATAAGGATTGTACACAAGAGGGTCAGCAATGCAAAGGGCGAAATGGTGCAAATGAAACATGGATTTAAGGTGCTCTAACCTCGAAAGGGATACTAAGTAAATGGAAGTCGCAACTATATAGAGGAAATAATATCTCTGTTTCCTTAGTATCACCATTAAGTTTCACCCTTGGAAAATCTGGTACAAAGTGCTAGAACTTCCAGTGAAAATCCCAATGTTCTATGAGCATCAGATTAAAGGGTCTGGTTCTAAATTTACTAATTTCGCAAGTAGAAATAGGAAGATAGGGATTCCTTGGAACATTATTATTTTTTTAGTATAAAATTTCTTTAGGTGGCGCTATTAGTTAGCTAATTTCTCACATAATAGATTAGTGGATTAAAAGGATAAGCATTGTAATGGTAAAAATGAGAGGTGGAAAAAATGGATACAAATAGAGAAATTATAGAAGAAAAAGACGAAAAAATTGCACAGCTAGAAAGACTATTAATGGAATTAAAGGAAGCACAACAGCAAAGTGCTGCAACTATTGCGGTAGATCATAACTCAAGATCTGTATCTCCACCGAAGGGAATATTTAAGTCTTTCTTAAAAGCTGGTCGATGGAAGATTATTTTGACCATCCTTGTTTTATTAGTTATCACTTCAGGATTATTTAGGCTATTTTCGGGCAGTACCTTCAAACAAGAGTCTGTCACGTTTGTTGAACGTGTTCAAGGGCTAGCCACATTGGCAACAGCTGAAGCTTATATGAAAGAGGTTATACACGTAGAGGATAATAAGATTTTTGGGAAAGACATCGCTAAGAATCTACCAGGAACAAAGCGAGAACTACTATTCATTGTACCTGCGACGGTTATTGCTGGTGTTGATTTGAAAGGGATTACTTCGAAGGACATGGTTATTAATGAAGAAACAAAAGAAATAGATATTACCCTTCCTCATGCAAAGCTCATCCAGGAACCATCAGTACAGACGGATAAAATACTAACCTATGAAAATGGTGGGCTTTTCCGTGCTGATGCTAAAATGGATGAGGGGATTGAGAAGGTCGCTGAGGCACAAGAGAAAGTTCGTCAAGAAGCCAAATCTATTGGTTTACTAGATATCGCAGAGAAAAATGCAGAAAAAGTGTTAAAGGAATTTTTTAAGAATATTGGTTATACCGTAAATGTCACTTTTAACTAATATGACAGCCTGCCCATACTACTAGGGACAGGCCTGTTTTGTAATTTACGTGGCGAACCATAGCGGTTTACCGGATTCTACTTATTGTAGAAATTGCCAATCATTAACCAAATATTTTTGGCTCTTTGCTATTTAGTGTGGGTGTAATAGATTTCAAGCAAAGAAAATACCCACCCCTTTTTAGCTTTTCTAATTGTTCCATTCTAGAGATTGTCTGTCAAGTGCACTCCTTGACTGGCAATCTCTAGAATGTGTATTGGTCACCAAGCTAAGAAGGAGTTATCCTAGCTTAACGGTCTCTACCTTCATCTCTAACCTATTAGCTGTCGAATAGAAACTTATTTATTTGAAATACTAGTTTTTTAAAAGATGGTAAATGGATAATTGTGGTGTAAAATGTAAATGTAATTTACTAATCATTGGAGTGATTTCATGTTAAAAATTCTATTTAAGAAGAAAATAGATCTAGACGAATTATCCTCATCTAATATTGATGAAGTGGACAAAATTGAAATTGAAGAAGAACTAGTTGCTGATTTAAAAGATGAAGCAGAAAAACTGAATGCTGAAGATATTAACCAACATGAGGAGCATTTCTCAGAGGAAAAGTTTTGGACTAAGGTTCAAAAATTTTCTAAAAGAGCTGGAACTTCTGTAGTGTACGCCGTTCTATTACTTTATTACACTCTTCAAAAGCCAGATGTACCATTAAAAGTTAAAGCAACCATTGTTGGGGCCTTAGGTTATTTTATTTTACCTCTAGATATTATCCCCGACTTAGCAGTTGGTGTAGGATATGCTGACGACTTAAGTGTTGTAATATTCGCTTTAGTTCAAGTAGCTTTATATGTGGATGATGAAATTAAAATGCAAGCCAAAAATAAACTAAAAGATTTATTTGGAGAGAATGTAAATACAACTGAGATTGATAATAAACTAGGTAGTTAAGAGGTGTTAGCATTGGTCGAATTGAAAACTTTGGCTAGAGGTGCATTGTTTCAATATGAGGGTTCTATAAAAGACGGTATTAATATTGTGTATGGGGATTTAAGGTCCCAAAAAATAGTGGCTCAAGACAAAATTCAATTGTTATTGAACAATTTCAGCAATAAAACAGTTCCAATTGAGGAGACAAGGACCATAGCAGATTTAAATGAAGGTAGTTTGGGACATTGGTTGAATACCCATGAAAATGGTCCAGTAATAACTTCTTATGTTGCAGCAATTTTAGTTCATGAGGGCTATGCAGAGTATTGCGATAAGAAATTGAGATTTAAGAATTATCAATTCAACTAACTGGGTTGGTTAGTGGTGCAAGATTCGGGTAACAGTGCGTTGCGCCCTAAAGTTCCGTTCTGTCACTCCCCGAATTTTGTCGAGATGGCTGTGGCTAAGGTGGCACCAACCAGAGAATTTCCAGATGGGTAGTTTCATTGGTTTGGTGACAAGTACCAGCTAGTGGAAATCCAATTATACTGGATTTTCCATACCTGATAGGGAGTTGACTAGCCAACTCCCTATTTTTTACGGACAGAGAAATAGCAGAGATCCAGGTGACTGACACGATCCATTGATTTCCAGTTATCGCATACTTTGAATTCCCTTTTGTGCCATCAAACTTCAGGTGATGTGTCTGAAGAATGTCTCTATGTACAGGAGGGGCATGTTTCGACGCGTTTTCTAAACGAAACTCTCTGTTTATCAATGGTTGGGGTGGTTTTAATCAAACGTTTGTGTAGTATCAAAATGTGCTGATTTTTGTAGGTTACTAGTTTTTATAGATAAATATTAAAGAAAGTTATCGAAGGGTGAGACCTATCATCGACAGAAATTTTCTAATGAACTGGGCTGTGTTCGCTTAAATAAAGGGTTTTGCCTGTATCTAATCAAACGATTATTTAGTATATTTTCCACTAATCAAACGTTTGATTGGATTTGCTGTTTTTGCTGTTATAAAGGGGTTTGAGTGATTTTTGATGCAAGAGGTTTGTCGAGAGGCGGTTTTGTAATAATGGGTGAAAAGTAGTTCGGTTTTGTTAAAAAGTATTAAATGTAGTTTAGGGTTTACAGCTCTATTGATAGGGAGTGCTGCGGGTCGTTACTCAAAACTTTCATAGCCATATAATCCCTCCATATCAACAAAGGAAAGATTATATGACTTCTGCCCCTCAAACTTACGCGTATTGAGTTTTGAGACTTTTTATCGCCCGCGTAACAGCCCTATAGGGATTCGTAACATCCACTCCTAGCCCAGTTGGGCCGTCTAACACATTATAGAAATCCGGGTGGAGCATGGTGGTTGCCACCGCAGATGCTTGATAGGTCCCATCAGCTAAGTAAAAGATCTCCACATAATAACATCTGCGTCTATATACAAACTTCTCCCAAACTACCATTTTTTTTACTCTCTGCACCAACTTGCTTCACCCCAACACGATATTTGATTGATTGTAAAATAGTCTAATAAGATAAATAAATTATATCGCTAATAGGGCGCATAATTTACCAATATTTTCTTTGCTTGAGTTTTAACTATTATGTAGGTGATAGTGATGAAAAATCCCAAATCGTAATTTACGATTTGGGACGTTTTTTTGTCTTCTTTTCTTCAGGAATGGGAGGATATTTGTAAACAATTTCTGCCTTAATATTTGTAAGAAAATCATCAATCTCCATCCCAAATGCTTTTGCAATCAAGTATACACTGTTTAAAGAAGGTGACTTTTCATTATACAGAAGGTCTTGGATGTATCGAGTATTTAGATTACTATCTTCAGCAAGTTTCTCTTGTGTCCAACCTCTCTCTTTTTTCAATCTACCTAATCCAATACCTATATATAGTCCTATTTTGGTCTCTTCCAAAGGAATTCTCCTTTTTAGACCAATTACATAACGACCACCGACCACACACCACGCTCTATAGAGTGTAAAATGTTATTTTTGATGAAAATATTTTAATAGGAACGGGACCAAGGGGACGGTTCTGATGGGTTTTTTGGGTGTCTTAGTTTATGTAATGATACCTTCATTACTAAGAACGATGAGAAATGCCCCGGTTGCAAGAAAACCACCCAAGAGGGTGGTTTCACTATTATCCATTGCTGCTTTACTGTTCCTTTGTATTTTTTGAGTTTATATCTTTACCGGTTTTTTATACTGTACGATCCAGCTTATCTGATTCTTCTCGTGATGTTCTTCAAGTTCTCTAATGAAATCAGAGGGTTTGATTTCAAGTGCAGCCGCAAGTGCAAATATGATTTTCAGACTTGGCTTACTAAGATCTCTTTCTAGCATACTAATGTAGGTTCGATTTATTGAGCTTCTAAAGGCCACTTCTTCTTGTGATATACACTTTTCCATTCTGATCCTTTTTAAAACGATACCAATATACAATGAGTTTCTCCTTCTTAAATCAATTTTTGAGCCGGATAGCTGATCAAGCAATTTTTTCATCTAACTCATTAAAATTGTAGCGGCCTGTCTTATCTTTGGAAAACTGGTGTCCTTTTTTTCGTGTGAGGTGAAGATTCATAGAAGTAGGCTGGTTTCCTCTTTGAGATGAGATTTGCTTTAGCTGATTAGCGATTTGCAATTTGTTGTTAAATGAGTAGAGTTTTGAATCAACTAAAATTGATTGGTTATTGCTTAATTCGATGAGTGTTTTATTTCCATAGGCTTTGGTTTTTACTATATGATCTGGGTTGAACCAAATACAATCTTCCTTTTGTGGTGACTTAATAGGGAAGAGACAGATAATTTGATAGGGATTGACCATCACGGGACACATGTTACGGTTACCAAGTATCGACCTGGCCCCCTTGATTGCCCCTTTTAAGTCATAACCTATGCAATTAAGTGAATCATTTAGAATCTGCACGCATGTTCTATTGACAAGATGGGATTTCTTTCCTTTTATTATTCTTGCGCATAACCTTCCGTACCGATCATATTCCCCCATCATAAACACCAAGTCTTTAGCAACCAAAAAGCAATCAAGATCAATCTCGTTTCTCATCTCTTTTCCCATCCTCTCTACCATTCAAATGTCTATAACAATATTCCTTACAATTCTATTACACCTTAAAATAGCCCCTGTTAACATATACGGTAGTATACAAATATTGTCATATTATTGAATTTTTTGTCGGTTGGGAGCCAAGGGGACGTTTTGACGGGTTTTTTCTCCCGTCCTATCCATTAGATAATCCCGGACAATAGCCCTCCACGTACTGCAATACGTAATACCTTGCGTTTAGTGAAATAATGCTTAGAGGTTTCTAAATCTGACACATAACCATACTCCATTGCCTGTGAATTGCGCCCATTTAAAAAGACAAAAGTTCCCTTTCCATCAATTACTCATCATCCCAAACCATTTCATCCAGCCTCCTGTAATAGAATTCTGTAAGCTTTTGGTCGAGGATCCCATAAAAATATGCGATGGGTTTACTAACCTTACTAGTTAATTTTAGCTTGCGGATCAACTGCTTGAATGACTGGATCGCAATATCAAGAACGTTTTCCATTTCGTTTTCCAGATTATTGCGGTAGGCTGCAATTTTCGTCATATGCCAATATTCCTCAATTGTCTTTGCTTCGGAGAAGAAATAGTTCACTAGCTGAACAAATGGTTGTGGAACTCGATCGCTAACAAATGTGTGATCCAAAACGGACGGTTCTTCTTGACGTTTATTAATCTCTTGTTTTTTAGTTTTAGAAAGATTACTAGTTTCTTTAGGGTGGTTCATTATTTCTTGTTTAGGTGGTTCACTTACGGGAAAACGAAGAAATACATAGAGATTACTTGATTGTGAACCGTTTTTTCGTTCTGTTTCAATAGCAGTGATTAAGCCTAACTCTTTTGCTTTTATGATCATTCGTTTAAACGTCGAGCGTGAAATGCCGTTATTCTTGTATTCTTCGTGAATCGCTTTTAAGATCGTTCCGATTTTGGCATTGCAAACGCCAGGGATTTTTGCAGCAAAACGGACAAGACGTTTTAGTCCAAGCAATTCCCCTTTTGAAAAATCATGCTTATGAATAGCCAGCCACATTTCGAAATGAGTATTAAATTCCTTAAGCGAACTGAATTGTGAAAACTGTTCAAACTTGTCAATGCTTCCAGATTTTAAATTCATCCTTTTTCTCCACCCTTTGATCGTTTAGTTCAGGGACTCTTATAAGCGCACGATTCTTCCTAAAGATAGCCCGGATGGATTTAATATTCGAACAACCAAAATTCATTTTTTACCCCTTTTTTGAAGCCAAACACTTATTTTCGCGTTCAAAAGTGAATTTTTAAGCCGTTTTTTGCATTTTGGTGAGATTTTTCATTCGAATTTTGGGGTCAGGAAAAATAGCCAAGGGGACGGTTCCAAATGGTTCACTTTAGATGTGCATGACCTCGTTTTGACAGCGCAAATGTCAGAGAAAAAGATGGAATTTCGTTATGGAAGGTTTATAACGACCAAACTCTCGAAAATTCCTTAGTCCCGGTCGGAAACAGGGGGACGTTTCATGTGTTTCATAACCTGTGCAAGGTTATGGGATCTGGCACAACGGGTTGACATGTTTCGACGCATTTTCTAATAGAAACTCATTATTTATCGGTGTTTGGTGCAGTTTTAATCAATCGTTTGTGTAGTATCAAAACGAGCTGATTTTTGTAGGTTAATCGTTTTTATAAATTAATATAGAAGATTCTTATCGAAGATTGTGGCCAATCATCGACAGAAAATTTCCTAACGAACTGGGCTGTGTTCGTTTAAATAAAAGGGTTTGGATGTATTTAATCAAACGATTAGTTAGTGAAATTTATACTAATCAAACGTTTGATTGGTTTTGCTGTTTTTGCTGTGATAGCGGGGTTTGGTTGAGTTTGAAGGAGAGAAGTTTGTCGAGAAGGGGTTTTGTAATAAAGTGTGAAAACTGGTATGAAATCTACTGCTTGTATACGGACTATGTGAAGGCGGGTCTGTTTTGATGGCAAAGGAGAGGAGGGGCTTCGCTCGGTGTCAAAGGGACAGTTCAGCTGGCTTTATGGTTTTAGAGTAATGATTGTAACCTTTATGCTTTATACCAAATCATCCATGAGAGCTGGCCCATTGGTCACCTATGACCATCCCAATTAATCATTCCGAAATCGACTAAAGTTCTTCTCAAACGCCAGTTTAATCACTCCGACGGGACCATTCCGATGCTTTGCGATGTTCAGGTTTATTTGCTCACTCTTATCCGGTCTTTCCTGTTCCCATTCACCCCGGCTTAATAGCATAATCACATCGGCATCCTGTTCAATACTACCGGAATCCCGCAAATCTGACATTACCGGACGCTTGTCCGCCCGCTGCTCCACACCTCGGGACAGCTGGGACAACAGGACAATCGGTACCTCATAAAGTCTGGCAATCTGCTTTAGCTCTCTTGTGATATGACCCACCGCCAAATCCTGACGCTCAAAACGCTTCGTGTGGGTTATCAGTTGTAAATAATCAATGACTACCAAATGTTTGCCAACGGGATGCTCCCGTTTCGTCTTCTGGATGGCTGCGCGAATGTCGGCAACTGTTTGCCGGGGCTCATCGTGTATATGAAAATTCCATTGGTCTAACGTTTCTAATGCATGTACCGCCCGTTCGTAGTCAACTTCGCTGAAATAGCGATAGGAATTTTTCCATTTGGAACCGTCCACATAGGAAAGATCGCTTAGCGTCCGCTTGATTAACTGTTTTGCGGGCATTTCTAGCGAAAAGAAATCAACAGCTCCGCCTAATGTGCAGCAGTTTTTTGCTAGATTAAGAGCCAGGGCGGTTTTCCCAACCGATGGCCGTGCCGCGATGATAATCAAATCACCATTCTGCAGGCCATTTAGCATGCTATTGAGCAAGGAAAACCCAGTATCCACTCCTGAAAGTTCTCCATGATCCTCGACCATCTCTTCATACACTTCGTAAAGGACATCTCGCTTTGATTTGCCATTTACCTTCCCGACATCCTGCATATCGATATAAGTTTTATAAAAATCCTCGGCTGCTTCGAAGGTTTTCTCTTTAAGGAAATGAGTTGCGGACCCTTTAAACATTCTAAGTTTGTATTCATTCAGAATAATGGTTTGATAGTGTTCATAATTGGCTGTGGTTGGACAGCAACCTGCAATTTCCGTCATATAACTAACACTGACCATGTCCATGCTTCCTAATTTTTCAACCACAAGGACTAAATCGATCGGCTTGTTCTCCATTTGCAGTTCCCGGAACGTCTGAAACAGAAGCTGATTCCGTTTCTGCGAAAAATGGCATGGTTCTAATCTGATTTCATGAATCAGTTCAGGAGCCAGAAAGACCGCGCCTAGAAGGATACCTTCCGCCTCAAACAGATTTTCTTGTTGAATATTCGGATAGCCAGTTTGGTATGGAAATTCGTTGGTTTGATTTGTGATCGCATTCAATTCTCTCCCGTCCTTTCTTCATCCATTCCTGTAACGTGGCTGGAAAATGATTTTCTTCAAATTCGAATACCGCAATCTCCCCAATAACAGGAGGAAAGGGACTTTTTCTAATATGGCTTTTTAGTCTCGCTAATACCTTTTCATAATCCATTTCAGAACAAAATTGAAACCATTGCTGAACTGTTTCATCCTTAAAGGTGCAGTGGGAATAAACCGATTCAATCAGTACTAAAAGTTTCATTACCTCATCCTTGGTCATTGTGATTCCTCCGATAACACAATTTTTCCTTCCTCAATCAGACGTTCCACCCGTTCAGACATCGATTCCTTCTTTGATTTTTTGAATTGTTTACCGTTTTTCTCTGCCTCTAGTATGGTCATTAGGACCTTTTCACAATACAAGGCGCTGCTAATTTTCCCATTCGGATTCTTCCTGAGATAATCACTGAAAACTCCCTCTAACAAAGATTCTAGCCGCTCGGTTTTTAAAGGAAGTTCACAGATTCGTTCGATGGCACATTCATCTTTTGGGCTTAAAATAAATCCATTGTTTCGTAAATTGATATAGTGGCTGGTAATCCGTTTTTTCTTTTCCTCTGGGTTATCGATTGAAGGGATCAGGTGTTTTTGATTATTGGTTTTACTTTCTTGGAGATAATGTGATTGTTCCTTGATGCTTGCGAGATGGGCCTTATCATTATTTTTTCCATTCTTACCTTCTTGATTTCTTCTATATTGTTCTCGGTTTGTTTTGTTATTGTTTTGCGAGTGTTCCACTACTGTTTCGCGAAACGGAGAGCAAAAAAAACCATCTATTCCATCCAAACATTTAAAGTCATCGGAATTTACGACGGTAAACAGAGTTCCTAACGGTGTTTCTTCCGCGAGGAGCAGTCCTTTTTTCACAAGCTTGTCGACTGCGCGCTTCACAGTACTTTTTGCAAGCACCTTTTTCGCTCTACCTTCTATGTACATCAAATCTTCACTTAACTGGGAATACGCTCTTACATACTGTCCCTTTTTTAACCTCATCCCATTCAAAACAATTCCATCCTCGTAAGCAGCCTTTAGTAAGATCCACACATAAAGCCGGAAAGCCGTCACATTGTTCCATAACTCATCATTTGTAAACTGCTTCGTCAACTTCACCCATCCAGACATCCAACCATCTCCCAAAAGTTATTCTCACCTGTTATATATAGAAAAGAAGCGGAAAAGGACAGGGTTGTGGAAAATTTTTTTCTTCCTGTGCCTGTCACTCCCCGATATATGTCGAGATTTGTAGAGTAGTAGATAACTGAATCTTCAATGGAATGTGTGGGGATGGTGCCATGTAACCGTCAAGTAGAAATCAACAGTTTTTAATAAATAAGATAAAACAGTTTTCATCAATTAAGATTCATTCACTTTCGGGAAAACGAAGAAAGACATAGAGATTACTTGACCTCTTACATAAGAGAGATTTCCTTATTAGAGGCCTTTTTGAGAAGGATTAGCTTACTTTTGTACATTTAGTGAACTATCCTCTCATTTACCCCATGTTCACGAAACGCTCAACTTTACTTAACTGAATCTTAACAATGGTTTTGGATAATGAACTTGTAAAAACAATTCGGAAAAATCCTCTCTTAAGAGAAATCCGCCTGATATGGAGATGAGCTTAAACATGAATAAATTACTTGTTTCTTCCGTTGTTGCTATTGTTGGCACGATCGTGCTTGGATTTACTGTATTTTTCTTATTTGTACTAGATTCAAAGGGGCAGCCTGAGGTAAGTTCTGCAGCATCAGCACCATCATCAATGCCTGGAGAACAAACAGAAGCCAAACCAGAACACCCTTATTTACCTCCAAGTATGGAAGATGTCCCTGAAGGGGAAGAAGGGGAATTAATTAAATTAGGGTATAAAGAACATAATGAAACAAGCACTGTTTTGGATGGGTATGTAGGAAACAAACTAAGTTGTGCCAGTTGTCATGCGGACGGTGGAGTAGGTTCCTCTCTTGACCTAGTAGGTATTTCAAAAACCTATCCGCAATACAATCCACGTGCGGGGAAGGTGGTTACAATCGAAGACCGTATTAACGGCTGTTTTAAAAGAAGTATGAATGGAAAACCCCTTCCGGTAGATAGCAAGGAATTGAAAGCAATGGTTGCCTACTATAATTATATCTCTACTAATGTTCCTGAGGGTACAAAGGAAAGGCCATGGGCAAAAATGCCAAAGGCTGAAGGTGATCTAACTAAGTTAAATGTGGATGCAGGCCAAGAGCTGTACAATAAAGCTTGCATTACCTGCCATGGAGAAGGTGGGGATGGTGGTGCCTCAGGACTTCCGCTTTGGGGAGAACAATCCTACAATCTTGGAGCAGGTATGTCTCGTGTAAGAACGGCAGGAGGCTTTATCAAAAAATATATGCCTAAAGTACCGATGGGTGGTTATGAAGCAGGTTCCTTTACAGATGAAGAAGCGATGAACATCGCAGCATATATTAACTCTATGGCTAGACCTGATTTTCCTGATAAAATTAATGACTGGCCCAAAGGTGATGCCCCGGATGATGCAGCCTATGAAACACTTGCAGGGAAAAAGGATACGGAAAGTTAATAAAAGGTAATGGCCCGTTAACAGCGGGTCGTTTTTCTATTTATAAAATACAACCTTTTGTGAAACTCTTTTTATCACTATAATGGAGGCAAGGGGCTGAAGAAGTTGGAAGATAAAAAATTGAGAGGGAAAACTATTATTATTATAGATAGCAATAGTGAAAATAGAGCTGTGTTAAGATTTCATCTGACTAGGCAGGGATTCGAAATATTAGAGGCCGCTGATGGACAAACAGCTCGTGAAATGTACTTAAGACACGATCCTTGTTTTGTACTTTTAGAAACAGCTCTTCCTGATATGGATGGACTCGAGGTCTGCTTCTGGATGCGTTACGAATTAGAAAGTAACGTACCAATTATCATTGTATCTTCAAATAATTCGGAACAGGATCGAATCGATGGGCTGAAACGAGGGGCCGATGACTACATCGGTAAACCATATAATCTAGAAGAATTGTCGGTTAGAATTGAAACGGTCTTACGAAGAACTGCCAATCGATGCAGTAAACTAAGCTATAAAGGGTTGACGATTAAACCATTAAAAGGAATTGTTAAATTCCAAGATGAAGTACTTGATTTAACTTATTTCGAGTACAGATTACTCTATCTATTTATGACCCACCCAGATCAACTTCTTTCAAGGGAACAAATCATCAATACCATTTATCAAAAGAATGAAAAGGTAATAAACGAACGGACCGTAGACGTTCATATCAAAAATCTGAGAGAAAAAATTGCAAAGTATACAGATTATTCCTTTATCGTAACGTTAAGAGGAATTGGCTATAAGTTTACAACTGAGGGTTGATACTGGTGCCTGTCACTCCCCGAAGTCATTCATAATTCAATACCTTAGAAAGGTCTACTAAGTGATAATACACTATCTTTCACAAGCGAAATTATCGTTATCTCTATCCATTTTAGATTGATAGGCTGGATGATCAGAAGCTACACCATTTGGATATTTCTTTCTTAGTTTAGTACAATTGCAAAGAGCTCTGATCCTCCACTTGAAGCTGCAGCTGCTTTGGCTTCTGCTTCTGCCTTTGTTTTGGCCTCAGAACTCTTTTCCTCATTCTTATCCTCTGCTTTTGAGGTTTTTGAACTTTCAGATGAACAAGCAACTAAACTAAAAACTAAAAATAAAGCAAATAAACCAACTAAATACTTTTTCAATACAATAACCCCGATAATAGGTCCCCCTCCAAAACGTTCAAATGACTGTCTATATTTTAACATAATATGATAGCAAGGTAAGTGAACTACTTATTGATATGCCTATATCCTTTTTGTGTTACTTTGCAGCCAGATCGTCCAATAGAAACTTCGAGCAGGCCCTCACTCTTTAGTTCATTAACGACATCCCTAATTTCATTTTCAGTAAAGAGAACTCCTTTACATCTTGACAGACCAATTAAACTTCTTCTTCCTGCATTTTGGCCGTTTAGCCTGGCTGTATAGATTAGATTTAAAATAAAGGTTTTTCTATCTATATCCAAGTATTCTTGAGGGATAAGAGTTTGATCTAATTGATCGGATGGCAGCATCTGTTTATGTTTGTTGTTTTGATTATTTTCATCACTGCTTTGTTTTGATAGGGAGGAGGATGGATAATCTATGGGCAAATCTTCAATTCTAATTTCTCCTTCACTCATTGCGCATAAATAATCAATTGTATTTTCCAACTCTCTAACATTACCTGGCCAATGGTAATCTGAAAGTGCATTTAATGCTCTTTTGGAAAAATATCCTCCTAAACCTTTTTGTCTTGAAAAGTGATTAATAATGGTAGGAATATCTGTTTTTCGTTCTCTAAGCGGGGGAATATCTACCTGCAATACCTTTAGCCTATAATAGAGGTCTTCACGAAATTGGCCTTTTGAAACTAGCTGCAAAAGATCACGGTTCGTTGCCACGACTATTCTAACATCAACAGGAATGATTTTTGTTCCTCCAACCTTTATGATTTCTTTTTGTTGAAGCACCCGTAATAGGCGTGTTTGTAAATTAGGGGTAATGTCACCAATTTCGTCTAAAAATATGGTCCCTTTATGCGCTTGTTCAAATAATCCTGGCTTTCCGCCTTTTTTTGCTCCCGTAAAAGCTCCTTCTTCATATCCAAATAGTTCACTTTCTAGTAGGTTATCAGACAATGAACTAAAATTAACCGCTACAAATGGAAACGTAGTACGATTGGAATAGTTGTGAATAGCATGTGCGAACAATTCCTTACCCGTTCCCGTTTCCCCTTGAATTAAAACAATTAGGTCCGACTTGGACATTCTTTTTGCATGGGTAATCAGTTTTTTTACTTTCGGTGAGGAGGTAATAATGTCGTCAAAATGATATTTCGCTTCATAGCCAGTTTCTTTTAAATGAACACGAAGATTGCTGTCTAACTCCTCTACTATTTTTGCGTTTTGAAAGGTGATAACCCCTCCAGTTTTGGTTTGATGTTCATGGAGATTCATTTTATTTAGAATATAATTTTGCCGTTTTATTTTAACAATCTGATTGTTTATATTGCTCCTTAAGTTGATTTTTAAACCTTCCCGTTCCAATAAATCCCCGACATTCTCGCCTAACTGATTTATGGTTTGTCCATTGAACAGTCTCTCTGCGGTTACATTTAAATAAGTAATTTTATATTGATTATCAAACGCAATAACGCCGCCCTCCACTAGATTTAACACTCTTTGTAATAAAGTTTGTGTGTTGATTAACTCATTCATAGTATTTTCAAAGCCTTGACTCCGCGGGATGATGGTATTGGAATAATTAAGAATAATCGCTTGGGTTTCACTGTTAAGCAGGTCTGCTTTCAGTAATAAATCTACTAAAGTACTTGTATCCAATACTCTTTGTCCGATATCTACAATATCTGAAATATTGGAAGGAACAAGTTCTAGTTCGCTTGGACAAAGTGCAGAATTAATTTCCTCATTTATCAGTACGCCTGGATAGTAAGGAACCATTTGTATATGCCTAGCACCCAATTCTTGCAGGATAGCAATGGTTTCTTGCGTAGATTCGAAACAGTCATTGACGACTAGCATCTTTTTTCTATGTGGGATATTTACTACTTGATCCCAACCTGCTTTAGATATCGTCCGATGGATGATTAAAAATTCAGCACTTGATTTAAAGACAGAAACTACTTTCTGAATGAACTTTTGGTTGCTTACGAGAACAAGAGGAAATTCTGTTTCATTTTCCGATAGTTTATCTATAGGAAAAGCAACAAAATTGATATAGTCCCCAAATAGAGTCTGCAGCTGTTCTTTAATAGATTCACACGTTTTCTCTGCACCGGCAACAATCGCCATACTGATTTTTTTCATTCCTTCTTCACACTCCCACATGGAACTGACCAGCAAATGAACTTTTGATAATGGGATAAATAGTTGAAAGTGATATTTATCCCATTTGTCCTATTTTAATTATAACTATTTACCTGCTTTTATTCTAGAATATAAACACGAATATTCAATTAATTCTGAAGGTTTAAATTAGTTATTGGTTATAACTAAGCTTTAATAAGAGTCTGTAAGATGAAAGAAGAAACAAACAGCTATTTTGGCACGGAAATTGCATTTAAATAGATAATATAAATCCTACGTTTTTAGGATTGAATTTTAAAAAGGACAAAATGTCCAAATGGAAGGGGGAATGTTTGTAAATGCAGGAATCATGGTCATCTCATTTGAAAACGGATGAATATGAAATAGAGGTAAACTCCATTATTTCACTCACTACTAGGCTCATTCAGTTTGAAACTACTACGAAAGAAAATATTAATTTAGCGGTTGATTATTGTAGTGAATGGTTAAGACAAAGGGGAATTGAAACAACTTTCATTAATAATGACGGATATAAAAGTCTTATTGCTGAAATTGGAGAAAAGGGGCCCATTATTATATTTAATGGACATCTTGATGTTGTACCTGCAGAAGCAGATCAATTTTTTCCATTTGTAGATGATGGAAAAATTTACGGGAGAGGCAGTTTCGATATGCTCGGCGCGGTTTCGGTTATGATGCATGCATTTGTAGAATTATCAAAAAAGACACTTCCTGCAAGAGTGATCCTTTCATTAGTCCCTGATGAAGAGACAGGGGGAGAAAAAGGTACTGGTTATCTTGTTGAAAATGGAATCTTAGGCGACATGGTTATTTGCGGAGAGACTACAAATTTAGATATTGCTGTCCAAGCAAAAGGAATCCTTCAAATTAGTCTGGAATTTCTAGGTACCGCCTCTCATGGAAGCAGACCCTGGTTAGGGGAGAATGCTATTTTAAAAGCATTTCATGCCTATAAAGAAATTGAAAGGCTTGATTTGTTTAAGGAAAAAAGTCAGTTTTTTGATAGACCCTCTATAAATCTTGCGCGCATTCATGGAGGAGGAGCCATAAACCGGGTGCCAGATCGCTGCAGCCTCATTTTAGATATTCGTTATTTACCGGATCAAAATCCAGAGGATATTCTCGACCAAATCAGAGGTATAACGGATGCAGAGTTGAAAATTATCTCGAGAGGGGATCCAGTAAAGACAAATCCTTTAAATGAATTTGTGATCCGCCTTAAGGATACTGCAGAAAATGTTTTAGGCAGCGATGTAAGGATTTTTGGCCAAGATGGGTCTGCTGATACGAGGTTTTATGCGACCCGTGGCATTCCGGCAGTGGAATTTGGACCCAGAGGTGCTAATCACCATGGAAAAGGGGAATATGTTTTTATTAATTCTTTACTAGATTTTAAAAGTATTCTTATAGACTATGTAATGAGTTATTCCAAAAAAAGTTAGAAGGGATGTATAACTATGAGATTAGCAGGAAAAGTTGCGATTGTAACAGGTGGAGGTTCAGGAAACGGGCAAGCCATCGCCCTTAAATATTTAGCGGAGGGTGCTGCTGTTGTTATTGCTGACATTAATGAACAAGGGGCAAACGAAACGATTGCTTTAAGCCCTGAGGGCAGCAAGACCCTGTTTGTAAAAGTCGATGTTGCAAAGAAGAGTGATGTTGAGAACATGGTGGCACAAACAATAAATGAGTTCGGCAGACTCGATATTCTCGTGAATAATGCTGGAATTGTAGGTTTTACCCCATTTTTAGAATTAGAAGAAGCAGAATGGGATAAAGTTCACGATGTAAATTTAAAAGGCCCATTTTTATGTTCGCAAGCTGCAGCAAAAGGGATGATCAAACTTGGAATTAAAGGAAGAATCGTCAATTTAACGTCTGTTGAAGCCCATTATGTTGTCTCAAGCAGCGGAAGTCCGCAGCCTCATTATAATTCTTCAAAGGGTGGTCTTAATTTATTAAATAAAGCGATTGCACTTGATTTAGCAAAGTATCGTATCAATGTAAATGCAATTGCACCTGGTATTGTAGAAACTCCGTTTACAAAAAGGGCTTTAGAAAATCCAGAGGCTGTTGAATGGATCATGGAACGTGTTCCGTTAAAAAGGGTTGCCCAACCAGAGGATATTGCCAATGCCGCTTTGTTCCTAGCGCAGGATGAATCAAGTTATATAACAGGTACGACCATTTTTGTCGATGGTGGATGGACGATTCAATAGATACCTAAATATTAAAGGAGGAGCTTATATGGTTACGAAGCAAACAAATTTCCAAACGATTAAAAATTATAATCATAATAATCCACCTATTTTTAACTGGGAGAGTTTCTTATTGGCTGTTGAAAAAGGTGAAGTGGATACGGTGATTCTTGCCGGGGTTGATATGCAGGGGCGTTTATATGGTAAGAAAGTGCCTGCCTACCATTTTATCTCAGATCTAAAAGGAGGTATTCACACCTGTGCACTGAATTTTGCATGGGACATCAGCTTGACTTTAGGAGAGTTCGAATATTGCAATATCAATACTGGCTATCACGATATTAAGACCGTTCCGGATTTAAATACTTTACGTTTGTATCCATGGGTGGAAAAAACAGCATTTGTTATGTGTGATGCTTATGATGATGAAGGAAAGCCAGTAGAAGTTGCCCCCCGAAGTATCTTGAAAAAACAGATTAAGATAGCTAAAGAAATGGGTTTTTCAGCTCAGGCAGCTTCAGAATTGGAATTTCATTTATATAAGGAAACACCAGAATCCATCCAAGAGAAAAACTTTCATGACCCAAAACCGCTTTTTCCGTATCCAGTCGATTATTCCATCTACCGTTTGAATGTGGATGATTGGTTTTTAAAACAATTAACTCGAAATTTAGAGTTAGCCAATATACCTGTTGACAGCCTTAAAGGGGAGTGGGGGTTAGGCCAAGTAGAATTAAACATCCAGCACAGTGAGATTTTAGAAATGGCAGACCGAACCGCTGTTTATAAATCTGGTATTAAAGAAATGGCTATCCTTAATGATATCATGGCAACTTTCATGGCAAAAGTGTCTACAACTTCAGCGGGAAGCGGCGGACATACACATATTAGCTTATGGGATTTGGAAGGACGTACGAATTTATTTTGGGACCCAGATGGAGAGCACCAATTATCCAAAATTGGCCGCCACTTTTTGGGAGGAATGTTGGCTTTATCAAAGGATTTCATGTTATTTTATGCTCCCTATATTAATTCCTATAAAAGGTTGGCTGATACTTCGGCGGGGGCACCCGATACAGTAAGCTGGGGAATCGATAATCGTGCCGCTTCGTTTAGGACGGTTGGAAGGAAAAATGCCTGCCGGATTGAAAATAGGATTTCTGGAGCAGATATCAACTACTTTTTAGTGTTATCCGCCTGTCTGGCCTCTGGCCTATACGGGATTGAAAATGAAATAGAGCCTCCTGCTCCTGTAAAAGGCGACTTATCGGGTTTAAATTTACCAAAGCTTCCTACCAATTTACTCGATGCCATTGAAGCGTTCGACAAAAGTCCAATTGTCCGTTCCATCCTTGGTGATGAGGTAGTAGAACATTATTTGACGGCAGCAAGGCTAGAAGTTAAGCAATACTTCACCGAGGTAACCGATTGGGAGAGAAGGAAGTATTTTGAGTTCATTTAGCAAAGAAGTGAGGGAAAAGAGAATGGAAGCGACTAAGCTTAATAGATTAAATTATATGTGGATCAATGGTGAAAAGGTTGAAGGCAATGAGACGATGGACGTAATCAATCCAGCCACTGGCAAGGTGATTGGAATCGTTCCCCGTGCTACTAAAGAACAGACTCTTTGGGCGTTACAGTCTGCTGAGTCAGCATTTAAAGGCTGGGCAAAACTGCCTGCAGAGAGTCGTGCTGCCTACTTAATGCAATGGGCTGATTCCTTACTATTGCATCAGAAAAAGTTGGCTGAAATCATTGTGGAGGAGCAAGGAAAACCAATCAACGAAGCTTTGGGAGAAATATTCGGTTCGGCTCTGATTATTCGCTGGTATGCAGAGGAAGGAAAAAGAGCCTATGGCGAAATCCTTCCCGCATCTAACATAGACCAAAAGCTAATGGTTATGAAACAGCCTGTAGGGGTTGTCGGACTGATCACACCTACAAATATGCCAGCTGGTACTGTGATTAGAAAAACAGCTGCCGCTTTAGCTGCTGGCTGCACGTTTGTTTTAAAACCTGCACCGGAAACGCCGAGAACGTCGGTGGCCCTTATTCAATATTTAATGGAAACGGGCATACCTGCTGGGGTGGCAAACCTTGTTATTGGCGATGAAGATGTAGTCGGGAAAGTTCTTATCGAAGATGCTAGGGTACGAAAAATTTCCTTTACAGGCTCAACTGCTGTCGGGAAACAAATTATGCAGGAGGCAGCCAGCACGATGAAGCGATTATCACTAGAGTTGGGTGGGAACTGTCCGGCCATTGTTTTTCCTGATGCGGATGTGGATAAAGCGGTGGAAGCAATCTTCAACAATAAGTTTGAAAACTCGGGCCAGGTTTGTAACGGAATCAATCGGATTTATGTACATGAGAGTATCGAGGCTGAGTTTTCTGAGAAATTTACGGAAAAAGTTAACCAGTTAAAAGTAGGGAATGGTTTCGATCCTGACGTTCAAATTGGTCCGCTTGTGGCCAAAAGTTATCTTGATAAAGTAGAGCGTCTTGTAGAAGATGCCCATGCAAGTGGAGCAAAGGTTTTAGCGGGCGGGCGCCGATTAACAGAGGGTGACTTTTCTGAAGGGAATTTTTATGCTCCAACGGTCTTAACAAACTTAACAGAAGAAATGTCTATTATTAAGGAAGAAATATTTGGTCCTGTTGCTCCGATTTTAACGTTTGAGAATGAGCTTGAAGTAGTAGCCAAAAGTAATGATACATCCTATGGATTAGCGGCCTATTTCTTTTCCCAAGATATCTCTAGAATCTATCGTTTAATCGATGGGTTGGAAGCTGGGGGTATTGGGGTCAACGGTACTTCACTTGCATATGTGCAATCTCCATTTGGAGGGGTGAAAGAAAGTGGGATTGGAAAAGAAGGCGGGCATCACGGGTTAACGGAGTACCTTGAATTAAAATATGTTGCCTTAAGTTATTAGGGATTGTGGAAGAACCCTAATTTATAAGATTACTAGGAGGTAGGCAAGTTGAATCGAAAACCTGTAATCGGAATAGCTGCAGGTTATGTCCATCATAACTACTATACAGAAGGTTCTTATGTCCATCAGGATTTTACTGCCTCCGTTTCTGCCAATGGAGGATTACCCATCATTATCCCCAGTCATGATCGAAATCTAGCACTTGAAGCATTGAAGTTATGTGATGGACTTATTCTTACAGGTGGTGAAGATGTACATCCTAAATTTTATGGACAGGAGCCGCATATTCGTCTGGGGGATACGATTCCCCAGAGGGATGAGGTGGAAATAGCTTTAGCCAACGACGCAGTAAAAAACAAACTTCCCATACTGACAGTGTGTAGAGGGACGCAAGTACTTAATGTAGCCTTAGGAGGTACCCTTTATCAGGATATTCAAAGCCAGGTAAAGGAACCGATTCAGCATTTTCAGAAGGGACGGCAACTGAATGAAGATACACATTCCATAAAGGTCAAGAAAGATAGTAACCTTTTTCGAATTTGGGGAAAAGAATCTGTAAGAGTTAATAGTTTTCATCATCAGTCTATTAACCGGTTGGCGGAGGGGTTAAACGTTGTAGCAACTTCAATCGATGGGGTAATTGAAGCTGTTGAACATCATTCTCACCCATTTGTTTTGGGGGTACAATTCCACCCTGAGTTTATGTCTAAATCTAATTCACTTATGAATAGGTTGTTTTTAGAATTCATTAGGGCATGCTCAAGAATTTCTGTGAAAAAGTGATTCTTGTATAAAAAAAACGTAAAGATGAAGGAAGGGGGAAGGTTAATGGAAATTGAAAAGGGGATCAATACTCCAACAAGCAAAAATGTAAATAAACTAGAGAGAAATTTTAACTTGGCGACGACAATTATGATGAGTGCAGGGCTTGTTATCGGGGTTGGGCTATTTACTGTATCAACGAATGCAGTAGGATTTCTTGGACCAATGTTATTAGGTGGAAATTTTGTCGCCTTGGTTATCGCCCTTTTGACATCTCTGGTATATGCCGAGTTAGCAGCCATGTTTCCTTTTTCTGGAGGAAGTTATGCTTATGCCTATGAATCTTGGGGAAAATTGGGTCCATTCTTCGGATTTATTATTGCAACGGCCATTCTTGCTGGATACTTTGCTGTTGGAGCTGAAGCTTTAGCTTTTGCCAACTATTTATTAAGCACACTTGATTATCTGGGAATTTGGAATGTAATGGTCTCCGGTGAAGCTCCTTATACAGTAACGGCTATCATTGCTTCCATATTAATCCTTATTTATACCGTTATAAACTGGCATAAAACAAAAGATGTAGCCATTTCTCAAAAAGTAATCATGTTAACAATGTGGGGAGCTGCATTTGTTTCGATTCTCTTTGTATCCTTTGGATCTCTAGAGCCAAGTAACTATCATCCCTTTATCCCTGAGTGGTTTGATAGCAGTACATTTGTAATGGCTGTAACTCTTATTTGGTGGGCGTATGCAGGGCAGGAAGTGATTGGAACGATGGCAGAGGAAGTCAAGTTCCCAACCATAACAATTCCACGCGCATTAATCCTTGTTCCATTTGTCGTATTTTCCATTACTACGACTATGCAATGGGTAGTTGTTGGTATTTTGCCGGATGTCACCATCTTAAGAGATGCAGGTGCGCCGTTTGCGCTTGCATTGCAAACAGCTGGTGTAGGAACCTTAGTATTTTTGCTATTTATGATTGCGGAATTTATGGGTAACTTTTCAACCGTTAACCCTCTATTAACAGGTTCATCACGAATCTATTATGCATTAGGGAGAAATGGATATCTTCCTAAGGTATTTGGAAAGCTTTCAACTCGAAAAACACCAGGCTTGGCCGTATGGGTTGCAGGTATAGGGGCAATCTTATTATTGGTTACAAATAACTTACTTTTCATTGCACAATATACTGCATTTATGTTTTTGTTTCTTTATGGATTTATGTCCATTACTCACATCGTGGCTCGATATACAAGACCTGAAGTAAAAAGGCCCTTTAAGACTCCGTTAGGACCTGTCTTACCCTTACTCGTTTTAGGTTTTACCATCTGGATGATGACGAGTCTTCCTTTGAATGTCATTATTGGAAGTGTTGTATGGCTAGGGTTAGCTGCGGTCTTTTATTTAATATGGACGAGGTTGCCATATGGGAAAGAAGAGAGAGAAAAATCCGAGCTTTTCGAAACGGCCAAAAAAGAAATCCCAGAGCCAACTGAAGAAGAAAAGAAAGAACTAGATCGAGAGTTTAAAAGTTTTGCAACTAAGTTAGGCATTGTTGTTGCCTTATGTATTGGATTTTATCTTGTTACCTATTTGTTAGGATAACAAAATAAGAATTGCGGGTGATTGAAATCCCATAGACCAGGGACCGCGACTTCATTCTTCTCGGGCAATCAAAAATTTTGCGAATAGTTTTGTGGCACAAAAAAGACCTTAGGCACAACTAGCAATATCCGCTAGTTGTGCCTTTTTGCGGGCAAAGCTTCCGATTTCCCCCCATAATAACCGTCCCCATGGCCATGGCTACATAGCTATTTCTTTCTAATAAACGTACTAGAAAACAGGAAAACCACCCCGCACCGTAGGAAGCAAAAGGATGGTTCACACAAATAATCCACATCGTAAGATTTGGGGCCAGTGGGGCAAGATGAAATGCAGGGAGACTTCATATTTGTTTCATTGAACATTGAGTGATGTGTTAGAAGAATGTCCCCTGTATAGGGGGACATGATTCGACACATTTTCTAATAGAAACTCTCTATTTATCAATGGTTGGGCTGGTTTTAATCAATCGTTTGTGTAGTATCAAAACGTGCTGATTTTTGTGGGTTACTAGTTTTTATAGATAAATATTGAAGATCGTTATCGAAGATTGAGACCTATCATCGACAGGGATTTTTCTATCAAACTGGACTGAGTTCGTTTAATTAAAGGGTTTTGCATATATCTAATCAATCGATTAGTTAGTCTATTTTCCACTAATCAAACGTTTGATTGGATTTGGTGTTTGTGCTGTTGTAGAGGGGTTTTGGTGATTTTTGAGGAGAGAAGTTTGTCGAGTGCAAGTCTTGTAATAACGGGTGAAAAGTGTCTTGGATTCTATGCTTATGGATAACCAGATAAGGTTGAAGAATAGGGGGCCAACTAGCCTAAAATAAACTGGACTCCATAATAATATTTAAGTAATGTCCTTATTTTGTACTGAGTCGGTTTGATAAAAAGCCAAGGCAATGGAGACTTGCCTTGGCACTACCGTATTATTTTTCAAAAACTATTTTACCTGCTGACCTTAAGGCTGCAAGGTTGCCAGCGGTAGTTGTACTTCCTCCGACAATGCCCCCCAGTGAAGCTGCATTTGCTAATCCTGCCGAGGTTGCTACTGCTCCTGCAGCTGTGCCGATTGCTGTCCCAGTTGCAGTTGTGAGGCCGGCGACGGCAGATCCCAGTATTGGAATGGAAGAAGCCACCGCGGTCGAAGTTGCTGCAGCTGCCGTAGTTGCTGCCAAGGCTCCTGCAGACATTAAGGAACTGACTGTAGTTGTTAAAATGGGTGCTAGAAGAATTAGCATCGTAATCATCCTCCAAATATTTATATGATTTTGGTTTAAAAGGTACTTCGTTTCTTTTGAATACTAGGGACTAAAGCCTTTCTGATTTTAAGAAGGTATAAATAGCCCCCCAATGTTCATAATAAGAGTAACAATACTTTTTTCTTTGGCTATCCTTTTGGATAGCTTTTTTTATATTCTTTAATCAGAAGCGACTGTGGAGAATGCCAAAGTATCCGCAAGATAGATAGATTTAGCAAGCACTTCATTCAATTAATTTGGCTTCCGTCCGTTAAGCTATGGATCCCAAATGACTAAAAATCTCATCATTTTTTATCACCTCCTTTCAAGTGTAGTAAATCACCAAAAGTGAATGGCTTACAAATAGAGCTATGTTCAACTAGTATTTCCTTTGTAGTATAGGTTCCTTAGGGCCTGATTTAATGCTTTTGTTGTGCATTCAATCAATTCCTCATGACTTATTTTAGAGGGGTCTGCTGCTTCATGGGTAAATCTAGTTACCGTGTTTGCCACTATTAAAAATGGGCTTGAATTATTGTTATCTTCGGAAGTAATCTCCCCATCTTTTAGAATCTTTAGCATTTGTGATAGAGTCGAGCCAATGAAGTCTCCCAGGCTGACAATAACATTTGGGTTTTTCAAATCAAGTTGTAATTTGGTACTCAATCGTGCAAGTTCTGTGCCCAGAAGGGTTCCAATCATAACCCCAGGGTTATTTTGGATTGATGTTACCACGCTGTCTTTTTTATCTTTACTTAAAGATGTTTTTTTTCTTAATTTTGATGTGTTTTTTCGATTGGAAGAATAGGATTGGCCAGCAATGGTTTTGTTTGGTAAATTGTTATAAACCTTAAGATCATCTAAGTTCAGATCTACCCCTTTTTCTGCTGAAAATTCCTGTACGTCTTCTAGTTTGAGGTGATAACCTTGGGGTGAATATTCAGCTTTTAGCTCGCCCTCACGTATGGCTCGCCTGATTGTTTCTGGTGACACACGTAACGCATAAGCAACGGCTGCAGGTGAGAGGATTACTGTGAGCATATAGCACCACCTCCTGAGACTTTTCTCCATCTACACTAAAGTCATTTCCATTATTTCTTTTCTTAAACGTGTGCACACAGATTTTTTTAAAAATGATAGGAGAATATGCACACACACACAATGTATGTGCTTTGAAGTAAGAGATATATATCAGAAATGTTTGGGAACCAAGGGGCCAGTTCTGGTGGCTTTTTTCTCATGTTTTATCAAACTTTTTGTGATTAGTTAAAGGAATGTCGCTATCTATCGGGGGTGTCATATTTCGACGCATTTTCTAATAGAAACTCTTTATTTATCAGTGGTGAGTGTAGTTTTAATCAATCGTTTGTGTAGTATCAAAACGTGCTAGTTTTTGTAGGTTAAGAGTTTTTATAAATTAATATTGAAGAAGTTTATCGAAGATTGTGGCCTATCATCGACAGAAAATTTTCTAACGAACTGGGCTGTGTTCGTTTAAATAAAGGGTTTTGGACGTATTTATTCAAACGATTAGTTAGTATATTCTCCGCTAATCAAACGTTTGATTGGATTTGCTGTTATTGCTGTTATGGAGGGGTTTGAGTGACTTTTGAGGAAAGAAATTTGTCGAGAGGCGATTTTGTAATAATGGGTGAAAAGTAGTTTGGAAATCCGCAGCTAATGGATGACCCATGTAAGCCTTCCAGTCGAAGAACAGGGGATTTCAACTAGTCTGTGTCACCAGTGGTTAGTGCAAAACCCCTTAACTTCGACTACTTTCATTTCATCCGCTCAGGCAGATTCTGAATCGATTGGACGACGACATCGAGTTTTGATTCAATTCGATGCAGCAAGTAGAGCGTCACAACGATTGGGAATCCGACTTCACTAATGAAGGGAATGATTTGCTCCATATGTTTTTCTCCTTTCTTCTAGTGTAGAAAGAGACCGGCTTCATCACTGAATCCGGTCTCTGACCCTATTAAACTAGTTCATAATCGGTTACGTTACGTTCGATGACTCGTGCTCCTTTGGCGGTGACGAATTTACCGCCAGATGTGAAGAATACTTCAGCTGCGATAATCGCTTCCATCGCTTGTTTAACGACAGCTTCCTCAATCGGTTCCTTCGGGTTATCCACTGTAAGTCTAGCGTTGTTCCCACCCTCGGTCACAAACTGCAATTCTAGTGTTTTTGCCATTGTTTTCACCTCCTATCATTTGAGATTTCTTCTACCATTACGCCAAAAGATCTAAGCTGTCCATACGTTGCGCGCCGCTAAGTTCGTCGGCGGACAAACTTACGACTGCCTGTGTAACCTGGTAAAGCTGATCCGCTGTTACTGCTTTGTTGACGTTGCCAAAGGTCTTGGCTTTTAGGATTGGCTTGCCATCTTCATCAATCCCTGCCTGGAAAACCAAACGCAACTTCGACTCTGCTAAAAGTGTTTCTGCCATTTCAATCACCTCCTTTCACCTTCTATATACATAAAAGTAGGTGAAAAGGACAGGTTGGGAGAAAAAATAGTTTAGAGGGGGATCAGGGGTGGCCAGGGTGACGGTTCTGGTGGCCTCTTTCTTATAGTGAAAGAGAACGGTTTGAGGAATTAAGCACTGTGTTCTGGCACCTTACGGTGCCAGAACACATACTATTTCTTCTTACTACTACTCCTTGCATACATAACTTTCATCCAAATCGTAAGATTTGGGTTACTAGACCAGGAACATTCTGTTGGTAATTTGAATATGTAGCTTTACTCTAGTACTTGAGATTTCAGGGTAAGAATGCGTCTCCACACAGTACAGATTTCGACGTATTTTCATAATAGAAATCCTTTGTTTATCGGTGATTGGGGTGGATTTAACCAAACGTTTGATTAGTATTAAAACGTGTCGGCTTTTGAAGGTTACTAGTTTTTATAAATAAATATTGAAGATAGTTAGCGAAGGTTGAGGCCTATCATCGACAGAAAATTTTCTAACAAACTGGCTGTGTCGTTTAAATAAAAGGGTTTGCATGTATTTAATCAAACGATTAGTTAGTGGAATTTTTGCTAATCAAACGTTTGATTGGTTTTGCTGTTTTTGCTGGTATAGAGGGGTTTGGGTGACTTTTGAGGAGAGAAGTTTGTCGAGAGGCGGCTTTGTAATAATGGGTGAAAAGGGGCGTGAGGGAAAAACAAAAAATGAGGTATGGCCTATCGGCTATACCTCATTTTAACGTGATCCTATCGAATTACTGTGCTACTGTTGTTTCCAGTACTTTTGCATTTTTTCTTGGTTGTGCCGGGAATTGGCCAAGTCTTCTGGCTGCATGGTAGCCTTCGTGTACGGCTTGGATTATTTTCCGTGGTGCATTGGTGTCTCCGACCGTGAGGATCTCGACTTCCTCACAGGTTTCGCGCAATGCTTCGGTTAACCCTTTTCTTGATTTTAGACCTAGGGCACAAACCACGGCATCAGCTGTGTAGAGAACCGTTTCGTCATTCGTTGTGCAATTAATATAGGTTCCGGTCATTTTGTTAATTTTATGATTCGTTTTGATTGAGATTTCAAGCTCAGCCATTTTCGCATTGAGCACCCATCTGCTATAAATTGGCATTTCTTGTGCCGCTTCAGAAAGTTGGTCAACAATTGTGACCTTCTTGCCTTTTTCAGCGAGGAACATCGCTACTTCACAGCCGCAAAGTCCGGCACCACAAACGATGATTTCTTCGCCTTCAGGAATCTTGCCGTCGAGCACTTCAAGCGGATCGCCAATCGTTTCATCTTCAGCACCATCGATGTTCGGCTTGAAGGTAGATGCACCGGTTGCGACAATAACGGAATCGAAGCCGCGTCTCTGAATCAGTTCGGCGGTTACTTCCACGCCTGTTTCGATTTTTGCTCCACTGTTTTGGACCATTCGAATCATATAGTTGGTATATTCACGGAAGTCGGTCTTGAAATCTGGTAGGGCGACATAATAAAGCGTACCGCCAAGACGAAGATCTTTTTCAAATAATGTTACGTCATGACCAGCCTCCACAGCGGTTAAAACGGCCTGCATACCAGCAGGTCCTGAACCGACCACGGCTACTTTCTTTTTATAGATGGCCGGTGTTACGGTTGTAAAGCTTTCAAATTCCTTGCCTGCTTCAGGGTTAACGGCACAGGAAATGCCTTTGCTCTTCATCACCTCTCCGAGACATTCGTTGCACCGTAGGCAGCGACGGATGTTTTCCGGTTTTCCAGCGGTGATTTTCGCCGGGTAGTCTGGGTCAGCGATGATTTGGCGACCAATTGCGATAAAGTCTGCATTTCCTTTTTCCAATGTGTCTTCGGCCATTTCTGGTGAGATACTACCGACAGCGATAACAGGAATGGTTACATGTTTTTTGATCCCTTCTGCCAGCGGCAGTAGGGTTCCTCTTGGTGTGTAGTTCGGTTGAACCCACATGGAGGTGGCGATGCCATCGGTCAAATTTTTCCCAGCAGCTGTTGTTTTTCCAGCCATTACATCGTTGTATTTGTGTAAGCGGGAGTCCCATGTTCCAGCAGAAACGTGGATCGCATCAGCGCCGGCTTCCTCTGCCCACTTTGCAAATGTACAAGCCTCATTCAATGTGATGCCATTTGGAACATCTTCATCAGCAGATAGTCTGTAAATTAAAGTGAAATCTTCTCCTGCATGTTCTTTTATCGAGCGAATCGTTTCGAGTGCGAAGCGAGCGCGGTTTTCTAAACTACCGCCATATTCGTCTGTTCTTCTGTTTGTGTAACCGGATAAAAATTGCAACGGCATGTATCCATGTGCACCATGAAGTTCGACTGCATCAAACCCGCACTGTCTTGCTCGTTGCGCTGCTAACCCATATTTTTCAATTAATGATTTGATTTCCTCGATTGTCATTTCTCGAGGTGTGTCATTTGGAAGTTGGAAGGTTCCAACACCGGATGGAGAAATTGGTTGCTGTCCTGTTACCGACTCACTTGCAAAGCATCCGCCGTGCGCAAGCTGTAACGCTACCTTTGCGCCACCTGAGTGGACGGCATGTGGAATTCGGCTTAATCCTGGCATAAATGCGCTATTGGTAATTTCAATTTCGCCCGGAATGACCCGTCCTTGAGGTTCTGGACAACATACTTCAGTAATAATGAGGCCGACGCCACCATTTGCTCTTCGTGCATAGTAGTTAACAATTACATCTGAAACGGTTCCATCTGCAGCTGCAAGATTTGTCCCCATTCCCGGCATGATCATTCTGTTTTTTAATTCCATTTTTCCGATTCTACCAGGTTGTGTAAGTCTTTTAAAGTCCATTAAAAATCCCACTCCTTTTAACATAATCGGTGTATCTGACTATTATGTTAAAACATTCACAAACTAAAAGGAATGAAAACATTGGGTCCTCTTTTTGTTCAATTGAACAAAGGCAAGCTATAAAAATGGATAGGGCGGTTTTACAATATTTTGGTAGTAAATAAGAGTTTTTTATCTAAGAGCGGATTATTCCTAAGTCCAGTAGCATTAATGATAGATTCATATGTAGGCGAACCGCTGGATTATCAAAATCATCTTCGATTACGTGGCGAATTTTATTGAGCCGGTAATTAATCGTATTTCTGTGCAGGAACATGGCCTTCGCCGTATCGGCGGAATTCTGGTTATTTTTAAAAAAATATCGTAATGTTTTGATGTATTCTGTTCCGTCTTCCTGGTCGACTTTCACTAAAGTAGCGAGTGAAGGGCATGTAAAGGTGTCATACCCTCTCAACTGGTTAGTCTTGACAAGTAAATCATAGACAACTATTTCACTGTATAAATAAAGTGATTTATTGAGTGATTCCGATAATAATTGAGTTGTTTGAACCGTACTTTTGGCTTGGGAATAGCTTTTGCTCACTTCTGTTAGGGTATGAAAAGCCATTCCGGCATAGCCAATTGTCTTGTTTTCGACCATTATTTTCTCAATGCTTTTCATGTGATGGAATGGTGCTTCGTCCGTTACTTCAAAGCCGATGATAAAAAAAGCATACTCACCTTGGAGGATGTCGACACAAAATGGATAATGGGCGAGGAGACGTTCCCTCAGTTTTGTGACGATTGACCCAAGCATGCGCATTTTCTGTTTGGACTGCACACAGAGGACGAAATAGGTTTGCTCTATTTTCCAGCCAACCGATTGGACTCGGTTTCGAGCCATTCTTTCATTATTCATTTTCCCATCGAGCAGGTCGCTGATTAGTTCAGATTCCATTAACCCAATGGCCTTTAGTACGGCATCCTGTTCTTTGAACTTAATTCCAATTATTTCTGCGACCATCTGTAAAACATAGAGGTCGCGGGCGGAAATCTTTTTATTCACTTCAACTAGTGCAATATACCCTTTGATTTTCATGCCTGCTTTTATCACGGCTACTGCTCTTTGGGTAAAGGGAGAAAAATCATCGCTGTCGACAAATAATGGATGTCTGTTTTTCTTTAGGCGTTCCCAGAAATGATTATGGTCCGTCATTTTCACAATTTGCGACGGGCAATACGTGTTGTTGACGATGGTTGACCAGATAAAATCATCGACATTGTTACTTTTTGAATAAGTCATCACTTTATAGCTCTCATCGGTAATAATCATTGGGTTTCCTAGCACCTTATATGCATAGCTCTCGATTTCACTAACTTCGGCATCTTGCGAAAGTAAATCGGCAAGATGCAGATAATGGTGGTTGATCAACTGCTCCCGGTAATTATTGTCTTGATGAATAAGATCTATACAAGTAAGATATAGTTTCTCTGGTTGAATATCTGAGTCAATGATGATTATCGTACAGTCCGGTAGGAGGTGTTTCAGTGCCTCGACTTCTTCGATCGCTGCGGTTTGAACGGTTCCGGGGAGAATCAAAAATACTTCAGGCAGAAGCAGGGGGATTGCACTTTTAATGTGATCGACAAATGTAGATAGCAGAATAATCTCGGCATGACCTGACAGCAAGGCAGAGTTACCTTCATGATTGCATAATAAATAATCCATTCCTAAACCGACTGTAGAGATGGAAAGACCGTGAATATCCATATTCGATACAACCGAATACCCCCAACCGGATTGACCAAGAAAATCTTCTAAAAACATCAACACATACCCTCCCTAAACTGGTTATACTCCCATTTTGAACCTTACAAAAATAAAAGACCAACGACAAAGCTGTGAACATGTGGGAGACAGGGGGACGTTTAGTATCAGGGGTTTTGGGGTTTTTGCTGTTATTGAGGGGTTTGGTTGATTTAGGGGGTGTGAGGGTTGTCGGGGGGCAGATTTGTAATAACGAGTAAAAAGTGTTTCGAAAGGTCTTATTAATGCAACACACTTTGACGGTACTAAGCTTCATCAAGCTTTCGAAATGAAGCAGAAGAACCGTCCCCTTGCTTCTCTTGGAAGTTCGAACCGTTCGGACAAGTGGATTGTGCTATGGCTTTTTTGAGATAGTCTGTCAGTCTGGATTATTCATTGTCCTTCTTGTAGTATAGGAATATGCTTTCTTACAACAAGATTTAGGAGGACAAGTTTTGTATAAATTAATTGCCATAGATATTGATGGAACGCTGATGAATGATCGGAAAGAAATTACAAAAGAAGTAAATGACGCCATTCAAGCTGCTAAAGCAAAAGGAGTGAAGGTGGTCATCTGTACTGGAAGGCCAATCGTCGGTGTTCAATCGATTATTGAGGAATTGAAATTAAATGATGAAGATGACTATGTGATTACCTTTAATGGTGCTCTTGTGCAAAATACGTACACCAAGGATGTAGAATCGCAAATTACCTTAACCTATGAAAACTTAAAGGAACTATACGAATTAAGCCAAATGATCGATTCACCGTTCCAGTTCTTTGATACAGAAAATCTTTATACGCCGAATCGAGAGATAAGCCGATATACCATTCATGAAGCCCATATCAATCAAATTCCTATCCATTATCGGCCAATTGATGAAGTATCAAAGGACATGCTTATTCCGAAAGTCATGTTTATTGATGAACCAGAACGTTTGAATCAAAACATTGCAAACATCCCTGAATCATTCTGGGAAAAATATACGTTCGTTAAAAGTACTCCGTTCTTTTTAGAAATCCTTGACCCCAGTGTCAGCAAGGGAAATGCAGTAAGACTACTAGCCGAAAAACTTTCGATTAAACAGGAAGAGGTCATCTGCATCGGGGATGGCGAAAATGATTTAAGTATGATTGAGTATGCTGGCTGTGGAGTTGCCATGGCTAATGCAGAATCCGTTGTAAAAGAAGCGGCTCAGTTCCATACATTATCCAATAATGAAAATGGCGTCGCCTATGCGATCGAAAAATTAATACTAAATCATTGAATTTGATGCGATGGAATTTTGGGGGAGGGTGCGGCCGAGCATAGGTCGGATTGAAGCACGGGGACGGTTCTTATGCTTCATTTCTTGAAGGACGAGAACCGTTTGATAATCCTTAAAGATTGGTGCTTTGGGGCTTCCTTTTTTTATCGAGGTTTTGTGTATCTGCCACCAAAATCATCATTCTATCTGCTTGACAAATTTCTACCCATTTTCAAAAAGAATCCCTTTATTTATCTTGAGTGTCTGTGTTTTACACAAACGTTTGTTTAGTATCAAAACGTGTTGATTTTTGAAGGTTACTAGTTTTTATAGATATTCATTGAAGATATTTATCGAAGATTCGGACCTATCATCGACAGGATTTTTCGGTCAAACTGGGCTGTGTTCGTTTAATTAAAGGGTTTTGGATGTATCTAATCAATCGATTAGTTAGTGAAATTTTGACTAATTAAACGTTTAATTGGATTGGCTGTTTTTGCAGTGATAAAGGGATTTTGGTGATTTTTGATGTAAGAGGTTTGTCGAGAGGCGGATTTGTAATAATGGGAAAAAAGCGGTTGGGCTTTATTAGAGTTTAGCGTTTACAGCTCTATTGATAGGGAGAGCTGCTGATCGATTCTCAAAAATTACATAGTCATATCATCTCTCAGAAAATTTCGTAAGGGGAGCAGAGGGAAGGTTAGGCCAATGTGAATAAAGAAAAAAGGAAATATTTGAGTTTATTGGAGCTCAGACATCGACAGGATTTGCGATTGCTGTTATGTCACCGGGGAGTTATTGGTCGGAGGTCCTTAACGGACGTGTTAGGAGAATATGATTCTGAAAGAGGTTTCTCAAAGTATTTCACACTTTTGGGAGACCTCTTTTTTGAAACTTTAGGAATGTGCATCCTGCAGATCAAGTTGTTTTGTATCTATTCCAAAGATTTTCTCTAGTTTTAGTAGCAAATAAGCGTTGGTTAATGAATATTTTCCTACGTTAGTAAAGAAGTTTTCACCAGTTATTTCATGGATTTTTTCTAGTCTGTAACGTAGGGAACTCGTATGTAAGAAAAGACTTTTGGCAGCCTCTTGCAAAGTATCAACTTTAAGACAGGTTTCGAGAGTTTCAATCAAGTAAGATTTATATTTTTTATCATATTTTTCTAGTGGTGAGATAATCTTTGACCGAATTAGTTTATGCTCCTCTGTATTCAGCATGCCCATGATCATTTGGATATTAAAATAGTCATCAATGAGATAAATATTCCTTTCTGGGTAAATTTCTTTACCGAGAAGGATGGATCTCTTTGATAATTTTAAGGCATTCGCAATCTGGATAAGTGTATTTTCTTTAGGGCTGCATCCGATTTTAAAACCAGTGGGGATGTCTATAATTTTGTATAAATTGATCAAGAACTCTTTAAATGAAGGAATACTATGAAATACTCCTTGCTTGTTAAATGTAAGAATCAAGATATATCCGTCACTAACGTCTGTGATCAAAAAGTTAGTAACGTAATATTTTACAAATAGAGAGATTTTTTTCTGTAAATAATTCGAGTTCAAAATATTTGGGTTTTGTTTTGATGGAGCAGAGGGTTCAATGAAAAGTACATAATAATATTCTTCAGGATCAAGTCCCATCAGGTTCAACTTACCCCTAATCATATCTTCGGATAATGTAGTATTATAAAAGATTTCATTCGCTAGCTGAATTTGGAATTTTGCTTCACTTTCTTTCTTGAGGACATCTTCTAGTAGTTTAATAGAAAGGAAGGAAGTGAACTGCTTGACGTTCATCATTACATTAAAATCGCTTGTATTTAATTGTTGCACGACGAAATATCCTAAGATTTTATTATAGGCGATACACGGGAAAACAATGAAATCTCTATCTGCACTGATGATATAGTTCTCTCCAGAATTAACCGTCTGCCAGATCATTTCTGGATTTTTGTTCAATAGTTCAATATATTCTATAAGTACTTCCAAATTTTTAGTGTGTTGCTGAATAGACTGTTTCAGCATTTCCCCTGTTTGTGAAAAGCAAAAACAATTCCGGGACAGTTGTTTTCCTATTTTTTGCAGAAGAATTCCTAAATCTTCCCCCTTCAAAATAGATGTATAAAAGTCCTCATATTGATTGTTTAAGGTTTTGATTGTTTCAAATTGTTCACTAATGATAAGAGTATTGACATCAGAAATGATCGTCCTGAATGGGATATCCTTATCAATTAGAAATAATGGCGTCTTGTATTGATCAGCTATTTTTATCAAAGAGTCTGGTATTTCCTTCAAAAAGCGATTCACTTTAATAGCAATGCCAGATATATTCTTTTGTATCAGTTTAAGTAGAACTTCTTCCATTTTACAAGGATCACTCGCACTGGTTGAAAAAGTTGTCAAGACTAAAAGATCTTCCCCCAACGGTTTGTCTGCAAAATCATCTACTTCCATTATGGTAATGTATCGTACCACTCGACTTTGTCCATTTTTTCCAGCAATCAAATGAATTGAATTACTTAGAGTTCCTAAAGTATCCAGATCTTTAATACATATAGCCATGCTCTTAACTCCTCTATGTATCTACTATGTAGATAGTATTTATCCTACTTTTGGAGGAAAATTAGTGCTTTTTTTTCGTATTTTCTAGTAAAGACGTAGTCTTTGTGAAGAATTATACTAAATATGTAGAACGCTTTCAAGTCATACAGAAGGAGGTTTGAATATGCCAAGTGTAGGAATAACATCCATTGGCGCATATATCCCATATTACTATATGGACCGAAAAACAATTGCTGAATCGTGGGGAGGAAAGGGCTTAAAAGGATCAAGAAGTGTCGCGTCCGTGGATGAAGATAGTGTGACCATGTCTGTAGAAGCAGCTCTAGAGTGCTTTAGATATAAAGGCCGTAATGAAATTGATGGTGTATATTTCGCTTCAACAACTGCTCCATATGCTGAAAAGTCACATGCTACTTTAATTTCAACTGTCTGTGATTTACGTAAAGACATCTTTACAGCAGATTTCAATTCGTCGATGAGAAGTGCAACAAGTGCATTAAAGGCAGGTTACAGTGAAGTATTATCTGGTAACTCAAATGAGGTTTTGGTGACTTCAGCAGATATTCGTAATGCATATCCGAAGTCCCTACAGGAGCAAGTTTTTGGAGATGGTGCGGCTGCTGTTACTGTTGGAAATAAAGATGTATTGGCAACGATTGATTATGTATTTTCATGTCAAAACGAAATTCATGACATGTGGAGAAATCAAGATGATCTTTATGTGAGAAATGCTGAGGCTAGGTTTGCAGCGGATGAAGGATACAACCAATCGGTACTCTATGCTTTCCATAAAATAGTAGAGAAGGCCGAGCTTTCGGTAACTGATATTAAAAAGGTTATCTTAACGACACCTGGAATGAAAGAAAATGTGAAAATCGCTAAAAAGCTTGGTCTAAGAGAGGATCAAGTCCAGGATACATTTACTTCTACTATTGGTGTTCTCGGAGTAGCACAGCCATTGCTTATGTTAGTGGATGCACTTGAACAGGCTGAACCTGGTGATAAGTTGGTCTTGGTTGCTTATGGAAATGGAGCAGATGCTTTTGTTCTCACAGTAACGGACAACATCAAGAAAATTAAAGATGCCAATTCTCTGAAGAAATATTTAGATAACCGTGCAGTCTTTACCGATTATGGAAGGTTTCTTTCATTCAGAGGCATCATAGAGGCCGTACCAGGTGAAGATTATAAGATACCTGCATCAACAGCCCAATCATGGAGAGAACAAGAAACTTACTTGAAGCTGTACGGAGGCAAGTGCACGGAGTGTGGAACGCATATGTTCCCGGCTAATAGAGTATGTGTTCAGTGTGGAACAGTTGATCAATTTGAAAAAGTTAATAAAACAGAGGTCTTTACTAAATTATTTACGTACTCGATTGATAACCTTGCCGGTAGAAGTGATGATCCTGTTATTGTGCAAGCGATTACAGAGGATGCAGATAAAACAAGATATTACTTAAATATGACGGACTTTAACAAAGATCAGATTGCGATTGATATGGATTTGGAGTTCACATTCCGAAAGATTCATAATTTAGGAGATTTTGTAAATTACTATTGGAAAGTTAGACCAATTCGCAGAAAGAGGGCGTAAGAATGAAGGATTCAGTTGCAATAATTGGAATGGGATGTTCCAAATTTGGCGAAAGATGGGATTGTGGAATATCTGATTTAATGCTTGAATCTGTTTCCGAAGCGTACAAGGATGCAGGGGTGGGACCTCAGGATATCGAGGCTGTTTTTTACGGGAATGGTTTTGCCCATGGTGTTGCAGCAACTGCAGTAGCAGATACATTGAAGCTTGATGGAGTCCCGATTTTTAGAAATGAAAACTATTGTACATCTGGTCATATTGCATTGATTGAAGCGATCTTAGCGGTTGCAAGTGGCAAGTACAAAGTTGTGATGGCATTAGGAGCTGAAAAGTTAAAGGACACGGGATATCCTGGGTTAGGAGTTGGCCGTGGAACAAGCACTGTAATGGAAGCACGAAGAACAGCTCCAGGATCTTTTGCTTTAATTGGCACACGTTATTTCCATGAATATGGGTTGTCTTATGAGGAAGGCCGCAGCACAATTGGAAAAATTGCAGTTAAAAACCATAAAAATGGAATGCTTTCCCCTAGAGCACACTTTCATAAAGAAATTACATTGGATGATGTGCTAAACGCACCGATGATAGCATCGCCACTAGGCTTATTCGATTGTTGTGGAAATAGCGATGGATCAGCTTGTGCAATTATAACAACGGCTGAGATCGCTAAAAGTTTTAGAGATGATCCGATTTATGTGAAAGGGTTTGGATCAGCAATGGATGGATATTCACCACTTTATAAACCGAATTTTTCTTGGACGAGCTTTGGTGCATTGGTTAATTCATCAAAGAGTGCTTACGAGATGGCTGGGATTAAGAACCCTCGTGAAGAAATTGATATTGCGGAAGTACATGACTGTTTCTCAGTAACAGAAATGCTTATTTACGAGGACTTTGGATTCTCTGAAAGAGGTAAGGCAAGAGAAGATATTGAAAACGGCTTCTTTGAATTAGATGGAGGTTTACCAGTCAATACTGACGGCGGACTTAAATGCTTCGGGCATCCAGTAGGAGCAAGTGGAATTAGGATGACATACGAAATTTATAAACAATTGCAACATAAGGTCGACAATCCAAACCGTCAAGTCAAGAATGCAACACGAGGATTATCCCATACATTCGGTGGTCCCCCACAAATTAGTGCCTTGTTAATTCTAGGAAATGAAAAGGGATAAATATTTTAAAGAAAGGGGTTCTGGTATTTATGAATTACACCAAAGGTTCGGCATTAGAAGGAATTAAAGTCCTTGATTTAGGGAGAGTAATCGCAGCCCCATTCGCAGCTGCTATTTTAGCAGATATGGGAGCTGAAGTGATAAAGGTTGAACAGCCTGGAACAGGAGACAATGCACGAGATAACTTGCCGACGAAAGAGGGTGAGTCAACGTATTTTATGAATTTCAATAGAAGTAAGAAAGGTATTACACTTGATTTGAAAAAGGGGAAAGAAATTTTTTATAAGATGGTCGAACAAGCGGATATTATTTTAGAAAATTTCCGTCCAGGAGTTATGGAAAAGCTAGGTTACAACTATGAAGAACTCAAGAAAATCAATCCAAAGATTATTTATGCAGCTGTCTCAGGTTTTGGACAATACGGTCCCTATAAAAATCGGGCAGGATATGATCCTTTAGCACAAGCAATGAGTGGAATTATGAGCGTAACAGGTACCCCAGATGGAACCCCTGTAAGAGCAGGTGCATCTATTGCAGACATTCTTGCTGGACAGAATGCAGTTATTGGGATATTGGCAGCCCTCCATCATCGGGAGCAGACAGGTGAAGGTCAAATGATCGATGTTGCTTTATTGGATTCTGCGATTGTAAGTTTAGCTTCTGTTAGCCAGGTTTACTTAACCGATCACCATAATGTTCCAGAAAGAAGAGGAAATGGTTACGTAGCGGGGGCTCCAGGCGGAGCGTATAAGTGCCTAGATGGCTATGCTGTATTTTTAGCACTAGGAGAAAAGGCATGGATAAAAATTACGGAAATTATGAATAAAGAGCATTTGAGAGATGATGATAAATTCAAATCAAATGTTGATCGTGTTGCAAACTATAAAGAATTAGATGAAATTGTCTCAGAATGGACTGCCGACAAAAAAGTAGATGAAGTTGTCCAGCTACTACTAAATTCAGGTTTACCTGCGGGTCCAATTTTGGATATGGATCAGGTATATAATGATCCTCATGTCCAAGAACGTGAAATGTTCACAACCATTCATCATCCAATCGTGGGTGACGTAGAGATTACGAACCAAGGCTTTAAAATGTCGAAAACTTCCCCATATGTAAGGGGATCCTCACCGTTATTAGGTGAACATACTTTAGAAGTGTTAAAAGAATTTGGATTTACAAGTGGGGAAATAGATTTATTTAGAGAAAATGGGATTATTTAATTTACAAATAGAAGAAGAACAGTAGTTTTGCTATCGATGTTTGAAGAAACATTGAGGAACCTGGATATCAATAGGCTCTCAATTTAATTACAATCACCAACCTCGATGGAGTGTGCATTTTATTTTACTTATAGCCAGTCGTTGTGATAACGGTAGTGAGAAATAAGTTAGTGCTTCAAGTATAAATAGGAGGGATCGCTTTGGAAAAGACTAGTAATCGTAAATTAGGATATTTCTTTATCCTAATGACAACAATCATTTTCAGTACTGCGGAGCCAATTTTTAAGACTGTGGGTGGTAACTTTAACCCTGTCCAATTTGTATCAACCCGTTTCTTTTTTGGTGGATTGGTACTATTACCATTTGCTTTAAGCTATCTAAAGAAAAAAGGTATTGGGTTCAGTGAACAAAGCAAAGTTAGAATTACAAAATCTGATGTTATTGAGTTAATTTTATGTGGATTACTGAATGTAACAATTTCAATGACCCTTTATCAATGGGCATTGTCGTTGATACCTGCTTCTGCTGCAGCAGTTTTACTTTGTACGAACCCTGTTACAACAACTTTTATTGCTTATTTGTTGATAAAAGAGCCAATAACTAAAAATAAAATTATCATGATTGTTCTTAGTATTATAGGGGTTTTGATTATTATTGATCCGCTAAATCAATCTTTAGATTCAATGGGGCTTATTTTGATGATGTTAACTGTTATAACATTTTCGTTATATAGTGTCATTGGGAAAAAATCAACGATTAAATTAGGTGGAATTGCAGCAAATAGCTTCACTTCAATAATTGGTGGTGTTACTACTTTCATAGTAATATTCATGACCAATATACCTGCAGTAGGTAACTTTATGTTAAGTGTAAATATGGAAAAATTCGCATTTATTGATTTGTTCCAAGGATATAGCTGGAGTATTATGCCTATAGTTCTGTGGATTTGGGTTGTTAATACGGGAATTGGATTCCTATGTTACTTCAAGGGAATGGAATTAACTAGTGCTACTGAAGCTTCTATCGTCTTCCTATTAAAAATAACGATTGGACCAATAATTTCAATGATATTTTTAAAAGAGGTTATATCATTAAATCTAGCACTAGGTATGGTATTAACAACCATTGGAACTTTAGTAGTATTATTACCAGGACTGAAGGATATATTTAGACAACGAAAAGATGTATCAGAATTAAATAAAAATGCTGCTAGTTGAAATCACTAGTTTTAATTTTGTAGTTAATAAAATAAATAGCTTTTTAACGAATAAGTGAATCAAAAATTGTCATCGAACGACTTTATGGTACCCGGGTTTTCTAATCTTAGATGTAAAGTTTCATCACAATATATTGATACCGCAGTGTCGTAAATAAAATAATATAATGATGGAGGAATAACAAATGAGTGAAAAAAAACAATATTCTATGTTAGTGTTTAGTAATCCTACAGAGGGTCTTGAGGAGGAGTATCTAGAATGGTATGCAGGACAACATATTCATGATCTACTAAGGATTCCTGGATATGTAGGCTGTAAATTCTATAAATTGGCTGATATCCAATTATCAGATGTAGAACAAAAGTATTCATATATGATCATTTGGGATTTTGAGACAGATGATTTTCCTTCAGTAGTTAAAGACATTTCAGAAAGAATGAAAGATGGAAGAACTGTTTTTATTCCCGCATTTGATACCGCCTACTTTGATAATACGTGGACACCGATTACAAAATACGTTACTTCTAGGGAAATTGAAGGGAAATCGGTTGAAGAGGTTTTAGAAATCTCGGAATTTAAGAAGCTTTCTACTCCAAAATAATTAGATAGAATGGTTATTAATTTGGATGAATTCGCTAAAGATAAATATTATTTATGGAGGTAGAGAAAAATGGCTGAAAAAAAACAATATTCAATGCTTGTATTTAGTAACCCAACAGAAGGTCTCGAAGAAGAATATTTAGAGTGGTATGCAGGGCAACATATTCATGATTTGTTAAGAATTCCAGGATATGTAGGCTGCAAATTCTTTAAATTGGCTGATATCCAATTATCAGACGTAGAACAAAAGTATTCATATATGATCATTTGGGATTTTGAGACAGATGATTTTCCTTCAGTAGTTAAAGACATTTCAGAAAGAATGAAAGATGGAAGAACTGTTTTTATTCCCGCATTTGATACCGCCTACTTTGATAATACGTGGACACCGATTACAAAATACGTTACTTCTAAGGAAATTGAAGGGAAATCGGTTGAGAAAGTTTTAGAAATTTCAGAGTTTAAGAAACTCACTACGACAAAATAAAGAATGCATATCCAACGGAAGAATGAAAATTTTGGGGTTCTTTCGTTGGAAAACAATAAAGTGATTCTTATGGTAAAGAAGGTCCGTTCGATTAATTGTACATTCTTTACATTTTCTTAAAAAATAATGAACAAATATAACAGCATATTAGGGTATGATTTTTGTAGAATAAATAAGAAATACTAGAATACTAGACTCTTATCCAAGGAGGCATAACAATGAGTATGGTTAAAAATAAAACAAGCATGTTTGAGAAAATGTTGGTGTTAAAAGAAGAAATCAATGGAGAGGAAGCTGAATTATTTAAGGAATTTTACTATGGAAAGTTTTTTAGTGGGAGTATCACATTGATCGAAGAAACAGAAGCGGTTACATTGGTCTTCTATAAAGGAAACTGCATTGATGTTGTAAATGGGGTTCCCAATAGTGGTTTAGACATTGGTGTTTCAGGATCGAAGGAAGCATGGGATAAATTTGTGACCCACAAAAGTCTAAGTGTAGCAACAAACAAGGGTAACAGTAATAATCTGAGTACGCTTGGTGGAGCCATTCGCTTCCGACAAAACTTTAATGTTGTTGCCCAATTAATTCGCGTATTCGCAGGAATTCGATAAAACCATCTTGAGAGGAGAAAATAAAATGGCAATTCAAGGATTTTATATTACTGTAAATGGGATCAAAACTTACTGTGAAACGAACAATGGACCCGAAAATGGCAATACAATAATTTGCTTGCATACAGCTGGTAGAGAGAATAGACAGTATCACGATATGATGGAAATTCTAAAAGACAAATACAAAATGATTTCATTTGATATGCCTGCTCACGGAAAGAGCTGGCCGCTTCCAGGAAATAAAGTCATCAATAACTATGTAGATTATGGAAAGTTTGTTTGGGCAGTTATAGAAGAATTAGGTGTGAAAAATCCAATTGTTATTGGTTGTTCAATGGGAGGAAATATCGTTTATCATATAGGCCAAGAATACCCAGTTAAAGCGATATGTTCAATGCAAGGAGCAGATTATACGGCAACCATTAATGATGATATTTTAGAATTGCTAAATCACCCTTACGTGAATCCACAACACTCACACCTAGAGTTTTCTGAATGTTTAATAGGGAAAGCAACCTCTCAAGAAAGAAGAGATTTTATCTTATGGGGAGTCATGCAGGAAATTGGCATTACCAAACAAGGTGATTTGACTCAATATAACGGCTTTGACGTACGAGATAAAATGGATCAAATTACTTGCCCTGTATTAGTTGTACATGGGCTAGATGATAAAATTGCAACTGGTGAAATGGCAGAAGCAACTATCAGTCGTTTGACAAACTGTAAGAAACTAGTTTATAAACCCATCCCTGATTATGGTCACTTTATCTTAGTAGAAAATCCTGAACTAGTCAGTGAGTATTTGGATGGATTTATCCAAATTTTGGATATAGAAAAACAGAACAAGGTAGAGGTGCTTAAATAATTTATGCAAGGGGCTTTTGCCCTTTGCAAAAAGAACCAACTTACAACTTTGATATAAGAGGATATTCAAGAAAGAGAGACGAACAATTTTTGTTCCAGCCTTTGCTACTGTATATTTTGATAATATCTATTTTTCTATTACAAAAAATTTCACTTCCAATAGAATGAAGGGGTATACGTAAAAGAAGTAGCAGAAATCTTGGATTTATTAGAATGTGTTCAAGGAGGATAGGTGGGATAACACTTTGTGTAATCAACATTAAAAGGATTCTGTTATTAATTAACATCATTCGATCCTATGAACGATAAAAAATAAGACTTGTTTGATAGCTTGCAATATTTTGCTTTTATACAAGTAGAAAATCTCATGTAGAATATAATCAAAATTTTAGTACTCCGATTATGAGGTAGAATGAGAACGATGTACAAATGTTTTGTCCTGATTTTCATCAGACAAACTAAAGTGATTTATTTCCATTAAAAAGATTAGAATTTTAGTTTTGGTGCCTGTCACTCCCCGATATATGTCGAGATTTGTAGAATAGTAGATAAGTGAAACTTTCGTGGGAAGTGTGGCTATGGTGCAAAGAGATAAGCCGCAGGCACCATCCAGTGAATATAAAATTATCTAATAACTGGATATCGTGTACTGTTGTAAGGGGATCCGAGTGCTCAGGTTAGCCTAATGGTTGTAGCGGCTGAAGGGCGGCTTTGATGAAGTAAAAAAAATCCCCTGCATTTATGCATGGGGAGAAGTCAAGAAGATACATTCTTTTGGTTTAATCCACTATCTAGAGGAACGATTTTAAAGGGGCTGACTGGTTTTACAAGTAAAAGACCCCTTTTATCTATAAAGCTTTAGTTGTCCATGATTCTACGTCCCAAATATCTGTTACCACGTCTTGGTAAAACTCAGGTTCATGAGAGATAAGGAGCATGCTTCCCTTATACGATTTCAAAGCTCGTTTAAGCTCAGTTTTTGCATCTATATCCAAATGGTTGGTTGGCTCATCGAAAATAAGGATATTGCTTTCTTGGTTAAGGAGCTTGCATAACCGGACTTTCGCTTTCTCTCCACCACTTAAAACCGATATTTTACTTTCAATGTGTTTTCTAGTTAAACCACATCTTGCAAGAGCAGCGCGTACCTGTCCTTGGCTTAAATGAGGAAACTCATTCCAGATTTCTTCGATGCACGTGTTTTGATTTTCCGTTTTCACTTCTTGTTCAAAATAGCCAATATACTGGTGTTCACCACGTTCAAGTGTACCAGAAAGAGATCTTATTTCTCCAAGCATGCTACGAAGGAGTGTCGTCTTACCGATCCCATTGGCACCAACTAAGGCCACTTTTTGTCCACGCTCTATATAAAGATTTAACGGTTTTGATAGTGGCTCTTCGTAACCAATGACAAATTCTTTCGTCTCAAAAATTAATTTACCAGAGGTTCTTGCTTCTTTAAAGTTGAAATCAGGTTTTGGTCGTTCCTGTGCTAATTCAATAACATCCATTTTATCGAGTTTTTTCTGTCTGGACATGGCCAGGCTACTAGTAGAGGCCCTTGCCTTATTACGAGCTACAAAATCCTTTAAATTAGAAATCTCTGATTGTTGTCGCTTAAAAGCTGCTTCAACTTGTATTTTTTTAGCTTCATAGACAATAAGGAAATTGTTGTAATCACCGATGTAGCGATTTAATTCTTTATTTTCCAAATGGTAGATGACATTTACTACGCTATTAAGAAATGGCATGTCATGAGAAATCAATAAAAAGGCATTTTCGTATTCTTGTAGGTAACGTCTTAACCACTCAATATGTTGTTCGTCTAAATAGTTTGTAGGCTCATCTAAAAGAAGAATATCTGGCTTCTCAAGTAAAAGCTTGGCTAATAAAACCTTTGTTCTTTGCCCACCGCTTAACTCATGAACATCTTTTTCTAATCCTATATCATCAAGACCAAGTCCCCGTGCCACTTCTTCTACTTTAGCATCAATAATATAAAAATCATTATTTGTTAATATATCTTGTAATGTACCAACTTCATCTAACAACTTTTCCATTTCTTCAGGTGTTACGTCAGCTATTTTTTCATAAATGGTATTAATATTCGATTCGACGTCAAAGAGATATTGAAAAGCTGTATTTAGTACGTTACGGATTGTCAGTCCCTGTTGTAAAACAGTGTGTTGATCAAGATAACCAACTCGTTGATTCTTAGCCCACTCTACTTTTCCATCATCAGGCTGAAGTTGTCCTGTAATGATATTCATAAACGTCGATTTACCTTCACCGTTTGCCCCAATTAAAGCGATATGTTCTCCTTTTAATAAGCGGAAGGAGACATTATCAAAGATCGTACGATCGCCAAATCCGTGGTTTAGGTCTTTAACCGTTAATATACTCATCTATTCGACCTCATTTACATTTCTATTTATTTTGTTTAGCTGTTTTCGTAAAGTTTGTTGCTAATACCACCGCAGTTGATATACACTTCGCTTTCCGCGGGCAGTCCGGGAGCCTCCTCGTCGCTTCACTCCTGCGGGGTCTCCCGTGACTTGCTCTTCTGAGCAGGAGTCTTCGTGTATATCAACTGCTAGTTTAGCTATTTAAATAAATTACCCTCTAAAAAACAACAATCTTTTAGGAAAACAGCCTTTTGTATAGGAAATATTTTTATATTCGTTCACTTAATTGTTAGAAGTCAGTATTTGACTATAACACAGATAATGGAATAGTTGAATGGTTTATATTGTATATCCGTTGATTGGAAAGCGAGATTAGGTGCCTGGCACCATCCAATCGATAAGTTCGATGAAGGCCAACTCCGTTGGAAGAACCGAGCAAGATGTCCTTCATAAGTTCGATGAAGGCCAACTCTGTTGGAAAAACCAAGCAAGATGTCCTTCATAACCTTGATGAAGACCAACTCCGTTGGAAAAACCGAGCAAGATGTCCTTCATAACCTTGATGAAGGCCAACTCTGTTGGAAGAACCGAGCAAGATGCCCTTCATAAGTTCGATGAAGGCCAACTCCGTTGGAAAAACCGAGCAAGATGTCCTTCATAACCTTGATGAAGGCCAACTCCGTTGGAAAAACCGAGCAAGATGTCCTTCATAACCTTGATGAGGGCCAACTCTGTTGGAAAAACCGAGCAAGATGTCCTTCATAACCTTGATGAAGGCCAACTCTGTTGGAAAAACTGAGCAAGATGTCCTTCATAACCTTGATGAAGGCCAACTCCGTTGGAAAAACCGAGCAAGATGTCCTTCATAAGTTCGATGAAGGCCAACTCTGTTGGAAAAACCGAGCAAGATGTCTTTCATAAGTTCGATGAAGGCCAACTCTATTGGAAAAACTGAGCAAGATGTCTTTCATAGAGGGGGTTGAGTGGTTTTTGTGGAGAGAAGTTTGCCGAGTGGCGGTTTTGTAATAAGTAGTGGAAAGTAGTTCGGAGTATAGAGGAACATGGTAGAGTTTTTGGCCGAAAGGGACATTGGTGCCAGGTACCATCCAATGAGTTTATACAAAATTTCCCGACTCTGGAAAGGAACAGGTACCAGTGATAACTGATGATATATTTAAGCATGATTGTAGAGATGAGGTTATACATGAAAAAATGGCTAATTTAGGCTGTGATTGTCAGGTTATCAACAAAATGTAAAAATCAACAGTGTGCTTTAACACTGCCAGTTAAAAAAGGCGGAACTCAAAAGAAAATGAGTCCGCCACTTAAATATTGTCTTTATTAGAACCTTCCAATTAACATAGTACCTGATCATTACAATAAAGTGATGGTGAGGTATACTTGTTCACATGAGAAATTGTTGTTATTACCTTATGCTGTTTTATTTATAAAGCTCTTTCCTGGTTTAGAGGTAATAAACAGACTACCAACATAAAAGAATATAGCAGAGGAAACAATTCCAGCAACAACCACTGAAAGATGTGGTGCATAGGCATTAACTATTAATGCTACAACTGAAGCCAATCCCCAAGCAACGAATGGTAGTGGCTGCCACTTCTTTGTTTCATCAGGTTTTCTTTTCAAAATCAGTTGGTCCATAATGATAATGGTCGCAATTGGCGGGACAATTAATCCTAGAAGGTTTAGCCAAGTTGTGAAGGCATTCCAAATTCCAGAAAGAGCAACAAGAATACCGATAATACCAAGTATAATTGTCAAAGTTCTCATTTTCCCACCAGTCATATGTGACCAGCCAACAGCACCATTGTACAAACAGTGAGTACAACCAACACCCAGATTAAGGAATACAAATATGACAGCTAAGGCAGAAATGAGAGGACCTTGCCCTGCTAAGATCCCAATAAAATCGCCGCCGGTAGCCTCAGGATTTAGGACAACACCAGTCGCTACAATAATGGCACCAATCAATTCAGCTAGGAACTTTGAAATTGGAAAGGCGGTAAACGCTGCTAAAAATCCTTGGCGCCCATTTTTTGCCCAGCGTGTAAAGTCGGCTGTCATTGTTCCGGAATCCGTGAATGTAGCAAACACCATGGTGACTGCGGCCCCAAATGATAGAGCCCCGACACCTGCAATCGGTTTGAAATTTAAAATATCCGTAGAGCCACTTTTCATCGAGATTACAACTGCAATAATACCAAGTATGAGATACATAGGTGCAGCAATATATCCTAAAATGGTCAATGCTTTAATCCCGATAAAGGTTGCGGAAACATAGAGAACACCACCTAGGACTGTCATCAATAATAGGGGGGCTCCGAATGAACGAAACATCGTATCACCGGTAAGGCCTACCATAAGTGCAAACCATCCAATTACGACTGTAGAAAGTAATCCTGATACTGCGTAATACCCAAATCGTCCAAATGTTCTTTGAGCAGTGATGGCAAAATTCTCTCCAGTTTTCCCTGCTAGGTAGCTTAGTGCACCTACGATGACACACAATAGCAAGTTACCGGTCAATATTGCAGCAACACCTGTTTTGAATCCAAGCATCGCTGTGACAACCCCACCAATTACCGCACTTGTCAAAACCAAGGGAAAACTGTACCAAACTGCGGATACAGAAGAGAACTTTTTTCGATATTCTGGTGGAACAGGCGTGTGTTCAAACTCCGGATCTAATAACTTATTATCAACAGCGGTTGACATATATATATCCTCCTAGTGAAAAAAAGTTTATTATTTCAATTGGAAATTTGGAAATTTTAATTGTTATTTTTCTAACCATGGAATGTCTAATAGAGTTTGTTCTACAGTATTGGAAGGGTCTTTTAAATCCCAATTTTATAGACCATTCTATTGTTTAGTTGCTTGTTTCTGAGCATATAAAATTTACCGTCCTGCAAAATAATACTGTGAATAATACCTTAAAAATTTGATTATTCATCTCCTTACTAATGGTAACATTTTAAGATTTAGCTTGTATCATCTGAGTGTTTAATGAATCTAAAAACTGCAGAGGTGATTTGTCCCCCCCTTATTATTTCAAAATAAATTTCCGAGTTTCCCAATCTCCAAATTGAAACGCTTCCAATACAATTTTAGTTGTTAATTTTATAGTATTCATTGTATAAATTAACTGGAAATTCTTCCTATTCATTAGTCATGTTATACAAGAAGTTCTTTTGGTTTCTTTGATTGGAACCGTGTAAATAAGAATTAATTGTACCTATTCATTAGTCATGTTATACAAAGAACTAGGTGACAGGCACAATCCAGAGAATTTCCAGGCGAGATGGTTGACATATTTCGACGCATTTTATATTAGAAACTCCTATTTATCAACGTTTAGAGTGGTTTTAATCAAACGTTTGTGTAGTATCAAAACGTGTTGATTTTAGAAGGTTAATGGTTTTTATAGATTAATATCGGAGATAGTTGTCGAAGATTGAGACCGGTCATCGACAGGAATTGTCTGTCAAACTGGGCTGTGTTCGTTTAAATAAAAGGGTTTTGACCGGATGTAATCAAACGATTAGTTAGTGAAATGTTTACTAATCAAACGTTTGATTGGATTGGCTGTTTTTGCTGTTATAGAGGGGTTTGTGTGATTTTTGATGTGAGAAGGTTGTCGAGAGGCGGTTTTGTAATAAAGAGTGAAAATTTACCTATTATGGAGGTGATAGTGATATCAAGTAAATGAATGGGTTAAATGCCATGTTATTGTTTTGTTTTTTGAAAAGTGTAACCATATATGAAACATGGGGACGAAGCCACACACTAGAACCGTCCCCATGTTTCATTTTTTAAATTTCAATCACACCATGTTCTCTGGTTTGACCCATTGGTCAAATTGCTCTGCGGATAGATAACCTGTTTGAATCGCGGCTTCCCTTAAACTGCTGTTTTCTTTGAAAGCGAGTTTGGCGATGGCTGCCGCTTTTTCATAGCCGATATGAGGGTTTAATGCCGTTACAAGCATAAGTGAACGTTCCACGTGTTCTTTAATAACCTCTTCGTTTACTTCTATTCCTTTAGCACAGTGTTGATTAAAGGAAATGACCCCATCTGATAGTAATGTAATGGATTGGATGAGGTTATAAATAATAACGGGTTTAAACACATTTAACTCAAAATTACCTTGGCTTGCTGCAAAGCCGATGGTGGCGTCATTCCCAAATACTTGGCATGCAACCATTGTCAGTGCTTCACTTTGGGTTGGATTTACTTTTCCAGGCATGATGGAGCTACCTGGTTCGTTAGCAGGAATGCGAATCTCACCAATTCCACTTCTTGGGCCACTCGCAAGCCAGCGAACATCATTTGCAATCTTTAGTAAATCAGCTGCTAAAGCTTTTAATCCTCCGTGTACAAAAACGATTTCATCATGGCTCGTTAAGGCGTGAAATTTATTATCGGAAGAGCGAAAGGGGTATCCAGTTAGTTTCGTTACTTGTTTCGCTACATCCGCTCCAAATTGAGGACTGGCATTCATTCCTGTACCAACAGCTGTCCCGCCAATTGCTAAATCAAGCAAAAATTTTGCTGCTTCTGTGATCATTTGCTCATTCTTCTCAAGCATAAACCTCCAACCACTGATTTCCTGCCCTAATGTCAGTGGTGTAGCATCCTGCAAATGTGTTCTTCCTATTTTGACTATGTTTGAAAAGGCCTTTTCTTTTTTAAGCAAGGTGCTTTTTAACTCTTGAATGGCGGGAAGGAGGTTTTTCGTTATTTTTATGTAGGCCGCAATGTGCATGGAAGTTGGAAACGTATCATTGGAGCTTTGCGACATGTTGACATCGTCATTTGGGTGAATCTTCTCCGTTTCTCCCTGTGCTATTAGCCGTCCATTCGCCACATGTGCAATCACTTCGTTTACGTTCATATTCGATTGTGTTCCACTGCCAGTTTGCCAGACAGCTAATGGAAAATGTTCATCATAATCCCCATTTAAGATTTCATCACAAACTTTTTTAATGGCATTCATTTTGACTTCACTTAATTTACCTAATTGGAAATTGACGATTGCTGCTGCTTTTTTAATGAAAGCCAAACCGTAAATCACTTCCAAAGGCATTTTTTCCGTTCCTATTTTAAAATTTTCCTTGCTCCGCTGTGTTTGCGCCCCCCAAAATTTTTCCTTAGGTACATGAACTTCGCCAAGTGTATCTTTTTCTATTCGAAAATTGTCCATACTTTCCCATCCTATCATTTACTTTTGTCCCACTCTTAACGAGTAATCAATTCTCACTGAAAGGTGGAGGTTTCACTTTATATGTATATCCATAGCATCCGAAAATAAGTCAATTTCGTTATATTTTTCCCCATCGAATGAGACAGGGGGACGTTTCTCGTGTTTCATTGAGCCCTCGTGATGAGACAGAAGAAACGTCCCTCTGTTTTGATTTTCTTGTAGAGTAGTGTCGAAGTCATGTGGAATGTGTAGTAAAATGGAAATATCTAGTGAAATAGGAGTGGTATGTATGCTTAGTCCGAGTTATGCATTCTTAGTAGAGAGTCTTTATAACAAGATGAGAGTAATGTTAAGTGAATACCGTGCATTTGATCCGAAGGTAACGAATACGGTAAAGGGAAAAGCACTGCTAGAAGAGTTGAAGAAAATACATAATAAGCTTGCTTTTATTTCTTTGACAAATGATAAGCAATTACTGACGATTACCGGGGAACAAGGAAGCGGGAAAACGACTTTAGTCAATCGTTTATATGGGTTGGAGTTAGGGTATTTACCTGAGAATGATAGCCGAGGAGAGCAGTTACCGGTATTGATTACAGAGAAAGAGGGAATAACGGAGCCACAATGCTTTGTGGTGAGGCTTGATTATCGGGACGGTAAATATGAAATGGGTAAACAGCTAATTGAAAGGGGAGAATTTTTTCAAACTGCTTTGGAACCTTCGGGTGCAATCTGGCTGGAGCTTTTTGTCCCTTTTAAATATCTTAGAAGTGCGAACAAGTCTATTATTCTTTTACCAGGTTTCGAGAAAGATAGTACTCATATATCTCAGCAACTGTTGGATCATATACTTTATATGTCGTCTTCTAGTTTGGTGGTTTTCAGTAAGGATACGTTTGCTCGCGAATCGAGTGCCAATATGATCCGTAAGGTGAAACGGATATTTAAGGATGTGGATCCGATTTATGTTTTATCGTTTGGTGATGTAAATCAAGACGAAAATGAAAGTATTAAGCAACAAGTGATAACAGACTTCGATGTCGATGCAAAGCAGGTGATTGTAACAGGAGATCCGAGGGATTATAAAGAGCCGTGGATGGAACAACTGGTACAGGCCATCAATCAATACGCTTTTGTGTCTGAAGAAATAGAAGAGAAAAAACAAGAAGTGCTCTTAGGAGTCACCGACGAAATATCGGATGTAATGATGGAGTTAACGGAGCGTTTGGACGAATATGAGATGGGTGCGTTAACCAAATCGATGTTGAAGGATTCGAATGAACGCAAATTACTCTCAAAGTTTCAGTCACTTTATGAAAAACATATCAGTGATGTGAAGAAGGAACTAATCCACTCTTTAATTAGTCGTCGTGAACCTGCTAAGAAGAGCTTTGATTCTTATGTCTCGGACAATATTAATCTGATGAATAACGTTAAGAAATTCTTTGTTTCTTCCGATTTTGAAGAATCGATTAAATTTGAGGAAAAGATTGAGGAGGCTTGGCAGGAAGCAAGTACGCACTCGCCAACAGAAGAAATGGCTGTTGTCCTAACAGGTAGTATTGAATTGCTTGAGCAAGGTGTAGAACAGAGTGCGGAACGGAAACAGGTGCAACTAGTGGATGAAATAGCTCAGATTGAAACCAGTCAGGGGGGAAATAAGCAGTTTCCAATCACTTTGGATAAGCCGAACGGCGAGCTAAGCAAAAGCGTTCAAAATTCGCTAGAAACGATAAACAGATTCTTCTCTGCCGAACCTTCTAATGAGCTGGTGATCTTGGATGAGCCTGAATTGAAAAGCCTGGTTTTAGTTGGCTCGTTGCTAGGCAAGCAATCCTTTGTGAGCTCTGAAATCATTGAAGCTGCTGCACAGTTGGATCCTAACCGAAGTGAACTCCTAGAGGGAAACCGAGAAAAGTTGGATCAGTTGATAGCAAAATCAAAGAATGAGCTAGAAAATATGCAAAATAAAATAGATTTAACTTCATCAAAAACAAAGATGATTCTTTCATCTATCCCGGTTATTCTCGGTGTCGATGTCGCGATGGACGGAGAATTTGATCTATTAAGAGGTGCAGCGGCTGCGTTAGCACAGGTTGGAATTACTATCTCACCTGGTGCACTGCTCGGGGTGATTGGAATCGGTCTTGTTGGTGTGAAGGTAGTAGAGATTGTCCATCGCCAGGCGCTACAGAACAATGAGCGGAAAATTCAAATGGCAAATGCTGGTCGGAAAATTATTAATGATCTGCCAGAATTACAAGCAGAAGCTTTCTGTAACGTGCTACGAAGTATTTTTGAAAAGATGGAAGAGCGTATTAGGGAACAGCATGAGTGGAAGCGTTCTTCGCTCGGTTATGATCAAGACTTAATGAAGATTCAGTACCAGGCAAACAGTATTTTAAAGAGTAATAAACAGTTAATTAAAGAGGTAACTAGGCATGATCACCGATTTGCTTACTAGGCTTGAAGAAGATAAAAATCAATGGATATATGAAGCAATTGACCAGTTTAATGAGGGGTTTCTACGGTTTGATGGTCAAAAGTATGAGAAGGACCATGTGCTCATTGGTGTATATGGACCGACGCAGGTTGGTAAGACAACGTTAATCTTAACGATGCTTGGGATTGGGGATGAAGAGATTGCTCCCCTTTCGAAAGCATTAAGGGGAAAGCGCAAGAAAGGGAATTCTTCTACCATTACTAGTTTTATTTATAAACGTTCTGAGGATGAGAATTTCTATTTGGTCTTTCCTGATAAGACAAAGGTGTGTTGCAGGAATCTTGAGGAGTTGGAAGAGGCCCTGAATCGGATTCGGCAGCAAATCGAAAACGAAGAAGTTTCCTATGATAAGCCAATCATTTTGGATATTGCTAAGCAATTTTTCACAAATAAAGTGTTTGCGGACAGAAGTAAGTCGATTTCAATCATTGACCTTCCCGGTGATGATACAAAGGAAAAGCGTGAAGAGGAATATGTGGATCATATTTTAACAAGGTATATGCCGCTTTGCAGTGTCTGCCTTGTGATGGAAATTTCATCTAAGATTGTCAGGCTGTTTCAATTGGACCGGTCGACGGTGAAGGATTGGATGTACTATCCCCAGAACTTTCGAGTGGTGCTGACGCGTTCTTTGCAATCGACTTCTGTCAAACGTGCCATTGAGTCAGGGGAGATTACGACTTTAGAAGATTTCAGAGGGAATTTCCGTGATCAATTACAGCGAAATGAAAAGGAAATACCGAATCAGATTTATCCGCTTGAATTTGGTGATACATGGCTGGAATTAAAGGATAGGAATCATGTCATTTATCAGCAGGCAAAAGTTTGGATGGAGTGTTTATTTTTAGAGCTGTTAGACGAGTTAACGGCGGTAAAAACACCCGAAAACCAGATTATGCAGATAAAAAATATGGAGCATATCATTAGCAAGCAGAAGAATCTTTATCTCACTCGAATAGAGGAACAGATTATCTTAGTGGAAGGAACAAGGGGAGAAGATGAAGCGAAGCTTGGAAATTTGAATTCCACTCTTGCCTATTTACAGGATGAACTTGTGTTTTATGAAGATGAGTTAAAGGGATTGAATGGGATTCAACTAGAGAAGTTCCACTGCTTATTATATCAAAAGTATGAATTTGATAAAAAGGATCAGGTTATTTTTAAGGAACGGAAAATTTCAAAGCTGATGGAAAGTTTCCAATTGGTTGAGATGGAAATGCTTGATTTTTATCAAAAGCAGTTATCGGATATATGGCTGCAGTTCACACGAAGAATGAAGAACATTGATTCCACAATCAGGTTTGATTTTACTACCAATCCACCGATTTTGGGTCTTTCTTTGAAGCATGGACGGGGACTTGATCAATATTTAAAGTTGGGGAATTTTGAAGAGGATTATCAGGTTACGCTTGATACGCTGGTGAGCAATAACGAGATTGTTTTTGACTATTATGTCAGCCAGATTAATCAGTTTAAGCGCAACGGTAAAAAGGAAATTAAGCAGTTATGGTCGGAAAAGAACGAGCACAAGGATGTAATAGATGAAAAGATTACGGAAGAAATGGAAAAGGGGATCCAAAGGGAAGCTCGAATTGCAGATCTTCAGAGAGAGCTAGAACGAGCTAGGCGGGATTGGGAGCAGGATTTGCTGCGGCCGCAGCTATTGGATGATATTTTAAAAGAAGAGTTTGTGAAGGCTGTGTCTTGGTGGGAGGAGAAGTTGATTGATGAGGATGCTTCGGATGTGGAGCGATGGGCCTATCACCAGTACGGACAAATTATTTTAAAGCAAGCGGAGAGGATCATTGGTAATGAGTACTTCTAATTTAACAATCGATGAAAAATATGATAAAGCGATTCTATCATTAAAAAAAATTAATAATGAGCTTTTTTATGATGACCTGAAGAAGATTATTCAGGAGCGAGAACAAACTATTGCAGAATTAAATGATGAAGTCTACGAGTCCGTTGAAAAAATGCAGAAATCGATGAAACGCTTCCCAATACAGGTGAGTGAACAGTTAAAGGAAGAGGTCATTGTCCCTCAGAACGAGTTATTTGATCGAGGAATGGAACGGTTTGATGATCATCTCGTATTGCTTGAGAAGAAGATATCTTACTGGAATCAAGTCTATCAGGATAATCTAGTGAAGACTGAAAAGCTACTAGCAGATGCAAAGGGATTGCAACAGGATGATCAGGAGTTTATCGTCGGGCAAACTGAAAGGATTACAACAGAGTTAAGGAATCTTCAGGAACAGATTATGGACGCTGTGAATGCACAGGCAGCAATAGTGAATGTAAAGTATGAGGCTGTAAGTGATCGTTTAGGTGTGATTTCACAAGAGTTAGGGGTGGCTGAAGAAGGAAATAAGGCTGAGTTTGCGCAAATAAATGAGCAGCTTGTACAAGACCATAAGAATTTACAGGAAAAGTTGAAACAGAGTGTTGAAGATGGAGTTAAGCGGGAAGGCTTATTTAAAAAGTGGCTCATTGGGCTGGCAGTTGGACAGGGAGTTTCGATAGTATTGATGGTTTTGTTTTTTATATTGAAGTAAATGGAAGACCTGCTCTTGGAAGAGGGCAGGTTTTTCCATTGTTCAATTATTCTTAACTGCAGATTAATGGGCTATAGGCACGGTCAAAATCCATATATAGTAGAAATGTCGCTGTGTATCGGGGGGACATATTATGATACATTTTTTGATAGAAACTCTCTATTTATCAGTATTGGGGGCGAATGTAATCAATCGTTTGATTAACATCAGAAAGTGTTGCTATTAGTAAATTACTAGTTTTTATGGGTTTATATTCGAGTTCATTATCGAAAGTTGTGTCCTGGCATCGACAGGATCTTTCAAGAAAATTAGCCGAGTTCGTTTAACAAAAGGGATTTGCCCATATTTAATCAAACGGTTAGTTAATAAATATTCTGTTAATCAAACGTTTGATTGGATTTATTATTTTTGTTGTTATAGAGGGATTTGTGTGACCTTGAGGAGAGAAGTTTGTCGAGAGGCGGTTTTGTAATAATGGGTGAAAAGCGGTTCGGTTTCGTTAAAAAGTATTAATTGTAGTTTAGCGTTTACAGCTCTATTAATAGGGAGAGCTGCTGATCGATTTTCAAAACTTTCATAGTCACATAATCTCTCCTTATCAACTAAGGAAAGATTATATGACTTCTGCCACTCTAGCTTATGCATATTGAGTTTTGAGGCTTTTTATCGCCCTGGTAACAGCCCTATAGGGATTCGTAACATCCACTCCTAGCCCAGTTGGCCCGTCTAACACATTATAGAAATCTGGGTGGAGCATGGTGGTTGCCACCGCAGATGCTTGATATGTCCCATCGGCTAAGTAAAAGATCTCCACATAGTAACATCTGCGTCTATACACAAATTTCTCCCAAACTACCATTTTTTTTACCCTCTGCATCAACTTGCTTCACCCCAACAACATCATATTTAATTTGTTTGTAAAAGAATCTATTAAGCTAAATTATATCGTTAGTGGGGCACATAAGTTACCGATATTTTCATTACTTGAGTTTTAACTATTATGTAGGTGACAGTGATAGTAAATCCCAAATCGTAATTTACGATTTGGGACGTTTTATTTTCTCCTTTTCATCAGGTATGAAGGATATTGGTAAATGATTTCTGCCTGAATATTTGTAAAAAACTCATCAATCTCCATCCCAAATGCTTTTGCGAGTAAAGAGAGCAAGAACCCTAGTGACAGGCACCTTCCAATGATTACGCCGGGAACTTTGTATGAACAATATGCTGTAATAGTGATAGAATAATAGTTTATCTTGTTTTAAGTAGTCAAAGAAGTGAGGAATTGATGGTGAAAAAATTTAAGAAGTTTTACTTAGAGATTACAAGTGTATGTAATCTTGCATGCAGCTTTTGTCCACCAACAGAACGACAGAAGCAATTCATTTCTGTGGAGGATTTTTCTAAGAGATTAGACCAAATTAAACCGCACACAGACTATATTTATTTACATGTAAAAGGTGAGCCACTGCTCCATCCTAAAATAGATCAATTGTTAGACTTAAGTCATGAAAAAGGGTTTAAAGTGAATATCACAACCAATGGAACATTAATTAATAAAAAGAGGGAAAAATTATTAAATAAGCCTGCACTAAGACAAATGAATTTCTCACTCCATAGCTTTGATGGCCATGTTGGTTCTAAAGATAAGGAAGGGTATGTGAGAAGTATCCTTTCCTTTATTAAAGAAGCAACTAGCCAATCAGAAATGATTGTTTCCCTGAGATTATGGAATCTTACACAAGACAATACGACGAATATTGAAAGAAAACGAAACAGAGAATTACTAGAAATTATTGAGAAAGAATTTGATTTAGACTACAAAATTGAGGAGAAGGTTGAACCAGGAAGCGGAGTGAAAATTGCAGACCGCATCTTCATCAATCAAGATTACGAGTTTCAGTGGCCTGCGTTACATGAAGAAGAAGATGATGGGAAGGGCTTCTGCTATGGCATGCGAAATCAAGCAGGTATTTTAGCAAACGGAACGGTTATTCCTTGTTGTCTAGATGGTGAAGGAGTTATCAACCTTGGAAATATAAATGATCATTCATTTTCTGATATTATCGAAATGGATCGGGCAAAAAACCTTTTAGATGGTTTTTCGCAAAGAGTGGCAGTGGAGGAACTATGTAGAAAATGCGGATATCGAAAAAGGTTTGGAAAATAGGCAAAGCCAGGGGGACGGTTCTAGTGGCTCTTTTCTACCGTCTTGTTCGGCACCAGCACTAGATACATAATTTTCGGTGCCTGTCACTCCCCGAAGTTTGATAGATTTTGTCTAAGATTGATATGTTGTTAGATAGTTAAACAGTGATAGAGTGGAGTTGCAACTGAATATTGTTGGGGTGGCCGGGGTGTCGATCTCCTTTTCCTTTGGTAGGAGAGGAGGTGATAATCATGGAAACTTTTCTTGAAATTCTCAGAGAAGTTCTGAAGGGAACTCAGGTGCCAGGCACAATCCAGTGAATTTCCAATAGTAACATCTATAACCCATTTCGTAAGATTTGGGCAGGCGAGGAAGATAAAATGCAGGGAGACTCTCATGCTTTGGGTTATGAGTAGAAGAAAGTTGCTATGTACCAAAGGAACATGATTCGACGCATTTTCTAATAGAAACTCTCTATTTATGGGTGGTTGGTGTTGTTTTAATCAATCGTTTGTGTAGTATCAAAACGTGCCGATTTTTGCAGGTTACTAGTTTTTATAAATTAATATTGAAGATAGTTAGCGAAGGCTAAGACCTATCATCGACAGAAAAATTTTTAACAAACTGGGCTGTGTTCGTTTAATTAAAGGGTTTTGGACGTATTTAATCAAACGATTAGTTAGTGAAATTTTTGCTAATCAAACGTTTGATTGTTTTTGTTGTTTTTGCCGTTATGGAGGGGTTTGAGTGACTTTTGAGGAGAGAAGTTTGTCGAGAGGTGGTTTTGTAATAATGGGTGAAAAGTGGTTTGGAAATCCGTGGCTAATGGATGCCTTCTATGTACATAAAAGTAGGTAATAAGGACAGGTTGGAGAAGAAATTTTTGCGAATTGAGAGATTTCCTCTAGGAGAAAGAGCGAATAGATTCTGAAAAATATTCTCTTAAAACTCTGTAACAACAAGCCCTTTATGATACCGTTTACAAATAGTGAAAATTTTATCGAATAATAGTGTTGACATTATATTCTGTTTTTTGCATAATAACTAATGTAAACGTTTCAATTATTTTAAAAAACAAAATTGAAACGTTTCAATAAATAGAAATAGGTGAAACAAGTGCCCACGATAAAGGATGTATCACGCTTGTCTGGGATTTCCATTGGGACGGTTTCTCGGTATCTCAATGGCTATAAAGTCAAACAAGATAACCAAGAGAAGATCCAGGAAGCAATCCAGCAACTAGATTACAAAGTAAACCAAACTGCAAGAGGATTAAAGACAAACAAAACGTATACTGTCGGTGTATTAGTTCCAAGCATTACTGATATTTTCTCCAATCAGGTCATAGAGGGTATGGAAGAAATACTAGATAACGAGAATTATAGTCTTATTGTCTGTAACGCCCGAAACAACCTGAATACGGAAAAGGAAAAGCTTCGCTTCTTAAAAGAAAAACGAGTGGACGGTATCGTAATGATGCCAGTTTCCGACCAGAATGAGCATGTGAAAGAGATCATTGATGAGGGTGTTCCTCTTATTTTGATTGACCGTCTTCTTGATGATGTCGAATGTGATGCTGTTGTTTGTGATAATGTAAACGGTTCCTATCGAGCGATGGAGGAATTAATTTCCTGTGGTCATCGCAGAATTGGCATTATCGCTGGTCCATCCAATGTCTATACTGCGTGCGAACGTCTGAATGGATACATCAGGGCGCTTAGTGATTATGGAATTGCCATTGATGACGACCTTATTGTCCATGCGGAATATAGGAAAGGGAGCGGGGTTGAGGCCTACCAAAAACTAGTTAATATGGAAAACAAACCGACGGCTATCTTTGCGACAAACTATGAAACTACCTTGACCGGAGTGAAATACTTTATGGAAAACGGAATCAAGATTGGCGAGGAAATGTCTCTTTTTGGCTATGACAACTCTGAAGTATTTCAAATGCTGACACCTTCCATTGCGACCGTACTTCAGCCGATGGGGGAGATTGGCGAACATGCTGCCCATCTTATATTGAAGCGGATTGATAACGATTATTCGTTTTTTCCCGTGGTAAGCCGCTTAAAGACGAGTATTCTCTCAGGCACATCAGTGAAAAGACTTATCTAATGGATCAGGGGTTAGCTTTTTAAGGAGGTGATGGATGGGGACAGGTTGAGGTACATACATTGAAAAAAGTGAAATTCGATAAATAACCTTAATTGATTAGAGGAGGAAATAGAAATGAAAAAAATGTTGGCCTTACTTATAATCTTGAGCATGATCGTGTTAGCAGCTTGTGGTGGAGAAAAGTCTTCAACATCAAACTCTGGAGAGAAGGATGCTAAAGATGAAATTACCATTGGTGCTTCTCTTCTTACTCAGTCCCATCCTTTCCAAGTAGCAATCAAAGAAGCAATTGAAAAAGAAGCAGGTAATCAAAAAGTGAACGTGGAAGTTGCGATAGCTGATCAAGATTTAAACCGTCAGATCTCTTCTATTGAGGATTTCATCAACAAGGGTGTAGATGCAATCATCATGGTTCCTGTTGATTCAGATGGTGTTAAAGGAGCGGTATTAAAAGCTAAAGACGCTGGTATTCCAGTTGTAACCGTTGACATTAGTGCGAACGATGTAGAAGTGGATTCTCATATCTCAACGGACAACTATTCAGGCGGTATGATTGCGGCAGAAGCAATGGCTAAGTATCTTGAGGGCAAAGGGGAAGTGGGACTTACCACGTATCCTGAAGTTCAATCCGTTCGTGACCGTATCGATGGATTTAAGGAAAATGCGTTAAATCACCCTGATATGAAAATTGTTCAGGAACTTCCGGGACGTACAAGAGAAGAAGCGAAAAAGGCCTCTGAAGACATGCTGACAGCAAACCCGAATATGGTAGGTATCTTCGGATTTGGTGATGATATGGCGATTTCAGCAGACCAAGCGATGACAGATCGCAAGGTAGATGGTGTTGTTATTGGATTTGATGGACTGGAAGAAGCAAGGAAAAAAGTTGACGAGGAAAATACATTTAAAGCGGTAGTTGTTCAGTTCCCTGATAAAATGGGCCAAGAAGCAGTCAAAAATGCTGTGAAGCTGGCAAATGGAGAAAAGGTTGAAAAAGAAGTGCCAATCACTCCAGGTCTTTATGTGACTGGAAAAGGATTTGTGGATGTAAAAGTAGAAAACGGAAAAGTAATTATTTCAGAGTAATCCATTTGGGGGAAATGCTGCTTCTAAAGGGCATTTCTCTTTATAAAAGGACGTGAAACCAATGGGAACCATCCTAGAAATGAAAGAAATCAAGAAAGTATTCCCTGGAGTGGTGGCACTCGATGGAGTTAATATTTCCTTGCATGAAGGGGAAGTATTAGCACTTCTTGGAGAAAACGGGGCTGGAAAATCAACGCTGATGAAAATCCTCTCCGGGTCTTATATTCCGGACGGGGGTCATGTTGAACTGTTCGGTCAAAAAACTGACATTCAGAATGTCGTGCACGCCAGAGAACTTGGAATATCCATTATCTATCAAGAGCTTTCCTTAAGTCCGAATATGACAGTCGCGGAGAATATTTGGGCCCTCTATGAGCCTGTGAAATTTGGTCTCATTGACGATAAGGAGATGGAGCGGAAAACAAAGAGACTTCTCGATGAACTTGGTATCGAGATTTCGCCGAGTGCCTTAGTGAAGGACCTTTCGCTTTCAAGTCAGCAGATGGTTGAGATTGCAAAGGCTGTTTCATCTAATCCAAAAATCATTATCATGGATGAACCGACATCCGCCCTTAGCTCTAAGGAAACGCAAACACTTTTCAGTATTATCACGAAACTAAAAAGTGAGGGTAATTCAGTCATCTACATTTCACACCGAATGGAAGAAATTTTTGAAATTACCGACACGGTAAGCGTCCTTCGGGATGGGAAATATATTGGCACTGTTGATACAAAGGATACCACCCCTGACGATTTGATTACGATGATGGTAGGAAGAAGTATGGAAGAGGTTTATCCACCAAAGGATTTCAAGCGGACAAGTGATGAAACCTTGCTTGAAGTAAAGGATTATCACAAAGAAGGAAGTTATCATAACGTTTCCTTTTCCCTCCGTCCTGGTGAAATTCTTGGTCTCTACGGCCTCATGGGCTCCGGGAGAACGGAAATTGTTCAAGGAATTTTCGGAATGCTTCAGAAGGAACGGGGAGAATTATTCCTTCATGGAAAAAGTGTAAATATCAATACTCCACTTAAGGCCATTGAAAAGCGAATCGCCTTTGTTACAGAAGATCGCAAACATGAAGGGCTTGTGTTAACCTCCAATGTTCATGAAAATATCACTCTAGCCAACCTGGATAAAGTGTTGAACAAGTTCAGACTGATCCAACATGATAAGGAAGTAACCATTACCAACCATCATGTGAATGCTCTTAAAATAAAGACCCCAAGTATCTATCAGACTGTTAACAAGTTAAGTGGGGGGAATCAGCAAAAAATTGTTCTTTCCAAATGGTTTGAGATTGAACCAGAAATTCTTATTTTAGATGAACCAACACGAGGAATTGATGTTGGCGCTAAATTTGAGATTTACAAGCTAATTATTGAACTGGCCTCTAAGGGAGTGGGAATTATTTTGATTTCCTCCGAACTACCGGAAATTCTGAATATGTCCGATCGTCTCTTGGTCATCAAGGATCATGAGGTGACAGTCGAACTTGATCCAAAACAAACGAGTCAGGAAGAAATAATGAAGTATATCACAAAAACGAATTCCAATTAGACGGATGTCACCTCTTAAAGGAATAAGGAAGGGGTTCAACTATGAAGTGGAAACAAGCTTTCCAAGACAATAAAGTAATAAAGACATACGGAGGAGTCCTTGCTGCCTTATTAGCACTGGTTATCCTCTTTGCCATTTTAAGTCCGCACTTTTTGAATACAAATAATCTATTAACTGTTCTAGCACAAGTTTCCATTATTGCGATCATGGCATTTGGGATGACCTTTGTACTAATGATTGGCGAAATTGACCTTTCGGTAGGATCGATTGCTGCATTATCCGGTCTTATCCTCGGTCTATCACTTTCATGGGGACTAGGAGGACCACTATCCATTGTAATTACTCTTCTTGTTGGAGCAGCAGCTGGGTTTGCAAACGGACTGATTTCTGCACGTCTTCGTATTCCAACCTTTATCGTAACGGTTGCAACTATGGGGATTTTCAGGGGGCTTGGATACGCGACTACTGATGCAAAGCCGGTTGGGGTCGATGATTCATTCATCCTGTTTTTAGGAAATAAGAAAATATTTGACGTGATTCCAGTACCAGTCATCATCGTGATTGTCCTCTTAATATTCTCGCACATTCTATTAGCCAAGACTAAATTTGGCAGAAGAGCGAAGATGGTCGGGGGAAACAAGACGGCAGCAGAATATGTCGGCATTAATACGAAATCCCTTCAAACTAAGATCTTTATGATTTCAGGCGTTGCGGCAGCTATTTCCGGTATCCTTTTGACATCAAGACTCTATTCTGCACAACCGAATACAGCAAGCGGGTATGAACTTGATGCCATAGCGGCTGCAGTTCTTGGTGGAACGAGCCTTTCCGGTGGATATGGTACAGTATTTGGTACCTTTATCGGTGCCTTGATTATGGGTGTTATTAATAATGGTATGAACTTGATTGGCCTTCCTTATTTTTACCAACAGATCGTTAAGGGACTCATCATCATTATAGCGGTGTATATAGATGTCCGGAATAAAGGTAGAATACTAGGGAAGTAGGAGGGATGAGGAATGGCAGATATATTAACTATAGGAGAAATCCTCGTCGAAGTAATGGCTAAAAAGGTGGGGCAAACGTTCGATGAAACGGGTGAATTCATCGGACCGTTTCCTAGTGGCGCACCTGCTATATTTACAGACCAGGCTGCAAAAATTGGCAGCACGGCTGGTATCTATTCCACCATTGGAACCGATGCTTTTGGAGAGTTGAATTATCGTAAACTAGAAGAAGATGGTGTGGATGTTTCGATTATAAAAAAATCTTCACAAAAGACAACGGGTGTAGCGTTTGTTACCTACAAGGAAGATGGAGACCGGGACTTCATTTACCATATTCATGATTCTGCCTGTGCTCTTATTGGTCCAGATGACATTAAGAAGGAAGATTTTCTGGAGTGCAAGTATTTTCATATTATGGGAACTTCGTTATTTACTGAAGGACTCCGTGCTGCTGTGAAAAAGGCAATCGGCTTCTGCAAAGAAACAGGGACGAAAATTTCCTTCGATCCAAATATGCGGAAGGAGCTACTGAAAGACCCTGTCATGAAAGAGTTTTTGGAATATATCCTCAGCCACTGCGACATCTTTCTGCCTGGTGGCGATGAACTCAAACTTCTTCTTGGAACGAATGATGAGGAAAAAGCGGTTGCCTCTCTTCTTGAACAGGGTGTCCAATATATCATTATCAAAAACGGTAGCAAAGGCACTCGGGCATACAGCAAGGATACTGCTTTTAAGGTGGAACCGTTGAAAGTAGTTGAGGTGGACCCGACTGGGGCTGGTGATTGTTTTGCTGGTACATTTATTTCCTGTCTGAACAAAGGAATTAGCTTCCGTCAATCGGTCATGTACGCGAATACAGCTGGGGCTCTTGCCGTAACAAAAAGAGGCCCAATGGAAGGTAATACCTCTCTCGAAGAGATAAAGGGCTTCACTAAATAAAACATAATATGGAGGAAATCAAATGAGTGTTGTATCAGCGAAGGAAATGTTAGAAAAAGCAAAATTGGGACGTTATGCGGTCCCAGCATTCAATATCCATAACCTCGAAACGGTCCAAGTCGTTGCAGAAGCGGCCGCTGAATATGAATCTCCACTGATGCTTGCGGCTACTCCTAGTACATTGTCTTATGCGGGAACCGATTATTTGCTTGCCATCGCGAATGTTGCGGCGAAACGGTACGGAGTTCCCATAAGCATTCATCTAGACCATGCGGAAGATGTTGATTACATAAAAAACTTGATTGAAATGGGCTATAAAAGCGTCATGATCGATGCTTCCCACCACCCTTTTGAAGAAAACATTAAGATAGTTCGTGACGTTGTCGACTTCGCAGCGAAATACGGGGTGTCAGTCGAGGCTGAGCTTGGTAGATTAGGTGGAATTGAGGATGATTTGGTGGTGGATGATAAGGACAGTTTTCTCACCGATCCAGAAAGCGCAGTCGAGTTTGTAGAAAGAACGGGAATTGATAGCTTTGCGGTTGCCATTGGGACGGCTCATGGTCTCTATAAATCTGACCCAAAACTAGACTTTGATCGCCTTGGCATTATCAATGGAAAATTGGATCTCCCACTTGTCCTTCATGGTGGTTCTGGTATTCCAGAAGCGGATGTAAAACGGACGATTGAACTTGGAATTTCAAAAGTGAACATTGCAACTGAACTAAAAATCCCATTTGCAGAAGCTGTGAGAAAGCACCTTATTGAGAACGCGGATGCCAATGATCCTCGTAAATACCTAACACCTGGTAAGGAAGCGATGAAAAAGGTAGCCATTCAGAAAATACTTATGTGTGAAAGTAACGGTAAGGCATGATTACAACCATTACCTTGAACCCATCAGTGGATCGAAGGTATATGATTGGGGAATTTGAAACGGGGAAGCTTTTCAGGACTTCGGAATATGCAGCAACAGCTGGAGGAAAAGGGCTAAATGTGACGCGTGTCGCCCATTGCCTGGAAGCCCCCGTGATAGCGACAGGGCTTCTCGGGGGAAAAAGCGGGGGGGTTATCGAAGCGGAGCTAGATCATGCTGGAATTTCACATCAATTCCTTGGGATTGAAGGGGAGACAAGAAGCTGCATCGCCGTTCTCTCACAGGATGGCGGGCAAACGGAAATCCTTGAATCAGGACCTATAGCACGAAACGAGGATGTTGCCAATTTTCTTTTGCACTATGAAACACTGCTGAACCAAACGTCCGTGGTCGTGGCTTCGGGAAGTCTAATGAGAGGGATGCCCGTTGATCTCTATGCAAGGATTATCGAATTAACTAGGGAAAAGAACATCCCCTTCTTGCTCGACACGAGTGGGGAGGCACTTCGCGAGGGGATTAAGGCTTCTCCGAGTCTTATTAAGCCGAACCAAGAGGAACTTGAATCTTATGCGGGCAAGTCACTTCAGAACGAAGAGGACTTGATTGCTGTAGCAAAAGAACTAGCAGAACAGATTCCAACCGTAGTTGTCTCTCTTGGAGGCGAGGGGAGCCTTGTCGTACATAAAAAGCAGGTGTATCGTGTCCACCTCCCCAACGTCGTGGTTAAAAACCCAGTCGGATCAGGTGACAGCATGGTTGCAGGTTTTGCAGTTGGGATTTTAAGAGGATATGATATTAAAAAAACAATCGCCTTTGCTGCTGCTTGTGGCACAGCCAACGCCATGGAAGAATCAACGGGTGCTGTTGATAAGGATCTTGTAGCGGGTTTAATGAAGCAGATCCGAGTTGTACTCATAGAGTAATATGACAAAATTCCAGTGCCTTTACCATAGCCATCAAGTTAAGCGAATAAGTTTCAATCTTCACAAAAATGACCTATCCTTTCTATGAAAATAATAGAAAGATAGGTCTATTTATGTTTAATCGTGTGTGGATGGGGGGAGGTCCAGGTGGCTTTTTTCTACTGTCTTGGTTCGGCACTTTCTCATGTTTCATCGAACTTTTGGTGCTGGGTTAGAAGAATTTGCTGTGTACTGGAGGGACATGTTTCGACGCATTTTCTAATAGAAACTCTCTATTTATCGCTGGTTGGATGGTTTTAATCAATCGTTTGTGTAGTATCAAAACGTGTTGATTTTTGTAGGTTACTAGTTTTTATAGATTAATATTGAGGAAAGTTATCGAAAAATGGGACCTATAGTCGACAGAGATTTTTCTATCAAACTGGACTTAGTTCGTTTAATTAAAGGGTTTTGCATATATCTAATCAATCGATTAGTTAGTCTATTTTCCGCTAATCAAACGTTTAATTAGTTTTGCTGTTTTTGTTGTTATGGAGGGGTTTGAGTGATTTTTGGCGCGTGAAGGCTGTCGAGAGGATTGTTTGTAATAACGGGTAAAAAAGTGGTCCGGATTTACGGTCTATAGATGAACCAGGTAAGACTTCCAGTCGAAGAACAGGGGATTTCAACTTGCCTGTGTCACCTGTTGTTAGTGCAAAACCCCTTAACCTCGACTAATTTCATTTCATCCGCTCAGGTAGATTCTGAATCGATTGGACGACGACATCGAGTTTTGATTCAATTCGATGCAGCAAGTAGAGCGTCACAACGATTGGGAATCCGACTTCACTAATGAAGGGAATGATCTGCTCCATATGTTTTTTCTCCTTTCTTTTATTTTAACTCTGTTATGACTGAATGTTGATTTCACTACATTTGAAAATAAGCGGTAAAATTCCGTTTAAATTGGGAAATACCCATATTTCCTTTAAAATAGAGGAAGTTTTTCCGGTTATATTATCAAAATATTTGGATTTTGTCTTATTTAGAGGAGTTAATCGGAATATCTCCGCTTATATCTGTCTCTTAAGCTTCCTCTATATACATTAGCCGGAAATTCTCCGCTTATGAATTCTCATCCCTAAACGAAAATCAACAATGAATAATAACAGAGCCTTTATTGTAGAAAGAGACCGGCTCCATCGCTGAATCCGGCCTCTAACTTTATTAAACAAGTTCATAATCGGTTACGTTGCGTTCGATGACACGTGCTCCTTTGGCAGTGACGAATTTACCTCCTGATGTGAAGAATACTTCAGCTGCGATAATCGCTTCCATCGCTTGTTTAACGACAGCTTCCTCAATCGGTTCCTTCGGGTTATCCACTGTAAGTCTAGCGTTGTTCCCACCCTCGGTCACAAACTGCAATTCTAGTGTTTTTGCCATTTTGTTCACCTCCTATCATTTGAGATTTTTTCTACCATTACGCTAAAAGATCCAAGCTGTCCATACGTTGCGCGCCGCTAAGTTCGTCGCCAGATAAACTAACGACTGCCTGTGTAACCTGGTAAAGCTGATCCGCTGTTACTGCTTTGTTGACGTTTCCAAAGGTCTTGGCTTTTAGGATTGGCTTGCCATCTTCATCAATCCCTGCCTGGAAAACCAAACGCAGCTTCGACTCTGCTAAAAGTGTTTCTGCCATTTCAATCACCTCCTTTCACCTTCTATATACATAAAAGTAGGTGAAAAGGACAGGTTGGGAGAAAAAATAGTTTAGAGGGACCAGGATGATTACAGCCATAAGAATGTACCGCTTCTGCCACCTTTTTTACCAGGGCTTGCCATGGGATTTACCACTTGTAGCCATCGTGTTAACCAATGGGGTAATTTCAGGAAACTGCATTTACAACGTTAAGGTTCTAAAAACATAAAAAAGCTTAATTCCTCCGTATTTTTAGCGAGAAATTAGGCTTATGATTTTCCACAAACGCCCCCATATACTTTACGTACATTTCTTAACAATACAGAGTTTGCGAAAACAAGAAGATACGCAGGATAGTCAGTTCCTTTTTTGTGTTCTGGATGCGGTTGTTTCCCTTCATAGTTATATAGGGAAGGGTGGAGTCCCGTTTGGCGAGTACAGAGCAGGAACACAGATAGACAGTCTTGCCGCTATGCTTCTATCCACTGATGGGATATGTTATAGCCCAGTGGGGTATTTTTAGTGTGGAAAAGAGATATATTTAACATTAAATCAATGATAGGAGTTGAGCTTAAAAATGAATATTCAAGAGTTTTTAATGAAATATGAAAAGTTTTTAAGGCAGGTATGTAAGTTGGGGGAAAGCTCGATTAAAGATTATATTGGGCGTGGTAACGGTCTTATTAATAGAGGAATATACAATGGAGAATCCACCATTACCGCTACTATGCTAGCTGAGATTGAAAGACAGTATAAGAAAAACTCTGTAAAAAATTATGTTGTTGCACTAAGGTATATGATTGAATCCAAAAAGAAAAATGAATAAAAACGGTGGATAATGAAAGGATTGAACGGTTTCACATCCCTTAAATTTCAATTACCTTAGAATCTTAAAACGTCTCAACCTCTAGTTTAACAAAGAGCCGCAGCTGCGACTCTTTGTTAAACTCAAGCACCCGTTCGCTGAGTAAGAACCTTATCTTTTGTTTAGTTAACAAGGAAGTCATCCTGATATTAATCATCGTGTTTTGTTTTAATCAAGGGATATTAAAATAGGAGAAGCAGTAATTGCACTCTTAAGATATTCATTTAGAGAAGGATTAAAATACCAAAGTAACCCACCTATTATTACTGCGGATACTGCATATATTGATAAACTTAATATTATCTGTTTACCTACACTCATATTGCCTCCTAATTGATAAAGCCAATAAAGTTTCAACGTAAAAGTTATAGCCTACCGGTATTTTTCCTTTTGAGAATGCAAAATGCAAATTTTATTATGGACCCGTTTTGCTTATTAAGTAAACGCACCCGATAGTTTAAGTAGAATCCTTCACAATCTCTTCTACAACTTAAAATAACTCCAATTTAATTTTGTTGCTGCAAAATCTGATTGATTAGAAAGAGACGCCTTCTTATTCAAGAAAGGCGCCCTTTTCTTGATAGAACTAATAACCTCTAAATTCATGAAGGAGGACACTTAATTCTTCGTTCTTTTTAATAAAATTATACAGGTAATCCTCTGTAATAATAAACTGTTCTCCGTTCTTACGTTTTGTAGCTAAAGTCTGTTTACCATCATCAGTTATTTGAAAACTGTGAATAATTCTATTCCTCATTTCAATAACTTCAGAAAACCGAGAAGTAATTTTTGTATCTGAAAACTTAGTTATAGTTTCCTTTATTGGTTGACTAAGTTCACCTGAAGTATAATCAATTAATTCGTGCCAATGAAACCTGTTATTCTCATCATTTCTAAGTATATTTTCAATGATAAATGCATTGTTAGAGTTGAAAACACAGATTGCACTTCCTAACAATTCTCTATACTTCCTTGACGGTAAAGATTGTCTACTATATTCTTCATACATTTTCTCTATTCACCTCACTATTCAGGGAAAACTTTATTTCTAGTATCATTCATAAAATTATTTATTAATCTAACAAAATGGCCCGATTGTGGAAGATCATAGCAACCCTTATTTTCAACTATTGCACCCGTTACTTTAAGTGTATAATTTCACAAAGTAGCGAAAAAGTAGTTGTTGCATGAGTAATATCCATGTACTATTCAATAAATAGATCTGTATTTTAAAAAAGTATATTACAACTAGAATAAAGATTATAAAGCTGAAGACACTCATATCTTCAGCTTTATAATCTTTAAATAGTTAAACTACTTCCATATATCCATATATTTTTTTTTGTATTTTTTGTCGTCAACCGTATCAATTAAATCCAGAGCCGTTTGTTTAATAAACTCATCATTGAAATAGTCATATAAATTTTTCATGTTTTGAATAATGTCATTACGAATTAAAGTAAAATTCTTTTCATCTGCACATTTTTTAAAGCGTTCAACCATAAACTCCATAACCATTTCTTTTTGGGCTGTACCTGCAATTCCGACTTTCCATATAGATTGGAGACTATGTCTAGCCGTAACAAACTTTTCATCTTTTGTTACCTCCCACAATTTAGGGAAATCTTTCATAATTCTCATCTCTGGGTCGCTTTTAGCTAGATTGGCTAAATATTGTGCTGCACGAGAGCGTTGATGGTTATCTTTATGAGTTAAGTCCTCTATTAGTTGATTCCATACCTCGTAAGCCCAATCAACTTGTTGATCAGTTGCATTTAAAATATTTTGATAGGCTTCATAACTCTCATCTTTATCGCCCGATTTTGATTTTTCAAATGCCAATTTTATTTGATTATCCATTTTTCCACCACCTTATTTCATGTTATTACGCTGAAATGTAGTAATTTAATTATTTTTCTTACCAAAATAATAACATACACTATTTGCACAACTCCAAAAATAACCATTACTGTAATAAGGCTTTTATCTCTAAATTAACTAACCTGCACCGTTAGCACAATAAGATAAGCCACCAAAATGGCAGCTGGTTCCTCAAGTATCGCTCCCTTTAGTTTAAGTGCATTCCTTCACAATCTTATCAACCACCAAAGACTTTGCTAAAATTTAACTCTTGAAATAATATGAGATGTATGTAGAATATAAGTAATTGTATAATTTAAATGTTTTCTAGGGTTCCGTAACTTATTGTTGGTCTGGTCCGAGAGAAAACTCACAGCTTTGCTGTGTCACGGAAGGATAAAAGCCTGGGAGAAACTGTTTAACAGTTATCTCTTAGGCTTTTTTTTGTTTTTTTTTGGTAAGAATAAAATTGGAGGTATCTTTTAGATGAATAAAGACTGGATTAAAGTATTTGTTGCTGCTTTTTTTGAAGTATTTTGGGTTATTGGATTGAAACACGCGGATGACTTTTGGACTTGGGCTGGAACTGTTATTGCTATCATCATCAGCTTCTATGTAATGATTATGGCAGGACGAAAACTTCCCGTGGGAACTGTATATGCAGTTTTTGTTGGTCTAGGTACAGCAGGAACTATCTTTTCAGAAATCCTATTCTTTGGAGAACCATTTAAAGTGGAAAAAGTACTCTTGATTTTACTTTTATTAGCAGGAGTAATTGGCTTGAAATTAGTTACAAAAGACAAAAACCAGGAAGGAGCTGATTCCTAATGGCGTGGATATCTTTAATCTTAGCAGGACTATTTGAAATGTTTGGTGTTGTTATGATAAATAAATTGCATAAAGACAGGAATTGGCAATCATTACTTCTATTAATTCTAGGATTTGGAGCAAGTTTTATATTTCTAGCTTATGCGATGAAATCACTACCTATGGGGACAGCTTATGCAATATGGACAGGGATTGGTGCGTCTGGTGGTGCAATATTAGGAATGGTGTTATATGGTGAATCAAAAGACTGGAGAAGAGTTGTTTTTATAGCAATGGTTTTAGGTGCAGCAATAGGATTAAAACTCGTTTCATAAAGGAATTTTTCAATTTTAGATGAAGAAGATAATCTGTTTATAATAAGCTAATTATCTTCTTTATTTTCTATTCTTCTTAAACTAAACTGCGCCTTTAGTTCAATAAAAAATGGCCAACGCAATGGCAGCCAGATCTTCAAGTAACGCACCCGTTACTTTAGATCAAGATGGCAACGGTTGTATAAATATATAAATGAATGTGTTCCCTTTCTTTTACTGCTTTTTATTCTTGGGTACTGCAAAAATTCCACCTTCCAAAAATTGACCTCCTCCCATCAGAAAATTATCATCATCTACTATTTCTGGCCAATTGTACCCTTTTAGTGGTGCTGTAACGTCTATCGGTATTTGGACCTCATCATCGATATCTCTATTACAAAAAGTAGTAAGCTCTCTTAATCCTTCATATTTTTCACAATCTGTAACCATAAACGCTATTGGAAAATATTTTAGTAAGCTAAACATACCTATTTCCTTAAAATTACCACGAACTTTGAGCATTGCCACATCTCTAATTATTATTGTACTGCTATATGGGTAAATCCAATAAAAAACTTTTAAATTATCAGGTACCTGTTTACTATCATTAAAAACAAATTCTCTTAGAGATTTGTCAATAGTAGTAATGGATTGTATTATTTCTGAATTAAAAGAAGTCGAGGATCCATCACTTATTCGATATGTTTCGGAACTCATTCTTAAGCAGGATATTCGCTGCCTCTATGAAATTTTTTGTGGACCAGAAGAGATGTTTATCGGTGAGGAAGCAGTAGAAGAAGAAAATGATACATATATACATCCGGAACATGAGGAGTATAACGATACATCCATGCAACAACAAGATTTATATCCAGATAGAGGGGGTAATCCAGACCGTGAGAATCCCTTACAGAATCATCAAAACGATGTGAAGGAAATGGTAGAGTTTTGGGGTCGTTGGGGCAAGAGGGTATTCAGGGCGATTCCCATGGTTCATCGAACTCTTGGTGATGAGTTAGAAGAAATCCCGTCAGGTATTGGGGTGACAAGTTTCGACACATTTTCTTATAGAAACTCTTTATTTATCTATGGTTGGGTTGGTTTTAATCAATCGTTTGTGTAATATCAAAACATGCAGATTATTGTAGGTTACTAGTTCTTATAGATAAATATTGATGAAATTTATCGAAGGCTGAGACCTATCATCGACAGGAATTTTTCTAACAAACTGGAAAATGTTCGTTTAATTAAAGGGTTTTGGCCATATTTAATCAAACGATTAGTTAGTGAAATTTCCACTAATCAAACGTTTGATTGGATTTGCTGTTTTTGCTGTTATAAAGGGGTTTGTATGAAATTCAAGGTGAGAAGTTTGTCGAGTGGCATTATTGTAATAAGACCAGATGTCTAGACATTGGGGTCCCCCGCTTGACCAGATAACTCAAATTAGGATTATAATTATATAGAATAGGGCCTTGGTGCAGTTGACAGTTGTGAAAATCAAGTTATGGGGAGGTTGCCGAATATGATGAATAAAGAAATAGATAATCCCTATCAAATCAATAAAATAATTAGTGGAACGGTTAAGTTTATAAGAGAAGATCGATTTTTCATGGGATTTTTTGTTGATGGAAAGCTCAAAAGTGGATACGTCCCTCAAACAGAAATGACGTGTTCCTTGTCTGATATCAATGAAGGTCAAATACTTGAAGTGAAAATCATTGATATATTTGATGAGCAAAGAGAAAATGGTCTCATACTATCAATGATACTTGATGATGAATCACTCAAGAAACGGAAAGGAAGACTGGAAAAGTTAAAGGTGAAGGATTCAAAAAATGAGCTATGGCTTGCCGAAAAAAGAGAAAGGGCTGGAATAGTCCTTCGTTACAATGAGGGGGAGCTTGTACAAGGAAAGGTTTTAAAAACATTCGATAAAGAAGCCCCTCGTGCTCGATGGATAAAATATCGAACAATAATGGTCCGATTGGAAAATCCAAGAACAGGTGAATTCCTGGATGTACAGCCACATGAGAGAGAACTGCTTGCCATGCATTTCAAAAGAGGTCAAATTTTCACATTTAAAGTAAAGCGTGTTATACCAACTATAGGCTGTGTAGAGGTGTCTATGATTTTGGAAGACGAGACACTGGAAGAAGAAAGAAAAAGGTTATCCTATTTTGGATTAGTTCCGGAGAGCGATATTACGTATATTGATAGTCCGCCTAGACAGGATCCGGAGTTAGATAGAATGATTGAAGCACAGATTCGTGAGGATGCATGGGAATACAATGAGAATCATTGATGGTAATGAATTTTGGGCTCAGACCCCCGCTTCTGGTACTACCTAAATAGCGGTGGAGTCATGCAAACGGGATGGGAGTATATTGGGGGAACCTGGTACTATTTCTATAGTGGTAGTAAAATGGTAGCCAATACCAAAATAGGTAGCTACATCATCGGACCTAGTGGAGCTTGGATTAAATAAAAGATTATATAAAACCTACAGGATATTTCTGTAGGTTTTTTTCGTAGTTTATATGAGACTAACCGCTAGTATGTGGTGAACCCTTCATAAGTAATTGAGGACATAAAAAGAACAAGCCAAAGTATCAAGTTTTGTATTGGAAACTTGAATATTTCAGGCACTCACCTTTTTCAATTTTAGAAAAATGCTATGACAAAATAGGTAATTTCTACTATATTGAATATATTGGAATTTTACTAGAAATGGCTTGGCACACATGACAATCGGGCCAATTTCAAAAAAGGGATGATACGATGATCAGGAAATGGCTTGGATGGACTCTTGTTTTACTGCTGTTGCTAGCGGGCTGCGGCAAAGAATCAAATGAGTCAAAGGAATTTGAAAAGTATATCAGAAACGGAAGTAATCTGATGCGGATGGACCAATTCGAGGCAGCCATTGATTCATTTAAAATGGCACTGGAAATAAAACCTGGCGACAAACAAGCAAAAACATTATTAAATGAAGCAAAGGCTGGAATAGCTAAACGGGAAGAAAGTGCAAAGGCAGCGCAGAAGGCTGCCAGGGAAAAGGCACTGGCGTTAAAGGAAACCCTGACCGATCAAATTTATAATTTGAAACTTGAGGAATCAGACGGAAAGTTCTTCATGAATGGGATTACCCTCTTAATGTCAAAAAATGAGATTATCGATAAATGGGGGGATCCCGATTTTTCAGGCAGACCGGATCCTGATATAGAGTTTAGCGAGGGCGATTATGACAAGTGGACTGTCATGTCTTATGGAGATATACTCATGACTTTTTATTCGGATATCCTCAGGTATGTCAAGATCACCCCCAACGACTATGTTTTTGAAACCCAGTGGTATGGAAGATTGGGCAGTGCCGATGAAACAAATGATGACGGGTATATATATAATTTGGACGAGCAATATATTATCTTTAGTTCGTATAAAGAAAATAAGGATCCCGTTATTTTTTGGAGGGAACTGAATCCCCAACCTCTTCCGGTAGAGGAAGAACAAACAGTGGATTCCCTTGTAAACGGAATGGATCCGACTGCCTTTGTTGAAGTCTTCAACTCCCACTATGAGGTAGTCTATCAGACGGCCAATAACACATACAGAGAAAAATTCGGAAAGGACTTTGAAAGAATAACCCTGGATAACAATTTTATGAGAAATGGGAATGAGTTCTCCTTTAAAGTTGGCGATGAGATGATGCTGTCGGGATTTTTAAATGAGAACGGCACAATCGATGGAGTTGGCCTTGTAACGTATGTTCGTGGAAGCATGCCGGCGGATGGGGAACAGAGCCAAAAAGATTGGGACAATTCCACTCAGCAGGTGTTGATCAAGATGGCACTAATCAGGGCCTCCGATCCGGATCTTGGAAAGACGGATGTTGATGATATTTTAAATGAGATAATGGATCAACAATACAAAGAATTCAAGGACTCCGCTTTGGTAGAGATAAATGGATTACAAATTGTAGAGGAAACGAAGCAGGAGGAGCATGTGAATTTATTTATGATCAAAGTCAATTAGCTGAAAGAGCCAATAGGCATTGGCCCTTTACAAACAAATCAACGTTTGTAAATACTATGGTCCTAAAAACAGGTTCCGTTCATAATTGGCGAGTTTCTTTATTAGGAATACAAAAACCTTATTTATAGAAATATACTCCACTTACTTGTGGTACCGTTCACTGTAATGCTTCAAAATGATGTTCTCTTGGATTTTTGAGATAAAACTCACTCCCTTTTAAGATGTCTTATCTCTATCAGTATCCAGTAAAAGTAAGATAAGCGGAGATTTTCCGGTTAGATGCAGAATGGAGCTCGTTTCGGGGTATATAAGGGGAGGTTTTCCGGTTATTCAAAGCAAAATCCCCCATTTTCACGTTTTTTGAGTTAATAGGCGGAATCTCTCCGTCTATTTAAGCTAATTTCGATCCTATCTATTGAATAAGCGAAATTATTCCGTCTATTTATCAGATCGGATGCTTAACCTCATCCCCAAACCGATAAGAGCGAACCCTCTTGATTTTAGATGCAGGAATCAGCAGCTTGTTATCGACCAGCATATAAAAGTCGTTAAAATTGGTACTCAAAACGGTACTGCAAATGACAGAGGTTTTTACCCTCTTTTTAATTGTACAATACTTATTGACCATCATAATATTGATGGTCAATTGCTATGTCAAAGTTAAGATAATTTCGTAGAAACCTTGTTAAATAAAGAAAAAGAGGTATGCCAATTCATACGTCAATTCTTGTGTCTTTTAATAACAAAGCACCCGAAAACGGAATCCTTTAAGATTTTTCTGGTTACCCTTTTTTTTGTCTTATTTTTAGCGGACTATGGTGCCAGGCAATCCAGTGAATTTCCAATTGCAACATCTATAACCCAAATCGTAAAATAATGGCAAGCGGGGAGAATAAAAGGCAGGGAGACTCTCATGTTTCATTGAGTTTTGGCTGATGAGTTAGAATATATGTTGTCCTGTATCTGGCGACAAGTTTCGATGCATTTTCTAATAGAAACTCTTTATTTATCAATGGATGACGGTTCCCTCGTCCTCAATATCTAAAAAGATGAGTTTCATTTTGCATAGTCTCCTTACTCATTTGTTACATTAAAAATAAGTGACCAATGGACGTGCTTTTTGGCCACTTATAATGTTATTACTAATTTTCCCCACAAAAATTGAACGGATCTTATAGGTTTTCTCCATTTGTCGCAATCACCTTTTTATACCAGTCAAAACTTTTCTTTTTTATTCTCTTCAATGAACCGTTGCCTTCATTATCTCTATCCACATAAATATAGCCATAGCGTTTTTTCATTTCACCTGTTGAGGCACTAACAAGGTCAATGGGTCCCCAGCTTGTGTAACCGAGAATTTCTACCCCATCATAAATGGCCTCTGCCATTGCAGCGATATGCTTTTTTAAATAGTCAATGCGGTAGTCGTCTTTGATTTCTCCTTCAGCGGTGACTTCATCGACCGCACCGAGTCCATTTTCAACGACAAACAATGGCTTTTGATAGCGATCGTATAACTGATTTGCGGTAATTCGGAAGCCTTTCGCATCAATCGGCCATCCCCACTCAGACTTCTCTAAGTATGGGTTTTCAACTGAAGCAAACACATTTCCACTCGTGATCTGATTTAAGATTTCTGGATCTGTGCTTGTTGCCCGGCTTCCATAATAGCTAAATCCAATATAGTCGACAGTACCATTCTTTAAAAGTTCTTCATCGCCCGCATCCATCTCGATGGTTAGATTATTGTCTTTAAAGAATCGCTTTGCATATCCTGGGTATTCACCACGTGACTGGACATCAATAAAGAAGAAGGATTCACGGTCTTTTTCCATTGCCTTAAAGACATCATCTGGATTACATGTATATGGATAGGTCATACCTGCCGCAAGCATACAGCCAATCATTGCATCTGGGATGATTTCATGGCAGGCTTTCACCGCTAGTGCACTAGCAACAAGCTGATGGTGTGCTGCTTGATATTGAATTTGCAGCTTATTTTCACCTTCTTTAAAAACTAGCCCGGCACCGACAAACGGTAAGTGTAATAACATATTGATTTCGTTAAACGTCATCCAGTATTTCACTTTATCTTTATAACGGTTGAAAAGGATAGTAGCGTATTTTTCAAAAAGCCCCACAAGCTTGCGGTTTCTCCAGCTTCCATATTGTTCAACGAGATGAACAGGTACATCAAAATGAGCAATCGTTACTACTGGCTCGATGCCGTATTTTAATAATTCATCAAACACATCATCGTAAAATTTTAAACCCGCTTCATTTGGCTGCTCATCGTCTCCATTTGGAAAAATTCGCGCCCAGGAAATCGAAAGACGGAAGGATTTAAAACCCATCTCCGCAAAAAGAGCAATATCCTCTTTATAACGGTGGTAAAAATCAATGGCTTCATGTGAAGGATAAAATTCTCCTTTAAGCGGTGTAAAGGAATCAACATTTCCAGTTAAAACATCCCAGCGTTTTTTACCAGTCGGCATTAGGTCAACTGTAGTCAATCCTTTTCCATCTTCTAAATAGGCACCTTCAATTTGGTTGGCAGCAGTAGCACCTCCCCATAAGAAACCTTCAGGAAAACCATTCGTATTCTTTACCAAAACATTCTCCTCCTTTTTTATGATAAATCAGTGAGGAAAAAGTCCTCACTGATCAATAATTTTCCTATAAATTTTCTCCATTTGAAGAAATAACACCCTTATACCAGTAAAATGACTTTTTCCGTTTACGGTCCAATGTGCCTGTTCCATCGTCATGCTTATCCACATAGATAAAGCCATAACGCTTCGAATACTCACCTGAAGATGCACTTACTAGGTCGATACAACCCCAGCTAGTGTAACCCATTAGATTCACACCATCTTCAATTGCTTCGCCCATTTGGTCAATGTGTTCGCGAAGGTAATCAATTCGGTAATCATCATTAATAGATCCATCCTCTTCTACTTTGTCATAGGCACCTAGCCCGTTTTCAACAACCATTAGAGGTTTTTGGTAACGACCATATAGTTCATTTAAGGAAATTCTTAAACCTACAGGATCTATTTCCCATCCCCAATCACTTGCTTTTAGGAATGGGTTTTTAACTCCGCCGATTAGGTTTCCAGCACCCATTTCTTCAGCTGTTTTTTCTTTTTTATCCGTACGAGACATATAGTAACTAAATGAGATGAAGTCTACTGTTCCTTCTTTAATCGTTTCAAGATCTCCTTCTTGAATTTCAAGCGCAATATTATTCTCTTTGAAATATCTTTTTGCAAAGTAAGGATATTCCCCACGAACCTGCACATCCCCACAAAGGAAATTAAAGATATCTGCTTCCTGTCTAGCATGCATTAAGTTTACAGGGTTTGAATCATACGAATAAACTGGAGCATAAATCAACATACAACCAATTTGTGAACCAGGAATAATCTCATGCCCGATCTTAACCGCTTGTGCACTAGCAACAAATTGGTGATGTAAACCTTGGAAACTATCTTGCAAACGTGTTTCCTCCTTTTCAGGTGAAAATCCGAGTCCTAATAATGGCATATGAGTTGCACCGTTTATCTCATTAAAAGTTAGCCAATATTTAACCTTATCTTTATATCGTGTAAAAATTGTTCTTACATAACGCTCAAAGAAACCAACCAATTCACGATTTCTCCAACCACCATATTCTTTGATTAAGTGTAATGGTGTTTCATAATGCGCTATTGTTACTAACGGCTCAATTCCATGTTTATTTAGTTCATCAAAAACACGGTCGTAGAAGGCTAAGCCTTCCTCATTTGGTTCTAATTCATCTCCATTAGGGAAAATACGGCTCCATGCTATACTCAAACGGAATACTTTAAAGCCCATTTCTGCAAATAGTGCAATATCCTCTTTGTAACGGTGATAGAAATCAATCGCCTCATGGTTCGGATACGTATATTTTGATTGATCGATTTCAAAGTCAAAGCCAGGTTGTCCTAGTAATTGGAGTCTTGCTTTTCCACCAGGTAAAACGTCTGCTAAATTAAGACCCTTTCCACCCTCTTGGTAAGCTCCTTCTAATTGGTTCGCTGCTGTTGCCCCGCCCCATAAAAATCCTTCTGGGAATCGTTTTGTCATCGTTTATTCCTCCTAAATAGTGAATAAGCCAAGGCATCCACCTTTGTTAACAAAGCGGATGCCAAGCTATATTTTCAAAATACATCCTTATTGTTTAGCTGTTAATTGCAGTAATACCTCTTGAGACTTAACCGTTGAATCAGATGCTGGTGTAATCTCATAGTTATGATGGTTTGTTACTAATACAGGTGTTGTTAAAGCGAACCCTGCTTTTTGAATGGCCTTAACGTCAAATTCTATGAGTAACTGTCCTTTTTCTACTCGACTACCTTGTGCAGTATGAGCGGTAAAATATTTTCCATTTAATTGGACAGTGTCCATACCAATGTGAATTAATATTTCTGCACCTTCATCCGTTGTAATACCAATTGCATGATTAGTTGGGAATAACGCTGAAACCGTACCAGATACAGGTGCGTACATCTTACCTTCAGTCGGTTCAATGGCTACACCTTTTCCAAGCGCACCAGATGCAAAGGCAGCATCATTAATATCAGCTAGGTTTTTAACTTCCCCATTTAGCGGACTAACGATCGTTTCAGCTTTTATGTTTTGTTTAGTTGAAGCTACTTTTGTTACAGATGTGTCTTCTTGATTTTTATTAATTCCACCGAAGAAGTAGGTCAATACAAAAGCTAGGACTGACCCAACTACAGCAGCAATGATTGAACCGAAGAATGCTGTATTTAATCCTTCCTCAGGATGAATAAAGCTTGGCCACTGGAATACTCCAAGACCCGCCATTGTATAACCTACCGTACCGAATATTCCTAGTAATGCACCACCGATAGCTGATGAAATAAGCGTGAAAATAAATGGTTTCTTAAGTGGTAAAGCGATTCCGTACATACCAGGCTCCGTTACACCAAAGATAGCTGAAATAAATGCTGGTGCACTAAGTGATTTCATTTTTGTGCTCTTTGTTTTAATCCAAATAGCTAGAATAGAAGCTGCTAATGCAAATGAATGGACAAAAATTAAAGCTAAGATTGGGTCAAAACCTTCAACTGCAAAGTTATTGATTGCAACTGGAACAAGTCCCCAATGTAACCCGAACATTACAAACACTAACCAGAATCCACCTAGGAATGCCCCCGCAATTACAGGACTTAAATCATATACCCAAACAGTTGCTTGACCTAATAACTGACTTGCCCAAGTTGCAATTGGACCAATAATAATAAATGTTAAAGGAACGATAATTAGCATTGTTATCATTGGAACGAAGAATGTTTTTATGACATCTGGTATAACTTTGGATAAACCTTTTTCTAATTTTGCTGCAAAAAATGCTGCAACAATAATAGGTATAACAGACATGGCATATGTCATTAGAATCACTGGAATACCAAAGAACTCAATATACACAGGAGATTCAAACATTGTTCCCTTAAATAATGTGTATAGTGGTTCATGTGTTCCAGGAATCGCTCCAAGCGCTGGATAAACAAGAGCCATAGCTATAACTACACCTAAGAATGGAGTTCCACCAAACTTCTTCATAGCCGTATAACCTAATAGAATCGGTAAGAAGTAGAATAGGCCGTCTCCAATTGCATTTAAAATTTGATACGTTCCACCTTGTTGATCGAGCCATTTTATTGCAACAAACAAAGCTGTAAATCCTTTAAGCATACCAGCTGCTACTAATACTCCTAGTATTGGAGTAAAGATACCGGAAATCATATCTATAAAGCGGTTTAATAGATTCCCTTTTTTACTGTTATCTTCAGCATCAACTGGGCTTGAAGACTGGAATCCACCTTCTGCTGCAACAGCTTTATAAACATCAGGTACATGGTTCCCGATAACTACTTGATATTGACCGCCACTTTTCATAACGGTGACGACGCCATCCATATTTTTTAATACATCTGTATTCGCCTTGCCTTCATCCTTTAACTTGAACCGCAGACGAGTAATACAATGAACAACACTGTTAACATTTTCTTTACCGCCGACATTTTCAATAATGTCTTTTGCCAATTGTTCGTATTTCATTTATTGACCCTTCTTTCTTTAAGAGTTTTTTATCAAATAAAAAACCTGAACTGATCTCAAACACACGAAAATAGCGTGTTCAAAGTCAATTCAGGTTATGCCCAGTAAGGTAACATTCCTTCACATTACTATTAAATTGCTGAATAGTGATCAAAGATCCACCTCCTAAAATATAAAAAACCTAAATTGCACGTCATAATGAAATGAAGGTGCAATTTAGGTTTTGCCTGAAAAATCAGTAACAATCCTAATCAGAAGTTCTATTATTTAAGTTTACAATCACACTTTAGCATGCGCTTTCATAAGTTGTCAACGTTTTTAAATGGGATTTACTTCAACCTTTGGCGATTTGTTACTCGATGAATATGCACGGTTAAAAAGACTTCTTCATCCTTAGTTAAACTCCAATTAAATTGATTATTTAGGTAAACCGCAATCTTCTCAGTGCAAGCGTAAGCATTAGGATACTTTAATTGGATCTGTTCAAAAAAGAATAGATCCACCGTTTCCTCCAATTTTTCCTTACGCGCGGAACGGATAGCAAAAAAGCGTAGGTGCGTCAAAAACCGTTCATAATTAACGGAGTTTTCATCCAATTCCATTGTAAAATGGTATTTTACTATGTTCAGGATGTTATTAACGATCTCGGTAATTTGCACAGCCGCTGCCATATTTTCACCAGATAACTGGCTATTCACTAAATGTAGGGCAATCGATGCAGCCTCATCCTCACCTAGGGTAATATCGGTTTCTTTTTCAATAATTTCGAGGGCCTTTAAGGCAATTTGGAATTCTTGCTTATAGTATTTACGAATCTCCCAAAGCAATGGATTTTTCAAATGAATTCCCTGTTTATGTCGGCTTATCGCAAAGCTTATATGATCGGTTAACGCAACGTATAAATATTCATCCAAGCTATATGGAAGTTGAGAATGTGCAAAATCCAAGATTTTTGCAGAAATATTCAGGTATAGTTCAGATGTATCTTCGAGTAATTTAGCAAGCTTATCTGATACACCTTGCTTTTTTAATACAAAGGTCTTCTCAATTTTAGATGGATCTATCGTGTTTCCTACCTTTTTTTGGAAGGCTAGTCCTCTGCCCATAACGACCATTTCTTGGTTGGTTTCATTTGTTGTCATGACGACATTATTATTTAAAACCTTCTCAATCCTCATTTTACACCTCAACCCTAATTAAGAAATGTATATTTATCTAAAAATTTGCATAAAAAAACCCCAAATTTGTATATAAGAATAACACCATTGTTATTCAATTACAAAGTTAGGTTTTGCCTGCCATGCAGTAACAATCCATTTATTTAATTGTAAACGCTCTACTTTTAATTTAGCATATGGTTAAATATATATCAAGTACATAGGCGATATGTAACAAAAGACCTGGCACGATCCAGTGAATTTTCAGTTATCTTATTTTGATATCCCGCATACCAAAAGGTCCGGCACACGCAGGACGAATATTAACGATGAAATAATTAGAAAGTATGATTTTTTACTAGGAATTAATTGACTAAACTTCGGAAAAAGCAGTCGGAGCGGTAACTAAGAGAGTTTCAAAGTGCCCGACCTTCAGAAAAAGAAGCCGGAGCGGTAACTAATAGAGGCTCATAGTGACCGAACTTCAGTGATAGAAGTCGGAGCGGTAACTAAGAGAGTTTCAAAGTGCCCGACCTACGGTGATAGAAGCCGGAGCGGTAACTAAGCGGGGTTCATAGTGCTCGAACTTCGGTGATAGAAGCCGGAGTGGTAACTAAGAGGGGTTCATAGTGCCCGACCTTCGGTGATAGTAGTCGGAGAGGTAACTAAGAGGGGTTCATAGTGCTTGAACTTCGGTGATAGAAGCCGGAGTGGTAACTAATAGAGGTTCATAGTGCCCCACCTTCAGTGATAGAAGCCGGAGCGGTAACTAAGAGAGGTTCATAGTGCCCGAACTTCGGAAAAAGCAGTCGGATTGGTAACTAAGAGGGGTTCATAGTGCCCGACCTTCAGAAAAAGCAGTCGGATAGGTAACTAAGAGAGGTTCATAGTGCCCTACCTTCAGTGATAGAAGCCGGAGCGGTAACTAAGAGAGGTTCATAGTGCCCGAACTTCGGAAAAAGCAGTCGGATTGGTAACTAAGAGGGGTTCATAGTGCCCGAACTTCAGAAAAAGCAGTCGGATTGGTAACTAAGAGGGGTTCATAGTGACCGACCTTCAGAAAAAGCAGTCGGATTGGTAACTAAGAGGGGTTCATAGTGCCCGAACTTCAGAAAAAGTAGTCGGAGCGGTAACTAAGAGGGGTTCATAGTGCCCGACCTTCGGTGATAGCAGTCGGAGAGGTAACTAAGAGAGGTTCATATTGATGAATCAGGTGAAGGTTTCTGTTGATGAAAATGGGGGCTTAACTACCCTCGTTACCTGTGGTTAGTTGTGTTTGTTGGTGATAATCCCTTCATTGCCGCTTCTCGTTATTTTAGTTGTAATACTACTAAGAGGTTATTCTTATTATCTTATTTTTGGTATAATATGTAAAAATATAAAGGAGAGCAGGGGGATTATGAGGGATATTCTTTGGTTTTGCTACTTAGGGATTCTAGCAATTGCTTCGATCGGAATGCTTATAAATGGAGGTAATAAAACGTACCTGGGTAAATTAGATTTTGTATTTTCATTTATTACTTGGATAGGTTTATTTGGTTATGTTACGGATAATCAAATTCTTACTCCGCTTGTATGGAAAATTGTATTTGTATGTGGTTTATTTTGGGATGTAATCCTTAGTTTTAAAAAGTTCAATGAAGAAACAAGATATGAAGCTGAAACTCAATCCATTAAACTGCTGATTTTCGTAATCCCCTTAATATTCTTACTCGGCCCATTATATTTTGGGTTATTTAATTATGCATTTTAGACCAGGGGGGCAATTCACAGGCACCATCCAGGGAATTTCCAGTTACTATGGTGGATGAATAGCTGAATTTTGGTGTCAGTCACAACCCGGAATTTGTCGAAGATTTATAGGTTTATAGATAGATAGAAGATGTCCGGAGGCAGCTGGCTTACGGCATTTGGCGTTTGCGGTAGAGGATATGGATGAGGCTGTGCGGCATTTGACGGCTAACGGATAGAGGTTGAAGGGATACAAATTGACCCATATACCGAGAGGAGGTTTACCTTTTTTGCAGATCCCGATGGGTTGCCTATTGTGCTTTATGAAGGTTAGACGGAGTAGAACATGAGATCGCCATCCTTATCCAGCAGTTTTAACCAATCGTAAATTTAAGAGCAGGTTGTGGATCTCTGTGTATCACGGTCGACAGGTTTCGACGCATTATCATAATAGAAATTCTTTATTTATCGGGGGTTGAGGTAGTTTTAATCAATCGTTTGTGTAGTATCAAAATGTATTGGTTTTTGTAGGTTCCTAGTTTTTATAGATAAATTTTGAAGATAGTTGTCGAAGGCTGAGACCTATTATCGACAGAAATTTGCCTAACAAACTTGCTGTGTTCGTTTTAATAAAAGGGTTATGACCAGATTTAATCAAACGATTAGTTAGTAGATTTTACACTAATCAAACGTTTAATTGGTTTTGCTGTTTTTGCTGTTATAGAGGGGTTTGGGTGATTTTTGAGGAGAGAAGTTTGTCGAGAGACAGTTTTGTAATAATGGGTGATAAGTGGTTTAGAAATTCTAAGCAAATGGATGAACCAGTCCACATTCTAATGAATAACACCTGTCCTTTTTCTTCACTTATCAATAAAAAAGAAAAAGTGAATATGAGAAAGTAGAGCAACCCACTGTGTTAGCGTATTGTTTTCAATACAGCAACTTGGTGGGTTATTTTATTGCTTTTTAAAGTTTTGAAGGGTAGTGATGAATAGTTTGATATAATAAAAAATGTAAAGTATTGGGTTTTTACGGATAATAGATTAATAGGAGTAGAGTGTTATGGGAATGGATTTCTTTGATGCATTTAAGATGGGATTAGACTTACTATGGTCTATGTTAACGGCTGAACCTTTAGTAACTTTAGGGATAATGGTATTTTTTGGAGGCTCCCTATTATTTGCATTGATAGTTAATGTGCTGAGGGAACAAAAACTAAGAAAGTCAGGTATTTTAGAAGTTGATAAAATGTCAGGCCGGATGTTTGAAGAATTTCTTCAGGCTTTATTAAAAGCAAAAGGCTACTATGTACAATTAACACCAGAAAGTGGCGACTATGGGGCGGACCTAATTTTATCAACAAAAGGTAAGAAAATTATTGTTCAAGCAAAAAGATATAAGAAAAATGTTGGAGTAAAAGCTGTACAAGAAATAGCAACAGCAAAAAGCCATTACAAATCAGATGAGTGCTGGGTGATTACTAATAGCTTTTTTACCGAACAAGCTAAAAAACTAGCTAGTTCAAATAAGGTTAGGTTAGTTGATCGAAAGCAGCTAATGAATTGGATGCTACAGGAAAACGAAAGTAATAAAGGGGATAGTAGAACAATGGGATGAATATGGTGTGGCAGCTAATGTGGAAGGTTCTGGTGGTTTCCGCTGTTTAATGTAATAGGGGGATGGAAATGGGCATATTTCGTTCAATAGGAAAAGGCTTGGGAACGGTTGGAGGCGAGCTAATAGGGGGCACAGTAAAGTTAACAGGCAAAGTTGTGGGAAGCAAATCAAAGGAAACCGGGGAATGGATAGAGGAAGTCGGAGAAAGTGTTAAATCCGCTTCAAAAATCTCTTTGGACAATGCAGGGCAATTTATAGATGGGGTCGTACAAGGGACCTATGGCCTCATTAAAAAAGAAGATCATAATAAACAGCAGGGACTAAATGATCTAAAGGATTCGACTGGGCGGACTATCCAGGGAATTGGTTCAGCGATTTCTTATACGGCTAAAAATGCTGGAAGTGCATATAAAGGCTTTAGAAGTGGAGATAGGAAGCAAGGATTGAATGGGCTGAAAAATCTTGGTAAAGTGGTGGCTGTTTCAAGTCTTGCAATCGGTGTAGTAGATTTACTGGATGGAGCTGATGTAGCCGAGGCCGAGGAAATGAATACTAGGAATGTTGATTTAAGCGGTTATGACCATCCTGTTACAGGAGTGGCCTTTGTAGAAAACACGGTCGAGTTACCAAACGGTGATTTACTAGAAGGAACGTTTCCTGTCTTTGATTCAGAGTTTTCTGTCGTACTTGCTGAAGATTTATATTTAGAAAGTGATTCCGTCCAATTTAACGTTGCCAATGAAACCTTGTACCAAGCGATTCAAGAAAGTGGGGGTCTTGCTCGTGAACTAGGTTTATCACAAGACGATGTCCAAGCACTTTTAAACAGTCGAACACCGGAAGGGTTTACTTGGCATCATCATGAACAGCCAGGTGTCCTACAGCTCGTAGATGAAGAAACACATGACCAAACCGGACATACTGGTGGCCGCTCTATTTGGGGTGGGGGAAGTGATTATCGATAGTGATCCAGGGGCGGTTCTGATACCACTGACAAAGTCCATGTTGTGAAAAAAGAAGTTAAACACCTACTGTATGTAGATGTTTAACTTCTTTCCGGATTTTCGGGTCAGAACCCCACTCATATTGTATTAACGCCAGGTTAATTAAAGAGGAATTTCTAAAATTTAGGACGAAATATAATCTAGTGGCAGGTATTAGTTATTTGTAATAAATTGCAAAAATTTAAACAACAAATCCATTTTAGTCGATATAAATAGTATTGAAACTATTTAATCCTAAAGGAGAATCAATATGAAATGGTTTAGAGAAATAATTAAGGAAAAGCATTCAAGTGAATACAAAACATTACAAGGTAAAATGGTATACACAGAATGGACTTTTGAAGAAGCATTCAATAATCATGATATAAAATTCAAATTTGATTCCAAAGGGAGATTAATTGAATATTACAATGACATGGGTGCGAAGAGAACAAACTTAAAATTCGATGAAAATGATAATCTCATTGAATTTAGTGAGTACATAAATGAACCGACATCGGATGAATTCAGTACTCATAAAAAACATACTTATTTATATGATTTGAATGGAAATTTAAAATTGTATTTTACTGGCGAAAACCTTAGTGATAGTAAGTTAATAGTTAAACAATTATATAATGAAAATTTGCTCAGTTCTCAAGAAATTTTAACACGCAATCGCACGAATATATTAAATTATAACTACGAAAATGGAAGATTACATTCTATTGAATATACCCTTAAATCCAAAACTAAGGAAGAAAAGAAGAAACTATATTTTAAGTACGATGATGAACGAAAGGAAGTTCATATAGAAGCGACATCTGGTTGGCAGGAAATTAGAAAATTCAATGATGATAATAAGATTATATATAGACATACTACGTTGAAAGGTAACACAGTTCAAAAAGTTGAGCATAGTTATGATCATTTAGGGAATTTAATAAGGAAAACAAATGATAACAAATATACACTAGAACACAGTTATGACTCTCTTAACAGAAGAGTTATGACGGTTATCAATTATCCAAACGAAAAAATCCAATATTCTTATGAATACAAAGGTGATTCTATTTCTATAAAAACGAATCAGTATTTTTCACCATCTTATATTGTAGATGAAGACGAAAACATCGTTTATAAGAGTGTTGATGAATCTTATTATTGCAAGGAAGGTATCTTGTTTAGGGGTGGATACGGAAATATCTATCTTTCAAATAAATCATATATAAAGATATATGATCCAATGTATGATGCTAACCCCCTTTTACCAATTCCTTTGATAGCAACAGTAAGAGATAGCTATTTAGTAGATGACCATGATTTAAACAAAATCTTTGCGATTGATGAAAGTGATTATTTTTATTCAACACGTGATTTTGAGTTGCTTAAATTTGATTCCATACTTGATGAAGTTGATTGGTGGGAACCTACATCCAAGAAAAATACATAAACTATAAATGTAAACGAGCACAATATTCCAGATACTCTTTTCCACTTTCATTCAGCGGGGGACTGACTCCCATTCAGTGGTACACTCACTCAGGTAACTCTCATTCCATTTTTTCAGGAAGGTGAAAAACTATGCGAAGGAAAATCATCGGGTTCAGCATTGCTGTTCTAGTGGTCTTTATAGCCATGTGGTCGGTAATAACTTATATGAAATCCACAGTTGAATATTATCAGGTTTTTGAAGATCAGCGTGAGCTGTTTGAAGCTGTGAAGGATGAAGTCGAGAGTATTGAGGATAGCAAACTGGGGTCCCAGAGTAATTCTGGGGATATCTTCCTTTACAGAAATGGTGGTAACGCTGCTCCTGACCAGTTTCATGATGAAGTGAGTGCGAGTTTGCGGGACAGGATTGAGCAGATTAATGAATTATCAGGGGATAAACTAGATCATCTTAGGTATGCTGAAAGTGATGGAAAAATCCTCATCAGCTTTCCTATTTGATTGGGAACAAGCGTATGGGGACACCTATCATATCGTGTACTGCCAAAGTCGGGATGGGGTTGTGAAATTGTATTTTGATAAAAATGTTAATTTTGAACTGAAAGAGCTGGATGATGATTGGTACGGAACTAGGATAAGGTGATGCAAAGGCCTGCCTTTACCGTGCGGGAGGTGTAGGTCAACTCGTGAATGGTCTATACTTGTAATCACTCTACGAGAAGTTCTGGGAGATTGTGAGTTTTACAGTCTCTATGATTATTTAAGTAATGGTGAAAAGCTAGTGAACTTCAAACAACTGTCAACGAGCACACTATTCCAGATACTCTTTTCCCCTTTCATTCAGCGGGAAATCTGAAATAATGTGCTATTTTTTTCACTAACATGCTGAGCATATTCCACCCGTTTATCTCGAAACTGAGATATACTGAAATAGAAATAAAAAAGACAAAACATTAAGACTTGTCTATAAATACGAACATGGAGGGAATAGGAATGGCACGATTAGAGAACAAAGTTGCAATTGTTACTGGAAGCGGTTCCGGAATTGGCGCAGCCATCGCAAAGCGTTTTGCAGAAGAAGGCGCAAAGGTGGTTCTCGCCGATGTTAGCGACAAGGGAGTAACCCAAGTAAAACAGGCAATTGAACAAGCTGGGGGTACAGCTGAGTTCATCATTGGTGATATCTCCCAGGAGGAAAGTGCGAAGAAGATCAATGACTTTGCAGTCGAGAAATTCGGAAAACTGGATATCCTGGTGAACAATGCTGGTTATGCAGGGCCAAGTGACCCAGCAGAACAGTTCAACTCAGAGGCATTCGATAAGATTTTCAAGGTCAATGCATATGGAACTTTCTATATGGTCAAGCATGCGGTCGCACACTTGAAGGAAAACAAAGGCGGAAGCATCATCAACGTGGCTTCCAACAGTATCATGACACGAACCGACTATCCGGGATATGCAGGTTCCAAAGGTGCGGTACGCACAATGTCGTACACATTCTCCAACATCCTTGCCAAGGATAAAATCCGCGTGAACACATTGATCCCTGGAACAACGAGGACACCAATGGTACAGGCTATTTTTGATAACGAGGAACTGGCGAAAAAGTACATTGATACCATTCCGCTAGGTGAAGTCGTTGAGCCGGAAGATCTTGCAAATGCCGCGCTTTACCTTGCATCAGACGAAGCCCGCCGCGTTACTGGAACAGAACTAGTTGTCGATGCGGGAATGTCTTTGTAGGTAATACATTCAAAAAAAGAATGACGGCTCCAATAAATTATTCCTTGAAGTCCACATCTACAACCGGTGGACTAGCCTCAATCATGTTTCTACAAGTAGGGGGCGAACGGTTTAGCTGACGGGGTCAAGCCCCACGGGCAGGTAGGTTCTACCCTGGCTACTGTTATAATAAAGCCATATAAAAAATGGTCAACCAGAAATATTTTCTGGCTGACCTTATAATACGAACGGGGCAGGTTAGTGAGAGATAAAACAAAGGATTAAATATAAAATTTTTCAAATGATAATGTAAGTGATACCAACTGTTTAATTAATAGTATCAATTATATATATAAAAGGAGGAATTTTTTTATGGGTAAATTATCTGAAAAAGTTGCAATTATTACAGGGGCCGGCAGCGGTTTAGGACAAGCAACGGCTGTACGTTTAGCAAAGGAAGGGGTAAATATCGTCGTTGTTGACGTTAACGAAAAAGGCGGAAACGAAACCGTTGAACTCGTAAAGCAATCAGGTGTAGATTCCATTTTCGTCAAAGCGGATGTTTCCAAGCCAGATGAAGTAAAAAATTATGTTGATCAAACTGTAGATAAATTTGGCCGCATTGATTATTTCTTTAATAATGCTGGAATTTCTGGAAGCGGAAAATTCTATTTAGATACAAACATCGAAGAAATCGAGAAAATTGTTGGTATCAATCTACTGGGTGCACTGTATGGCGTTCGTTATGTAGCGGAAGTGATGTTAAAGAATGGCGGAGGATCCATTGTGAACACTGCATCTAGTGCAGGTGTGATCGGACAAGATTCCGTTGTTACGTATTCTTCAACAAAACACGGTATTGTTGGTATGACGAAAAGTTTGGTAGCCGAATATGCAAAGGATGGATTGCGTGTGAATGCGATTGCACCAGGTCCAACAGAAACTCCTATGGTTAAAAAATTCTATGAAGATAACCCGGCAATGAAGGAAAATGCAGTAGGCGGCATTCCACAAAAACGTTTAGGTACCGCAGAAGAAGTGGCTGAATTAGTAACATTCTTGTTGACTAGCCCAGCTCAGTATATCAATGGTGAAGTCATTCGAATTGATGGTGGATTTACGAATACAAAATAAACTAATATTTGATGAAAGGCAAACTTTATTTTTATTGAGTTTGTCTTTTTTAAACTAATTTTGGGGTCAGTCCCCCGCTCTGCGTATTGTGTAGGTATGAGATTTCATAGGCGGAGAATTTCCTGCTAATGTATATAGGGGAAGCTTAAGAAAGGGATATAAGCGGAGATATTCCGATTAACTGCTTTAAATAAGACAAAATCCAAAGATTTGGATAATATAAACGGAAAAACTCCCCTTATTTTTAAGGAAATATGGGTATTTCCCAATTTAGGCGGAATTTTACCGTTTATTTTTCATAAACAGTGAAATCAACATTCAGTTAGTAAAGAGCTACCAGAACCGTCTCCATGGATCTTTACGCTCCCATACCACCATCAACTCTATACTGAGCTCCCGTGATAAATGAACTTTCATCAGAAGCAAGGAATACAACTAAATTAGCAATATCGCTTGATTCGCCATATCGTCCTAGGGGAATCCTTTTTGCTATAACTTCTTGTTCTGTACCTAATCCTTCTTCTAAAGAACGCATCATTCTTGTGTTAACAGGTGATGGATGAATTGAGTTTACACGTACACCAGTACTTGCTACTTCAATTGCTGCTGCTTTTGTCAATCCGACTACTGCATGCTTTGAAGCAATATAGGGGGAAACGCCAGGACTACCGTCTAATCCGGCTACGGACGAAGTGTTGATCACACTGCCATATCCTTGTTTAGTCATTATTGCTAGAACATATTTTAACCCTAAAAATACTCCGCGGACATTGACACTAAGCACTTTATCGAAATCCTCAACTTTTTGTTCCATAATAGGAGCTACTTTGCCTTCGATACCAGCATTATTAAAGAATACATCAATTTTTCCAAAGTGTTCAATCGCTTTGTTAACGTAATTTTCCACATCCGATTCATTTGAAACATCTGCTTGGACAGTAAGTACATCACCAAATGAAGAGAGCTCCTCTTTCGTTTTTGCAAGAGATTCTTCAAATAAGTCTACTATAACAACGTTAGCACCCTCTTTTAAAAATCTTTCTGCTGTTACTTTACCAATTCCACCTGCTCCACCTGTAATGATAGCGACTTTTCCTGATAGTCTATCCATAATGTTCACCTCCGTTATTCGAATATTTTATCTAGTTAAAATATTTTAAATTCAGAATAAATATACTCTTAATCATTTATTTTTTCAATTAAAAATGCTCAACCCTAATTTTGAAAACTTTTGATTGTTGTGTAATTCAATATCTTTATGATGAGTATTTTTGGGGCAGGGGAAATAGAAAGAACCCCCCTGACTGTAGAGGCTGTAGGAGAGGGGGGCTTACAACATTAACGGGTTCTGTTAACTTTCTCAGACATTATTAATGTAATGCAAAATGACCTTCAAATTGTATGGTAATTTGGAGGTCTATTTTTGTTGATATAAAGGGATTTCGATAATTATTTTGGGAGAATTTGAAGTGCAATTTGTATATTAAAATATGGGGGTACAATAGCCAGTGTACCCCAGCAAAATACACTACATTTTTACTTGCAAATTGATATACAGAAAATAGCGGTTAGGCCCTGTTATAACTGAATGCTGACTTCACTGTATATGGAAAATAAACGGTAAAATTCCGCCTAAATTGTGAAATACCCATATTTCCTTAAAAATAAGGGAAGTTTTTCCGTTTATAATATCCAAATCTTTGAATTTTGTCTTATTTAATGCGGTTAATCGGAATTTTTCCGCTTATATCCGTTTCTTAAGCTCCCCTATATACATTAGCAGGAAATTCTCCGCCTATGAATTCTCATGGCTTCACAAAAATCGATGGGCTTCCGAGTGCTTATGTTAAGAACTGTCCCCGTGTTCCCTGCCCTCCTACCTGTAAACCCCCACCATTGCAGGGTAGAGCTTCACAAATGTTTCGTATAAGGTTGCGTAAATATCTTTGGTTTCCTCAGTTGGGTAGTAGGTTTTGGAGACTGAGGATTTTATATATTCTTCAATAAACTCTGTGGAATTCTCTATCCATCCTAAGTATGCAAATGCTGTTGAGCCGATACCGATTGACGGTAGGTATTCGCTATTTGCTGGTACTCGGACGGTTTTATTTGTGATATCTGCTAGTGTCTGACACCAAGAAGCACTCTTCGCGCCACCACCGATCAGTGTTATCATACCAATTTCTTTTTGCACGAGCATTTGTGTAATTTGAAAGAGGGAAAAGCATATTCCTTCCAACACAGCTCTTACTAAATCAGATTTCTTTGTTTCTGGCCCAATGCCCCAGAATGCCCCTTTTGCCTCGCTGTCCTGGATTGGACAACGTTCGCCATGTAAATAAGGTAAGAAGAGTAGATGGTTTGAGCCTGGTGCCGATTTGAGTACTTCCTCTTCAAACGCGGCGTAATTATCTGCTTCTACAAATGTTTCCATTGCCCAGCGATGAACATTGCCGATGTTAAGTAATGGCGCGATTGAGATGTTCAAATCAGGTACGACATGTGCGAGTGTGAAAATCCCAGAGTCTTTTGGTGAAGAGTCCTTGGAAGAAACAGCAATCCAGCCTGTCGTTCCTAAGTACATATAACAATCACCCTCAGAGATTGCGCCTGCACCAAGGGTACTTGCTCCTGCATCTCCAGCGCCACATAGGACAGGCGTATCGATATGGAACCCGGTCCTGGAAGCGCCTTTTAGTGAAACCTTACCTACTTCAACCTCTGGAGGTAGAAGGGAAGGTAAGATGAAATTTTCGATCTGTAGCGATTTCAATAAGTCTGGCATCCATGTTCTTGTTTTAATATTCATAAGTCCAGTCGTTGCGCCTGTTACATAATCAGTTACAATCGCATCGGTGAGCTTATAAATGATGTAATCCTTCGCACTAAAAACAACATGCACGTTTTCGCTCAAGTGTTCCATTTCATGTTTGTTTAGCCAAACTAATTTTGAGATTGGAGAGGAGGGTGAAACCGCATTTCCAATCAATTTATTCAGTTCAGGTAGCTCCCGATTAATACGAAGAGCTTCTTCATGTGCCCGATTATCGGAGTAGAGGATCGCACGAGTCGTGTTGTCGCCTTCATGAATTAAGATGACATCCTCCATTTGACCACTGAACGTAATCGCTTTGATCGCTTCAGGAGCAATCGCATGAACCGTAAACCATTCATGAGTGATGGCTTGAATTCCTGCCCACCATTCCTCAGGATTTTGCTCCATTTCATTGTTTTCGCCGTATGTTGTGTGAAGGTTGACTGTATGCTCCTTATAGATATCTCCTTCTCTACTTAACAGCACACCTTTGATTGCTGTTGTACCTAAATCGAATGCTGCAATATATTCCATAGCTACACATCCTTTAATTCTTTGCTTTAGAAAGTTCTTGAATAAACGAGGTTAATTCGTTTTGGTTTTGCGTTTCTACCAATCTAACGATCTCGCTTCCAACGACAACACCTTCGAACCCACAGTTCCATACTTGTTCAGCAAGCACAGCGCTTTTGACACCGAAGCCAGCCATTAAGATTGCGTATGTTAAACTTCTGATCCGTCTGTAAAAGGATGGTAATTCATTAAGGTCCGCAATGTTTGTACCCGTTTTACCTTGATAAATTTGACAATATACGAGATCGGCATCCTGCAAAGCGATCCCTAGCTCACTATCGCTCATTTCGTTATTAATAACTGGAATGACGGACACATTATAACTAGATAATTCTTTCCTCAGAGCTAATGCTTCATGTAACGGCAAATCTGGAATAATGAAACCATCAACTAATTGATTCTTAGTTAATTCTTTATATAAACCTGATTGAATCACGTCTTGATAGTATCCCATTGCCCAAATAGGTACATCGATCTGTCCCTTTAACTTTTGTAAAAAGGAAGTAATTTGAGCTGCTTCGTGAAAGTGTGGGTATGCGCGAGAATGTGCTCTCGTAATCACATCACCTTCCAAGAATGGGTTCATACTCGGAATGCCAACCTCTACAGCATCCATTCCATTTCGTACCGCTTCTGCTATATAGGTTATAGACGTATCTATATCAGGGTCGCCCCCAACAAAGTATCCAGTTAAAAATGTCTGTTGTTTCCTTTTATTCAAATTCAATTTGTTCTCCTCCATGGTGATCATGAATGGTCACGTCCTAACTTTTGAATGATTAATGCAAAGATAATGATTAGACCCGTAATCACATTTTGTAAAAATGTTGGGATTTCTAAGATCGTAAGTCCATTTGCCAGGATACCTAATACTGCAGCTCCAAAAAGAGTTCCGAAGATATTAGGAACGCCGCTGCGAACAACTGTCATTCCTAAAAATACAGCTGCATACGCATTTAGGAAGTAACCATCACCACCGGTAGGATGTGCGGAACCTAGACGAGATGCAAGTAGGGCACCTGTTAGTGCAGCTAACGTCCCACATAATGCAAAGGTTAAAGTTTTATAGCGTTTGATCGGAACACCTGAAACTTTTGAAGCTTTTTCGTTTCCGCCAATCGCATAAAAACGTCGACCTACAGCCATTTGTGACATAACAAACCAAAATAAAATAACGATTAAGACCATAATGATAGACAGCATCGGAATGCCAGCGACATCCACTTGACCTAACCATTTAAAGCCGTCAGGAATATTTTCAAAAATAGTTGATCCACCTGTGAACCAAAATGTAAATCCACCAATAACCGTCCCCATCGCGAGTGTTGTAACGAATGAAAGTACGTTAAAACGAGTAATGATTGCACCATTTATGACACCCACTACAAATCCAACTAGTACTGGAATAAGAACACATAAGATAACGGGTACACCTTCTGTAGCGAGCTTCGCTGAAACAACGCCACCTAAGCTTGCGATTGCCCCGATGGATAAATCAAATTCATTCACCGACATGACGAGAGTTGCTCCAACTGCGATAATAACGAGCAATGAAATTTGACGTGTGATGTTTACAAAATTATCTAACGTTGCGAATGAATAGGGGCTTAATACGCTAAAAATGATGATAATTAAGATACCCGCCAGGATTGTTCCGTATGTACTAAGCATCCCCTTGTTGAATAGCTTCGTTTGCCTTTTTTCTGTCTGCGCAATCATTCGTTTATGACCTCCTTATGAAATGAGTAACAAATATCTAGTATGTCATCAGGTTTGAGATTCTTATTAGGTAAATTTGCTACTGTTTTGCCTTCACTGAACACAACAATCCGATCGCTTATTTCTAAGATTTCGTGTAAATCGGAAGAGACATAAATGACGCCTTTATTTTCATTTACTTGACCGCGTAGGAATTCATGAATTTCAATACGTGTCATGATATCAACAGCCTGTGTTGGCTCATCACATATATAAATAGATGGCTCAGATAAAAGGGCTTTTGCAAAAACGACCTTTTGTTGATTTCCACCACTTAGTTCTCCAACTGTCTGGTTTTTGTCGACTGCCTTTACCTGGAATCTCTTCATTTCACGAGTTATTAATTGATCTTCTTCCTTTTTATTGAGGATTCCGTTCTTCGTAATTTTATGCAAAATCGGCAGTGAGATATTTTCAGCAATCGTATTACTCATAATGAGTGCATCTTCATGACGATTTTCCGGAATTAACACAACGCCATGATTAATTGCATAAGAAGGAGTGGGATTCGAAACCGTTTGTTGAAAAAGCTCTACTGAACCTGATTCAATTTTTCGTAGGCCATAAATTGCTTCCATTGTTTCCGTTCTACCAGAGCCGGCTAAGCCGTATACCCCAACAATTTCACCTTCGTTTAATTCAAAACTCACTTGCTTCACGGTATGATCGACTGTACGTAAGTCTTTTACCTTTAGGAGTGATTTCCCAACGGGTGGCTTTGTACGCGCAGATTTTTCAGTTGTCTCCTGACCGTCCGTCATATAGTAGATTAAGCGCTCCTGCGTAACTTCTTCCTTGGTCAAAGTCCTCATTAATTTTCCACCCATTAAAATGGTGACACGATCTGATAGATTCATAACTTCTTCAAGACGGTGTGAGATATAGATAATCGCTACACCTTCATTTTTCAAACGGCCGATAAATTGAAAGAGCAGCTCAGACTCTTTGTCTGTTAATGAAGCGGTTGGCTCATCTAGGATTAATAGTTTTGAGTTAGACATCATCGAGCGAGCGATTTCTAGCATCGTTCTCTCAGAAGGTGTCATTTCTGATACAGGTATAGAAAGGGGAATATCCATTCCCCATTTTTCAAGTAAGCTATTAGCCTCTTTCTTCATTTTTGCCCAATTGATACCGAGAAGCTTCTTCGGATATTTTGTATTAAGATAAAGGTTTTCCAAGCCGGTAAAATAAGAAATGAGTTGTCTGTCTTGATGAATAACGTTAATTCCAAGTTCCTGTGCTTCCTTAGGACTTTCAACTTTTACTTGTTTACCTTGCCAATAGAGGTTGCCTTCGGTGGGTGAATAAACTCCGGTTAGTATTTTGATAAGAGTTGATTTACCAGCGCCATTTTCGCCAACTAAAGCGTGAACTTCACCTGGTTCTATTGATAAATTAATGTTATTTAACGCTTTATTTCCTCCAAATACTTTGGAGATATTTTCAATCTGAAGTAACTCCATCTAACTCCCACCTTTTTAGATTCTTACTTTGCTTCAATTAGTTCTGCAGGTGCATAAAGCTCAGTACCATCAACTTCTTCGCCTTTAAACGCTTTTTCCATTTGATCGATTACAATATTAGCCATACCATCAAAGTTTTGTTTAACTGTTGCTTTAATTGGAGATCCTTTTTCAATCATTTCAACTGCTTGGCTGTTTCCGTCGATACCAGTTACGATAATATTTTCTCTACCTGCAGCTTCAATCGCTTGTGCAGCACCGATTGCTGGCTCATCCCAACCTGCCCATACAGCAGTAATTGATCCGTCTTCTTTATTTGCTAGTAGTAGGTTTTCCATTTGTTGACGAGCATTTTCGATAGGACCTGGTACTTTGATTTCTTGTTCAGTGATTACATTAATATTAGGGTGATTTTTCAATAGTTCATCAAGAGCTTCTGTACGTTTTAAAACACCTGGATGTGGTCTGTGAGTGAAAACGATAAGGTTTCCTTCTTCACCGATTTGTTCTACTAAGTATTCAGAAATCATTTTTGACATTGCTGTATTATCACTTGTTGCATTTAATGTCATACCTTCAATATAGGCAGAGTCACTACCGAATACTAAAATATTGTTTTCTTTTGCTTTTTGAATTTGAGATTTTACTTGGTTCGGGTCAGTACTTACTAAGATAATTGCATTAACTTTTGAAGAAATTACATCTTCCATTCTCGATGCTAATGCTCCTACATCACCGTTTGTATCGATTGTATTTACATCCCAGCCTTTGTCTTTTGCACTTTTTTCGAGAGTGTCAACCATTTGTTTCGTTGTTACGGAAGATAAAAATGGAGTTAAGATAGCGATTTTCTTTTTGTCTTCTTTGCCACCTGTTGATTTTTCACCACATGCAGTTAATGTAAGTAATAAAAGAGATACTGCTACGATTAACGTTACTATTTTTTTCATTTGAATTTTCCCCCTAGGAATTTTTTTGAATATCTATAATCATTTTTGCTGTTTTCATATCAGTGACCAAAACGTTGATCCATCCACCTGTTAAAGCAGCGTGAATACCCCTTGTTTTGACATCACCACGTGCCACTCCTAAAACAAGTGGTACATTTTTTAAATCCGTTCCATTGATCCCTATCATTCTATCTGAAAAGGAGGTGGAAATTTGTTCACCAGTTGGACCAATAAAAGAGGTGGCTATACTCGCTACAGCACCATCGTTCTCTAGTACAGAAATATCTCCCTCGGACATGTTCGTAGATTTCACATGTGTTGCATCTTTGGAAATTTGACCAATCCCGACGAGAGCAACGTCCACTTTCGAATAAAATTCGATTAACTTGGCAATCTCCGGTTCGTGAACTAGTGTTTCTTTCGCGTTTTCAGTGCGTACTACTGCCGGTGCGTGTAAAACAGAATAAGTATTTTTCGTATTCTTTCCAAGCAAGAAAGCATTTGTATTGGAGTGCCACTCCATTCCATCCGAACCCCAACCGCCAACTAACGGTACGAAATGAACATTGGATTTCTGAGGATCCTTGACCTCTTTTGCCAGGGCAGTAATTGATTTACCAGCCATAACACCAACGACATCATTATCTTTGAGAACGTTTTCAAAAAAGGCTGCAGCAGCTTTGCCTATTAACATATCAGCTAGCATGTCATCAGCATCCGTCGTATCGACAACGATCACTTCACGCAGATTATAGAGTTCCATTAGCTGGTTTTCTAATAGAGTTTCATCACTAAATGGATTTCTAATCGTTATCTCGACAATGCCTTCCGCCTTAGAAGCAGATAGAAATCGACTAACCTGAGACCTCGAAATGTTATACTTGGAAGCAATTTGCTGTTGGTTCATCCCATCTTGATAGTAAAGCTGACTTATTTTCACAAGTAATCTCAGTCTCTCGTTATCCACAAAATCACACCCCCTAGCTTAATTAATGCACATTTGTGCAATGGTGAATATTTGTTCAAAAGATAATTATAATGTACCTAATGTTGCGAATAATGTCAATAATGGGAAAAAAAAATTTCGAGGTCAGACCTCCGCAACGCACAGGCACCATCCAGTGAATTTCCAATAGTAACATCTATCAACATAGTCGTAAAATTTGGACTTCCGAGGCAAGACGAAATGCAGGGAGACTCCCATGTTTCATTGAACTTTTGGGTGATGGGCTAGAAGAATGTTGCTATGTACCGGAGGGACATGTTTCGACGCATTTTCTAATAGAAACTCTTTTTTTATCAATGGTTGGGGTAGTTTTAATCAATCGTTTGTGTAGTATCAAAATGTGCTAGTTTTTGTAGGTTAATAGTTTTTATAAATTAATATTGAAGATTGTTAGCAAAGGCTGAGACCTATCATCGACAGAAAATGTTCTAACCAACTGGGATGTGTTCGTTTAACTAAAGGGTTTTGGATGTATTTAATCAAGCGATTAGTTATTGGAATTTTGATTAATTAAACGTTTGATAGGATTTGCTGATTTTGCTGTTGTAAAGGGGTTTTTGTGGTTTTTGATGCGTGAAGTTTGTCGAGAGGAAGTTTTGTAATAATGGGTGAAAAGGGGTTTGGTTTTCAGATGGGATTCATGCATGGATAGTAAAATTTTTCAGGTAGTAATAAGGCATGATTCCATGTACGATGAAATCATGCTTTTATTTTTGTTTAGTTAGTGAATAGTAATAGAAAATGAGATTTATATTGCCTTGGAGGATATTATGATAAAAATTAAGGCTGATTCAACATGTGATTTGTCTGATGAAGTACTAGAGATGTACGATATCAGCTTGGCTCCGCTCACGATAAACATAGAGGGGAAAATATATAGAGACAGGGTTGATATCCAACCGGATGAGTTCTACGGAATGATGGAAGCGCTACCCGAGTTTCCGACTACAGGTATGCCAAGTCCGGCCGAATATCTAAAAAAAATTAAACAGGCTGTTGAAGCAGGTTATAAAGAAATACTATGTATATGCATGTCCAGTGGAACGAGTGGTGCGTACCAATCTGCCGTTCTAGCCAAGGATTATTTCTTTGAGGAAAACCCGGAATCAACCATAAAAGTGCATGTGGTAGATTCAAAGTGTATGAGTCATGGCAGTGGCTGGCTAATCATGAAAAGTGCGATGATGAGGGAACAGGGTGCTTCGTTTGAAGAAATTATTGCTTTTAATGAAAATTATAAGAAAAAGGTAAAGCATTTCCTATCCGTGGTTGATTTAGATCATTTAATAAAGAGTGGCAGGCTCACTAATGCAAGTGCCATAATAGGAAAAATCCTCATGTTAAAGCCAATTATGTCCATGAAGGATGGAAAAGGGGCCATAGTTGGAAAGGAAAGAGGATTAAAAAGAGTACTTAAGCATTACACTCAAGAGTTTATGAATAGAAATGATATAGAAATGACAAACTTTATCATCATCGGTTATACATCGGATAGTAAAGTTGCTGAAAATCTTAAAGCCAAAATTCTATTGGATACTGACTTTTCGGGAGATATCCATATTATGCAAATGGGCGTATCGGTTGGGACTCATGTTGGCTTAGGCGCAATTTCTATGTTTTTTATAGAAAATTGATCGAGTTCCGGTGCCAGGCACCATCTAGTGAATTTCCAATAGTAACATCTATCAACCAAATCGAAAAATTTGGACCTGCGGGGAAAGATGGAATGCAGGGAGACTCCCATGATTCATTGAACTTTGGGTGATGAGTTGAAGAATGTCGCTACGTACAGTAGGGACATGTTTCGACGCATTTTCTAATAGAAACTCTCTATTTATCAGTGGTTTGGGTGGTTTTAATCAATTGTTTGTGTAGTATCAAAATGTGTTAGTTTTTGTAGGTTAATAGTTTTTATAAATAAATACTGATGATTGTTATCGAAGATTGAGGCCTATCATCGACAAGAAATTTTCTAATGAACTGGGCTGTGTTCGTTTAATTAAAGGGTTTTGGCCGTATTTAATCAAACGATTATTTAGTATATTTTCCGCTAATTAAACGTTTGATTGGCTTTGCTGTTTTTACTGTTATAAAGGGGTTTGAGTGATTTTTGATTTGAGAAGCTTGTCGAGAGGTGGTTTTGTAATAATGGGTGAAAAGTGGTTCGGATTTGCAGCCTATGGATGAACCAGGTAAGACTTCCAGTCGAAGGACAGGGGATATCCAACTAGCTAGTGTCACCTGTGGTAAGTGCAAAACCTTCAGTCCCATTAATTCTACACCTTCATCCGCTCAGGCAGATTCTGAATCGATTGGACGACGACATCAAGTTTTGATTCAATTCGATGCAGCAAGTAGAGCGTCACAACGATTGGGAATCCTACCTTACTTATGAAGGGAATGATCTGTTTTTGTTCCTTTCTTCTAGCGTAGAAAGAGTTCGGATCCATCCCTGAATCTGGCCTCCAACTCCATTAAACAAGTTTATGCTATTCAACAATCCGATTGTGGAGTAACGAAAAAGCCCAATTTCCCAGCATTATAATTGAGAAATCAGGCTTTTACTATTGGAATTTCTTTAACAGTGTAAATTCGCGATTTCCGATCGTTACTCCTTATGGAAAAATTAAAGCTTGTATTAATTCGAGTGCAGCGGTACCTATTATTGGAGCAATTTTTAACAGCATTTACCCATCATTTGTTGAAATTAGTGGTTTAAGTGGGTCTTTTGCAGGTGAAGCTAAAAAATTGATGAATCGTTCCCATCTATTCCCACGTTAATTAACTTTTTAGTAGAGCATGCCTACGTTTTTAAATTCTAGTTCATTTTCTGTAATGGTTTCAACCACTTGTCCTTCAGACAAAATATGAACCTTTTTATTATTATTATTAATTTCTAAATGTCCAGCTGGGTAAGCCTCATCGATTTTATCTAAAGCTATCCCGAAAGATTCATTGCGAGGTCCAAAGATTTGGAAACTAAAGAATCCTCCACTGCCTGACCATTTTCCTACAATTGGATAATCCAAACCATCTTCAGATAATTTAGCTACTCCCAAAAACATGAGAGGTTCCGTATTGTTATAATTTTCGATAGGTTGAATTTCGTAGAAAATGATCCATTTCCCACTAGTAGAGTCAAAACGGAAAAACTCAACTCTAGAATAACCATATTCTTGGTTTACCTTCATTAACTCGGGAAACTCATCAGGGAGTACGTTTATTTCTGTTACTATGGCTGTTGGATAGTCCCCAGGTGTATAAGAAGCAGAGCTATCTGTCATATGGTTTTGTTGCTTAATTTGCTCAATGCCGTTTTCCACATACATATCAACGTGTTCAAGGAATTCTGCATCGTTTTTTTCAACGGATTTCCCTGTTTGTTTTTCAAATTTTTCCTTGTTTTTTTCGATTTCTTTTTTATCAGGGAGATTTCCTAAACCACTAATGGAGAAACTGTCAGTGGAATCTGAAAAATAAATTTGTTCTTCGTCAGAATCCCATGTGCAAGATTCCAGATTACTACATTCACCAAAATGATTAAAAACTTCTTTTATAAATGTCCCTCTCTCATCATCACTCTGCCAATTGATCACTTCATCGGAAAAAATGTACTGAACCTCTTGCAAATAAACTTTCCCAGTAAAATGTAATGATATTGCAACTGGGACTCCTCTTACTGTTCCTTCATAATGAAGATAAAGGTTATCATCTGTATCGTGACTTAATAGGTAATTTCCATAATAGACATCATCTTGATCCGAATAAGCATATATGCGTGAAAAACCAGTTTGTTCCATGACTCCTTCCGCTTCGTTAGGAGTCAGTCCCCATTTTAGTTCTTTATTAAGGTCATCAAATTGTGTCCATTTGCTGTCGCTGACTTCACCTGCATCTGTGTAAGAGGTACCACGTATTTCTCCTTCTTTTGCCGTATTGGTTTCGCCTTCTCCGCAAGCCGTTAATAAAATTGTGAACACAAGAATGATAGAGTATAGTTTCTTTTTCAAAATAGCCTCCTGTATGCTCTAGTATGTATGCAGCCTTATATGTTAATGAAACTTTTGTAATGATTCACTCCTTTTGAAGTTTCTCAGTTTTGCAAGCTGCTAAATCATTATAATGGGTTTTTCGGGAAAAATGGGCAAATTTACTTAGATTTTTAATCAAAACATTTTTGTGTTACAAATCAACAGATTTGTTTGTTTTTTGGTTAAGATTTGGTGTTTTAGAAGGTTGAGATTTTTTATTAAAACTCTTAATTTTTGCTATTATATTAAAAGTAAGTGTGTTGACCGACCAATCACCCTCTTAAGTTAGAACAAAGAATTAGGAGAGAGAAAGAAATTGAAAGCATTGTACATACTAAATTTTTTTATGGGGTTTATTTTTCCCATGCTTAAACTAAAAGGGTCGAAGATTCGAATTCACGCAGATGTGAATGGAGCACTAAATATTGTTCGAAAACATAAAAAGGACGCTTTTGAAGGTATTGGAAGGAAAAGTTTCCTTCATGCACCCCAAAAAATCGCCATAATAAAAAGTAAAATAAAAGTAAAGCTGAAGGCTTCTGCCTGATGTATTAGCGGGACTGGTGGTAGCCCACGTAAAGACAATGGGGCTTTTTAAGCCTATTCTTTCGAAACCCCTAGCTTTAGCTATGGGGATACTCATAACTGCCTGTCTTTAAGAGGGTTACTTCAATGTTAGCAAATACTTTATCAAAGCATCTTGTTCTTGTTGAGAAAAACCTGTAGAAGCATCTACCCAATATTCATGTCCTTCCCCTGTTACATTTGATTTCCTTAGGCTTTCTGCAGATTGATTGGCTTTAATGACTTGAGTTCTCAAGTTCTTGTCAACTAATGCGCGTAAACTGTTATACGGATCAGGTAAAATATTTTTATTTAATGTTCCTTCTATTCCTAATTGACTTTTAGTGTTTGTTCCAACTGCGACACCACCGTCATGGAGATATGGCGCAGACCAATAAAGGCCAATAAGACTAGGGACCTTGTAGCCCCCCATTGTATTTCCAATACCAAATGCGAGATTAATTTGCCCAGGGTCTAATCCTTGAGTCGGAACTTTTAACAATAGTGCGCCTTTTGGTACAGGCACAGGCGTATCAGGTGAATAAATAACGGGGTCTGTCAAAAACTCGCCTACTTTTCTTAGACCAATCGCTCGCGTTGGTTCCGTACCGATTTTTTCCACAGGTATAATTTGATTATTGGTATAAAAACGTCCTGCATGACACGTTATACAGGACCCGCGTACAAATGCCTGTTTGCCTAATTGCTTTTCCTCATCTGTTATCTTAATCGGTGTTTTCGGAGGAACAAGGGTATTTTGAAACGCTGACATTCCGTTGTTTTGTTCCCCGACATTTGTTCCTGGAGAGCTGACGATCAGCCCATTCGGTGATATAAGTGAAGACCTCGGATAGGTTGGTAATTTAATCGCTTTGTTTACGCCAGGAGCATCCGGGGTAGGATCGACTTGTGCAAAAAATTCTGAAGGCTTTTTCCCTTTAGCCGGATCAAACCGATATTTAGGATTCGCCGCATTCTGCAAAATGGTTCCTAAATATACCTCTTTGTCGATTCCAAATAGAGCTCGACTGGCTTCGGCAATTGTTGTCAAATCAGAACCTTGGGCATGAACAGCATTATTTAACGTACTTAACCCTTTAAACGGTCCAGCCATTGCAAATCCACTCCAGCTGTATGGATGATCCCCTAAAGTGAACGAATCCGGAATCTGAGTGGGATTACTAATAAAATCACTGGTGATATCAAAGTTTCCCTTTGGCCATTTGATTACACTTTCATCGACAGCCGCTTCCAATGCCTTGGAATCCGGTAAGGGTTCCTTTTTACCTTCACTCGTTACAACCATTTTCTCTAAATTTTTCATATAATCCTTTAAAGATGCAATTTCAGTACGCGCAAAATAAGCTGTTGTGTTAGTACCTAAGGCAAGAAGAAGTCCGAAATTAGCATCCGTATTAACAGCCCCTTCGATTACTTTTTGATTAATAGGATCAACAGTAGCATGGCATGCTGCACAGCTAAGTCCTACTTTTAACTTTCCCTCTGATCTTACAATCGGCAAACCAAGAACTTCGTTAGAACCTTTTACCACATCAAATCCTGTATCCACTTTTGTTCCTTTTTTATATGTTTTTCCCCCAATCGTTACTGTTTCTGCTAATTCGACCTGTAAATTCGTTGTTCCCTTACCGTTTAACTCTTTTATTGCTTTCTGAAAATTTTCAATTGTGAGCGGTCCGTTAAAAGCGCCAAGAATATCGGATAAAAAGACTTCATTTCCAAATGTTTCTTCGTAAAACGACTTTCTTCCTAAATCTAATAGAGCTTGATCAATTTTTACAGCACCACTCTTAGGGGATAATAGCTCTCTTCCCTTTGCTGTTTGCATTAAATCATGGGCCTCTTTACGTGAGAATGTTCTTCCCCAGAGGTCAAAAGTAGGTTGATCTTGGTCCTTCTGCCATGTTACCTTATCAGGTTTTACAATTTGATCTTTAGAAGGAATAAAAGCATGTACCGGTTTATTTAAAGCTAAAATGAACGCTAGAATGGCACCCAAACAAAACATCCATTTTTTTATTTTCACCCCAACTGCCTCCTCTTTGGAAATTAATTACTAAAAGCCATCTTTAATTTCCACCTATTCAAGAAAAATATACCTTATCGAATCACTGTTTCTTTTCAACTCTAGTATTGAATCAAAAGTTCAAAAACAGTAAGACTTAGGCATTCACCTATAATCTTTGGAATATGCTAAATAACACATAACCGAAGGAGGCTTTATTATGTATCAGCATTTTGGGTATGTAAAAAAGTGCGAAACAGTACCTGTTACATTTCCCCCACAATTCCAGCCCCAGCAGCCAGGTATTGAATCTTTGATGATTCCAAGACCCATCTCCGAAAATCCTTATTATACTGGAAGCAACAAACTGTTGAATAAAGCCGCCATCATTACTGGAGGAGACAGCGGTATCGGCCGGGCTGTCGCCATTGCTTTTGCGAAAGAAGGGGCGGATGTTGTTATTGTTTATTTAAATGAGCATGGGGATGCATTCGAAACAAGAGACAGAGTTAACCAATTGGGAAGACAATGCTTGACAATCGCGGGGGATATTGGGAGTGAGGAGTTTTGCCATTATGTCGTTCAGAATACAATTGAAGCATTTGGCCATCTTGAAATCCTGGTCAATAATGCAGGGGAAGCACATTCACAAGCAAGTATCAGCGACATATCAGTAATGCAGCTTAAACGTACTTTTCAAACAAACATTTTTTCATATTTTTATCTTACACAAGCAGCTATTCCCTATCTTAACAAAGGAAGCTCCATTATAAATACAACCTCAATCGCTGCATACACCGGACTTGAATACGCTATCGATTATGCCGCTTCCAAGGGAGCAATCGTTTCATTCACCCGCTCGTTAGCATTATCTGCCATTAATCAAGGAATCCGGGTCAATGGCGTTGCTCCAGGACCTGTATGGACCCCTCTTATCCCTTCAAGTGGTCCGCCAGAAACTTATGCAACATTTGGAAGTGACACTCCAATGAAACGTGCTGCACAACCTTTTGAACTGGCACCTGCTTATGTTTATTTGGCGTCGGACGACTCCTCATATGTAACAGGACAAATTCTTCATGTAAACGGTGGAATTATTATAAATGGATAAAAAGTGAAACTTCCAAGAATTAACCTCATTTAGATTTATTACGGTGAATCGTATCATAAGTAAATGAGGTAATTTTGGGGGAAAACCGTGTGCCCAGGCACAAGCTAGTGAATTTTCAATTGAAATATCTTTAACCCAAATCGTAAGATGTGGGTAGGCGGGGAAGAAAAGATGCAGGGAGACTCCCATGTTTCATCAAGTTTTGGCTGATGAGTTAGTATACATGTCGTCCTGTATCGGGTGACATGTTTCGACGCATTTTATAATAGAAACTCTCTATTTATCAATGGTTGGGGTGGTTTTAATCAAACGTTTGTGTAGTATCAAAATTTGCTGATTTTTGTAGGTTCATAGTTTATATAGGTAAATATTGAAGATAGTTATCAAAGGCTGAGAGGTATCATCGACAAAAAATTTTCTAATCAAAGGGCTGTGTTCGTTTTACGAAAGGGTTTTGGATGTATTTAATCAAACGATTAATTAGTAAATTATCCACTAATCAAACGTTTGATTGGGTTTGATGTTTTTGCTGGTATATAGGGGTTTGAGTGATTTTTGAGGAGAGAAGTTTGTCGAGGAGAGGTTTTGTAATAACGAGGGAAAAGTGGTTCTAAAGGGTTCCGTTTTCGGGTGCTTTCTTAATAAATGACACAAGAAATGACGTATGAATTGGCATACGTCTTTTCTTTATTTATCAAGGTTTCTACGGAATACCATTAACTTTGACATAGCAATTGACGTCATTATTATGGTGGACAATAAGTATTGTACAATTAAAAAAGAGGGTCAAAACTTCTGTCATTTGCAGTGCCGTTTTGAGTACCAATTGTATTGATCTTTATAAGCTGGTCGATAAAAAGCTGCTGATCCCCGCATCTAGAATCAAGAGGGTCCGCACTTATCGGTGGGGGGATCACGTTAAGCACCCGAGCTGATAAATAGACGGAAAAGTTTCGCTTAATTAGTAAATATTATTAAAAAAAGCTTAAATAGACGGAGAGATTCCGCCTATTGACTCGAAAAACTTGAAAATGAGGGATTTTGCTTTGCATAACCGGAAAACCTCCCCTTATTTACCCCAAAACGAGCTCTATTCTGCATATAACAGGAAACTCTCCGCTTATATTTCTTTTGCTGGTTACTCGATTAAGGACAAGACATCTTATGTAAAAAGGGCGTGAGTTTTATCTCAAAAATCGAAGAGAACCTCATAGAAATTTTGAAATAATTAGATATAATTACAAGAAAACAAAAATCCCCTAACTTTAGAGTCAGAACGCCACTGCAAATTAAATCAAAGCATAAATTAAGACTATTATTCGACTCCTTCAGTCTTTATCAAGGTAATAAGGGGTATTTAATAGAGTTCTATCAGTTTTCAATAGTAGGTATCTTCTCCTATTTTTCGTTCATTTTTCACCATATATCAGCTTGTATCTCCAAAGTTTCATCCTTTTTCTAGGAGAATAGTAGTTGTAATGTAGATTATCCTCTCTTTTTGTAACACTTTAATAGTTTACCAAGCTGCTAATATCGTTAATAATTGAAAGCGATTACATTAATAGAGGAGGAAAATTATGGCTAAGAAAAAGACGATTTCACTATTATTAACGGCGGGGTTAGTGTTAAGTGTAAATGGTGTGAGTGCACAAGAGCCATCTCAGGCACCGAATGCACAGTCTGCAACTGCTTTTGATAACAAAGTTATCAAGAAAATTAGTGCTGACAACATGTATGACACGATTGCAAAACTATCAGCGCAGCCACGTGCGGCTGGAACTGAAGGGGAGTTAATAGGAGCCCAGTACATAAAAAGTCAGTTTGAGCAGTATGGCTATGAGACGGAACTGCAGCCTTTTCCATTTTATGAAGCGCTAAGAAATAATGTATCTGGAACACTTGAAGTTAATGGCAAACCGCTAAATCCTTACGTGATGTCTGGGTCATACAGCGGTGAGGTAACGGCTGAGGTGGTCTATGTTGGATTGGCATATGCTGACAAAGTGCCAGAGGCAGTAAAGGGGAAAATTGCCCTAATTGAACGTGGAGATATCACCTTCGTTGAAAAGATCAAAAATGTACTGGACAAGGGAGCACTTGGTGTTATTATGTACAATAATAGTGGTACTACTAACCGTTTTGGAAGTGCTAATCCTGGTCAAAATATACCGGCTGTTGCTATCACAAGGGCTCAGGGTCTGGACCTAGTAGAGCAGTTAAAGGCTGGCTCATTAACAGCAACTATTAAAGTTGAAGGATCCGGTTTTATTGAAAAAACCTCCTACAACGTCATTGCTAAAATGAAGCCGAATAAAAACAAGGATACCGGCCAGGTTGTCATGGTCGGCGCACACCATGATTCTGTTCCGGGTGGACCTGGGGCAAACGATGATGCTTCAGGAGTATCGGCTGTATTAGAGCTTGCTAGAGTAATGGCCAAAACTCAAATTGATACAGAGCTCCGCTTTGTTACTTTTGGTGCCGAGGAAAAAGGATTGCTGGGATCCTCTTATTATGCAAGCACGTTCAGCGAGGAAGAAGCGGATCGAATAGTAGCACACTTCCAAATGGATATGATAGGCAGCAGGGATGCTGGCGGTGATCATCCGGCAGGTGGGTTAATTATGTATACGATTGATGGCAAGAAGAATTTAGTAACGGATCTTGGTTCTGCAGCAGGTGCCAGAACTGCTGCCGCTGAAACCATTCCAATGGGGCAGTTGGGACGCAGTGATCACGAGCCATTCCATCTGCTTGGAATTCCAGCTGCCTTATTTATTCACTCGCCGCTGGAGCCATGGTACCATACACCGGCAGATACCATTGATAAAATTGATAAAAATAAGCTGCAAGAAACGGCCGAAATCGTTGGCGCGTCCGTCTATCAAATTGCAAGACCGGACACTCCAGCCTTAAAGAATGCCCGGGTCGCTCCTGGTCTAGTTGATTACGAATTTGAGAATCGCTCGCCTGGTGCCTAACACCACACCACGCAGCTTTTTCCATACAAAAAGACCCATGGGGAATTCATTTCTCCATGGGTTATTTTTGTTAGATGGGAGAATTTAAGCCGTAAAGTTGCCGTCTCCTACAATTTTTTAAAAAAATATTACTTTACGCTCCCATACCACCATCAACTCTATACTGAGCTCCCGTGATAAATGAACTTTCATCAGAAGCAAGGAATAAAACTAAATTAGCAATATCGCTTGCTTCGCCATAACGTCCTAATGGAATCGTTTTTGCTATAACTTCTTGTTCTGCACCTAATCCTTCTTCTAAAGAACGCATCATTCTTGTATTAACAGGTGATGGATGAATTGAATTTACACGTACATCAGCACTTGCTACTTCAATTGCTGCTGCTTTTGTCAATCCGACTACTGCATGCTTTGAAGCAATATAAGGGGATACGCCAGGACTACCTTCTAATCCTGCTACTGACGAAGTGTTGATCACACTGCCATATCCTTGTTTAGTCATTATTGCTAGAACATGTTTTAACCCTAAAAATACTCCGCGCACATTGACACTAAGCACTTTATCCAAATCCTCAACTTTTTGTTCCATAATAGGAGCTACTTTGCCTTCGATACCAGCATTATTAAAGAATATATCAATTTTGCCAAATTGTTCAATCGCTTTGTTAACGTAATTTTCCACATCAGATTCATTTGAAACATCTGCTTGGACAGTAAGTACTTCGCCAAATGAGGATAGTTCCTCTTTCGTTTTAGCAAGAGATTCTTCAAATAAGTCTACTAAAACAACCTTAGCGCCCTCTTTTAAAAATTTTTCTGCTGTTACTTTACCAATTCCACCTGCTCCACCTGTAATGATAGCAACTTTTCCTGATAGTCTATTCATAATGTATTACCTCCATTAGTTGGTTGTTTATCTTGAATTAAAATATTTTTAATTCGAGATAATTATAATCTTAATAATTTATATTTTCAATTAAAATGCTCAACCCTAATTTTGAAGGCTATTGATTGATTTATAATTCAATATCTTTATTATGAGTATTTTTGGGCAAGGGAAATAGAAACAACCCCCCAAATGTGAATAGTGACAGGCACTATCCATATACTGGTTAATCATAATGTTATGTTGTCCGGTACATTTAAAATTGACGCAATTTTAACATTTCAGCAAATTTAAGTATTGTATAATATAGTTGTTTGAATTATTTGCAAGATGATAGTAGAAATGAAAGAGGGTGAGATAGTAACATTATCGGTTAAGACGGTGAGTTTAAATGGTATAAAAAATCTCAGTAGAGGAATTACGCACTCTTTTTACAACTATTAAAGAAAAAAAGAGTATGAATAGAGAACGAGGGTTAGCGAGCAGGTTATAGAAAAAGGAAAGTTTGATAATGTTTTTAAAGTGAGAGGAAGGTTTGTATGTTAAAGGTAAAGCAGGATTTTTCAAGGATCTTATACCTTATCCCAAAGATATTCCAACTATTTTTGAATATTTCTCTCGTTTTTTTAGGAATAATTTTATCTTTTTTACTAGTAAAGGAAATAATCATCTTCATTCAGATTTTGATAGGAGGAGGCCAAAATGATTATAACCTTTTTCTAGCAAATATCCTTATCTTCTTTTTATATTTTGAGTTTATTTCGATGATTGTTAAGTACTTTAAAGAAGAATACCATTTCCCTATTAGATATTTTATATATATTGGTATAACGGCAATGGTCAGAATAATTATTGTTGATCACGAACACCCTGAAAATGCATTATTATATGCGATTATAATCCTAATTCTAATAATTGGTTATTTCATTATCAATTGTACCCCTCGTGAAAGGCCCGATAGTAACAGGTTTTTAAAAAAAGAAAATTAAATTCCGGTGCCTGTCACTCCCCGAACAATCTTGTTTCACAAGATTGTTCCACATGTGGTAAACGGAAAATGGTTTCCATGCATCGTATAGATATAATTATTTGAAAATCCCGTGGAATTCGTGAAATTTTTGGGGTCAGACCCAATGTCATCTTCAGCTGTTTCTTCTTTCTTCTTTTTGGCAAATATAACTACTGCCTCTGTATTCCTTTTGTGTTTCATTATAACACTACACTTTCTTTGATTTTTTGTGCCTGGAGTAATGTTCTTTTCGCACTTTCCCCACGGTGCACCCTTCGGTACATCCATTTCTAACATCAGACCAAAAGTGGAACTGCTTCTGCCACACTTCATATTTGTTGTACACCCATTTTCTGCCTTCCATTCGTGCTTACTCTCTTCAAGACAAGTATAAACTGCCTATTCATCATGAATATGGAAATATGACCATATTAAACTAATTTCAAATTTTTTGACAAAAGAGGGACAAAAAATTTTATAAACCATCGAATCATATGTAGGAAATATTATGCATGACTTTCAACTTAGAGAGAATTGGAGACGGAGTTATATTGACTACAGAGTTATTTTTAAATGGGGAATTAATGTTAAGCAGGAAGGAAGCTCACGGAAAGAGCAAGCAACCAAAGAATTTACCAGTTTTCACTTCAAGGATGGAAAAACGGGAATATTATCAGGGCGTAAATCATTTTGATATCCGGAATGTCTTAGATGTTAAAGGATTCTTAATCGATATTCGTGCCAATTGGAATACATATGTAGCACAGGTGAGCCAATGGATTAATAAAAATCCAGTAAAAAGATTAGTCGCGACGGGAATTTTTACCGTAGTTCTTGGTATTTCTTCCATTACTTCGAATGCCGCGGTAATAGAAGAATATACCTATCAGGTAAGAAGTGGTGAAAAAATTGAAGCAATTGCTGCGAAACATGGTGTAACAGCAGAAGGAATCTTAAATGCCAATGGGCTATCTGCCATTGACGGAAAGAAAATTCTATTACCAAAAGTAGAAGAGCAAATGGTTACCGCCACTGTACTAAATATTCGATCCAAACCGACCACTGAAAGTAGTATTATCGGAAAATATAAAAAAGGTGATGTGGTTAAGGTTGTATTCGAAGAAGACGGATGGGCAGGCATTTTGATTAAAGGAAGAGTTTGTTTTGTGAGTGCGGATTATCTTACATCAAAACAAGCGGCTGAATCACTAACAAGCCAAACTACTAAATCCATGTATGTAACAGCAACATCGTTAAAAGTAAGACAAGCAGCTTCGACGAAAAGTGCAATGATTGGCTCTTTAAAATTAGACGATCGTGTGTCAATGATATCCACTATTAATGGTTGGGCTAAGATTCATTTCAATGGCAAAATAGCGTTTGTGAGTGAAACCTATTTAACGAATAAGAAACCAAGCAAAAACATTAATGATACGTTGAATCACACAGGCACCTATGTGATTAAGAGCAGTGATACTTTTACAAAAATCGGTAAAACATTAGGGCTCTCTGTTTCACAGATTCAAGAACTAAATCCAGGAGTTGAACCAACAAAGTTGAAAATTGGACAAAGCATCAAGATCCCTTCGACAACTGCACCTACTGACAATCAAATATTGGATCACACAGGCACCTATGTGATTAAGAGCAGTGATACTTTTACAAAAATCGGTAAAACATTAGGGTTCTCTGTTTCACAGATTCAAGAACTAAATCCAGGAGTTGAACCAACAAAGTTGAAAATTGGACAAAGCATCAAGATCCCTTCGACTACTGCCCCTACTGTCAATCAAATAATGATAGAAGCTCAAGTAGGTGGGGTAGATGATAACGGAACGTTTCGGTTTATCACGTCTGAAGGTACTACATATACTGCAAAAGCAACGGGCAACATAATTAATGAATTATTTAAACATAAAGGAAAGAAAGCAACACTAACACTAGAAGGGAAAAGGGGGACAAAATTGACTTTAGTATCCGTTCAATAAATATCGGTGCCATTCACTGTCACTCCCCGATAATTGCATTGTTTCGGATTAATTACTGTGAACCGTACCATAAATAAAGGCAAAAAAAGTTGTAAATAATGTGGTATTTTGTTGTTGGAAGCGGGTATTGACTTTGAATAACTATCTTCAATATCCGTTTCTCGATACAACATATGGATACCAAGTCGTGCAGCCTACCGAACGGTAATGATCAATGATGTGCAAGATACCGAAAGGTTTAATTAAAATGTGTACTTCTTCTTTACATCATTATTTATGCTAGCTATCATTGAATTAAGAATTAAATATAAACATCGGAAGCACCGTTAACTCACTGTTGAAGAATTCTTCAAAGGTGAGTTGACGGTGCTTTTTTTTTTGAAAAAGAGAGTGGAAATTGCCCAGCGCAAATCAAGGGAACTTCCATTTTGATTTTAATTACTTCTAATTGAAATGTATAACCGAGTTTTAAAAGATGAAGAGGAAATAGATTATATAATTGTCTTTAAGCAAGACAGGCTGTCTCGAGATTCGTTAGATACTTTATATTTAATGAAGAAAACTAAATGCAATTGACAAAAATATCATATCAATAAATGATATGAGCCGATAGTAATTATTGATAAGATAATTCTTAATATTTTCAGCATACTTTCCCCCTTAAATCTTACATACGTCTAATTAAAATCGAACTCCAAAAAAACAGAAGAGAATCTTGGGGATATATCGGTATTGTTGCATCCTTATTTGTTTTTTATGTTGCCATAAAGGGATTCTTCTTGCATTAACGGATGCGATAACAGAAGAAGCTGTCGCTTCTTCAACTATTGGTGCAGTTTAGTTCAAAAATGTTCACGCTTTTTCCTTTTTTTAACAGATGATATTAAGTGATAAATGTTAATATAAGTAAAAAAAGGAAATCCTTAATGATTGGTAACTTGTTTATAATAATGTGATAAACTGCTAAAAGGAAGGCGTAGGATGGAAAAGTATAGCTTGGAGAAACACAGAAAGTTAATCGAATATATAGAAAAGGCAGCGGAGGTGTCCGTTGCCTTTTGACATCTATTTCTAAAAATATTTTCTATAAAATTCTCTTCTAATGCTTCCACTTAACTGAGCATAAACCCTAGTGGTCTCGCTTTTTTCGTGTCCCAGTAAACTTTGAATAACATCAATGGGAGCTCCGTTGTTCAATAGGTGTGTGGCAAAGCTGTGGCGTAGTTGGTGTGGATGAATTTCTTTGTTGATCCCTGCCCGACTAGATATTCGCTTTATGATGTACCTCATCTGTCCAATACTCATTCGGTGCGGGTGACGTTCAGTAACAAAAATGGCTGGGTCTTTATCCTGGCGAAGGTCTAAGTATCGCTTAAGCCAGATTTCTCACCGTATATTAAGGTAGACCTCCCTTTCCTTATCACCCTTCTCAAGGACTATTGCAGAACGATTTGACCAATTAATGCAATTTCTATCAAGAGAAACAATTTCACCTATTCTACAACCCGTTGAAAACATAAATTCGAATAGTGCCTTTTCCATTGTAGTAAAACACGCTTCCCCCAAATGTTCAATTTCTCTTTCCGTTTAAAATTTTGGAATCCGTTTTCCTTGTTTTGGTTCTTTGATTTTCGCAGCAGGATTTTTCGGTATATGCCCCTCATCGTGCATCCAACGAAACAGCGATTTAATGAATCGAATTCGATGAGACAAACTTGATGGCTTTAGGTGTTCACTGGATTTTGCTAAGTATTCTTTCAGGCGTTCAGTCGTCAATGATTCAATATTCACATCGTTAAAGTATTGGATAATTAGCTTAGATTGGAGTTTATACCCTTTAATGTCTGAAGGGAGAATCCTTCAATCATTTTATCCGATTCATATAATTCCCAGGCTTTTGATAATAACAAAATAATATCCTCCTTTTCGGTTATATTGGAGGAATTATTGCCTTGATTATAGAAATGGAAACGTAGGTATTGAACTATCGGGCAGATTAGCGAACATTTCGAGTATTTTTATATTAAAAAATTAAATAAGTGCAACATTAGTGAAAAAATATAAAAAAATAAATTATAGTCTTACAAGGTGGGGCAACAACCACTAAAATAAGCGCTGGGGGTAAAAAATATGAAACAATTGGGGACTCTATACTTTTTCTGTGGAAAAATGGGCGCTGGAAAATCAACTAAATCAAAACAATTGGCGATAGATAAACATGCGGTACTGTTGTCTGAGGATGAATGGCTTTCATCTCTATATCCCAATCAGATTGCATCATTTGAGGACTATCTAAAATTCTCAGCGCAGCTCAAGCCGTTGGTGAAAAAGCATGTCCAAAACATATTAAGTGTCGGTACAGATGTAGTGATGGATTTTCCAGCTAACACTCAAAAACTGCGAAAGTGGTTTTTGGATATGGTGTCAGAGGTCAATGCAAGCCATCAACTAATTTTCCTTAATCTAAATAACGAGCAATGCTTACGTCAAATTGCACAAAGGCGTAACGAACAACCCAAAAGAGCAGCTTTTGACACGGAAGCGGTGTTTATTCATGTTACTAAATTTTTTGAAGAACCAGAGGCATCCGAGGGTTTAAAAATTTTAGAGTTTAGCGGAAAAGAATAACAAGGAGTTCAATGATTTGTGTGAATAGAGTACCTTCTGTTCTGGGAGGAACTCTATATGATATAAAGTGAAATGTGAGTAAGAAAAGTTTCAATGTATATATGTTAAAATCGATGTAACTTTGTGAAGTGGTACACTTAAACTAACTGGGGGCGATAGCTAAACAATGGCTATCGCTTGTAGAGCTAACGGTTCAGTTTAATTTAACAAAAATTAATAGTATTCTTTAAATAAAATACATTTGGAGGAAAATTAATGATTACGATTTACGATAATAGATATAAAGAAGAAGTCATTAATTTAATATTGCACGTACAGAATGTTGAATATGGTGTAGGGATTAGTGCAGAAGAACAACCAGACATTTTGGATATTCAATCAAACTATATAAACGACGGAGGAAACTTTTGGGTAGCGTTAAACGATAACGGTGAGGTTGTAGGCTCTATCGGTTTGCAAAAGAAAACGAACGAGGTCTCTGTTTTAAAGAAATTTTTCGTTTATAAAGATTACCGTGGTAAAGAGTTTGGGATAGGAACAGGTTTATATCAAGCATTGCTTGATTTTGCGAATAAACAAGGGTTTTTAAAGGTGATTTTGGACACTCCATCCAAAGCCACTAGGTCACACAGCTTTTACAAGAAGGTTGGATTTAAAAAGATTGATAAAGAGGACTTGCCAATTCAATATGATTACCCTGATAGAAATTCACTTATTTTCCAATTGGATTTATCTCAGAAAGAATATTGAACTTAACGGGTGCAATAGTTTAAGATCACCAGCTGCTTCGGCGGCTTTTTTTCTTGTTCCACTAACGATGCTGGTTTGTTCAACAAATCTTAATGAATAGTGTACAATAAATAATAACGAACGTATGTTTTTAGGGGGAGGAAAATGAAGAAAGCACTACTGGTTATAGACGTTCAAAATGGAATGTTTCAGGAAGGTAATGTCGTCTATAAAGGGGAAAGAATGCTAAAAAATTTAAAAGATTTAATCAAACAAGCACGCTCTACCGAGACACCTATTTTTTATATACAGCATAACGCACCTGCTGGTAAACCTTTAGAGTATGGGACAAAGGGGTGGGAGATTCATCCTGAACTAACTCCAAAGAATCAGGATGTAATCATTCAAAAAACAACTCCTGATTCATTTTATAATACTTCTTTAGATGAAGAACTGAAAAAACATGGGATTGACCATTTGGTTGTTGCAGGAATTCAAACAGAAGCGTGTGTGGATACAACTTGCAGAAGGGCTTTTAGTATGGAATATAAGGTCACATTAGTTTCAGATACACACAGCACTTGGAATTCACAGGACATTACTGCCCAACAAATTATTAACCATCACAACGAAGTATTACGTTGGTTTGCCGCTGTTTACCCAAGTAAAGATATTACATTTGATAGATGAGTGAAATTATGTACTTAAACTAATTGGGGGCTTGAGTTGAATAGGGCTAGATAGTAAATTATGATAAGAATAGGAATGAAATAGGGAGATTTCTAATGCATACAGACAATAAAACAGTATTAGAATTCGTTGAATTTGATAAATATGATGTCTTAGGTTTAATAGAACTTTCTGAATCAGTTGGCTGGGATTATGATGAACATGAAATTAAAACTGTTATGTCATCAGGTAAAATATACGGACATAAAAATGCTGTGGGGAAAATTGTTTCGAGTGCCGCAATTATACCTTATGATACTGATTTAGCTTCAATTGGTATGGTTATTGTTAATGAAGAATATCGAGGTTTAGGCTTAGGAAAAAAGGCTACTCAGAAATGTATAGACAGTGTTTCTCGAAATACCTCAATAATGTTAATTTCAACTGAAGATGGGAAACCCTTATATGAAGACATGGGTTTTATTACTGTCGACTCTGTACATAAGTATCTAAGTGATAAGTATATTCCAACTAAATTGTTTAATAATCATCGGAAAATTACCTTAGAGAAATACCGTGAGAATGATATTAATGAGATTATTGAATTAGATTGGGCTGCATTTGGTGATAAGAGAAGAAAATTACTTCTTAACAGGATAAATCAATCAAAACAATGTTTAGTTGTTAAAAATCTAAAGGGGAAGATTATTGGATTTGGATTATCCATATTAGGTCCAGTAAATTTATTAATAGGACCTATTGTAGCACCAGATTCACAAACAGCTGCTTTAATAATCGATGGGTTAGTTCTTAATCATCAAGGAAAGTTAAGGATTGATGTGCCATCTAGTAATGACGAGTTAATGTTATTCTTGGAGAAAAGTGGATTTATAAAGGTTAGTAATCCTCCGATAATGATAAAGAATTCTATTAATATGCCATATAGAAATAAAGAATTATTTGCTATTACTGCACAAATCTTTGGTTAAGGATAGCAATATCCTTATTCAACTACCATGTAAGAACGATATTTTCTTACATTTTTTGTGGTGAAGGGGGGCTTCATTGGATGGCTAACGGGGGGCTTTAGTTGAAGAAAAAGATATAGGTTTTGGTGTCAATAAAGCTCCATAAACCTGAAAAATGGCTTGCAAAACTGATGTCAGTTTACGAGCCATTTTCATTGCCATTTATATGATATGCACCTCAAAACGGAGCCCTTTAAACAGATATTATCCTACTCTTAATTTTGTTGTAGGAGTTTATCAAATATAAATAAGATACATAAAACAAATCATTATTCAGTGTGACCTTTCTAGATCTTTAATAATATTAAAAGTATCCAACTGCCCCTTGATTACATACTTAACGGAAAGCGAGAGATAGTTAATGGAACTCTGTTCTGTTTTTTGCCTCTTAAATAACTACGGTGAACCGTACCATAAATAAATGAGGTTTTTTCGATATTTTTTAAATGAGGCAACTTACCATTATTGGTAGTTGCCTTTATCTGTTTTTATTTGAATGAATTACTAAATAGCCTTTCTAACCAAAAATCTAAACAGGCATATAAATTTAGCAACATATTATTTGTCCAAAAGTAACTATAGTACAAATCATCAATAATATTGGCAGATTTTATCCAATAAAACAGTAGAGAATCTACAATATAAAATAACCCCCAAGGCTTTACAATTAATATGATACTTAAATTCAATGAGGAAAGTTTTGTTTTAAAAGATCAAATAAAGAGTAAATTGGAGATACTCCAGAAATGCTTGAATTAAGAGGAGGTATTTATGAAGCAGAGAAATTCCGATCTACCTAAACGTCTTCGGCTCCTGAAAGAAGCATATTTAACTGTCAAGCCAAGCATAACAATTGGCCGTGCCTTGGCATTTACCGAAATTGCAAAAAAGTTTCCTGACCTTCCAAAGAACGTGCTTCGTGCTAAAGGGTTTAGAAGAGCATGCGAAACTGCCCCGATGCTTATACAAGAAAATGAACTTATAGTGGGACACCCTTGCGGAAAACCGCGGGCAGGTGCATTTTCGCCAGATATTGCATGGGAGTGGGTTCGTGATGAACTTGACACCATCAGCACGAGATCACAGGATCCGTACTTTATCAGTGAAGAAGACAAGATGATTATGAGAGAGCAATTGTTCCTATTTTGGGAAGGTAAATCTTTGGCAGAGGCTTGTGAAAAAGCTTTTCGGGATGAGGATTTATGGGAATTCGGCGCTGAAGCGTGCATAAGTGATTTGACCTATCATATGACCAGTGGTGGCGGCGATACCAGTCCGGGTTATGATATCATCCTTTTTAAGAAAGGTATTAATGGGGTTAAAGCTGAAGCTGAAGCTTATCTTGCTAACTTATCCTCTGGTAGAATGGAGGATAAGGAAAAAATCCCCTTTTATCAAGCAGCAATAGAAACGTGTGAAGGAATTCTTACATATGCTGATCGTCTTTCAGCATATGCACAGGAACTTTCGGAAAAGGAACAGGATCCAAAGCGTAAATTTGAGTTGGAAAAAATCGCTAAAGTCAATGCCCGCGTGCCTGCTAATCCGCCTGAAACATTTCATGAAGCATTGCAGGCTATTTGGACAATACAGTCACTGTTTTTGATGGAGGAAAATCAATGTAGTACATCGCTGGGCCGTTTAGACCAGTATGTGTTCCCTTGTTATACATCAGACTTTGAGAATGGAAGGCTAGATGAACAGCAGGCTCTTGAACTGATGGGATGTTTCCTGATCAAATGTTCAGAAATGATTTGGTATACACCGGGAGCGACTGCCAAATATTTTGCAGGATATATGCCTTTTATAAATATGACCGTAGGTGGACAGAAACGTGAAGGGGGAGACGGCACCAACGAATTAACCTATCTGATTATGGATGCTGTTGAAAAAGTTAAGGTTTACCAGCCTTCCCTTGCCTGCCGTATCCACAATCAATCTCCACAGCGTTATTTTGAAAAAATTGTGGATGTCATTAAAGCCGGCGTTGGTATGCCTGCCTGCCATTTCGATGATGCACATATTAAAATGATGCTTAGAAAGGGCTTTGATTTTGAAGATGCTCGTGACTATTGCCTTATGGGATGCGTAGAACCGCAAAAATCTGGACGTATCCACCAGTGGACAGCCGGTGGCTTTACACAATGGCCTATTACCATTGACATGTTCTTCAATCGTGGCATTCTTAAGTCCTACGGAAGCAAGAAATGGCTAGATACCGGAGAACTAGAGGCAATGATCACTTATGAACAATTTGAAGCCGCAGTGAAACGACAACTTGATTATCTTCTGGAGATGAATGCGAGGGGTACAGTTCTAGTTCAGGAGGTTTTCAGAAATGTTATGCCCACTCCATATATGTCACTGTTTGTTGACGGCTGTATGCAAACCGGAAAAGATGTGACAGCCGGGGGAGCAGTTCTTTATGAAGGACCGGGAACAATCTTCGCAGGGCTGGGTACTTATGTCGACAGCATGGCTGCGATTAAAAAACTGGTTTATGATGACCAAAAGTACACGCTTTCAGATATAAAAAAAGCTCTTGATGCCAACTGGGAGGGGTACGAACGAATACGTCGTGACTGCCTTGATGCGCCTAAATACGGTAATGATTACGACTATGCAGATCTGATTGCAACCGACATTGTTGATTACACAGAAAAAAGAATCAATCAGTACAAGTCGCTTTATGCAAGACAAATCCATGGAACGCTGTCCCAGTCCTTTAATACACCACTGGGCGAGTTGATTGGAGCAACACCCAACGGACGCTTTTCGGGTGCACCACTGTCTGATTCAATGAGTCCTACTCAGGGTGCAGATAAAAAAGGACCTACCGCAGTCATAAAATCTGTATCCAAAATTAATGTTGAATCAATGAGTCTTGGTATGGCTCATAACTTTAAAGTAACAAGAAATTCAATAGATACTCAGGAAGGCAGGTCAGGATTGATTTCCCTGTTACGCACCGCCTCCGTTATGGGCAATGCTCAGATGCAATTCAATTGCGTCGATAACAAAACATTACAACTAGCCCAACAACACCCTGAAGAATATCGGGACCTTATTGTACGTGTTGCCGGATACAGTGCTTTTTTTGTCGAGCTTTGCAAGGAAGTACAGGATGAAATTATCAGCCGTACAGTAATAATGTAAACTATACAGATTGAGACATCCCATGTGTTGCCACATACACTGATACGTTAGTGTGAGCCGTACCCATAGGTAAATGAGGTTGTTGAAATTTACAAAGAGCACCTTATTAAATTTGCTATAAGGTGCTTTTTAAAACTAGGTTCTGTTAAACTTGGCTGTTGATTTCCTCTCCAGGCGCTATGCTTTCCGCGGGCGTGCCGGGGAGCCTCCTCGGCGCTTAAGCGCCTGTGGGGTCTCCCCAGCCCCGTACTCCCGCAGGAGTCAAGCGCCTTCCGCTCCAATCAACAGAGTTATAAATCAACAATGTCCTTTAACAGAGCCTAAAACTAAAACAAAATTATTATTCTTTAAGTCGTTTACGAGCGGAATCTCGTTCTACAGTAACGGGATTATGGTTCAATGCCTTTCCTAAGCCATAGTGAGGCATATTTACATAAATAGATTCATAATTACCCTTACTTATTTGATACGTTTCATGATAAATTCCAACCGCATCATTGTTACCTACTTTTTGGTTGAAATTTTTCCAAGCCGTTAAATGTTTTTCATTTTTAGCATAAGCAAGCAGGTCTTCAATTGAACGCCAATATTGGATCATAGCAGTTGTTCTAAGTCCAAAATAACTTTCCATCGATAAAAATCCCAGTTCCTCTTTGTTTATATAAAGCTCCTTAATCATTCCAGGCATGGCGCTAAATACTGGTAACCACTTATGAATTGCGAGTCGCTTGTTAACTCTCATTCCAATGATGAAAACGACAATATCCTCTGTATTATCAATCGTATAACGACCAGTATAAATCTGGTTGGTCATCACTAATCCCCCTTCGTAGAAAGTTTTTCAAGAGTAAACTCGCACCAATCTATCTCAGCTTTTGTGGTTCTTTTTCCATAATCTAACGTAAACAACCAATATATTGAATCCTCATCGTTATCTTTGTGATTGATAATAGCCTGTTCAATAGATACATAGGTTTGATAACGTCCTGCGAGCTCTTGCTTGTATTTCTGTAGAAGTAATACCGTATTTTCTCGAGCTTGATAGCGACCAAAAAATAATTTAAGTAAAATTTCATTTCGCTCAATTGGTAATTGTTCAATTGGCTGTTTCAACCAATTTTTTAGTGTTTCTATTCCTTTTGAGGTAAGATAGTACTCATTTTTATCAGGCTTTCCTGGGGTAGATGAAGTACGAACTTCTGCTAATTCCTCTTGGACAATTAATTTTAGCGTTGGATATATTTGTCCATAACTAATTTTCCAAAAATGATTTAAGCTCTGGTCAATGAACTGTTTAATGGCATATCCTGATTTACATTCAGTAGTTAATATCCCTAATATTGCATATGTTGTATCGTTATAATTCCTCAATATTTCCACACCTATCTATAAGATATATATCATTTAGATATATAATAGTGGATGTAAATAAAAAACACAAGTTAATTTTCTGAAAAGATAAAAAATAATGCATTCTTAGAAGATAAGACATATGTTGCGACAACCACTTGATGAATTTTGGGGTCAGACCCAATGTCATCAAGACAAGCTTCAAAAAATTAACAAATGCTAAATCCATAAATCATTAGGTGTATTTGTTGGGGGATTATAAACGAACCAACTTTGATATTAACCCAAAAAAGGCAATAAGATGCCCGAGGTGTGACTTCCTTTTTTTTTACATACCTCGGGCATTCTATTTTATTTTTAAATTTCACCCGAGTCGAGAGTAAATCGTATGGCACTTAAACGTACGATTTTCCCTTGCTTTTTGAGTTCAAACATTTGATCAGGCAGCGATGCTAGTATGATGGATCTATAGTGTCAAATAGGCGTAACGAATGCATATCCAAGTAAATAACACAAGATATTCGATAATTTAATAACGGAATTTTAAAAAAAATTCACAGATTCGCCATGAAAATACAATGAAGTTTATGTTACTTTTATAATATGAAGATTTTGAATTTTTTAAATTTTAATGTGATTTTGATGATTAAATTCTGTGAACACCTGCCACTTAACTAGTGGGCACTCTTTATATTCTTTTGGTTGTGTGTATTTTCCTTCTCTGTTCTTCTTAATACCCTTCTGTTGATACTGAGGAATCTCGGTATGAAATTCGCCTAGTGGAACGTCTAACTGGTTTTCAATTTACTTTTCAAAAAAATTAGCTTCATGTTTTGCTCCTTCAATTAACCATTGTTCTTATTTTTTCTTAGACTTGTCTAAAAAAAATTAGAATATTTCATTGGTGGTATCACTTCTGAAATATTTTAATCTATAAATTTAGAATACTTAAGGAGGAATTAATTTATGGCAATCATGCGTTTAGGAAGAGTTGAAGTACGTTGTCCAAACTGGGAGAAATCAATTGATTACTACAAGAGAGTTATCGGTTTAATTGAAACTGCACGTGAAGAGGACAGAGTTTATCTGAAGGCATGGGATGAACATGACCATCATAGTGTCATTTTGAAAAAAGCCGACAGTGCAGGTTTGGAACATTTAGCTTTTAAATGTGAATTTGCTTCAGATTTAGACCTTTATGAAGAAAAATTAAACAATATTGGGATTTATACAGAACGTGTACCAGCTGGAGTTCGAATAGCAGAAGGAGAAGCAGTTCGTTTCACTTTACCTACTGGACAAATCGTTGAACTTTACCACAAAATTGAAGTAGTTGGTAATGGATTACCGCTTGTCAATCCTGACCCATGGCCAGACGGATTACTAGGAATGCATCCGACACGTCTTGACCATCTCTTAATTGCTGGGGAGGACGTTGATGGTGCAACAAAAATATTTACAGACATTTTTGACTTCCACGTAAGTGAGCAATTAGTGGCTGGGGAAAAGAATGATCAAACGATTGCTAAATGGTTATTCAAGACCAATACTGCCCACGATATCGCAATTATTAAGGGCCCACAGAACAAACTTCATCACTTTGCATTCTGGTTAGATGAGTGGGTAGAACTTCGAAATGCTGCCGATATCATGGCGAAAAATGATGTTATGATCGACGCCGGACCAACTCGTCATGGAATTACAAGGGGGACAACCATTTACTTCTTCGACCCTTCTGGAAATCGTAATGAAGTGTTCTGTGGTGGCTATATCACATACCCTGATTCAGCAACCATCACATGGACAGAGGATACAATCGGTAAAGCAGTATTCTATTTTGAAAGAGAATTAAATGAAAGATTCACTACAGTTGTTTCGTAAAACATCTATTAACTGTCAAGGAATTTTCCTTTGTCTTAAGTGTAAGCGGTTACAAAATATTAGAGAGGCTTCCTTTAAATAAAGGGATGGATAATTAAGGAGATGGTAACCATGGAGACATTTAAAATCGAGGTGAACGGAAAAGAAATTTTAGTTAAGGAAAATGAAACGATCTTAAATGCCTCTATACGTCAAGTCGGTAACATTTTTGTCGGCTGTAAAGGCGGCGCATGTGGGATGTGCAAGATTAAAATTACGACTGGTGAAACGGTAGATGGGATTTATTCAAAATCTGCTTTACCTGACGAGGAATATGCTTCTGGATATCGACTAGCTTGTCAAAGTAAGCCAACAACGGACATGAGTATTTTACCTATTAGGGAAAGAAATAAAGTATTGAGATAAGTAACATAGCATCAGGGGCACTTTTTCCAACTGATGCTATTGTTATTTAAAGCAGTTGTTTTTCAGAAAAAACGTCATTTGACTAGGTATGACGAGGAGTGGAAATCATGAAGTATTTAGAAAAGTACGCCATATCGAATGAACTTGCTAAAAAAATGATTGATGCCGCTGAACAAAAGGCAAAAGAATTAGGGATTACAGTCAATATAACCATTGTTGATGATGGTGGAAATTTAGTTAGCTTTTCAAGAATGGATTATGCTCCATTGTTGAGTGTTGGGATTTCCCAAAATAAAGCATACACTGCGATTGCGTTTGGAAAACCGACCTCTGAGTGGTATCCAATGATAAAAGATGAACCTGCATTATTTAATGGAATTGTCCATACTCCTAAGCTTGTCATTTTTGGTGGTGGATTTCCTATTAAAGTAGATGGAAAAGTAATCGGTGGAATTGGGGTTAGTGGTGGCAGTGCAGAACAAGATGAATTGTGCTGTGAAGCTGCTCTTAAACTAATTGAATGATCGTTTACAGAGTAATTGATTGGAGGAGATCATTGTGACAGTTGAAGCAGGAAAGTATATTGACGTAAAGGGAGTTAAAACACATTATCATGAGGATGGACAAGGGGAAGTGATTTTACTTATCCATGGTTCTGGACCTGGCGTTTCAGCATGGGCTAACTGGCGTTTAGTGTTCCCAATTCTTTCAGAGAATTTTCATCTTTACGCACCAGATGTCGTTGGATTTGGCTACACAGATCGACCTGAGGGAATTAACTATTCAATCGATGTTTGGGCAGATCATATGATTGATTTCGTTGAAACCTTAGGTGAAACGAAAATTTCAATAATTGGTAACTCATTCGGTGGGGCAATTGCCCTGCATATTGCTAAAAAACGCCCTGACCTTATCAAACAACTTATCTTAATGGGTAGTATGGGAATTGACCACCACATTTCCGATGGATTAGATCGAGTTTGGGGATATACTCCAACCTTTGAAAATATGAAAGATCTAATCAAACTATTTGCTTTCGACCAATCGATGGCCGAAAATGATGACTTAGTAGAAATGCGTTTTAAATCAAGTATGCAAGAAGGCTTCCAAGAATCATTTTCATCGATGTTTCCTGAACCAAGACAACAACATGTTAGTGACATGGCTCTATCTATCGATCAACTTAGAAAAATCAATTTCCCTGTATTATTAATCCATGGAAGAGATGATCGCGTTATCCCATTACAAGACACAAGCTACAAATTAGCGCTTGCATTACCAAATGCACAGCTTCATGTCTTCCCAGAGTGCGGTCATTGGGTTCAAATTGAAAAAACAAAAGAATTTGCCGGTCAAGTTATTGAATTTTTAAAAAAAGAAGAAATGGTATTTTACTAAAAGCAAATCACTTGTTTAAAAAAACTGCTGATAGGTTGGGTAGCCACTCGAGACTATTGGCTACCGTAATTAAATTAATAGGACAGGCTGGGTAGCCAATCGAGGCTATTGGCTACCGCAATTAAATTAATAGGACAGGTTGGGTAGCCAATCGAGGCTATTGGCTACCGCAATTAAATTAATGGAACAGGTTGAGTAGCCAATCGAGGAAATTGGCTACCGCAATTGAATTAACAGGACTGGTTGGGTAGACCATCAGTGGTATTGGCTACTCAACTGTGAGTAAAAAGAACAAATCAGTACCCAACATTAATATCCTCTTTTTATTCCACATTAAAAATCACACCCAAACCGCAAACACCCAATAATTATTTCCAACGTTAGAATCACTTTGTGATTTCGAATGTGGAAAGGTTGCAAATAAGATGTTTTTAAAGCTCACTAAAAGATTTAATTTGTACCATGAAAAGTAATATTATATGAAATTAGAAATGGAAAGAAAAAGTATCACTCAGATAAATCTTTTCGCAATATCCATTTATACCCATCCTCGATAATATATAATAAAGTAAAAGATTCATTATTCTCCTTGTTAATTTTACTCTTATATCTTAAAAAAAGGAGCTAAAGAAATGCACTGGGGAAAAGTAGTAATGCATGGTTTGATGTTGGTTTTCTTGTTTTTGACGGTAGCTATTTTTGTAAATCCGCTGACGGATGGGATCGATAATGGCACGGTACGAGTGGCAGTAAAAGAATTAATACGAATTGGAGTTACTGTAGGATTGCTTTGGTTGTATGCAAAACGGTTCTTTAAAAAAGCCAATGCTTACTTTCGGATTCAAACGCCAGTTAAATTGAAGAAATTAGGGATTTTTGTTGGATTAGGCTTGCCTTTTACAGTACTTTCCTTTTATGTACTATCACAATCCGTTGTTTTTGAAAAACAAGACCAACTTCCTTTTGGCACAGTGCTAACGTTTATTATCGTCTCTTTCATAACTGCGTGTTCAGCAGGAATAATTGAAGAAATTTTGTTCCGTGGCTATTTATTTAAAATAATTGAAGAAAAATGGAATGTGGCAACTGCTGTTTTTGTAACTTCATTCTTTTTTGGAGCCCTTCATTTACTTACCGTCAATGAACAGCAATTACTGGATATATGCTTGACTCTTATTGCAGGTACCTTGGTAGGCACAATGTTTTGCCTTATTGTTTATAAGACTGGAAATGTATGGAATGCGGTGGTGGTGCATATTCTATGGAACTTTTTCTTTAGCTCCAAAATGGTGCAATTTGTTTTAGAAAACGGTAAAAACCACTCCTCGCTAGTTTTATTCCAGTTTAAATCGGATAGTGTTTGGATAACTGGTGGTACTTTTGGAATCGAGGCATCTATTCCTGCTGTAGTAATGTATGTTCTAACTATCGTTTGGCTGGCCTTCTATAAACCTAAATCCAAGAAAGATTCTATCACATTATAAGGAGTATCCAACAAATTTTTATGGATCAACCAGGTAAGACTTCCAGCCTAAGAACAGGGGGGTTCAACATACCAGTGTCACCGGTGGTTAGTGCAAAACCCCTTAACCCAGTTCATCCGCTCGGGCAGATTATGGATCGATTGGACGACGACAACGAGTTTTGATTCAATTCGATGCAGTAAGTAGAGTGTCACAACGATTGGGAATCCGACTTCACTAATGAAGGGAATAATCTGCTCCATATGTTTTTCTCCTTTCTTTTAGTGTAGAAAGAGACCGGCTCCATCACTGAATCCGGTCTCTGACTCTATTAAACTAGTTCATAATCGGTAACATTGCGCTCGATAACTCGTGCTCCTTTGGCGGTGACGAATTTACCACCGGATGTGAAGAATACTTCAGCCGCAATTATCGCTTCCATCGCTTGCTTAACCGCAGCCTCCTCAATCGGTTCCTTCGGGTTATCCACTGTAAGTCTAGCGTTGTTCCCACCCTCGGTAACAAACTGCAATTCTAGTGTTTTTGCCATTGTTTTCACCTCCTATCGTTTGAGATTTTTTTTACCATTACGCTAAAAGATCCAAGCTGTCCATACGTTGCGCGCCGCTAAGTTCGTCAACGGTTAAACCTACGACTGCCTGTGTAACCTGGTAAAGCTGATCCGCTGTTACTGCTTTGTTGACGTTGCCAAAGGTCTTGGCTTTTAGGATTGGCTTGCTATCTTCATCAATCCCTGCCTGGAAAACCAAACGCAATTTCGACTCTGCTAAAAGTGTTTCTGCCATTTCAATCACCTCCTTTCTCCTTCTATATACATAAAAGTAGGTGAAAAGGACAGGTTAGGAGTAAAAATAGTTTAGAGGGGACCCCAATTTCCGTCCCTGTCACAAGTCGTTGAAAAATTTCATAAATCAAAAAAATATTGTTGACTATTGATGAATAGGCAAATAGAATATAAATTAACAACTGATAATAATTATCATTATCACTATCATAAAAAATAACAAAGGTGGACTTATGTATGAACCTTTCTAAACTTATTAAACCTTTCCTTGCAAGTGCTTTATTAACGGTTGGTTTAGCTGGATGCGGAGCAGCAACTGATAACAGCTCTGAAGGACAAAAACCAGCTGAGCAACCAAAAAAAGCTGAAAATCAAATGGTCAATGTCTATACTGCCAGACATTATGAGGCTGATGAAGAAGTATATAAGAAGTTTACAGAAGAAACTGGTATCAAAGTGAATGTTGTTAAGGGAGAAGCAGAAGAACTTATTGAGCGTTTAAAGCGTGAGGGCGAGAGCACGCAGGCAGATTTATTTATTACAGTAGATGGCGGAGTTCTAGCAAATGCAAAGAATAATGATATTCTACAGCCAGTTAAATCTGACGTTATCAACAAAAATGTTCCTGCAAATCTTCGTGATAAAGACAATAACTGGATTGGCATGTCAACAAGAGCACGCGTCATTGTTTACTCGAAGGATCGCGTAAATCCAAATGAGCTTTCTACATATGAAGCTTTAACTGATGAAAAATGGAAAGGGAAAGTGCTTGCCCGTTCTTCAACAAGTCTTTACAACCAATCTTTACTTGCTTCCTTCATTGAGTTAAACGGTGAGGAGAAGGCAGAGCAATGGGCACAAGGTATTGTGAATAACTTTGCACGCCAGCCTGATGGCGGTGACCGTGACCAAGCAAAAGCGATTGCAGCTGGTACGGGTGATGTAGCGATTATGAACACCTATTATGTTGGACTTCTTGTAAACTCTGAAGATCCTGAAGAAAAGAAAGTGGGAGAAAGCATCGGCGTATTTTTCCCGAACCAAGAAACAAATGGAACACATGTGAATATTAGCGGTATTGGATTAACAAAGCATAGCAAAAATCCTGAAAATGCTACGAAGCTAATTGAATACATGACAGGTGTGGATGCACAAGAATTCTTATCTGCTCACAACTATGAATTCGCAGTAAATCCAGAAGCTAAGAAGCCTGAAATTCTGCAATCATGGGGCGACTTTAAAATGCAAGAGCTTAATTTTGATACTTTAGGAAAGCATAATCATAAAGCAATTGAGATTTTCAATAAAACAGAGTGGAAGTAAAAATGGGCATACATCAGGTGAAACGATTTTTTCAAAAAGATTTTAATAGCTGGTGGATTATCAGCATGGTTGGGGCGGCGGTTATTCTGCTGCCCATCCTGTTTGTCTTTTTATCTCTTTTTCAGGAACCTAACCAAAACTGGTTTCAGATTCGCCAGTATTTATTAAAAACATATGTCGCAAATACGATCATTCTTGTATTATTAACAGGGATTTTTACTGCGTTTTTGGGGGTTACGCTTGCTTGGCTGACTGCGGCCTATGATTTTCCGCTTAAGCGTTTTTTTCGTTGGGGCTTACTCTTGCCGCTTGCGATTCCGCCTTATATAGCAGCATATACGTACAGAACGATGTTTAGCTATACTGGGGTGATTCAATCAACGTTCCGGAACCATTTTGATTATCAAATCAATCCTGAGCTTCTATCGATTTCATCTTTACGCGGAGCCATATTCATCTTTACTTTGTTTCTATTTCCTTATGTTTATATAATGACGAGGGCTTTTCTTGTGAGCCAGAGCTCATCCTTTTTCGAAAATGCGAGACTGCTTGGAAGAAAGCCGCTTGCGATTTTTGTTCGCGTTGTGCTTCCGCTTTCAAGACCCGCTATCGTTGCGGGGGCGGTCCTTGTCGTTTATGAAGTGCTCAGTGATTATGGGGTAACGAGCTATTTTGGCATTCATACGATCTCAACTGCGATTTTTCAAACGTGGTTTGGCATGTATGATATTGATTCGGCGATGAGGCTTGCGGCTTGGCTGATGGTGATTATCGTAGGGCTGTTTTTCTTAGAAAGGCTGCTGAGACAAGGGCGGCGCTACAATGTAAATAATAAATCAAGACCGCTCATGCCGATGAAGCTAAAGGGTGTAAAAGCAGTAGCTGCTTTTATGTATTGCGGAATTGTGTTTTTGCTCGGATTTCTTATTCCGCTCATACAGTTAATCGCATGGGCGAAGTTGACGTTTCATAAGGTATGGAATGAGAGCTTCTTTACCTTGTTTTTTCAAACCGTTTATGTTGCAGCCATTTCTACGGTGCTTATTCTGATTCTAGCCGTTGTTGTGGCGAATGTGAGCCGGAACCATTCGATGGGATCTTTTGTTTTAGCTAAATTAACAACTACGGGTTATTCCATTCCAGGTGCCATTATTGCTATTGGGGTACTTGCCGTGTTTATTACACTTGATAAATGGCTTGCTCCTTTTTATTCTTATATGGGATGGGGAGATGCCCCGTTAATTTTAAGCCTGTCATTAGTGATGTTGATTGTCGGTTATGCGATTCGTTTTATGGCTACAGGCTTTAATGCGGTTGAGGTAGGTTTTGAAAAAATCGGCACAAAGTATTCAGAAGCATCAAGAGTGCTCGGTTTAGGCATGACGAAAACATTCTTTAAAGTAGATCTTCCGTTAATTAAAGGTGCGCTTATAAGCGGCTTTATTTTAACATTTGTTGAAATCTGCAAGGAACTGCCTTTAGCCCTACTACTGAGACCGTTTAATTTTGATACGCTGGCAACAAAGACCTTTCAATATGCCAAGGATGAAATGATTTATGAGGCCTCTATATCATCCTTAATGATTATTGGCATTAGTGTTTTAGCTGTCGTCGTGTTTCAAGTAATTGATAAGAAGGTGGAACGATGAAAGTAGTTGAAATCCAAAATCTTTGTTTTACCTATTCTCGAAAGGGAACGCCAATTATTGATGATTTTTCTTTTTCTTTGAATACTGGAGAGATTGTCGGTGTATTAGGGCAGAGCGGCAGCGGCAAAAGTACATTGCTTCGCTTAATTTCTGGTTTAGAAATGCCTACGAAGGGGACAATTACGATTGCGGGTAAACCGGTTGTAGGCAAGCACATTTTTGTTCAGCCGGAAGATAGAGGTGTCGGCATGGTGTTTCAAGATTATGCGTTGTTTCCTCATATGACTGTGAAAGAGAATATTTTATTTGGCTTATCCCGAATGGCGAGGAAGGGTTGGAAGCAGCGGGTACAAGAGATGCTAGAGCTTGTTCATATGGAAGAGTTTGGTGACCGGTATCCACACGAGCTGAGCGGTGGGCAGCAGCAAAGGGTAGCTCTTGCAAGGGCGCTCGCACCAAAGCCCAAAATTTTATTAATGGATGAGCCCTTCAGTAACCTAGATGCCGATCTAAAAGAGTCTATCCGGGAAGAATTGCTATCCATTTTGAAGAAAGCAAATATAACCTGTATGATCGTGACACATGACCGAAAAGATGTGGAGGCCATTTGCGATCACAGCATCACAATGTGTCCGCTCATTGTCGAGCATGGCGGATCTGGGCAGAAGTTTCAGACATTTCCATAAGGGAATATTTAACATACTGTTTACTAGAACAGAATTTTTTTTCAGACCTGCTGGACGGCGGGTTTTTTTTACTTGAAAAAGCCCTTTTGGAGCCAGGGTTCTGAGACATGAATCGGGTGCCATTTAAATAAAAGGGTTTTGGATAGATTTAATCAAACGATTAGTTAGTGAAATTTCTGCTAATCAAACGTTTGATTGGATTTGGCCTTTTTTGTTGTTATGGAGGGGTTTGGGTGATTTTTGAGGAGAGAGGTTTGTCGAGGGGTGTTTTTGTAAATTTTCTTTTTTTCACGAAACCACCCGTAAGTTGTACAAGTTCATTAGATGCTAAATCGAGTTTGATAAATAAGCGGAGAAATTTCCCTTAATTAGGAAATAACACTAAAAATAGCTTAAATAGACGGAGAGATTCCGACTATTGACTCGAAAAACGTGAAAATGGGTAATTTTGCTTTGCTTAATCGGAAAATCTCCGCTTATATTCCCCGAACCGAGCTCATTTTGCAGTCTAACCGAAAAATCTCCGCTTATTTTACCTTAGGCCGTTTTGCTCAAACCAAAAAGAGCCAGTAGAACCGCCACCAGGCCGTTCTACCGAAAGCTATCTATAAGGAGACTCATCGATTCTATTCCAATTTCGGTTAGGGATTTTTCTTCTTCTAGTAGACACCATCGCATGAAGGCTCCGCTGTAGTGTTGTAGGATTGATACTACTAGTTTATTAGGGTCTTGGGTGGTGGTGAATTCTCCGTTTTGTTGCCCTTTTTCTACTAACTCTAGTAAGATACGATAAATTTTCCGCTTACTGCTCATTACAAAGGGTACATCCTCGTTCCCACTAATTTGATTAATAAGGACTACTCGGAGTAATTCCTTCCCAATTTTTTCCGTATAGTTGAATCCTTCTTTTAAAATCAACAAGATTTTTTCATAGTTGGATTCTTCACTTTGTAGGTTTTGATAGGTGACTCCATAATGGTCATCGATCTTAATATAATGCCTAACAACTATTTGATCCTTTGATTTAAAATGTGTGTAAAATGTACCTTTTGCCGTGCCGACATGTTGAGTAATATCATTGATCGATACATTATTAAACCCATGTTCAATAAATAATTGTAGGGCCGTTTGATAAATCTTTTCCTTTGTCTGCATGGCATTAATCTGGCGTTGGCTCAGTGTTTCCAACTTTTCACCCTCTTTAATTTTCAGTAAATTCTAAATAATATGTTGACTCTATTTTATTATAAGTTATATAATGAGAAAAAACAATGACCGCAGTCAATGACTTAGGTCGGTGACCAAAGTCATAAACCAAAATTGTTGACCTTTGTCACTCATTATAGTCCTTCATCAAGGTCACCAATTAGGCGATTACGAATTTTTTTGGGGGTGGAAAAATTGGGAATGACGTTAACTGAGAAAATATTAGCACGTGCAGCAGGGAAAGATTCTGTTCAGTCAGGGGAAGAATTAATGGTTTCTCCAGATTATGTATTAGCGTATGACTTTCCTGGATATACCGATCGAATTGAAAAACAAATGAAAGAAGAGTTTGGGATCACCCAGGTGAAAAATCCTGAAAAGTTTGTCCTATTTATTGACCACATGACGCCGACGATTACGGCAAAGGAAGAAGCTTTTCATGAGCAAACCCGTCGTTTTGCTAAAGAGCAGGGAATTACGCTTTATGAACGAAAGGGAATCGGTCATCAAATGGCTCGTGAGCTTGGATATGCCACACCGGGGTCGTTTTTATTCCATTATGACGGACATGTAAGCGCTTTAGGTTCGCTAGGGGCTTTAGCCATTGGCAATCGCCGCTATTTATTTGAAGCTTATTTTTCAGAGAAAGTAATGGTGCAAGTGCCTGGAACGGTCAAAGTGACGTTGACGGGAATCCCGAAAAGGGGGGTAACTGCCCGGGATATTTATAATTATATTCAGTCGAAAATTGGTCCCGATGGCTGCTTATCCAATGTATTGGAAATAGACGGTTCAGCGATCCCTCATTTAAGTATTGATGCGCGGGCGATAATTTGTGGTCTTGCCATGTTTGTTGGAGCTGTCAGTGCGATCATCGTGCCAGATGCAAAAGTCGAAGAGTATCTAAAAGATCGCGCATTGAATGATTTTGAAATGATCAAGCCCGATGCAGATGCCCATTATGAGGATGAATATGTAATTGATATTACTGATCTTGAACCCTTAGTGGTGCTTCCGCCGTCACCTGCCAATATCGCTCCACTAAGTACGGTTGTGGGAACAAAGATTGATCAGGGCTATATTGGTTCTTGTGTTGGAGGAACGATTGATGACATGCGGGTGGCTGCTGAAATTTTAAAAGGAAGAAAGGTAGCTCCGAGTTTTAAATTAAATATCATTCCTTCGTCGAATGAGTTAATGCTTCAGGCTTCAGAAGAGGGCTTGCTCTCGATTTTTCTTGAAGCTGGGGCGTTTATCTCGGCACCAAGTTGTGATTTTTGCTTTGGTCGAAGTGGGACGATTTCCGCTGGGCAAAAGGCATTATCCACCGCTACGCTAAATGTTCCAGGACGAATGGGGAGTACAGAGGCAGATATTTTCCTCGTTAGTTCGGCAACAGTGGCCGCATCAGCAATTGATGGGGTGATCACGGACCCAAGAAAGTATATGGATGAAAATTACTTAATTGGAACGAAGGGGTGATCATAGGTGGAAGACATTCTAAAGGGCCGAGTCATTTGGATTTTTGATGAAGCTCATTTTGATATCGATCGTGTCATTGGAATTGAGAATATAAAAGAAACCAACATGGATAATCTTGTGAAAGTTTGTATGAAGCCGTATGAAGAGGACTTTGTCGAGAAGATTCAAAAGGGTGATTGGATTGTGGGTGGCAGGAACTTTGGCTATGGACATCCTCACAAACCCCCGATGCTCGTCCTGCGCCATCTTGGTATTGCAGGTATTATCGCCGAATCCTTTTCACCTGGTTTCTACCGTGGTCAAGTAGCGGATGGTGTCCCGCTGATCAATTGTGAAGGGATACTGGCAAAGGTAAAACGCTTTGATCAGCTTACAGTCAATTGGAAGGAATCGACGATTGTCAACGAATCGACCAATGAAAAATTTTACTATAACCCGCTTCCCAAGTCGGACAAGAATATTATTGATCTTGGTGGACATATTGAATACTTAAAGCAACGGTTTGCGAGTGAACAAAAAGTAGAAAAATAGAAGGAGAGATGGAATTGACTAGTAAAGCAACTGTTTTAAGAAGAATGATTGCAGAAAAGGAATTCATATATACTGCAGGGGCTTATGATTCATTAAGTGCAATCCTGATTGAAAATGCTGGCTTTGATGCGGTTTTTACAACAGGATTTGGTGTTTCCGCCAGTTCGCTTGGTTTACCAGATGCGGAGCTTTATACGGCAACGGAAAATTTACAAGTGGTTCAAAACATAGTGAATGCCGTAAATGTACCCGTTATTGCCGATGCGGATACCGGCTATGGAAATGCGATTAATGTCATGAGAACGGTAAGATCCTTTGAAAAAGCAGGAGTTGCAGGAATCACTCTTGAAGACCAAGTAGTACCAAAGAGATGTCCACTTGGTATTAACTCGAAACCGGAACTCATTTCGTTAGAAGAGGGAGTAGCGAAGATTCGAGCGGCAGTCGATGCGAGAACCAATGTTGATTTTGTGATTATTGCTAGAACGGATGCAGAAGGAGAAGAAGCAGTAAGACGAGCCAAAGCTTACATTGAAGCCGGTGCTGACTTTATTCAACCGTTATCCTATGTGAACGGGGATGAAAATGGTCTAGTAAGGTTTGGCCAAAGCATTGCGGTCCCACTTTCGGTCCAAATGACGGTTTTTGCACAAAAGGGCTTGCCAGAAGAAATGCTTCGAGCGATGAATAGTAAATTTATTCACTTCCCACTCGTGCCATTGTTACTTACTAGTGCGGCCATTCAAAAGGGATTAGTGGAATTGTTGGAGTTCAAAAACACTGGTGCCATGACAACGGAAATGATGCCACTAAGTGAATTCAAGGAAGTTATTAAATTTAAAGAGATTGAAAGTTTGCAAGAGAAGTATCTTACGGCTTTACAAAAATAATTTAGACAATATCTAAGGGGGTATTTTTTGATGAATAAGAAATTAATGGTTTCCTTTCTGGTTCTTTGTTTCCTTGTTATTATGACAGCCTGTGGTGGAACGGCTAATACTGGCGGGTCTACATCTGATGAGGGCGATAAAAAGCCAGCAGCGGATTCTGATAAGAAAAAAATTGTCTTAAAGTTCGCCTCACATGAAGCCCCTGAAGCCTTCTTCTCTGAAACTGTTACCATGCCGTTTATGGAAAGAGTGGAAGAATTAACAGATGGACAAGTGGAATTTGAATTCTATCCTTCTCAGCAATTAGGGAATGTCAGCGATTATTTAGACCTGACCTCTCAAGGTGTAACGGATATTGCGTTCTTTATCCCATCGTACACATCTGATAGAATGCCATACAGTAGCTCAGTTGCTGGTTTCCCAGGATTATTCTCGTCTAGTAATGAAGGGACAAAAGCATTTCATGAATTAATTCAGCAAGGCACGGTTCTAGAAACGGATTATTTGAAAAATGATGTTCGCCCGTTACTTGGTTATGTAACCAATCCGTTTGATTTATTCAGTACAAAGAAATTAGCCTCTGCGCCAGGTGACTTAAAAGGTCAGCAGGTGAGAAGTTCTGGAGCATTTATGAGTGGATTAATTGAAAAGTTTGGTGGAACACCTGTTACGATTGCAACTCCTGAATTATATGAAGGAATGGAAAAGGGAATTGTTGACCAAGTCGGTCAATATTCTACTACTCTTGAATCTTTTGGCTTAGGAGAACTAATTAAATTTGGTACGCAGGGTGTTAGTTTTGGAGCAGGAAGCTGCGGATTCATTATTAATGAAGGTGTTTGGCAGTCACTTCCTGAAGATGTCCAAAAGGCATTCCAACAAGCAGCAACAGAAATTGCCGATAGCGGAAGTCAAGCAGATGATGACCAAAATGTGAAGATCATTAAAGAGTGGTCGAAGACAATGGAAATTAAAACACTTTCTGATTCTGAAAAGAAAGCATGGACAAAGACTTACGATGAATTTAATGCAGAATGGGTTAAAGAGCAAGAAAAGAATGGATCAAAGATTGGTGAAGTATTGGATCAATTCAAAGAATTAATAGCGAAACAGTAATCGTTTTTTTATAAAAAAGGGGTATTCACACCTAGGTGTTGAGTACCCTACTATTCTTGAAAAGACTGAGAGTTTTCGAACTTGGGGGAGTGTATTTTGGCAAAAATCTTAAATAAAGTCGATCAAATATTGGCATATTTCGCTAGTTTTGCCTTGTTTAGTATGATGATCCTTATTTTTATCAATGCCTTTTCACGTTTTTTGTTTAAAAAACCGGTTACGGGTGTGATTGAATTCACGGGAGAATATTTAATGGTCATCATTGTTTTTCTGACGCTGAGTTTCACGCATAAAAATGATGGTCATGTGAAAGTTGAAATTTTACAGAAGTTTTTACCAAAGAGAATTATGCCATTATTATCTGTTGTAGTAAATCTCCTTTCTGCAGCTATTTTTCTCGTACTTACTTATACGACTTATTTATTATTTATCCGCCATCTAAATCAGGATATTCGATCGGTTAGTAGTTTAGCTTATCCTCTTACACCTGCTGTCTTTATGATTTGTTTTGGTTCATTCGTGATGTCTATCAGACTACTACTTTCCAGTTTTACATCAAAAGTAGATTCGAATGAAAGTAAGGTCGAATGACGAAGATGGTTACTCTTTTTCTATATATGAGAATACTCGCAGAGGTGAATAAGCTATGACTGTATTAATACTAACGTTGTTATTACTCGTTCTTATATTAGTAGGTATGCCGATCGGATTCGTATTATTAATTATTGGGACATTGGGGGTTTGGATTGTTTCTGGATGGGATGCGTTGATGGGTATTATGGGAACAACGGCCTTTCGAAGCGTCAATAGTTTCAGTTATACGACAATACCAATGTTTATTTTAATGGCTAATTTTATTTCAAAAAGTAAGATTGCCGAAGATTTATTTGATTGTATTTTAAAATGGATTGGACATAAACCAGGTGGTGCAGGGGTTACAACCGTTTTATCAAGTGCTGCCTTTGGAGCACTTTCTGGTTCGAGTATAGCGGCCACTTCGATCATGTCAAAGGTGGCGGTTCCACAAATGATTAAATCGAAATATTCGGATTCATTTTCCGCTGGTTTAGTTGCATCCTCTAGTGGAACCCTTGCAGCACTGATTCCACCAAGTGTTCCGCTAATTGTTTATGCGATCCAAACTGAAACTTCGATTGGTAGTTTACTTATTGCCGGTATTCTGCCGGGGTTGTTACTTGCCTTTTTATTATGTATTGTCGTCATCGCAGTTGCGATGAAAAATAAAAGCGTCGTAGAAAGATCGAGTTGGAGTGAAAGGTTCCAATCTTTACGCACTATTTGGCCGATGTTAATCTTAATTTTGTTTGTTATTGTTGCGATTTATTCTGGTATTGGAACGTCAACGGAAGCGGCTGCATTTGGAGCTTTCGGTGCTTTAATCATTGGCTTCTTGATGAAGCGGTTAAATTTCAAGGCAATTATTGATGCCTTAATTGAAACGGTTCAGCAAACGTGTATGATATTTATTATTTTAGTCGGTGCGACTTTATTTTCTTATTTTGTTGCCTTCAGTCGTATAGGAAATTCACTAATTAGTCTTATAGAATCGGCAAATATCTCAGCAGTGGGTGTTTTATGCTTAATCATCCTAATGTACCTGATATTAGGGTTATTCTTAGACTTATTTGGTTCCATGCTCCTAACCTTGCCGCTCGTTTTCCCATTAATGATGAGCTTAGGATATGACCCATTATGGTTTGGTGTTCTAGTCGTACTTCTATTAGAAATTGGACTAGTTACCCCACCAGTCGGAATCAATCTCTACATCACCAGCCAGCAATCCGGTGTAAGTGTCAGCAAAGTACTAAAAGGATCGATTCCGTTTATAGGAGTCCTCCTCTTTACCGTTCTATTAATCATTCTCTTCCCGCAAATTGTATTATTTTTACCTTCTAATATGTAGGTGTACTTAATGGGACAGCTCTGGTGGCTCTTTTCTAACGTCTTATTCCAGCCCCTTAAAGAGTAAGGCCCCTAAACATATAAATAGTAAAATCTATAAGCCAAATCATAAGATTTGGGCAGGTGGGAAAGATTAAATATAGGAAGATTCCTATTTTTTGGGTGATAGGTTAGAAGAACTTTGCTATGTACCAAAGGGACAAATTTCGACGCATTTTATGATAGAAATTCTTTATTTATCTGTGGTTGGGGTGGTTTTAATCAATCGTTTGTGTAGTATCTAAATGTGCTAGTTTTTGTAGGTTACTAGTTTTTATAGATATATATTGAAGATAGGTAGCGAAGATTGGGACCGATCATCGACAGGAATTTTTCTAACAAACTGGGCTGTGTTCGTTTAAATAAAAGGGTTTTGGCCAGATTTAATCAAACGATTAGTTAGTGGATTTTCCGCTAATTAAACGTTTGATTGGATTTGGCTTTTTTGTTGTTATAGAGGGGTTTAAGTAATTTTTGAGGAGAGAGGTTTGTCGAGAGGTGGGTAGGGTAGTAATAAGTGAAAAGTGGTTTGAAGTAAAAAGGGGAACGGTTCTTTTGGTCATTGGAAATGAACGATCAGAACCGCCCCGAGGACATGAACCCTTCATGAGGAAAACTTTTTCGTTTTCCCTACCTAAATGTGCTTCATGAACCCTTCATGAGGACAACTTTTTCGTTTTTCTTACCTAAATGTGCTTCATGAACCCTTCATGAGGACAACTTTTTCATTTTTCTTACCTAAATGTGCTTCATGAACCCTTCATGAGGACAACTTTTTCGTTTTTCTTACCTGAATGTGCTTCATGAACCCTTCATGAGGACAACTTTTTCATTTTTCTTACCTAAATGTGCTTCATGAACCCTTCATGAGGACAACTTTTTCGTTTTTCTTACCTAAATGTGCTTCATGAACCCTTCATGAGGACAACTTTTTCGTTTTTCTTACCTGAATGTGCTTCATGAACCCTTCATGAGGACAACTTTTTCGTTTTTCTTACCTAAATGTGCTTCATGAGGACAACTTTTTCATTTTTCTTACCTAAATGTGCTTCATGAACCCTTCATGAGGACAACTTTTTCGTTTTCCCTACATAAATGTGCTTCATGAACCCTTCATGAGGACAACTTTTTCGTTTTTCTTACCTGAATGTGCTTCATGAACTCACCCTTCATAATTTCAAGGCAGGTTTTGTCCTCAATAACGCTGATTGAGGATTATTCCTACTGGAAATTTATTGAAATGCATGGTTTTATTGGGTGAATTTACATTCTTAATATACCGCGTTAAAACTTTACAGTATATTAACAATTTTCAAATATGCCCCTTACATTACTATTATATGATTAGTAGGATAATCAGAGTACAAACTTTGTCAGTGAGGTGAGTGTGGTTTTTTGTTAACAAGCGATGTACCAAATGCGCGATGAGATCGGATTCTTTTTTCATAGAGGTATTTAAAAGTTCAAACATTAATACATAGGGGATGTTTAAATGTTGAAATCACGTAAAAGAGGACTTGCCGTTTTTTTAGCTATAATGCTACTGTTTTCTAGTTTACCTACAAACCTCACAGTTTTTGCTCAGGAAGAAACGAACAATCTAGTGTTAGCACAATGGTCATTTGATAACGATACTACGAAACAACCAGATCAGGCTATTGATGCAAACAAGTCTGCAACAATTGAAACGAACGCAACAGCTATTGAGGTAAGTACACCTACAGGCTATGAAACACCTACCTTTGGTGCAAAAGGGTTTAGTGATTCAACAGTAGGTCAAAAAGGTTTTATTACAACCATTTCTACACAGGGTTATGAAAATATTAAATTGTCCTCGAAGCAGCGTTCATCTAATACAGGACCTCGATATTTTACATTGCAGGTTAGTTTAGATGGAGTGGAATGGCAGAATGTTGGACAGCAATATGAGGTCGCCAATAACTGGACAACCGGCCTATTAAATGAAGTAAGCCTGCCAACTGTTGCGAAGGATGTTAATAATCTGTATATCAAATGGGTTGTTTCTCAAAGCGGGCAAGTATCTGATACCGCTAAGCCCTTGTCATCAGGCGGGATGGCTTATATAGATGATATAAAGATTATTGGTGACGTGAAAGGAACCTCAGAAGGTGATGAGGAAGTTGATACTAACACGTCCTTAAAGGTGACATATACCGCTAATTCAAAGGGTGGAAATTACTGGTGGTCTATAAATAAGGATAGCTATGAATTTAAACCTGGGGATTATGTGGAATACGATGTCTATTTGTTTAATAGTGTTCCTGGTTTGGGTGGAGTAGAAGTTTATACGACAGGCAGCCCTATAGCATCAGATTATAAGTTTAGAGAACAATTTAAAGCTGGTGAGTGGGTTGACGAAAAGGGTTATTTTGGAATTCCAAGTACCGATATTTCGAAAGAGGCTTATGGAAATTGGTATCACAGAAAGCTTAAAATACCAGAAACGGCAGCTGGTACTACGCTAAGAGATTTTACTTTAGGAATCGATAATTCCTCTCACAATGCGGGAGATGTATTTACCGTTTATTACGACAATATTGTGATTTCGAATAATGGGGTTGTGGTTAAAGAAATCTATACCGATGGTGAACCAAAAGCGAACCAAAAGGTTAGTCCGGCATCAAATACAAATTATGATGTTGAAATTGTTCCAGTGACAGAGCTGGAGGGAACTCCTGAACCATTGCCGCCAAGTGATGAGCAGGATAGTGATATTGAGAGCCTTTCCGGCATGTACAGTGTCCTTTTAAATGTTAACAATGACACAATGAAAGCAAATAGTAGTTTTAATACCACTACCTATACGATTAAAAATAAACCTATCCTCGTTAACGGAACGCCTTATGTCCCTCTCATTGATGTAATGGAGAAAATAGGTGCAAGTGTGACCTGGGATGGGGAAACACAAACAGCAACGATTCGACAAGCCAAAAATGAGGCAACATTGAAGCTTGGAAGCAGTACGTTTACATTAAATGGTGCTGAAATAGCGATTGACCATACGAATAGTCAGCTTAGAAGCTTTGCAGGTAACAATGCATCACTTATGGTCCCAGCTAATTTTATAAGCAATTTTGGTGGAACTGTAAAATATTTTCCTATAAGCGGTAATATGAAAATTGTATCGCCAATTATAAGCGTGAACTATAGCAGTCCTTACCCAACTAAAGAGGTTACACCCATTCAAATAGATACAGATGAAATAGCCAACAGGTTTGTCATTTCAAGTGACTCTCAAGGTGTTGATAATGGTCTATTGAAAGGCACCGATGATGGAACAGGTCAAAAATTTGAAGCAGTATTAGCTCAAATTAAATCTCTGGAAAAACAACCAGATTTTATTATTGGTGCTGGCGACCTAGTATCTGGATCAATGGAAAAGAACGTTGATGAGCAAAATATTCAGTTAGACAATTTCCGAACGCGTTTCACAAAATATTTCCCAATCAACGCATTATTGCCCTTACCAGGTAACCATGAAATAAAGGGAAGTAGTGACCTTGAAAAAAGCTTTGCTGCCAAATTCCCTGAATTTACAGCAAGAGAAGATGTTGTGTTCCTTGAAGGATATAATAATAGCGTTTGGTATTATGATATTGGTGACACACGTATATTCGGTTTGAATACAAGTCATCCGAAGGAAGAGCACGCAGTTTTAAATGCACAGTATGATTTTGTGAAAAATAATATTGACCAAACGAAAAAGAGTACCATATTTGTATTTCATGAGCCGGCATTCTCTATATGGAAAAGCGGGAATGCACAAGAAAGAAATAGGGTAGCTAGAAATGAATTATGGGAGCTTATCGAAACTGCTCCAAATCCAATCACGTTCACTGGTCATGAGCATTTATTTGCAAGAAGATTGATCAATCAACAATTTAATGAAACGATCAATAACAAAGAGTACAATTTCGATAAACAAATCTATCAAATCCATATTGGTGGTTTTGGTGGAGGCACAAACGGAACATCGAACGAGTATAAAGGTGTGTTAACGTATCCGGAAGCAATGGGTGTTAACCACTTTGCAGTCGTTGATCTTCTGAAGGACGGAAGAATCCATGTACAGGCGATATCCCATGATGGAGTGCTTCTTGATGATTTTATTCAGTCAGCAGATGATGTAAATACAACCTATTCAAGTACACTGACCCTAGATCAAAATAATGTAGTATTACAGCCAGCTGAGACACTCACACTTACAGCAACTCTTGCTGAAAATACAAGTGACAAGGCTAAAACCGTCCAATGGTCATCTAGTGATGAATCTGTTGCAACGGTTGACCAAAATGGTAAAGTTACTACAGTTGGACATGGCGAAGCATATATCGTTGCAACTGCACTAGGTGGTGTGTTTGCTGCAAGCAAGTTAACCGTTCTAGAAGATGGTGTTCAAGACTTAGATTATGCGCCACAACAGCTTACCATGCATGTAGGTACAGATGCATCGACTAGTGTAAATTTCGCATGGACAACAAATCAGCAAGTGCAAACAGTCTTAAAAGTGAATAAAAAAGGTGAAAGTCAGCTAACTACTTTTACTGGAACGAATGTGTTAGGTGCAGGAAGCAGATTCTTTCACAAGGTGGAAGTAATAGGATTAACTCCTGGTACTGAGTATGAATTTACAGCAGGAGCAGGTGCAAACACACTTACAGGAACATTTAAAACAGCACCTGAAGCAGGAAACAAAGACAGCTTTACATTCACCTATATAACGGACCCGCAAATCAGTAACGCTGTAAATTCAATAGCGGCCGGTGCCACATTTAACGAACTGAGTAAGATATCAGATTCTGCCTTTACCTATATTGGTGGTGACTTAACGGATACAGGTTCGAATGAGACACAATGGAATTTGTTCTTTAATAACGGTGGAGCCTATCCAACTGCAGGGGCAGACTTCTTGAAAAATAACCTTATCTCAGTAGCTCAAGGGAATCACGACAATGCTACCTTTAATGGTCATATAAATGTGCCAAATCAATCAGGCGGAGCCTATTCGTATAATTACGGACCGGTAAAATTCGTGATTCTTAACACTCAGAACAATTCACTATCACAGCTGCAGGAACAAGAAGCATTATTAAGAGCAGAAGCAAAAAAAGCAAAAGAAAATGGACAGTGGATTTTTGCCGGCATGCACAAGGCCTTATACACTGGTGCCAGCCACATAACAGATAATGATATTATCGAATTAAGAAAATATTGGTCACCAATATTTGCAGAATTGGATATTGATGTCGTGCTACAAGGTCATGATCATGTGTTTTCAAGAGGTTTTATAAACGATCAAGGTGTCAACGCAAAACCGGAAATGGTTGATGAAACAACCGCTCTACAGCCGGAAAAATCACCTTTCTATATGGTGGCACATACAGCTGGCGGGTTGAAATGGTATAGTGAAAAAAATTATACGGTTTCACCTGGTGATCCGCTAACACCGAATTATCAATTCCTTGATAAGAATTCTGCTAAACCAGCAGGTGATCCATTAAATCCTCAAGGGCCGCAGAGTGATATCGAAAAAGAGACGGCTTATGTGACAGTATCGGTAGCACCCGATTCTGTAACCTTTAATACGTATATGTTCAAGTATGACCAAACTACTAATCAAATGACAAAATTGCCATACTTGTACGATACTTACACGATTAAGAAAACGGCAGTCTCTCCAGATCCAGAAGTCAATTCCTTGACTGTTGATGCTGCAACGATAACGGTAGATGGGAATGAAGTAAATAGTCCTGCAGAGATTAAAGAGGGCTCTCAAGTTACGGTGGAAGCTGCTGTTCCAAACGGACAAAGGTTTGTTAAATGGACAGCAACAGGCCTTGAAAATGAAAGTTATACAACAAATCCACTTACATTTACGATGCCGGCAAATGAGGTTACATTGAAGGTGGAGTATGAAAACATACCAAGCAATGACGATAGCGAAAAAGGCTGGGTTTCTAAAGCTGGCAAGTGGTATTATTATGATCCTCAAACAGGTGAGATGAAGACCGGCTGGTTATTAGACGCTGGCAAATGGTATTACCTGGATTCAAGTGGTGCGATGAAAATAGGTTGGGTAGAACTTGGATCCACTTGGTATTACTTAGAAAACAGTGGTGCAATGAAGACCGGCTGGTTATTAGACGCTGGCAAATGGTATTACCTGGATTCAACCGGTGCAATGAAAACGGGCTGGGTTAAATCTGGCTCCACTTGGTATTACATGGAAAATAGTGGCGCAATGAAGACTGGTTGGTTGTTAAACGGAGGTAAATGGTATTACCTGGATTCAAAAGGTGCAATGAAAACGGACTGGGTTAAATTTGGCTCCACTTGGTATTACTTGGAAAAAAGTGGTGCAATGAAGACCAGTTGGTTGTTAAATGGAGGAAAATGGTATTACTTGGATAACCGTGGTGCGATGAAGATCGGCTGGGTACTAGTAGGCACAAAATGGTACTACTTGTATGAGAGCGGGCAAATGGCAGCAAACACAACTATTCAAGGATATAAGCTTGGTTCAACTGGTGCTTGGATAAAATAATTTGGTGATGAATTCTAGTGCTTGGCCCTAAGGTGTTTTAATACATTGGCGGTCGGGCGCTTTTTTTTATCATAAAAACTAGGTGCCATCCCGGTCGATGGGATAGGGTTTCATCGACCGAACTCGTTGTATCCCAGTGCTTTCAGTCGATGAGAGAGGGTTTCATCGACCGAACTCGTTGAATGCCAGAGCTTACGGTCGATGAGAGAGGGTTTCATCGACCGAACTCGTTTGATACCAGTGCTTACGGTCGATGAGAGAGGGTTTCATCGACCGAACTCGTTGTAAGCCAGTGCTTACGGTCGATGAGATAAGGTTTCATCGACCGATCTTGTTGTATGCCAGAGCTTTCGGTCGATGAGATAAGGTTTCATCGACCGAACTCGTTGAATGCCAGAGCTTTCGGTCGATGAGATAAGGTTTCATCGACCGAACTCGTTGAATGCCAGAGCTTTCGGTCGATGAGAGAGGGTTTCATCGACCGAACACGTTGTATGCCAGTGCTTTCGGTCGATGAGATAAGGTTTCATCGACCGAACTCGTTGTATTAGTATGAGTAGGCTGGATTGAATTAGAAGTAGTATGTGTCAAATGTTTCACTAGGCCGTAATTTGGATAAGTCTTTTAAATATTTCCCCTATTATTACTATCTATATGTAACAAATCTATTTTATTATGTACAAGGATGTTATATAATGATTTTATTAATTTTCGTAAATACATCTCATTTAACCCGAAATGCAGCTAAAATCTACAATATATTAATTTAAAATCGAATGAAATTTTTTTATTTGGAATTAATGTTCGTGATTTACATTTTAGGATGAGAGAAAAAGGAGGGGTTATCACATGGAAAAAGTTAATAATAAGTGGATTCGTGCTGTACTTCCAGCTTTATTAATTCATTGTAGTATTGGTACAGTTTACTGTTGGTCCTTGTTCAAGGGTGATATTGCCTCTTACATAGGGAAAACTGTCGGTGAAGTGGAGTGGGCATTTAGTATAGCCATTTTTGTTCTTGGTATGTCTGCAGCCTTTGGTGGAAAATTTGTTGAAAAAGACATTCATAAGTCGTCACTAATTGCAGCAATATTTTTTGTTGCTGGGATGGCAGGCACAGGTTTCTTTATTTATCAAAAATCATTGATTGGTATTTATTTTTCTTACGGAATTGTTATGGGGATTGGACTTGGAATCGGTTATTTAACACCGGTAAAAACATTAATGCTTTGGTTTAAAAAGCAAAAAGGGTTAGCGACAGGCCTTGCCGTTGCAGGTTTTGGCTTAGCGAAGGTAATAGCAAGTCCTTTAATGGAAAAACTACTTGGAGAAAGAGACAATGAGGGAATTTTAGTAAATGCCACAAATATTTATACAATGTTTTATATTCTAGCAGGTTTATATTTAGTGATGATGTTCATTGGACACTTGCTGATAAAGAAACCAGCTGGATATGAAGAAGAAAGTGTACAAATCCAAGGCTTCAGTTATAGAAAGGTGTTAAAAAATAAAACATTTATCGGTATTTGGTTTATGTTCTATATTAATATTACATGTGGATTAGCTTTAATTTCACAAGAAAAAGGCATTTTAGCGTTCATTGGATTTGGAGCGATTGGTTTAGTTAGTTCGTTAACTGCTGTTTTCAATGCGGGCGGACGGATTGTTTTCTCTTCATGGGGTGACCGATTAAAGGATCGTAACTCCATCTATAAAATTATTTTTATTTCATCTATTACAGCCATTTTATTAACCATTGTGTTTGATGGTATTAATAATTCGATCGCAATCCTTATTATCGCTTTACTTTGTATTGTAAATGCAGGTTACGGTGGCGGATTTTCATCTTTACCACCATTGTTATCTGACCGCTTTGGTTTAGATAGTATTTCTACTGTACATGGATTAGCCTTATCTGCTTGGGCATTTGCAGGACTGACAGGCAATCAGCTAAGTGCTTTTGTTCTGGAAAAGACACAATCCTATGACACAGTGTTATATGTGATTATGGCTCTCTTCACGATTGCGACTTTAATTAGTATATTCGTTGTTAAACCTGAAAAAGTATACTTGGAAAGTGAAGAATTAAATACGAAAGAAGAAAGGGTAGCGAGTTAAGGATAAAATAAAAAAATACTAAGAACTCGGTGACAGGCACCAGCCAGAGCGTTTTTGGGTCAGAACCCCGCCCAGCTAAAGTTTAACGCGGTGAAGTGCTGTATTTGTCATTATTAATTTGAGCCAGAGCCATCACTACAAAAGTGATTGACTTCATTCTAAATTATTTCCAAATTGGGGGGGACTGTGGGTTTAGGTTGTCTTACCCCGTACATAAGTAAATGAGGTTATTTAGTCGAGTTGTTGAATTACAAATAAAAATGCCATTCCGTAGCAAGTGTCGTGGAATGGCCTTTTCATTTTAACGTTCATTCTTTGTTGTAAAATCAGGTACGAGCCAATAGATGAGCAATCCGGCAATGGTGGCGTAGGCTATGCCATTATGGGCATATCCGATTCCGATTATGAAGATGATGGCCACGATGACCAAATTTTTCATATTAGCCATATTCACTTTTTCTTCAACCATGTGACGGATGCCCATTGCGGCAATCATGCCGAACAACAGGATACATATGCCTCCCATCACTGCAACTGGAATGGATTGGATAGCCGCTCCCACTTTGCCGAACAAGCCGAGAAGAATCGCAATAACAGCAGCGCCTTGAATGATCCTGCTGGAAAACTGGCGTGTGATGGCTAGAACCCCTAGGTTTTCCGCATAAGTGGTTTGTGCAGGTCCGCCGATGAAGCCTGAGATTAATGTGGCAAGGCCATTCCCCCAGAGGATGCTTGGGAATCCGGGATCCTTTGTCACCTCTTTTCCTGTAATCTCATTCAGCACAAACATATGTCCAAGGTCTTCGATGATGGTAACCAGTGCGATCGGCGCCATTCCGAGGATCACAACCCAAGTGAATTCCGGCATGATGAATTGCGGAAAAGAAAAAACTGGTGCGGCGGCGATGGTATCAAAATCAACAAATCCACGCACCGCGGCATATACATAACCCACTACAAGGCCGATTAAGATAGGAAAGAGGCGGACAGTCTTTGTGCCTGCCAGCGTTGCGATAATCGCTGCAAAGAGGCTGACGATGGCAATATCCCAATTTACCGAGGCCATGCTGGTCACCGCCGTGGTTGCCAGCGCAAGACCGATAATGCTGACAACAGGTCCGACGACAACAGCAGGAATTACCTTGCGGACTTTTTCAAAGCCGACGAATGTAATGATCAAAGATACAATGGCATAAACAATGGAAACGCTGATAAGACCTGCAACGGCTTCACCCGGTGATTTTAACTCCCCCACATACAACGCTAGCGGAGCAATAAAGGCAAAAGATGAACCTAGATACGTAGGAACCTTTCCGCGTGTAATAAGGTGAAAAATCAAGGTTCCTACACCGCTGGCAACAAGAGAACTCCCCGGATCAAGACCGGTTAGAGCCGGCACCAAAATGGTGGCGCCAAACATCGCAAACAAGTGCTGTAATGATAACGGTATTGCGCTTAAAAACTTTTTCAATCGCGTCCCCCCCTTTAATAGTCCCCTCATTTATGTTATATTTCTTCTATTTAATTTTAGAATCAAAATTCATTAGTAGAATAAAATATATCTTTAGTGATTAAATCTTTACGTTTTTAGTAGATGAAGTTTAATACAAGATGGGAAAACGCATGAGCTCGGTGACAGGCACCATCCAGGGAATTTCCAGTTATTTAAGAGTCTTTGCAAGAGAGCCAGAGAGAAGGGTATTTAAATGCTTAAAAAACTAGCAAATAGAGTGTATTATATGCCTCATTATTCAGAAACGGATCGTCCCGCATTAGGGTTAATTTGTGGGGATACTTTTAGCTTGCTTGTTGATTCAGGGAATTCACCTGCACATGCAAGGGATATTCTCAATCTTGTCGAAAAATTGGAGATACCGCCAGTAAAGTTTGTTGTCATTACACATTGGCATTGGGATCATATCTTTGGTATGAAAACAATGGACCTATTAACGATTAGTCATACTGAAACGAAGAAGAAATTGGACTATTTGAAAACGCTAAAATGGGATGATGCTTCATTAGATGCACGAGTTGAAACGGGTGAAGAAATTGAGTTTTGTAGCGACATGATAAAGCGTGAAATGCCTACACGGGGTCATTTGGAATTGAAGGTGCCCGATTTAACGTTTGACAATAAATTAGAAATTGATTTGGGTGGCGTCACTTGTGTAGTTGAGCATGTTGGAGGGGTCCATGCACAGGATTCATCGATTATTTATATTCCTGATGAAAAGGTAATGTTTCTCGGGGATTGCATATATCAGGACTTTTATAGTGGAGAATGGAGCTATGATAAGGACGAACTCATTATCCTAGTAGATAAAATAAAAAAATACGATGTAAATTACTATGTGACTGGGCATCAAGAGCCGAAAACACATGAGGAAATGTGGAGCTTCTTTGATGATCTATTGAGATCGGAGAAATCGTAGGTACAGAAGTATCCCTTGATAAAGCAGTTACTAAATTCATCGAGGTACGAAAGACAAAACCAATGGAAGAACAGCTTGAATATATCCAAAATTTTGTAAGTGGTAATCAAAAGAAATAGAGGACCGTGGGGACGGAACCGGTCTCATTCGGACAAGATCAGGTTTAAAAACCGAACTCTTGTCTGAATGCCGGTCCCATTCTTGGCGATCGCCTTTCACCTATTGCCAGCCTCACAATACAATGTTGGACTTACCAAAACTAAATCGGGAAAGCCCCTACTTTGAAATATGGGGATGAATCGATTTATTTATTGTAAATTCAGTTATTATTTGGTATAGTAAATACGAACGTATGTTTGAAATCGGGTGGAAGACATGGCGAAAGGAAAAACTCCTTCATTTATTATAGATGTAGAATTAATAGGTGAAAATAGAGACTTATTTATGATTGAATCTGAATTGGAAACGAATCGAGTGATCTATAATACTTCGCTTGGCGAGTATTTGAAGAGAGAAAAACAAATGAAAAGGACAAAACGATACAAAAAATTAGTCCGTATTTCAAGAGTTATAAAATCAAACCTAGCTAACATTAGTAACGAAGAAAAATTGACGTATTATCAAAATGAACGGAAAAACCTCTCTGGGGAGAATTTAAAAAACTGAGAGAAGAATTTGGAGTAACGGAATATTCGATACACGAATATATAAAACAAGTTCGAAAACACTTTAATGATAAAATTAATTCAATCATCGCTCAAAAAACAGCAACAAGGGCATGGAACACTTTCAAAAAGAAATTGTTTGGCAACGCGAAAAAGGTGGTATTTGTAAAGCGTGGAGAAATGAATTCCTTTTGAAGGAAAAAATAACGAAACAGGTTGGAGATTCAAAGAGGAAAAAGTAATCTCAAATAATAAGGTATTTGCACTGAAGGTAAAAGATAGGGATATGTATCAAAAGGAAGCTTTTTATCTACTAAACTCCGAACAGTCTTTTCAATACAAGAACAAAGAGGGAGAAACGGTTACGGACTTCTATAGGGTAAAATATGTTCGTATTTTAAAACGGGTCGTCAGAGGGATCGTCCGATACTATGCTCAACTGATCTGTGCGGGTTATCCTCCTGTAAAAAGGGACCTGAAAACTGGGCAGGTGAAATATCCCTTAGGTAAAGGTCCGGTAGGGATTGACATTGGGACATCCTCGGTGGCACTATCAGGTACATCAAAGGTTCTATTGAAAAACTTGGCAGAAAACATAAAAATAGTGGAACATGTCCAACGGGAAATCAGGCGACTAAATAGAAAACTAGACCGTTCAAAAAGAGCGACTAACCCACTGAACTTCGATGAAGCAGGCCGTATTAGAAAAGGGAAGAAGCAATGGAAATTTTCCAATAGCTATAAAAGATTGAAAGCTAAATTGAAAGAACTGTATCGAAAGTTAGCTTTATATCGAAAGTTTAGCCACCAATACGAAGCCAATCGAATGGTCATGTTAGGCGATACATTTTACATCGAAGAAATGAATTTTAAAGCCCTTCAAAAGCATGCTAAAAAGACAGAAGTTAGTAAAAAAACAGGTAAGTTTAAAAAGAAAAAACGGTTCGGCAAAACCATAGCCCGTCGTTCTCCCGCAGCCTTCGTAAGTATTCTTTCAAAAAAAGTCACAGCCTTGGGCGGGACTTTCATCAAAGTCAAGACATCCTCTTTTAAAGCAAGTCAGTATGACCACAAAGAAGACAAATACAAAAAGAAAGAATTAAAAGAGCGATGGCATCTATTTGAAGACGGTACCAAGGTCCAACGTGATTTATATTCTGCTTTTCTTTTAATGAACTCAGATATGTTAGGATTGAAGACTAATAGAGCCTCTTGTTTCCATACGTTTGAGTCGTTTTTTAACTATCAAGAGGAAGAAATTAAGAAGATAGAAAATAAAAATGAGGTAGTCTTAAATTCTGGTATCAAATTAAAAGTAAAAAAGACTGCAGGATGTGCAGCCTAACATTCATTTCTTTGCGGTTTGATGTAGCCGAGTTCGCAAGAACAAAAGATGTAGTCGTCAATGGCAACAAAGGTTGCTTTGACTCCGAATGTTCTAACAGAACTAGTTCCAGTTCCTGTTTCCAAAGCCGTTTTCTTCTCGAAGAAAAGTGAGTGTACGAATAGGCGAAGACTAGGAAGTTATGAACCCACTGCATTTATGCATGTGGAGCATCAGTCTGTAATAGTCATTCATGGGTACACTTCTATTTTTATAGCAGTAGAGTGGTATCCATTTCCAGCACTTTCCTCATTTGGGCATGCTGATATTGCAATAATTAAGTCCATTTCAGCTCGCAATTCTACATAATCTCCTGCGGAAGATAAAGATGTTTTGACCGTAATTTGATTCACTTTATCAATAACGGTATTCATAAAGATATTAAACGGATAATGTTGCCTAGGTGCTGGAACATTATAGTTTGATAGAGCCTTATTTAGTATGTAGTAACAGTTCTCTAATGGCTTTTCTTTATTGAATAACAATTTATACATTTCAGGCCGACATGCTGGTGAAAGTAAATCGTGTTTTCCTACGGTATCTTTTAGTAACGTTAACATCGGTCTGTATAAATTGGAATATAATATACCCCCTTCTTTAATATCAGTCGACTGTAAAGCGTCTCTTGTTGCAACAGGGTCAAGCCTTTCCATAAAATCATGCATATTGTAAGCAATAAAATCAGCAATTTGTTGCCCTTCTACATTAATTACCTTTATCGTTTGACCTTTTTGTAAAGTAAGACTATATCCCGTTTTGCTTTTAATTTGATGTTCTTTCATGAGCAGCACTCCCTAAAAGATAAACAGCAAAAATTCAACTAGTATGATTCGTTCATATAAAAAAGCTGGATTAAGAAATTTCCTTTATCCAGCTCCATGATTTAATGTGGTAAACTCCCTTGTTGAGGAGCCTTTGCATAGCTTGTAAGCATTAGATTCATATCTTGTTCCATTAGTTGAGGAACCTGATAATAACCGTGTTTATTTTGGTAAAGAAATATTTCATAACTCATTTCAATAAAATTCGGTACACTATCGGCAATGACACGACGAAGCACCGGGTTTGTCATCTCTAGGGCAGTCATTGCTAAAAGAGCTGATAATGATTTTGTGTTTCCTAACATGTAAGCGGAGAGTCCTTGATCTGAAAGCTCATTTATGGACTGATTAGGTTTTTTCGGTTGACCAGGCTTCATTCCATATAGAACATTGTTATTTTGATTCATTTTATATTGTTGCGTAGGAATCGTGGGATCTTGCCCGGTTTGGAAACTTTCAACAACGGTATTGTACATTTGTGTCACGAAAAACGACTGGCGCTGTAAAATAGACTTTAATTCTGGGTCCTTTATATATTGATCATACATTTGATATTGGTCTAGCATACTAATTAAACCCGCTATCACTTCGTGGGCATCAAATAACTCGTGACCACCGTGGTTCTTAAGTATTGGTTGATTGGTAGGCGGATTTGTTGAAAACTGATTTTCGTTTTGGTTCATATTTTGCAAAATGTTTCCCTCCTGTGTTTAATCGAAGTACATAATTATAATTTCCTTTTAGAGTATTTTCATGTAATACATATTTTTTATTACCTCAAGCAAAGTATGAGTTACCTTTTCATATGGAGTAATCGTATTTATACAATCGATTTGGAAGGGAGGTTTGAACACAGGGAGGGGAGTTTAAGAATCGTTCATTTATATTTTTTTGTTAAGGAAATTTGAAAATTTATTTTTCATTTTCATAAATGGGCATTTTGAAGGACTACTTTCATCTTCACTTAAAAAATATTGCTTCCATTCATGATTGTTTTCATTTCCATACCATTTAAGATCGGGGTGGCCTGGGACGCCATCATAATCGACAAGTCGTTGTCGGATGAGTTTTTTCATATTACGTCCGAATACTGTAGAATCATTTATTTTTTCAAACACCCATCGAGGTTGAAACGCCATTAACAGGCATGGAGAATGGCGACTTTTGCGTACAAGATGAGCAGGTGTAGCACAGAAGACAAAATATGGCTCTCCATCAAAACAAAATTCCCATTTATGGTGAGAGGGATCTGTCGGGATATCTTCTGGCCACTCCTTTTCATCAAACGTTGTTACATTGTTTAAAACAGTCCAAAATAATTCACGATAGTTCTCAATATGATAATTCTCACTTACATCTTTAGGTGTTTCAAAAAAGACAACTAGAGAGGCATATTTTCCAGTATCACGTGAACATTTTCCGTATGCTCTTAAGACCTCAGCAAGCTCCTGGGAAGAATGAAGTTGACGAGGATCTTCTATAAAGCTGAACCGAAGTTGATCAGCGAGAAATCCTTGTATAGCTGGAATACAAGGAAAGGGTTTTTTCGCGTTTGTTATCGTGGAAGAGAACGACTGATAAGCTGTTTGTTTCCACAAGGGAAGTGTTTCAATATATTTTTCTATCCAAATTTTTTCTAAAAGGTTTCCCACTTGTGCCCCTCCTTTTCTGCTAATAGTCTATTAGCAGAGGGTTAGATGGGTGACTTGATTGTGGGGTCAGCCCTAACGAATCAAGCACAACTAGAGGTGATGAGTCTATATCAGTGGGCAGGGGAGAGGCAGATTTTCCATCAACGCGCTCCTTATAGACACCAAATATAAAAAAGAATCGAGATTTCTCTCGACTCTTTATAACAACTGATTCTATTCGTTTGGTACCGTTTCAATAACTAGATTATCAAGCATAATATCTTTATAGCCATTAAAGTTAGCTTGTGCGCCTGTCACTCCTTGAGTATCGGCAGCTTTGCTCGTAGAATAAATACCAAACCAGCTTTGACCTGATTCATCCCCTTTTAAAGTAAAGGAATAGGTGCCGGATTTTGCATCCTTATCGCTACTTGCTGTTGATTGTAATTCACCCTTCGTTAATACTCCTTTTTCTTCAAATGGAGCATTACCTGTTACTACTGCGTAAGTTCCATTACTACCTGCTTCATAATCAAAGGTGATTTTATACGTTACACCTGGTTTGAATTTGAAGTTTTGCGGTATTGTTTGGTATACAAGTTTGTTACGCCCCGTTAAACCATTCGTTTTAATTGACCATTTACCAGCAATCACATCGTTTAATAGCTTTTGGTTCCAACCTCTTTGGGTATATGGTGCATTTAATTCAGCAAGGTGGGTTCTATTATCTTCCACCCCTTCAATATTCCCAATGACAAACGGATAGATTCCTTGTACAACACTTTCAAAGTCTTGTACGAATTTATCACTGCTTACTTGGTTTTTAGCGTTATTTTCTACGATACGAATATCATCAAAGTAGCTTGCACCATTCCCAGCATCTCTTGATAAATCAATGGTTACATCCGATGCATCATTATCTGTTTCAAAGTATACATACATATTCTGGAAATAACTTGTTCCATCTATTGTTGAAGTCATTTGGCCATCTGCTTTTGCTTTCTCCGTACCTAAAGTATTGTGTGCATAAGCTCTTACATAGTTCTTAGCGATCGATTTACCGGTACTATTTGTATACTCTTTACCGTTAGTAGTAATTGTGATACTTGCTTGTTCTTCACTTCTGTTGTCAATACCAACATAAGCAGCATACTTAGTATTTGGTTTTAATCCCGTTACTTTTTGAGTAACATTTACTTTCTCTTGATTGTTAGTGATGGTTAACATGTTATTGTTACCTTCACTCTTCTTAATCGTAACCGCTTCTGAATCTCCTGTAACTGTCCAATCTTTTAAGGAATTGCTGTTAAAGCCAGTATCTACAAGATGCATTCCTTCGCTCCAATTAACATCTTTGTTAGATTGCGGTTTTTTATGAATGACATAGGCAGTCAATTTTTTTGCATTTAATGTGATCTCGCCATTTTTAATCGCAACATCTTTCCCATTTTCAAGACCTAGCTCTGTTAGCTCATAAACTTTAACTGTACCTTTCCAGCCAGTTGGAACCGTCCAAGTTGTTTCTCCACCGTTTGTATTCCAATGGTATAATTTTTCCTTCGCTGATGCTAACTTTTTCCCATTTTGATCCCAAGACCATGGCAGTAAATACTTTTCATCACCAGGTTGACCTTCAAATACTTTCTTCCCATTAAGTGTCATCGTTCTTGTACGGTAACCATCCTTATCATTTGCAAAATCATTCGACTTTCTTTCAATTCCAAGTGTGTTTTTACCAGAGTCATCCTTTAATACAGCCTTCATGCCTGGTACCCAGTTGTATGTTTGATTATTATCTGTCATTTCAACTGCTTGACCATCTTCCCACTGTGTTACTTTATAATGCTGAATGAATTTTGCAGGAACGTTCACGGCAAACAAGTTATCCATATAGGCTTTGTAGTCACTTCTACCTTGCCATCCTTCAAAGTCCTTCATGCTGTAGCCACCTAATAATGGAGCATCCGCGTCGCCGCCATACCTAGGATAGTTCCCATTCCATGCATCTTTTTGATGGTTTTTAATGAAACGAGTAATGGTACTATTGATCCCTTTTAGAGTAAAACCACCATAAGTTAAATCAGCTGCCCAGTGCTGGAATGTAGAATCATACTCGTTAGCATATCCCCACTCACTGCCTAAGCGCCAACCTAAACTGGTAATTTCTTTACTTATCTGACGACTTGGCCATGTACTATTATCACCTGACTGTCCATTACCCCAAACGTCTACATAAATAAAATTTAAATCATTCTTTTTGCCACCAAGGGCGTCATAAAGATCTTTGAATCGTTGTGCTCTGCCATTTCTTAAATCATAATCCGCATTAATGTTTATTCCTTGGTCAATCCAGTTCCAACCATACTTATACGTTCCATCTGGATTTTTTAATAAACGGTCTTCTTGGAAATATTTTGACTCTGGATACGTTTCACTTGCATTCACGTGAACTCCAAAGGTTGCCCCATATTCTTTACCCTTGGCTAGCAATGTTTTCATATCCTTTGCGCCACCGATACGAGTTCCAATATCTGCAAAATTTAAATGACCAGAATCATGGCCTTCACTACCATAACCCTTCAGCAGAATCGATTGTCCTAGTCCATCAGTATTTAAGGAAAACTTCTTCACTCCATCTAAAGCCATTAAGAAAGGATTTTGAGCTTGACCGCCAAAGTTCATGCTAATGCGGTAACCGACTAAGTCTGGTACGCTTTCAGCCCCTAGAGGTTCGTTCATAATTTTTCTATAATCAATCGCTCCGTCTTGCCAGTTTATTTTTTTATCACCATTCGCGTCACCAGTAATAACAACCTTCGCGGATGGCATTTCATCTACCTTGTTTACTGTTCCATCTTCTAGCTCAAGAGTACCATCTTCCTTACGATGCTCTTCTGACTTTTGAAACGTCCAGAATGTACTACTTAAACCAATGGTTTTTTCCCCTGCACTGTTAGTCGTAGCCGTAGCGGTAATTCTTTGTGCATCCGTTTTTGCAGCATAAGAATCTGGATCTAATTTTTTTGCTAGACTATTCTCCGTATTCGACCATATACCTGCGCTTAATACATCATTAGAAAGAAAAGCGTACATATATCCTTTTTGCTCTTCATCTTTCATAATTAAATTTTCATCAACCTTTACCTGTCTGTCACCATTGATATGTGTATTTGTAGACATCTGTACTCCATCTAGTACAGCATCTTTTTGACCACTATTTACAGTAATTAAATTGTGATTTGGAATTTCAATTGTTTTTACGATTTTGTTGTCGACAATTTTTGTAATATTGAATTCTAAAGTATTACCTTTAACAACCAACTCTGCGGTAATTACTGCAGAGATATTGTTACTATCGTCTATTAAAGTTATCTCATAGACAATTTTATCACCTGAAGCTTTTGCTTTTACTTTTGGTTTTACTGCTACGTCATTAATTAGGATTGTATCTAATGCTTCAGTCTGTCCGTAAAAAGTATTCCCTGCTCCATTTCCAGATTTTAAATTGTACTGAATGACTCTTGGAAAATTCACATCGACGAGAACGTCCATTTCTTCAGAAGAAATGACCGTTTGTGCACTTTGTGGAATGATTTGACTTCCTACTTGTGTACTATCCGTTTTCCCCTCAGCTACTATCAGAGAACCATTCGTAAACCATGTAGAACCTACCATACAACCAGCTAAAAGTACTGCAATCGTTTTACTATACTTTTTTCTTGTCCTTTTCATAAAAATACCCTCCCTTGAATTTAATACTTTAATAGAAGGTGATACCTGCATAGTAGTTGGAAATATATTAAAACCAACAACAAATACGAGCTTCTATTCTTACTCAAGGTTACTTTTGTTAAAGCGCCTAAACAAGAGAGAAGTTGTCCTCTTTTTTAGGAATATTGTTTTTTTTGGTAATAGTCAATAAAAATGCGAACAATGGGATTATTCACAAAACGAAGCAGGTGACAGGTACCATCCAGTGTGAACCCTTCATGAGGACAACTATATTGTTTTTCTTACCTAAATGGGCTTCATGAACCCTTCATGAGGACAACTATATTGTTTTTCTTACCTAAATGTGCTTCATGAACCCTTCATGAGGACAACTTTATTATTTTTCTCTACCTGAATGTGCTTCATGAACCCTTCATGAGGACAACTATATTGTTTTTCTTACCTGAATGGGCTTCATGAACCCTTCATGAGGACAACTATATTGTTTTTCTTACCTAAATGGGCTTCATGAACCCTTCATGAGGACAACTTTATTATTTTTCTCTACCTGAATGTGCTTCATGAACCCTTCATGGTGAGCGCTTCTCCATTTTCCCTACCCAAACGGTTTCATCGACCTAACTCGTACTATGACAGAGCTTACGGTCCATGAGATAAGGTTTAACAGTGGTGGGGGTGAATGTAATCTAACGTTTGATTGGATTTGGTGTTTTTGCTGTTATGGAGGGGTTTGGATGATTTTTGAGGAGCGACGGTTGTCGAGAGGTTGTTACATCTAGCCAGTGTTATAAGGGGAAAGGAATTCATTGGGCTTTCCAACATCTACCTAGTAAAAAGTTATTAAAATATTATAAAATAAGTTAAAATATTATATAGGAATATAATACTAGATTAAATAGGAAACAGGTGGGGAAATGCGAAAAATATTTTCAGGTTTATTAGTTTTCATGCTGCTGGTTACATTGTTACCAATGGGTATTGGTTCAGCGGCGACTACAGCGGATAATTATTACCCGAAACTGTATGATGTTTACTTCGGTAATGATCGAGAAGTGAGGTATGGTGATACTATCTCAGCTTATGCCAGGGTTGATCATCAAGGCTATGAAGTGGATAAAATTAGGATACAAATGAAAAGCACGACTTCCATGTCTACGTTTGTCATGACTTTGAACTATGATGCTAGTGCCGGACAATGGGTCGGCTACAGAAAGGTGGACGAGCCTTCGTGGATTGGTTCGAGTTGGATTGCAGACCGGATTATTGTAGAAGATACCGCCGGCCATTCACGAATTTACTCCCAGAACTACGATCGGCATTTAATCGGTGAATTTTTCAATTGGAATGCGCTGTTGATCGATATCGTTCCGCCGGCTGACAGCAGCCAAATCCAAGAGAAAACCTATCAAGGAACGGTATGGAAAGATAGAGTAGTAGAGTTAACGAGTGATTTTACCAATAACGACACACTGATTATTGAAGACTCTACGATTAAATCGAACGGCTTTACCTTCACCAACAATGGCACCATTATTCTAAAAGGTAATAACACCTTCTATGTAAAAGATGGCTGGGACGGCTATCGAGGCTACGGGGAGTTAATTTTGCAAGGGCCTTGGTTCCATGAAATTGGTACAGAAGCTGCTGCAAAGCCGAAAATTAACCGGGTGACGAACGAAAATAGTGATGTCATTACCGGTTATGGAGAGATTGGTGCGACCATCTCGATCTATGATACGAATCAAGAACAGTTGTATGGAACAGGCATCGTTGGCGAGAATATGCGATTCAGTATCCAGTTAGCCGATAAGCTGGAGGGCGGCAGTTTTGCCAGCGGACTGTACATTAGCATGAAGGGGCAGGCTCCTGAAGCCGGCTACACTTACGCCGAGATTTGGGATGTCATTGCACCAAACACGCCTGAGCTTTATACAGTGAATGAGTTAACGACAAAGGTGAAAGGATCTACCAATGAGTCTTCCACCATTTTTATCAAAAGGGATTATAACTCCAAGCCTATTGCTCAAGGTCACACCGATGACAATCTTCAATTTTCGATTGATGTCCCTAAACAAGAGGTCGGCGATCAGTTTATTGTGACCGCCATCGACTTTGAAGGAAATGAAAGTGAAGTGAGACATGTAACAGTGGCACCGAAGGGAACTCCCACAGAGCTATCTGGCTCTTATTCAAATGCGGTTATTTACGCTGAGGATAGTCCCTATCTAATAAATGGCGAGGTTTCCTTTACCAATCCATTTGTGCAAGTGGAACCCGGGGTTGAGTTTATTGCAAAAGATAGCAACTACCCCCGTATTAAAATTAGCCAGCACATGTACGCAGTCGGTCGTGTGGATGCCCCAATTACCTTCCGGGAGGTTCCGGTAATGGGTGTCAAAGGATATTTTCAGTACGCACAATTTTTAAATTTAAATAAAAATAAAAACATGTTATATATCCAAATTGAGGAATTGAATATTTATGATTCTAAAGTAATTAATACCAACTTTCATGCGGCAACTGGCACAATCGAGCGTAGTTTGTTCTTGAATGCACCGCTTTATTTTTCTCAAACCCTTAATTACATCCAAAAAGGGAACTGGTATGCTCCGGGGATCAGAAACAATACGTTTGTGATGGATTCTCAAAGGTATGAGCAGGCTGGTCTTAATTATGAACCTGTTTTGCGAATTCAGGGCTATGATGAGGTACCGGTTTATGCGGTAAAGAATAACAACTTTATCACACCGGAAAGTCTGCCAAACATTCTTTCTTTTACAAGCCCTGAGGGAGCTAAATTAGATCTAACCAATAATTACTGGGGAACCACCAATTTGAACATGATCAAAGAGGTCAAACTAGGCGGGGATGACACTATCCTGGTCGATCCGATTTTACAAGCAAAAGCAGAGGGAACCATCTCCTTTAGCTTTCCAACGAAGCCAATTGTTGAAACGATCAATAATGATGAGCGAGTGGTGAAGGGAAAGGCGTCACCAGGACATACAGTAAAAATTATTATGGATGAAATGTATTATTTTACAGTGCAGGCAGGTGCTGACGGCACCTTTAGTTATCAGATTCCTAACAAGATGACGAAAAATACCAACATCCGAGTGTACCAGATTGATCAAAACGGAATGGCCAGTGATTCTGTGACCGTGAAAGTTATCGATAGTACACCCCCAGCTAAACCTGGTGTAAATGAAGTCACTGAATTATCTGAAGTGGTCACTGGTACAGCGGAGGCCTCTGCAACGATTGAGATTCGTACCAATGCTGCTGTCGTTGCAACGGGGTCTGCAACGAGTACAGGTTCCTTCTCTGTTACTATTCCAAAGCAAAAGGCAGGAACAAGTCTAGAAGTAACCGCCACTGATGATGCGGGGAATGTTAGCGAAAATACAACCGTAGTGGTAAAGGATGTAACAGCACCTGCTCTACTGCAGGTCGATGAAGTAACGGATAAAGATACCACGGTTACAGGGGAAACGGAACCAGGTGCAGTGGTCGAGGTTCAAACGAATGGTTCTGTTATCGGTTTCGGAACAGCTGAAACCGATGGGAAGTTCTCGGTATCGATTCCTGTCCAAAAAGCAGGGCAAGAATTAGCAGTGACCGCGGCGGATCAGGCTGGAAATATCAGTGAAGCAGCGATTGTCTTTGTAAAAGACGTCACTGCACCTGCTAAACCAGTAGTATACGCCGTTACGGAATGGGATACGACGGCATGGGGTAAGGCAGAACCAAACTCCATCGTAGAAGTAAGTGTGGACGGAAATGTGGTCGGTACTGGAAGTACTGATAAAAATGGCGACTTTGATGTGAGCTTCCCACAGCAAAAAGCGGGAACAACTTTAATTTTTACAGTAAAAGACGAAGCAGGAAACCTCAGTGAAGGTGCCAAGGTTGTCGTGAGAGACGCCACTGCGCCTGCCGCACCGGTTGTGAACGAGGTAACTGATAAAGATAGGACGGTTACGGGCCAGGCGGAGCCGGGAGCTTCCATTGAAGTGAAACAATCCGACACAGTCATTGGCTCAGGTACCGTCGGAGCAGACGGCAGGTTTTCTCTTGCGATTTCCCTTCCGAAGGCAGATGCTATTTTAAAAATAACGGCAACAGACAAGGATGGAAATGTCAGCGAAGAGGCATCAGTAGTTGTTAAGGATGTCACCGCACCTGCGAAACCGGTAGTCAATGAAGTTACGGATAAAGATACTTATGTGAGCGGGCATGCGGAAGCAAACAGTTCCATTGAGGTAAGAGTAGGAGAGACGTTGTCCATTTCGGCTACGCTAGGCAACGATGGTGCATTTAACTACCATATTGGTGTTCAAAAAGCGGGAACTGAAATTGTTGTATTCGTTACAGACAAAGTGGGACATGTAAGTGAATATATGACTATCGTGGTGAAGGACACAACGGCGCCTGTAAAACCAACTGTAAACGAGGTTGATAATAAAAGCACGGTGGTAACAGGAACAGCTGAAGCCGGATCAACAGTGGAAGTGGAAGCGAATGGCAGTTTGGTTGGTACGGGGGTTGCCGGAACAGACGGCAAATATACCGTGAAGGTTCCTGCTCAAACAGCTGGAACTGAGTTATCGGTTACTGCCAGAGACCAAGCTGGAAACGTGAGTCAAGCAGCCAAAGTGGTTGTTTCCAAGGTGAGTTTATCCGGATGGGTTCTACAAGATGGTAAATGGTATTTCTATGACCTTACAACTGGAGAAGAGAAGGTTGGCTGGTTTAAAGATGGCGGTATTTGGTATTATTTTGCCGCTGACGGTGTAATGAAAACAGGCTGGCTGCAAGACGGCAGTACTTGGTATTACTTCAAGGGCAGTGGTGCGATGCAAACAGGCTGGCTGCAAAGCGGCTCCACTTGGTATTACTTCAAGGGCAGCGGTGCGATGCAAACAGGCTGGCTGCAAAGCGGCTCCACTTGGTATTACTTCAAGAGCAGCGGTGCGATGCAAACAGGCTGGCTGCAAAGCGGCTCCACTTGGTATTATTTCAAGGGCAGCGGTGCGATGCAAACAGGCTGGCTTTATACCGGCGGCAAGTGGTACTACTTCAAGAGCGGCGGCGCCATGCAGACTGGCAGGACTTATATATCAGGAAAATGGTACTATTTTGATAGTAATGGAGTATGGAGATAAGGATTTTAATAAGGAAACTCCCAAAGCTGTGGGCTTAGGGAGTTTTTTTGTGAAAATTGTTTTTAAAAAGCAAAGTGTTCCATACTTTTTAAACTTTGATTATGAGGAAACTACGGGGACGGTTCTGGGGGCAATTTGAAGACGTAGCTTTACTCTGGTACTTGAGATTCAGTATAAGGAACCGTCTCTACGCCATACAGGTTTCGACGTATTTTCTTATAGAAACTCTTTGTTTATCGGTGGCGAGTGCAGTTTTAATCAAACGTTTGTGTAGTATCGAAACGTGCCGATTTTTGTAGGTTAATCGTTTTTATTAATTAATATTGAGGATCGTTATCGAAGATTGGGACCTATCATCGACAGGGAATTTTCAAACAAACTGGACTGAGTTCGTTTAACCAAAGGGTTATAGCAATATTTAATCAAACGATTGGTTAATACATTTTCTACTAATCATATCCTTTTCGCTTTCCTCTGGGTTAAAAGGAAATTCCGTGTTCATGAATTTATAATTGTAAGGATTTACCTTCTCTTATCCAATGTTTACATGCGATATTACTATTTTTGTAGTATCATATTATTGGAAAATATAAGGTAGGAGGAATACATATATTGAAGAAATTTATGCTTACGATTGGACTGATTTTGCTATGTTTAACACCAATATATCTACATTCCGATCAAGCTGAAGCTGCTGAATCTGCAGAACCAGCAGAACCAGCGGAACCAGCGGAACCAGCGGAACCAGCGGAACCAGCAGAACCAGCGGAACCAGCAGAACCAGCAGAACCAGCAGAACCTAAAAGCGGGTGGAAGTTTGAAGAAAATGATTGGTACTACTACATTAATAACAATAAGGCCACAGGTTGGATCTTAACGGGGAGTACCTGGTATTATCTCCAGCCGGAAACTGGCATCATGAGTACAGGCTGGGTGCGAAATAACCATAAATGGTATTTCCTTGACAAACACGGCGCCATGAAAACTGGCTGGATTTATACTTCAAACAAGTGGTATTATCTTAGCCATCATGGTGATATGCAAACCGGCTGGGCTCTAGATAATAACAAATGGTATTTTTTAAATCCTTCAGGTGAAATGAAAATAGGCTGGTTATATCAAGGTGGAAAATGGTACTACTTAAAACCGTATGGAGATATGGCCGTCGGTTGGTTTGTGGCTAACAATAAGTATTACTACACTTATCCAAGTGGAATAATGGCTGCAAACACGAAAATTGGCAACTATTATGTTGGCTATTCGGGACAATGGATTCAAGATACAACCACTCCCTATTATCTACAAGGAGTCTTGCTTGTAAACAAGCATCATGGCCTACCTAGTAACTATGGTACGGGAGAAAATCCTCAAGCACGATCTGCATATGAACAAATGAAAAGTGCAGCAGCCAAACAAGGTTACACACTAAACATTGCGAGTGGCTATCGATCCTTTGAGTATCAGAAAGGCCTTTATTGGAGATACGTAAATTTGTATGGTCAAGCAGAGGCGAACCGTTTTTCTGCCTATCCTGGTTATAGTGAGCATCAAACTGGATTAGCCTTCGATATCGGTGGAAGGAACAGCTCCACCTGGGTTAATGAAGGATTTGATAATACTCCTGAAGCAAAGTGGTTAGCTAAAAACGCCCATCAATATGGTTTCATTTTACGGTACCCACCAGGTAAAGAACATATTACTGGCTATATGTATGAATCATGGCATTTTCGCTATCTAGGTGTTAACCTTGCTACCAAGGTATACAATAGTGGCTTAACATTGGAGGAGTATTTAGGAGAATTCTAGATTTTTATTGTAACTGTTTACCTTCCTTTTTCTCTAAAGGAAGGTTTTTTTGATAGGACCAGGGGGACAGGAACCGTCCCCCTGATCAGAAAGTTGCTGCCTGAACCTAACGTTACTTGATAAAAGTGAACAAAAATCAACAAAACTAGACAAAACTAAACAAAACTGAATGAAACTTGGTAAAATAGTGATTTAAATCATAGGAATAATTAGTAAAATTTCCTATATTTAATTTCGAAAGTGTGTTTTAGGGATATATATATTATATTTTCTAAGCAAATCTAGTATTAAACAGATAAAATTCGATTCAATTTGAATCTTTCATTTAAAAAAATAATAGAAAGGACTGAGCAAAGGTACATGTACAAGAAAGGTTACTTGTTATCAAGAATTAAACTAATCCTAATTATCCTTGTGGTGCTAAGTTCCTTTAGTGGAAAAATTACCTCTGCTGAAGGAGATGGTACAGGAGGAGGTAAGAGTGAACCCTTAATGTTAGTTTCCTCCACCCTTCAGAATGGGGCAACGGGTGTTTCTTTAAAACCTGAAATTAAGCTTACATTTAGCAAAAATATTGTCAATATGACTGTAAATGAAAATAACAAGAAATGCTTCACATTGGCTAGCGCAGATGGAGTAGGTATACCGATTGATGTCATCTTTGTGGATGATCAGATTGAACCTGAGGGTAGAAACGATGCGTTAATTAAGGTGAAAGATAATCTTATTCAAGGAACAACCTATACTTTAGTCATAAGCTCAGGCTTAAAGTCAAAAAGTGGAGTAACAACAGGGAAAGAAACCAGGCTTGCCTTTACAACTGAAGGTTTAAAACCTGTAAAGGATAATACAAACACTACACCTGCGACCCCAACACCAAATACACAAAAGCCGCCAACAACTAATTCTAGTAATGAAACAATAAAAACGGATGGAACAAATTCTACAAATAAAACAAATACAGCTAATAATACCAATAAAACAAATACAGCTAATAAAACAACTACCAATGAGAAACCAGCTGATACAGATCAGCAAACGACAGTAACTGACTCGAAAACCACAACCAATGAAAGTGATATTAAAAGTATCGATAATGAGGAACAAAACAAACCAGAATCAGAGGATATGATAACAGCAGTCAATGATGAACAAAAAGAGAAACCTATTCCCTATACAGCAGCTGAAACAGCCACTGATCAAAAAGTAAAGAGTAATAATAGTAACTCTATTATTATCATTGGGATAGTAGTTATAGGGGTTGTTGCTCTATCTATCATTTACTTTTATAGAAGAAAGCTCTTTTCGTAAAGATTGTTGGAAAAACCCAAAAGTCGGATTTTACGTTTAATAGCTATTTGACACTTCGAATATAGTTTGCAAGCTCTTTTCTCTAAATAAATTAGCTTTATATAGCTGAAGATGGCTTAAAATACCATTGTTCCGATCTACATAGCAACAAAGTTTGAGAAAAGAGCCTAGGAGAAAGAAAAAAGCACACTAGGAGGTTTACCTTCTATGATAAGTAGGTGAAAAAAATAAAAAGGGTCATTTTCATCATTTCATTGCTGGTTTTGCCATTGATTTGTATTTTCCTCTCTCTCTTATTAGGCCGTTACCCTTTGGATCCAATAACCGTTTTCACAATCATTTTTAATGAAATGGGCTTAACTAACCAGGGAGCCACGGATACAGCATCTTCTATCGTCCTAAATATAAGACTGCCTCGGGCTTTATTAGGAGCTCTGGTTGGTGCGAGTCTGGCGGTTAGTGGTGCTGCGTTTCAAGGGGTTTTTCGCAATCCATTGGTTAGTTCTAGTATTTTAGGAGTTAGTCCTGGAGCAGGCTTTGGTGCTGCGTTAGCGATTCTATTATTTAATAATACTAGCTACATGATTTATCTATTTGCCTTTGGGTTTGGTATTTTAGCCGTACTATTAAGTTATCTCATTGGTAGGAGCTATAAAACGACACCTGCTATCATGCTTGTTCTGGGTGGTACGATTATTTCTTCTGTCTTTTCTTCACTTATTTCATTAGTAAAGTATATGGCGGATCCTAGTGATCAATTGCCCCAAATAACCTTTTGGTTAATGGGGAGTTTAGCTTCGGCGAGTTATCAGGATATTATGATAGCGGGGATCCCAATGGTACTTGGAATGGCAGGCTTGGTAGCGATTCGCTGGCGCATTAACATCTTATCCATGGGTGATAAGGAAGCCCGTGCAATGGGAGTTAACACAAGTTTTCTAAAGGTTGTCCTCATTTCTTGTGCTACATTAGCTACGGCAGGAGCAGTGTGTGTAAGCGGTATTATTGGCTGGGTGGGATTAATCATCCCACATATTAGCAGGATGATTGTAGGGAACGATAATCGCTTCCTCATACCGGCAACCATGTCAATAGGTGCCTGTTATTTAGTAATCGTAGATAATTTATCAAGAATTCTCACAGGTTCAGAGATCCCTTTAGGAATCCTCACAGCAATCATTGGTGCACCGTTCTTTGTGTACTTACTAAAGAGAAAAGTAGGAGGATGGTTATAATATGTCGCTCCTAAAAATAGAAAATGCGAGCTTTGATTATGGGAAAAGCAAGGTCTTTCACGACATTAGTTTTGAAATTCAAGAAGGTGGTATTTTTTGTTTATTTGGGCCAAATGGCTGTGGTAAATCTACGTTAATAGAATGTATTTTGGGTTCCTTAAAACTATCAAAAGGAAATATTTTGTTAAATAATAAATCCATTCGTACATATAAACCTAGTGAATTAGCTAAATATATCGGATATGTCCCACAAGGTCATACGAAAAATTTTCCCTATAAGGTAATGGATATTGTTCTAATGGGGAGGGCTTCTTATACAGGTACGTTTTCTTCTCCTTCTTCAGAGGATGTCGCCATTGCAGAATCTGCAATTGAAAGCTTAGGGTTAACACCCCTAAAGGATAAACCATATACCCATTTAAGTGGTGGACAAACACAGTTAGTCATGCTTGCGCGTGCATTGGCCCAGGAAACTTCCATTATTCTAATGGATGAACCAACCGCTCATTTAGATTTCCGTCATGAGTTGATTATTTTAGAAACCGTAGTGAGATTGATTAAAGAAAAGAATATTTCAGTTATCATGGCCACTCATTTTCCAAATCATGCTTTTTATTTTGAAAATCGGGAAATTGACACAAAGGTTGCACTCATGAATAACCAAGTTTTTCAGTCAATTGGCTCACCAACTGATGTATTAACAGAAGAGAATATGCTTAACACCTTTCATATTCACTCCAAATTAATCTCTTCTATGACGACAGACCATAAAGTAGTGAGAGGGATCATTCCTATAGAAGTCTCAAATTAGTGCATGAAAAGAGGTGTTTATTGCATGAACAACCATAAATATCTGTTCCCTCTATTATGTTTGCTTTTTATATTAACCGCTTGTTCGTTAGAAGGTAAAGCAGACATACAGAATAAGAAAGCTGATAACGATTCAACTTCTGTCATTGATTATTTGGGACGAGAAGTTACGATTCCAAAAGAGGTAAACAGAATTGCCTGTTTATATGCCTATACAGGACATGTGGTAACCATGCTCGGTGAAGGTGAAAAGATCGTAGCAGTTAATGGTGGCTTGCAACGTGATACATTGCTACTTGAGATGAATCCCGCTATTGAAAAAGCAGCTGTCCCTGTCCTCAATGGAAAACTTAATATAGAGGAACTTGCTACCAGTAATCCTGATTTAATCTTTATTCAAGAGTCAACGGCAAATGACAAGGGGGAAGTAAGAAAGCTAGAAGAATTAAAAATCCCTTACCTTGTCGTGAATTTCAATAATATAAAAGAGCAGCAGCAATCGGTAGAAATGATTGGGAAAGCCATTGGACAAACAGAAAAAGCAAAGCAATTCAATGATTTCTATAATGAAGCCATTACTATGGTGACTCAAAGGGTAAAAGACATTCCTGAAAAAGATAGAGTAAGGGTTTACCATTCCATAAATGAAGCCACTAGAACGAATTATCCTGGTTCATTGCCAGCAGAATGGATTAAACTGGTTGGTGCGATTAATGTATCAGATGATGAAAATTTAAAAATGTTTGAGAACAAATATTTTGCTAGTTTAGAACAAATTCTCTTATGGGATCCGGATGTAATACTAGTAAACCAAGAGGGTGTTTCAGATTATATCCTAGATAGTCCCCAGTGGCAGACGTTAACGGCTGTAAAAAATAAAGAAGTGTTTCAATTGCCAAATGGAGTTTCTCGCTGGGGGCACCCGGGCGGCTTAGAAACGGCGCTTGCTATTCTGTGGACAGCGAAAACCTTGTATCCCGGTAAATTTGAGGATATCGACATGGAAGAGGTCACTGGAAAATTTTACGAGGATTTTTTCAACTATCCTTTAAGTCCAGAATTAAGCAGGAAAATTCTAACGGGAAAAGATATGCGCACACCCAAAGGAAATTAATCAGAATGGAGGAACGATAGATGAAAATATATTTGTGCATTGATGATACTGACAATTTAGAGAGTAAAGGCACTGGAGCTATAGCTGGAGAGATTACTAGCTTAATTGAAGCGAATGGCTGGGGGAGGTGCCAAAATATTACTCGACACCAATTACTTGTTCATCCTGATGTCCCTTATACCTCACACAATAGTTCCATGTGCTTTACAGCGGAAATAGAAAATAATGATCTGGATTCAATAATAAATGGTGCGATTCAAATTCTAGAAACGGAAAGTGCTGAAGGATCTGATCCTGGTTTATGTGTCTTTGTTCCAGAATATTTGCCCCAGCTCCAACAGCAAGAAATCATTCGATTTGGACGAAGAGCGAAATGCGAGGTACTAACAAAAGAAGAAGCTTATCAACTTGCGAGTAAATTTTCGATTCACCTATCTGAACATGGCGGAACCGGCCAAGGAGTGATTGGTGCCCTTGCAGGTATTGGCCTAAGACTAACAGGAAATGATGGCCGTTTTAAGGGAAACTACAAATTGAGCAGTGATAACAATACTATATTAGTAAAAGAAATCCTAGAGAAAACAAACATCGATTTAGTTAGAACACAAGAAGGGTACATTCTTCATGAATTAGAAGAAATTATTTTGGGCGATAAATTTAAAAGTGTCTTTCTAAACCATAAGTCTGTACTTCTAGTAGAGCCTGTGGAAAATGATGGCGTTTCTAAGTGGCAGCCGTGCACTGGCAGTACACTTAAACAATATTAACAGAGGTGGTTATGATAAATAGATATATGCAATCTGTAAATGGACAAGAATTTTTCAAGGGTGATGCTGGGAATTCAGAGGTTTATCACACGACTGTGTTTATGGCAGAAAATTGCTCAGCTTTTCAGATGGATGTAGAGGATGAGATCGTTTTTGATGACCAGATGACCTGTTTTAATTGCCGCTACCGTCGTTGGCAGGCTGAAGGCTTTACTTGTTACAAGCAATTTCCAATAAAATGTTTGGAGGAGAAGTCATGATGAGAAGGAATTTGATTAAAAACCTATTTGCAGGAATTCTTACCTTTGCACTATTATTCAGTACCTATGCTGTTGCGGCCGCTGCAGGTGGTGGCGGCGGAGGCGGAGGTAATGGAGGCGGTGGGTCACCAGATCCCGTTACGCTGGTAGGAGCTTACATGACAAAAATAACTGATAATACCTCCACCACAGGGAAAGATATTAACGGAAGTGTAAATGTTGACCCTAATCCAACAATCAAATTAGTTTTCAATAAAAACGTGGTTAGTTCAACAGTTTGGGATAATAATAGCAATGCTTTTTCAATGACAGATTCAGAAAATAATAATGTATTGATAGATGTCAGCAGAATACCTGATGAAGGAGTAAACGCTAATCCAGATGAAAAACGGAATATATTTATTCGTCCTAATGAACCGTTAACTCTAGGAAAAACATATACCATCACGATTAAGAGTAATCTAGCTGCAAACAATACTTCTACATTAGGTCAAAAAGTTACTATTTCGTTTTCGGTAAAGACAGACATTACTGCACCAGCGTTAGAAATCAATACTCAAGACATCTTACCAGTAACCAATGAGGACAAAGTGGTCGTTTCGGGCAGTACGGAGCCAGGAAGTGTTATAAAAATAAATGATGTTGAAGTGATTGTTGATTATAATGGACTTTTCAGCCATGAGGTTAGTCTATCCTCGGGGTTAAATAAAATCCAAATCACCTCTACAGACAGTGCTGAAAACACGACTTTAGTTGAAGTGGAAGTAACGTATGATACTATCGCACCAGTATTAACGATTGATGCACCAACCAATAACTTTGTTACTGATAAGGATAAAATTATCATTACAGGAACAAGTGAACAAAATGCTACGGTAAAGGTAAATAATACTATTGTCCCATTAGATTCAAATCATAGCTTCGCACATGAAATTATTCTTGCCAAAGGTAATAATATCATTACGGTTACCTCAACCGATGCGCTTGGAAATACTGCTAGTGCCGTATTGCATGTTACTTATCAAGAAAGAACATCTGAAGAAGTAAATCCTATAGATAATAATGGGAATGATCCTGGAAAACAACCTGATCCAACGGATGGTAACAATTCAAATACCACGAACACACATGAACTCCCTAATACGGCAACTTCTATGTATAACTTTTTGTATGCGGGGCTGCTTCTTATTTTAGTAGGATTCGGGTTACTTGTTTATCCTAGAATCCGTAAATTTAGCGGAATATCACGCCACTAAATATAGAAGATACTTAATTACTAAAAAAAATAACAATCTATCAACCAAATCGTAGGATTTGGGGAAGATGGGACGTATTTCGACGCAATTTATAATAAAAACCCTTTGTTTATCAGTGGTGGGGGCGATTTTAATCAATCGTTTGTGTAGTATCCTTTCGTGTCCATTTTTGTAGGTTAAAGGTTTTTATAGGTTAATAGTGAAGATCGTTATCGAAAATTGAGACCGATCATCGACAGGGAATTTTCTAACAACCTGGGCGGTGTTCGTTTTATAAAAGGGTTTTGGCCGAATTTAATCAAACGATTATTTAGTATATTTTCTACTAATTAAATGTTTGATTGGATTTGGTTTTTTCGTTGTTATGGAGGGGTTTGAGTGATTTTTAATGCGAGAAGTTTGTCGAGACGCGGTTTTGTAATAAAGTTTGAAAAGTGGCGTAAAGAAAACAGGGGGGACGGTTCTCCTGGTGGCTGGTATGGAATCAGAGTATAAATATATGTTCATGAAGGTTAAGGCACCATCCAGTGATATGGTATCAAGCATAACCAATATATGGTGGTAGTCCGTAGCACTCTCCTGGTGTTGGCTCATCCTGGATAGTCATATTTGGTCATATGTTAACTCTATTATAGTTTAGGTTGACATTAACTAAAGAAACTATTATTCTGAATTTATGGAATATTACATTTAAAGGGAGGAGGATAATATGAAGCTAAGAACGACTGAGATTACACTAGCAGGAATGTTTGTTGCTTTAATGGCGATTGGTGCCAACATTACTTCGATTGTACCTTTTATGGTAATTGGGGGAGTGCCGATTACACTGCAGACGTTTTTTGCCATTTTAGCTGGCGTGGTTCTTGGAAGCCGATTAGGTGCCATTTCAATGATGGTATACGTACTGGTGGGATTAGTAGGAGTACCAGTGTTTGCACAATTTACCGGAGGTTTTGCTTCAATCATAAAACCAACATTTGGTTTTATTGTTTCGTTTATTTTCACAGCGTTTGCAACTGGGTATCTAACTGAAAAAATGAAGAAAACTACTGGTGTTTTTGTCTTTGCTTCATTAGCTGGCATGGCGATTAACTATGCTTTCGGTACGAATTGGATGTATTTTGCCTATAAAATATGGGCATCGGCCCCAGAAGGATTTACATATAAGCTAGCTTGGTTATGGATGGTTGTGCCGCTTCCAAAAGATATCATTCTAGCAGTCTTAGCAGGATTAATGGGTCTTCGTTTAGAGCGTACCTTGTTATCACGCAGTCAATTTAAAAACCTAAGAACAGCTAATTAATTGGTAAATGGAGGGAAATTATGAGTAAGTGGGGAGATTTAGCGTTACGAGTAATAAATGGTAATGAGCTATCAAAAGAGGATGCACTAAGTATTTTGAATTCCTCTGATTTTGAACTATTAGAGGTTTTACAAGGAGCATATGTAATCCGCCATCATTATTATGGGAATAAAGTAAAGCTAAATATGATTATCAATACAAAATCAGGCTTGTGCCCTGAGAACTGTGGGTATTGTGCTCAATCAAGTATTTCTACAGCTCCGATTCAAAAGTATCGGATGATGGACAAAGATCAGATCCTGAAAGGGGCCGAACAAGCGTATCAGCTAAATGTTGGTACCTATTGTATCGTAGCCAGTGGCAGGGGACCTAGTCATCATGAAGTGGATCAAGTCGTTTCCGCGGTCAAGGAAATAAAGGATAAGTACAATTTAAAGGTTTGTGCCTGCCTGGGAATTTTAAAACCTGAACAGGCCGTAAAGCTAAAGGAAGCGGGGGTGGACCGTTACAATCATAATCTGAATACTTCTGAAAACCACCATGAATCCATCACAACATCCCATTCCTATCAAGATCGAGTCAATACCGTTCAGCTTGTGAAAGAATCAGGTATCTCTCCTTGTTCAGGTGTTATCGTTGGGATGAAGGAAACGACGGAAGACGTTGTAGATATGGCATTTAGTTTAAGAGTGTTAGATGCCGATTCGATTCCTGTTAATTTTCTTCATGCTGTGGATGGGACACCCTTGGAAGGCACGCATGAGTTAAACCCAAGATATTGCTTGAAAGTATTAGCCTTAATGCGATATGTGAACCCAACGAAAGAAATCCGCATATCCGGAGGTCGTGAAGTCAATTTACGTAGCCTACAACCGCTTGGGTTATATGCGGCAAATTCCATCTTTGTAGGAGATTATCTAACGACAGCAGGGCAAGAAAGTATAGCTGATCATCAAATGCTAGAGGATTTAGGTTTTGAAGTGGATTTTGTAAAAGAACCTGTACAATTATAGGCAAATGGTTGGAAGAAGATTAGCAAAAGATGTCTAACGTCCTTTTGTCAGTCTTTTTGGATTGTTTTACTGATGGGGGAACGGTTCTGGTGGCACAACTACCAGGAACCGTCCACCCTTTTTCTTTGAAGCCAAGGGAACGGCCAAGTAAACTAGTCCTTTTCTCTTTACCCTGTTACGCTCTTTGCATTTATTTTATTCGAAATAAAGCCAAAGCAAGTTGTCATAAACAAGACACCTATAACCATTATCATTATACTGCTGATTAAATAAGCGGAATCGATGCTTAATAATACGTTTTTTCTAAACCAAGATTGGAACGGCAACCCTAAGCCGAGTAAAACACCGAAGAACAATACTTTACTCTTCCACCCTTTCCCTTTCATCTTTTTAATTGAGCTGTTAACGAATAATCGTAATAATCCTAAACCCGCACCAACTGCAAAGAAGATTAGTAAAAATACTTTAACATCTTCATTCAGTATAAACGCCTTCGCAATCATTCCAACTGCTATTAAAAATGTTACACCCATAATAATATTTGATTTTTTCATTTTTTCACCCTTCGTTTTATTAAATTCCACTCAACAAGCTGTTGAATGGTATGCTATTATTTTATTTTGTTGATAGAATGAAAGCAATAATCAAAACAGATGAAACTGTTCAGTAGTTCGGAGGAGATAGCATGATATCGATATACGATGAAATGATTGAACGGACGAAGGAAAAAATTCAGAACAGCTTTTTGCAGTTACTAAAGGAAAAGCCTTTCATGAAGATATCTGTTCGGGATATTACAACTGTTGCTGCGATTAACAGAGGAACTTTTTACCTGCATTATGTGGACAAATACGATCTACTTAATCAAATAGAGGAAAACTTACTTAGAGGACTCGAATTGCATTTGCAGCGTCTGAAACCAGATGTCTTACTTTTAGAGGCAGAAAAGGGACAAATTTCAACACTTGCTGTGGAAGTATTCCGCTACATTCAAACGAATGCAGAACGCTTCCAAGTGTTATTAGGTGGAAATAATCACTTTGGCTTTCATAAGCGACTCAAACTATTTTTTGTCAATCACTTTGGGGAAAAGATGGTGAAAAACGAGACGTTCTTTCAAGGTTTAACAGTGCAAAAGGATTACTTGTCCTCCTTTGCAACCTCGGCTTTTTTGGGATTGATCGAGCAATGGCTTGATAATTCCTTAGCTGAAACTCCAGAGGAAATGGCTGATATGTATATTCAAATCATCTTTTTTATTAGGAAAATGTGATCCAATGGGGTAAATGTGCGGTAAAGTTGGAAATAACATTGGACCTTGGATTAATTAAGTTTTTTCGTAGTTAATAAGACGAAAACCGCTAGTATAACTATATAGTTATATGTAAAAATATAGATTTAAAAGAAACCTTTTTAAATATCAAGCGTAGATAATGTAAAGGAATTTAGGTAAGGGGTGGAGGTATTGGGAGCTTTGCTTGAACTTTTAGGTTCTATAGGTACAATTCTATTTACCTTAACAAAGGATGTAACGGAGGAAGAAATAGAAAAGAATATAAATTTCCTAAAAGAATATCAATGGTTTCAAAAATATCTTGATAATGATAAATTTGAAAACTTAATTATGAATGATAAGGACGTTCGTTTTGTAATTGGAAAACTTAATAGTGAAAAAATGAAAAAGAATGCCTATTACAAAAAACATCAAATAAAGATTCAAAAAGTATTACTCAAAAAGTCAAATTGATTTAACGATACGCCGACCTCATACTTGAGGTTTTTCTTTATGGGATAGCCGAGTACACTTGTGAGGGGGTTAGACCCTCGCTCGGCTAAAGTGCAACAATGTGGGGGGCCCCCACTCTGTGAGGGAAAAAGGGGTACGGTTCTGGTGCAGTTCATTGGGCAAGTGAGCCAACTTTAATTTAGTGCTTGTTAAAAATCCAATTTCACAACCATAGATAAGTATAGAAGTGCATAAAAAAACTTGGCATTATACCAAGTTAGAGTTGCCTTTATGTTTATTTTTGAGTATTCGTTCTGTAATAAATCCAAGTATGAAACCGATTATAACAGGTATAATTGAACCCCCTGCTTCAAAGATTACCCCTTCCGATGGACTTTCATTATAAAAATTCCAACTCAAAAACGAAATTTCAAATATGTTTCCAATTGTATATAAAATCCCTATTGATAATAGTGCTGATAACAAAGGAAACCAAAATAATTTCTTTTTCAAGGGTAACACCTCCTGCCTTAATTTTAATATTAAGTAAAAAAATGTCAACCCCGAGGGAGAAATCAAAACGATTTCTCCCTCTTTGTTGGATATTAAAACAGTTAAGGTCAGTTCAATATATTTGGTATGTCATTTTCTTGGAATTGTTAGGGATACCCGCGAAATAGGGGAATCCTCCCCTTGGCACATGTTGATACTTAATTCACTGATTCCGCATATTTCTTGAAATTGTCTAAGATCGCTTGCCATCCACCTTTTTGCATCTCAATTGGATTTTCGTTTTCAGCGTCAAAGGTTTCACTTACAAAGGTTTCATTTTCTTGAGAGGTAAAAGTAATCGTAACCTTTCTTCCGTCCCCAAGCGTATAAGAAATAAACTCATTTGTTCTTACTTCATCATACACGCCACTAAAATCAAATCCAAAACTGCCATCCTTTGCTTCCATTCTTGTAAGGAATTTCCCACCAGCTCTTAAATCATTTTCAGCAATTGGAGTGTGCCAATCATCAGAAGCGTTGTTCCACTTCGTAATGTGCTGCGGCTCTGTCCAATAATCCCACACTTTTCCAATTGGTACATGAACTGTTGCTTCAACCGTTATTTTCTCATGATTACCTGTCATCATTTAATTCCCCCAATAAAATTAATATTAATCATAGTTAGTATATCACTTGATAACATTTGTAAACATGTCTGATGAAAGGTGAGCCAGTGGAACCAGTTATCGTTGGAAGATCGGGAAAACACATAAAAAATTCAATTTAAACTAAATTTGGAGGTATTTTTTACAATATCTTTAACATATAGGATTAGCAGTTACACATATGTATTAAAGAAATAGTATGGAGGGGGATGTGTACTATGGTGGTGAAATATAAAAATAATTGGATTCCTACAAAAACGCTGGAAGAAATGTCAAAGACAAATTACGACGTCCTCATTGTGGGAAGCGGACCTGGTGGAGGAGCATCCTTGCAGAGGCTTTGTGAGCATTGGAAAGATCAAGGGGCTAAAAAGATCGGAATTTTAGAAAAGGGAGATAAGTTATTTCATTCCCATTCCCTTAACATTCCCACACAGAATGCAAATACTGCTCGAGACGTGCTTCTCCCAGACAATTCGACTCCATTAGGCAAGCGTTTACCCCAGTTTTCCGGTGCGACAATGGTATATGCTCTAGGGGGAAGGTCTTTGTTTTGGAATGCAGCTACTCCGAGACCTATTCGATCGGAGCTTAAAACTTGGCCAATCCATTCTAGTGAATTGAATGTGTATTATGGGATGGCAGAGAAATTATTACATGTAACAAAGGATTATGCCAAGGGCTCATCGATGCAAAATAGGATGTTAAAGCAACTCCATGGCGGAGGGATATTGGAAGCAGATGATATGCCGCTTGCTTTTGATATGACTCCTTCTCGGCAAGGAGAAGTTCATTCAAATCCTTGGTTTAGTTCAATCAATGCTTTGGCCGCCGCCAATTTTGACCGACCGTATGATCTTGCAGTAAATGCTTATGTCTCACGAGTATTGACAGGGAATAGGAGAGTTTCTGGTGTCGAGGTTTTTTCTGAAGACAAGAGGTCTTACACCATTCGGGCAAAAAATGTGGTAGTATCTGCGAGTACTTTAGAGACACCTCGTATTTTGCTTCATTCTGGGATTCAGGGACCTGCCATCGGGCGCTATTTAACAGGACACGTGTCCATGATTGCTATTGGTACAATAAGTCGAAGACAGTTCTCTGACAAAGTAGGCAACCTTTCTGTTTTGAAGTTTGAGACAAATGAGTCTCCTTATCAAATTCAGATTCTTGGTCCTGATCAATATTTTTCATATCAGCAATTTGAAGATAGGGAACTTAAGGATCAGCTCATGGTTGTCTATGCAGCTTTTGGAAGAGTGGAATCTCGTGCTGAAAACAGAGTGTATCTTGGAGCCGAAAAGGATGAGTTCGGTGTACCGTTACAGCAAGTTCAATACTCTTTAAGCAATAAAGACCGTCAAGTGGCCAACCAAATAAAACAAGGAATTACCCAATCGGCAGCTGCAATGGGAGTGACTCTTGATCAATCTACTTTGGTACTTCGACCTCCTGGAGCAGATATGCACGAGGCTTGTACTAGTAGAATGGGTGATGATCCAGCAACGTCAGCAACAAATCGTTACGGTCAAATACATGGGGTCCAAGGTCTATTTGTGGCTGATAATAGTGTACTGCCATCATTAACTGCAGCTGGACCGGTTCTTTCAAATGTTGCCCTAGCCATAAGGCAGGCAGATCATATTGTTAGGCAGTCAGGATAACTTTTGTGCCTGTCACCGAAGATAGGTAACTATTGGAAAAAATCTTTTAATAAAAACGAATACACACCTGAGAATTCCGTGAATAAAGGTATTCTCAGGTGTGTATTCGTTATCTCTTTCTTACCCTTGATTTTGATCTTCTTCTTTTTCACCTTTAGAGGGTTCAAATTTCTTACCTGTCTTATTTTCATTTATTCCATGTAGTGTATTATGAAGTAAGTCTCGAAAAATAACGGCTGCACCTGTCACAAGTATTCCTTGAACAACGGATGTTATGGCCATTCCATAATAAAGAAGACAAGATATAATACCGAAGGTGACCTGAATCCATGCATGGCTCCATCGCGGTATAAATGGAGTTTGGCTTAGAAATAATCCTATAAAATATAAAACAGGAATCAAAATGAATGCGTCCTGTCGGATATAGATTCTTAAAAATTCCACCTCATATGCTCCCCTGTTAAAAGATTAATTATCGTCCTCCTTTTGTTATCTCTCTATATTTATTACTAACTACTTCTTTGACTTTCCTTAGAATAATTTATGCCGAAAAATACAGATTTGATTAGGCCAGGGGGACAAGTTCTTTTGGCTTTTTGCTAATGAGTCACGAGTATAGCGACGCTGGCTAAAACACATAAAATTAATTAATAAAAATACCTTTTATTTATCGGTGAATTCGCTCAAACTCTTCCTTCAAGTATTTGCTTTCGATACTGACGGCTGTCAGTAATTAATATCCTCTGAGCTTAGGGATCATGTTATCGAGTTATTCCTTTTTACCACACGAAGAGCCGTCCCCTTGGCCCCTTACTCATGGCCCTTACCAAATATATACATACTCTTTACATGGAATTAATAATGAAATAACCAGCTCCTAATATAATTTAGTTATACTGACTATTCGCTTACGTCCAAAAAAGGGGCTGATCTTATGGAAAAGAAATTACTAATTATTTCTTCCGACCATACGGGGCATGGACATAAAAGTATAACAGAATCTCTGTGTGAGACCGTCAAGAATCATAATGACGTAAAAATTCGTGTAGTTGATGGATTTTCACTTGGTAAACAGTTGCTCGTAAAAATAGGAAAATCCTATGGCCCTATCACAAGAAATTCAGAAAATCTCTGGAAGATGCTTTGGAAACTCTCAGCTTTAAAACCATCGATAGTAGACAATGTTATAGAAACATTAATAAGGGATAATTTTCTAAAATTACTGACCGAGGTTAAACCAGATCTGATTTTATCCGTGCATCCGAATTTTAATGGCTCCATCTTGAACATTTTAGAAAAGGAAAATATAAATATTCCTTTCATTACTCTCATTGCCGATCTTGTGAACATTTATCCCCTATGGGCTGATCGTAGGGCAAATTACATTATTAGCCCAACGATTGAGGCCCAAAATAAGTGTATTGAATTTGGGATTCCTGATGAGAAAATTAAGGTTTCAGGATTTCCAGTCCGTTCCCGATTCTTTCAGAAAAACGTTAAACGAAAATTATATAAAAGGGGACAATCTTTAACGGTTTTGATCATGAGCGGTGGTGAAGGGGTAGGAAATATGAAGAAAATAGCAGAAACCATGCTTAATCATTTTGATTGTACAGTGAAAATAGTAGCTGGGAAAAATGAAAAACTGAAAACGAAGCTGGAAAAATCCCTTATCGACAAATATGCTGATAGAGTAGAGATTTATGGTTTTATCCAAAATATTCAGGATTTGATGCTGACTTCGGATATCGCTTTTACCAGAGGTAGTCCGAATGTCATGTTTGAGGCGATCGCTTCCAATACTCCGCTAATCATTACTGGGGCTTTACCTGGTCAGGAAGAAGATAATCCAACCTTTGCTGAAAAGTTCAATTTAGGAGTGGTATGTAAAAATCCAAAGGACATTACGCAAACAATAAACGAATTACTTGATAAGGATGGAGAAAAACTGAATAAAATTATAAACAGTCAAAGGATATTTATTAATGCAAATGCAGCTGAAGATATTCTACAATTCATTCTTAAGGCAAGTGAGCCTTACTATGAAGAAAGAAAAGTAAAACTATCCTAAATTCCATTATTATAAAAATAAGCAGACTCAAAATTTCGTGGTGTAACCACTTTTTTGAGTCTGCTCTTCTTCTTTCTACTCTTATAGAACTGATCGATTTTCGCTACAATTGATAGATCGTATGCATCAATATATTCTCAAAGACATGCTCTGGTCTTTCCTCCGTAATTAGATGTCCTGTTTTTTCATAGGTAATTAACTTGGCAACGGGTAAATCTTGTACTAACTGTTGACCTACCTTCAAAGGAACAACTCGATCGTTCTCTCCCCATATTAATAATGTTGGGACTTGTATATCCTGAAGTTGATGGGGCAATAAATCACCCTCACGATGACGCAGTAGTCGAATTAACGCTTTATAAAATCCTTTTTCGGATAGCGGTCTACCAAATTCATGAATCAATTCATCATTGATCAAGTTTTGATTAAAAAAGACGTTCCGCAGGTGATCCCTGACATCTTTTCTTCCAACATAATAATGAATGAATTTTTCAAAGAATGGTAAATAGGAACTGTAAATGAGAAATTTTTTTGAACGCTTTACATAGCCTGAACTACATAACAAAATTATTTTGTTTATTTTCTCAGGAGCAATTAGTGCCATATTTAGCGCAATTTGGCCTCCCATTGAATGAGCAACAACATAAGTGTTAGGAAATCCAAACTGTTCGATGCATTCAATCATTAACTTCGCATAGTTTTGAAAACTATAAATAAAAGAAGTGGACTTCTCGCTTCTTCCAAAGCCGGGAAGGTCAACGGCAATGATTGAAAACTCTTTTTGTAATAAAGGTATGATACGACGAAACGTATAGGTAGAAGAGGCAAAGCCGTGGATCAGAAGAATTGGAGGTTTGTCATTCAATAGGTATTCACAGTACAAGTTGATATTCCCGACTTTAATATATGATTGGTTCAATCCATTGACAGACAACATGTCCCACTCCTCGATTTTGGGGTCATACATTATTTTGATTCGTTCGAGGAAAAACTATACATTGAGGAGCAAGGGGGACAGTTCTGGTGGCTTTTTTATGCCGTCTTAGAGAGGTATGTTTGAAAAGTGGTGGGGAGAAATAACAAGGGGTGCTTTTTAACTTGAACAAGGAAATACCTGTGCCAGAGTGAGGTATCTTAAGTTTCAAATTGAGGTGAGTAATCCAATCAGCAGATAGAATGATGATTTAGGCAGATAGAACATCGAAAAAGGCAGATAGGGCAACCAATTTGGCAGATACACGAAACTTTGGTGGAAAAAGATAGCCATGAAGCACTGATGTCCAAGGAATTCACCTAATTACTAAAGATAAATCCTATATAAAGGAAAATCTAAGTGCCGAAGTGAGGTAACTTTAGATTATAAATGGTGTCAGCGATCAAATCGGCAGATAGAATGATGATTTAGGCAGATAGAACATCGAAAAATGCAGATAGTACCATCCATATGGCAGATAAAAGAGACTTCGGTGGAAAAAGTAAGCCACGAAGCACTTAATGTCCAAGGAATTCACCTAATTATCAAAGGTAAATTCCATATAAAGGAAATTTAAGTGCCGAAGTGAGGTAACTTTAGTTAATAAATGGAGTCAGCAATCAAATCGGCAGATAGAATGATGATTTAGGCAGATAGAACAACGAAAAAGGCAGATAGAGCCATCCATTTGGCAGATAAGAGAGACTTCGGTGGAAAAGGTAAGCCACGAAGCACTTAATTTCCAAGGAATTCACCAAATTATTAAAGGTAAATTCCATATAAAGAAAATCTAAGTGCCGAAGTGAGGTAACTTTAGTTTATAAATGGAGTCAGCAATCAAATCGGTAGATAGATTGAAGATTTAGGCAGATAGAACATCGAAAAAGGCAGATAGAGCAACCAATTTGGCAGATACATGAAACTTCGGTGGAAAAAGATAGCCCCAAATCAACGTTCTTCAAGGATTTCGGACGGTTCTGGTTGTTTTTTTCATTGGAAAAGAGCCACGAGAACCGCCCCCTGCCAACGGTGGCCTAAAGTCTTTTCGTCATAAATGCCTGTTTTGTTGAGACTGAAAAGCCTAATTCCTTTAGTGAGTTGACTAACACTTTATTTTTAAGAGGGATATTCACTGTGATTCGTTTCTGCTGTGCTTTATGGGGTTGAAACACTTGCTTCAAACCAGCCAAGATGACATGCTTCTGATAAGTGCTTCCATTAACTGCCGTACCCTGGTATAAGACTGTTCCGGTCTGACGGCCGCTATTATCCAGAACCTTCCGATATAAAAAATACCCGACATTGGTATTAGAAGCAGGATCTGAAATAGTTAGCAGCTCAGCATCTTTGATGTTAAACCATTCGGTTTGCCAGGGTTTGATGTTTGTATTGTAAATGTCCAATGAGAGGATATCGTGAGCACAGCCATTTTTATAGGAAAAGTGATGGTTAGTTTCCTCAAACGCCAATTCTTGATCATGATTCATCCACAAAAGAGAATCGACGATTTCGTAGCCCATTTTTTTATACAGCTCGATTGCCGGTGTGTTTTCGCTGATCGCTTCTAGCGTAGCGATTTCAACTTTATCCGCTCGATAAATTTCCTCAGATGTTTCAATTAGAAATTTGCCAACGCCTTTTTTGCGGTACTCCGGAACTACTGCCGTACCGCCATTCCAAGCGATTTTGACCCCATTCACTTCTTGTATTCCATTTAAAAGAATTCCTACAGGTTTAATCTCATCATAGGCAACAATTGACTTGGAAATGGATAGGTTTTCTTTAACTATTTTCCCCATAAACGCATCAAGGGTCATCGTTACCTCCACGAAATATCCTTTAAAGCCCTCATTCCATATATATAGTGCCTGATCAAAAGTTTTTTCGTTAAGCCGCTTTACTGTATACATAGTCCAACATCTCTCCCTGGAAAAATTTATTTTTTTAAAAAAGCAAATGCGAGAAAAAAAGGATTGCACTATTTACCATTTTCTCATACGATATCCTCAGTACTCCTTATGGTGAGCTCGTTTAATAGAAAAATAGTAAGTATAAATAAATGGTATATTTTAGAGTGTAAGTGTTTTAGTTTTATTATCAAAAGGAGTTTTTATGAAAGAGACTACTAATAAGAAAATATATTATATTGTTGCGTGGATTATTATTGTTATTATGCTTTCTGGCTTGTTTATTGATAACCCGCGTTTGGGTGAACACGGATTTGTTTACGTAACCCATAGTATTCAGGTGTTAATCCTATCTGTGTGTTTACTGCTTTATCCTAAAAATGGTACGGCTTTTCTAAGATGGACTATCATGACTGTCGCATCCGTTTATTTTTATACCCTTTTCCTTTTCTATCCTGAAACGTCATCGACCTTTGTTTTTCTGTGCTTTATTCCCGCTCTAGCCATCTTATATTTTGATACAATGCTTTTTTACTTTTCCTTGTTATTAAACTTTCTATCTATAGTGATAATATTTGCCTATATTTTGTTGATTGAAGGACTGCAATATCCCTATGTAGAAGAAGATTTAATAGGAAACTTCTTTAACTTTATAGCGAGTCAGATTATTGTCTATTTCATTTTTTACTTAACGAATGGACGCATGAAGAAACAACAAATCTATTATGAGCAAATCCAACATTCTGAACGGTTGAAGACAACCGGCCAGCTTGCAGCTGCTGTCGCACATGAAATTAGAAATCCTCTGACAGTTGTGAAGGGTTTTTTGCAATTTTTTGAGCAAGATTCTGCTTTTAGCGATGAAAGAAAAGGACAAATTACTTTGATGATTGATGAATTAGATACCGCTGAAGAGGTTATTTCTCAATTTTTAACGGTTGCGAAACCAGATAGAGAGAATGTTACGGAGTATGTCGATGTAAGGGCTGTTCTCAAAAGTGTCACCGATTTGCTCCATTCCTATGGACTTTTACATGATAACCGGATTGCACTAGAGGTAACGGGTGATTGTACGATCGCCGCTAACAACATTGAGCTTAAACAATTACTGATTAATTTGATTAAAAATGCGATTGAAGCTTCAAATATTGGTGAACAGGTTCTTGTGACAGCGGGAAGGGAACAGGATTTTGTTGTCATTAGCGTGATCGATTATGGACGGGGAATGACAGAAGCAGAAGTGGCCTCTTTAGGCACCCCTTTTTATTCGCTAAAAAGTAAAGGAACAGGCTTAGGGATGATGATTTGCTTTAACATCGTTGAAAAATTTAAAGGCACGATTGACTTCCAATCTTCCATCGGTCATGGAACAACCATCACCATTCGCTTTCCAGCTACTTAAAACCAAGGGGAAGGTCTACAAAGGATTTTGGAGGATACAATGATAGGAATTCCAAAAAAGCCAGAAGAACCGCACCTGGTTCTTTTGGAATAATTTATTTGCAAATAAATGTTATTTTTCTGATATAATTTTCTTAGATTGATAGATGATATAGAGAAAAAAGGGGTGTCTGGGTTGAGGGGTCGTACTTATATGGTTTTATTGTTATTTATCGGTATGCTTTTATTAGCCGGTTGCAATAACGATGGGGTTCAAGGAGAAAGTAAGCCAGAAAAGATTCATCAAGTGTTTCTTATGTTTGAGGAGAAATATACTGGTGAATATGATGTGAGTTTTGGCGATTTATTCCTGGTTTCGGAGGATGGAGAAAAAGAGAAAATTGCGAGTGATGTGAGGGATGGTTCTTATTCTTACATCAATAGCCAGGATAAGGTATTGTTTATTAATCAAGAAAATGAATTATATGAGTTTGAAAAGGGAAAAGAAAAGGTAAAGATTGCTAAGGATGTTTCCCATTTCGAGGGGGATTATCGTGAGGATCTTGTAACCTTTCAGAACTCGGATGGAGACCTGTATATAGTTAATGGTGAAAATGAGGAGGAAAAGATCTCTTCTACTGTTAGCCAGTATGAATTAGTCGGAGACCATATCTATTTTTTAGAAAATGATGGAGATTTATCCAAGTACAATATCAATGATCACCAAGAGACAGAAATAGATAGTGATGTTTTCTATTTTACGAATTTAAAAGGTAAGGAAGAAATAGCATATTTGGACGATGATTATTCTTTATTTTATAAAAAGGCGGGAGAGGAAAGCATTAAAATTACGAGTGATGAGGTTTCACCAAACTCAATTATTAAAGTCGATTCGAATTTAGTTTATTACAATGTGGAAGATGAGGATTCAACGGAGTTATATCTATCTGCCATTTCTAGTGGCGGTGAATCTAAAAAAATTGCGAGTGATATTAGAGATTTTCAATATGATAAAGGTTATTTTTACTATATAAATGATGATGATAATTTGTATAAGAGGAAAGAGAATGAGGAGAAATCCACTAAATTAGCCAGTGATATCAGCCTGTTTACCGTCCAGGATGGCACGGTCATTTATATGGACCAGGACCAAAAGTTGTTTAAGCTTGAAGGAGATAAGGACTCTGAAAAAGTAGGCAGCTCTGTTTTGAAATATGATGTGACTCCTAAAGGGGAGATTGTTTATCAAACAGATGATCAGGACTTGTATGTCAATGGAAAGAAAGTGGCTAGTGATGTGGAGGAGTATCACCAGTTCTTTGGAAATCTCGTGTTTTCAAGCGATGATCAATTATATCTGATGGAAAATATGAGTGATAAAAAGGTAATTGAAAAGGACTTAAACCAGTTTTCCAATGCTTATTATCAAAATGGTCTGGTTCATTCCAATCTTTTAACCTTTGAGGATATTGCTGGTGTATGGAGCGTTGATTATGAAGGAGATTCGTTATTTGTAGAAATCGAAAGTAATGGGACTTTTGTGAACTTGCAAACCGGCGAAGAGGATTTGTTTGACAATGACTATTCGGGTTATCACTATATAAATGCTAGTTCTGAGGGAGAAAGTATGAGTTTTTCTTTGGGAGAAGACCATACGTTATCGGTTGATTATGATGGCAGCACTCAAATCTTTACGCAGTCTTCAAAAGCTGACGCCGAAAAGTATTATAAAGAACTAGAATTGGAAATGGATAAGAGTGATGTTAGCCATTTAATGGATCGGTACATCTCTAATTTCCACTATGCGGTAAATAGCGGGAATGCATCTTATATTCAAGAGTATCTCGATCCTACAAGTGCCTTTTACAAGGAGCAAACGAACTTTGTTGAAAGCACCTATGAAAAGGATATTAGAGAGGATTTAGTTGATTACGAGATTGATAGCATAAACAGCTCGGCGGATGGAGTCTATACCGTAAATTGTACGGAGGTCTATACCATTTATAGTGGTGATGATTATGAAGGAACAACAAAGACATTTAAAAACTCTTATACGGTAAAAAAAGTAAATGATAGATTCTTCATCACACAGGTTAAAGTCGTTTCACAAGAGAATAACAATACGCTTTAAGTTTGGTGCACTATGGACCATGGGACGGTTCTGGCTTTTTGGTTGGAAGAAATGAATTGGAACTCTTATTGTTGATCTAACCAAATAAACCATGAACCGTCCCCATACTTCATTATTAAGGATATCGCTGATTTGGTTCCATGGTCGTTTCCCCAATTTAAGGACAAAAAAGCCTACTTATCAGAAGTATTCAGTTTTAATTTTAATAATTGATAAATGGACTTACATGTAATCCAAACAGAATAAATTGGAATCAATAAATAGAACCATAATTCGGGCTCTGGAAATAATAAATAATATAAAGCAATAATAATAATCCAAGAAATAATTAAGTTGAATAAAATCCTTTGCACCTTACTTTTTATCATTTTAAATTCCTACACTCCTTAACTTCCCTTTACTGGAAAAATCAAAGGTTCAAGCATACTTGTCTTTCTATTCATACGATTTAATAATCACAAATGTTTCACTAAACTGTCTCGTTAGTAAAAAGCGTTCCTACTTAAGACAATGGGGCATTTTAAGCCTATTCTTTCGAAACCCCTAGCTTTAGCTATGGGGATACTCATACTTTTACATTATTTTTAAAGTAATTTCCCCAGTGTGGTTGTGTACCATCAATATCTCTAAATCCATATATCTCGGAAAGTTCCCACGTACTATAAACCCCGCCAGTTTTATCAGCTATATTAGGATCCGAAGCGAGATATTTTATTGCTTCTCCAATATAATAAGGGGTTTCAGATGCAATAAAATGTGGATCAACTTTAGCTCCCTCTTTCCAATTTTCTTCCGTAACACCAAAATGTTCAAGCATAGCCTCGGATCGTAAAAAGCCTGGGGTAACTGCAATTGAAGTAATATTATATTCTTTTAAATCCTGTGCCATTGCTTGTGCCATATGAATATTGGATATTTTTGCAAGACTATAGTAGAAGTTCCCACGAGGTTTATAATCAACTCCATCGGTAATTTCAATTATGAGCCCACCTTTATTTTTTCTAAATAAAGGAATACTATAATGAGCAGTAATTATATGTGATTGAACCGCTTGTTTTTGAATCTGAAGACCCTTATGTAAATCGTGTTCTCCTACTGGTTTCCCCCATTCAGTAAGAGGATCTCCACCCCAAACATCATTTACTAAAATGTCAAGTTTCCCTTGTTCCTTTTTGACTTGATCAAATAAACAGATTACTTCTGATTCAACAGTATGGTCTACTTTTACAGGTATTCCAATTCCACCAGCTTTAGTTACCAATTCTGCTGTTTCTTCTATGGTCTCCTTACGCCGCATTGGTGACTGATTATTCATAGTCGTTCTTCCAGTCACATAAACTATTGCTCCAGCTTCACCTAATTTAACTGCAATACCTCGACCAGCTCCCCGAGTTCCACCAGCTACTACAGCGATTTTCCCTTTTAATGACAACATATTGAATCATTCCTTTCAACATATTCATAGTAATATAGTTCTTCAGTAAATCAATCATAATTATCTTACGAAAAAATTATTAAAAAAACACATGTTTCTGTAATTACATTAACAGTATATTTCAAATAAAAAAGGCTTAAAGGAAAACATCCTCTAAGCCTACTAGTAATGATGCTAAAAAAGTAGAAACTAGTTCAAACGGTTCTTATGTGGCAGTGCTATTCGTTATATGGCCCGACATAATGGATACGGTGTATCTAAGCTTGTTCTGATTGATGCGGCAGCCCCTACTTCGTTACTATTTTCACTTTCGTATCGCAGGGCGATATAACTTGCAAATAAAGTTAAAAACCTGCATATTTAATAGAAAAGGAGGTCCGATATGCGACGTGATATACAACCGAATGAACGAGCTTTCTCTTCCAAGGATGTGGCAGAAGAAGTGGGGATTGCAACTCCCACTGTTCGAAAGTATGGCCAAATCTTAGAGCGGAATGGATATGAGTTTTTGAAAGATGGCGATCGACGTATCTTTGTTCAATCTGACATCGGAGCGCTTATAGCGTTACGCGATACGGACAAGCCCCTAGACGATACAGCTAAAGACCTTGTTCATCAACAAAAGGAAAGATTAGAAAGTTCCAATGAAACAGAGATTGCGATACCCGATACGTATAACAATTTGACCCACGACCCCCATCAATTAAAAGAGGTCTTAATGTTTGTAGTCAAAGAACTCGCAGCCACACGTGAAATGAATTTCCAACTGACAAACGATATGTCACAGCTTAAAACAAAGGTTTCCCGACTCCAGCAAGATCATCATGTTATAAGTTCCAGTATTGGAAATTCAGCGCAGAAAACGAATGCTAAAATTGAAAAATTAACGGAACAACAAAATACCCATTACGAAACATTGCTGCAACAAGAAAAACAAAAAAGTGAACTCTTACAAAAGGAAATACAAAATATGCGGGACGAACAGAAAAAAGAATGGAGTTCACAAAATGATTTTAATAAACGTTTAGAAGTAGCAATGCAAAAACCTAAAGAAAAATGGGGTGGGCTTTTCTCCATATTCCGAAAATAAGGTGCCTGTTAAGGCGGGAAGAAGATGGGCTCCTTTTGTGTTTCGTATCGCTGGGCGATATAACTTGCAAATATATCCACAGAACCTTCATCCTTACTAGAAAGGGAGGTCCAATATGCGATATGAAATATATCCGAATGAAAGAGCGTTCACTTCCGAAAAAAGTGGCAGAAGAAAGAGAAATACAACACACAACTGTTCGAAGGAATGTTTAAAACTTAGTGGGAAATGGATATGAGTGGTTAAAAATGGCGATTGCCGTATCTTTGTTCAATCGGACATCGAAACGCTTATAGCGTTAGGCGATACGGACAAGCCCCTAGATGACACAGCTAAAGACCTTGTCTATCGACAAAAAGAAAGATTGAAGGAACCAATGAAACAGAGATAGCCATACCCGATACATATGACAATTTATTTAACCCATGTTCCGACTAATCGGATTCACCATTCTCCAAATTTCAACAATTTCCCGAGAAATATCTAAAATTAATTCATTCCGGTGTGTCTGTCACTCCCTGAAGTTTGATAGAATTTGTCGAACTTGGAACGCCACCCCTTTTTCGTGCAGAATCCTTGCTTGATTGTTACCAATAATGATCCCAGGATTTCAAGTGAGCCACCAATTAATAGTGGTTTACTTGCCTTGTTGTCGATATAAATAATGCCTACATGAGTTTAGGAAATATGATTGGACCCGCATTAGCCGGTACCTTATTTGACTGGCATATGAAAATTCCTTTTACATTTGGTGCCATTATATTATTGGGTTGTTTCTTCCTGACCTTTGTGTGGTCAAAAAAGACTGCTGCCAAACAATATCATGCATCTTAAAGAGATTTTAGATTTGAATAAAATATGATAAAATAAAATTCATTGGCAGGGGCACTAAAATAAATGGGAAGCAGGGATCGACTCCTGCTTCCCATATTTATATCAAAAATAGGATGGTTACATTCGTGCTTTACGAAAACTGTCATAAACTTCATATGCAATAGTAAGAACAAACGAGATGATCATGCCCCACCAAATCCATTTTATCGTATTTTCTACTGCGATAATATTTGTCTCGATTATATCTGCAAAATAAGGAAGCACTTCCGGATTATGTAAATTTGGGTTACTTATTATGACAAAAAATGCGATTAAACTGGCAGTGTGAATGATTGCATTTGTCCATGCAAGTGGGTAAGTCCATTTTCCAACTTTAAATTTATACACAAGCAAAACTAATTCTAAAACCATAAAGGCTACCATTATTGGCCAATAGGATAGGAGGCCTTCTGACTAAATATAGGCATGATAAATTGTAAGCCATTACCGTTCATAGAATGATATATTCCCACAAGATTATCTGCATTAAATTAGACGAGTGCCCATACGACAGTCCAAATAAAACCGAATATGATTTCTCCTTTGGAAATTAATTTTTTTCCTAATTTCTCTAACTGCTCCATCACATTTTCTTCCGTATAATCTTCTGGTAGCATATCTTCAATGGTAGATCTAAGCTCCATTGCGATATCCTTTCGATTTTTTTCCGGAAGCCTTCTTTCTGTTAAAAGTAATGTTGATATTTGTTTTTTCGGGATATTGGGCGTTAGTATGGGGAACCTTCTCTTTCAAAGATTTACGTTCCTTGTAAAGCTACCTAAAGGTTCTATTATAAGGCTGGGGAGAACAGATGTATGGAATCGAAATATTCATATGAACTGTCCCCTTGGCCACTCTGGGCCAAAATTTGTTATGATGAATGAAGTGAAATGGTTGTTGATTCCATTTTCCCTTCGTTAATTTTTTTCATATACTAGAATCAATTCTCTTGTGTAGTTTTTGCACCTGTAGCGTATGATTTGAGTAGAAAGTAGGCATTTATATGAATATTAAAGTCCATATTATCGCTCCGTATGAATCTATGGTACCTATCATTAAAGATTGTATCTCTCTTTTTCCAGATTTGAATATTAATTATTCTGTGGGGGACTTAAACAAGGGAGTCGAGATTGCCCGTTCGATGGAAAGAAAAGGCATAGATGTCATTATTAGCAGAGGAGGAACCGCACAATTAATCAAAAAAGCAGTGAATATTCCTGTTATTGATATGCAGCTTTCAGGATATGATATGATTCGTTCGCTCACTTTAGTAAGCAATCTAACTGATAAAACGGCGATTGTTGGATTTTCGAATATTACCTCCGGTGCTAAGTCCATCATTGAATTATTCGATTACCCAATAAATGTTTTTACGATTAGTGATTCAAAGGAAGCTGCGCCTTTAATACTAAAACTTAAAAATTTGGGTTATAAACAAATCGTCGGTGATGTGATTACGATAAAAGCTTCGACGGCTTATGGACTTAATGGTTTTTTACTACAGTCCGGTAAAGAATCGATTATAAGATCCATAGAAGATGCTAAACTAATCTATAGCTATCTTAATCGTAAAAATAATCTCGCGGATATTTTTGAAAAACTTATTTTAAAAGATACGAAAAATTTGATCATACTTGACGACAGCAATCAAATTCTTTATGAGCATTTGACAGACTTCCCATCCAATCCTTTATCTAAAGGGCAGTTAGCTATGTTGAATCCGGACCTCACTAGCCAACCGATTAGTCACAATTTTACGATGGATGACTACAGCATCCATGTTACAGGATACTACTATTATTTGAATGACCACCAATATAAAATCTATGTTTTAGAAAAGAGTTCGATTGATTCTTTAGAACAAAAGGGTCTGATTCAACATACTGATTTAATCAGTGAACCCCTTGCGATTTCATCTAAACTGATGGGTACGATCATCAATCATATAAAGGTTTTATATGAAAAAAATGCACCGATTGTTTTGCAAGGTGAAAAAGGGACGGGTAAGGACTTTATCACGAATTATATCCATAACGAGTGTTCGCATGAACGGATTCTACTTACCATTGATTTTGAAGAATTTACGATTAATCATTTAGAAAAGCTTCCTCTATCGAATATAGGGACGATAAAAATTAAGAACGTTTCCTGTGTAATCAATCATGAGAAAGTAGCAAAATTTATTAAAGAGTGTATCCAATGTCAGACTCGTATCTTTATTATTTCAGAAATACCATTTGCAAGTGAGATGATTTTAGGTACAAAAATAAACAAGATTCTATTGCCTAATTTATCAGAGAGAAAAGAAGATATTGATAAATTGATCCAATACTTCTTATCCTATTATCATCAAAATTATGGTACGACTGCCATTAGAATAAAGAGTGATGCATTAAAGTTATTAGAAGAATATTCGTATCCGAATAATATCGATGATTTAAAAAACGTTATTAAACAAATTGCGTTAAATGAAAAAGATTATGTGATTCACAAAGAGACGATCCAAAGGGTTCTTTCAAACGAGAAAACAGCTACCAGCCTGAACGGTACTCCAAAAGGAACGTTGAAGGAAATTGAAAAAGAAATCATCCTCGCTATTTTAAAAGAAGAAAATAATAATCAATCAAAGACAGCAGAAAGATTGGGAATCAATCGGGCAACCCTATGGCGTAAACTTAAAGATTAATCTTTAGGATTACGTCATTTTTTTTGGCTCTGATAAACTTGTCTGTTGATTTGCGCTTAAATAACCAGCGAAAGTAAAATAAGCGGAGATTTTCCGGTTATTTGAAAAATGGAGCTCGTTTCGTGGAATATTAGCGGAGATTTTCCGGTTATGCCTTGCAAAATACCGTCTTTTTTATGTTTTTTATATAAATAGGCGGAATTTCTCCTTCTATTTAGGCTATTTTTAATACTTTTTACCAAATTGGCGGATTTTCTCCGTCTATTTATTTTCATAAAAATTAATAGTATTAACAATAACCTTTAACATAGCCTTTTTTTTAAAAACTGTTGCATTTTTAAACAGTATATTAGAATTTGACGATAATGTGACATTATTTTTAAAAAATTGTTGCTTTTATAAACAATCTATTTTATCATGAGTTTGTAAACGTTTTATGTAAGCGTTTTTCTAGGGGACGCTTGAAATCATAATAAATTATAAAGGGGTAATAGTTATGAAAATTAAAGCAACTTTAGATCGTATCCCTGGTGGGATGATGGTTGTTCCGTTATTACTAGCAGCTACGATTAATACGTTTTTTCCTAATGCATTAAGGATCGGCGGTTTTACAGAAGCGTTGTTTGTAAATAGTGCAAGTGCATTAATTGCTATGTTTTTATTAATCGCAGGAACGCAAATTACTTTTAAAACAGCAGGTTCATCTGTTGCAAAAGGTGTGACTCTTTTAACTTTTAAATGGGTACTAGGTGCTCTACTCGGTCTTATTGGTTTCTGGCTGGCCGATGATAATGGATTGTTTATGGGCTTAGCTCCGCTAGCTATTATTGCGGCAATGACAAACTCAAATGGCGGGCTTTATATTGCTCTTGCAGGCCAATACGGTAAAGAAGATGATAAAGCGGCCTATCCGTTTTTAGCTTTAAGTGATGGACCTTTCTTAACAATGGTTGCATTGGCCATTTTCGGAACGATGGGATTCGCTGATGGTATGTTCTCACCGATGTCTTTCGTTGCCGTATTACTTCCACTGATTATTGGTGTTGTGATTGGTAATTTAGATCCTGAAATGGGAGATTTCTTAAATAAAGGTAGCGACAAGCTTGTTCCGTTCTTCGCTTTTTCACTGGGAATGGGAATTGACTTTAGTGCAATCGTTAAAGGTGGATTAAGCGGGATTTTCCTTGGTGTTCTTACTGTTGCACTTACTGGCGGAATCGGATATCTATTATTCAAATGGATTGGATGGAACCCGATTGTTGGTGCTTCTGAAGGTTCAACCGCAGGAAACGCAGTTGGAACTCCTGTAGCCATTGTGGCTGCAAATGCATCATTTGCACCTATAGCTGAGTTAGCAACGGTTCAAATTGCTGCCAGTGTTGTAACAACAGCGATCCTACTTCCGATGTTTATCGGATTTTTAGCAAAACGATTAGATAAAGCAAAGAAATTAGCTGAACCGGAAACGGCAGCTAGTTAAAGCATATAAATTACAATTGATAGATTGCTAGAAAAAGAAGGGAGAGGCAACTCTCTTTTCTTTTTTAAAAGCTGGAAGGAGAATCATTATGAAATTAGCTATCATCGCAGATGATCTAACGGGTGCTAATGATAGTGGTGTTCAATTAGCTCGTCACGGACTGAAAACGACTGTTTTATTTGATATGGACGAAACAAGTGTTCATAAGTATGAAGCCGTTGTGTTTGATACAGACAGTCGTTCGATCGATCAACTAGAAGCGTACGATAAGGTAAAAAAAGCAGCAGAGTTTCTCAAAAATGCTGGGTTTATAAATATTTTTAAAAAGCTTGATTCCACGATGAGAGGGAATATTGGAGCTGAAATTGACGCAGTATACGATGTATTAAAACCCGATTTCGTCATGATTGCACCAGGATATCCGAAAAACAATCGAACCATTTTCCAATCCACCCACTATTTAAAGGGTGTTCCTTTAGGAGAAACAGAGATTTCAAAAGATCCCAAAACACCTGTAACAAAATCATACTTACCAGAGCTTTTACAAGAGCAAACAAAGCATGCGATTGGAACGATAACCGTTGATGACTTGAATCGAGGGGAAACGTTTGTTCAGGAAAAGATGAAGGATTATTTTGAAAATGATATAACATACATTATCATTGATTCCACGGAAGAAAATCATCTTAAGCAAATTTTAGATTTCACCAAAACATTAACATATCAATTTACTTGGGTGGGTTCCGCGGGAATGGCCAATTATCTTCCTGACTATTATGCCATCCCAAAAAATGAGGCTGATTTGGTTATTCCTCCTACATCAACTCCCATTCTCACGGTGATTGGCAGTGTGAATAAAAACTCTAGAGCACAGTTGAAGGTGTTATTGGAGAATACAAATGTCCATGCCATTCCTTTTGAATCCTATAAAGCCGTTTCTGATGATACAGAGAGAACGAGTGAAATCAGAAGGGTGTATCATGAAGCAGTGCAAAAGGCGCAGGAAGGTCAAGATGTTGTCATCTATTCTACAGGTGAAAGAGAAGATATCGAAAAAGCCTGGGCGACAGGTGAAATAATGGGCCTTAGCCATACGGAAATTAGCAATGGAATTGTAAAAGCAATGGGTGCGGTTTGTGCGGTTCTTTTAGAAGAAGGGTATTTCAAAGGCGTTTCTATGACGGGCGGAGATACGGCAAAACAAATTTGTACGTTATGGGATGTAAAGGGGTTTGAATTGCTAGACGAACTAGAAATCGGTGTTCCTATCTCTAAGTTTTTAGGAAATGATGACCTTTATGTGGTAACAAAGGCTGGCGGATTCGGTTCAGAAGATGTTTTCATCAATGCCATAAACAAATTGAAGGGAGTCAATTAACAATGAAACCAATTATCGGAATTACAATGGGGGACGCAGCAGGTATTGGTCCCGAAGTGATTGTTAAAGCCCTTAATCACAAAGAAGTGTACGAAAACTGTCATCCTTTAGTGATCGGGGATGAGAAAATTTTAGAAAAAGTGAAACCGATTGTGCAAGTAACCTTACAGATCAATTCGATTAAGGATCCATCTGAAGCGAAGTATGAATACGGTACGATCGATGTGATTGATTTAGATATTTTACCGATCGACTTACCTTTTGGAGAAGTTTCAGCTACAGCTGGTGACGCGGCGTTTCAATATTTAGCGAAGGCAGTAGAGTTAGCGAAAGAGAAAAAGATCGATTCAATCTGTACTGCTCCTTTGAATAAAGAAGCGCTGCATAAGGGTGGTCATCTGTATCCAGGACACACAGAAATTCTTGCTGATTTAACGGATACTGAAGACTTTTCGATGATGCTTACGACACCGAACTTACGAGTGATCCATTTAACCACTCATATGGGATTAATTAAAGCAATTGAAAGTATTAATCCAGAAAGAACCTATAAAGTTATAAAATTAGCACACGATACTCTTTCAAAAGCAGGCTTCACTAATCCAAGCATAGCTGTCTGTGGAATCAATCCGCACGCAGGAGAAAATGGCTTGTTTGGCAATGGGGAAGAAGAAGAGAAATTAATGCCTGGGATTGAAAGGGCGCAGTCTGAAGGAATCAATGTAACGGGCCCACTTCCAGCTGATACCTTGTTTTTTAGGGCAGGAAGAGGAGATTTCGATATGGTCGTTGCTTGTTATCATGACCAAGGACATGCCCCTATCAAAGTAATGGGAATTGAAGAGGGCGTAAATATTACCGTAGGATTAAAGGGTGGCATTATTCGAACATCCGTCGATCACGGCACAGCCTTTGACATCGCTGGAAAAAACATCGCTGACGAAAAAAGCATGCTCGCTGCTATTCGGTCTGCTATCGAGTTGGCACCGAAAAGATAATAAAACAGGAAGCATGGGGCGGTTCTCATGCTTCCTTAAGAATAGAGTTTTTTTAGCCCGCCAGCCTATATTAAGACCTCCGATGAGGCGTTTGCATATATTGCAGACGCTTTTTTATTATTTTTAGGAATTTTTTAAGGAAATCGCTGATTTTTTTCAAAAAAGATGTTTGTCCAATCAAAACTTGTCTTAAGAAAATATATATACATAGTACGAATATTCCAATAAAAAGGTGGTGAAAGAATATGTCTGGATACGGCGGTGGTTATGACGGTGGTTATGGCGGCAGCAGCAACAGCTTTGTATTAATTGTTGTATTGTTCATTCTACTGATCATTGTAGGAGCTTCTTTTATGAGTTACTAAATTGTACGGAACAAAGGGCAGGTTAAATTAAGCTGCCCTTTGTTCTATAGAAAATTTTGAAATGAAAGGAGGGAGAAGTGAATGCCATTTTTTGGATTTGGCCGAAGAGATCGGTTTTTTCGTGACGACTTTAGAAGAAGACGGTTTTTCCCCATTGAAATTGAAATCGAATTAGAGAGAAGAAGACGGAGACGGAGACGGTTTTTCCCTATCGAAATCGAAATCGAAATCGAGAGAAGAAGACGGTTTGAAATCGAGAGAAGAAGAAGACGCAGATTCTAATTAAGCAAATGATTTAAACAGTGTTTCCTTAGGTCTACGGGCCTTTTTTTTTAGAGAATGAACATCTGATAAGCAAAAGAACCGTCTCCGTGCTTCCCATTTAGGTAGACACAAGCCTTTACCACCAAGGTTTTTCCCCATTAAAACTCTTTTTTAATTGCATTTCTATCATGCCAAGCTTTACATAACCCAATTAAAATAAAAAAGGTTATTGACAAAGGAATTTATATGTATTATTATTATCTCATATTCAAGATATCTTAATTCGAGATTTTATAAATGAAGTTGCTGAACTAGGGGGAGAGGATATGCTCGAATTTGTCCTTTTTGATATTAAAAGGGAATAATGTTTAACTTCCATTTTTTTGAAATAATATCTCGAATTCGAGATAAATTTATATAGGAAAATACAAGATGATAAATATTGGTTTTATTAATTTTTTTGTTTGGTAGTTGGTTATTTTAATAACAGGGGTGAAATGAAATGGAACTCTTAGGATTACATCATGTATCCATATTAACTGGAAAAGCGGAAAAAAATTATGACTTTTATACAAAGGTTTTAGGAATGAGATTGGTAAAGAAAACGGTGAACCAAGATAATACAGAATCCTATCATCTTTTCTATGCTGATGCGGAAGGTACCCCGGGAACGGAAATTACGTTCTTTGACATTCCTCATCTTGGGCAAACGTACAGAGGAACTTCAGATATTTCTACTGTATCACTAAGGGTTAGGACTTTAGATTCGTTGTTATTTTGGAAGGAACGTTTTAAACAATTTGGGGTTCAACACGATGATATTCAAAAAAGAGCAAACCGTGATTCATTGGCTTTTATTGACTTTGAGGGAACGAGCTTAATCCTGGTGGCCGACAACGATGAAAAAGGTGTGAGAGCTGGGATACCATGGGAAAAGGATGACATTCCATTGGAACATGCCATTATTGGTTTAGGACCTGTAACACTCACAGTCGCAAATGCAGAACCAACTATACGTATTTTAACCGAAGTAATGGGTTTTCGATTGGCCGGTTCTTATCATTGCCATGTAGGACACTATCGAGAAATATTGATTTATACAACGGGTGAAGGCGGCAGCGGTGCGGAAGTTCATATTGAAACGAGACCAGATTTGCCAAGAGCCCGCCTAGGTCGTGGAGGTGTTCACCATGTTGCCTTCCGTGTCCCGAATGAGGAGGAATACGATCAATGGGCAGAGCGGTTGAAAGAATACAGGATACCGAATTCTGGGAAAGTAGAACGTTATTACTTTAAGGCATTATATTTCAGGGAACCCAATGGTATCTTATTTGAATTATCAACGGATACACCAGGGTTTGCAACAGATGAACCAATGGAAACAATGGGAGAAAAACTAGCACTTCCTTCATTTTTGGAACCAAAACGAAAAGAGATCGAAGAAAAATTACGACCATTGATTTTAAATTAAGTTACCACTTAATTGGTTAACCAAACCTTCTTATATAAGGTATGCAGCATTTTAAGAAGGGAATAATAGGAGGGGTTTTGATGGGTTTTTTATCGAAACTATTTGGAAGTACAAATGAAAAGGAGATTGATGACATGACAAACGAAAAATTAAAAATAGGGATTATTTTAGGAAGCACACGTCAAGGGCGCGTAAGTCCACAAGTTGGAGAATGGGTAAAAGGGATTGCAGATAAACGAGGAGATGCTGATTATGAAATCGTTGATATTGCAAATTACAACCTACCATTTTTAGGAACAACTGATGGTTCAGAAGCAGGACCATGGAATGAAAAACTCGCAAGCTTAGATGGTTTTGTTTTCATTGTTCAGGAATACAACCACAGTATTACAGGAGCTTTAAAAAATGCATTAGATTCAGCACGTGATGTTTGGTACAACAAGGCTGCTGGAATCGTAAGCTATGGCTCAACTGGCGGCGCTCGTGCTGCTGAACATTTACGTGGGATTTGTGGAGAATTAAAAATTGCAGATGTTCGTACACATCCAACTTTGTCATTATTTACTGATTTTGAAAACGGAAGTGTTTTCAAACCACAGGCTTTACACCAAGACAATATGACGGCAATGCTTGACGAGGTTATCGCTTGGAGTGGCGCATTAAAAACTGTGCGTTAATCAATTGTAAATTAGTCAAATATAAGAGGGATATCAGTTTACAGGGTTCCATTGAAGAAGCAAATTAATAATAAAGGGATAGTACTTGTTCTTTGGTACTGTCCCTTTTTCTATTTTTTAACCCCATAGCATATGGCTATTCTTTAATCCATGATTTTATGGGGAAAGGTGAAAATATAATTGGTCATATTTAATATTATTTTTGCACATCCTATAGAAATAGGAGGTGGATAAATAGTGAGGCATTCAAGATTTTTATTAATCCTTATGATGATTCTTCCGTGGTTTTCAGTCCCACTTTTGGGACGAAATACACTAAAACGCTTTCTTCCCGCAGCTATACTTATTAGTTGTGTTATAAAAATAAATAATATTACAGCAAAGAAACGAAATTGGTGGAGGTTTTATACTAGTATTCATCCTAAAATTTCAGGAGATATTCCTTTTATTTTGGGTCCTTATTTTCTATCATCTTTATGGCTTTTAAAACTAACTTATGGCAAGTTACTATTATTTACCATTACCGATTTAATTGGTCATATCTTGTTTGCTTTTCCAGGAATGAAATTATTAAAACGATTAGGAATCGTTTCTTTAGTGCAGATGAAACCGATCGAAATGACATTATTACTTACTATTAGAGGGTTTCTCCTATATGGTTTTCAATTTGCTATAGAGAGTATTAAACGTAATAATATTTTTCGAAGTCTCAAACTCATTAAAAGGTTTTAATATTACAACGCTATAAAAGCCAGGAGGGACCGTCCCCCCTGGCTCTTCCATTGGTTCTTAGTAAATTCCCACCGAATCAAATCCAGCATTGGCTGCCGCTACTTCTTCACTGCCTTCACCATATAGATCGATGGCAGACTGAACAACAGCTCGACGTGCGTCGCTAAAGTCGGAGTTTGGAGTCAAATAAACCGTTAAGGCACGATAGTAGATTTGCCCTAATTTTTCTCTTCCAATATCTTGAGCGATTAGGTAGGCCGCATGGTTGGTGATGGAGGAGTTAACATGGACTCCGCCGCCATCAACAGATGTTGGCATGTAATAAAACTCGTCCATATGATCTGGATAAACGCCGCCATTTGTACTGTACGCCCTTCTTTGCTCATTGCTGACTATTACACCGTTTGGATTACTTAGGCTACGTAATACGGTTACACCGTCAGCTTTAGCAGCCGGTGCCATAATATCTTCACCCATTTCCCAATCACTGTCATCAACGAGTGCACCAAAGACGTCAGCAAACGATTCGTTTAGTGCGCCAGATTGGTTGCGGTAAACCAAGTTTGCTGAGTGAGTGATAACACCATGCGTCATTTCGTGGGCAGCAACATCAAGGCCAGCCGATAGAGAAGTCATGAACACACCGTCACCGTCTCCATAGGTCATCCAGCGCCCATTCCAGGAGGCATTGTTGTAATTGGTACCATAGTGAACTCTAGAAATAATCGCCATTCCTTCGCCATCAAGGGAATTGCGGTCATGCTCATTTAAAAAATAATCATAAACCTTTTCGGAGTTATAGTGTGCATCGACAAGCGCCCGATCATAGTCGCCGATAAATGCCGCAGAATTCCCGACATGGATCGTATCGTTACTGGCACTGTTATCATTTTTTGCATCATAGGTTATGATTCCTCCAAGGTTTTCATGAGAGTAATCTGCTAACGCAAACTTTGTTCCAGCATTCGGTTCCTTTACTTGGGTAATATGTAATTCCCTATGTTCACCATGTACCCCTTTTCCAGCACCTTTTTGTGTTCTCTGCTCATCTGCATGCATTAAGCCATTATATTTATCGATGACTTGTCCTGTTTTTGCATCTACAAAAACAAACCAGTTTCCAGGCTCATCTCCCATGAAATTAACATTCACTTTATAGGCTGTATAATTCTCTCCTTCAAAAGGAAGGACAACCAGCTCAGAGGTTGGCTCATAGGTCAACTCTTCAGGTGCAGTAACAGAGGATAAAGCGGTCTTTAGTGCAGCATCACTGCTTAAGGAAGCCGTTGTGTCGACTGCAGTCTCGGTAACCGTTTGATTGATTCTTCCGTTGGCGGATATGACTTCGTTATTCTTATTAAAATGAACAACGACCTCTGATCCTTCAACATTCACTCCATTTACTGTCTGATTAAAGCGGACGTGAGTCATACCCAGTTTGTCTTTTTGTGTGCTCTTTACTTTTAAGTTTTTGTTTGGATTCTTGATACCGGTCTTCCCTTCGTTTTTCTCCAAATAAGTTAATGCGTTGGTTGGCGTGCTGGAGGAGAACTTCACAGCCTGTCGCTCCTTCACAAATAAAGGAACGCTTGCTTTCACATTCCATTCCTTTGAAGCTTGTACACCACTTACCTCAATCGGATTAACTGGCTGTGCAAATACATTACTAGCTTGGATAGAACCTACTAACATCGCTGACGATAGAACTACTGGCACAATAAATTTCTTCTTCATTTTTCCAATCCCCCCATCAATTTCCATTCCACTTAATTATAGAATTATAATGAATGAGTTTCATGAATAGTTAGAATCATTTGAAAACAGGGTAAAATTGGACAGTAAAGACTAGTAAACCTAATTGGAAAGGGTATAAAACACTAGGGTGGAAGGGGACTAAGGATGTGGGTGAGGGTGGCCCAGGATGGTCTATTTCGCCTATTTGGTCATTGGGAAAAAGACCATCAGAACCGTACCCCTTGCTCCTTATGGAAAGTTCCCCAATTCTCTTGTCTAGCAAATTCAGGATAAGCGGATATAAAGTTAACTAGTATTGTAGCATGGTCTAGATTGGGGTATGCGTTGAATAAATGCCTATCGCCATATCGAATAGCGGTTAATGCGAGTGGTAATTCACGCTTAAATATCTCCGTGCGTTTTGTTGAGATATTTTTGTTATATTCTCCTTGATCTATATATAGATAAATATTGTAATATATAGAATTTCCGGAGGTTTGCCATTCACCTAATACCTCATCTCTCTTTGGGTTGATTTTATCCCAGGCATACTGTTTTCCAATTGTTAAAAATAGATCTCCGCTTAAATCTGAGTGAGTTAGTGTGTAACGTCTTGGAATAACAGGTTCCATATTGGTAACACCATCGATGTATTCTACAGACAGTTTTTCTGGAATGAAATTGCTCAAACCATCAACCCCAATCCGCTTTTTTAAACATTATGCTAAGTTATGTGTAAATATTCGGAGGGTCAAGGGTGGCCAAGGTGACAGTTCGAGACCACAGAAAAAGTCCATGTTGTGAAAAAAAAGTTAAACACCTAACTTTTGTAGAGATACCGTCCGTTACGATTGAGGTTAAAGAGTATAACAACAATAATCAAAAAAAGACAGTAACCATGAAAGTGGTAAAATCGGGTGTCAGGCTCCCTCTTTTTAAATCTTAGAAAAAGATTTGTTATAATTGTTAATGAAAGTTTTAAATCAGGCTATTTTGGCAGTCTCTTTATCGGGACAAGAAGGAGTTAGGAGTGATTGGATTGAACGATCCGTTGTCAGATTTTCAAATATCATTTCAACATATTGATTTATTAGTTCCAAGAGTAAATAAAGGAATTCAATTTATCCTCGTAATTAGTGGAGAGTTAAAAATAGAAACATCTAGTCGCTTTTATCATATGGTAGAAAATGATTTGCTTGTTATTAATCGTAATCAGCTTTACCAGGTTCAGGGTAGTGAAGATAATAGGGTCATGATATTAACCATTTCGGATGCATTCATGGACCACCATTACGGAGACTATCGAAATCGGCGATTTGAATGCTATTCAAGAGAAATTGATTTGGGAAGAGAAGATATGATTCATTCCATTCGCAAGCTTTTGGCAAATGTGATGATTAGTTATTATCGACAAGATGAAAGCTATCGAATTGAGGTTATAAGCTATATCTGTCAAATGTTACTGATCTTGATTCGGAGTTTTAAAGAAGAAGGCAGTGCCCATGAGAAAATGGATACAGGTGATCTCCGTTTATCCCAAATCATTGACTATATGGAAAAAAACTATGACCAGATGATGACATTAGAAGAGATTGCAAAGAAATATTTTCTTTCAACAGGCTATCTATCCCGTTACTTTAAACAGAAAATGGGAATGGGGTTTAGTCGTTTTTTAATGAATATCAGACTTAAGCATAGCATGAAGGATTTGCTGTACACGTCTGACTCGATTTCGCAGATCGCCATGAATAATGGCTTTCCAAATACAAAGTCATTTTCTTCTCTTTTTAAAGAAGTGTACGGGATGACCCCGCATGTATATCGAGATAAACATTATGTACAAAAAGAAGATTCCGTTCAAACCTATAGCAAAGAAGATACTTCCAATCTTATCCGATCACCAGAAATTATAGCAAAATTAAACAGCATGATTTTAGAGGATCAAAAATCCTTTTCCCATACAGAGATAAAATATGAAAAGCTGCCGTTAAACCTGTCTAAACCAATGCCAATGAAAATAACTTATCCTGATCACATTCTTGAAATTGGAGAAATTATTGAATTATTAAAAGAGGATGTTCGATCTCAAGTACTCGATGTGAAAAAGGATTTACAGTTAAAATATATCGGAATTCGTCACCTTTTTAGCAATACTGCCATTCCTCCTGAGGTGGAGACAGATGAAGAGATTCCGACAACATCTCCGTATTTTACTATTGATAGTGCTTTGGAATTCATGAAAAAGCATGATTTATCTTTGTTTGTGCGGGCCGATTATATGGATATTTCGAGAAATGAAGAACAATATTTTACAAAACTCACTCAATTCATTAGACATTGTTTGCAGCTGTACGGGGAATCGTTTATTAAGCAATGGCATGTGATGTTTTATGAGCCGTATTATACTGGAGTCGAAGCAAAAGAACTTCAGAGGGTTTATTTAAAACTACATGAAGTATTGAAAACGGTTATCCCTTCGATTCAGGTAGGAGTGTATATGCCTTTTTCTTTCCACAAAGAACAGACAAGCAAGAATCATGCATGGCAGCTAGATTATGGCGTTTCTATTGATTTTATCGGTTATAACGCTAACCAAAATGAGGTCATTGACTTTAAAGAAATGGCGGATACCAAATTCGATTTAGCAAAGGATTATATTAAAGAAAAAACCGATAAAATGAAGCATTATTTAAAAAGAAACAATATAGAAAAACCGCTTCATCTCGTATCATGGAACACGTTGTCTGGAAATACCAGGTATACGAACGGCACTTTTTTTCGAGGAGCATTAGTCTTGAAAAATGTTTTAGATATAGCCAATGACGTGAAAACAGTTGCTCTCTGGATTAATACGACCGTACATGAAGACGTAGGAAAAGATAAGCGATATCGAATGGATGGCGTCGAATTATTCCATTATCTAAACGGAAAACGCCCAGCGTATTTTGCATTGATGTTTTTAAAACGCCTACATGGTGAGATTGTTGCACATGGTAAGGATTACGTGATGACAAAGAATGAGCGGGGATATCAATTGATTCTGATGAATTCTAATATCATCAATCCTTATTACTCCGTTGAAGATACCTTTCTTCAAAAGCTCAATAAAGAAATTCACATAACCATTTCTGGAATGGCTGAAGGGGAGTATCAAATACGCAAGCATGTATTTGATAAAGACCATGGAGCATTGTATACAAAATGGTGGAACTTGAACAGTAAGCATGGCATGGATGCTGAAATCATTGATTATATAATCAATTCCAGCAGGCCTTCCTTAGAAATCTTCGATGAATCCATTGAAGAGGATTGGTCCTTTTATTCCTATTTAACGAGTAATGCTATTCATTTTTTTGATATTCGAAAAACGTATAATTAAGAGCGTATCCCCTTGAGGATACCTAAAAGGGTCTGCCCAGTACTCCTATACTGCCGCAATGGACAATCCATTGAACTGTATAGAAGGAGTCGGGGCGGACCCTTTTTTAGGTCAATGACAAGAATTGACCCTATTATTTTCACCTCATTAAACCTAGGTTAAAAATTTAACATTTTGTCCTGTTGATTTACATTAAAATTGACTCACTTAAAAACTAGTTAATTTTTATAATCATGGTATAGCAATAACCTAATTAAATTGTTGGAGGCTCAACCATGGAGACAAATTATAAAGGTACAGATAAGTTGATCACGGGAATCGTGTTTGGGGTTATCACGTTTTGGCTTTTTGCGCAGGCAATGGTCAATGTCGTCCCAGCTGTTCAATCAGATTTAGGGATTACTTCCGGAACATTAAATATTGCCATTAGCGTAACCGCATTGTTCTCAGGTATGTTTATCGTAGCTGCAGGCGGAATTGCAGACAAAATTGGACGTAAAAAAATTACCTATATCGGGTTGATTTTAAGTGTTGTCGGTTCTTTATGTCTTGTATTAACACAGGGACCTACATTGTTAATTATTGGACGTATCATTCAAGGACTTTCCGCAGCATGTATTATGCCAGCAACGATCGCCCTAATGAAAGCTTACTTTGATGGAAAAGACAGACAACGTGCTCTTAGTTACTGGTCAATTGGATCTTGGGGCGGTTCAGGCGTCTGTTCATTTGCCGGTGGTGCCATCGCAACGTATATGGGATGGAGATGGATCTTTATCTTTTCCATTATTTTTGCCCTTCTTGCTATGTGGCTAATTAAAGATACACCTGAAAGCAAAGTGAAAGGGAACGGTTCCTTTAAATTTGATTATAGTGGTTTAGCAATCTTTATCGTTACTATGATTGCATTAAACGTATTTATTACCTTCGGTGCAGATTTAGGCTGGACAAGTCCAACTTCAATCATCTCTGCTGCTATTACTATTATCGGAGCGATTGTCTTCTTTAATGTTGAAAAAAGGAAAGATATTGCTCTTATTGATTTCTCCCTATTTAAAAATAAACCATATGCAGGTGCAACCTATTCAAACTTCTTATTAAATGCGATAGCTGGAACACTTGTTGTTGCAAATACGTATGTTCAAGTAGGTAGAGGATTCACTGCATTTCAGTCAGGGATGCTATCGATTGGATATTTAGTAGTTGTTCTTGCGATGATTCGTGTCGGAGAGAAGATCTTACAAAAAGTAGGGGCGAAATTACCAATGGTCTGGGGCGCTATTATTACGACAGTTGGTGTAGCGATTATGGGTCTAACCTTCTTACCTGGCGTTACTTATACCGTTGTTGTATTTATTGGATTTGTTTTATTCGGGCTTGGACTTGGCGTATATGCAACACCATCTACAGATACATCTGTTTCAAATGCACCATCAGACAAAGTGGGGGAAGCTGCAGGGGTTTATAAAATGGCAAGCTCACTAGGTAGTGCGATCGGTGTTGCTATTTCTGCAACGGTTTATAGTTCAATTGCAGCTGTTGGAAGTGTTGAGACCGCAGCATCAGTAGGGATTATCATAAATGTACTATTCGGGATACTTTCTATTCTTTCTATTGTGATAATGGTTCCAAAAAATGCTGGTAAAGCATCAGAGGCTTCATCAGCCAAAGCAACACTCACACCGGCACCGCAAAAAATCGCAAATTAAAAGAAATCAAGTATCGGCAAAAGTCGGATTCAGCCCATTTTTATCATCGGACATAGAAGGAAAGTCCTCTTTCCTTCTATGTCATCAAAAAGGGAGACGAAAATGATGAAAAGTGAATTAATGAACATGCTAGAATCTCGTAAAGAAGAAATAATTGCAATCCGCCGTTATTTACATGAAAATCCTGAGATCTCATTTAAAGAGGAGAAGACGGCTCAGTACATTGCAGATTTTTATAAAGGCAAAGATGTGGATATCCAAACGAATGTTGGCAATGGTTACGGTATTGTCGTAACGATAAAAGGTGGAAAGCCTGGAAAAACTATTGGTCTTCGCGCAGATTTTGATGCACTTCCTATTGTAGAAGAAGCAGATGTACCGTTTAAATCAAAGAATGAAGGAGTCATGCATGCGTGCGGTCATGATGGACATACGGCTTACATGTTAGTTTTAGCTGATTGCTTAATTCAATTAAAGGACTCCATTCCAGGTGCCATTAAAATCATTCACCAGCATGCAGAAGAAGTTCCCCCAGGCGGAGCAAAAAGTATTGTCGAGTCTGGCTTGCTTAACGATTTAGATGCTGTTTATGGCATTCATTTGTTACCTATGGGACCTGCGGGAACAGTAGGGTATCATGCGGGGTATTCCTTCAATGGACGAGCCTACATGAAATTAAAGGTGCAAGGAAGAGGTGGACATGGTTCCTCACCTCATTTAGCTAACGATGCCATTGTGGCTGCTGCGCATTTTGTAACAGCTGCTCAAACCATTGTTAGCCGCAGATTAAGTCCATTCGATGTAGGTGTGATCACAATCGGATCTTTCGATGGAAAAGGTACATTCAACGTTATCAAAGACAGCGTAGAACTTGAAGGCGATATTCGCTATATGACTGTAGAAACAAAAGAAACCATTGAGAAAGAAGTTAAACGGATTGTAAAAGGAATTGAAGAAGAGTTCGGTGTAACATGTGAGCTTACTTATGCTCCAGATTATCCACCTTTATACAACGACCCTGAACTTACTTCAATGGTTGCTGAAAGTTTACGAAGTATGAATGATATAGATATAAAAGAAGTGAAAGAATTTCCGGCAATGTCTCCATCCGAAGACTTTGCTTATTATGCTGAAAAATTCCCTGCCTGCTTCTTTTACATCGCTTGTACACCAAAAGGGGTAGAAAATCCTTACTTCAATCACCATCCAAAGTTTGATATCGATGAAGATGCACTCCTAGTAGCCGCGAAAGCCGTTGGACAAGTTGTTTGCAGCTATTATCAATTAGACTAAAAATGTTAAAAAACCCTCTCACCTACTTCATTAGATTCAGTAGGTGAGAGGGTTTTTTTTGCATGTTATCATTTTGTGTGATTGCTTAATGTAACAAAAGAACCGTCCCCATATTTTTTTATTTTAATAAACCTTCTTTTTCTAAGTAGTCTTTGGCTACTTCAAATGGACTGCTTTCTTCTACATTTACTTTATAGTTCATTTCTCTCATTTCATCGTCACTTATTTTCCCTGCAAGCTTATTTAATGTTTCTTTAATTTCAGGATACTGTTCGACTGTTTCTTTTCTTAACAAAGGTGCACCCTGATAGGGAGGAAATAAATGCTTATCGTCTTCTAAAACAGAAAGTTGGTATTGTCTTAACTCACTATCTGTGGAATAGGCATCAACTAAATGAATATCTCCTGTTTCAATTGCACCGTACCGAAGTTTTGGCTCCATCGTGACTAGATTTGCGAAATGTATTCCATAAAGTTTTTGGATGCCACGATAACCATCCTCCCGATCTGAAAATTCTAATGTAAAACCTACCTTGATTTCATTTTCTACACTTTTTAAATCAGAAATGGTTTTTAAATCATATTCTGCTGCTATTTTGTTTGGGACGGCTAAAGCATATGTATTGTTAAATATCATGGGTGATAGCAATTCCATATCGAATTTTTCCAGCATTCCTTCTTTCGCCTGTTTATATACTTGCTCACTGTCCGTGCTAGTAGCCGTTTCCTGTAAAAATTCAGATATAGCTGTTCCAGTAAACTCTGGATATATATCAATACTTTCTGATTTTAAGGCATTGAATACAAAAGAGGTTTTTCCCAGTCCCGTTTTTAATTCAACATTTAAATCTGTTTCATTTTCAATAAGTAATTTGTACATGTTAATTAATATCTCTGGCTCCGAACCAAGTTTCCCTGCAATGATAATCTCTTTTTCCTGATTGTTCATAACAAGTGGTGTAATCAAGATGAAACAAGCCAATACCACAATGGAACTGATTGTTATCATTGAGTTCTTATAGGACAAGTGTTCAAATCTTTTGAGTAGAAAATCAAAAACAAGTGCCAATAAAGCTGCCGGTATTGCACCTAGTACGATTAATGCCGTATTGTTTCGATCAATTCCTAATAGAATAATATCACCTAATCCACCTGCCCCGATTAGTGCTGCAAGCGTTGCAGTCCCGACTATTAGAACCATTGCTGTACGAATACCGGCCATGATAACAGGCATGGCTAGAGGTAGTTCAACTTTTACTAATCTTTTCCGATTATTCATCCCCATTGCTCTAGCAGCTTCTATTAACGAAGAATCTACTTCTTTAATACCAGTATAAGTATTTCTTAGTATAGGAAGTAATGCATAAACAACTAATGCAATAATAGCGGGAACCTTTCCTATTCCAAATAAAGGAATCAGGAGTCCGAGAAGTGCTAAAGATGGGATGGTTTGCAAGACAGCTGTTATACCGATAATACCTTCAGCCACTTTTTTCTTTTTGGTCAAATAAATACCTAGTGGGATCGCGATAACAACTGCAAATAAAAGGGCCACAAGGGAAATTTGGATATGCTCCAACAGAGCACTGACAAGCTGGCCTTGCCTTTCTTTAAAAACATTGCTGAAATTATCCATTTGCGCTCCCTCTTTCTTGCAGATTTTGAGCTAAATATTTGATGACCACTTGTCTATTGAGGATACCAATAATTTCACCATTTTTATCAACAGCTAGTTCTTCATGTTCCGTCAATTTTTCTAAAATTTCCTCTAAAGACGTAGAAACTGGAATCATACATGAAAGAGTTTGTGAAATATCCCCTTCATGTATTGGTTGTACTATTTCTTCTAGTTTTAGAACCGCTTTTAATCCTACGTGCTGATTTCCGACAAAATCTCTGACAAAATGATTAGCAGGGTTACTGACAATTTCATTCGGTGTTCCTACCTGTACAACTTTTCCATCTTTCATCACACAGATCCTGTCAGCTAATTTTAGTGCCTCCTGGATATCATGTGTAACAAAAATGGTTGTTTTCTTAATATTTTTTTGAAGTTTTTTGATATCATCCTGAAGCTTTTCACGACTAATCGGATCAAGTGCGCTAAAAGGCTCATCCATTAAAATAATTTCAGGATCGGCAGCTAATGCCCGGATGACACCTATTCTTTGTTGTTGACCTCCTGATAGTTCAATAGGTTTTCTATTGAGGTAGGTTTTAGGATCTAAGCCCACCATATCTAAAAGCTCAATAACTCGTAGTTTTGTTTTTTCGCGGCTCCATTTCTTCAATTCAGGAACGATCGAAATATTTTCTTCAATCGTCATATGTGGAAAAAGAGCAATTTGTTGAAGTACATAGCCAATATTCCATCTTAACTCATGGATGTCAAATTCACTTATTTTTTTACCATTAATGAAAATCGTCCCGTCAGATAAAGGGATTAATCGGTTAACCATTTTAAGTGTGGTGGTTTTACCACATCCGCTTGGTCCGATAATGACAAAAAATTCCCCTTGTTTAATTTCGAGGTTTACGGAATCAACAGCAGTGGTCCCGTCTGTGTATCTTTTTGATACATTCTCAAATTTAATCATTTCCTCCATTACCCCTTATACTTTCGTTTCATGAAAACAGCCAAATTCTCCGGTTTATTTCCTGTATTCAATTGATATGTAACACAACGGGGCAGGTTAATTCAACAAGATAGGCTTGAAAATGATTATTTTTTACGTGGAAACTTTTTTAAAGAAAATGACATAAAAGGGGCTGCCTTTAAATACTGTTTCGCACAGTTTGACTAATTATTGTTTTTTTCCGAACTTGAAAGGACAAGGTAATTGTTCTTCAACTACCGGTGTGCAAGAGTTTAACAAGGGGTTGCTGGGGCAATCCTTTTTCTTATTCGACTAACCAGGAGGGTTAATTAAAGAAAAATTATTCCAAATACATAAAATGGAACGTACATTCGTGTTACGATGTTATTGATAGCACTATTGTAGGGGGATAAATATGAAATTAAAAAATAACAACATAGAAGAACAAATGAAACATTATAATGTGATAGGTTTAAGTATTACATTGCTTGAGAACGGTCAAATTAGCGGAACAGAAAATTACGGTTTACTAGAGGCAGAAAGCGATAGAAAAGTAAATGAAAATTCTATTTTTAGTGCGTGTTCCATTAGCAAGTTCTTAACAGGAATGATTGCTTTAAAGCTAGTAGAGGAAGGACTTCTTGATTTAGATGAGGATATTAATAAAAGACTTGTATCGTGGAAAGTACCAGAAAATGAATTCACTAAAAATAAAAGCGTTACATTGAGAAACTTACTTAGTCATCAATCTGGAATTATGGAACCTGAAGGTAGTTTTTCTGAATTAAATTCAAAAATAGGGATTCCTTCGATGGTTGAATTATTAGAGGGAAAAACTCCTTATTGTAAAGCTCCTACTAAAGTACAGTGTGAACCAGAGAGTGAATTTCACTATTCTGATACAGGTTTTTGTGTTGTTCAGCAACTAATGGAAGATGTTACTGAAAAGCCGTTTTATCAAATGGTGAATGAGTTAATATTTAAGCCATTAGGGATGAAAAATAGCCATTTAAATACTACAACAATGTTAGAGATGGATAAAAAAGAATTCTCTTGTGGTCATAATAAAAACGGTGAATTGGTAGATGGAAAGTATCCTATATATCCTTACCCAGCAGCATCTGGATTATGGACAACTTCTTTAGATTTAGCTCGATTAGTTCTTGAACTACTGAATGCTCTAAAAGGAGAAAGTAAAATTGGCATTTCAGAAAGATTAGCAAAAGAAATGATAACACCGCAAAAAGGTAAGAGTTGGACTGGATTAGGTGTGTTTCTTGAAGGTTCTGAAAAAGAATTAGAAATTACATCACTCGGTTGGGGGGTAGGCTTTCAATGTATGATGGTAGCATTTTCACACATAGAAAAAGGGGCAGTTATCATGACGAATGCAGAATTAGGTGTTCATCAAATGGAAGGAATTATAGGAGAGATATATAAATCTCTTATGTCTTAAAAAGCGTTATTTTAAGGTGGCAGAAAGATGCAAATAGCTTTAGCAAATCCAACTCATATATCTGAAGTTGTGACTTTCTTCAATGAAAATTTAGATAGTAATAACAGTGCAGTTTATTATGAAGAGTTTTTATGTCCTCTTGGAATTAAAGCAGCCATAAGAAGAAAGCAAATGATAGTGTCAACAGTAAAAGGTCAAGTAGTGGGAGCATTTCGGTCTTACCGAAAAAAAACACAAAACAAAATTTCTTTATATCAATTTGCGATAAGCGGTGTTTATCGTGGTCAAGGGTTGTTAAAAAATGATGTTAAAAACGATAAATGATTTACCTATTGTTGCACTAAGTCCGACTGATTCCGATTTTAATGAATATTATTATAAATCAGGTTGGAATTTACAAGAACAAAGTGACGAGTTCAAAATCCGGGTTTTTAGTAACTCTAATTAAGTTTTGTGAACTTCTTCACTTAAAGTAACGGCGGCATTACTTGAAGATGGAGCTGCCAATGGCGGCTTTTTGTTTATTCAGCTAATGGTCGTTAATTCAAAAAGAACTCGAATTGATTTTATGGTCGGGCTAGGAGGATTAGAAAGATTTTGAAATTATTTTTTGCTATTTTACTTATTTTGTTTGGGAGTTTTTTAATTGGATTAACAATTGATAGCTTTGGCAATACAGGTAATTTTATTATGCATATAATAGGGATTGGATGTAATTTAGGAGCTATTTTCATCGCAAGAAGCAAGAAAGATAACCAATAATATTTTTAAACAAACGGGTGCAAGAGCTTTAGATCTAGTTGCCATTAAAGACAGCTTTCTTATTGCTAAAGAAGCAGGTTGTTCAACAAATCTTAATGAATAGTGTACAATAAATAATAACGAACGTATGTTTTTTTAGGGGGAGAAAAATGAAGAAAGCACTACTGGTTATAGACGTTCAAAATGGAATGTTTCAAGAAGATAATGTCGTCTTTAAAGGGGAAAGAATGCAACAAAATTTAAAAGATTTAATCGTGCCGGTTATGGTGACGGAGTTTACGAAGTGAAAGTAAAATATAACATTTCAAAAAAGGTTGTTGGAGTGATGATTGACTTTGTAGATGAGGAATAATGCTATTCACCAACGAGCAGTGAAATACACCTTTGTTTAGCATACGGGGGCAAGAGTTGAAGAATGGTATGTCATAGAATTGACGTAAGCATGATGTTGAAGAAACTAATAATATTACTGAAGATTTTAAGTAAAATTTGTCGGGAATTTTCAAAATTTTGTAGAGAAAAGTCAAGTAGTAAGCACCATAAAGTGCTTACCTAACAAACCTCATCCAGAGAAATGATTTTATGCTTTAACTCTTTATTCCAATTTAAAACACCTATTACAAATTGCTCATCTTCTGTTATTGTCGCATATCTGAAATGTTCATCCTCGTTAATAAGGAATGATGTTTCCTGTTTTGCCTCCATCTTTGCAAAGACATCTTCTGTGTAATCAAGTGGTAGAATCTCATCTAATCCTTCTGTTGGTCGCCCAATCCATTGAAACAGGAAATTTTTGATTACATATTGCTCAATCATGGGTAAATTTTTCTTAAATTTTAGCTTATTCACGGATACTGTTTTCACTAAATCGACTCCTCAAATAGTAAGTAAAGTTTATACTTTAAAATACCTGACTTCAACGGTATTGTTGTTACATGATATTTACATTATGATTTCAAGCCAATGTTAAATATGGGTCCATTGAGTCAATCATTTTTTCTTATTTATAGCCTTCTTTGGAAATCAAAAAATAAGATAACTGTTATTCTAGTGGTTTAAGGTCTGAAGTTTAACTAACTTAATATGACTATGTTGTGGCAATCTTTCGAAATTATATGTACTATTTCATCACCCGATCGTTTAACGCCTTCAGGAATAGCATTTGGGTCAGATATCGGTTTGTTTGCATTAATTAAAGGTAAAGGAACACCTTCTATCAATGCACAACAACATTACATTTTTTTATAGTAAATAAGGTCATTTGTACTACAAAAATAGGATAGATAGAGCATATTTTATCCTGCTCATCTATCCTATTTAATTTATCCCTATAATGTCCGACATTAAATAAGAATGCAATGTTGTTAATGGCTTCAATTAATATCTTGACTTTTAATAAAATTTCAGGATCTGCACGTTTTTTTTGTAAAAACAACACTACATTCCCTAATAGAATAGGTTTTGTAGTGTAGTTAAAAAATTTAGTTTAATATTGTCACCTTTACTTGTTTTCTTCCAAAATTGATTGCCTCTTGTTTAGAAGGGATAAAGACATCAATTTTATTTCCTTTAATGGCACCGCCAGTATCTCCAGCGATTGCTTCTCCATAGCCTTCTACATAAACTTTACTGCCGAGCGGTATAACAGATGGGTCAACGGAAATGACCTTTTGATTTGGGTTTGCTAGTAGGTCAATTCCAGTAGCAGTAATACCAGAGCAGCCTTCGCATGAAGCCGTATAGGCTGTAGCTTCTACTATTATTTCCTTTGAACTAGGTGCTGTGGCTTCCACTGCAGTTGCGCTTTCGGCTGGTGATGGAGCCGGGGCTTCAACTGCAGGAGCAGGTGCGCTTTCAGTCGGTGTTTGTGCTGCTGGCTGTACTGGTTTTTCTGTAAGAGAAATAGTGGTATTGTTAAATCCTTCAAAGATTACTAGATTTAATCCAGGATGGATGAGATCGCTATGCAGTTGGTTCCATTCTTTAATTTGCGAAACGGTTACCTGATGATCAATCGAAATCTCCCATAATGTGTCGCCTTGTTTGACGGTATGACGTTTTTCAGGGGTAACGGTTAGTACATCCCCAGGGTGAATAAGGTCTGATGTGAGATGATTTAACTTTTGGATATTTTCTACTGACATATTATTTGCGCGTGACAGAGCCCAAAGGGTATCCCCTTTTTGTACTGTAATTGAAGCCGCTTGTACATTAGCACTTACAGTTACTGAGATTACAGCAACTGCTAAAATAGATATTACTTTCTTAAGCATTCTTTTACCCTCCATGTTCTCTGGTTGCTAATTTTTAATAATCGTAACATAGAATTTTCTGAGAAAAAGAACAAGGAGGTGTTAATTCGATTACATCCGTGGCATTCATATTGCAATAACATTTCTGAAAATAGAGTAATAATCAGATTTGGATCCTATTCAATAGATAGGATATTGGAAACTTATCCCTATTTACATATTGGAATAGATTCGTTAATATATGTAACTAGTAGTAATGTTTTTCCATTTATTTGTTAATGTATCATTTAAAGGAAAAAAACAGTTGTATAAAAATGATTACTGTATGAAAACTTTTATGACAACATAAAGGAAATACTAAAATGAAAATAATGATGAGACTTCATATTGTTTATTATTTCTGCCTATTACTATTTATTCTAACGATTCCGCACCAATCAACAGATGCGAATATCTTTAAACTAGTATTGTTTTTAATAACTATCGGAATGTTTATCTTTTTATGTACGTTTTACATTGTACTATCCTTTAATAAAAAAATAAGGGCTGGAAGGAAATACTCCAATATTAATGTAGGAATCATGTGTTGTGGGATTATTTTATTCCTTACCCTTGGCCATGTGATTTACACAAAATGGAACACAATGCTATTACCGATATCTATTTTTATTATTCTCTTTGTCGCTTCGAATATACTAAACTATAAAATAAAAAAAATAGTAGAAGAGCACCAGTTTGATCTTATGAAGGAAGTCAAATTGTTTTATAAAATGGGTCAAGCATTGGATGGAACGCCAATCAATAATGCCATTTCTAGACTTGACTATATGTTTTATGCCTTTTGCATTGCTGTATTTATTGCAGAGGATATCTTGATATTTGTTGGGGTTGTTGGGATAATTTTGATTTTATCGACAAAATATTTACAGGCACTAAAGGCGGAATTTTTGAAGAGCGGATTAATTTCAGCAAAGGAAACCAATCTATCCCTCGGTAGCTATTATTTCTTTTATTTGCTTTCGATTGTTTGGACAACTTTTATCCCGAATCTTTCTACATTGTTAGTTGGAGCACTTAGTTTATTGGGGATTAAAATCTATATTCGTAGAATTGCTGAAAAAGTTTATGAGGAAAAAATGGTTGATTGGGAGATTTAAATGAATATTATTACCTGCAAAAAAAAGGTTGGGCAGCTTTCGTAACGGGTTCCGTTACCTATCGCAAATATTAATAATATTAACTAAAATAGGTATCAATTTGTATATGAATTTGACACTCATTTTTTTATTGGTATATAGCGATTTGTACGGAATTTCCTTTAAAATTTGCATAGGAAAATGCACACTGCTCTAAATAAGAAAAAATCCAAAGATTTGGATAATATAAGCGGAAAAACTCCCCTTATTTTTAAGGAAATATGGGTATTTCCCAATTTAGCCGGAATTTTACTTTTATTTTTCATACGCAGTGCAATCAACATTCAGTTTTAACAGCGCCTAACAAATATTTTCTATATATCAATTTGCAAGTAAAAATGTAGTGTATTTCGCTGAGGTACACTGGCTATTGTACCCCAACATTTTAATATACAAATTGCACTACAAATTCTCCCAAAATAAATATCCAACTCCCTTTATATCAACAAAAATAGACCTCCAAATTACCATACAATTTAGAAGGTCATTTTGCATTACATTTTTAATGTTTGCGATAGTTAGCGGAACCCGTTAACTAAATTGGCTTTCCTTTTTTGCTTTATAAAGAAATACTAGGAAATAGAGCTCTTGCTGTAGGCATTAATGCCCCACTGGTCCAAGAATCAGTTGTAGGATTGTAAATAAAGAAGCTAAGGAGCCGATTCTGCTGGACTTTTATACAACAGTAATGATCGAAACCGTTATTGCCCTAACTAAAAAAACCATGAGAACTGTCCCCTTGAACAAAGAAAGGCGCTTTACTATCAGTCAGATAGCGAAGCGCCTTTCGAAACTTTTATTTAGTTGCGGATGAGGTAGTCGAATGCACTTAATGATGCAGTCGCGCCTGATCCCATTGAAATAATAATCTGCTTATATGCACTATCTGTACAGTCGCCTGCAGCAAACACGCCAGGAACATTTGTAGCGCCATGCTTATCTACTACGATCTCACCGAAGCGGGAACGTTCAATCGTTTCCCCTAACCAATCGGTATTTGGAACTAATCCGATTTGAACAAATACACCTTGTAATTCCACATGATGAACTTCTTCTGTTTCTCGATCCATGTAAGTAATCCCATTAACTTTGTCCGTACCGGTGATTTCTTTTGTTTGAGCGTTTTTAATGACTGTTACATTTGGTAACCCGTAAAGTCGGTCTTGTAGGACAGAGTCTGCTTTTAATTCTGGCGCAAATTCAAGAACCGTTACATGCTTCACGATACCTGCGAGGTCGATGGCTGCTTCAATACCGGAATTACCGCCACCGATAACCGCTACGTGTTTTCCTGCAAAAAGCGGACCATCACAGTGTGGGCAGTATGCTACACCTTTGTTCTTAAACTCGGCTTCACCCGGTACGCCAACATTACGCCAGCGGGCACCTGTAGAAACGATAACGGTTTTACTCTTTAGAACCGCGCCGTTTTCAAGTTCAAGTTCAACGAAGTCCTTCTTTTCAAGACGTTTTGCGCGCTGCAAATTCATGACATCCACGCCATATTCTTTCACGTGTTCTTCAAGGCTGGCTACGAGCTTAGGACCTTCCGTATATTTCATACTTATGAAGTTCTCAATGCCCATGGTGTCCATCACTTGACCGCCAAAGCGTTCAGCGACAATTCCTGTACGAATGCCTTTGCGTGCCGCATAGATGGCTGCACTTGCACCAGCTGGTCCACCACCAACAACAAGCACATCGTATGGATCTTTATCAGCAAATTCTGATGCGTCGGGAGCGTTCCCCATTTTGGCGAGGATCTCCTCAAGCGTCATCCGGCCGCTGCCAAAGGATTCCCCATTAAGGAAAACCGTTGGTACTGCCATGATGTCCTTGCTTTCCACTTCTTCTTTGAAAGCTGCGCCGTCAATCATGGAATGAGAAATGCCAGGGTTGAGAATGCTCATGATATTCAATGCTTGGACAACATCCGGACAGTTTTGACAGCTTAGGCTGATGTAAGATTCAAAGTGATATTCGCCTTTTATGGCTTTAATTTGATCGATTACCTTCTGATCCACTTTAGGAGCTCTTCCGCTAACCTGCAGCAGAGCCAATATTAATGATGTAAATTCGTGTCCTAGAGGGATACCAGCAAAAGTAACCCCAGTGTCTTCGCCGACACGATTTACACTAAAGCTTGGTGTTCTCTGTAATTCTGTTTTCTCTACCTTAATGTTGGTTGACATAGTAGCCAATTCGTCTACTAAAACCAGCATGTCGCGAGAAACGTCATCGGTTCCTGCGCTAACTTTGAGAAGGATATCTCCCTCCATAAGTTCAAGATATTGGGATAACTGTGCTTTTATATCTGCATCTAGTAACATGTAATCTACTCCTTAAATTTTTCCTACAAGGTCAAGGCTTGGCTTAAGTGTTTCAGAACCTTCTTGCCATTTAGCCGGGCAAACTTCACCTGGATTGTTTCTAACATATTGTGCTGCTTTAATCTTGTTAACAAGAGTGCTTGCATCACGGCCGATGCCGTCTGCATTAATTTCAACCGCTTGTACAATACCATCTGGATCGATGATGAAAGTACCACGTTGTGCAAGACCTTCTTCTTCATCTAGTACGTCAAAGCTGCGAGAGATCTTTTGTGAAGGGTCGCCAATCATAATGTATTCGATTTTGCCGATTGTTTCGGAATTATCGTGCCATGCTTTATGTGTAAAATGGGTATCTGTTGAAACAGAATATACTTCTACTCCAAGATCTTTCAAAGTTGAATATTCGTTTTGCAAGTCTTCTAACTCAGTTGGGCATACGAAAGTGAAATCTGCAGGGTAAAAGCAAACGACACTCCATTTACCTTTCATGTTTTCTTCAGATACAGTGATAAAATCACCGTTAAAATAAGCTTTTGCTGTGAATGGTTGAACTTCTTTTCCTATTAATGACATAATCAATTTCCTCCTAAGGTGTATATTTGCTATGATAATGATTAACAGCAAATATTAATAATTAAATTATAATAATTCTAATACAATGTTTATTATCATATAAAATCAATTGTATTGTCAACAGAAAAGTTTCACTTTTTTGGGTTTATTGTCGATTCATAGGTTAACATGAGGAGATTTTGAGCCAAGGGGACGGTTCTTGAACCTTCTAGTTGGATAATAACGGTGAACTAAATCTTGTTAATATTCCATGGCATAGGATAGGATTAATATATATCAAAATGAAAATGATGATAGGAGGAAAATTATGAAAGAAAGTACAAAAGGAGAAATTTTTTCTTTGGTAAAATCAGTTGCATTTGCTTTCATCATCGCTATGATTTGTAGACAATTTCTTTTCACACCTACAACTGTACTTGGAGCCTCTATGTCACCTACCTTTCAAGATAAAGATAGAGTGGTAGTAAGTAAAACGTCTGAAATTGAACGATTTGATGTGATTGTGTTCGATGCACCAGATATGGAAGGTGAACACTATATTAAAAGGGTAATAGGTCTTCCTGGGGATCGTATTGAGATGAAAGATGATGTGCTTTATATTAATGGAGAAGCACTAGAAGAACCATATTTAATAGAAAATATAGAAGATAATCCATTTAATAAACTGACAGAGGACTTTTCATTGCAAGAAAAAACTGGAGAATCCCTAGTTCCTAAAGACATGTTATTTGTGATGGGGGATAATCGTTTAAAGAGTAGGGATAGCAGAACTTTCGGACTTGTCTCCTACGACGCGGTTATTGGAGAAGTGAAATTTCGATTTTATCCATTTAAAGAAATCGGCATACCTAAATAATAGGATTTTAATAAAAGCAGAAGAAGGATTATTGAAACAATAAAATCAACGCTCAGAAGGATAATTTAAAGGGTTCACTTTAGAGGTGCATGACCTCGTTTTGACAGCGCAAATGACAGTAAATGTGGCAAAGAATAGATAAAGTAAAGAGTTTCTAAATGAATTAAAATGGCACTCGTTTTTTACGTATATAGACCAATGTTTTTATAATTTTTTGGATTTTTTTGTAAACTTTGTTGTTTCGAAATAATGCAAGCAATAGTAATAAGGCAAAGATGGAATTTCCTCCAGCAAACAAGTTATTGAGCTTTTCATACTTCCGGAAAAACTCGATTTGTGGTTAATTAACTATCGTACCAGCGAAAATCTTTAATAAAAGATTTATTACGCCGATAGCCTAGCATCCCCAGTAGTTATAGGGGATTCATACCGACCAACCCCTTGGAAAAGTCTTAGTCCCGGTCGTTATGGAAGGTTTATAACGCCCGAACCCTCTGAAAAATCTTAGCCCCGGTCGTTATGGAAGGTTTATAACGCCCGAACCCTCTGAAAAATCTTAGTCCCGGTCGTTATGGAAGGTTTATAACGACCGAACCCTCTGAAAAACCTTAGTCCCGGTCGTTATGGAAGGTTTATAACGCCCGGACCTTCTGAAAAATCTTAGTCCCGGTCGTTATGACTTCAAATTGACACTGAATTTGGCATTCAAATTGGTAAGATTTATTCGTTGTACAACAGGTACTGTCATCTAAAAACATCTTGAAAATTTGATGGTCAATTCTACCCAGAACAGGGCTAAAACCTTGATATACTAATAAAAATGGCATGCGTCAATTCGCATGCCATTTCATGTGCCAATTAGCCTTTGTGCACCTTCCAAGTGAACCCTTTAAGGATAATATCTGAGCGTTTTTGTTCGTTAATTGGTATTTTTTTTAGATTTTTCTCCCTATTAACGATATTACTTACCAATAACAAAGGGAGCTTTTCATGGGCTACGCCCTGCTAGTGCCTCGCATCTATAAGTAATTTTATCTCTTTTATTTGTTCTGTGTGTCGTTGTTCATGCAAATATACCTGTTCAATCCATTGGTCAAGAGGTAATTCACCTAAGGCGGGATGCTTAAATGATTTTTCCGCCAATATCGATTGATCCTCTATTGTACTAAGGAAAGTCAGAAACTTTTTTCTCGAATCGTTTAACAAATCAATGATTGGCTGAACTTCAAAGGGCTCTACATCTGGTTCAACGATTTCGGGAGCTTTAAACTTTTTCGTACGATCCAATATTAGATGGGCGTTCTTACGTTCTGTTTGGGTATTATCAACCTTTTTTAATCCCCATGCAATAGCCTTTATTGTTGCCTGTTCCACTAAAACTAAGTGATGACAAACTTGTGCTATACTCCACATGTTCATACCAAGCCTATCGTTAAATTGAGTATAACTTAATGAAGTAATCTCCTTTACTAAGTTATTTCTCGTTTCATACAGATTGTCATTTACTAAATTACTCATGAAATTCTCCCTTCACTACAAAGTAAATATCTAGGTTCCTATTCTGTATATATTCTTGTTGATTACATGTATTCATAAATATGATCTTTTAAGATCTTTATTTAAGCCCTCTCTGTGTACAATGAATCTTGAATGCTGAGGAAGCTTTTTCATCAGGCAGTCTTTTATCCCTACCGCGCTTACGCTTACTAGCCTTGAAGTCTAGTCTGGAAGGAGTACACTTCCAGACTAATAAACGGTCATAGTTTATGAAAAGGTGTACTGTGCGAAACGACCATGAAAATAAGTTTCTTCAAGAATAGGAAAATGACAATACTGAAGAAGACCCTGCTCAATCGTTAAAAAAAGAGGAGTTAGAATGGATTATATCGTGGAAATGTGTATTTAATTTATAATTAACATGGAGGAGGGTGGTAAATTATTAAGATTGTTTAATTACTAGGATTTGTGTTGCCGCTATATTTATGTGAATGAGGATGAGCGCCGTTTACAGTGGTTACTCCGTGAAATTTATGATAATGCCCTCCTTCAGGCAAGGAGACAGCAGGTCCTGTGACTCCTCTAATTTCATGTTTATGCCCATCAATGAAGGAAGTAATCGTAAAATAACGATGTGTATGAGGTACTCCAGTAGGGGCTGGTTCGGTTCTTCCTGCATATCGATGATCATGTCCAGCATTAAAAGAGGTTACTCCTGAGAAGTGATGTCTATGAACAGGTCTGCCATCCCATGAAGTAAGATATAAAACATGTGTATGTTCGGCATCTTGATTTGAACTAGATGATTCGACAATATAACCTGTAACCGGTATTTCCATAAGTTTATTCCACCTTTCTTTTTGAAACTTCAAAGATAATTAATTTCTAAATTAATGTTTCTTCACCAAAAAATATATGGCGAGTTTTCGCATTTTAGACCCATGAGTCCTAATATCTTAGAAGAGAAAGCCGATTACTTTTAAATATTCGAATCTTTTGTTAAAGAAAAAGTTCTTTATAGTCCTATTTTATACAGAAAATAAAAATCCACTTAAGCAAGACTGCAATAAACCATTTGCAAAAAAGTAAATGTGGTTTTTTTTATTTCATAACAGATGTTCTTTCTCTAAAAAAAAAGGCCCGTAGACCTATAGAAACACTGTTTAAATCATTTTCTTTATTAGAATCTGCGTCTTCTTCTCTCGATTTCAAACCGTCTTCTTCTCTCGATTTCAATTTCGATTTCAATAGGGAAAAACCGTCTCCTTCTCCGTCTTCTCCGTCTCCTTCTAAATTCGTCACGAAAAAACAGATCTCTTCGACCAAATCCAAAAAATGGCATTCACTTCTCCCTCCTTTCATTTCAGAATTTTCTATATAACAAAGGGCAGCTTAATTTAACCTGCCCTTTGTTCCGTACAATTTAGTAGCTACTCATAAAAGAAGCTCCTACAATGATCAGTAGAATGAACAATACAACAATTAATACAAAGCTGTTGCTGCTGCCGCCATAACCACCGCCATCGTAGCCACCGCCGTATCCAGACATATTTTTTCACAACCCTTTTATTGGAATATTGATACTATGTATATATATTGTCTAAAGATAAGTTTTGATTGGACAAACATCTTGTTTGAAAAAAATCAGCGATTTTCTTAAACAATTTCTAAAAATAAAAAAGCGTCTGCAATACATGCAAACGCCTCTTTAGAGGTCTTTATATAGGCTGGCGGGCTTAATAATATCCTATGCACTCAGAATAAATCTGCATGGGACAAGTGCTGATTAAAGTAATTTAAGGGTTTTGGCACCACGACTTGTCGAGAATCAACAATAAAAATTAACTTAGCCAATAAATAAAAACACCTTTCTTTTTAAAAAAAGAAACTACTTTTTAAATTTTTTAGTAATTTTACTAAAAAAAGGTGCTACTTCTTTAATTATTGGTTTAAATTGTTTAGATGTAGTGACTAGGGAATCAAAGGTTTCCATAAGCAATCCAATATCAACATTGTTAATGTAATTTTCTATTTTACTCTGAGTGTTTTGTGTCTGTTTCTTTCTTTTTTGATTACCCGAAACATGTTCTTTTCTTCTACGCCCAAAAAACCAATCATTATCGTAATGATTTGATCTGGTATCGAATGATAATTGTTCTTTTTGTTCCAGAAGTTCTTCTGAATTATTTTCGCTTTCTTGGTAAGCTTCTCTAGGTTTACGGTTTCCTAACATTAATCTAGAAAAAGGGTCCATTTCTCTATTCGACTTATGTTTTTCATTATGTTCATTACCCTCCAACAACGTTCCCCTCCTCTCTTTAATACTCATTTAGATAAGCTATGATTAGTTGTGTATTCTTGTGTGGATGCTTGGCCATTATTATTTATGGCTATCAGTATATAGTGGAAAAATCAATTATCAAGGAAAATAATCCCCAATTAAACATATCGTTCTATCCATGGCAGACTAAATACTGGGAAGCCGTTATTTTCATTCGTGAAAAATTTTTGTGTTACTTCTCCAATAACGGGCGGGTAAGTTGAGGAAGAAGGAGAGCCGTTTGAACTTCCACCCAACGACTAAAGTGATGAAAATGCCGACTAATCTATCTGATGTTAGATTAATCGATGGTTTTTCTGATTTCAGTTTAGTATATTTAAAATTAGAAAAGAAGGTCCAACACGCGTTGATCTAAAAATGAGAATTTATAGGGAGGTAACAGTGGGAGAATTAGATATTATATTAATAATCAAAATGATTATTATTGGACTAGTTCAAGGCTTCACAGAACCAATTCCTGTATCATCAAGCGGGCACGTAATGATTGCTAGTGAAATCTTGGGGCTAGGTGAACAAGGATTTACTTTTGCTATATTAACAAATACAGCTTCACTCTTTGCGATACTTTTTATTTATAGAAAAGATATCGCAAGACTTGCAGTAAATTCATTTCTTTATTTGAAAACGAAAAATCTTCGTTATAAGAGTGACTTTCGTTTTGTTTTCTTTATCGTCATTGGCACGATTCCAGCGGGTGTTCTTGGGATATTATTAAGTGACTATATAGCAGAAAGTGTTAGCATGACAACGATTGCGGTGATGCTTTTCGTAACAGGGATTGCCTTATGGTGGATTCGCAATCTGAAAGGTAATAAAGACGAGAGTGATATTACAATGAAGGATGCTTTTATTGTGGGATTAGGACAGGCTGTCGCATTAACACCAGGGATTAGCCGTTCAGGTGCAACCATTATTTCAGCCGTTGCTGTTGGAATGAAACAAGATACGGCACTTCGATTTTCATTTATGTTGTATATTCCCGTGAGCCTCGGAGGAGTTATACTAGGTCTTTCTGATTTTCTAAATGAACCGAATAAAGCAGACTTAGCCATTCCATATTTAGCTGCATTTATTGCCACACTTTTAATGACCTATTTTGCGATGAAGTGGTTTATGGGAATTATGAAAAAAGGGAAGCTGGTTTATTTTACCTATTATTGTTTCTTCGCAGGAGCATTACTTCTAATTTTCTTCTAACGGCTTGGGCACTGCCACCAGTAATAGGCATTCACTTATGTTTCCCTATGTGAGTATCTTATGTTGAGGCTCTTTAATGAAAAGGAGGGAATCGATGTGGGGTACTTTGTTGGTGTAGAATCAGGCGTAAATTTATATGTGGAAGATATAAATCCCGGGGGTAGCAAGACAATCGTATTTTTACATGGTTGGCCATTAAGTCATAAACAGTTTGAGTATCAGTTTAATGTTCTTCCCACTAAGGGATACCGCTGTATTGGGATTGACTGGAGAGGGTTCGGGAAGTCGGATAAACCAATGAGCGGCTACCATTATGACCGGTTGGCCGATGATATTCGCGTCGTAGTGGGTGCACTTCAATTAAACGACTTTATTCTAGCGGGTCACTCCACCGGTGGAGCGATCGCAATTCGTTATATGGCCCGACATAATGGGTACGGAGTATCTAAGCTTGTGCTGATTGATGCTGCAGCCCCTACGGGATTTACACAAGAAACGGCATCTCAACTGCTTGAAGGAGCATTAAATGATAGGCCAAAAATGATGCGGGATGTAACAGACACGTTTTTCTTTCAGTATATAACTGGCCCATTCTCAGACTGGTTTTTTCAATTAGGATTAGAAGCAGCAGGATGGTCAACGGCGGCCATCATCCAAACACTTAGAGATGAGAAGCTTGATGCCGATCTGCCAAAAATAGGTGTCCCGACTGTCATCATTCACGGCGTCCACGACAAAGTGATTCCATTTGCACAAGCACAAGAACTAAACCAAAAAATAAAAAACTCAGTCCTCGTCCCATTTCATTACAGTGGCCATGGACCGTTCTGGGAAGAACGCGATAAATTCAATCAGTTATTTTGAAACATGGAAAACAAAGGGACGGTTCAACCGTCCCCTTGGCCCTTCTGGCGGAATTTGTTAAATGTCGGTTTAACCCAATAATCAGAGGATGAAAAGATACTTCGGTATTGGACTTTTAAAGAATCTGTAACCTTTATCAAAAACAAGCGTTTTCCTTGATAGAATTCCTCAAGATAGGGGCTGATCGACTCTATTTTTTGTTTCGTATCGCCGGGCGATATAACTTGCAAATAAATTTAATCACCTGCATATTTAATAGAAAAGGAGGTCCGATATGTGACGTGATATACAACCCAATGAACGAGCTTTCTCTTCCAAGGATGTGGCAGAAGAAGTGGGGATTGCAACTCCCACTGTTCGAAAGTATGGCCAAATCTTAGAGCGGAATGGATATGAGTTTTTGAAAGATGGCGATCGACGTATCTTTGTTCAATCTGACATCGTAGCGCTTATAGCGCTACGCGATACGGACAAGCCCCTAGACGATACAGCTAAAGACCTTGTCCATCAACAAAAAGAAAGATTAGAAGGTTCCAATGAAACAGAGATTGCGATACCCGATACGTATGACAATTTAACCCACGACCCCAATCAATTAAAAGAGGTCCTTATGTTTGTAGTCAATGAACTCGCAGCCACACGTGAAATGAATGTCCAACTGACAAACGATATGTCACAGCTTAAAACAAAGGTTTCCCGACTCCAGCAAGATCATCATGTTATAAGTTCTAGTATTGGAAATTCAGCGCAAAAAACGAATGCTAAAATTGAAAAATTAACGGAACAACAAAATACCCATTACGAAACATTGCTGCAACAAGAAAAACAAAAAAGTGAACTCTTACAAAAGGAAATACAATATATTTGGGGAGAACAGAAAAAAGAATGGAGTTCACAAAATGATTTTAATAAACGTTTAGAAGAAGCAATACAAAAGCCTAAAGAAAAATGGGGGGGCTTTTCTCCATATTCCGAAAATAGGGTGTTTGTAAAGGCAGAAAGGGGATGGGTTCTTTTTTGTGTTGCGTATCGCTGGGCGATATAACTTGCCAAATAAATTCAAAACATTACTATTTAATAGAATAGCAGGGTTCGATATAGCGTTACGCGATATGGACAAGCCCCTAGACGATACAGCTAAAGCCCTTGTGTATCAACAAAAAGAAAGTTTAGAATGATCCAATGAAGCAGACATAGCGATACCCGATATATATGACAATTTCTCCAAGGAAGTTGGTAGAAGAAAGAGGATACACCACACAACGGTTCGAAAGTATGTTTAAAACTTAGAGCGAATGGATATGAGTTGTTAAAAGATGGCGATTGGCGTGCCTTTGTTCAATCGGACATCGAAACGCTTATAGCGTTAGGCGATACGGATAAGCCCATAGACGATACAGCTAAAGAACTTGTGTATCAACAAAAAGAAGGAATGAAGGAACCAATGAAACAGAGATAGCGATACCCGATACATATAACATTTTATTTACCCTATGTTCCGACTATTCGGATTCACCATTCTCCAAATTTCAACAATTTCCCGAGAAATATCTTTCCGGTGCCTGTCACTCCCCGAAGTTTGATAGAATTTGCCGAACTTGGGACTCCACCCCTTTTTCGTGCACAATCCCTGCATGATTCTTACCAATAATGATCAAGTGAGCCACCAAATAACGGTGGTTTTCTTGCCTTTTTCAAACTTCGAGCAGCGGGTTTACTTTTACAAAAATTGAAAGTTCTTTTCATTGTTCAACCTGTTAAACAGCGCTATAATGAGTTGTCATTTAAAACCATTAATTAGGATGAGATATGTATATGAAGTTCTCAAAAAAATTGGCTATGTTTATTTTAATTTTTGACATGTTTCTTACCTTTAGTGGGGTTGGTCTAGTCATCCCAATTATGCCAACTTATCTAAAAACCTTTGGAGCAGCGGGACAAGCATTAGGCTTTATCATTGCGATTATGGCTTTTGCTCAATTTATTTTTTCTCCGGTTGCAGGAAACTTATCGGATCGTCATGGACGCAAAAATTTAATTATTTTTGGACTTTTGGTTAATGGACTTTCACAAATCGCCATGGGTCTGTCCACCGAACTTTGGATGCTTTATCTTAGTCGTTTTTTTACAGGGGTCGGGTCTGCCTTTATCGTTCCTCCTGTGATGGCTTATGCTGCTGATATTACAACCAAGGAAGAACGCGGAAAAACGATGGGCTGGATTGGGGCTGCTATTTCATTAGGCTTTATGATTGGGCCTGGCATTGGCGGCTTCTTATCTAATGTGAGTATGAACTTTCCTTTCTATTTTGCAGGAGGTGCGGCAATTGCAGCGGGAATCATGTCTTTCCTGATCCTTCCTTCCGTCAAACCATTGGGGACTGAGTTTACTACTAAGGGAGACAACCTATTCAAACAAATGGCTCGCTCCTTTAAAACAAGCTATTTTGTTTTATTAATCGTTGTGTTTGTATTCTCCTTTGGAATTGCCAATTTCCAATCCACTTTAACGATGTTCTTAACGTATAAATATAACTACACGCCAAATGACATTGCTATTGTCATGACCTTTGGCGGCTTTGTCGGTGTTATTGTTCAAGGTTTTGCCATCGATAAATTATTTAATCGGTTCGGCGAAATGAAGATTATTTTGTTTGGCTTACTTGTTGCAGCCACTAGTCTTTATGGCCTGTTATTTGTCAGCGATTATTTCCTAATTTTATTTGTTACCACCCTGTTCTCAACCGCAACGACTTTAATCCGACCTGCTGTTAATACGTTAATTTCGAAAGCAGCAGGCAATGAACAAGGATTTGCTGCTGGTATGAATAATGCCTACATGAGTTTAGGAAATATGATTGGACCCGCATTAGCCGGTACCTTATTTGACTGGCATATGGATATTCCTTTTACATTTGGTGCCATTATAATATTGGGTTGCTTCTTCTTGACCTTTGTGTGGTCAAAGAAGACTGCTGCCAAACAATTTCATGCATCTTAAAAAGGATTGGGACCCATTGATAATAAACTGTCCATGTGTCCCTTCCATTTGCATTATTGTCGGAAGTAACGATTGAGACCTTGCGAAAAATGGTAGGGCTCTAAGGAGATTTCGTGTATCAGTTCAGGAGCCTGAAAGACTGCCCCTAAAAGGATCCCTTCAGCTTCAAATGGATTTTCTTGTTGAATATTCGGCCAGCCATTCTGGTATTGGAATTCGGTTGTTAACATTGTATTCGCATTCAATTCTCTCCCGTCCTTTCTTCATCCATTCCTGTAAGGTGGCTGGAAAATGATTTTCTTCATATGTGAATACAGCAATTTCACCAATCGCTGGGGGAAAGGGACTTTTTCGAATATGGGTTTTCAGGCGCGCAAGAACTTTCGCGTAATCCATTTCCGCACAAAATTGAAACCATTGCAGAACTGTCTCGTCCTTTAACGAGCAATTCGAATAAACCGATTCAATTAATACCAAAAGTTTCATTACCTCATCCTTGGTCATAGCGAACCCTCCAAGACAATTTTTCCTTCCTCAATCAAACGCTCGACCCGTTCAGAGATGGATTCCTTTGAACTACGGGGGCGGTTCTGGTAGCTTTTTCCCATGGAATCTTTCAGTGGCTTTTTCTGGTGATTACCGTTTTTGTCTGCTTCTAGTATGGTCCTTAGGACCTTTTCGCAATACAAGGCGCTGCTAATTTTTCCATTCGGATTTTTCCTGTGGTAATCATTGAAGACTCCCTCTAACAAGGATTCTAGCTGCTCGGTTTTTAACGGAAGTTCACCGATTCTTTCTATTGCGGTTTCATCCTTCGGACTTAAAACGGTTCCATTGTTTCGTAAGGTGATAAATTGGGTGGTAATCCGTTCTATCCGTTTTGCCTTTTGGTTATTTGACGGGACCTGGTTGTTTGGTTGAGACGGATGGGGATCATCATCATTTTTTAACTTCTTAGATTCTTGAGTTCTTATATATTGTTCCGGCATCGTTTTGTTATCGTTCAGCGACTGTTCCACTGTCGTTTCTCGAAACGGCGTGCAAAAAAAATCACCCGTTCCATCTAAACACGTAAAGTCATCGGAATTTACGACAGTAAAGAGGGTACCCAAATGCGTTTCTTCAGCCAATAACAGCCCTTTATTCACAAGCTTGTCGACTGCGCGCTTGACGGTACTTTTTGCAAGCGCCTTTTTCGCTCGTCCTTCTATGTACATCAAATCCTCACCTAACTGGGAATAAGCTCTTACATACTGCCCTTTCTTTAACCGCACTCCATTCAAAACCTTTCCATCCTCGTAAGCCGCCTTCATAATAATCCATACATAAAGCCGGAAAGCCGTGACATTATGCCATAACTCATCATTCGAAAACTGCTTCGTCAACTTCACCCAACCAGACATCAGACCAACTCCTAAAAATATTCTCACCTGTTATATACAGATGAGAAGAGGAAAAGGACAGGTTCGTGGAAAATAAATTTTTTTGTATGTGCCAGGGTGACGATTCTGGTGGTTTTTTTCTGATGACAAGGAGATCATGGCCCGGTGCAGAAATATCCAAGTAGGTTGAATTATCTTTCGAGATTCTTTTGTTTTACAGATCATGTACTAATTTTTAGGATTTTTTTTGAAAACGCTTTACAAAAATAGTAAATAATTGTATCGTTTAGGTTAGGAATCTCTGGAGAATCTCTAATAGGAGGGGTATGATGGAAAGACATTCAATTTACCTATATAAAAAGTTAACAAAAGTAGCGCAATCCAAACAACTAGGTGGGGATTCTACTAAATTTAGTATTCATCTTAATAAGGATTACATTCAAATGTTAGAGGAATTTGCTAGTAGAACAGACACAACAAGAGCTGAAGCTGCTAGGTTGCTTTTGTCATCGGCACTTGATGAAATAAACGATTTATATAATTTGAAGAATGATGAGGACTTTGATTACAGTTACACAGCAGAGATGGAAAAGGTGCTTGAAGAAGAAGAAATACAATTATTAGTCGAAAAGTATAGTCGTAAAAATGATCGACTTAGTGAATTAGAGTTTATTAAAAAATTAATTTTAGATCGCAAAGATGACAATTATGATTTCCAATTAAAGCTAGTTGAAAAAGAACATGAGGAAATTAAAAATGAATTAAAGGAAGTAGGGTGGATTAAGGAATGATTACACTTGATGTTAAAGAGAGGGATGAATTACTGAATATACTTAGTACGGAACAAAGGGAATTTATTGAGTTTTATGTAAAAAGGGGAAAGAAAACCGCATTTGCTAATGTTATGGCTAAGGACAAAGGAATGATGGTGCCAGATTCTGCAACAGTAGAAGAAATGGAGATGCTTATAGATGATTGGGTATTAGATGATTATATCGATAATGGGTTCACTAATCCGGATACCCCTTGTGAATGCGGCAAACCACTTAGATATCAATATATCGTAAGGCATCTTTCAACAAATCAGATTCGTCGTTTTGGGATTAAACATTTTGAAGAGCATACAGGTTTATCTGCATTATTAATTGCATCGATTAAAAAGGGATTTAACCAGATTGATTATGAGCGCGATGAATTATTAACCAAGATTGGGGATGGTTGGTCCGTTCTAGACCATGTCTCAAATATTCCAAGTGATCTAAAGATAGCGAAGGATATACAAAACCACTTGGATGCAAATGTTCCTTTACTAGAGAGGCAGCTCAACAGGTTGAAAAGGGATATTATTACCCATCAAGAAAAAAGTGAGCTTAATAATTTTGAAAGTTTGCCTATTTATAATACTACCGTTACTGCTGCTGCAGAGAAATATGAGGAACAAGACTCACTCGATTTATTTGAAGAAACGATCAGAGAAGTTTCTCTTCAAAGTCTAGTACAGAGAACAGGTGATTCTCTATTTTTCCATGCTATAAATAGATATTTGGATGAGGGAGTATCTAGTGCTAGAATCATTTGCGAACTACTAATCAAGCATAATGGTGCAGAGAAAAAAAGATACATAACTGGGAAGCCAAGAATATATGTTGAAGTCTGTCAATACCTTGAACAATTAGTACGTGATGAAAAAGTTATGATAACAGAGGTTATTGGTAAAGAGGATCGAATATATCAAAAATATTAGGAGGTAAACTAGGTGATTGATAACGATGATGATAGTTCTATTAGGGGTCAATCGGAAGTTTTTTTAATAAAAAGGCACAAGTAGGGGGTAGAAGCCTAGTTGTGCTTTTTCTTCTTATGTAAGAGATCTATCCCGCCAAACTTTGATGGCCTAAGAAGAATGAAGTCGCGGTGCACTTGTGACAGAGTTTCATTCTTGCCGTTTTCCTCTTGTTGAGAACAGTAATTATACTAAAACCCGCTGCCTATCTTACTTATCAAATCCACAATTTGATCCATTTCTTTGAACCTGACCAAACTATTTTCCTGACCGGACGTGATCGATTCGAGCCACTCTTTTTCTCCAACAGATAGGTTGTTTTTCAACTCTTCTATTTTGGTTAAAATCTCCTTTCGTCCCCAGACAACAAACTCGAATGGTTTTCCGTTGGAATTCACTTCTATTTTTTTCATTAACAGACCAGAGGAATCTCTAGCGGAACGAATGGTTGTTAATAAGATGCTGTACGTTCCCTTTACTCGATTGATGGGATGTGACTTGAAGATAAGCCGATAATTCGATAAATAGAGCGTTCCCCCAATCGCTTCATTATTTGTAAAAGTAAACTTCTTTTTCATACCATAATCTTTAATGTTAATCATTAGATTCGATTTACGTTCTAAGATATTCCTTTCCCCATCCAGCCACTCATCTTGATTCAACGACATACAAATTCTCTCCTCTTCTAAGGTACCAGTTGCTTTCCTTTTTCTGTGAAAATTCCCCTAGCTGACTCTATAAATTTACTATCTAGTATTTTAGAAAAAGTAGCAACATGTTTTTAGAAGGGAGGGCGGAGTGGAAGGTATTGGTGACAGGCACTATCTAGTGATTGGTTGCAGTGACTACTAAACGTGGGGACTGTGATATTGACCAGTCTTTTCGCTGGAACTAACCTAAGTAAACCACGAGAACTGTCCCTGTTTCGTTTTATAACGAATAGAAAATTCTTTATAAAAAACAAAAGAGTGAGATATATCGAGATAAAAAGAGTAATTTGGATTAAAGTGTTCTCAATTGAGAATTTTTGGAGTATTATTGGGTTTTTCAAATTTCATATAGTACCTTATACTCAAATTATTAGTTCGTTCCAAAGAACTATATTGTTCGTAAAAAGAATAAAGAGCAGTTTCTTTAACTATTAAATGGGGTGAGTTATATGGTAGCAAAAAAGTTAGGAAAAATAGTAAGTAAGATTGTATCGATTCTACTATTTTTACTATTAATCTCTTTGCTTTATGTAGTCGTTTCAACCAAGGTTTCGGGAGGAGAATCCCAGCTGTTTGGGTATCAAGTAAAATCGGTTTTATCTGGTTCCATGGAACCATCTATTCATACCGGGTCCGTCATCGCGATTAAATCGGGGGGCGACCTTAATAATTTCCAAAAGGGCGATGTTATTACCTATCGAACAATGGAAAATCCAGAATTTTTGATTACACACCGGGTAAAAGAAATCCACGTAACGGACTCTTTGGTTCAATATATCACAAAGGGAGACGCAAATGATGCGGTAGATCCCGAACCGATACCAGCTTCCAATGTTGTCGGAAAATATTCTGGCGTAACGATTCCGTATCTTGGCTACATTCTAGCCTATTCAAAAACATCTATGGGAGCTATCCTGCTGCTAATCTTACCGGGAGTGTTAATTCTTTCCTACAATATCTTACAGCTCGTCAGAAGATTAAGACAGTTAGAAAAGGAAAACAGATTAGTCAAACAAAGCTTAGAAGGTTAACAATGTGATTGTGACATTCTCGCTAGACTTAGATTTCAATACATAGGGTTTAGAAGAGAGTTCCAATAAAAAATTATAAGTTAATAGGAGGAGAAGAAAGAATGGCAAAGAAATCAAAATTGGGGATGGGCATTGCATCTTCAGCCCTAGCATTATCATTAATCGCAGGGGGAACCTACGCACTATTTAGTGCAAATGCTGTAAATGCTGGTAACGAATTTACAGCAGGTACAGTAAAAATTACGGATTACACCACAGGAGGCAATGTTGCTTCGCAAATGATTAACTTTAGCAACTTAGCTCCTGGGGATACTGACACGAAGAAAGTAACTATTAAAAATGAAGGAACATTAGATGCATGGGTAAGAATTAACGATGCAGCTACACAAGCTACTAGGAGCGGTGAGTTATTCAACGGTGCAACTCCATTGCAAATCTCTTACAGTGATGAGCCTGTATTTGTAGGAGTGGGCCAAACTGTGGAACTTGATGTAAAGTATTCTTTTCCATTACATGCAAATGATAGCTATCAAAGTGCAAAAGGATCCATTAATGTTGTAGTCGATGCTGTCCAAGCAAGAAATAATGATCAGAACAATGACAGCAAGCCGGATTTCTTCCCATCTCCACAAACCTTTATTACACCAGCCGACTTCAACGTAACAGCTGGTCATAATTGGACTGATTCTGGTAGAGATCATAAAGGATTTAGTTTCGGCTTCATCCTAGCTGAATCTCCAAAAGCAGCTGATGTGAGGAGTATCACTATTGAGGCTTATAAGGACAACACATTATTACAAAGAAATACAGCTGGTGTTGATGCTTTGAATTCTACTGAAACCAGTCTGTCTACACCGTTTGAATTCACCTACAAAGGTAATTCTGCTGATCGATTTGCAGATACTTGGTGGAATTACGGTGACTGGCAAGGATCTCCAACTGACAAACCAACTAAAGTTGTGATTACTATAATCACTGGTGATGGTCATACTTACACAGCTACAAGAACTGCTTACTAATTTTTCAATAAGGTTACCTTTTAATCAATAAATAAAAAGGTGTCACAAAATCAAACTTTGTGACACCCTTTTTAAGTAATATACATATTATCTTGATCTCAATAATTTAGAGAAATTACATTTTTGAATAGACATGAATGTTTGAAGGGAGTGAGAACCATGAGGGCAACGAGACGGAGGAAATATAGAAAAACACACTTTTCCATCAAACTCATCTGGCATATAGGTTTGGTATGGTGTTTGATTTTGATGGTATGTATTAATTTGCCATTGAACACTACAACTGCTTTATTTACAGATCGAATACAGCATGAGTCAACGGTTAAAGCAGGCACATGGTGGGATGGCAGTAAATTAAGTTTTACCAGCAAAGACAAAGACAATAATGTTGAAACTGAAAGTCCTAATGTAGCTGAAAAACAAGTGGACCAAAGTGAAAAAGATGGTGCCAAACCGGCAGATGAATCAATGGTTGAATCAAAAAGTGATACAGATAAAAATACGACTCAGCAATCGGATACGGTTCAATCAGAAGAAAACACTCCTTTGAATCCCATAGAAAATAATGACCAAACAATTCAAGAAAACCAGGAAACACAACCCTAATGGTTAAATGGAGGTCTCTATTACTATATGAAAAAGAAGCTAAAAAGAATGGTTCGTCTCATTTTTTCAATTATTATTTATGGAGTTTTAATAGGAATCTTAATTTTGGTCGTTGCTGCCAAGGTGAGCGGCGGGACCGTTTCTGTCTTCGGCCATGAAATTTTGATTGTCTTATCGGGTTCGATGGAGCCAGAAATTAAAACAGGTTCCATTATTACAATCAAACATGTCGATGACAAAAAATTATTAAATGATGGGGATGTTATCACTTTTAAGGCAGAAAACAATCCTCGTACATACATTACTCATAGAATAGTGGAAGTTCAAAAGGTGCAAAACACTGTTCACTATATTACAAAAGGGGACAACAATAGCTCTGAGGATCCCTTTTCAGTAAACGCAGAAAGTGTAGTGGGGGTATATAATGGTTTCACCATTCCTTTCGCAGGAAAGTTAATTGCCTTTTTTCAATCAGGGTCAGTACCTATTTATCTTCTGATTATTCCAGGTATCCTTACAGGTTTTTTGTCTTTATTTTACATTAGTACAGCCCTTCGACAAATTAAAACGTAAGGGACGACGGGGACGGTTCGGGTGGCTTTTAAAAATAACCCATGAGAACCGTCCCTTTGGCATTTTCCAAGGGTGGGGTTTGTGGCTTTTTGGCTGTTGCTGGAGACCTACCAAATTATGAACCAGGAGAACCGTCCCCGCGGCTCGCCGTGGCTCTGAAAAAAAGGATAAACGTATAAAAGGACGAATATTGTATTTATAAAGTATTTTTAAGAGGTGGTTCCATGGTAATTGATTTTTGCAATCAGTAAACATCAAGGCTGGGGGCAATGTTCGGTCTGTTTTCAATAATTAGTTGGGAAGGTGTTTGTAATGAGTGAACCAGATTTTAACGTAAGGAAGGATGAAAAAAGTAAACGAAATCAAACCGTCGAATCTTCGATCAAAAAGGGAATTTCGTTCGGTACATGTTTGGCAATGATTATTTCCTATACGGCATGGAAGTCAATTCCATGGGCGATTTTTCATGGTCTTTTGAGTTGGGTTTACGTTGTGTATTATTGGGCGAAATATTTGTGAATGGGAAAGCCAAGGGGAGACTTCTGTTGTTTTTTGGCAATATGAGCCAGTATAATCGTGTCCGTGGCCACACTGGCTTTTTTCGCTGAAACTAATAATGAGTGTCTAAAAAGGGAAAAGTATGTCGTGGCTTTAACTTTTTTGAAACACTATTTAGGGATGCGAGGAATGCATTTTGAATTTAAAGGTACAGTTGTTATGGGCATTTTTTATCAGTGTCGGAGCACTTATTGGCTTTACTTTGTTAGCTATAGCGGTTAAAGGGACAGAGGGTCTGCTGGCATTTGACAGAGTGGTGATTTCTTTCGTTCAAGGGCTAGAGGCTCCAGCCTTAACCACTGTTATGAAATTTTTCACCTATGTCGGCTCCACTAAAGCCGCGATTATCATTGCTTTGGTGGCTCTTTACTTGTTGTACAGAGTTCAGAAGGATCGTTCGGAGCTTATTTTGTTCATTATCGTTGTGGCTGGGACACCTATCCTCGTTTCGATTTTGAAAAATTTCTTTCAACGAGCACGACCAGAGTTTCATCGTCTGATTGAGATTGGCGGCTATAGCTTTCCAAGCGGCCATTCGATGAATGCCTTTGCCATTTACGGGATGATTACCTTTTTGTTTTGGCGTCATATTCCCACCAGGTTGGGGCGAACCATTCTGATTCTGGGCAGCAGTGTATTCATCCTGATGATTGGTACTAGCCGCGTTTATCTGGGAGTTCACTACCCGAGTGATGTAATCGGGGGCTATCTCGCGAGCGGCTTTTGGCTCTCTAGTGTGATTTGGGTATACCAAAGATATAAAGAAAGAAGATACGAACGGCTGGTTTTATCCAAAAACCCAAGGTGAAGACGAGGTAACGCCGAGGGGATTGTTTTGGTGGCCTTTCCACCGAATTATTTCTTATCTGCGAAATTGATGGCTCTATCTGCCTTTTTCGAAGTTCTATCTGCCTAAATCATCATTCTATCTGCGGATTTGATCCCTGACTCTATTTATAAACTAAAGATACCTCACTTCGGCACTTGAATTTCCTCTATATGGTATTTTACTCTAATAAATAGTTGAGTTTCTTAGACACTAGGTGCTTTGTGGCTTACTTTTACCAGCGAAGTATCTCTTATCTGCCAAATTGATGGCTCTATCAGCCTTTTTCGAAAGTTCTATCTGCCTAGATCATCATTCTATCTGCGGATTTGCTCCCTGACCCTGTTTATTAACTAAAGTTACCTCACTTCGGCCCCTAAATTTCCTTTATATGGGATTTGATTCTAATAAATAGTTGAGTTTCTTAAACACTAAATGCTTTTGGGCTTACTTTTACCAGCGAAGTATCTCTTATCTGCCAAATGGATGGCTCAATCTGCCTTTTTAGATGTTCTATCTGCGGATTTGCTCCCTGACTCTGTTTATAAACTAAAGTTACCTCACTTCGACACCTAAATTTCCTTTATATGGGATTTGATTCTAATAAATAGTTGAGTTTCTTAGACACTAAATGCTTTGGGATTTACTTTTACCAGCGAAGTATCTCATATCTGCCAAATTGATGGCTCTATCTGCCTTTTTCGAAGTTCTATCTGCCTAAATCATGATTCTATCTGCGTATTTGATCCCTGACTCTGTTTATAAACTAAAGTTACCTCACTTCGGCACCTAAAATTCCTTTATATGGGATTTAATTCTAATAAATAGTTGAGTTTCTTAGACACTAAATGCTTTGGGGCTTACTTTTACTACCGAAATATTTCTTATCAGCCAAAATGATGGCTCTATCTGCCTTTTTCGAAGTTCTATCTGCCTAAATCATCATTCTATCTGCGGATTTAATCCCTGACCCTATTTTTAATGGCGGGGTACCATTTGTACCTAATCCAGGGGGACAGATTTTGGTGGCTCTATTAAAAAAAACAGGAGAACGCCCTCTGGAACCACCTGGGCCAAACGTAAATTGGTATAATTATCCTAACAAGGGGTGAGGATGAATGAAGGTTTTTGTTTCGGTTAAGCAAGCTGGAAAACGGAAGGAGTTTATTAAGGAAGAAGAGTTGGTTTTAAACGGTAATCCATCAACCTTAAGAGAGCTTATTACGGAGATTATTCATAAAAATGTGGAAAGCTACAATAGTAGACCGCTAGATTCGAAGCTTGTCCACTATCTTTCTTTTGATGAAATCGAGTCGCAGGTTTCTACGGGAAAGGTGGGCTTTGGCTATCGGGTCAATGAGCAGCAGGCGGATGCTGAAAAAGCGATTGAAACGGCGATGCTGGCGTTTACGGATGGTTTATACAGAGTATTTATTGGCGACGAGGAGAGCGAAAGTCTTGACGCGCCGCTTGCGATTAAAGAAGGGGATGTGCTGACCTTCATCCGATTTACGATGCTGTCAGGAAGAATGTGGTGAGGTGTTGATATGTACTATTATTATCAGAGCAATGAGGCAATGAAAAAATATGTGGAAAAGCTAAAGGCTAAGTCCATTTTTACTCTTGGCCGAAATAAGCAGATTTTAAACGCAATCATCTCCTGTTATACGATTAAGGATTTTGACTATGCTGAAAGGAACAAGAGACAGAATCAGCTAACTCATGCTTTATGGAATGGGAATACTGCTGGGCTATCGAGTGTTTTTGCAGATTCAGAGTTTAAGGTTCTGGTTACCCTCTTTGGTAAGGAAGGCGCAAGGAAGTTTAAAACCATCTGGGATAACAGTCACCACTATACCTACTTGCTGGGAGAACAGCGGCGTTCCTTTCGTACCAAAACCTATGATTCTATCTATCTTTCTACTGCGATTGACAAGCTTCATGGGATGCTTCGAATGGCAGCGGAAAATTTTTCCTACAAGACGTATTTTTCAGAGAAAAATAATCGTTTCACCGGCAACCCTGTGCTTCCAGACCTTTTAGCGTTGGAGATTGATGAGAACAATGAAGAGGTAATGAGCACCTTTGAGGAAATGGTATATGGAGAGAACAACACTGGTCTGCTCACCCGTGAGATCATTAAAGGATTGGTCATGAGCCGTAGTGAAAAGGCGCATAAATGGGCGGGCGATCTGCTGCTTGCCGCCAAGCTTCAGGAGGGTCTGCGCCAAACGATTGTGGAATGTATGGACGAAGGGTCAAAGGAAGGCTTTCTGTATTTACTAAAGATCATTCTTGATCATGATTTGGTTCGTTATTCATCGGTTGTTCGCGCCCTTGATGTTTGGACGGGTCTCGGAATAACTGCGGAGAAACCTGCCGTTATAAAAAAATGCCTCGTAACTGCCTACAGATGTCTGACTCAAAACGAGTATCAGGAAGAATGCTTGAAGAGCAGCGATACGATGCTAATTTATATGGGATTGTGGTCGCTAGCGTTTACTGATGTTGCGTTGGTTGAATGCAGGATTACGGAATTGAGTGCTGCAGCTGAAAAATATAAACGATTAACCGCTCTCTACTTTCTACAGCAGCTTCAGATTCCGCGTTTTCAGCACGGCTATGCGGTACCTCTGTTAGATGATCCTGATTTAGAGGTGAAAAGCTGTGTCGTTAAGAATCTTTTTAGTGACGCAAATAATTATTCGACTCGAGAGGACCTAAATAAATATCAGGAGATTGAAGGGATTTGCAGCTCGGAGGAACTGTTTGAAAAGCTTAAAGACATGCTAGACAGTATGCCGAAAAAAGAAAAAACGTTTACAGAAAGTCCGTTTCCGTGGTGTCGAATTGTCGTTACCCGTGATGAGATTCTTGGTAAAATGCTGCAGACCTTCACCGATCATCCAGACAATGAAAAGGTTGATTTACTGCTCGATTACAGAGGTTATATGAGTGTGGGAACCCGGTCAACGTTTCTGACTTTCTTTTTACAAAATCCGAAAACGCTTAAACAAAAAACGGCGCTGATTGAATTTTTGGGAGATAAGAGTTCACATGTCCGTTCGACTGCTTTGCTAATGGTGAAGAAGTTATCCTTAGCACCTGAGGATTATCGGATGATTGAAGAATTACTTCAATATAAGGCAGGTGATTTGCGAAAAAATGCCCTTTCCCTATTGCTTGAGCAACCTCCTAAAGAGCTAGTTGGCAGTGTTAAACGGCTTGTTACCGATAAAAACGAACATAAACAGCTTGCCGGCCTGGATATGATTGCGGCGATTGATAAGAATCCAAGGATGGAAAGGATTGCAGATGAGTGCAGACAGCTAGCAGCCTCGCTTTCTGATACTTCCCAAACAGCCAAGGTATTGGTCGAAAAAATAACAGAAAGTGATTTTTCGATAGTGGAGGGGTTTGGGCTTTATGATCCTAAACAGCAGCTCTCCCTACCCGCGATACCAGTGCCTTCAGGCTTTTCTAGTAAGGATTTAATAGCTTCGTCCTTTCAGGAGATTAAAAAGATTTTGCTGGCGTTTAGCAGCTTGGTTGATCAACATCGAGAGGTAGAATACGAGGTTGAAAGCTGGAACGGGGGACGGGAGAAAGTCATCCTTGGTGGAGAGTATAGTCTAAGAAGTATCCGCAGCCGCAGTAATCGGGATGGTGATTTAACACTAGAGGATTATCCGCTGCCTGAGGTGTGGAGGGACGCTGCCAAGGAGCATGATTTATCCACCAGAAAACTATTAGAAATCCTTTTCTATTCTAGTTTTAATCATTATTCGTATCAAGTGAAAAGGGATTGGTACGAGAAATTGCTCAAACAGCTGTTTCCGATAAAGGAAAAAGAATTTAATGAGTTTAAGGCGAGCCTGCCTTACGCAAGTCATATTTTTACTATTTTTGATGCCCTATTAAATGAATGTCCTCGTACGGAAATATTTGAACTGTGCCGGGATATGGTCTGCTTTTTATATCATCAAATCCCTGCCTATCGCTTTGCTGAGGAGTTCGAAAAGGCAGAGGCAACAGGCCACTATTATTATGGTGGCCATTCGAATAAATTGGTGAATGCACAGGAGATCTCATTTTGGTATAGCCATATGCGCGCTTTTAGCAGCGGGGAGGATCAGGATTTTAAAGACGTTTTCCAAATCGGGTATGGCTTGTATAAGGCATCAGGCTTTACCTCCCATACCTGTATTCAGTTAGCGGATTTTGAAAAAGCCTATACGATGGGCCTGGTGGATGAAAACGAATTGTATACCGAGCTATGCGGCCGGCCGTTAAGTCCTGAAAATTTACGCACCATAACCCATTCCGAATTTTATCTGCATAAAACGGTTGCTGCCTGTCAGAAGCTCAATGAGGTTTGTCAAAAGACGGTGGACCGGTTAGTCAGCATCGAACTGAAGCGGGGAGATATGACAACAGAGGTAAGTCGGTTGGTCTCGAAGATTTATCGTGTCTCGGGTACTAAATTCTTTGTGGATATTCTAATCGGTGCCGGAAAGGATACCTATGTTCGCGGCTATAATTTTGTCGGTGACGATAGTACCAAGAAGGAAATTTTCAGCCATTTGTTGAAAAACTGTTATCCGTCCGAGGGTGAGGATGAGCATACGCTGAAGGAGCTTTTGGGAAAAAGAAAGGTGACGGATCAGCAACTTGTGGATGCTGCTATGTATTCGCCGCAATGGCTGGATATTGTAGAAAAGTATTTGAACTGGCCAGGGCTAAAGTCAGCAGGTTGGTATTTCCATGCACATATCAATGAAGCTTTTTCAAATGAAAAACAAACGATTGTGGCGCGCTATTCGCCGATTTCTCCAGAGGACTTAAAAAGTGGAGCTTTTGATATTGATTGGTTTAAAGAAGCGTTTGCGTTATTGGGTGAAAAACGATTTAAGGTGGTTTACACTAGTGCGAAATATATTGCAGGGGGCGGTCTGCATAAACGATCCCAGCTGTTTACCGATGCGATGTTAGGAAAGCTTACGGAAGCGAAGGTGGAAGAAATTATAGCGGGAAAAAGAAATAAGGACTATGTGCTTTGCTATGGATTGATCCCTTTAAGCAAGGAGAAAAAAGAAGCCTTACATCGTTATGAATACCTCCATGTATTTTTAAAAGAAAGCAAGCAGTTTGGTGCCCAGCGCCGTGCCAGCGAGGGGAAGGCTGTTGCGCTTTCGTTGGAAAATCTTGCGCGAAATGCAGGTTTTTCCGATACCAACCGGTTCACTTGGTATATGGAAACGGAAAAAATTCGAGCGATTGAACCTTTCTTAAAACCAGCCATGGTTGAGGATGTTGAATTGCATCTTGCGATTGATGAATGGGGCCGAGCAACGGTTGCTGTCGGGAAGGACGGGAAGTCGCTCAAGAGTATTCCGCCAAGGTTTAAGAATCATGAGTATGTGAAAGAACTAAAGGCGGTTCACAGGTCATTAAAGGAGCAGTATTCACGAGCCCGAACCATGCTGGAAAAAGCGATGGAGGCAGGGGATGGATTTACTGCGAGTGAGCTTGAGGGGCTTTCGGAGCATCCGGTTATCTATCCGTTATTGCAGCATCTTGTTTTTCAATCGGGTGACCATTTAGGCTATATTAAGGATGGGGCGCTTGTTGGATGCGATGGAGAGATTTTTGAAATAGGGCATGAGGATGTCTGTGTGATTGCTCATCCTGTTCATCTTTATAAAAGCGGAAAATGGGCCGCTTTTCAGAAGGATATTTTTGATAGAGGAATAATCCAGCCTTTTAAACAGGTATTTAGGGAATTATATAGACCGAATGCCGATGAGCTCGCGTCGCGTGTGATTTCGTCTCGATACGATGGCCATCAAATTCAGCCAAGAAAGGCGGCTGCCCTTCTTAAAAGCAGAGGCTGGACGGTCAGCTATGATGAAGGTCTTCAAAAGGTATATTATAAGGAAAACATTCTTGCCCATATCTATGCAATGGCAGACTGGTATTCACCTGCCGATGTAGAGGCACCAACGATCGAGGGAGTTCAATTTTCCGACAGGAATACAGGAAAATCGGTTCCGTTTGTGGATGTCCCAGAGGTACTGTTTTCTGAAATCATGCGGGATATTGATTTAGTCGTCAGTGTCGCTCATGTAGGCGGCGTTGATCCAGAAGCAAGTCTATCGACGATTGAAATGAGAGCAGCAATCATGAGCGAATTGCTGAGGTTACTAAAACTAACCAATGTTGAGCTGAAAGGTTCGCATGCGTTGGTGAAGGGGAAACTTGGTGAATATACGGTCCATCTTGGCAGCGGGGTTGTTCATAAAATGGCAAACGGTGCCATAGCAATCCTCCCTATTCACTCCCAGCATCGAGGCCGGTTGTTCCTGCCATTTATCGACGATGACCCGAAAACTGCTGAAATCACCTCTAAGATTGTTATGCTTGCCGAGGATCATAAGATAAAAGACCCGACCGTGTTGGTGCAGATGGTTTAGGATCGGGGGAATGGCCAAGGATGTGCCAAGGGGATGGTTCTGGTGGGTTTTTTGGTTGTTAGTGGAGCCGTCCCATTTGCTCGAAAAAAGAACCGTCCTCTTGCACCTAGAGGGTTCACGAAGACACAAAATGGCATGCAAATTGACGTATGCCATTTTTGTTGTTGTATAAAGGGTTTGGTACCAATTGGGGAATATTTCTTCAAAAAATTGTCGGTAGAAATACTGCTCAATCACCGCTCTTGAGGACAAAACCTTTTTTGAAATCAGTAAGACTGTCCTCAATCACCGCTCTTGAGGACAAAACCTGCTTTGAAATCAGTAAGACTGTCCTCAATCACCGCTCTTGAGGACAAAACCTGTTTTAAAATCAGTCTAGCTGTCCTCAATCAGCTCTCTTGAGGACAAAACCTGCTTTGAAATCAGTCTAGCTGTCTTCAATCAGCTCTCTTGAGGACAAAACCTGTTTTGAAATCAGTAAGACTGTCCTCAATCAGCTCTCTTGAGGACAAACCTGCTTTGAAATCTGTCTAACTGTCCTCAATCAGCCAAAGTAAAAAGGAGTGTAATTTCTATCAAAAAAGCACTCTTTTCTATGTTTTTTTGTTGTCAAATTCTCTGGCATTTGCTTAGCAAAAAGAGGTCGTGCACCTCTTAAGTAAACCCTTTATCTGGCTCATTTTTTGGCAACTAAAATGAATGCTGGTGAGTTTACTGAAAAAGGGATCTTTTCAAAGTTTCCGTATGTTTCGATAGTTTGAAACCCGCAATTTTTTAGAATAGGCAGTAATTGTTTGGATGTGGCAGGATATAAAGTAGTTGTATTAGAAAAGGATTGCCCAGCGGATGTTAGTGTAGTTGTGAATGCAACCTTATCACCCTTTAAGTCATACTGGCGTTTAAATTCAAAGGTTTCCTTTTGAATGACAGGGAATGAAAAATCCTGCTGAGACAATACTTTATCAAAGTTGACAATTTGGCAAATGAATAAGCCATCGTCTGTTAACTTTCTGTATACTTGCTGAAGGAATTCGTTGATTTCCTCTACATTGTTTAGGTGAACGAGCGTGTTTCCAATGCAATATATACCGTCAAAGGTTTCTTCAAATTCTTCTATTTGCTGCATGGTTTTAGTATATACCTGGATGGAAGGGTTGGTTGCTTTTTCACGAATTTGCTGAGCCATTGTTTTCTCTGGTTCCGTGGCGATCACGTTAAATCCTTCCTCTGCCAAATAGAGTGCCATATTACCTGTACCTGCACCCACGTCGAGCAATAATCCTCCCTGTTTAAAGTTGGATCTTAAAAAATTCAGAGCTTTTACATTAGTAGGAAAAATCTCATCATAAAAAGGTGTTAATGAACGATAAAAGGTCAATTTAATTACCAGCCTTCCAAGTATAGTATTTCGGTTGTTCTCTCCTACTAGTATAACAATGCTGACGTGTTCTTATTGGTTTTTTAATAAGGCTCTTTTTGTAAAATTTGTTGCTCCTGTATTAAATTGTGTTCATTTTAATGGGACTTTGAGGATGTTAGGATAATTGGAGACCATTCGAGTCCGACCTGAGGTAACTCCATCATTCCCACTACCGTCTAACTGCGTTTTGTCGTTCATCACGCTTATGAACGACATTCCCACTACCGTCTAACTGCGTTTTGTCGTTCATGACCCCTATGAACGACATTCCCACTACCGTCTGACTGTGTTTTGTCGTTCATCACCCTTATGAATGACATTTCCATTACCGTCTAACTGCGTTTTGTCGTTCATCACCCTTATGAATGACATTTCCATTACCATCTAACTACGTTTTGTCGTTCATCACCTTTATGAACGACATTTCCACTACCGTCTGATTGCGTTTTGTCGTTCATCACCCTTATGAATGACATTTCCATTACCGTCTAACTGCGTTTTGTCGTTCATCACCTTTATGAACGACATTTCCACCACCGTCTGATTGCGTTTTGTCGTTCATCACGCTTTTTACGTAACTTCGGACAGGTTTGTTGAACCCAAGGCAATCGAGTCCGAACCCTAAGTAACTTCTATAAAGGCGTTAATATAATTAGTAAGAAAAACAACCATCTATGCGAAAACAGTCTTTAATAAAAAAGTACCGTCCCAGTTTTTTGCTGAAAAATGACTTTAGTTACATTTTATTCAAATGGAATAGGTGTATAGTATGAGTTGTCAGAAAATACCGTAAACGATGGAGGGTTATTCATTTGAAATGTAAATTGTTCGTTCAATCAACTGCCTCTAGTGTTGGTATACCTCATGACTACTCTCCTTGTACACCAACTAAACTCCTAAAGTCAAAGGTGATGTAATGGAAACCAACATACAAAATCAATGGGAGGAATTACTCCGAGAAGCTAGGGATATGGGTTTATCTATCGATTCCGTTCGGGAATTCTTTGAGCAAATGAAAAAGAATAACCAGGTTACTAGAGAGTAATCAACAGGTTTGTAGTGAAGATCAAGTTTTTGATGATCAATTGGAGAATAGAGAAGGGAATAGCCATGATGCTGTTCCTTTTTTCTCGTATTCTAGTGAAAACATAGTTGGGAATGGCTTGTTGAAGGGAAAAACATTCAGTTAGAAGCATGTTAGAATCGTCGCTTCGTTTCTAGTTGGTGTATAATATTATTGAATATTTAAAATTTTTAATTAGGGGATATGGAAAAATGGCCAATAACATTTATATATCCGTGCTCCTACTTGTTACCACCTGTGGATCTTTATTTATCGCGTTCCTTGCATGGCGGAAAAGGGAGAATCCGATATCAATTAGTCTCTTCTTTGGTATGATTGCTAGTTCCTTTTACTCATTTGGGTACGCGTTTGAGATTAGTAGTTCCGATTTGGAGAGTATTCAATTTTGGCTAAAGGTTGAATATATCGGGATTTCATTCGGTCCGTTTATTTGGTTCGCGATGGTGCTGTACTATACCAACCATAAGAGGTTTCTTCGTAAGTGGGAATTAGCGTTGTTAGCCTTTACTCCTCTTACTACGTTTATTATGTATTATACGAATGAGTGGCATCAGCTTTTTTACACCAGCATGAGTATTGACACCTCCACAGGCTCCCCCCATGCCACGATGGAAGTGGGGCCTTTTTACCTACTTCATGTTGCTTATTCCTATCTCCTATTCATGATTGGGATGTGGCTGCTGATTCAGATGTATAGGAAATCTGCTCTACATATGAAAAAGCAAATTGCTTTCATGATGATTGGCTCAGCCGCACCTTTTGGAATAACCCTGCTTTATTTAACTGGCCTTCTTCCTTCACCGATTGATTTTTCTCCATTTGGCTTCTTGTTCTCAGGGATCTTTTATACATGGGGGATTTATCAATATAACATGCTAAACCTTGTCCCAGTGGCATCGCAAAAGGTATTTGAATCGATGAAGGATGCGGTTATTGTCTTTGATTTAGATGATCGGGTCATAAGCTTTAACCGTGCTTCAGTGGAAATATTTCCGATCTTACATGCGAAAAAAGCCATGGGGATGCCAGGTGATCACCTATTTAAGGATGATCCTGATTTGCTCGAGAGGCTGGTCGTTGATTCCGTTCCTGAAGGCAGAGTAAAGATGGTCTGTGGGACAAGGACTGCTTATTATCATGTTCAGGTGTCCCAGGTTTCGAATCGAAAAAGAACGCTGATTGGAAAAATGATTTTATTAAGTGATGTAACGGAATCGGTTCTCGCAGAAAAGACGCTGCGGATCAATGAAAGGCAATTGAGAGAGTTGAACACTTTTAAAGATAAGATGTTTACGGTTGTGGCACATGATATCCGTGATCCTCTTGCCATACTGATCAATTTGATGGATTTGCTGCGAGATGAAATGAAGGTCTGCGGTGTGAAGCATGAGGAAGTGGTCGAGGCGATGGACCAACAGCTTGAAAATACGTATACCCTTGTCGAAAGTTTGCTTGATTGGTTTCGGTCACAGAGGGGTGGAATGGTGTTTAACCCGATTGTTGGAAATCTATCTGAAATCGTTCAGAAGCAAATTCGCTTGTTACAGGTTCATTATGATCGAAAAAGAATTCAGCTCCTATCCAAGGTGCCGATGGAAACGCTTGTGTATGCGGATATGGAAATGTTGAATGTCATCATTCGAAATCTGCTTACGAATGCGATTAAATTTACCGAGGATGGCGGGCGCATTGAAGTAACAGCCGTGAAAAAGGGGGATACCGTTACTGTTTCTGTCAGTGACACCGGGATCGGTATTGCACCTGAGCAGGTTAGTCATTTATTAATGGAGGAGTTTCCGACACCTGTTACGGGGACGTCAGGGGAACGAGGGCTTGGTCTGGGACTTACACTGTGCAGAGAATTTATTCGAATCAATGGTGGGGATATATGGTTCAAACCTGGTGTTAAGCAGGGGAGTGTCTTTTCTTTCTCGCTGCCAAGAAATCATCTGGAGTTAGGAGAGGGTAATGGATGATGAAGGTAATCATTGTTGATGATGAAAAGGCCATGCATTTGATTCTGACACGGATGCTCGCGAAGCTTGATGGTGTCGAGGTGATGTGCTGCTTCCAAGAAACAGCAACGGCCTTTTCTTTTCTGACGGAACATAAGGTTGACTTACTCTTCGTTGATATTAATATGCGAGGAGAAAATGGCCTTGATTTTTCGAGGCGGGTCAGGGAGAGTGGCTGCGCAAGTAAGATTGTGTTTGTGACCTCCTATAAGGAATATGCATTGGCTGCGTTTGATGTTTTTGCGTTTGATTACATCATTAAGCCAATTTCGGAAGAGCGATTGCGGATGACTGTTCAACGTGCATATGGTGAGATTGTCGATGGCGTAGAGGGGAATCGCGAATGTGGAAGTGAATTTGGACCATTGATTGACCCATTGACCAGAAGAGAGATTGAAATCCTGCAATTAATCAGTAACGGGTTGAATAATAAAGAAATAGCCTCCCACCTCAAGCTAAAAGAAGGAACCATCAAAAATCATATTGTTAATATCTTTAGTAAATTGCAGGTTCGGAATCGAATTCAAGCTATTACTGCTGGGAAGAGTATAGGGGTTATTAAATGATTGGAGCCATAGGGACGGTTCTAGTGGCTTTTTGGTTGTTGCTGGAGACTAGGAGAGGTGTCGCAGCTATTAAAGGTATCGAAACTAACCCTTTATGACCTTGTGAAAAAAGGGGAACTACCTGTATTCCGTGTAGGCAGACGGATGAGAATTGATGCAAAAGACTTGGACGTTTTTATAAAAAAACATAAGACGGGTCAAAATACTTCCTCTTCACCCTCTGTTGCCGATTCAACCAGGAACAAAACAAAGGAATCCGACAACATAGTCATTAGCGGACAGGACCTAGTTTTAGATATATTAGGTCAACATATTGAGAAGAATTCAGACTATAAACCATTAAGATCTTTTACAGGAAGTCTAAATAGCCTAATCTCTATGTACAATGGAGATTGCGACATTGTTAGCTTGCATCTGTTTGACTGGGATACAGGAGAGTATAATCTGCCATACATAAAAAAATATTGGTAGGCTATCCTTTTGTATTAGTCAATCTTCTCTCAAGAAATGCAGGTTTTTACGTTAAAAAGGGCAATCCTTTAAACCTCACTTTTTGGACTGATTTAAAACGTGAAGATGTGAAAATTATAAATCGAGAGAAAGGATCAGGAGCACGAATTCTGCTTGATGAACAACTCAGAATCACGGGGAATCCTTCTCGGAACATTAAGGGATATGATCACGAAGAGACCAACCATTTAAGTGTGGCTTCCGCTGTCTCGACTGGGATCGCTGATGTAGGAGTGGGAATTCAAAAAGCTGCGAAAATAGTTGGAATTGATTTTGTTCCATTAATTACAGAACAGTATGACCTGGTTATTCTAAAAACCCCAAAAACAGAACAACTGATAAATACCGTAAAGGAAATTTTAACATCCAATCAGTTTCAGTCTGAAGTAAACTCTTTAGGAGATTATGATACATCCCGGACAGGGGAAATTATTTATGAAACCTATTAAAAAGGAAGCCGCTGATATTTTTCAGTGGCCTTCTTTGCTATCTGTATTTGAACCGTCCTCGTGGCTTGTTTTAGCCATAGGGACGGTTCTGTTTTTTTTGCGGTTACTAGAGCAAGGCGGTGGAGACCTACCAGATTATGAACCAGGAGAACCGTTCCCGTGGCACCAGCCCTTACACCAAAAATGGGGCGTACAGCCCCTTTCATTAAAGAGTTGATTGAAAGTTTTAACCATATCACTCTATCAAGTGAAAAGAAGGATGCAGGTGCTGACGATGGCCTGATAGTCACGGATCATACTATAATCTTCAAACAAGATTCTATCAATATCGCATTCAAGTAATTTTTTTAAGAACTATTTTTAACCGAGTATATAAATTAAGAATTTTTTGAATATTCTATTGCAAACTTCTTGCCTCTTGAATTATAATCTAACTAAATCGAATTACTAAACCGAATTACTAAACCGAATTACTAAAATGATATTTCTGAGGAAGGTGTGTATGAAAAGGGTTACGATCGCCGATGTTGCTAAACATGCGAATGTATCAAAGAGTACAGTTTCGCAATTTTTAAACATGCGTTTTGACTATATGGGAGAGGTAACTAAGGACAGAATTGAACAGGCTGTAAGCCAACTTGGGTATCGTCCAAATATAATTGCAAGAAGTTTAAAACAGAAAAAAACCTTCACTATTGGCGTCATTGTAGGGAATATTTTGCTCTCATTTTCAACCCAAGTCATTCGAGCAATCGAGGATGTGTGCCGTGAAAATGATTATCATGTTATTGTTTGCAATGCAGATGATAATCATGAGACAGAAAAAAAGTATTTTGAGATGTTAATAGCAAAACAGGTGGATGGTCTTATTGTGTTCCCTACAGCGAAGAATATAGAACTTTATAGATCTATTTTGAAAGAACGGTTTCCTGTTGTATTTATGGATCGCCTTGTACCCGATATACCTGTCGATACTATAATGTTAAATAATCATGCTGCCTCAGAAAAAGCAGTTCAACACTTTATCGAGAAAGGGTATGACCGAATCGCTATTGTTACAAATTCATTGGTTCGACATATCACGTCAAGAACTGAGCGTATTGAAGGGTATAAAAAGGCAATTGAGGATGCTGGTATTCCAATAAGAGAAGAATACATTTTAGCTTTGGAGGTAGACCAAATTAAAGATGGGCTTAAAGAGATGCTTTCTCTTCCCAAACCTCCAGAAGCAATACTAGCTGGTAATGACTTCGTATTAATGGAAATTCTATATTATTTCAAAGAGCAAAAACTTTTAATTCCGGATGATTTTGCTTTGATCGGGATAGATGATGTAAGTTTCGTGAACTTTCACAGTCCCCCGATAACAACCATTAAACAGCCTTCTTTTGATATGGGGAAGAAAGCGGCAGAACTTTTATTAACAAAAATTGAAAGCAGTGACATTGAAAAAGAACCACAAACATATCGCTTTGAGCCTGAATTGATTATTCGTGAATCATGCTAGCTACAATGCATACTTAACTTTACCTTTTATCACAGTGAAGGAACATATAAAAAGGGAGACGGGAGAATGGCAGAAATTTTAACAATAGGGGACGCAATGGTTACCATGAACCCAGCTTCAAAGGGGCCAATGCGGTTTGTAGAAACCTTTAATAGGAAAGTTGGTGGAGCAGAGCTTAACTTTGCTATTGGATGTGCACGATTAGGATTAAAAACCGGCTGGATTAGTCGTCTGGGAAACGATGAGTTTGGCCGTCATATTCAAAATTTTGTCCGTGGTGAGGGAATTGACATATCAGAGGTTAAGCTGATTGATGGGTATCAGACATCTGTAAATTTTAAAGAAATCATGGAAGATGGTAGTGGACGAACTTTTTATTATCGAGCTAATTCACCTACTTCAACATTGACGCCCCATGATTTGGATGAAGATTTATTCAAGAAAGTAAAATTACTTCATGTGACCGGAGTCTTTCCCGCGGTGAGTGAGCAGAATTTTGAGATTATCATGAAAGCGGTTGAATTGGCAAAAAAACAAAACGTCCTTATCTCCTTTGATCCGAATATTCGTCTGAAACTCTGGAGTAAGGAGCAAGCAAAAATGAAATTAGCTCAATTATTGCCATACGTCGATATTATCTTAACAGGAGAAGATGAAGCAGAGATTCTATTAGGTGTAAAAGAACCGAAGCTGATTATCGAAGCTTGTATGAAATATGGTATTTCGCATATTGCCATAAAAAGAGGAGAAAAAGGGTCAATTGGCTATCATAATGGACGTTATATTGAAGCCCCCGCTATCCACTCCAGAAAAGTTGTGGATACCGTTGGCGCTGGAGACGGTTTTGATGCAGGGTTTGTATATGGTGTAATCAACAACTGGCCGCTTGAAAAAATGTTAGAATTTGCAAATACGATTGGTTCCATGGTCGTATCTGTATCGGGGGACAATGAAGGTCTTCCATATATCGAGGATGTTCTCATCCAAATGGGAGAAAGAGAATTTATTGAAAGATAGTTCTGAGGTGGGAAATATGTATTTGCAGCTTGCACTCGATAGGTTGACGCGAGAAGAATGTTTTCAAATTGTAAAAGAAACAGAGAGTTCAATCGATTTGATCGAGATTGGTACTGGAGTAATTAAAGAGTATGGACTGGCTATTGTAAGGGATATGAAGGAAAGATATTCCCATAAAACCATCGTAGCGGACATGAAAACATGTGATGCAGGAAAGCATGAAACCCAGCAAGCTTTTAAATCTGGAGCGGATATATCAACTGTGATGGCATTTTCTAATGATCAAACGATAATGGATTCACTTGAGGTAGCAAAGTATTACGATAAAAGAATCATGATTGATTTACTAGGTGTTTCTGATTGTAAACGGATTGATAGGCTGATTGAATTGGGTGTCGACCTTTTTTGTCTCCACCATGGGAAGGATTTGCAGAAACAGAAAGTATTAGATTATGAATCATTTGCAACTTCCGATTTTATAGAAGGTATTCAAGTATCTGTTGCAGGGGGAATTACGATCGAAAATCTCTCTAAAATTCTCGAAAAAAACCCGGATATCATTATTGTAGGAAGCAGCATAACGATGGCATCTGATCGAGGCAAAGTTGCAAGGTATTTTAAGGAGAAGATTTCTAAATGAAGACCATTATTCGAACAATAGGTGAAGAAATCACTTCGATTCTTTTAAAAGTAGACGAAGAGGAAGCAGTAAAGGTATCCAACCAACTTAAAAGGGCAAAACGAATTTTTGTTCATGGTGAAGGTCGCTCAGGCTTGATGGGAAAGGCTTTTGCGATGAGACTCATGCACGGAGGCTATACAGTATATGTAGTAGGTGAAACGATTACACCGAGTATAAGCGAAGGAGACTTGTTAATTTTAATTTCAGGCTCAGGCTCTACTAGCAGTATTCACGAGCTTGCAGTTAGGGCAAGGGATCTTGGTGCAATAGTGACTCTAGTAACAACGAACCGCGATTCAAAAATTGCAAGTGTCAGTCATCATTTACTCGTTATTCCAGCTGCCACTAAGCACCGGCGATCTATACAGCCAGGAACAATCCAGCCTCTTGGAAATCAGTTTGACCAGAGTGTCCATCTTTTGCTTGACGGAATTATCATACATAGCCTGAAAAAGAACCAAAAAAGGAACAACGAGATGCTGAATAGACATGCAAATCTTGAGTAGTACTATTTTTAGCATTTAGGAAGGGGTGAGATGAATGTAAGATGTGAAAGTTTCTTTTTAGGAATGAAAACATATTCGTATAGCCGTTACTCCAAGGCACTGATTTATAGAGTGAGAGGTTACTAATTTTATAGGCAAAGGAGTTGATTACAATTAATTTAACCAATGAGATTCAAGAAAATGGCATTGTTGCGGTTATCCGTGGAGCTCTTCCTTCTAACATTGTAGCCATTGCGAATGCACTTAAAAATGGAGGTGTAAAGACTTTAGAAATCACCGTTGAAACTCCAAGGGTGCTGGATTTAATTGATAAAGTATGCTCGGAACTACAAGACGAAGTCATTGTCGGTGCAGGAACAGTCCTTGATCCGGAGACAGCAAGAAGTGCGATTATGGCAGGAGCAAAATTTATTTTCTCGCCTACCGTAAATATCGAAACAATTAAACTAACAAAAAGATATGGTGCCGTCAGCATACCGGGTGCATTTACACCAACCGAAATCCTTACTGCATATGAAAACGGAGCTGATTTTGTAAAGGTATTCCCGGCTAATGTCTTTGGTCCACATTATATTAAAGATATTCATGGTCCATTACCTCATATTCCATTAATTGTGACTGGAGGGCTTGATATATCAAATGTCGGTTTGTACATTAAAGCGGGTGCAGTTGCCGCAGGAATAGGAAGTTCTTTGGTCAATACTAAAAAACAAATAACCGAGGATTATTTATTGGAGCTTGAAAGGAAAGCTACTGATTTTGTTACGGTAGTAAAAGAAGCAAGGCAAACGACTAGTAAATTATGAAAGACCCAATAAATTATTCATTTTTAAGATGTTGTACTAAAAGTACAATATCAATTTTCTGAATATAAAATATATAGTTAATAGTCGCAATCTTGCTAATTATTATTCTATTTCAGTTATCTAGTTTTTTCCTATGGAAAATTAATAAATAAAAAAAGCAACTATGTCTGACGTTCAGCACCAGATTATTTAAGGTGAATGAACGATAAAGTAATAAGGGAGGTAGTCACATGCAAATCAAATATGAAGTTCCATCCACAATTAATGAACCAAAAAGGAGAAGCTTTCTTTCGTGGGTGGATAGTAAAATTCAAATTATTTTATTACTCCCAGCGATATTTTTAATGATGGTCGTATTCCTGTATCCAATTTTATACACCATTTACCTGAGCCTTCATGACTGGACATTTCTAACACTAAAGAACCCCCCATTTGTGGGAATGCAAAATATATTAAATGTGTTTCAGGATGCTGGATTTTACAAATCCATGTTATTGACCGGGATTTATGTAGGAGCTGGTGTATTGATCCAGTTTATATTGGGTTTAACGCTGGCCTTAGCGGTAAATCGAATAACCGTAGGTCATGGGCTATTTACTACATTGCTTGTATTTCCGATGATGGTCACGCCAGTTGTGGTTGGTTTGATATGGAAGTTCATTATGGATTATAACTTTGGAATATTAAACTATGCATTGACATTAATCGGCTTGGAAAAAGTCTCAATGTTAACCAGCAGTACTCTTGCACTTCCATCCACCATCATGGTAGATGTGTGGCAATGGACTGGATTTATGTTCATCATCTTCTTGGCGGGGATTAAATCTTTACCAGATGAACCATTCGAGGCTGCCCAAATGGATGGGGCAAGTGTATGGCAAACCTTGTGGAATGTTACCATTCCGTTGTTAAAGCCAGTAATTATTGTTGCACTAGTCATGAGAATTGCAGGATCTATTAAGGTATTTGACCAGATTTTTGTCTTAACCGGAGGCGGCCCTGGAACGTCAACTGAAACGGTTTCGATTTTGTTACATAGAAAAGCATTTGCGGATTTTAATTTCGGTTATGCTTCTGCAGTAGCGATTGTTTTAACCATCATTGTTGGAATACTCTGCTGGTTTGCAATCCGTGCTCTTTATTCAGAAAAGTGATAATTAAGGAGGAGGATTAAATGTATAAAAATAAGTGGGCATATACATATGTAATTGTATGTTTACTGGGATTTTTATTTCCAATTTTTTGGGTGATATTCACATCTATTAAGACTACAACACAAGCATTTCAGATTCCGCCAGTTTGGTTCTTCAAGCCAAGTGTAGAAAACTACGTACAAGTATTTGAAACACAACCTTTTATTTATTACTTTTTAAACTCATTGATTGTCACAGTTTTATCGACTGTCTTATCTCTTATTATAGGAACGCTAGCTGGATATAGCTTAGCTCGTATGAAAATGAAGGGTCAGAAATTTGTCAGTTTTACCGTTTTCTTCACGAAAATGTTTCCGCCTATCGTTTTAGTCGTTCCTTTTTTTGCACTATTCCGCCAATTCGGAGGCACTGATACATTATTTGCATTGACGTTATCCTATGTAGCATTTAACTTACCTTTTGTTACATGGCTAATGTGGGGATTTTTAAAAGAACTGCCTGAGAGTTTGGAAGAGGCAGCTCTTATAGATGGAACTTCTAGATTCGGCGCTATGTGGAGAATAATGTTACCGCTTGCAAAACCAGGGTTGGCTGTATCTGCTATATTTGCAGCCATGAATTCATGGAATGAGTTTTTATTCGCTTTAAGTTTGACAGGCCAACATGCAAAGACTTTGCCTGTAATGGCAGCAAATTTTGTAACACAGGATGCCATTCTCTGGGGACCTGTTACTGCAACTGGGACAATGCTAATGATTCCGATGTTTGTTTTCACACTGCTTGTACAAAAGCACTTAGTTAAAGGGCTTGCAATGGGTGCTGTGAAATAAGCATAGATATTTTTTATTAAAGGGGGAAAATGTATGAAGAAAAAACTTATAGCTCTTATCCTAGTATTGGTGCTAATCGTAACAGCCTGCGCTCCTGGTACAAGTCAAAATCAATCCACCAGTGGAAGTGGTTCTGGAGACAGCAAAGAAGATGTAAAAGAAATAAACGTCATTGCACGCTCAGGAACTTATTACAATAACCTTTCAAAGGTTGCTCCTGAATTTGAGAAAGAAACAGGAATAAAAGTAAATCTTCAGGAAGTTGGGCGTGATGGCTATTTGCAAAAGGTTTCTACCCAATTGCTAGGTCAAGGAGATAGCACAGATGTTATCCTCATGTTGAATAACTATATTGGCCAATTTGGGGAAGGCGGCCAATTTGAGCCTCTTGACTCATATATGAAAGAGAACAATTTCAATTTGGATCACGTTATACCTGCTGTTGCCGAATCTGTAACATACAAGGAACAAGTTTTTGCCATGCCTCTAGATACAAGTACTCACTTTCTATTTTATAGAAAAGATTTAATTCCAAATCCTCCTGAAACGTGGGAAGAGTATAGAGAAGTAGCGAAGAAGTTTACGCAAAGCCAAAATCCTGATTCACCAACAGAGTTTGGTACGACCTTCCAAGGAAAGCGTGGAGAAACTCAGCCAAAAGAATGGTATCAATATTTCTGGGCAATGGGTGGGGAAATCCTGGATAAGGATAATAAACCTACTTTAAATAGCGATAGTGGAGTAGAAGCATTAACATACGTCGTAGATAATTTTAGGAAGGAAAAAATTGTTCCTCCAGACGCTACTACTTATGAGTTTCCTGAAGTATTGTCTGCATTCCAAAATGAAAAAGTGGCAATGGCCGTAGAATGGAATACAGCATACCCACAATTAGCAGATGCCAATACGTCACCGAAGGTTTCTGACAAGTTTGCGATTGCCGATGTACCAGGTGGAAAGCCATTCATCCATACCTGGACTCTTGCGATCAATTCTAATTCAAAAATGAAAGATGCAGCATATAAATTTATTTCATGGGTTTCAAGTCCTGCTGGAGCAAAAAAATATGCTCTTGCTGGTGGCTTCCCTCCAATACCAGAAGTATTGGAAGATCCTGAAGTCATTAAATTACGTCCTGAGTTTCCGGACTTGCAGAGAACTCTAATGAAGGCAAAAGCTGAGCCATCTCTCCCAGAATGGCCACGGCTTCATGAATTTATTACGGATGCAATTTCAAAAGCGCTTGCTGGGGAGAAATCGCCTAAAGAAGCTTTGGATGAAGCAAATGACAGTATCTATGATCTTTTGGAATCGAGAGGATATTACAAATAATAGATTAGCAGATTGGCTGGGAAAGGCATGCAATCAGTATGCCTTTCCTAAAATCAGAAATTAATGCAACTAGTAAAATCATTCTATTAAAGAGGTGTCAGATAATGAATCGTTCTAAAATATTGTCTGCAGATGATGCGGTCAAGAAAATTAATGATAATAGTACCGTTGTAGTAGGAGGAGCGGGCGGGGGACTAGCAGAACCTACAGCACTATTAATGGCATTAGAAGAAAGATTTTTGAACACTTCGTCACCTCGAGATCTTACCTTTGTTCATATTACGGGTGTTGGAGATCGAAAAGAAGGCGGTATGTGCCATGTCGCCCATGAAGGTTTAGTTAAGTGCGATATCGGAGGTCATTGGGATTATTTACCGAAAATGGGCAAGTTGGCTAGTGAGAATAAAATTGAGGCATACAATCTTCCGCAAGGTGTCCTATCACAGCTTTTTAGAGAAATTGCAGCGAAAAGACCTGGATTATTCACTCATGTTGGCTTAAAAACTTTTGTAGATCCACGGATTGAAGGAGGAAAATTAAATTCTAAAACAACAAAAGATTTAGTTCAAGTCGTTAATGTCGCAGGACAAGAAAAACTCTTTTATGATGCTTTCCCAGTCGATATAGCTTTTTTAAGAGGAACAACTGCAGATGAGGACGGCAATGTTTCCATGGAAGAAGAAGCAGCTATCTTTGAAAATTTAGCAATTGCTCAAGCAGTTCGTAATAATGGAGGGAAAGTTTTTGTACAAGTAAAAAGACTAGCCAGCCAAGGTACATTGCATCCTAAAAATGTAAAAATTCCGGGAATATTAGTGGACGGGATTATTGTATGTCCGGAACAAACACAAACAGTAGCTTCATATTATAACCCTGCCTATTCTGGAGAGATAAAAATTCCACTGCAAAAAATCCAGCCTCTTCCCTTCGACGAAAGAAAGGTAATTGCCATGCGTGCTGCATTAGAGATCCCTGCTAAAGGTGTTATTAATTTGGGGGTTGGCATATCTGGATCAGTAGGAGTGGTCGCGACAGAAATGGGACTAAATAATGAATTCGTCTTTGCAGTTGAACAAGGGGTAATAGGGGGAGTTCCAGCAAACGGAATTGAATTTGGTGCTTCTATAAATCCATTGGCCATCATCGATACCCCTTCCCAATTCGACTTTTTTGATGGGGGAGGTATTGATCTTTCCTGTTTAGGTATGGCTCAGGTAGACGGAATTGGGAACGTGAATGTAAGTAAAATTGGAGACAGAATCATTGGCTGCGGAGGTTTTATTAATATAGCACAAAATGCTAAGCAAATTATTTTTTGTGGCACTTTCACAGCAGGTGGTTTAAAAATTGTGATTAAAGATGGACAGCTTAACATCATCAATGAAGGGAAACATAAAAAATTCGTTAATCAGGTAGATCAAATTACTTTTTCGGGTGAATATGCAAAAGAAACCGGCCAAAAAGTCATGTTCATTACTGAAAGGGCAGTATTCGAATTAGGTGAACAAGGCTTGGTCTTAACAGAAATCGCTCCGGGAGTCATCATTGAAAAAGATATCCTAGCCCACATGGATTTTATGCCTGCTATTTCTAGCGAGTTAAGGGAAATGAACCCAATGCTTTTCAAACAACATGTCGATAAAAGAGTTACAAGTAATATTTAATTTGAAAGTCTTTAACATTAGGAGGAAATCATGATTTCTATTAATCTCGAAAATCAAGTAGTTTTGGTAACTGGAGCAGGAACAGGAATTGGAAAAGCAATTGCTCTAAAATTGGCTGAAGCAGGTGCAAAGGTTGCAGTTAATTATAACAGCAGCAGGGAAGAAGCCCAAAAGGTTGTTTCCACTATTGTTGAGCACGGAGGAACGGCAAAAGTCTATCAATGTGATGTGACAAATGAGGAAGCAGTACAAGCAATGTATGTAAAGATAGAGGATGAACTGGGGGAAGTAGACATTCTTGTTAATAATGCTGGTTCACTGGTTGAAAGATGTGTAATTGAAGAAATGAGCTCCGACCTTTGGCAATCTATTGTTGACGTGAATCAGAAATCGGTTTTTCTATGTTCAAAGTATGCTATTCCAAATATGAAAGTTAAAAAGAATGGGAGAATCGTAAACGTTTCTTCGATTGCAGCCCGTAATGGCGGTGGAATAGGGGCTGCTATGTACGCTTCATCTAAAGCAGCCGTCAGCGCTTTTACAAAGGGATTGGCAAAAGAGTTAGTAGGCCATGGAATATTGGTGAATGCTGTGTCTCCGGGAGTGATCACAACACCTTTCCATGATCGTTTTACAAGCGATGAAGCCAGGGAACAATTCAAGAATGTCATTCCTTTAAGCAGAGAAGGCAGTCCAAGTGAAGTTGCAGATGCTGTCCTTTTTTTAGTGTCTCCTTTAAGCACCTACCTGGTTGGCGAAAATATTGAAGTCAATGGCGGACAATTAATGGATTAAAAATAACTTAGTAATTAATTAGGGGAGAGAGAAAATGGGAAAATTCATAAGCGTTACACACTATAAGGAAGAATCACTTTATTGGATTGAATTAAACAGACCAGAAGCTTACAACGCTTTCAGTGATGAAATGATGGATGAAATTAAAGCTGCCCTGACGGAAGCTGAAGGAATGAAGGATGTTAGAGTTGTGATTTTTTCTGGAAAAGGGAAGGTGTTTGCTTCCGGTGCAGATATTAAGGAACTCAATGAAATGTCACCAATTGAAGCATTATTTCCAAGGATGCAGTCATTGTATGATTTCATCTACCAGTTTCCAAAGCCGACTGTAGCAGCGATTGACGGTTATGCCCTTGGAGGTGGAATGGAGCTGGCTGCAGCATGTGACTTAAGAATTGCGACAGGACGTTCAAAGTTTGGATTGCCTGAATGTAAGCTTGGAGTGATTCCTGGTGCAGGAGGTACGCATCGATTAGTAAAGCTTATTGGTGAAGCAAAAGTGAAAGAGCTCGTTTTCCTTGGAGATATGATTGATGGTGCCGAGGCTGAGAAAATAGGTTTTATTAACTTTGTAGTCGCAGAAACTGAATTAAAAGAGCGGGTAGTTGATATAGCAAAGAAAATTACCGAAAAAGCACCTATAGCTCTAAGATTTGCAAAACAGTGTATTCAAAGGCAAGCTGACATTCCACAGGAGGTCGGTATGCTGTTGGAAAACTTGAGTCAGGCTTACTTATTTTCTACTAAAGATAAAACAGAGGGCGTTTCAGCTTTTATCGAAAAAAGAAAGCCTTTATTTAGTGGAGAATGAGGTTTACACAAAAAAATTACGATGGAAGGCGGTTTTTACTGATGGACTTTAATCTAACTGATGAAGAATTACTCATTAAAAAACTAGCTAGAGATTTTGCAGAAAAAGAAGTAAGACCCATTGCGAAAGAGTTAAGCCACAACAAGGGATTTCCAACAAAAGTTTATCAGGAAATGGGGAAATTGGGGTTGGCGGGAGTCCCTTATCCAGAAGAATATGGCGGTGGAGAAGGTAGCTGGCTCGCATTTTCAATTGTACATGAGGAAATAGCGAGGGTTGACCCTTCTGTAGCAAATTCCATAATGGGGAACTCTTCTGTATGTTCTTTGCTGTCAAATTTCGGGACAAATAAACAAAAAAAAAGGTGGCTGACACCTATACTAACTGGTGAAAAAATAGGTGCAATCGCTTTGACAGAACCAAATGCAGGTTCGGATGCCAATAATCTGTCAACAACTGCCGAACTGGTTGGAGATGAGTGGATAATTAATGGAAATAAAACATTTATCTCTAACTCTGGAACGGATATTACTGGTCCAATCATTGTTGCAGCTGTTACGGGAACGGATGAAAGAGGAAAAAAAGAAATAGGGACGTTTATTGTTCCAAGAGAAACAGCAGGTGTACTGGTTGGGCCTCAATTACAAAAAATAGGGTTTAAAGGGAACGATACACGTGAATTGGCCTTTGATAATTGCCGGATTCCAAAAGAAAACCTATTAGGCGACAAGGCAAAGGGCTATAGACAAACACTTGAAACGATTTCGTCAGGCCGGTTCTTGATAGCTGCTATGGCAGTCGGTTTAGCACAGGGTTGCCTGGATTTATCTCTACAATATGTCAAGGAGCGTAAAGCGTTCGGCCGGCATTTGAACGAGTTCCAAAATATACAATTTAAGCTTGCTGAAATCGCTACTAAAATTGAACTTGCCAGAATGATTACATATAAAGCGGCAGTGTTAAAGGATAACAATGAGCCATTTGCCATGGAGGCGTCCATGGCAAAAATGTTTGCTACTAAATCGGCAATGGAAATTGCTCATGAAGCGGTGCAAATGCACGGCGGCTACGGAATTATGGAAGAATATGATGTATCAAGGTTCTTTGGAGATGCAAAGGTATTGGAGATTGTTGAAGGAACGAATGAAATTCAAAAAATGATTATTTCCAGGCAGCTAATCAAGAAATAAAAACCTACTCCAAATGGTGACGACAATTAAGGAGGAAGAATGTATGGAAAAAACCACTACGATCATAAAAGGAATAGAAGTCCCAATTTATTCAATGAATACACTGGTTATTGGAAGTGGTGCTGCTGCATTGAATTGTGCCGTCCATCTGCACGAATTCGGAGTACAGGATATGGCGATTGTAACTGAAAGATTAGGTGGAGGAGCTTCCAATAACTCCGGTTCCGATAAACAAACCTACTATAAAATGTCGATTTCCGGAAAAGAGGCAGATAGTCCATATGAACTGGCAAAGACATTGTTTGATGGAGGGGCAATGCATGGTGATATCGCCCTGATTGAGGCCACCCTGTCATTACAGGAGTTTTATCATCTTGTGCAGTTGGGTGTTCCGTTCCCTCATGACAAATATGGAACCTTCATCGGCTATAAAACAGACCACGATCCTAAACAAAGAGCCACCTCTGCAGGTCCAAGAACTTCGAACCAGATGTTTGAATGTCTTGCCAGAGATGTGACCGGAAAAGAAATTCCAGTGCTGGATAGGCATGAAGTAATTGCCTTACTTACCAAGACTGAAGGTAATCAGAAGAAGGTAATTGGAGCTATAGCAATCAATAAAAATAAAATGGTTTCTGACAACCTTGGTCTCGTATTATTAAATTGTGAGAATATCGTCTTGGGAATCGGTGGTCCTGGCGGCATGTACCAGTCTTCCGTCTATCCAGAGGGTCAAATAGGAAGTATTGGAATTGCCTTGACTGCAGGAGCGATTGCAAATAATTTAACAGAATCCCAGTTTGGGCTTTCTTCAATCAAAGTACGCTGGAACGTTTCAGGCACTTATCAGCAAGTTGTTCCTAAATACATCAGTACAGACCAAGATGGAAACAATCCTCAAGAATTTTTAAATGAATACTTTGATTCAATGGGTAAACTGGCTACCTGCGTATTTTTAAAAGGGTATCAGTGGCCATTTGACGCTAGGAAACTCACGAATTTCGGGTCATCTATTATCGATATTCTGGTATATAACGAGAGAGTGCTTAAAGGCAGAAGAGTCTTTATGGATTTCCGCTCCAATCCAGAAGGAGATGACAGGATAGGCGCCTTTTCTTTGAATGACCTTGAACCTGAAGCCTTCGAATATCTGAAAAAATCAGGGGCCCTGTTCGGCACACCAATCGAGCGGCTTGAAAAAATGAATAATCTAGCGATTGAATTTTATCAGAGTAGAGGAATTAATCTTTATAAGGAACCACTTGAAATTGCCGTTTGTTCACAGCATAACAATGGCGGTTTAAAAGGAAATATATGGTGGGAGTCGAATGTAAAACATTTATTCCCTGTTGGTGAAGTAAATGGCACACATGGTATCTATCGCCCTGGTGGTTCTTCATTAAATGGTGGCCAGGTTGGGGGATATAGAGCAGCCCAGTTTATCGCTGCAAATTATCAGTCTTCTCCTAAACAAATCGACCAATTTGTAACTGAAGCAAGCGACCAAATCACTGAGCTATTTACCTATTATCAGGATATTTCTAAACGTGTGAACGCTGACTCCACTTACGGGGAAGAGATAAGAGCACAAATCCAGACAACCATGACCTTATCAGGTTCGCATATTAGAGAATTAAGCACCGTCTCAGATGCATTAGAAAAGGCAGAAGCCCTTTATACGCAATTTGATGAGAACCTGGAGATTTGTTCCCGGAATGAAGTCCTTGGTTCAATTCAAAATAAAATGCTGTTAGCTACACAAATAGCCTACCTATCAAGCATTAAAAAATACTTGCAGGAAGGCGGCGGCAGCAGGGGAAGTTATATTGTTCTCGATCCTGAGGGAGAGCAAATCCATCCGAAATTAGACGGAAACTGGAAAATAAAACATGAGAATAGTTCGCATAGAGATAAAATCATCGAAACAAGCCTTACTTCTTCAGGTCAGTTTGAATCCAGTATGGAGCCAGTAAGACCTATTCCAGAAGATGACGAGTGGTTTGAAAACGTATGGAACCAATACCTGCAAGGAGAAATTGTAAGGTGAATCACTTGAATAATTTGCAAGTTGGTGAGAGTGTCAGTTTTAGTAAAACTGTTAGTGAATCAGATGTCTATATGTTCGCAGGGATTACGGGAGACTTGGGTGAAAACCATGTCAATGAAGAGTATATGAAAAAAACTCCCTATAAAAAACGGATTGCCCATGGAGCGCTGCTAGTAGGATATGCATCTACTACATCCACATTATTTATCCAAAAGAGAAGCATTCCAGCTGTTTCTTACGGGTATGACTCTATACGTTTTATCAAGCCAGTGTTTATAGGCGATACCATTTATATCATCTATACGATTGATAAAATTTGCAATGACACCCAAAAATCGTGGGCTAAGATTGAGATAAAGAACCAGGATGATGAATTGTGTGCAGTTGCTATTCACATTCTGAAATATATTGCAAAAGAGGATTAAACAAAAACTTGATAAAACTAATAAATGTGTCATTGAAAATTACCATCCTATAGGGAGGTAATTTCAATCAAAGAGCCTTGAAGGTATATCAACTCATGCTTGTGATACCTTTTGTGTTCTCCTTAAAAGCTCTTAAAATATGGGATTCCGATTGGAAAAGCGAAACAAGAGTCTTAAACCACGGGGACGGTTTTACTGGCTTTTTGCTGGCAACAAGATTTTGAACCAGGAAAACCGTCCCCTTGGCGTTTATTTTTTTCCAGGTGCAAACCAACCAATTAGGGCGATAGCGACTAGTACTCCATAGAAAATTAGAGTCCAAGTTGTACCGTGGGGGAAATCATGATCTAAGATTCCGATATCTTCATGGGCTAGGGTTATGACGGCAAGTTTGACGCCGACCCAGGCAACAATGGCATAGGCGGTTGTTTCTAATGCCGGACGTTTATCAAGAAGCTGTACGAACCAGGTGGCTGCAAATTTAATCAAGATCAGTCCAGCTATACCTCCAAGAACAACAACAATGAACTGTCCACCATCCATCCCGCCGAAATCATCGAGCGGTGAATCTGGAAGGCCGAGGGCAAGGGCAACCGCAGCTAGTATCGAATCAATGGCAAACGCGAGGTCAGCTAATGCAATTTTCCCTGTAGTGGGCCAGAAACCTTTTCCTCTGGATTCCTGTTCGTCGTCTTTATGTATATTCTTATTATCTTTTCCGAACCGTGCCTGAATGACATGCTTTAATCCGAGATAAAGAAGATAGGCCGCTCCTATTGCCTGTATCTGCCAAACATTTGCAATAAATGAAATAGCAAAAAGTGCTGCAAATCTGAAAACGAAGGCCATAATGATTCCGTAATTTATCGCTCTTTTTTTCTCATCTTCGGGTAAGTGCTTGGCAATAACTGCTAGCACAAGGGCATTGTCCGCCGATAATAGGCCTTCTAATCCAATAAGAACCAGCAAGGCCCAGCCATACTCCAGCCATATTGAATCCATCCATTCCTCTCCTTTCTAAAATCGAAAATAATGTAAATGTTTCGCTAACCATAGAATTTCCCATTAAGCAGCAGATAATCCATGGATACGGTTCTAGTGGCATTTTTTGTTGCTGCAGGAGACTTAACCGATTAAAAACCAGGAGACCTGTCCCCGTGACACTTCTCCTCGTTTAAGATTCCCCGTGAGTCTATCCGCTATGAAGCTCATTTCCTATTTTTTTCATCCCTTATTCAATTTTACTGTCCAGCATTCTTCATCATTCCATTTTTAACCAAAAAACCTCTTTTGCAGCTTCAAGTAACTTATCAGTTAGAACATTCAAAAAAGTATTCTTTAAATTGGTTGCATCCTCTTCCTCCCACTTTTACCTTGCTCTAGGGTTCGGTTTCCAATATTTGTTATTTATTTTGATGAATAGTTGAATATCATGAACATTTAGTGCTTTGGGTCTTCCGAAGTTTATCTTATCTGCGGATTTGATGGCTCTATCTGCCTTTTTCGATGTTCTATCTGCCTAAATCATCATTCTATCTGCGGATTTGATCTCTGATCCGATTCTTAAATGGCGAGGTCTCATTTGCCAACAGAAACATGGGCCGGTCTCTTGCCTTATCGAACTACGCTCAACCGCACCGTCCCCTCGGTTCTTTTGAAAACGCAATTTGGTTTGAGATTATTGTCAAAAAATACAAAATTTAATCGATAAAAAAAGAAATTAACAGACTAATTATTACAAAATATTCTGACTACTTCTTGTAATATTATTAAGCAATACATATTTTACTATATAAGGAGGACGACAATGAAGAAGTCGAAAAAATTATTATCCGTTTTATCTACTACTGCTCTAGTAGGCAGTATGTTACTCCCTGCCGGAGTAGGTGCAAAGGTCAAAGGGTACAACCCCGATCCGGTTGTGCAGGAGGTAGGTTCAGATTTTCGGTCTGAAACGGTAGAAGAGGTATTAAGAGAGGGAAGAGTTGATTTTAGCGGGTATGATGTAAATGGAGAAGATTCAGCAGAAAGTGGACAAGCCGGAGCGGCATCAGTAACTGCAATTGATGTAGGGAAGGTTGTGCGGTGGGTTACAAATGATGATAGAACTGGACAGTATAGATTAACACCTTTTACTCTCAAAGGTGTAGGTAAGTATGGAGAGGTATGGGTGGCCAATAATCTTTCCTATCCTGCAGGGGATCCAAGGAATGCAGACGGGAAATCTATCGTAACTGATGAACAAGTAAACTATCTTTTAAATGAATTTGATACAAAAATGTATGAACAAGAGGTAGCATTTTTTGGTGCCCCTGCTGAAAGAAAGGGAGAACAAGGTGTTTTACCTGAATATCAGGATGAATCAGGACGAGTTGTTATCCTAGTTGATAACATTAAAGATGCAAATTACGATAATCCGAATTATCCTAGTTATATTGCCGGGTACTTTTCATCGACCATTAGTGATTTCTCTGATCGAAATGTTATGACAATTGACAGTTTTGATTGGAAAAACCGGACTGGTCCAAATGCCGCAAGACCTTTCTTGTATGAGGGGACTTTTGCTCATGAGTTCCAGCACTTGCTTCACAATGACAGTGATAGTGCAGAGGAAAACTTTATCAATGAAGGACTAGCTGATTTTGCTCAGTATCTTGTTGGATACGGTCATTCAGATTCTCATGTTAACTTCTTTATGAATAACCTGAAGAACTCCTTAACGCAATGGGGAGATCAGTCTGATCTTCAAATTCTAGGAGACTATGGAACTGCCTATCTATTCCAACTATATTTATTCGAACAATTTGGACAGGAATTTATTCAGAAGGAATTTAAAAATCAATTACAAGGTATCAATAGTATTAATGCGGTTCTAGAAGAAATGGGTAGTAAGAGAGACTTTAATGCCGTATACCAAGATTTCTTGACAGCAGTTATGGTAGATGGAAAATATCAAGGAGATAGTAAAACCTATAATTTTAATACCATTGACCTCAACCCTAATGTCGAAGCAGCAGCAAAGTTAGCGAGCGTTTCGCCAGCGTGGGGAACGGATTTCAAAGTGATTACTCCTGACAAAAAGATAGATCATCTATATTTTAAAGGGATTGATTTCCTTGGTACCAATTGGACAACAAAAACGGATCCAGTGAAAGGTGAAGTTCTATGGGGGAATCAAGGGGATGAAGCCGATAACTTCTTGATTAAAGAGATTGATCTTACAGGTAATACCAACCCAACTCTATCATTTGATACAAAATATGATATAGAAGAAAATTGGGATTTTGGTGTTGTTCAAGTATCAACAGATAATGGTGAAACATGGACTTCTTTAGCAAATAGTCATACAACTGATGTAATTGATGCCAATGGATATCCAAAAATCAAACAAAATCTACCAGGCTTTACTGGAAGCTCAAATGGATGGACAACCGAGAGTTTTGACCTTTCTCAATACTCTGGTCAAAAAGTACTTGTAGCCTTCCGTTATATGACAGACTGGGCCTCTAACGAAGCAGGTTGGTATGTATCAAATCTGAAGGTAAATGACGTTCTGGTTGATGCCATGAAATCGACTGATGGTTTCAAGAGTTTAGAACAAGCAACACAAGAATATGTTGATTACCAAGTTCAGTTTATTGGATATAAGAAAGGCATTGCAAAGGGGAAGGACAATCATGTCAAAGTTATAAAGTTCCCTGACCTACTGAATATGAGTGAAAGTGATAAGGTAGATCTACGTGATATGTTACGGAGCGCTCAATACTCTAAAGTCGTCATGATGGTTACTTATGCACCTGCTCCTGGTAAGGGTGGAAGTGCTGAGTATAATTATGATGTTATTATGAAGGCGGGAAATAAGAAATAAAATCAAGTCCAAACCCAGGTTAGATTTATCTAAAACAGGTCTTAAAAACATTACTATTCTGAGATATATAAAAAAGGCTGCCCCAAAGTTATTACTTTGGGGCAGCCTTTTTTGTTGTCAACGTTCGTGCAACATTGTTGTTGTAGAAGGAAAAATCATTCCAAACTCCAAATAAAAATTAATAGAAATTAGTAACCTTTCCGCTTAAGCCTGTACATGTAGTTAATAGTTTGAATTTACTATAATGTACTGCAATAGTAAAGGAGGGAAAAGATATGATATTTTTTAAAGAGTTTTGGCTCAGGGCTATAAATATCCTTAGGTCAAAATTTTATGACAGCGGTAAATTCGGCAGGCTATTCCCATTTCTTCCACCTTTTGCCCAAGACACCGAAAAGGTCAGAATGGCATTGTTGGAGATTGGGAAAAAGGGAGCGGGAGCGATTATGGACCAGCCGGCTAACAACCTGGACAACCCCAATATTCTAGCAGGTTTTACATTTTTCGGTCAATTTATTGACCACGATATAACCTTCGATCCAACATCCAACCTTGAACAACAGAACAACCCGGAAGCAGTGGAAAACTTTCGGACCCCCGCACTAGAACTGGACCATGTTTACGGAGGGGGACCAATTGTCAATCCCTATTTATATGACTTTAAACAGGGAGGCATTAAGTTCCTCGTAGAGAGGGTATCTCTTGATGGGAATTCTCCAAACGATATACCTAGAAACAGTCAAAATACTGCGCTTACAAATGATCCAAGAAATGATGAGAATATGATCATTGGCCAGCTTCACCTGGCATTCCTGAAGTTCCACAATGCGGTTGTCGATTTTGTAAAAGCGGACGGAGTCACTGCTCCCGACCAGGTATTTTCCGAAGCACAGCGTCTTGTCCGTTGGCATTACCAATGGATTATACTCAATGAGTACTTGCCCCATATTGTGGGAAAACCACTGGTTGACAACATTCTTGAAAAAGGCCGCAAGTTCTACAAATGGCGAAACAAACCATTTATTCCTGTAGAGTTTGCTGTCGCAGCCTTCCGATTTGGCCACAGCCAGGTCAGACCATTTTACCAGGTAAATGATAAATTTATAGCCCCCATATTTGATTCCAGTCTAGATCTTGCTAATCCAGACCCGAATGACTTGCGCGGAGGCAAACGTGCGCCTAGACGCTTTGTTCAATGGGGTAACTTTTTCAACACCGGTACCGGCACCCCCCAGCAGGGTAAGAAAATTGATACCATATTATCCAGTCCGCTGTTCGATTTACCATTTGTTTCTGACCCAAGTTCACTTGCACAACGAAACCTCTTGAGGAATCTGACATTTGGTTTGCCATCTGGGCAGTCTGTTGCCAAAGTAATGTCTATAAAACCGCTTGATCGCAGTGATTTGAACGATGTCGCACAATTGGGGTTTGATCGAAGCACACCATTGTGGTTCTATATCCTTCGGGAAGCCCAAGTTAAAGCCGATGGAAGAATGTTGGGCCCAGTTGGCAGCAGGATTGTCGCGGAAGTATTGATTGGCTTGCTCCAAGGAGATAAGATGTCATTCCTGAGTCAGAATCCCTGTTGGGTGCCAACGCTGGGGAAGGATGGGAATTTTAGAATGGCAGATCTTCTAAAGTTTGCTGGTGTAGTTTAACTAATAGAGTATATTGTTTAATACTATTAAAAGAACCTCATTGCTTAAAGATGCTTGGAGCATTTATCAAATCTGCGATGGCTTAAAGCGAAGAAACAGTAATAGTTCCAACTTTTCTAGTATCTAGAGTTCCACTTGCAGTAGAGACTAGGCCTGAAACTGGGGGAACGGTTCTGGTGGATCATTTCGCAGTTGGAAAAGAGCCACCAAAACCGTCCCCTTTGTTTTTAGAGGTGCAGAATACCCTGTAGTTTTCTTTTTTTCTTTTTAAGGATATTTATTGTTTTTCTTCTCATTTTTCCGTCAATTAGTGGGTAAATCATTAATGGTAGTCCAGGGATTATCGATACAACGATTAATGCGAGCCAATAACTTTTCTGGGCTAGGAAGTAGATGAATGATGCAGGTAATAATGGATAAAATAATCCTACTTTTATCGTTGCTTTATATTTACCAGGATCTTCAGCATGGACGGTATAGGTAGCGTTGATTTGCTGTCCTTGTGGTAGGGACACTTTTTTATGACTTAATTGAATTTGCTTATCATTAGTAGTAATTGCCCCTATTAATGGAAAGAAGCCCTCATTTTTTATTTCAGACAAAGGCCGAGAAATGGATTCGCCAACCTTAAGGATGCCGACATCACTCCCGATTAAGACACCCTGGCTTTGTTCAGATACTTCATACACCTGATTTAATGTATGGCCAGACGAAAGCATTGTACTGCCCAGCATTATGGAGATCGTTAATCCGCCAGTAAAATAAATAAGAGATAACTCCATTCCTTTATTTTTCCTTTTGCGTTTTTTACTGGGCTTTAATTCTCCAATTGCAATAATAATCCCAAGTATTAATGCAAAGCCTGGTAATAGTAAGGGATTGCTTTGATATTTTTCCATCCATAAGGATAGGTATCCTATTTTCTTTAAAACAATGGGGGTATCTCCTATTTCAAAGGCTCTTCCAGCAATCCATTTTCGATCAATTGGGCCAGTATCATCCGATTCCTGGTCTGAATAATCATTTGCATCGCCTTTCGTAATGAAGCCTTCCTCCGGATTTCCACTTATTACACGATGTGCAATCCAACCCTTGGTTGCGAGACTTCCTTTTTCTGCTTTAAAAAATACAATATCCCGATTAGAAATATTCTCATCTGGATTAAGGTTATCAATAATCACCATGTCCCCGCGTTCCCAAACGGGGTACATACTATTCGATCGGATGACCGTGAGTAGTACAGGTTTTTTGGTAATAGCTGAACCAACTGCAGCAATAAATGAACATAAGACGACAACAGCTAGTATGACATTGAAAATTTTGGATAGCACATTCATGAAATTCCTCCTCCCCCTTATTTTATTGTATATACCCTGTAGAAAAAGCCTTCTAAAGTAGAATTCACCTGGTACAAAAGTATACCTTTTAAAACAAAGAGTAGAAGAATAGGGGGCAAAAAGGAGACCATAGGGATAGTAAAAAGTAGCTTATAAGAGTAGACAAACGATCGGAAAAATGCATACTTGCGAGTGACGAAACGAAATGAAAAACCTCCTATACTAAGAGTATCAACCTGGCTAATCAGGCCTGACAAATTAAAGGAGGATAAGAAAATGAAAATGAAAAAAGGATTAATAATGGTAGTGTTTCTGCTGGCCATCTCAAGTGTGATGGCAGCCATGTCTTACAACAAGGCCACGGTAACAAATGCTTCCGAGTTGAAAATTGTTAATACGGATTCCGCGCTAGTAACTCTTCAAGCGGATGCACCTTGGTCATGGGAAAATAAGATTGGATCAAAAGATAAGACAACGGTTATGAAGGACGGCGAGCTTTTCTTCCAATTTGGTAAAGGTATTAATGGCGGAACGGGCGCAGCAGAATTCCACGGTCTACAGCCTAATAGCGAATACCAATGGAACCATATATTTACTGTAAGAAACAAATCAGCTGAAACAGTGAAAGTAACTGTTAAAGCAACTGGTGTATATGCACAATATATTACATTTGGAACATCACATAATCCAAGAACAGGTTTAGATCCTACTTGGGGAACACAAGGCCAAGCATTAGTGTTTGATAATGTAACCCCAGAAACTAATTCTGGTATGCAAAATATTAGAAACGTGGCAGTGAAAATCAGCCTTCCAAGCGGAGTTACAGTTTCACAACAAGCATTACTAGGATCTATCATTGTTGAGTCTGAAGCAAAATAAGTAGAATATATTAAAAGGAAGGAATAGTGGCATCGCCACCATTCCTTCCTTTTTTTGGTTCTATCATTCTAGAAAACGACAAATATATACAAATATATACAAAAATATAAACGACAGGGTACCAATAACTAACAAAATTTTCAGATTTTGTTCGTTATAATAGACAGTGTAAGTAAATAATTGTAAGGAAACTGTGAAATACGTCCTGTATCTGGGCACCTTGGACGTATGGAGTTATTGGTGCAACCGGCCTGATTAAATTTGGACAAATTGTTCAATTTAATTAGGTTTTTTTTATAGGTCAGGAGGAGAAGTAGTTGAAGTTAATTCTTTCTTTATTCGTTATTATTTCATCCATATCTTTGCTCCTTATTCATACCAATAGTTTTTCAACTGCTGAAATAAGGAACGAGGCAGAATTATCTATTGTCTCTGAAGAAAAGGCACTAATTGCTATATCGTATCAAAAAAGTAATATGATTACACTGACAAATAATACTGGGAATACCCTGGAAATTGAAAGCATTGAGATTCTAAATCATTTTGCCGAAAAGATTAATTTAGCAGAAGAAATGGATACTTTTCCTATCCTTCCAGGCGGAGTAAAAGATATTACTATTACGGGTGATCTAAAGGATGCAGCATGGGAAATGGTCCAAATAAAGGTCAGGTGGAATGGTGGTCGTGCTGAAATAAAATCCACTATACCAGAACAAATGAGTGAACTATAAGTGAGGTGAGGTAAATTGATGGGAGGCTTATTGAAAGTGTTTAAAAGAGGCAATGGAAAACTTTTTTATGTTCTTGCAGCACTGCCAATACTATTCACGGCTGCAGCCATATACTTTTTTTTACAGCCATCAACAACTACTATTGAAGTTAATGATAACACTTCGATAATTGAGACTAGCTATGATTACCAGGCAACGATTACACCAAATGTCCTTTATCCAAATGGAGGAACAGTTGATATTGGGGAGAAAATTTTCAAAAAAATTACATCGGCGATACCATTCAACTTAAAATCTACGATAAGTTCTGAGAGAATCGTTATGGCAAAGGGTACCCATGAAGTGGAGTTAATCATCAAAGCGGATGAGCTTTGGGAGAGAATATTCCCCTTAGAGCAAAAACAAGAATTCGAGCAAAAAGGCACAGAACTATCAGTAATGGATCATACATATAAGATTGATCTTGAACAAGTTAAATCGTTTATCCTGCAGGTAGAAGACGAGACAGGAATAAGGCCAAATCAATATACACTTGAAATACTTCCAAATATTCAAGGAACGATTAATGATTCTGGGGTGGAAAAGGCTTTTCAGCTGCAAGACAGACTTATTTTCCAATTTTCATTTGAAGAAATTTTACTGGCTAGCGAAAAAAGCTTTACAACCATGACCTCATTTACTTCCTCACAAGTTATGGCGAATACCTTTCATTTTTTTGGCCAAGAGTTACCTTTCATTTTATTACGAATCATTTGTACCTTATTATCGGTTTTCTCATTATTACTAATCCTTTTTGTTATTAAAAGTAGAAAAACGGGCCGAAGGATACCTATCCTATCAGAAACAGAAATTATCAATAAAAAGTATTCAAGCAGAATTATTTCCGTTTCGCAGAAAATAAACATCGTCCAAAAATCAATTTTTATCCTTGATTCCTTTAAATCAGTCATAAAAATTGCTGATGAAAAGGAACTTCCGATTTTTTCCTCCAAAGACCATAAAGAAGAAAGCACTGTATATTTTATAGTTGATGGGGATTATTTGTATACCTATGAAACGAATAAAATGACAGAAACTGAAAAGAAATCAAGAAATGATAAGGCATATGCAAGAGGTTAATAGGATTTTTCATTTCATAAGAAGAGGTCCATCTAGCATTGTGAATCTAGTGTTTGTTTTTCGTTATATTTCCTTATTATTAACATCTTTCTTTTATTTGCTAGGCCCACAATCACCCTTTTATTTTAAAGTAGGAGTGGTTGTTTCCTTAGGTGTAGCAGCTTTGATTATTACGGATTTGCAAAGAAAGTATTTTAAGAATAATACTATTTTAAAATCAACCGTGCTAGCTGAAATCATCGGATTGACTTTGCTGCTCATTCCAACAGGAGGAATTTCAAGTCCCTTTATTTGGTATGCTCTTAATCCCGTTCTGGTAGCTGCAAGCTTTCTAACCTCTTTATTTTGTTGGGGGGCATTAGCCTTTTACCTTAGCAGTGCAACGATTATTGCCTATCAATTCTATCAGATTGACAAAATTGGATTGATTGTAGAAGGAAAGTCTTATTTTTATCTGGTCTGTTTGCTAACAACATTGCTTGTAAGACTGTTCTCAGGACTAACGAAAGAATTACATTCAAAATCCTTACTGCTAAAAGAACAGCAAGAGAAACTTGTAGAGGTAAATAATAACCTTACTGAAACGAATCAAAAGTATCAACAAACATTAGAGCATGTGATGTCGCTTTACCACCTTATGGAGAATTTTCATTCAAATAAGAGCACGAAGTTGTTGACTAAAGAAATAACGGCATCTTTAGTGAAATGTACCCAGAGTGAAGAGGCATTCTTTTGGCTAACAGATCTTAATCATCAGAATAGCTCTTTCGAATGTGTAACAGACAATAAGAAATTAGAGACGAAAATCATGGAAAATTGGAACAATATTCGGCTGAAAAGAGGAACGTTTTCCTATACTATCGGCAGTGTTTCCTATTTAATGAAAACGATTAGAAGCTCCAATCATGTTGGAGTTATTGGTGTAAAGGTTTCCGATATTAATGATGAGAATAATCCATTTTTGCTAAAACGCCCCTTTGAGTATTTGGCAGAGCTTAGTGAAATCATGCTTGAGAGGATACATATGGATCAGATGATGGATCAAATGATTATTATTGAAGAGCAGAATCGTATCGCGAATGAAATACATGACAGTGTTTCACAAAGGCTGTTTGGTATTGTTTATGCGTTGCATAGCTTACAGGTAAAAGGCCAAGAGCTGACAGAGGAAGAATTGAATCAAGAGTATCGATTCCTTTCACAGTCCGCAAATACCACAATCAAAGAACTACGTTCAGCTATATACCAACTAAGTTCGGTAAAGAAAGGGGAGAAACCGTTTCTTGTCCGTCTAAAAAAATATTTAGATGAATATGCCGAATTAAATGATATAAAAATTAATTATCAAATTTTTGGTGATGAAACCTGCATTACAGACAGATTAAAGCAGGCACTCTATCGAGTGATTTGTGAAGCCTGCGGGAATGCCGTTCGTCATGGTGAGTGTAGTGTGATTGATCTGCATTTATCTTTATTAGAAGAGAAAACCGTATTAATCATTCAGGATGATGGCATTGGGATTGATTCAACTTTTGAAGGAAATAAGAAAGAAAAAGGAATTGGTCTGGTAAATATGAAAAATATTGTAGGATCATTTGCTGGAACCCTTTCAATAAAGGGGATAACTGGTGCAGGAACTGGGATCCAAATAGAAATTCCTGCCTTAAAAATGCAAGAGGCTCAGGAGGTGTCTGGATAATGAGGATTGTTATTGTTGACGATCATCCTTTAGTTAGAAAAGGATTAGCATCGGTGCTTACTTTAAACGAATCGATGGAGGTTTTGGGAGAAGCAACGAATAGCAGGGAAGCAATGGATCTTTTTTGTTCGTCAAAGCCTGATCTAGCTTTAGTGGATCTTCGATTAGGAAATGAATCGGGTTTGGATCTAATAACGAATGCAAGAAAGCAAGGCATTACTTGTAAATTTGTTGTACTGACTTCTTCAACGGAAGAGGAAGATTTTATACGAGCGAAGGAAATTGGTGTAGATGGCTATGTATTAAAAGAAGCTTTCCCCGAAGAACTAATCCATGCCTTACGAATTATAGGTAAAGGAAGGAAATATTATGACCCGGGCGTACTGGATTTAGTTATGAGATCAGGTGACTCAATAGATGAAGATAAACATATTGAACAGTTAACCCCGAAGGAAAAAGAAGTATTAATCGAACTAGGTAAAGGGCATTCAAATAAAGATATATCCCTGGCCTTGTATATCACTGAGTACACTGTAAAAAAACATGTAAGTCAAATACTAGCGAAGCTGGGGTTAACCGATAGGACACAAGCCGCACTTTATGCAAATGCAAAAGGTTTAGTAACCTATACGGTCCATTCTTAAAACCATCCCCTCGGCTCGGCTTGAAGCGGTTAATATCGGTGAGGGAGAATAATTTCACAAAACTATATATGATTTGAAACTACAAAAAGAAGTAACAACTCAACGAGCTGTTACTTCTTTTTTCCGTCCCTGCGGTCTGATCAGATCATTAAAGTAGTAAACTTACTTATTAACGGTAACAGTAACATCAAGTGATGTATTATTAGCTTTATCAGTAGCGGTTACAATTAAATCTGTATTAGTACTTAGTAATTTACTAAGTTGAATACTGAAACTGCCGTCTTGGTTGACGGTGGTGCTTCCTAGAGACTCACCCTTTAATCCATCAGTATTTTTTAGGTAAACATTAATAGTTGCCCCTGGCTCAGCGAATCCTCCTGAAACGGTTGTGGTTTTAGTCTGACCCTGAATGGTTGAGGCTTTCACATTTGTTAAACTTGGAGCTGTTTTATCAATCGTAAAAGTAACAGTTGTTTCATTTCCTGCTACGTCTCTTACAATAATTGTATATGTTCCTTCAGTAGAGACAATTGTGCCTGAGATGAATGTGTTTCCATTCAAAGTCGCTGTTCCTTCGTTAAATGTAGGTGTAACGCCTTCTTTTGTATATTGGTTATTTACTACACCACTCACTACTGGAGCCGTTTTATCAATCGTAAAGCTAACAGTTGTACCATTTCCCACTGCATCGGTCACCACTAAAGTATAGTTGCCTTCAGTAGAAACGGTTGTACCAGAAGTAAATGTATCTCCATTTAATGTAGCTGTCCCTTCATTGAAGGCAGGGGCAACGTTGGTATTATAGGCAAACCCGTTGATCACATTAGTTACTTCAGGTGGTGTTTTATCGATATTAGAAATAATAACTTTTACTTTCGTTACATTTCCTGCCGTGTCTGTTGCCATAAATGTAAATTCACCATTTTGTTCAAAAGTATAGCTAGTTGTATTTAAGGTTCCTTCATTGGTCACGACCGTAACAAGCACATCTTCATTTGTTGGATCTGTATTGTAAGGATTTACTGTAATTACTGGAGCTGTTTTATCAATATTGGTAATGGTAATCGTTTCTACAGTTTCATTTCCAGCCTCATCGGTTGCAATAAAGTCAAAAGATCCATTTTCTGTGAATGTATGACTTGTTACATTAAGAGTTCCTTCATTGGTTTCAGCTTTTACAACCACATCCTGGTTTGTCGGTGAAGTGTTGTAACTAAACACAGTGATAATTGGTGCAATCTTATCGATGTTTGTAATTTTAACTAGCTTCTTGGTTACATTTCCTGCACGGTCCGTAGCAATGAATTCAAATTCTCCATTTTCTGTAAAAGTATAACTTTCTTCATTAAGTTTACCAGGTTCGTTCATGCTTACTGATATCGTAATATCTTGATTAGTTGGGCTCTTAATATAATCCCCTACAGTAATCTCAGGTGCAACCTTATCAATATTTGTAATGGTAACTCGAAGCTCGGTTACATTACCCGCACGGTCTGTTGCAATGAAGGTAAATGTGTCATTACCGGAGAAGGTATGGCTTTGTGTATTGAGTGTACCTTCTTCATTCATGCTAACCTCAACGGTAACATCTTGGTTCGTCCAGTCAGTATTATAAGGTTTAACTGTAATCTCAGGAGCTACTTTATCAATGTTGGTAATTTGGACAGTATGTCTAGTAACATTGCCTGCAAGGTCTGTCGCTACGAATTCAAAGCTGCCGTTTACTGTGAATGTATGACTTATTGCATTAAGTGTACCCTCTTCATCCATGCTGGCAGTAACCGTGATATCCTGGTTTGTCCATTCTGCTGAATACTCACTTATCGTGATAACGGGAGCAACCTTATCAATATTCTGCACACTCACTTTAGCAGTCCCAGTGTTTCCCGCTCTATCAACAAAGAGAAACTCAAACTCGCCGTTTTCAGTAAAGGTAATACTAGGAGAACCCTCATTATTAAGGATTGTGACCTCTTCACTTGGCTTGATTGTAACAACCACGTCTTGATTTGTAGGATTTGTAGTTGAATAATTTACTTCAGCCGTAGGAGCGACTTTATCAATGTTTGCTACATTTATTTCTACCTCGGCTGTGTTACCGGCAAGATCCTTAAACTCTAAAGTGACATTTTCATTTTCTGAAAAAGTAAGATTGCATGTTAAATCATTTAATTCTTCAAAAATAACAGTTTCTGGTAAATCTTCAAGATTTGTAAAATCAACTGGTTCAGTCATTTTTACTGTTACTGTTACATCTTCATTCGTCCAATCAGTAAAAGAATAAGTAAGTGAACCAACTGGAGCTGTTTTATCAATATTTTCAACCGATACAAACACAGACCCTGGGTTTCCGGCTCTATCAACAAATTTCAACTCAAAGCTGCCGTTCTCTGTAAATGTAAGAGTCTCAGCCTCACCGTCAAAGAGAATCGTTTCTGGTAATTCATCAATATTCGTATAAGTGACCTCTTCGTTAGCATGAAGGGTTGCAACAATATCTGTATTGATTGGAGAAGTTGTTGAATATGTTACTTCAGCTGTAGGGGTTTCCTTATCAATATTCCCAATCGTCACTGTTCTCTCAGATGTATTACCAGCTAAATCAGTAGAAGTAAATGTAAAGCTGCCGTTTTCCTCAAAAGTATGGCTCTCTGCATTAAGCGTGCCTTCTTCATTAATACTAGCAAATACGGTTATGCTTTGATTGGTCCAATCTGTATTATAGTCATTAAAGGTAATATCAGGTGGAGTTAAATCAACAATCTTGCTAACTGGGGGTGCACCAGTGTGAAAGGCACCTGCATTTTTTCCATTCTGGTAAACTGTAGTAGCCTCAATATTGATTTGCTCATCCTTCTTTTGAGAAAGATTTTCCGGATTTAATTGATGTACATATTCAAATGTCCAAAGCTTATCAGTAACCTTTGTAGTTTTTGCATTTACAACTTTCCCATTTACTTTCAGCTCTAGTTTAGGACCATCGATAACAACAGTACCACTTAGCAGGACTGTACTTGCATTGTCAACTCGTGCAGGAATTGGGTTTAGAGTAGTAACACCTGTAATTTTGTTTAGCTCTGTTCTACCAGTAGAAACCTCAGTTTTAGCAGGATTAGGTGCAGCATGGATTGATGGAGCAATGGGACTAAAGACTAACGAACTTGCAAGAACAATGGAACCTAATCTCTTAATCTTTTGTTTATTCATCTGTTTTCCTCCTCTTAAAAAATTAATTTTTAATAAGAGGGCCGGTTACACTACTAGCTCCATATAACCCAAGTGTCCAGGTAGAGGTTATACTTCAATGCTTCCCTAAAAAAAGGCAGGTAACAAAAATGCGGTTGTAAAGCGAATTTGTCTCAGCCTTACTATTAACTAGGTAAATTCACATAGGAATTCGATATAAAGAACAATATGAGTTCATTATAAATTATTAAATAGTTTACAAGTATATATTCCCTTCGACATCAACTGAATAAATTTCGACAAAATTTTCCAATAGTAGGACAAGGGACATTTCACTCGGCTTTTTTTGCCTACGGTGAAAAATCCACTAGAATCCCTGTGGTTCCAATAAAATTTATTTTCCTAAAAATAGGAATATGGTATTATATTGATGTAAATTACTAATTAAATAGTAAGTAATTCTTTTGAAATTTTAGGTACATAGCCTTATAAAGTTGATGTTTTTGGAGTAAATGCGGCTGAAAGACATGAGCATGTGAATGGCCACCTGGATAAGATGCTTAAAGAATCCTTGGCACTTAAAGTCTTTTTGGAGGAGATTTATGAAGATTAATCCTATTGTCCTTATTATTGTTGTTGGAATGGCACTATATGTCGGGTTTAATACTGGGGAATTTGATAATGAAAAAAGCACAAATTCCGTAACAACAAAAGCTTCAAAAGGGGAAAGTAATAGTAACACTAAAGTAGTTGAAGTATCGAATGAAGTAAAGCAGGAACGGTTTAATGATTTTTATAGTAAAATCTATGAGTTCGTCGATAATTTTGAGAAGATTGATAGCACGATTGCCCAATTAGATGGAAAAAATGTCTCCAGGCTTCAAACCTATGAACTGTTTAAGAAGTTGAAAGACGCAATGGAGGAGGGCCAAAAACTTCCAATAAGCAGATTGGTTCCTGAGGGGTTTAGTCCATCACAGGAAGAGACCTTTACTGCGATTACCAGGGAATTGGATCACACCTTTCAATATCGGAAGTTTGCCTATGAACACTATATGGAATACGTAGATAACAATAGTATAAAGGATGCTGACAAATCGAAAGAGTGGTTGCTTAGTGCCCAAAGTAGTTTGCAGTCTGTAATCACAAATCTTGAGGCTTTAAAAATAGAGTTAAATGCCTCAGCGGAAGAAAAGCCACCTGCTGAGTCTAAAGAGAAAACTGACGGAAATGTCGAATATGATATTGTATACTCTTATAAGCAAAGGGCAGATGGCGGAATCTCTTATTATGTTTTGATTGATCCTGTAGATATAAAGAGTGCTAGTTTTAATGATAAGGTTAAACAGATAATAGAGAAATTAGTTGAAGAAAAGGGAAAAAAGATCTCCGTAGAAATTTTTGATGACGAAAAAGCATTGGAATTAACGTATAAGCAATACGGTGATCTCTCATTAGACAGACCATTAAATGAGAGTGAAAACAATTTGAAGGCTATTCATTATATCGCTGCCTATTCTGGTGATCTAAAGACTGGACTCTTTTTGAATACATTGTATTACTTTCCTTCAGCGTTTTCTGATACAGCACAGGTTGGGAAATATGTTGAGACACTTGAGTTTAATCCAGAGTGAAAAAATAGGGGGACGGTTCTGAGCTGTTCCTTTTACCTTTGGTTGAAAAGCGATGAGAACAGTCCCCTAGGCGCTGGAAGTAAAATACAGTTGACGGAATTCGACACGATGATGTAGTATATTAATATAATTTAATAAGACCTCACTTATTTTCAGTGAGGTAGAGGCGCGATATTTAACAGTCCTTAGTGGAGCTTGAGAGGCAGTGATGCTAGGGAGAAGGAAATGTCGCCGAAGTTTGTAGTATTCTCAATATTACATGCTGGGTCTGCAGTTAAGAACTGCAGGACTGTCTCAATAAACTCTCCGGTTTATTGAGTTGTGCTATCTCATTTGGGATATAAGAGGGGACTTTAAGGAACTATGCATAATGCGGCCTGAGTCTATCTCAGGTCGCTTTTTTGTATTTATTAATCTATAGAACAAACAGGGGGTAAGACGCATGAATAATAAGTTTACAATATTTATAGTTTTATTGGTTTCAACGATTCTTCTATTAGCAGGATGTGGGACAAGTAAGGGGGCTGTCTCTGGATCTTCAGAAGATAATACATTTACGGTTGGTCTTGAAGCAGGATATGCTCCATTTAACTGGACTCAAAACGATGATTCCAATGGTGGAGTGCAAATAAATGGCTCTAAAGAATATGCAGGCGGGTATGATGTTGAAATTGCTAAAAAAGTAGCTGAAGGTTTAGGGAAAGAATTAGTTATTGTCAAAACAGAGTGGGATGGCCTTGTACCCTCATTAACATCAGGTAAAATTGATGCAATCGTAGCTGGTATGTCACCTACAGCAGACCGGAAAAAGACGATCGATTTTTCCGATAATTACTATACATCCAATTTAGTAATGGTTGTGAAAAAAGGTAGCAAGTATGAAGGCGCTACTTCTATCCAAGATTTCAAAGGGGCAAAAATTACAGCACAATTAAATACGTTCCACTATTCAGTGATTAATCAAATCGAAGGTGTAGACAAGAAAACAGCGGTGGATAACTTCCCATCGATGAGGGTAGCTCTTGAATCAGGAATGATTGATGGTTACGTTTCAGAGCGTCCGGAAGGTATTAGTGCTTCAGCTGCAAATGAAAACTACGTAATGGTTGAATTTGAAGATGGCTTTAAAACATCACCAGATGATACAGCAATCGCGGTCGGTCTTAAAAAGGGCACTGACCTTACTGATAAAATCAATAAAATTTTAGCTGATATCTCAGAGGAAGAACGTACAAGTATTATGGATGCCGCTATTAAGAATCAACCAGCAGCGAAATAATTTTAGAAAGCCGGCTGTATTTAAACGTACAGTCGGTTTTATACGGTAAAGGAGGAAAAAAGATGAGTTTTGAGTGGGTCATACAAATCATCTCGGAAAACTGGCCTATGTTCCTTCGTGGTGCTGGTTTAACCCTTTTGATTGCACTTATTGGGACGGTTTTGGGCGCAATGATTGGACTATTAGCGGGGGTCATTCGGACGATTCCTAAACCTGAACGGGGAGCAAAAAAAGTATTTTTAAAAATAGTTAACGTCATCCTCTCCATCTATATTGAATTCTTCCGTGGAACACCGATGATTGTACAAGCGATGGTTATTTATTATGGTTCTGCGTTAGCATTTGGTTTAGATATGAATGTTTTTGTTGCGGCTATTATTGTTGTATCGATAAATACAGGAGCCTATATGGCAGAAATTGTACGCGGCGGGATTGTTTCAATTGATAAAGGACAGTTCGAAGCTGCGCATGCTATCGGAATGAATCATGTTCAAACGATGTGGAATGTTGTTTTACCACAGGTTATTCGAAATATCCTGCCTGCAACAGGGAATCAATTTGTTATTAATATTAAAGATACGTCCGTGTTGAATGTGATTTCCGTTACCGAATTATATTTCGTTACAAAATCGATTTCAGGTAATAACTTTAGATATTTTGAATCATTTTTCGTGGCATGTATGATTTATTTTGTGATGACCTTTATTGTAACGAGAATCTTACTATATTTCGAAAAGAAATTAGATGGCTCTGATAACTATACGATGATCGGAAACGAGCAGAAATAATCGGAAAAGGAGGAGAGGAAATGGAAAAAATTATTGATATTCAACATTTAAACAAATCCTTTGGAACGCATGAAGTACTAAAAGACATTAATTTTTCGGTAAATAAAGGAGAAGTAGTCTCTATTATCGGTTCTTCTGGTTCTGGTAAATCAACGCTTCTTCGTTGTATTAACATGCTAGAAAAACCAAGCGGCGGACAAATTATCTATCATGGTGAAAATATTTTGGATGACAAGCATGATGTAGCCGATTACCGGAAGCATTTAGGCATGGTGTTCCAGCAATTTAACTTGTTTAACAATCACAATGTCCTTAATAATTGTGTGGTTGGTCAAGTGAAGGTATTAAAACGTTCCAAAGAAGAAGCGGAAAAAGTAGCGATGAAATACTTGAAGGTTGTTGGGATGGACAAATATATTAACGCGAGGCCGAAGCAGCTTTCCGGTGGCCAAAAGCAACGTGTGGCGATTGCAAGAGCACTTTCGATGGAACCCGATGTGATGTTATTTGATGAACCAACCTCCGCGCTTGATCCAGAAATGGTAGGAGAAGTTCTAAAAGTCATGAAGGAACTCGCAGAATCCGGTCTTACGATGTTAATCGTCACGCACGAAATGGAATTTGCCAAAGAAGTATCTGATCGAGCGGTATTTATGGACAAGGGAGTTATCGAAGAAGAAGGAAGTCCTGAGCAAATCTTCGTAAATCCAAAAAAAGAACGTACGAGAGAATTCCTGAATCGGACGTTAAAACATTAAAGATCAAGGGGACGGTTCTGGTGGCGTTTTTCACACTCGGTGAAAAAACACGAGAACCGTCCCCTTGGCACGTTAATATAGTATATAAATGTGTAACTCGAGGTGGGGCTAATGTATTTATTACAAACCATTACTGATGATGTCAGGTCTTCGCAATTGGCTTTTAGTAGGCAGTTAAAAACGAAGAGGCTGGTTTTATGTGCTGTTTTTGCCTGTTTGGCTGCCGTTTTTCAAGCAGCAGGCGGGTTTTTACCGGGAGTCGGCTACTTTCTCAGTCCCCTTGCGACGGCACCGATTCTTTTTTGTACGATGATTTCTCTTCCACTGGGTTTTGCTTCCTACGTACTTACGAACCTATTGCTTTTTATCCTTCAGCCCACCGAACTGATTATTTTTCCCTTTACAACGGGATTATTAGGATTAGGAACCGGTGCCGCATATTTCTTCTTTAAAAAGAGACTTAGCATTATTGCTAGTGGAGCCATCCTTTTAACACTCGGGATTCTTACTTTATTATTTGGGTTGAACTTCCCAGTCTTAGGTCCCGCAGTTTCAGGGTCATTTTCTTTTCTTGCTGCCGGCAGCATTTTTTTGTTTGCTTTCCTTTACAACTTGATTTGGGTGGAGATTAGTTTGCTTCTTTTTAAGAGACTAAGAAGAATTATCACCTCGTAAAAACAAAGGGAACGGTTCTTGCGGCTTTTAAAAAGCCATGAAAACCGTCTTTGTGATTCAGAGCGAAACGTCAATTAAAACGATTTCTCCTGAGGTTTCTAAAGCCCCCTGAAGGATACTCTCGAATTCAACTACATTAGCTGCGCGTCTTCCTTTGATTCCGAAGCTTTCTGCTAATTGAATAAAATCTGGGTTCTGAAAGGTTACGCCAAAGCTTTCGCCAAATCGTTTGTTCATCGTCTCTACTTCGAGCCTTAGCATGGAGTCATTTAAAACGACGATGATAAACGATAGACCGAGGCGTTTGGCCGTCTCTATTTCTGCAACATTCATTAATAAACCGCCATCACCGGTAATGCAAATAACAGCGGCGTCTGGGCGAGCAAGCTTCGCGCCGATTGAGCCCGGCAAGGCGATTCCCATCGAAGCAAGCCCGTTTGAGATAATAACACGATTTGGCTCCTTTGGCTGAAACGTGCGTGCGATGGCCAATTTATGGGCACCGACATCAGAAATCACGATCGTTTCTGCAGTCGAAAGCTTTTCAACGATCTGAAGGGTACTTTCAATCGTTAATGTGCTAGCGTCGTTAGGGGTTGCTTCGATCTGATAGGCTAGCTTTATTTTTTCATGGAGATTTCCCGTAGGAACCCAGGATTTCTCAGGTATTTCCTGTTGATTAAGCAGCATAAGAGTCTGCTTGATGTTGCCGACCAACTCGCTTTCCACAGGATAATATTCATTCACTTCGGCAGGTAATGAATCGATATGTAAAATGGGCGTTTTTCGTTGATTCCAATCTTTGGGCAGCTTTTCGACGAAATCATAGCCGATGACAATCAGCAGGTCCGCTTCCTTTATGCCTGATAAAACAAGGTCGTTTTCATTAAATCCAAAAGTAAAGTAATTGAGTGGGTGCTCCTTTGGCAGCACCCCTTTTGCCATAAAGCTATGTGTGGCGGGGGAGTTGATTTTTTCAATAAAGGTTTGAAGTTCATTTACGGCATCCTTTCTTATTACTCCATTTCCGATGATAATAAACGGTTTTAGGTATTTTTGAAAAAGTGCTGCAGCTGCCTGAAGTGTTTCCATTGCTGGGACAGTTTCTGGGATAGGTGTCACTTGCATAACTGTGTCTGGAATCATTTGGGCTGCAAGGTTTTCTGGCAATGTCAGTGCGACGGCACCAGGCTTTTCCATTTTTGCTGTTCGAAAGGCTTTTCTTATGGTTGCAGGAAGGGTTTGTGCCTCCATTATTTGGGTGCTCCACTTTGTGGCGGGTTCAAATGTTTTAACAATGTCGATATATTGATGCGATTCTGGATGCTGTCTCTCAACGCCTGCCTGACCAATTAACGCGACAACTGGTGAATGATCAAGCTGGGCACTAGCTACAGCGGTCAGTAGGTTCGTTGCTCCGGGGCCGAGTGTGGAAAGACACACACCCACCTTATTGGATAATCTTCCATATACATCTGCCATGAAGGCAGCCCCTTGCTCGTGGCGAACATTTACATATTGAATTTGCTTTGATTTTGATAAAGAATCAGCAAGATCCAGTGTTTCCGTGCCAACAATTCCGAAAATATATTCGACTCCTTCGTTTTCCAAACATTGAACCAGTACATCCGTAACTTTCATATTGTCCTCCTCTTTGTGAATGTTATGTTGATAGTGTTGCCCATTGGGGTGTGAATATTTGAATAAATAGAAAAGCTGTGTGATAAAACCGGGCAGGGCAAGCGGAAGATGCATGATTGTTGTCTGAATGAGGGGTTGCTGCAGACGAGGAGCGAACCCTGTTACGGTCGATGAAGGGAGGTTCCATCGACCCAAATCTAAAGAGCCAAAAGAACCATCTCCCTGGCGCTACCCCTGATTCTAAAATGGAAATAATATAGCAGTTATTGTATTATGACAGTATAATGGTAGGCATTTTTTCTAAACTCATAATTTCTATGTTTCAGGTTATTTGTATGTGTGAGGTAATGAAAAGATGGCAGGTTAACCGCATTTTTGTTTCATTTTATTGACATTAGGCGAGGAGTTAGTTGCTGTAATGAAAAGATTTTTTCAGGAGACAAAAGAACCATTGGTTGACTCGATATTTGATGAGAGCGAGTTGAATCTTCAAATTTATGAGCACCTGAATTCTGTTATCAAATTAGACATGAACGGAAACCTCGTTTCACATAACCAGGCATTTGCTAAACAATATGGATATACTGAGAGTGATTTTAACAAGCCCTTTTTAGATGTTTTTATCAAATATGAAACACTTGAACAAAAAGAATTTTTTAAAAAATCAATCCTAGGCGAGATGCAAAGATTTGATGCTGTAGGTCGCTGTAAAAATGGACAGACGATTGATATCAATGTCACACTTATTCCGGTCGAAACGGAAGTTGGCATGGTTATCTATGTAATTGTAAAAAATATTACAGATAGTAAAAATCAGGAAAAAGAGATCCATCTCTTCAAACAAGGGCAAAACGTATTTAATGAATTTGAAAATATTTGCAATTTCTACTACGATGCCGTTAACGATCACCATATTTATTCTAGGCAACTACCGATTATTTTTGGAATAAATGAGAAACAAAATTTTTCACCTACACTTAAACAATTATTACTATATGTTTATTCTGACGATCTCCCTTTAGTGGAAAATACCATTCAAGATGCTATAAAAAATAGGACTGGGTATCAAATGGAATATCGGATCCTTAGAAAAGATGGAACGGTCCGTTATGCTTATGAACAGGCGGAAATTCTTCTTGATAATAAGGGGAAATTAGATGGTTTAGTTGGTTTCATTCAGGATATAACAGACAGGAAAATTTCTGATCAAGTAGCAGCGAATCAAGTAGTAGATTCTGATCAATTTTATCAGTCGCTTTTTGAAAGTAGCTTAGATATGGTCATCTATACTGATTCTTATGGAGCCATTGCGCAGACAAATAGTAAATTTTCTGAAAACCTAGGATACTCAGATCAGGATATCCTATTAGGTCCAATCGAACGTTTTCTTCCTTCTAGTGAAGTCTCAACATTTAGAGAGTTTTTTGAAAGGGTTCTATCTGGTAACAACCAGCAAATGAAAACGGTATTTCTACATAAAGCAGGAAACCCTCTTCAGGTTCGTCTGGAGGGGATACCCACAATAGTTGATGGGAACGTGGAGGGTGTTTTTGTGATCGCTACGGATATATCAGAAACAAAGGAAATTGAAGTAGAGTTGAATCAAACAGAATTAAAATACAAAAGTTTAATCGAACAAGCTTTCATTGGAGTGTTTATTCTTGAACAAAACGGACAAATAAGCTATGGGAATCCTAAATTTTTTCAAATTTTAGGTTCAAAATTCAACAGTGAATTGAATATTTGGGATTATATTCATCCAGATGACCAACTCAGTCAGAAATCCATTTGGCATTACTTAATGAATGGGGATGATGGTGTCAATCATTCTTTTAGAATCATTAGGAAGGATGGGACTCTAATCGATATAGAATCCCATTCAAAAAAGGTGTACCTTGAAAATAATAGACCTACGGTTATTGGAACGATTCAAGATGTTACAGCACGGAAAAAAGCAGAGGATTTAAATAAATATTTAGCCTATCATGATGCTTTAACAGACCTACCGAACAGAAGGTTATTCCAGGAAAAATTAGAACAAACATTAGTGACTAGTCAAAAGTTACAGCAAAAGTCAGCAGTCCTGTATTTAGATTTGGATCGCTTTAAATATATCAATGATACTCTTGGTCATCCCATTGGAGATAAGTTACTCAAACAAATTTCATTAAGATTAAAAGGGCTTATTCGTGATCATGATGTTCTTGCACGTCTTGGCGGAGATGAATTCGCTTTAATATTACCTAATATTTCCAGTGTTGACAGGATTATTGATTTTTCAAAGGAAATCATTAAATCATTAGAGGATCCTCTTCCTGTTGAAGATTATGAACTTTTCATAACAGCAAGTATTGGGATCAGTGTTTTTCCAAATGACGGGGAAGACGTTGAAACCATCATAAAGCATGCAGATTCCGCCCTATACAAAGCGAAGGACAAAGGAAAGAACACTTACCACTTTTATACTCCTTCGATAGATGCGGAATCCTATCGAATATTTACCTTGGAGTCAGATCTCAGAAGAGCATTAGAATTAAATCAATTAGAATTATATTATCAACCCAAAATTTGTACGATCACCAATCAAATTATTGGTGCCGAAGCCCTGATTCGTTGGAATCATCCTCAGTGGGGGGTTGTCTCACCTGGTGAGTTTATTCCGATAGCAGAAGAAACGGGGATCATTCTAGAAATCGGAAAATGGATTAAAAAAATGGCCTGTATCCAGAATAAAGCATGGCAGGATGCTGGCCTACCATTGATTCCAGTGTCCATCAATCTCTCGGCTCATCGCTTCTTAGAAAAAGATCTACTCGAAAATATTAAGGGAATATTAGCTGACACTAAGCTCGACCCTAAATACTTAGAAGTCGAAATAACGGAAACATTCCTTTTAGAAAATGAGAAGGTGGTTTTCTCTGTTTTAGATGGAATAAGAAAGATTGGAATTCGTATTTCATTGGATGACTTTGGGACAGGATATTCTTCGCTCTCCTACTTAAAAAGATTTAAAGGGAGAATTGACACCTTAAAAATTGATCAATCTTTTATTAATGATTTAAGTAGAACCGATGTTGAAGGCTCAAATTTTATTACAAAAACTATAATCGATTTAGCCCAACATCTAAATATGGATGTTGTTGCTGAAGGTGTAGAAACGGTAGAGCAACTGGAAATATTGAAGGAGTACAATTGCGATACGGTTCAAGGGTATTTATTTTCTAAACCTGTCCCAGCTGAAGAGTTTGCTTCCCTCTTGCGGAATGGAAAAACTGTAATCCCAGAAATTCCTAACACAGACGAAAATATCGATATTGAAAATAGACGAAAGTCCTTCGATATTGATCTTGATGGTCCATTACGTGGATCTTTTGGCCCTCATTCAAATTCATGGAAAAAAGGTTGAACTCGGCAAATCTGAGGTATGGATTAGACTTTTTGAAAGACCAAGGGGCAGGTTCTTATGGCTTTTTGAGCTTTCGCTAACTATTGGAAATAGAGAATGGGACAAGGGGGCTGAACTCCTTGTCTTTTTTTAGAATGGTCTCCTGGGCTCCTATTTGAATTTTTCCTAATTCCTGTTTACCATTGATTGGGAGAATCTAAAATGTGAGTTCTATTATTTATATAATAAGAGATGCTGCAGAATCCTATTTTGAAAGGAAGTAAAAGAAGAAATTGAAATCATATAATAAATTTATTATCCCGATATTTATATTATTTTTTATTGGATTGACTGGCTGTGGGGATAAAAAAGTGACAAATGTTGGGAAGCTAGACTTTGAGAATCCATTAAACATCCCAGAGCTTGTCGAACCTACAGTTGGACCTGATGGCACAAAACATTTTACCTTAACGATGCAAACAGGAACGACAGAGTTTTTGCCTGGAAAAAAAGCTGAGACATGGGGTGTTAATGGTTCCTATCTCGGTCCGACCGTTAGGGTTTCTCGTGGTGACAAAGTAGCCCTTGATGTTGTAAATAATTTGCCGGAGACCTCAACCTTGCACTGGCATGGGATGAAATTGCCGGCAGTGATGGACGGAGGACCGCATCAAATGATTGAAGCGGGAGAAACGTGGACACCCCATTGGACAATCGACCAACCGTCGGCCACTACCTGGTACCATCCTCACTTGCACGGAAATACAGCCCAACATGTTTATCGGGGACTTGCGGGCATGTTTATAATAGAAGATGAAGATTCCAAAAAATTGCCTTCTGATTATGGTGTCAATGATATCCCACTCATTGTACAAGATAAGCTGTTTACTAGTGATGGGAAGCTATCAGAGAATGACGATACGACCTTTGGATTGCTAGGCGATGAAATACTTGTGAATGGAACGCATGACCCGTTTCTTAAAGTGACGGAAAATCAAGTTCGCTTTCGACTGCTTAATGGTTCGAATGCGAGAGCGTATAATTTTGGCTTTGCTGATGACCGTTCTTTTAAACTTGTGGCAAATGATGCCGGCCTCCTGCAAGCGCCAGTCACAATGGACCGTTTCCTATTAAGTCCCGGAGAACGTGCCGAGATTGTTGTTGAATTTGAGCCTGGCGAGGAAACGATTCTCCACAGCTACAGCAGCGGTGCGGGTATTGAAAACGGTGAATTCGATTTGTTGAAAATTGTTGCAGCTGATCAATTAACAGAGTCAACTCCAATAGCCGGACAGCTTTCTAGTGTAGCTCCAATTGAGGCTCCAGAGGGTGCTACGGTAAGGGAATTCAAAATGACGATGGAATCAATGATTAATGATAAAAAGATGGACATGTATCGAATTGATGAGGTTGTTCCAGCGGGCACCAAGGAAATTTGGATCATTAATAATTTTGGCTGGTCTCATAATTTCCACATTCATAATGCGGCGTTCCGCGTATTGGACGTAAACGATAAACAGCCTGCAGAATATGAAAGAGGCAGAAAAGATACCGTGTATATTCCTAATGGCTCAACGGTTAGACTTGCTGTGGAATTTGGGGACTACCCTGACCCTAATACCCCGCTTATGTATCATTGCCACCTATTAAAGCATGAAGATGATGGGATGATGGGCCAATTTTTGCTTGTCGAACCTGGGACAGAATCACAAATACCAATGGAACTGCCTAAAGGTGGTAGTGAATATCAGGAGCATGAGCAACATTAATAAAGATGATTTTAAAAGGACTAGACTCGGGAGAAAGAGCTAGTTCTTTTTTTTTGACCAAATTCCGAAAAAACCGTGGAAAAACCTTGGAGTGGTTCTGTTAGCCGAATCATGACAGATTCGTGAACTGGAGAAAAGCCGGTGGATCAGCCCCCTTGGCACTGAACCAGTGAAAAGCCAGTGGAACTGCCCCTCTGGCACCTTTCTTTAGGAAAACGAAACATGTAAAATTTTAGAAAAATCTGCTATTAAATGGCACTGCGGCGGTATATAATTATTTTGCTAGTAATCTTTTTTTAGGAGGAGAAGGTTTGCGCAATCGAAAAGGGATTCATTTTTCTATCGTACTCGTATTATTATTTTCGTTGTTTAGTCCGTTTGCTAGTTTGAAGACCTATGCTGCTTTAGGGTTGGATTTATTGGATGTTACGGAGAAACAGAACTCTACTGTTCTTGTTTGGCAAGTGGCGAATGACGAGGGAGAAGAACTAACAAACTACGAATTAATCAAAAATGGTGAAGCAGTGAACATTGAGCCAGTCCTATTAAATGAATCGGCTGAAGACAATGTAAGAAGGTATTCCTACGAAGATCAAGATGTCGAAAGAAATACTTTGTATACATACGAAATTGCTGCCTACCCATCCACGGGTGAAAAAGTAGTTAGTGCGCCGATGGAACATACTTTTGTTGGACAAGCAAATGATGTTCAAATTAACACGGCAGAGGCCACTGATGCAGATGTCGTCACAACAAATATCAAAGTGGTGACAGACCAAGGAAATATTCCTTTGGATTTTGTTTTTTTCATTGAGGGTGTTAACGAAGAGGGTTCTGAAGTGAGTTATTATGGGTATTTGGATGAGGAAGGCTTTTTTGTAAACTCCGAATCTGAGTCCCGTGACATCGAACTTCCAGCAGGAACTTACAGTTTGTTTACTGAAAACTACTCAACAGGTGAAGAGATTAGAGTTGATTTCACCATTGAGAGCGGGAAGGATTATGTAACAAATCCTATTGAAATCGTGTTGCCTGACGATCAAATGGTACTGAAAAAGATGATCCAGATTGAAGGAACAACGGATCAATCTATTTCAATCGGGTGGGATGGTCCTTACGATTCCAAAGGAGTAAAAAAATACCTTGTTTATTTAAATGGCGAGTTCGTTGATGAAATTACCGATCCATACACTACGACTTATACGTTTTCAGAATTATCGCCTGAAACGTTATACCAGGTAAGAGTAGACTACTTCTACAAGGATGGAACAACTGAGTCCGTAAGTGCAGATGTCACTACATCAGCGATTCCAACAGGCGAAGTCGTTACTTTTGCTGATGAAAATCTAAAAAATGCGATCAAAAATCAATTAAAAATCAATCATCGTGACCTTTACACAGATGATATGGAAAAGTTGACTTCTTTAGATGCCAGCTTTGCTGAGATTACGGATTTATCAGGTCTTGAGTTAGCTGTCAATCTTGTTGAGCTTATGCTTTATGGTAACCAGATTGAAGATCTCTCACCGCTTGCGAACCTGACAAATTTAGTGCATCTAGATTTAGATGAGAATTTAGTTACGAGTCTTGATGATTTAAGGATGTTAGTTAACCTTGAGAACTTGTTCTTGGCCTTTAATCAAGTTGAAGATATTCAAGTCCTTACTGAACTTCCGAAACTCACTTATGTGACGTTATACGGTAACGACGGTCTTGACTTTTCAAAGGGTTCAGAGGATTTTGAGGTATTAAAAGACCTTATCGAAGCAGGTGTTACGGTTGATTGGGGTTCTGAAACCTACGAAATATTCATTCGGGAAGTTACCGAAAATTCGATTGGAGTCGAATTTAGTTTCCCAGGAGTGGCTGATCTCATAAGCGGGTATCAGCTTTACCTTAATGGTGAGTTCGTGACAGAAATTCCAGTTGGTGAAAATTTTTATGAGTTAACGGGTCTTGAGTCATTGATAGAATACGAGATTAGGGTAGATGCTGTCGATGAAGCTGGTTTTGTTTGGGGAAGTGCTTATTCTTATGTGAGCACACTGCCTGTACCAGCTGGTGAGATTGTTCAGTTTAAGGACCTGGCTCTGGAAGAAGCGGTACGTGATTCCTTGCATATTTACTCACGTGATTTATACGAGAGTGATATGAGTGTTTTAACAAGCTTGGATGCTACAGACCGGGGGATTGAGGAGCTCGACGGATTAGAGTTGGCAATCAATCTTCAGGTATTGGTGCTGGATTCTAACTCGATTCGTAATCTTAAGCCAATAACTGGGTTATCCAATTTACTCTTTTTATCGTTAAGTGATAATCAACTGTCAGACATTTCAGGTTTAGGTGCGTTAACCAACCTGGAATCGTTAATACTGGATGACAATGAAATAAAGGATATTCGTATTCTATCTTCTTTTTCAAAGCTTATGATGCTGTTCTTGCAAGGGAATAAAATAGAGGATATTACTCCGTTGACAGGCTTGAATATTGAATTTCTTAACATCGGCTTTAATGAAATTGAAGATATATCAAGTTTACTAACATTAGAGAATTTACAAGTTGTCCTACTAATGAAGAATCGCCTTGATTTAACGGAAGGTTCTGAAGCTCTTTCTGTAATTGAGAAATTGGAAGCTAATGGGGTCACGGTCATGTATGAATATCTCGATATTTCCGTCGATCAAGTAACCGAGAATTCTATTGAATTGAGCTGGGAGCCTGTTACGAAGGATGGCTACGAGGATTACCGCTACTTTATCATAGTAGATGGTGAGGAAGTAGCAACGGATTTAGAGGAGTCTTCCTATATCTTAACGGATCTTTCTCCGGATACGGAGTATAAGATTGAAATCGTTGGATTAAACGAGGAATTTGAACGTGTCATTTACGGAACAACCGTTGTCACTACGGCTGCAGGTGAAGATGAACCTGGAGATGGAACGGATGAATCAGGTGAAGGGACTGATCCTGTTGGAGAAGATAAGACTCCAGATGGTCAAGTAACGGAAAATGGTTCGACTCCTGATAAAAATGAAGGACAAAAACCAGGAAGCAGCTTACCAAACACAGCAACTAACAGCTATAACCTGTTAGTTATTGGATTTGGAATTGTTGCGGCTGGAATTATTTTCTTTGTTGTCAAACGGAGAAAATTAGGTAAATAGAGATAGCAAGTGAAGGTTATCTTGCTTTAAAATTAAAAAACCGCGCTGTTTCGTGAAAAGTGAAGAGTTATATAAGAAACAAGCCATCCATTAAGGGTGGTTTGTTTTTATCTGGAAAAAAGAAAATCACCCCGCCGTTCGAGGTAATAGGTTGGTTCGCATAAATAAACATTCATAATAAATTAACGATGATCTTTATCCAGCCGAAAAACGCAATCCATAAAGGAATACTTAACGAAGTGCCCCATATTAATCCTGTAGAGAAATTTCCGTGCTCGTCCATGAAATCCACTCCCTCTTTATAGATTATCTTTATGAATGTCTAGATATATTTAAATTACTAGAATTGAAAACGCCTTAATTATTATAGAAGAAATGGGGTTATTACCAGCATAAATATGGTAGGATTCCGAGGTGAGAAAATAACAATAATATCTTTTAGGATATCAAATAGCAGATGAGATAATTGGAGAAATCTGTAACCGTAAAGACGTTTTTCTTCGACAAGCTCCTACAATTGACCAAGGAGTGAATACAAGAAATAGCAGAAGGACCTCCCCCGTCCTTCTTGGTGAAATTCACCACGTTGTTTTATCTGATAATTTTAAATTAATGATAAATATTTTAGTAAAAACCGTAATGAAAGCATTTACTTTTAGTAAAAATGCAATTATACTAATCCTATAAACTACTAGGGGGCAACAATATGAGGTTATCTAAAACGAAACTATTTTTTCTTTTTACTATCATAACCATGTTACTTTTATCAGCATGTAGCTCAAAAGGTTCGAACGGGGAAACAGCTAAAGATGGAAAGAATACGATCAGATTTGCGACTTGGGATGTTGGTGATGATGTTGAGTTGCAGCAAAAGCTAATTGATCAATTCAATACAGAGAATTCTGATATAGAAGTAGTTTTAGAGGCTTACGGTGGGGAATATGACACTAAAATCACGGCAGGTATCGGAGCGAAGGATGCTCCAGATATCATGTATATGTGGAATTACCCTCAATATAAGGATGCTTTGGAGCCACTCGATTCTTATATAAAAGATAGAGGCGAAGAGTATAAGAGTAATTTCTATGAAACATTATGGAATTATAACTCCGTGGATGGGGATATTTACGGACTTCCAGTAGGTTATACGACGCATGTTGTTTACTATAATAAAGATTTATTTGATGCAAAAGGGCTGGAATACCCACAAGCTGGCTGGACATGGGATGATCTTCAGGAGACAGCAAAGAAGCTGACAGATAAAGATAAGAAAATCACAGGTTTTGCCTTCCCAGGACAGCCGGATCCATACGATTTTGAAATGTATTTATGGGGCAATGGTGCTTCCTATGTAGATAGTAAAGGGAATTTAGATGGTAACCTGAATTCAGACAAATCAATTGAAACATTTACTATGTTCCAAGATATGTTGGAAAAGGAAATTGCGATAACAACAGAAGGCTGGGGCGACACTGAAATGAAATCAGGCAAGGTAGGTATGTTTATTAACGGTGCTTGGTACCTTACCGCCTTTGAAGAAGCTGGAATTAATTACGGTGTAGTTGAAATCCCAGGATTTGGAGTTAACCCTGGTGCAAGTATTGTTAGTTCTTCTGGTATTGCTATGTCGAAGGATTCCAAGAATAAAGAAGCTGCTTTTAAATTTATGGAGTTTTGGACAGGTGAACAGGCAAATAAAGAAAGAATTTCCTTTGAACTTCCAGTCCTAAAGAGTGTGGTTGAGTCGGAAAAACTTCAAGAGGATCCAATTAAACAGGTATTTTACTCGATGCTGGAACAAAGTGAAGGATACACACCAACATCATTTATTATTGATGACTGGAGCAAGTTATCAGAGGATTTGAGTTTAACCTTTGAACAAATATTTAACCCAAGTACACGATTTGAGCCTGAAGAAGCTTTAAATAGTGTAGTCAAGTAGAGTTTTTTGATTGAGTAGAATGAGAGTGTATCCAGGAAAACGGGATATATTCTCATTTTCTACTATGTGCTGAAATTAAACAACAATGATAGTCATCTCATTTTTCAAAAGGTCAAACCAATTAAGAGGGAAATTTATGTTTACTAAAAAGAAAAAACAACAGAAATTCACATTAGTCCGTAAAAGAGTGCCATATTTATTTATCTTGCCTTGGATCATTGGGTTTCTAGTGTTTACATTGGGGCCTTTAGCTTTTTCATTAGTGATGAGTTTGTTTGATTGGCCTATTGCAGGTGAAGCGAAGTTTATCGGAATAGACAACTTTACTAAGATGTTTACAGCTGACCCTCAGTTCTATAATTCTCTGGGAATCACGTTAAAGTTTGCGTTAATCTTTGTTCCATTAAACCTCTTCGTTGCCTTGGTGCTCGCACTTCTTATTACACAGCCAGTCAAAGGGATTAAGATATTCAGGACGATCTTTTATTTACCGGCAGTTGTATCGGGCGTTGCAGTGTCGATTATTTGGGGTTGGATGTTTAACACAGAGTACGGCGTTCTAAACTATATACTCTCTTTGCTTGGTATCGAAGGACCAAGCTGGCTGATTGATCCTACGTGGGCCATTTTTATTATTGTCATCGCAAGTGCCTGGGGAGTAGGGACGATGATGCTGATTTTCTATACAGATATTAAAGGAATACCGAAAGAAATGTATGAGGCTGCATCCATTGATGGAGCGGGGCCTATCAGACAATTTATTAGTATTACGATTCCTACCATTACACCAACGATTCTATTTAATGTGATTACATCCGTTATTGCAGCCTTACAGCAATTAACGTTAGTGCTGCTGTTAACCGGCGGCGGACCATTAAAATCTACTTATTTTTATGGATTATTTGTCTATAACAATGCCTTTAAACACCATGAACTGGGTTATGCAAGTGCAAACGCATGGTTTATGTTTATCATCATCCTGCTACTAACATTATTAATCTTTAAATCATCCTCTGCATGGGTATTCTATGAGGCTGAGGTTAAAAGGGAAAGAAAAGGAGGTAAAAAGTAATGAAGCTTTCAAGGAGATTTAAAATCATCGTTTATACCATTCTTGTTATTTTTTCACTTTACTTCTTATTTCCTTTTATCTGGGCGTTAATCACTTCACTCAAGTCTGAATCGGAAGTTTTTAGTTACCCGCCAAGATTTATCCCTGATTCCTTCTTAGTTAGTAATTTCATTGATGCCTGGAATAGCCAGCCTTTTGGAACGTATTTTAAGAACTCGATGATTGTAACAGTGCTAACGACAATCGGCCAGGTTATTTCCTGTTCTTTAGTTGCCTATGGCTTTGCCAGGTACGACTTTAAATACAAGAATATTCTCTTTATCCTGCTCCTATCAACCATGATGATTCCATGGGATGTTACGATGATTCCACTTTATATGGAGTTTAACTTGTTTGGCTGGATCAATACATTAAAGCCATTAATCGTTCCTGCCTTCTTTGGTTCTGCATACAATATCTTTTTGTTACGGCAGTTTTTAATGAATATTCCAAAGGATTTAGAGAATGCGGCCAGAATTGATGGAGCCAATGAGTTCCAAATTTTTTATAAAATTTTCCTTCCTATAATGAAGGCACCTTTAACATTGATTGCCGTATTAAATATCATTTTGGTGTGGAATGACTACTTAGGTCCACTTATTTATTTAAATGATCAAGCTAAATATACGATGGCACTTGGTTTAGCATCCTTCCAAGGAGTCCATGAGCTGCAAATTATCCCAATTATGGCAATGACACTCGTCATGATCATTCCGCCAGTCATTGTTTTTGCGTTTGCGCAGAAATATATTGTTGAGGGAATTAGCGGCTCAATTAAGTAATAAAGTTTGGGGGAAGATATCATGCAACGGGAAATGAAGAGATGGGAAAATATCCATCTTACAGCACTAAACAGGCTTCCGGCACATACTGATTTTTATAGATACAGTGAATTCAATGAGGCTCTTACATTCATAAAGGAAAATAGAAAAGGCTATGCATCACTTGATGGAGATTGGAAGTTTTTATTTTTAGCGGCACCGGAATTTTCGCCTGTTAATTTTGAAGCAGCAGACTTTGAGATTGATCGTTTGGATGATATTGTTGTGCCTTCTTGCTGGCAGTTGAAGGGTTATGGAAAAATGCACTATACCGATGTATTGTACCCCTTTCCAATTAATCCTCCCTTTGTTCCACAGGAAAATCCGACAGGGATTTACTTCAAGGATATTGAGTTAGAGGATATAAAGGAAGCGGAAAAAATCATCATAAAATTTAATGGTGTGGATTCAGCCTTCGATCTCTATGTGAATGGGGTTCATGCAGGCTACAGTAAGGGATCGAGAATGCCGTCGGAATTTGACCTCACAGATTACGTGAAAAACGGAAAAAATAGAGTAACCGTTCGCGTTTACCAATTTTCAGATGGTACCTACTTAGAAGACCAAGATATGTGGTGGCTTTCAGGGATCTTTAGAAGTGTAGAGTTGTATCGAGTAAATCAAGATACACTTGAGGATGTTACGATTGAAACCCTCCCGGATGACGATTTTAAAGATTTCACGCTAGTCTTAAGCGGAAGGTTTTTGACGAGTACTGTTACCGGAATGACCGTGAAGCTTTTTCAAAAGGAAAAAGAGATTGATTGCTTTCCTGTTGAAGTTGTAAATGGCGAGTTCCGGGTATTGAGGAAAATGGTCAATCCATTATTATGGAATGCCGAGGAACCTAACCTATATCGTGCTACACTGGAGTATGAATTTGTCAATGGGGAAAAGGAATACGTTCCCTTACGATTCGGAGTAAGATCGATTGATATTGTTGATAATGAAATGAGAGTGAATGGAAAGAGAATTTTCTTTAACGGTGTCAATCGGCATGATTTTAACCCTGTCATGGGCAGGACCGTCACTTATGAAGACATGCTTCAGGATGTCATTTTAATGAAACAGCATAATATCAATGCGGTTCGAACCGCCCATTATCCAAATAATGATGTTTTCTATGATCTTTGTGACGAGTATGGACTCTATGTGATTGATGAAGCGGATCTTGAATGCCATGGCTTTGAGAACACAGGGAATTATAACTGGTTAAGTGACAATGAACTGTGGGAAAAGCAGTATGTCGATCGGGCCGTCAGGATGGTGAAACGAGATCGAAATCATCCTAGTGTGATTATTTGGTCGTTAGGGAATGAATCAGGTGCAGGCAGAAACTTCACCGCTATGTATCAGGCAATCAAAGAAATTGATCCTACTCGATTGGTCCATTATGAAGGAGATCGGGTTGCGGCCTATAGTGATATGTATACGACGATGTACACTAGATTGGATGCATTGGAAGAGATCGGCAAGGATGCTGAAGGGAAAAAGCCACATATTTTATGTGAATATGGCCATGCGATGGGAAATGGACCAGGGGGCCTGACAGAGTATCAAGACGTAATGAGGAAATACCCGAGGTTACAGGGCGGATTCGTCTGGGAATGGTATGACCATGGAATCGAAACGATAGATAAAGATGGAAATACCTATTATTTATACGGCGGCAATTTTGGGGATTTTCCTACGAATGGAAACTTCTGTATTGACGGCCTGGTGTTTCCTGATCGGACACCATCACCTGGACTGATAGAATATAAAAAAGTGATTGAACCGATTGTAACCGAAGCGGTAGACCTTCCACGCCTAAAAATTAGAGTTAAAAACAGATATGATTTTAGAAACCTGGAAGATATTCAGCTACATATTACCGTCAAATCTTTTGATCGGGTAATTGAAGAAAAGAGTATCTCCCTGCCGAGTATTCACGCCCAGGAAGTAATGGAAATCACCTTACCTGTCAATCTTGAAGAAGCATTAACCTACGAGGATGTTCGCATTGGGTTAAGTTATTCAGAACCGGACAGTACACTGTATGCAGGTGAAGGCCATCTCATAACCAGCGAAAGTTTCTTACTCGAATCGACAAAGATAATCAAACAAGTGGTAAGTAATCATCGTAAGTCAGAAACAACGATTGACATCGTGGAAGATCAAACACAGCTGATGGTGCATTCGGATCGATTTAAAGCTGTCTTTTCGAAGGTTCATGGTGTTCTCTTATCCTATCAAATAGATGGGGAAGAGATTATCAATAAGGGGCCAGAACTTACACTTTGGAGAGCGATCATCGATAATGATATGTATAAGAAAGATGATTGGATAAATAAGTACTTTTTAAAAAATGCGAAGGAACAATTTGTTTCCCTTGCCTATGTAGTAAATGAAGATTATATAGATATTGAGATTAAAAAATATCTATCTAGTGTGAATCAAGCCTGGGGCTTTGAGCTTCACTATCATTATCGAATCACTCAGGATGGAGTCTTAAATCTCCACTTGAAAGGCTATAAAGTGATTAGAGGAAAAGAAATCCCTGAAATGCTGCCAAGAATCGGACTAACCATGCATCTAAACAACGAGTATGATGATGTGACTTGGTATGGACGAGGAGATTCGGAGAGTTACCAGGATAGCAAGAGAAGCCAAAGTATTGGCCTTTACCGTAAAAGTGTAGAGGAAATGCATACGGATTATGTCTATCCGCAGGAGAATGGGTCAAGATGTGATACCTCATTCTTAGCATTAACGAAGGGAAATCAATCGATTTTAGTTAATTTTAAGGAATTAAGAGATTTCACTATTCATGACTATGAAACGAGTGCATTAGAGGAAGCAACACATCGCGGCACTATTAAAAAGTCACCATATAATGTGCTAACCATCGATTATAAACAAAGTGGTCTGGGAAGCAATAGCTGTGGAGAGGAACAACTTCCAAGCTACAGAGCAGCAATAGAAGACTTTGAAATCGGGATGGAAATAAGGAAGATTCACAGTGACGGCCTGGTTGCGGAAAGTAAATTTTTTAGAGCGAGATAAAGTGAAACCTTACCATTCTGGATAAAATGTGATAGGCAGGGGAAACCCTGCTTATTTGAAATTATTAAAAAGTTGCAAAGCAGAGTAAAGGAGAAAAGGATGAAATTAGACATTAAAGAAATACCTTTTTCCAGATTTGGATCCTATTTTTGCATCTCACAAGAAAAGGATTCAGAGGAAGTATATATTCGAGACGTTCATGGCGGCGATGATGCCCCATCAAAACTTTTCAAGATAGAACTAGTAAAAGACGGTGTGGAAAGGGAATTTGAAGTACAGGCTTCAGAGGTATCCTTAACCTTCTGTTTAAAAGATGATCCTGAACCTGTTGTGGAAATGATCATCTCTGAGGAAGATGAACTTCATATTGACGTGCAAGATGTAGAATTTAGATTGAGAGCAACAAAGGGAAAGTATGATTCCTTAATGGAATTGGAAGATGGGATGTACGAATACCACATCTATCCTAAGGAATTAAAGGTAATGATTCTGAACCTGACTGGTGACATGTCCGTTGAGGCACCTTGGAATATTATCGGCAATGATTTTATCGATATGCGGATGAGTAATGGACACTTTGTCCTCGAAAGCTATCGAACGGTCTATCAAAAAAAGGAATACCTTCCTTTTAGCCAAGGAAAAGAACAAGTAGAACGGCTTTATAAGGAATGGTTTCAGTCTATGAATCCGGGAAAGACAGAGGCTAAATATCTGCCTTCCTTGGAGAAGGCAGCGTATATTACTTGGTCGAGCATCGTCCATCCTGATGGTGTACTAAAGGATTATGCGATGTATATGTCGAAGCTTTGGATGTATAATATTTGGTCTTGGGATAACTGTTTTAACGCCTTGAATTTAGGGGAAAAGTACCCTGAACTCGCCTATGCCCAATTAAAGATTTTTATGGATACTCAAGATGAGTCTGGTGTCTATCCAGATTTTGTGAATGATAAATTCATCTCGTACAACTGTATTAAGCCCCCTGTTTTTGCATACATTTATGAACAGTTAATGGAAAAAAATGATTACTTTAAGGTTGAGCAACGCTTAAGAACGGTCTATGAGTCTACAAAAAAAGTAATGAACTATTTTGATGACTATCGCACCTATCAGGGCAGGCTGCCACACTATAAACATGGAAATGATTCAGGTTGGGATAATGGATCGTTATTTCATGTCGGAATGCCTGTCGAAGCACCCGACCTGGCTAGTTTCTTCATTCGTACGAATGATATCCTCTCCTCCTTTGCAGAAGCTTTGGGTGAAAATGAGGAAGCGATAAAATTTAAAGAGAAAGCAGACAGCCTGTTTACTCTTCTATTAGAGAGACTTTATGATGAGCAAGGTTTTTACGGACGCGTTGGTAAGAATAGTGAAAAAATAGAGATTCGAACCAGTTTAATTTTGCGTCTTCCAGTCATCATTGGCTATCGATTTAATAAAAGTGTCATGGATTCCTTAGTATCTGACCTTGAAGCAAACTTTGAAACAGCCTATGGCTTAGCTACCGAGAGTTTAACGAGTAATTTATATCAGGAAAATGGGTATTGGCTTGGTCCGATTTGGGCTCCCGTTACGTATCTCTTTATCGATGCGTTAAAAAAGAATGGCTACGTAGAGGCTGGAAATCGCTTGCGTGATAAGTTCCTCGATCTTACCTTAGTGGGGGGGATGGCGGAAAACTTTGATCCGATTAATGGCAAGGGGTTAGTGGATACATCCTTTACCTGGACATCGAGTGTATTTTTATTGCTTTTAAGCGATAAAGTGAGGGGGGATTAAATGCAAAAGTATTTTGGAGAAATTGCGCTGACAATTACAGCGATTATATGGGGCAGCGGATTTGTTGCCAGCGCCATATCCTTGGATCACTTTACACCCTATCAGATCTTGGCAGGGAGATTTTTAATCGGTGCGCTGATATTAAGTATAATTTTCCATAAAAGACTGAAAAATATTAATAAAAGTACTATCATAAAAGGAGCAGTATTGGGGATCTTTTTATATTTGGCCTTTGCGCTGCAAACGGTAGGACTTCAATTTACGACCCCGTCAAAGAATGCCTTTTTAACAGCTGTTAATGTGGTTATTGTTCCTTTTATTGGATTAGTCATCTATAAAAGGAAAATGGATTTATACGAGCTTTCGGGCGCTGTTTTAGCGATGGTTGGTATTGGCGTCTTGTCACTTAAACTATCCGCCGGCATAAATATTGGGGACTTGCTGACACTGGGCTGTGCGTTTGGTTTTGCCTTCCATATCTTCTACACGGCTAAATACGTTCAAGATTCAGACCCGGTTGCTCTAACACTCGTACAAATGGTGACAGCGGCAGTCATCGGAGTGATCGTCGTATTATTTAAAGGGGAAACATCTTTTGTCATGGCAAAGGAAGGTGTGTACTCACTCCTGTACCTAGGGATTTTCTCAACAACGATTGCTTATCTATTGCAAACCTTAGCCCAGAAGATGATCACAGAAACAAAGGCTGCGATCATTCTGTCAACAGAATCGTTTTGGGGAATGGTGTTTTCCATTGCGATTTTGGATGAGGTAATGACCGTCAAAATGGTGGTCGGTGCCATACTCATTCTAAGTGCTATTATCATTTCGGAAACAAAGTTACCATTTTTAAATAAGAAAAAATTAAAAGAAATAACGTAATAGAGAATATAAAAGTAAAAGTAGGTTGGGAGAAATCATGGCCACAATAAAAGATATTGCTAAGCTAGCTAATGTTTCAATCACGACCGTATCACGCGTGTTAAATTATGATGAAACCTTGAATGTACCACCGGAAACAAGAAAAAGAGTGTTTGAAGCTGCAGAGGAATTAGCCTATGTAATCACTCCGAAGAAAAAGGCAAAGAGTAAATGGAAAATAGGGTTATATGATTCTTTCTCTTTAGAGGAGGAATTAGTGGATACCTATTACCTATCGATCAGGGTCGCCTTGGAAAAGAAACTGAAGAGAAAAGGCATTGATTTCTACAGAATCGAAAAGGAAGGCAATGAGGGAAGTATCCGAAAGATTGATGGGATTTTGTGCCTGGGGACTTTCAAAAATAAGGATATTGAAAAGATTAAGAGTTTCGATAAACCTTGTGTCTTCATCGATTCAAATCCGGACGATCAGTATTTTGATTCTGTTATTATCGATTTTAATTCTGCAACAAAAAATGCGCTTAACTACTTAATCGAATTAGGCCATGAAAATATTGGGTTTATTGGCGGTATCGAAACGGATATGTATGGTAATCGATTTAAAGATTTGAGACAGGACGTTTTTGAGAATTATTTAAAAGAAAAGAATATTTTCAAAGAAGAATTAGTGAAAATTGGCGGATACGATCCGAAAGACGGGTATACCCTCTTAAAAGAAATGTTAACTAGCGAACAAAAGCCGACAGCTATATTTGTCGCTAATGATACCATTGCGGTTGGATGCTATAAAGCTGCCTATGAGCTTGGTATAAAAATTCCGGCTGAACTAAGTATTGTTGGTTTTAACGATGTAGCCACCGCTCAATATATGGTTCCACCATTAACAACCGTTAAACTCTATACAGAAATTATGGGAGAAACAGCCGTTGATTTACTGATAGAAAAACTCTCCTCCAAAAGAGAAATCAGCAAAAAAATAACAATAAACACCAAACTAATCGTAAGAGAAAGCGCCACAGTACCTAAAAAGAAATAATGTCATGTGGGGGTGCTGTGACCCCCTCTTTTTTCTTGTACCATATATTATTTTAGGTGAATCGAGTGAGGAGAACTTTGAAAAAACTTTCAGCAAAAATTAAAAACTATTCTTTCCGGAGCATTCGTACGAAAATGGTGTTGTTTTTCCTCATAGTTGCTGTGTTTCCATTATTATTATTTGGATTCCTATCATATGGAAAGTCTTCTGAAATTGTGAACAAACAATTTAATGATTATGAGCAATTTGCTGTTTCTCAACTTGATAAACAAATTGAAAATATATTTGAGCTTATGTATGTCATTTCGAAGGATATTAATCAGTATTTATCGGATCCAACTTTGGTGATATTACAGGAGGAAATCCCTAGAACGTATACAGGGTTTATTGAAATCAAAAACTTTGAAAGATATTTAGAGGCACATAAAACCTATGACACAAAGGGAATCTATTTAATTACCAATACAGGCTATTATTATGGAAATAGTCGCTTAGATATACATAAGCTCTTTCAAAAGCCTTTTTGGAAAGAGATTAATCGCTTAAAACAAGGAGATCACTGGATAGGTTTTTATAATTCTGACCATTATTACACTGGTAATAAAGATGAAAAAATTATCGGACTTGTTTTTCCAATTGAAAGTGATTTTGGGGTATTGAAAGGAAGTAAGCTTTTAATAGAAACAAATGCGGAGGAGCTGTTCTCTTATATTGGTTTTCTAGAAAATAAGCTTCACTCTTCTATCACCCTTAGAAATGGTCAGAACCAGGTGGTCTATAAGACAAAAAAGACACCGAAGGAATTGACATCAGATATTATCTGGAATAACCACTTTGATGCCTATGGATGGGATATCCATGTTCGCATTCCTCAAGAATATTATTATCAATCATCAAATGTGATTTTACGTTATACGATAGCAGCTATTTTATTTTCAATTATACTTGTATCCCTACTGGCAATTGTTTTTTCTGTTCCGCTGACAAAGGGAATTAAAAGTCTAAATTCCTCGATGAAGCGAGTCAGTGAAGGAAACTTAGATACACAGATAGCGGTTACTACTACGGATGAATTAGGAATTTTATCTCAAAGCTTTAATGATATGGTCAATCAAATTAAAGAGTTAATCGAGAAAATCAGCTTGACCGAACGGTTAAAAAGGCAAGCAGAGTTAAAGGCTTTTCATTATCAAATTAACCCTCATTTATTATTTAACACCTTAAACTCAATCCAATGGAAAGCAAGGCTCTTAGGAGCAAAGGAAGTGCAAGAGATGATCTACCATTTAACTGAGGTTCTGCATGAAAATTTAAATTTTGCTGATGAGTTAATTCCGTTAAAAAAGGAACTCCAGACGATCAAGCATTACTTGAAGGTTCAAGAGATACGGTATGGCCAAACATTTGAATATATAGAAATGATTCATTCGGAATGCTTGGACTATTTAATCCCTAGGATGACCCTCCAGCCATTGTTTGAAAATATCTTTTTCCATGCTTTTGAGGATGGTCAAGGAAGAATTGAGCTAGTTGCTAGCGTGAAACCTGAATATCTAGAACTTACCTTAACCGATAATGGCAAAGGAATGAATAAAGAAACGATTGAAAAGCTTCTCAACCCGAAACATCAGGGTGAAAATGGAAGGGGAATCGGTGTTTATAATGTCAATCAACGGGTAAGGCTTCACTTTGGAAATGAGTATGGCTTATCTATCGAATCAGTTGTGGGCATGAAAACAATCTTTAGCATTAAATGGCCAAAAAGGAGATAACGTTAATGATAAAGGTATTAATTGCAGATGATGAACTCATTGTTAGAAAAGGACTAATCTCAACGGTCGACTGGGGGAAATTTGGGATGGAGGTCATTGCTGATGCACCTAACGGGCAAAAAGCTTTGGAGCTCTTTCTACAGCATTCTCCCGAACTAGTAATCACAGATATTGTCATGCCTGAAATGAATGGAATGGAGCTTGCTAGAAACATAAAACAGAATTCCCCAGCTACGAAAATATTATTGCTGAGCTGCCATCGAGACTTCACTTTTGCGCAGGAGGGAATGAATATTGGTGCTTCAGGTTATATTTTGAAAACAGCCTTTGAAGACCAACAATTTGAAGAATACCTTGGACGCATTGAAGCTGAAATTAATCATGCCAATACCCAGAATTCCTATGATTCAACCGAACTATCAAAGGAATTCTATGGATGGTTATGTGACTTTGAAAGTTCCTTTCCCGCGTTAGCAGGGGAGTTGTTTGCTAATGAGTGGAATTGGATGGAAAATCCCTATTATATTTATTTAATTAACGGACTAAATAACAACGAAAATTTTGATAAGAAACTGTCTTGTGGGGAAAAACACTTTGCGAAGATTTCTTGCGGGCAGGATCAAGCGTTTATTTTTATCCAAGAAGGGTCAAAAGCGGATTTTGAACATCTTCTAGTTGAGGCTAGACATATTGATTCCTCTATTCGTTGGAAGGATTATGGCCCAAATCGAGGAATGAAAGAATGGATGGATGGAGTGACAAATCTTTATCGCAGGTTCAAATTTGAAAAACAATTTAAGTTTTCGATGGAGGATTGGCCATTCCCGATTCGCAAGGCTGTTCAAATCATTATCGAGGATTTAGATCAATCTTTTTCATCTAGCTATATTGCAAATGAAGTGGGCTTAAGCCGGAGTCATTTTAGTACTATGTTTAAAAAGACTATTGGGGAAAGCTTTATCACCTTTATGGAAAAGCTGAAAGTCAAAGCTGCGTGTGAACTTCTTGAAAATACTTCCCTTCCTTTACAAGAAATTGGCGAAAAAATAGGCATTCAGGATGGAAAATATTTCAGCAAATGGTTTAAAAAATGTATGGGTAAAACTCCATCAGAATATCGACAAAACAAAAAGCAGAATGTGAGCTAACAAATTTCCCTACCGTTCACAATTTAGGGAAAATTCAAACAAATATACAAAAAGTATAAGCTGATAGTAAGTTCTAGACCGCTTTCATTCAAGTTATAATGAAAGCGGTTTCTACTATTTAATAGGAAAAAGAGGAACTATTAATGAAGAAATTTAGGATCATTTTTCTAGCACTTATTTTACTATTCGTTTTGACTGCCTGTTCAAACAAGCAATCTAGCAGCAGAGCAGATCAAACAGGGAAGGAAGAAAGCGAAAAAATCGTTCTTCGTTTTGCAACCTGGGACTCGGGAGAAGCCTTAAATATTCAAGAGAAAATAGCTAGAAAATTTGAAGAAAAACATCCATTTATAAAGGTGCAGATGGAAGCCTATGGTGATGAATTTGACCAAAAGCTGGCTGCAGCATTTGGTGCGAAAAATCCGCCAGATGTCATGTATATGTGGAATTATCCATCCTATTTTCAATCACTTGAACCCCTTGACAATTTTATTAAAAAAGACCCCACTATTGATTTGAATGATTTTTACCAAGGTCTCTTTAACTATTCGACGATGTATCGAAAACTGTATGGTATGCCAGCCGGTTTTACAACAAGGGTGGTTTATTATAACAAGGATTTATTTGATGCAGCGGGTATTCCCTACCCACAGGATGGATGGACATGGGATGACTTTAAGAGTGTGGCAAAGAAATTATCTAATCCTGCTATGGAGCAGTATGGGTTTGGGGTAAGACCAGAACCAGATACGTATGACCTTCAAGGCATTGTTTGGAGTAATGGCTCAAGCTTCATTAGTGAGGATGGAAAGAAACTCGAAAGCTATATGAATAGCCCAGAAACCATAGAATCGATAGAAATATTTGCAGACATGGTCAAGCAAAAAAGCGCAGTCCTTGTTGGCGGTAAAAATCAACAAAGTGGGGAAGAGGTTTTTGAGGCAGGCAGGATTGCGATGTGGGAAAGCGGAATTTGGCCCTTGGAGGAGTTTAAAAAGGCTAAGGTAAACTTTGGAACAGTAGAAATGCCTGCATTTAAAGGAAAAGAAGTAAGAGGAGTTATTTCTGCTTCGGCGGTTTCAATTGCGAAGGATTCAAAAAATAAAGATTTAGCATGGGAATTTGTGAAATTTTTCTCTTCCCCAGAGGCAATAAAAATGAGAACAGCTGATTTACCTGTTCGCATCAGTATGGTGAAAGATCTGAAAACAGATCAAGACCCATTAATTGGACCATTTTACAAAATGCTAGAAAGATCGAATGCGACACCAGCGTATCTACTGACTAAAAATTGGGATGAAATCAATCGGAATTTATCGTCAGCAATAAATGCCATCCTGCTGGAGCAGGATGCGAAAGAATTATTAAATAATGCCGTTAGCGATTCCGAGAAATATATGGGGCAGTAAAAAAGGGTTTAACGATTTTCTACTATAAATTAAATTAATTTATTCAGGAGGTTTTAAGATGATAACTCAAGATTATTTCGGTTTAGAGGATAAGGTATGTGTGGTAACAGGTGGGGCATCAGGGATTGGACTAGCTACTGCAACACTTTTGGCTGAAATTGGTGCTAAGGTAATTATGGTAGATATTAATCCAGAAAACGGTCAAAAGGCCGTGGCTGAATTACAGAGGAAAGAATATAGTGCGGAATTCTTACGATGTGATGTAAGTAATGGAACCGATTGTATCGCCGTAAGAGATCATATCGAAAAAAATTACGGTACCATCGATGTCCTTTTTAACAATGCAGGTGTTATCAGGAGAAAAACGGTAGTTGATTTAGAGGAGTCTGATTGGGATTTAGTCATTGATGTATCCTTAAAAGGAATTTATCTCCTTTCTAAATATTTAATTCCTCTAATGGCTAGAGGCGGCGGTGGAAGTATCATTAATACGGGCTCTGGATGGGGAATAAAAGGTGGAGACCAGGCAGCTGCTTATTGTGCGGCCAAAGCTGGAGTGGTGAATTTAACAAAGGCAATGGCGATTGACCATGGCCCGCAAAATATCCGTGTGAACTGTATTTGTCCAGGCGATACTGATACTCCGTTATTACGGGATGAAGCGAAGCAATTACAGTTGAAAGAGGATGATTTTTTAGTATCCTCTGCAAAAGGTCGACCGTTAGAAAGACTTGGAACGCCAAGGGATATTGCCAAGGGAGTACTATTCCTTGCAAGTGACTTGTCAGCGTGGGTAACAGGTACAAACTTAATAGTTGATGGCGGCGGTTTAGCCTGATTTTTTGCAAAATTGGAAATTAACCATTAATCTGTTCAAACTACAAGGAGGTAATTTTCATGTCACAAAAGGTACACCCTTATATTCCAAATATGGTGCCAGAAGTACAAGCCCAGATGCTAAAGGTGATCGGCGCCAAATCCATTATGGAACTATACTCTGGTATCCCGGAGGAGCTACAGCTTAAAGAAGATCTAAAACTGCCGCCAGCATTAACGGAGTACGAGCTTAGACGACATATTGAAGGAATTCTAAATAAGAATACAAGTGCAAAGGAATATTTGAATTTCCTAGGAGCTGGCTGCTGGCAGCACTTTATCCCAGCAGTTTGTGATGAAATTAATCAGCGTTCAGAATTTTTAACGGCCTATGCGGGGGAACCGTACGAGGACCATGGACGTTTTCAGGCGCTTTATGAGTATCAAAGTTTACTAGCTGAATTAGTAGATATGGATGTTGTGAATGTTCCAACCTTTGATTGGGGGCAGGCGGCAGCTACATCAATTAGAATGGCAGCCCGTATCACCGGGAGGAAAAAAGTCCTATTAGCCAAAACCGTTGCATCCGAACGAATGAAAATTATCATCAACTACGGAACTCCGGAATTAGAATTTGAATTTGTTCAATTTGATACGAAATCAGGAGCAATGGACTTAGCAGATTTACAAGAAAAATTAACAGAAGATGTTGCGGCCCTATATTTTGAAAATCCATCCTACCTTGGATTTATTGAGGCGCAAGGAACAGAGATTTCTACTCTATTAAAGGCAAACGAAACACTGATGGTAGTTGGGGTTGACCCGATTTCTCTTGGCGTACTTGCACCACCAAGTCATTATGGAGCTGATATTGTTTGTGGAGACCTGCAGCCACTAGGCATGCATATGAATTTCAGTGGCGGTCAGGCAGGCTTCATTGCCTCACATAATGATCTGAAAGTTGTCAATGAGTATCCATCGCGATTGTTTGGTATTGTCCCTACGGTAAAAGAAGGAGAATATGGGTTCGGAGATGTGGCATATGAACGGACTTCATTTGCTCAAAGGGAAAATGGGAAAGAATCTGTTGGAACGCAGACGGCATTATGGGGTATCACAGCCGGGGTCTATTTGGCCTTACTTGGTCCAAATGGGATGCAGGAAGTAGGCCAAACCATTATGCAAAATAGCCAGTATGCTGCTCAAGAATTGAATCAAATTGCTGGTGTAACAGGATCACGTTTACATTCATCATTTTTTAAAGAATTTATCGTTGATTTTAATCAAACCGGCTATTCAGTTGAACAAATTAATCAAGAACTGTTAAAAAAGGAGATTTTCGGTGGAAAAGACCTTTCACTTGAGTTTCCTGAGTTTGGTCAATCAGCATTATTTTGTGTAACCGAGGTTCATACGAAAGAAGATATTGACCAGTTAGTTCAAGCCATTAAGGATATTTTAGCGAAATAATCAATAGAAGAGAGGAGCATTCAGACATGAAAAGGATTCAACGAACAAAAAAGACCCGGGATTTTCACCAAGCAAAATGGAATGAACCGATTATTTTTGAACTCCATCAGCCAGGGGAAAAGGGTGTAGAGCTACCGCCGGTAAATGACAAAATTGCATTAGCCGTAGGAGATGGAACATCGGCCATTCCAGTAGCAATGCAGAGAAGGAGTAAGCCAAATCTCCCTGAAATTGGTCAAGCACGGGTATTAAGACATTATCTAAGACTTTCTCAAGAAACCCTTGGTTCGGATTTTAATGTAGAAATCGGACAAGGAACCTGTACGATGAAGTACATTCCAAGAATAAACGAGTTGTTAGTTCGAGATCCGAAGATGATGGAGCTTCATCCATTACAGAATGAAGATACCGTTCAAGGAATGCTTGAAATTTTCTACAAGCTGGACTTATGTATGAGAGAAATTTCGGGGATGGATTATTTCTCCTTCCAGCCAAGCAGTGGAACACAAGCACTGTTTGCAATGGCATCAATCGTAAGAAAATACCATGAACAAAAAGACGAAGGAGATCAGCGGGATGAAATCATTACGACGATTTTCTCTCACCCATCGCAGGCGGCAACGGCAGCCGTAAAAGGCTATAAAATTATTACCTTGCATCCGGATGAGAATGGCTTTCCTGATATTGAAAAGTTAAAAGCCGTAGTGTCGGAGAGAACAGCAGGATTTGTAGTGGCAAACCCAGAGGATACGGGCATTTTTAATCCGAAAATAAAAGAGTTTACAGATATTGTTCACCAGGCAGGCGGTCTTTGCTTTTACGATCAGGCGAATGCGAATGGCCTCTTAGGAATCACAAGAGCAAAGGAAGCGGGCTTTGATATGTGTTTCTTTAATCTTCACAAAACCTTTGCAGCCCCGCATATGTGCGGGGGACCTGCAACGGGTGCACTTGGTGTGACAGCAGCATTGAAAGAGTTCTTGCCAGCACCAATTGTTGACTATAAGGAGGGTAAATATTCACTTCAGCACGATTTAGAGCATTCAATTGGTAAGGTTCGTTCTTTCCATGGTGTAGCTCAAACAGTATTGCGTGCCTATGCCTGGATTCGTGCCCTTGGAGCAGGCGGCCTTAAGGAAGTAGCAAAAACAGCCGTGTTAAACAATAACTATATGTATCACAAGGTTTTAGCGATTCGTGGGGCAGGTGCACCCTATGTCAAAGGACACCGCCTTGAGCAGGTCCGTTATAGCTGGGAGCAGTTAACAAAGGAAACCGGGGTAACAACAGAGGATATTCAGTTAAGAATGACTGATTTTGGTCTCCATTACTGGACCAGCCACCATCCGTATATCGTGAAACAACCGTTCACCTTAGAGCCCACAGAGTCTTATTCAAAAGAGGATTTAGATGAATATATTAACGCATTAGAGCAAATTTCCAATGAAGCCTATGAAAACCCAGAAATCGTCAAAAGTGCTCCGCATACTAGTACAATACACAAAATTGACGAACAAGATTATTTGGATAATCCAGAGAAGTGGTGCATCACCTGGAGAACTTACCTTAAAAAAACAGAAGCATATGATCTAGTTAACTAGGGAATACGGCGTTTTTTCAAAAAAATTGGGGGTCATAAAAATGAAAAAGTACATGTCAATTATGCTAGTGATGATTCTGCTAATGCTATCCGCTTGTTCCAATAAATCAGCGGGGGATGAGAAGGAAACGGGAGATTCAAAAAATCCAGCAGGGAAGATAACCGTATGGGGCTGGGATGTTGCAGCAGCAACTATGGAAGCAGCAGTTGAGGGGTTTCAGAAGAAGTATCCTGATGTAGAAGTGGTAGTGGAGGATTTTAATAGCTCCGATTTATACGATAAAGTAACAGTTGGCCTGGCAGCACGAGGTTCAGGATTACCAGATGTTGTGTTAATGGAGGATGAACGTATTCCTGGATACTTGCACCAATTTCCTGAGGGATTTGTAAATTTGGACAAGCTTGGGTATGACCAATATAAAGATTCATTCAATCCAGCTAAGGTCGCCGCTGTTCAGAATAAAGACGGGGATTTCATCGCTGCTCCATGGGATATTGGTCCTGCAGGAATGTTCTACCGAGTAGATTTCTTTGAAAAAGCAAAAATTGATCCAAATTCCATTCAAACATGGGATGACTATATTGCAGCAGGGAAGAAAATAAAAGAAGCTACTGGTGCGCAGCTATTACCCATTGATATACCGAGCTATGACGGTGTCTTCCAAATGATGATGCAGCAGCAAGGACTTTCTTATTTTGATAAGGACGGGAAAATCGCACTGCAATCCAAGGAAGCTATCCAAGCCATGGAAGTAATCAAAAAGCTTAATGACGAGGATTTAATCCTAAACAATAAAGGTTGGGATGGAATTGTAACCGCAACTGTAAATGGAAGTGTTGCCACCGTTCCATATGGTGTCTGGTATGCAGGCTCCATCATGGACCAAGCCCCAGATTTAAAAGGAAAATGGGATGTATTTTATCTGCCAAGCTTTGAAGAAGGCGGCGCAAGATATGCGAACGTAGGAGGATCATCTGTGTTGATTCCTTCATCAAGCAAAAATCAATCTGCTGCCTATGCCTTTGTAGAATTCTTTACAACAGATCAAGAATCCCAACTGGTAGGATTTGAAAAGTATGGCCTTTTCCCATCCTTGAAAGAAACGTACAGCGATCCAAAGTTTACTGCTACTAGCGAGTACTTTAATAATAGTCCGATTTTCAAAAAGTTTGCTGATATTGTTGATCAAGTGCCACAAATTAACGTAAACGAAAACTTTGCAAAAGCCAGCAGTCTTATGAGTAATGCACAGGCAGCTATTTTACTTGAAAACAAATCGGTTGAATCCGGATTAAAGGATGCCCAAAAACAATTAGAAAATGAAATAAAAAAATAGACTTTAGAGTGCTAAAGAGCTGAGTGTGCCAACTTTCCTCAGCTCTCTTATTCTAAAATCTATTGAAGTTAGGAAGGTGGATCGGTTGGAGCAAACAGAAAAGGTTGTAAACACCAAAACAAATCTACAAGTTAAAACGAGAACAAGTTTATTAACTCCTAAAAATGTCCCATATGTTTTTATCGCGCCTGCATTTTTACTCATTTTAATTTTTACCGTATATCCTGTGATTTTTTCGTTTATCTTGAGCTTTCAAGAGGTACGTGGTTTGGAGAAATCGTTTGTGGGTTTAGCCAATTATTCACGATTATTCCAAGATCCCGTTTTCTATAAATCTCTTTTAAATACCTTTCAAATACTGATTGTCCAAGTTCCAATCATGCTCTTTCTTTCCTTACTGATTGCAGTGGGGCTCCACTCTTCTATGTTAAAAGGAAAGGCGTTTTTTCGAATCTCTTATTTTATGCCTGCGATCACAGCGCTTGTTGCTGCGTCAATTGTTTTTATGATTCTATTAGATGAGCATTTTGGGCTCGTCAACTATTTATTATCCTTCGTCGGTATTGAACCCATCCCCTGGTTAACAACCCCATTTTGGGCGAAGGTTTCTGTCATCCTTGTTATGACGTGGAGATGGACCGGATATAATATGGTGATTTTTTTAGCTGGTTTACAGAACATTCCATCTGAATTATATGAAGCGGCAAGTATTGATGGAGCAAGTAAAATAAAGCAATTTTTCATGATCACGATCCCTCAATTAAAACCTGTATTTATTTTTACTGTTGTCATGTCAACAATCGGAACCCTCCAGCTATTTGACGAGGCATTCATTTTGACTCAAGGTGGACCTAATAATGCCACGATGACGATTACGCTTTATTTATATGAAGCAGGCTTTAAATTTTTCGACTTTGGTTATGCATCCGCGATTGCTTATGTTCTTGTCATAATAACGGCAATCATTTCATGGGTTCAGATGAAACTGGTAGGTGATGATTAATGATACATTCTAAGAAAATATCCTCAAAAGTAGGGATTTATTGTTTATTAATTGCGGGTGTGGTCTTATCAATTGCACCGTTTTATTGGATGCTCGTTGGTTCAACCCTTCCATCAGGAGAGATATTTCGTTTACCACCTAAACTTCTTCCAGGTGATTACTTAGCAAAGAACTTTCAATCTCTGAATGAGTCATTAGGGTTTGCCAAGATTTTTTGGAATTCATTATTTATTGCCCTTGTTTATACATTGCTTAGTACGCTTATTAGTTCAATGGCTGGGTACGCCTTTGCGAAATTTAAATTTAAGGGAAAGAACCTGCTTTTCTTCATTATATTATGCACATTGATGATTCCTTCTCAGGTGACATTAATTCCTTTGTTTGAAATGATGGTTACCTTTAATTGGTTAAATACCTATCAAGCAATCATTTTACCAACGCTTGCTTCCCCTTTTGCGATTTACTTAATGAGACAGAATATGAAGTCGATTCCAGACTCGATTATTGAGGCTTCCCGAGTGGATGGGGCAGGGGAATTAAAAATATTCTTTACGGTTATTTTTCCTGTAACAAGACCAGCTATGGCTGCCGTTGCTATTTTTTTATTTATGTCCCAATGGAATAGCCTACTCTGGCCGCTTATTACGTTAAATTCAAAAGAAATGTTTACATTGCCGGTTGCATTATCCAGTTTAATCGGAATGGCACGAATCGATTATGGGCAGTTAATGTTAGGAACCACTTTATCTACAATCCCAATCATGATCTTTTTCCTATTGCTGCAAAAGCACTTTATTTCTGGGATTTTAGGTGGAGCGGTAAAAGAATAATAATAAATGAACCCCCCCCATCTTGTAGTTACAGATTAGGAAAAGATTTGGATGTTATCCGATGAAATGGGTCAAAAATATATTTAAGACTCGTCACTAGGATAAAAATTTTCATATTAGGTTTTATATGGAAAAGGATGATATCTTCAAAGGTATCCTCTTTTTTTTACCTTTAGTACGGCAAAAAAGATTCGACCTTTTAGCCGAATCATAAACATATATATATATAGGAAAGGTCTTGATATAAGGAGAAAATAGCTTTCTTCTTCATATAATGATCATAGCCTGTGACTATGAACAAACAATTAATAATTGTGTAAAGTACTATTATTTTTTTATTTTGGATTTCTCTAAATGGCCTGATTATTGTAATTCTAGATGGGTTTTTAATTCACTTTGGACACGAAGCTGTTCTTCTTCTGAAACAATGCCATAGTAAATATCACTGATTAATTGACCTTGTGATTTTATTTCCATCTGTTGAATACTTTTTCCGGCTACTTTATAATTTTTTTGAATATCCACCATTTGGTCAAAGGTTAGATTTGTTTTGATATTGTTGCCAAGGGCGGTGAAAATGCTCGAAAAGTTCGTTAAGCTTGCCACGCTCGCACCTTTTTGAATGACGGCTTGAATAATTTGGCGCTGCCTAGTTTGACGTCCAAAGTCACCGCGGGGGTCTTCGTATCTCATTCTTGAATAATGCAATGCCTCTTCGCCGTCGAGAGTGATTTCACCGAGCGGAAAGTTGACAGTATTACCTACTGAAAAAGCTAAATCGTTCTGAAGGGTTACACCTCCGACTGCATCGACAATTTCCTCAAAACCTTCCATATTAATTTGGACATAATAATCTAACGGAATATCAAGGAAGTTTTGGACTGTTTCCATTGCCATCGGTACGCCGCCAAAGGCATAGGCGTGGTTTATTTTATCATCCGCACCTCTACCGATAATCTCAGTCCGGGTATCCCTAGGAATGCTGAGCATTTTTACTGAATTCGTGTTTGGATTAACCGTTAAAACTATAATCGTATCGGAGCGGCCCTTGTCGCCTTCACGCTCATCTACGCCTAGCATTAAAACGGAAAAGGGCTCTTTTTTCTCCAGGACAACCGGTTCAGCCCGCTTTTTGGACGGTTTCCAATCTATCGGTTCGTGCATCGTCTCCACGGCAGATGTTAATGAATGATAAACAGAATAAGCATAAATCCCAACAGAAGCCACCATAACAAGGAGGGCAATCCCCGTTATCTTAAGCCATCTTCTGCTCTTCTTCTTCTTTTGCACCCGCATCAGTAACTCCTCCAAAAATACAAATTTCTTCGACCTGGGGGACGATTCTCCTGGTTCTATTGGCCATCTGGGAACCGTCCCCTTGTCTCATTTCGTGAAGTAAGAAACTCTTATAAGCTTGATCTAGAGGTGAAAAATAGACGAAATCAGAACGATGTTTTATGTAATTTACACTAAATTCAAAATTTACTATTAATATACCACAACAGTAATTTTCTGTATATGACCATGGAGAAGGGGAAAAAGGTTGCGACACCAGTGGATTCCGTCGAATTATGTATTAGGCAATGTTGCAATGGTAGCAAATAGTCCGTTCAGACTAGTAGTATCCTGAAGAAAAAAAGATAATTTTGGCGAAGTATGGTCTTATTTATCAAATAGGACCATGAAAAAGATGATTACACCAAAGGAATTTAAGGCGATAAAAAAAGAAACAATCATAGCAAATTTAGGGAAAAATGGACCAGAGGAATGGTTCTGGTGGCTCTTTTGGCCTTCTGGATGAGGCAAGTGGAACCATCCCCATGGCTTATTTAATGAAGTGACCCGCGCAATTTTCTTAGGGCACTGCTCCGCCATTGTTTTACAGCGGATAGGGTTACTTTTTCTTTTTCTGCCAGTTGCCTTACCGATATATCGTCAAGACAAGCAGCCACTACCCATTTCGTTTCTTTTTCAGTTAAGTTCTGACAATAAGATAGCAGCAGTTCGGCTTCGAGTGGCTGTTGGGACTCCGAATCCTCGATCGTTTCCCAATATTCCTCCTTTGGAACGATATATCTGTCATTACGCTTATTTTCGCGGAACATCTCCGTTAAGATTTTCCCCTTAATATACGTATAAGCATAATTGGTGAAGTTGCCCTTTCTCTTATCAAATAAGTCCTTCGCCTCCCAAAGTCCAATTAAACCAGTTTGATAAAATTGATCCTGGTTTTTATAAATGTGTAGTGCGCGGATGATCTTATGAATCATCGGCTCATACTGTTTGGCAAATTGCTCAAAGCTTTCCACTTGTGAACCCTTTCGGGACAGCGCGCTTCCGGTTTTTCCTAGGTAGCCTAACCATACCTCGAAAGGTAAGTCTCATCGAATCTCACAAAATCAATTTTGAAGTGAAAAGTCAGCTGAAAAACCGAAATTGGTCTTCAAAAATCAAATTTGGAAGGGAAAATGACATTTTGGGGAAGTAATTGTGCCTCTTTGAGTTTTGGTTTTTGAAACCTTTTTCCAATTTTTACGTAGGTAAGAAAAAGAGAAGGGTTGGGAGAGTCGGTATGTATACTGAAATTAATACAAGGCTGGTTGAGATTCAAGGGAATCTGCGAAAGAAGGATAAGTATGAGATGCAGCTCGCGGATTTTAAGCGGGAGTTAGAGACGATTGAGGAGAGGCTTTCTCAGCTGCGAGTCCAGTTCCACTCAGAGCAGAAGGAGGTTGAAAAGCTAGAGAGTGTCAGTTTAACGAACTTATTCGCCACATTAACGGGTAAGAAGGATGAAAAGTTAACAAAAGAAAAACAAGAGATGGTTGCAGCGCAGCACAAACTGGAAGAAGCCGAGAAAACGAAAAGAGAAATAGATGAGGCGATCTTGGGGCTCGAAAATAACCTCGCAAATCTGCAAAATACTGAATCTGAGTATCAACAACTTCTATTACAAAAAGAAGCAATGATTAAATCGAGTGCCTCGCCTTTTGCGGCGGCATTGTTTGATTTGAGTGGGCAGGAAGGGAAGCATAAGGCCTATATTGTTGAGCTTGAGGAGGCGATTACTGCTGGGGAACGTGTCAGGGATGCACTTGTGGATGCAAGCGACTCTCTTGAGGAAGCGAGCACTTGGGGGACCTTAGATATGTTTGGAGGTGGGACAATCACTGGTCTGGTTAAACACCAGCATATTGATGAAGCTGAAGACGCACTTCATCATGCACAAACGAATATGCGTCATTTTCAAAAGGAGCTATTAGATGTTCAAGAACAAGCGCATCTGGAGGTTGATATCTCAGAAATGCTTAGGTTTGCGGATTTCTTTTTTGATGGATTCATCGTGGATTTTATGGTTCAAGAGAAAATCAAACAATCCTTGGAAGAAACAATCAGTCACCACGAGAAAGTGAACAATATTCTGATGAAATTAAATGCTCAATTGGAGGAAAAAAAGATAGAGTTAGAGATTAATCAGAAAGAAAAGTTGAGGATTATAGAGAGTCTGGGTTAGAGCAGTCCCTGTGCATCAATAGCAAAAAAAAATTCGGCCACTGGGGCCGAATCAATCTATTTATTGAAATAAAGGGGAGTTATGAAAGGAGGCTTACTGTCCTCTTCACATACACATCATAACCCGTTAATGTGAACAAACTATGAATAAAAGTGTAAGGTTATATTAAAAAACCAGAGGGACTGTTCTCGTGAGTCACTGCGCTTTCGGTGATGAAGCAGCAGAATCGTCCACCTGGTCTTTACCTACTCATTATCTAGTTTTTCCAATCCTTTATAAAGGATCTTTGTGAAGAAAAAAAGCGATAGAATGGAACCCGCTAATAAAAGTGTCATATCCTTCTGGGAATCCCATATGTCTCCTTGCATGCCTAAAAAATCTTTTGTGGCTTTCCCTTCTTTTCCTATTTTTGTACTTGCCCACTCAATGATTTCGTAGAAAGCCCCGATTGCTAGTGTTATACATAGAGCAATAAAATTTGTCGTTTTACTTTTCAATAAAACTGTTTTCCTTAATAATATCTCTATAATAACGATGACCATCATCCCCTTAAGAAAATGACCAAACCGATCATAGTGGTTCCTTTGTAAATCAAAATAATCTTTGATCCATGTAAAGAGAGGAACTTTAGCATAAGAATAATGCCCTCCTATAAACGTTAAAATGACAAGAACGGCAATAATGACGTAGGATACAGTGGTAAGCCGAAAATGATTGTATCTTGATATCAGGAATATTAAAACTAATACTGAAGGTGAAACCTCCATCAATAAGACCCTATAACCTTCCTCAGGTTTAATCAGGGCCCAAATAAGAACAAGCATAACAATAAATAACAAGAAAAAATGTATCGGACTTCTTTTTTTACGTGACACTCAAATCACTCCATCAGAAAACAAGATGTATCTAGTATTTGCTAAACATTTATAAAATATAGAAAGAGGTATTTCGCCGGTTGAAAAATTGTTCACCCTGTGAATATCGAACGCTAATAGGAAAGGAGTCACGACAATGAATTGGATGGACCACGGGTTATCGATTGAGATTATTCCACCGAAGGAATTCAATTTTAACGAGTGTTTAGTGTTTTTAGGAAGGTCAGAGAATGAAATACTGCATCAAATAAGAGCTGGATATTTGTATAAACTGGTAAAAATAAACGGAGAATTAATTCTTTTAAAAATAGGAAGTACTTCTCAGTCCATTCATGTAGAATTCCCTATCCATACCCCATCTAAAAGTGTTCTTGGAGGAGTAGCTGAATATGTATGGGAATGGTTTGATCTCGACCAAGAACTGGGAGCCTTTTATCAAATGGCCCGTCAGGATAGGGTTCTAGCATCAATAGCTGATAAATATTACGGTCTACGGATCATGTGTATTCCGGATTTATTCGAAGCTCTCACCTGGGCGATTATCGGCCAGCAAATTAATTTAACCTTTGCTTATACCTTAAAGAAACGATTTGTGGAACAGTTCGGAGAATGTCAAACTTTTAAAGGGCAAACCTTCTGGTTTTTCCCAACCTATGAAAAAATTGCTTCCATAGAGGTTTCCGATTTAAGGGAACTTCAATTTTCTGTGAGAAAGGCCGAATATGTGATAGGAATTGCACAAGCCATGACAAGCGGTCAGTTAACCAAAGAGGATTTACTTCAACAGCAAGAGTATCAGCTAGTACATAGAACTTTAACGGCAATCAGAGGTGTTGGCGCATGGACGGCAGATTATGTGATGATGAAATGCTTACATCATCCTGCTGCTTTTCCAATAGCGGATGTCGGTCTACATAATGCATTAAAGCTTCAATTAGGACTTGAGCGTAAACCGACTATAGAGGAAATAAGAGAATTGGCATCGGATTGGAATAGTTGGCAGGCGTACGCAACCTTCTATCTTTGGCGGTCTTTGTATGAATAAAAACCAAGGGGACTGCTCTGGTGTCTCTTTCTAAAACGGGTCCTCCATCGCCCGAAACCAAAGTGACTGAACGGTTTGGGTCGATGAAACAGCATCTCATCGACCGAACCTCCAGAGCCCGAACGGTTTGGGTCGATGAAACAGCATCTCATCGACCGAACCTACAGAGGCAGAACGGTTTGGGTCGATGAAACAGCATCTCATCGACCGAACCTCCAGAGCCCGAACGGTTTGGGTCGATGAAACAGGTCCTCATCGCCCGAACCTCTAGAGCCGAAACGGTTTGGGTCGATGAAACGGGTCCTCATCGACCGAACCTTTAGAGCCGGAACGGTTTGGGTCGATGAAACGGGTCTTCATCGCCCGAAACCAAAGAGCCCGAACGGTTTGGGTCGATGAAACAGGTCCTCATCGCCCGAACTTCAAGAGCCCGAACGATTTGGGTCGATGAAACAGGTCCTCATCGCCTGATTACCTGCCACATATCATATCGACACCGCCTGCTAGTAAATAGGTAAATTTTAATAATAGCCTATTCATCACCATTCCCATGATAGATTAGCTGCACAACACCAGAGGAGAAAGTTCGTGTATGAACCAATTTTAATTTCAACCGCTGTTTTATATCAACAAACAACGGTTTTCCTTCTCCCAAAATAACAGGATGAACAGATAATCTAAATTCATCAACTAGCCCTAAATTGATAAAAGTTGTAATGAGACTGGCTCCGCCATAGAGCCAGATGTCTTTGCCAGGCTGGCTCCTTAACTTATTAACTTCCTCAAGGATATTTTCATTTATGAAACTTACCCCATTATCTGTCGCTTGTTGCGTTCTCGAAAATACATATTTCTTCTTACTGTGAACGATATTCCACATTTCTTTGTCACTATCAGAGTCCTCGGTGTTTGGAATATACTTTCCCCATAAATCGTAGCTTTTTCTACCATATAAAATAGTGTCAATTTGATTCAAGAATTGAGTAAACCCCATATCAGGATCCATAATGCACCAATCAACTTCTCCATTTTTCCCTTCAATGAAGCCATCTAAAGTTACTGCTAAGTCTAAAATTACTTTTCTCCGTTTTAGAGTATTTGACATCACTTTTCCTCCTTTTAAATAAAGGCTGTGTTAAACTTGGCTGTTGATTTGCGCTCCAGGTGCTATGCTTTCCGCGGGCTCGCCCGTGAGCCTCCTTACAGCTTCGCACCTGTGGGGTCTCACTCAGCTCGTTCATCCCGCAGGAGTCAAGCACCTTCCGCTCCAATCAACAGGTTCTTAAAATCAACAGTATCCTTAAACTCAGCCCCAAAAAACTACACGACTCTACACACTAAATACTCATTCTTGCTCTGATGATAACAAGGTTTCGTAGAGGTATCAAATTTTTCACGGCATCATTACGATTGTAACAAAACGATATATCGATTATAATTATCGATATATTTTAGGAGTGATTGTATGAAAAAAAGAAGAGGGTTTGTTCAGTTTGCGATTTTGAATTTGTTGAAGGAAGGACCAATGCATGGCTATCAAATTATGAAGGAGCTGGAGGAGCGTTCAAGTGGCGCGTATACGGCAAGTGCGGGTACGGTTTATCCCGCGCTTCAAGAGTTATTGGATCAGAGTTTGATAGAGTTGGATATGGGATCGGATAAAAAGGTTTATTCTCTCACGGACAGTGGAAAAGAGCGGATAGTGGAAAAACATACGGAAGGCGATTTTTGGTCTGAATGGAAAGAGAGAATGGTATGGAGGAATTCCAAGGAGTCGGTGCAGCTTAGAGAGGCAGTGGACCGGTGGGAAAAGGAACTGCATAAAGCAATGAAACAAGCACGGGGGAATCCAGAAAGTGTACGTGAACTTATTGCCATTGTCGAAGAAATGACCAGCAGGTTAAATAAATAGATGAGACCAGGGGACGGACGGTTCTAGCGGCACTAACCAAAAAAAGGCCACCCGAACCGCCCGCCGTGGCACAACTAGACCCCGTGGTACAGAACAAAAGTAAGGGGAAAAACGATGAGAGCTATGAAAAAATTACTACACTATATGAAGCCATACCGATTATTTGCCATTTTAGGACCACTGTTGATGTGTATTGAGGTGGCGATGGATCTTTTGCAGCCGACGATTATGCAGAAGATGATTGATAACGGGATTGCCAATCAGGATAACGGTTATGTGATAAAACTGGGGCTTTTCATGCTGCTGAGCGCCTTTGTGGGTTTAATTGGCGGGGCAGGGAGTTCGATTTATGCAGCAAAGTCGGCTGTTCATTTTGCCACCGATATTCGCCGTGATGTATTTAAGAAGACGGAACAATTTTCGAATCAAAATACAGATGCCTTTGGTACAGGAAAATTAATCACGATTGTAACCAATGATATCGCAACCATCCAATCGGCGGTCATTATGACCTTGCGTGTATTTGTTAGGGGTCCCTTGCTGTTTATCGGTTCGGTAGCGATTGTTTGGTTTACAGCACGGGAGTTGTTTCCGGTGTTGCTCGTGTCGATTCCGATTCTGATTGCGTTTATCTATTATTTTTCAGCCCAATCAGGTAAGCTTTTTTCTCATGTGCAAAAAGCAATGGATCAGGTGAACACCAAGCTTCAAGAAATGTTGGCAGGTATTCGTGTCATCAAGGCCTTTGATCGCCAGGATTATGAAAAGAACCATTTTAAAATGGTCAATGATACGCTGATGAAACGGAATATGACCGCGGAGCAACTGATTTTAACACTGATGCCGATTATGATGTTTATTGTTAATCTCGGGATCATTGCCGGACTTTGGATGGGAGTAATCAAGGTAAATGAAGGGACACTTCAAGTCGGGGTGATTTTAGCGTTTATTAATTACTTAAACATTATGATGAATGGTTTAATGAGCAGCAGCCATGTGTTAATGCAGATTGCCCGTTCGTTTACATCTGCAAAACGAGTGGTTCAGGTGCTTGAAACAGAAATTGAGATTAAGGAACCAGCTCAACCGTCCCCGAGGGCTGACATCAGGGGCGAAGTGGAATTTAGAGAGGTCAATTTCAGCTATAGCAAAAATGGTGAGTATGTTCTTAAAAACATTTCGTTTAAAGCTAATGCTGGTCAAACCGTTGGGATTATTGGGGCAACCGGGAGTGGGAAATCCACGCTCGTCAAACTGATTCCCCGCCTGTATGACCCGGATTCTGGAGATATTTCCATCGATGGAGTCAACCTAAAGGATTTACCGCTTGAAAAATTACGGACAGCGATTGGGTTTGTTCCGCAAAAGGCGACGTTGTTTTCTGGGACGGTTGAGGATAATCTTTCGTTCGGGAAAGAAGAGGCAACAACCAACGACCTAGAACAAGCAGCACAATCGGCTTCTGCGAGTGAATTTATCGATAGGCTGGATGAACGATTTGCCCACCCTCTGATGCAGGGAGCAACGAATTTATCGGGAGGGCAGAGACAGCGGTTATCGATGGCGCGTGCGTTTATCCGCAAACCACGGATTTTAGTCCTGGATGATTCGACTTCGGCGATTGATGCGTTGTCAGAATCAGCGGTACAGCAGGCATTAAGAAACGACTACTCCGATACGACGGTATTTATTATTTCATCCAAAATATCCTCGATTATCGACGCGGATCAAATTGTGGTTATGGAGGATGGAAAAATCGAAGCGAGTGGGACACATGAAGAATTGCTTGGAAAAAGCAAACTATATCGTGATCTTTATTTTTTACAAAGTGGAAGGGAGGTTAAATTAGGATGAGTAAACCTTCTACACAAACGAATCCCAATATTATCAATCGCGCGCGAGGTCCGAGGGGATTTAGCGGACCTGTTGTAAAGGCGAGAGATTGGAAGGGAACAATTAAACGGATTTGGTTATATATGGAGAAGCAAAAAGTGGCTTTGGTGGCCTCGATTATTTTTGTGATTCTCTCGACGCTGCTGGGGATTCTCGGACCGTATATGATTGGCGTCATCATTGACGAGTATATCATTCCGAAGGATATCCCTGGAACGATCCGGTTCTTAGGGTTACTTGCACTTGTTTACGTCGCAACCGCTGTGTTTACTTGGTTGCAAACTTTTATGATGGTTCGTGTATCCTTACAAACGATTCGGAAATTGCGCCAGGATTTATTTGATAAGTTTCAAACCCTATCGTTACGATTTTTTGATAAACGGACACATGGGGATTTGATGAGTCGGGTTACGAATGACATTGAGAGCTTGAATCAGGCGTTAAGCCAAAGTGTCATTCAAATCTTTTCTTCTGTATTAATGGTTTCAGGCGTCGCGATTGCGATGTTTTCCCTTAATTGGGTGCTGGCGATTGTGACGCTGCTGGTGATTCCACTGATGATTTTTACGACGAAAAAAATAATTACCCATAGCAGCAGTGCGTTTATTAAAAGACAACGAGATTTGGGTGAATTAAACGGATTTGTTGAAGAAGCGATTACTGGAAATGAGGTCGTCACTCTTTTTGGAAAGGAAGAGAAAATGAACCGGCAGTTTTCGGAGGTCAATGAACGGCTGCGCCACTCAGCGATGACGGCCGATACGGTTTCTGGATTTATGGGTCCCGTTAATAACTTTATTAACAATTTAGGGCTTGGTTTTGTGATTGCGATTGGGGCGGTAATGACGGTTGAGGGGCTGGCAACGGTTGGAATTATTGCTGCCTTTGTTACCTACTCGCGACAATTTTTTCGCCCGATTAACCAGCTTTCTAATTTATTGAACCTGTTTCAGTCGGCGATTGCTGGTGCGGAGCGTGTGTTTGAAATTATGGATGAGACGCCAGATTTGCTAGATAAAGAGAATGCGATTGTCGCAGATTCCTTTAAAGGCGAGGTTGAATTTTCCCATGTCCACTTTGGGTATGAGGAGGATAAGCCGATTTTAAAAAATATAGATTTTCAAGTTCGACCAGGTGAGAAAATTGCTCTTGTTGGTCCGACAGGGTCGGGGAAGACAACGATTATTAATTTGTTGATGAGGTTTTATGATGTGACCGCTGGCGAAATAAGGGTGGATGGCCTTGATATCCGTGATTATCAATTAAGCGCGCTGCGGAAAAAAATCGGAGTCGTGCTTCAGGACACGTTCTTGTTTTCGGGAACGATTATGGAAAATATCCGCTATGGACGGTTGAAAGCAACAGATGAAGAAGTTGTGGCTGCGGCAAAGATGGCATCGGCCCACCGCTATATAAAGCATTTGCCTGAAGGCTATCATACGAAACTTACGTCGGGCGGATCGAATTTAAGCCAGGGGCAGCGTCAATTACTGGCGATTGCGCGGGCGATTTTAGCCGATTCTGATATATTGATTCTTGATGAAGCGACATCTAGTGTCGATACCAATACTGAAATCGAAATTCAAAAGGGAATCAACATGTTAACGGAAGGGCGAACGAGTTTTGTCATTGCCCACCGCTTGAAAACCATTGAAAACGCCGATCGCATCTTTGTCATTCATCAAGGGGAAATCATCGAATCGGGAACACATCAAGAACTCCTAGAGAATAAAGGATTCTACTTTGAGATGTATGACAGTCAGTTTAACATCCGAGGGAAAAGTGCTTTGTAGAAGGAATGTTTGTATAATTTAATAAAACAGTCCTTCATGCCGTCTAGTTTATGGTGCGGTGAACCTTATCATAAGTAAGTGAGATTTTTTATCAATGGAGAAAATATTAATATTTAAATCGTGAACGTATTTTTTCTGTACAAACTCTTCTATGGTTAAATTTACATAGAGTGTAGGGACAAAAAAAGTGCGGGGGATCCTATGAATCAGCCAATTATTGTATCGTTTGCAAGCGGTGATGTAACTGGGGATAGAGTACCAGATAATGTCTATTTGACAGGGATAAAGACCCCAGCTAGTCCATTTACTCAGAATATTACCTTGCACGTTCAAGATGGAAGAACTGGATCGGTAAAAAGTGTTCTACTTCGTGAAAATGCAGGCTATAATCCTACTATATTCTTAGGGGATTTTACCAAGAATGGAGTAGATGATATTTTAATAAGTATTGCTACTGGTGGTAGTGGTGGAATCATGTACCATTATATTTATTCCTTTTTGGAAAATACAGCACAATTGATATTTGATTTTAATGTATTTAATGAGCATTACCAATATGTGGTCACTTATCATGATAATTTCAAGGTTGAAGTTGTCAGCAAGAGCAACAATAAAAAGTACATCATAGACATATCAACAAAAGGTGCTCAGTATTTAAATGAAATATATGACGAAAATGGAAATCTGAAAAGTCCTATTACTGGTTTTGTTAATCCTTTAAGTGGCTTGTATCCAGTAGATTTTGATTCAAATAAAGTTTATGAGCTATTGGCCTATCAAAAAATTGCAGGAAGATATAATGCAGATTCTTTAGGATATGTTTTGAATACTTTAGGATGGTTGAATAATCATTTTGTGTTGCAAAATCAGAATGTAGCTATTTTCGGATATTAGGATCTTCATCACGATGATCCTATCATAAGTAAATGAAGTTTTTGCAAAAAAATAAAACAGCACTCACCCACATTTGATGGAGAAGTGCTGTTTTGTTATTTAAATACCAAGATGAACATTGCCTTTGCTTACTTTAATATTCTCCTTTAATGACAAAATACGAGCCCCGAATGGTTCCAGCCAGTTTAGACTTCTGCCTTGCAAACTTAAACTTCCCTTCTAACTCCATTGGTACTTCCATACCCTCAGAAAGCTTAAAACCAACGGCCCGCTTCGGCTTAGGGTCATCAACCGTATACATGACGTTGACCGAAAGACCATCCTCATAAAAGACGTAGGCAATTTTGATATTTTCCACTTGAAAACGAGACGTTTCTAACGGTTTGGCCGCAAACTCAATATCACGTTCTTTTTTCAAAATTTCGTTTACATAGTTAAGGGTCTCTAGGCTTTCACTAGCTGGTACAACCGTAAATTCATGCTTATATTTGTTCATAAAGTAACGAGCTTCATTCGCGCGTAAACCTGCTAACGCCTCTGCTACTGGTGAAGACTCTAAACCAATCGTAGAAACATTTTTAAAATCAACGATATAGGACATTTCCATCCATCCTTTTATTTCTTTATTTCCTTACAACAGGAATCCATACTTCACCAAATACTAAGCCGTCGCGCTCTCCCATCTCAACCGTTGCATTTGGCCCGCCAACATAGGCAAAATCCTTTGCTTCTGGCAAGACTTGACCAAAGGCAATACCAGTAAGCGTATTACTCAACTCTTCAGTAGATTTCGCTTCCCCTTTAACAACGAGGTATTCTCCTTTAGGAAATTCGATCACTCTGGTTGCTTCTGGTAAAGTTTTCTCTGTCAGGACGCCGGCATAATGCATCATCTTGTTATTTACCGCTTCGTTTACGGTGAAAATATAGTCATTTGCAGCTACGGATTTTAGAGTATCAAGCGTTCCATCTTGTTTGACTGCCTGCCAAAAGTCTGCTTTTTCCTTTGTTATGCCAGCGTAGTCTGTGTAATGGCTCGTAAGCTCCGTTCCAAATCCTAAAACGGTAAAGCTGTCTTTTTCTTCTAGGGTATAATTTGTCATATTCAATACCTTCCTTTTTTTAAAATGAATCAAATGCTTTGTCATTTCACTTGATATGTTTATAATAACTTTAAATCATGTCAAAAAGTGATACTGTTTAGGAGGTGCGTAGCTGAATGAAAAAAGTTGAACGGATTAATATCATCATGCGCTATATCAACAACCGTTCCCACTTTACGATTTCTGAAATCATGCAGGAATTTAACATCTCTCGTTCGACAGCGATTAGAGATATTAGAGAAATTGAAGCGATGGGGATGCCGCTTGTTGCTGAAGTTGGAAGGGATGGGGGGTATTCTGTCATGCACAATTCTGTCCTCCCTGATGTTCGCTTTACCGATAATGAGGTCAAAGCCCTTTTTATTGCCTTTATGGCAACAAGAAACCAACAGCTCCCCTATCTAAAAAGTCGCCAGTCTTTAGCTGAAAAGTTACTAGGCCTCATCTCAGAAAACCAGCAAGATGACCTTGTTCTATTAAATCAAATCCTGCTATTTGAAGGGACCAACCCGAATAACCCTGACCTGCTTGACCTGTCAGACCTCCCCCATCCGATGTTAGAAAAACTCATCCAACTCCTGCTTATGGATAGATATTTATTGATTACTATCAATGGAGAGAAGGGTGCAAAGTCTTATCCCATTTATCTCTTGCATCTTTATCGTGAAAAAAGCCTTTGGCTGATTGAAGGATTTAACTTAAAGGAAGAAAAGAAGCAGATTTTTCATGTCGACCATCTCACCAATGTCAAACCTTACCCAACAAACGATAGATTGAGTAAGAAAGTGATTTTAGAAAAAATAAGTAAGCAGGAAGCAGTCATCAACCTTATCCTTGAACTTGGCCCTAAGGCAATTGCCCAGTTTAAGAAATACCAGCCTTTAAAAGTTTCTATTTCCTATACAAACCCTTACCAAGCTACAGCCATTCTAAAGACTTTTATCAATGTAAATAATCCCGAAGAGTTAACGGAAATAACCAATTGGCTACTTTTCCTAGGTGAAGATATCAATGTCAAGGAAATGCCAGTAGAAATTTACGAAGATTTACAAAAGAGATTAGGCCTATTCTGCCCATAAGCAATGCCAGTTAAAACCCAAGTGATTATGAGTTTAAGCATTGCCTTTTTAATATAAAGGCTTTGTTAAACTTGTCTGTTGATTTGCGCTTAAATAACCAGCGAAAGTAAAATAAGCGGAGATTTTCCGGTTATTTGAAAAATGGAGCTCGTTTCGTGGAATATAAGCGGAGATTTTCCGGTTATGCTGTGCAAATTCCCGCCTTTTTATGTTTTTTATATAAATAGGCGGAATTTTTCCGTCTATTTAGGCTATTTTTAATGCTTTTTACCAAATTGGCGGAATTTCTCCGTCTATTTATTTTCTTAAAATTAATAGTATCAACAATAACCTTTAACATAGCCAATATAAAAAGAAACGGTATTATTTCAATACGGTTATTTAATATACTTGTAAGAATACTCGTAGTTAAAAGCAAAAAACCATCGTCTATCAAGGCATGACACGGCTCGGTAAACGCTTCGACCTAACTTACAATCCTAGATAAAAAAAGGGGAAATCTCATTTTAGAAGAGACTTCCCCTTTTTTTACTTGCCAATTTTTACGTTAATTAAGGTGTCATTTTAAAAATCCCACCTCAAAACGGAACACGTTAATAATTTACGGAGGCTTCTTTATGTGGCTTCTTAGCCTGTGTTTCTATTGCTGAAAGGACACCATCTGTCATTTGATAAACTTTGTCACAGTAGTCCACAAGTCTAGTATCATGCGTCACCACAATGGTTGTTGTTTTCTTCTGCTTCGTTACTTTTTTCAAGAGCTCCATGACTTCATAGGCACGTTCGGAGTCAAGTGAGGCTGTGGGCTCATCAGCCAAAATAATTGAAGGATTGCTATACAGAGCCTTAGCAATTGCTACACGCTGGCGTTGCCCGCCAGATAAGTCGGAGGGATATTTTAAGAGTAAGTCACAAATGTCCAAATCCTCATAAAGTTGATTTCGCTCCGCTTTCGACATGTTTCCCTTTTTCACTTTGTCCAATAGCTTCAATTGATTGGCCACTGACAGAAAGGGTACCAAGTTTGATGCCTGTAACACAAATCCGATTTCCTTGAGTCGGATTTGTGACCGTTCTTTTTCATTCAATGAGGTTAAGTTTTGCCCATTGATTACTACGTCACCTGAGGTTGGTGATAATAATCCACCGACAATGGTAAGAAAGGTGCTTTTTCCAGACCCCGACGGACCAATTATTGCAATCAGCTCCCCACGGTCGGCAAGAAAATCTGTTTCCTTTAAGGCGTCAACCTTCTTATGATCGCTTCCGTAGCTCTTCTTAACTTGATGTAATTGTAATACTGCCATGTTTTAGCCTCCAATCGCTTTCAGTGGGTCAATTCGAACAATCGTTAAAACTGAGAAGACGGCACCGGCAGTTGCGACAGCCATCAGGATTAACCCATAGAATGCCATCAACGTCAGATCAAACGAAACAGGAACGGCTGCTGGTAAAAAAGCTCCTGAAATGAGTGTTAAGACAAATCCAAGTGCCGTCCCAATTAACGCTAAAATAAAGGTTTGTGCCACAACCGACCAGGATAAATAGGAGCTGGAAATCCCTTGAGCCTTCATAACCCCGAATATGCCTATCTTCTGCACGGTCAACACATACAAGAAAATAGCTACAATGATAGATGAAATACCAAAGAGAAAGTAAATCATGAAATTTAACGTAAGTTTTTGTTCAGTATAGCCAGGCAAACTTTCAATGAATGATTCAATTTCAAGTGCCTCCAGCTCATCCTTTTGGGTAAGAGACGAAATAGAATCATCCTGAACAACAATCCCGTTAATTTGATCTTTATTCTGTTCAGCTGCCTCACCGAATTTGACTTGATGGAAGGTTGAAAGGTTTGCATAGAGAACAGGTGCAGCATTAAAACGAGCAGAGTCTGTAAATCCAACAATAGTTAGATATTGGTCACTGGAGGATAAGGATAATTTATCACCTAAATTGAATCCCTTGTCTTTCAGTGAATCATCAGCAATAACCTCATTTTCTTTTTCAAAAGACCTACCTCCCGTCACATTTGGCATAAGAAATTCTTCTTTGTTGATACCGAAGAGTGAGATGTTTTGCTTATTGTCGCTGTTACTAGCAATTGCGTTTAGCTGACCGATGACTGCCGTTTTTTTTGCATCAATGTCTTTTAGATGATCAATCGACATGAATGATTGGTACAAGCTTTTATCTGATTCCTTGGTAAGGATAATAGCTGTTGCGTCCCATTTATCAACCGCCTCCCTATTCAGACTTGCGAGACCCGTTGCAAGTCCAGAGAGAAAAAATACAAGATAGGAAACGAGCATTAAAATCCCCGTAATCAAGGTAAAACGAAGTTTATTTTTTTTAATTTCTTGCCATGCTAAATACACCATTTCACTCCCTTTATAGATCTTAAAATTATAATTAACACTATTATTAATCATAATAACTTGTTTTGTCAAACCCTTGTATAATAAAATATAAAAAAGATTATACAAATGTTCGGATTAATTATAAAGGATATCGTACGATTTTAATCTTTGTATAATGTTTGTGGTGATAACGTTGTACGAAAAATAGGGATTGGTTATACTTATAATACTTATGTGGATTTGGACAGTTACTAAGGGGATGAAAAGGATGATTCAATCTCATAAAAATGGGTTATTTTCGATTCAACAAGTCGCAGACATGACTGGATTATCGAAACAAGTGATTAGAAAATGGGAAGAACGTTATGGAATTATTCAACCGAAACGTTTGGAAAATGGTTATAGAATCTATAGTCAAGAGGATGTTAAAATGCTCTTGAAAATCAAGTTACTTTCGGAACAAGGTCATTCGCTAAAAAAATCTATTCTTCTTGTAAAAGAGTCTGAAGAAGACCCTGAAGTACCATTACCGAAGGAAGAAACCTCTAATTATGAGCAGTGGAATGAGTATGTTTTTCGGCTTCTAGAAAAAGGCAGTCACTGTGATGAAATCGAAATAAATTTTATCTTAAAACAAGCCTATCATCATGTAGGTCTCGAAAGTTTTTTAACCGGTATCGTGCTTCCTTTTTTAAAAGAGGTAGGGAGAAAGTGGGAGAATGATGAGTGGAGTGAATATCAGGAATCCGTATCAAGCCTAGTTGTAAGGGATTTCTTGATTCAAATTCGACGAAATTATCACTATCGAGAATCTGCTCCATTTGTTCTCGGAGCCTGTCTGCCACATGAATATCATGAGATACCATTGCATCTGATCCTTTTGCGTTTCATGATGAAGGGGTGGAAAACTCAATTAATTGGGGCTTCTCCAGCCCCAGGGTCAATTGAAACATTGGTAAGCAAATTAAAGCCAAATATGGTTCTGTTGTCTGCTACAACCACCTTACCCTTTGAAACAGATTCTCAACTGCTACGGAGATTGGATCAATTTGCTGAAAAGCAAACTGAAACCGCCTTTTACCTTGGCGGTCAAGGGGCAGTCACATATGTCTCTGACTATCAACCACGGTCAATTCATGTGACAAATTCCATTGATGATATATTAAAATAAATCATTTTAAGTTAAAGGAAGGTCCCTTCAAAAAGGACCTTCCTTTAACTTATTCTGTATAACTAATAAATAGAGATTGACCAAATTCTTCTTTCCCGAACTTCTCGATTTCTTCTTGTGTTTTGCTGTTAATCATAAATTCAACAAACTTTTCTGCGTCTTTGCTGTTTACCATATCATGTTTTTCAGAATTCACTTGCATTACATGGTAAATATTCATTAGGTCTTTCCCACCCTCAACAACAATTTGAAGGTTTGTTAAGTTTTTCTCTTGTGCAAGCCAAGTAGCACGGTCTGTTAAGATATAACCAGATTTCTCATTCGCAATCTGTAAAGAAGCTCCCATACCTTGACCAGTTGAGATATATGTGTCACCTTCTGGTGTAATAGCAGCAGAAGTCCAAATGCCTAGTTCCTTTTTGTGAGTACCAGAGTCATCTCCTCTAGTAATAAAATTTGCTTTTACTTCAGAGATCTTTTTGAATGCGGCAACAATGTCTTCTCCGCTTACATCAGCTGGATTATCCTTTGGTCCAACCAATACAAAGTCATTATACATGACACGTTTACGGTTGATCGCGTCACCACTGGCAACGATTTCTTCTTCAGACTTAGGGGCATGTACTAATAGTACGTCTGCTTCCCCTTTTGTTCCCATTTCTAATGCTTGACCCGTTCCAACAGCAATCGTTTTAACTTTAACATTGTTTTCTTCTTCGAAGATTGGGAGTAATACATCAAGTAAGCCACTGTCTTGAGTACTTGTTGTAGTAGCAAGAATCAATTCAGTTGGTTCTGCTTTCGGTGCAACCTCTTTATCCTTTGCTGCATCTTTTGTTTCTGTGTTCCCACATGCTGCTAAAAACAGAAGCATGAAGGCAAATAAAAAGGATAGATAACGATTTTTTGGCATGTTGTTTCCTCCGTTATGTAGTTTTCTCTTTCATTGAAATAGTAAAGTTACCTCCTTACTATTTCGATAGCCCTATTATAGTTAGTGTAAATAAGTAATACATATGATTTTTATCACAATTCGTTAAGTTTTGTTTAGTTTCGTTAAGTTTTGTTAAGTTTTTGTGAACGATGCTGTGGTATTATTTACTAAATACAGTAAAAATGATGAAATTAGCTTAACTACACTATAAATATATTTATTAAAAAGTCCCAATAATTGAGGTGAAAGGACGATGGCGTATCAAATAGAGAATCTACCACAAGAATCAATCCTATTAAACCAATTTTTAATCATTGCATTAGGTGGAAATTCCTATTTACATCCGTTTATTGAAACTATTTACCGTAAAAAGGAATGGGAATATTATGAGGCGTATAAAAGAAGTGGATTAATGGAGAATCCATTATTTTCTTTGTACTCTACTTATAGCGAAGAAAGAATTAGGCAAGTGGCAGGGATCGTTGCTTGGTCTGAACAAAACAATAATTTTGCTCAAGTGGAACAGCTAATCAAAAAAGGATACAAATTTGTCTATCAATATCTACAACAACATTCATATATTGATTTCGAACACTTTATGCGAACTTTTTCAAGTAGAAAAAAGAGGGAAATGGTGAAAGAGATTGAACTGATTAATCAAAATATTGTCTTGTGGTTTCTGTGTGTTAAAGAAGATAAATCATTCAATACGAATAATGTTGCGTGGAAATCTTTTCAAAATGTATTACATACAACGCTAAATGAGATTAAATTGCAAAAGGTCATTTTTTCCAAGGATATGATAGAAAAATACAAGGAAGAGATTACTTTTTTATACCAGAAATACAACATACCAAAAAACCCACGGTTCACTTCATTAGGGACATTATTGGAGTATTTAATTAGTGATAACTTGCAAAGAATTTACTACTCAGATCCGAATTGTCCTACAGAGCAGGCAGAGAAAAGGGTGTTTCAAGATTCTCCTGCAAAATATATCGGCGCTTTAGGCGGTTGGCTTAAAACACTTAAAATTCATGAGTTAGATGCAACAGAACAAATACCGTTAACGAAATACGACTTAGATATGGTTTTTTTGGAAGTTCTATATGCCCAAAAATATAATTACATATCTAAAGAGGATCAAGATTTATTTTTTATTACCTGTCTCTATCTTAAATGTCTAGGTTCCCTGTATCGAGATACAAAATATCTATATTTAGACCATTCAAAATATGATTTTTACTTTGAAATGAAATCTAAGGAAGCCCAATTAAAAGAACAAGAAATCCAGTTATCACGAAAACGATTGGAATGGGAATCTATTTTTACAAGACAACAGAGGGAATTTGAAGGAGTAACAAGCGAACTTTATCTGGCACAAGCAAAAATACGTCAACTAGAGCAGCAAATTAATACGATGGATGATTATACTACTGAAGTTCATGCGCTCAGAAATATGGTGTATCGTGAAGAAAAGACTGATTTAGAAAAGGCGCCTCCTTTAAAAAACATGTTTGATTTGATTCATTCAAAGAGAATTGTCATTTTTGGAGGTTCGCCAAGTTGGCAAGTTAAATTAAAGGAGCATTTACCAACAATAGAGTTTTTTGAAGTAGATGAGAAAAATCGAGATATTTCAATAATAAAACGAGTAGACGCAGTTTTTATCAATACATCTGTTTTTGCGCATTCTTTTTATAAAAAAATTATGAAAGAATTGAACCAAATAAAAACACCTTTATATTATTTAAATGGACAAAGTAATATAGAAAAAACAACAGTAGAAATCTATAAATGGCTTATAGAATAAAAAGAAACTCTGTTCATAATTTGAAGAGATTCTTTTTTGTGTGCAATTGTGAAATAAGCTGTAAATAAAGTAACGGTTGCTCTAATAAAACCAAGAAATAGTTATATAAAACCAAAAGCCTGTCTGAATGAAGCAGCATAACCGCGCCGTGGATTACCTAGCCAGAAACCCAATTTGAAGATGAAGAAAAAATATCTATTATTTGTAAGAAAATTCTATATAATAGAACTATGTAGAGCACCTTAGTGTAACTGGTGATCCATTTTAATATCAAAAGACGGGGGAGAAACATTTAATGTCTAATGATCATGAGGTTTTATTAGATAAAGGAAAGCGAAATGAACCAAAAATAAAGGTAGAAAGAAAAGAGGGAGAACCGACTCCAGCTTTTATTGGGGCTTCATGGGCAGCGTTATTAGTAGGTGTTACGGCCTATCTCATTGGCTTATTTAATGCATCGATGCAATTGAACGAAAAGGGATATTACTTTTCCGTTTTAATTTTCGGACTTTATGCAGCGGTATCACTACAAAAAGCAGTAAGAGATAAAGACGAGGGAATCCCTGTTACGAATATTTACTATGGAATTAGTTGGCTGGCTCTTGTTATTTCTATTTCATTAATGGGTATCGGACTTTACAATGCAGGAAGCATTGACTTAAGCGAAAAGGGATTTTATGGGATGGCATTTGTTCTTAGTTTATTTGCGGCGATTACCGTTCAAAAGAACATTAGAGATACACAGAGAGCTAAGGAAAGAGATTGAGTGATTTTTTTAGAAAAAGAAATACGAACGAACGACAGTTATCTGTCGTTTTTTTAGTTATTAATGGCAAGTATGAAATTATTCGTGCATCTTGTGGGGTTCTGGCACGAAAAAAAAGCCAGGAGAACCGTCCCCGTAGTACACATAAAGGAGATTTTATATGTTCAATCAAAAAAGGATACGTGATTATGGAGTGAAAATCGGTCGTTTGGAGCCGGGATATTATAATGCGATTACAGATGTAGAGGGAGTGACCGTCGGCCATGTGACACTGAGCCAGAACAGCATGCAAACAGGAGTCACAGCGATTTTGCCACATCAAGGAAATACCTTTCGAGAGAAGCTGATCGCCTCCAGCCATGTCATTAACGGATTTGGCAAAACAATGGGAACGATTCAAATGAAAGAATTAGGTACCTTGGAGACACCTATTCTTTTAACAAACACTTTAAATGTCGGGACAGCAGTGGATACGTTGATCGACTATATGTTAGCTCGTAACCCTGAAATCGGGCGAACCACTGGAACAGTTAACCCAATCGTTGGGGAATGCAATGATATGTTATTAAATGATGTAAGGGAAAAGTTTGTGAAGCCAGAACATATTCAGCAAGCACTTGAAAATACCTCGTTTGAATTCCAAGAAGGAAGTGTTGGCGCGGGTACGGGTATGCTTTGCTACTCTCTGAAAGGGGGGATTGGCTCTTCCTCTCGAATCATGAAAATGGAGCATGGCACGTACAAGATTGGCGTTCTTGTCCTTTCGAATTTTGGGATTTTAAGTGATCTTAGGGTTAACGGAAAAGCAGTCGGAGAAGATTTAAAGGAAGCAATCCTCCAGTCTTATAAGGAAGAGGATAAAGGGTCTGTGATGATTATCGTTGCCACCGATCTCCCGGTTTCAGAGAGACAGCTAAACAGAATCATCAAACGATCCGTTACAGGTTTATCCCGAACAGGTTCGATTATTACAACGGGAAGTGGAGAGGTCGTTATCGGGTTTTCAACTGCAACGAAAATTCCACATGAAAAACCAGAACAACTTCTCTCCCTCCCAACGATTCATGAAGAAGATATGGACTTGGCTTTTAGAGCGGTAGGAGAAGCGACAGAAGAAGCCGTTTTGAATTCCTTAGTGACCGCCGAGGCAGTCGTTGGGCGAGATGGCAATATCCGACCAGCATTTAAGGATTTAATAGAGGAATTTAAGATTTCATTAATTTAAAAAAATGCCGGTAATGTCTTAGATTTTCTGAAATTTAAAAAAGAGCGATAATTTCAACAATGTAGTGAAAGTTTAATAGCTCGTATTTGATAGCTATTTTTAGAAGTAAGACGAAGGCTTAAGGGGGGAAATATGTGCAAACGGAACAATTAAAAATTTTTGATGATGACAGGAATCCTATAGGAGTTGCCACTCGTGAAGAAGTACATAGATTCGGTTATTGGCACGAAACCTTTCATTGTTGGTTTACTCATAAAGAAGAGGGCACTGATTATATATATTTACAGCTTCGCAGTCAAACCAAACGCGACTATCCGAATCTGTTAGATATTACAGCTGCAGGGCATCTATTGGCTGATGAAACCGTTCAAGACGGTGTAAGAGAAATTAAAGAAGAGGTTGGGATCGATGTTTCCTTTGAGGAGTTACTTCCATTGGGGATCATTGATTATTGTGTCATAACAGATGATTTTATAGATAAAGAATTAGCCCACTCATTTTTATACAAAAGTGAAAAATCCTTCGAAGACTTTACGCTTCAAGACGAAGTAGCAGGGATTGTAAGAGTAGAGTTTAACCACTTTGTTGAACTTTGGTTTGGTGAGAGAGAATCAGTTAAGATAAGAGGATTTGAAATGGGGAAGAATGGCGATAAGATTTTTTTTGAAAATTATGTTGGCAGGGACCAATTCGTACCTCATGAAATCAACTTCTATAAGACAGTGATTGGAAAAATAAAAGAAAGAATTTAATTTAATCGTTTGGATGTTTTTTGCAGAGAGCAGTTAATGGTGCCTCATTTCGCTTCTAGCAAAAAAACCAGCAGATCCGTCCCCTTGTTTCTATCATTTCCATTTAGTTTTTATGGTTGACGCAATAATTGGTATGGTATAGTGGTCAGGTGAAAAGTTTTGAGATTAGAGGGGAAATGGTGAGAAAGAATGGTTCTTCGCTGGTCGTTTTTTGTTTTAGGAATGCTTGTTTTAGCATTTGGTGCGGCTTTAACGATTGAAGGCGAGTTATTAGGAATCGGTCCTTGGGATGTGTTTCATTATGGAATGTTTCTGAAGCTGGGGCTAACAATTGGCACATGGTCTATAATCATAGGATTCCTCTTGTTAACTGCTGCCTCGATTGCAACGAAAAAGCTGCCTAAAATAGGTGCGTTTTTAAATATGCTGTTACTTGGTATTTTTATGGATTTCTTTTTATGGCTTTTGCCAAGTATCGATAGTTTCATAGGAGCAGTAGTTTCCTATGTCATAGGTGTTGTTCTATTAGGTTTTGGAATTGGACTCTATGTTTCGGCGGATTTGGGTTCTGGACCTCGAGATAGTATCATGATCATGATTGTAGACAAAACAGGATGGAGTTTACAATGGGTTCGTAATGGAATGGAAGTGCTTGTTCTCATTCTCGGTTGGGCATTAGGTGGCCCAGTAGGGGTTGGAACGGTAATCATTGCCTTTTTCTTGGGCCCGATCGTGGGCTTTTCCTTACCGCGATGTAAAAAACTGCTAAAGTATTTACTTGATAAAAGTAAAAACCAAAAACTTGCAGCATAGAAAGCTATCCTTTATTCATTTGAGGGTAGCTTTTTTGTAACTTATTAAGGTATCTTTTGATTATTTATTTATACTGAATGACTAAATAAAGGCTACTCAAAAGAGATTAATGATAGATAGGAGAAAGACAGGTTCCTCTTAAAGTCTGAACAAGTGCATACAACATCTCCTAAATGGAAAAAATATCTTCAAAGGAGTGTCCTCATATGTTCAAGTACGGTAAACGACAGGTAAAACAGAAGATAAAAAAAAAGACTGTACTACCTTCCGAAGTTCAGACTGAAAACCTATGTTCCAACCTTTCCATAAATGAACAAATTTTAAAGAATCTATTTCAAAATTGCTCAGATTTTACGATTCGACCTATCCAGATAAATGGGGAACCTAAAATTCTATTGTTTTATTTAGAAGGGTTAACCGACACGAAAACACTTGACATATTACTATTAAATCCATTGATGTTTCAAGGGCTGCCAAATGGTTTGAATAAAGGTGGCACACTTGGGCAATTTATTGAACATCAGCTCTTAGCTGCCACTCCTGTTAAGACAATTTCTGAATTAGGCAAACTAGTAGATGAAATTTTAAAAGGAAATCTAGGGGTATTAGTGGAGGGGGAAGCAAAGGCATTAATTGCGAGTTTGCAGGGATCAGAAAAAAGAAGTGTTGAGGAGCCATCGAGCGAGGTTTCGATTCGGGGTCCGAGGGACGGGTTTACAGAGTCATTAAGGACAAACACAGCCCTATTAAGAAAAAGAATCCGCAGTACAAGGCTTAAACTAGAGTCCATGAGTATAGGCGAGCTTTCACAAACTGATGTAGCAATCGCTTATATCGAGGGACTTGCTACAGAAGCGCTATTGGATGAAGTCCGAACAAGACTTAGCCGGATTCAAATTGACGGGATCCTGGAATCAGCGTATATTGAAGAATTTATTGAAGACGCTCCTTATTCTCCGTTCCCGCAAATTCAAAATACGGAACGGCCAGATATTGTAATAGCAAACCTGTTAGAAGGGAAAGTTGCGATACTGGTCGATAACACTCCGTTTGCTCTTATTGTTCCAATGACTTTTTGGAACGGACTACAAGCGGTGGAAGACTACTATGAACGGTTTATTTACACTTCCTTTATTCGATTCATCCGTTATTTCTTGTTTAATATTACAATGTTTTTACCCTCTATTTATGTCGCCTTGGTCACCTTTCACCCTAAACTCATTCCGACTACCCTTCTTATCAGTATCGCAGCTGCCCGGGATGGCGTTCCATTCCCCACCATTATTGAAGCGCTGCTTATGGAGTTAGTGTTTGAGGGGCTGCGGGAAGCGGGGATCCGTCTGCCAAAAGCGGTAGGCTCAGCCGTTAGTATTGTCGGAGCACTTGTCGTTGGACAAGCTGCGGTACAAGCAGGAATTGTCTCATCTACAACGGTGATTATTGTAGCGACAACCGGAATTGCTTCCTTTTCCATCCCAAGGTACAACCTCGGAACGGCATTGCGGCTTGTTAGGTTTCCGATGCTCATTTTAGCAGGAATGTTCGGCTTGTACGGTATCGTCATCGGCTTTATTGTGTTAATCATTCACCTTGTGAACCTTCGCTCTTTCGGGGTTCCGTATTTTAACCCAGTGGCCCCGCAAATTCCGGGAGACTTAAAAGATGTGCTATTACGGTCACCAAGATGGAGTAACCGATATGGACCGATATTCACATTGGGATGGAAAAAACAGCGGACCCCTTCCGGGCAAAAGCCAACTTCCCAAAAAGGGGGGAGAGAGTAATGAAAACAGTTTTAAGTTTTGCGGTATGCTTCTCCTTACTATTCATCACAGGCTGTTGGGATCGTAAGGAATTAAATGACAGAGCCATTTGGCTGGCAACAGGCTGGGATTTAGCTGAAAATGGTGGTGTCGAAATTAGCGGGCAAATCGTCATTCCTTCTAATGTACAAACCCAAGGCGGAGGCGGAGGCGGTGGCGGTGGGGCTACTGGAAAAGGTTTTTTTACGGTTTCTGCCATAGGGAAGAATGTAGAAGAAGCCCTAGATAACATACAGACAAAGCTGCCTAGGGAGGCATATTTTGGTCATCGTCGCATTATCTTTATTGGTGAGGAATTTGCCACCAGCGGTCTCAAAAAAAAGTTTGATATTAATAATCGAACCCCAGATGTCAGCCTTCGTTCAGATGTGTTTGTGGTAAAGGGAGGTAAAGCAAAAGAAATCATTAAACTAGCTAACCCATTAGAGAAACCTCCTGCTATTGCCACGTTAAAAGAACACCGGCAAAGTGGTGGAAGGGGAGATACAGCTTATTTAAAGTTCCTTATCGCTGCAAACCTTGACGGTATTCGTCCGTCCATCCCTTCTATAGAAATTAGCGACTCCCTTGAGGGGGAAACAGGCAAAGAGGATTCTCCTAACCCTAAGGTTTTGCGTTTAGCTGGAGTCAGCCTGTTTGATAAAAACCTTAAATTACTTGGGTTTCTAAACGATGAAGGAAACAAGAATACACTTTGGGTAATGGGAATTCTTAAAAAAAAAACCATCAGCATTAAAAAAGGTGGTGCAAATTCGAGTTTGAAATTAACAAAGATTAACAGCAAAATAGAACCGAATTTCGGTAAAAATGAAAAGCCCAGTTTCACTGTTACCTTGGTTGGCGAGGGAACTCTCTCAGAAAGCAATTCAGGTTTAAATATGATGAATACCAAAAATCTTAAGTTACTTGAAATGGAGTTTGAAAAAGAGGTGCAAAAGCAAGTTAAACAAACCATTACAAAAGTACAAAAAGAATATGGTATAGATATCTTTGGTTTTGGCGAAGCTATTCATCGCAAGAATCCCATTCGGTGGAAGAGATTAAAGACGAATTGGGATCAAACATTTTCTGAAACAAACATTAATGTAAGAGCAAGAGTCAAGATTAAACGTATTGGAAATGAAGGACCATCTCTATTGTTTAAGGAAAGTGAGATAGAAAAATGAAACTTTCAGGACTTCAAATATTTTGGCTGATGTTCACTTTTGAAACGGGAAATGTAATCTTACTTACAATTAGTCCAGTAATGCAGAACGCCAAGCAAGATGTTTGGATTGCTTACTTGATTGCAAGCCTTTTGGGGATACTGATTGTGTATGTTGCCACTAAAACCGCCTTGCTTCATCCTAGTTGTTCATTAGTTGAATTTAGTAAACTTATTTTGGGAAAGTGGCTTGGAACAGCCTGTGTAATTATTTATTTCATTCAATGGTATTCTGTAATCGGCAACATATTAAGGGAATTTGCCGATTTTACGATTACCATTCTTCTTCCTTCCACGCCACCGTGGATCTTTTATGTAACTGTGCTTTTGTTACTCATTTACGTAACTTATTTGGGAGGGATTGAAGGTATTGGACGGTGCAGCGAAGTATTCGGTCCTATTATAATTCTTTCCGTAGCCTTAATGACGATTTTATCGATTAAAGATTTTGATGTTAACAATTTTCTCCCAGTTTTTGTAGATACGGGAATACTTCCAATTTGGAATGGAGCATTAACACCACTGGCTTTCTTTGGAGAGTCAGTTATGATGCTAATGCTCGTTTCGTTTATGAATGAGCCGAATAAGGCAACAAAGAGCGCAGTATGGGGGATTGTTTTGAGTGGTATTATCTGTAGTTCCGTTGCTGTAGCGGTTTTACTGACTTTTGGACCAGAGATATCCTCTAAACTGCGCCACCCTGCTTTTGATATGGTTAGCTACATATCAGTAATGGACTTTATCCAAAACTTAGAAATTATTGCCGTGTTAGTCTGGATTCTTAGCGCTTTTATCAAGTTGGCACTATATTTCTTTTTGGTTTGTTATGGAACCTCTCAATTGTTCAAGATAAAAGACTGGCGTAAAATGGTTTGGTTTGCAGCACCCCTTTTTTTCGCAATAGCCATGTTTGTTCCAAATCCTTCGTACACCTTTGGCTATATGAAAACGTATTGGGTTTATTATGTATTACCTATTAATATGGTTGGAATCCCTCTGTTGCTTTGGATTGTTGGAAGTATTCGAAAAAAACTTGCGGCAAGTCTATAGGCTTCTTTAAAATATTTCAAAGGATACAAGTGAAATCGAAGGAGAAATAATAAGAAATAGTGAATGGTGCATACCGACTATTTCTTATAATGACTAAACAGTAGATGCAGTATTGGTATATAGATCTTACTTAGAAAACTTCAAGATTTTAAGGTGGAGTGGATAGAATGGTCGTTAGTTAACTCAATACTTAACTCCCATAGTTGGTCCATAACGTCTTTCTTATTTGCATATGTGGGATAGAAACTGGAACCGAGGACACGTTTTACTTGTTTGAAAAAACCAGGATATTCATTAGGGGCCACTTGCATAATTTCTAATTTATCGTTGAAAAGCTTTCCGGTTACATGTTGAAATGTATCGGAGGTGCATATTTCAAAATAGTTATTGGCCATATATGAAGTTGGTGGAATAAATAAATTTTGCACCCACGTGATTGGTCGCCACCAAGGTTTGACTTTTTTTATCATTCGCTTTGACATTTTTGCACCATTGATTTGTAATGCATTTACTTTGATCCCATCATCTTTAAACATTTCAGCCATTTTAAATGTGAGCATCAATAATGCCATTTTAGATTGGCAATACATTTTATACACACTATGGGATCTACTATCCTTGAATTCGCCTTGTAGGTTATCAAAAATTATTTTGGTTTTCAAGTCAAAAAAATGCTTAATGATATTACTACCTGCATGAAAGATTTTAGGTTCATCAGATTTTTTTAGGTGATCCAATAATAATGTCGTCATCAAAAAAGGCCCAAATACATTCGTAGCAAAAGTCAGCTCAATATGATCGGGACTAAGTTGATATTTTTCACCATGATTAAAATAAGCTGCGTTATGGATTAATATATCCACTTTTTCAAATTTACTTTTGTATTCTGAGCAAAATGTACGGATGGAATTAAACGAAGACATATCCACTTGCATTAAATAGACATTTTTATTCTTAGAGATATCGATAATTTCTTTTTGGACGTTTCTACTAAACACCATATCCCTACAAGCCATAATAATGTTGTATCCCTCTGTGGCAAATTTAAGTGCTGAGGCTTTACCTATTCCAGAATTGGCACCCGTAATAATAACATTTCTGTTTTGCATAAAATCCTACCTCCTTTATGATTATCACGCTAACGACCCGTTATTTCTTAAATGAGCAGCAGCGATAATATCCGCTGCTGTGCTGTCCAAAATCTCAATCAACTTTTCATCACAATCCTCTGGAAGTAATTTATTTGCTACCATAACAGAAAGACCAGTTTGGAACGTTTGCATTTTGAATAAAATCGTCTTCAATTCTTCATCAGAAAAATGAGACAACATTGGATCCTTTTTCATTTGTTCAATAACAATGTAAATGTTTTCGTTTTCGTATTTCATATGAGGGTTATTTTTGATTATCAAATCTCTATAAAGTACACTATATTCTTTCGCAAATCTAAGACTAGCAATTCCGATATCTCGGAATGGATGACCTGATTTCTGCTCCATTAGCATCTGTCTTGAAACCTCAAATGCTTTTTTTACTACTTCCTGTATCAGTTCATCGATATTGTTAAAATTTACGTAAATGGGTGCTATGGAGCTTCCTAGCTTTTGAGCTACGTTTCTAATTGTGATGGAATCTAATCCTTTATCTTTAGCAAGATCAAATGCTGCGATAATAATCTCCTGTTTAGTAAACTTTTGTTTCGGTGCCATGCTAAACTCCTTTATTATATATTCAGTGATATGTATCAAGTGATATATAATTAGTCTATTTAAAGATGTGGTTGTTTTAGTACTAAATTTCGAATAAATAACTTTAGGTACAATGTTCATGTAGTACGACTAATTTATTTATCTAAGGTTTAATGCCTATGTACTCTTTCTCCTCCAGGATGGAATTCTCCCAATCTACAAACTTTTAAATAATTTACAATTGTCTTATAATAGTTAATATTATAATCTTTAAATATTGTATACAGAAAAGCTGTGTGACTTGGCCAAGTCTTAGCTTGGTGTGTGCGCTTATATCTTTACTGCAAATTCAAGAGAAAAGGTTGATAAAAATGAGCAACAGTGAAACGAAAACAGACGTTATATTAATTGGTGCTGGAATCATGAGTGCGACATTAGGGACAATCTTGAAAAAATTAGTGCCGGAATGGGAAATTAAGGTGTTTGAGAAGCTTGAAAACGCCGGGGAGGAAAGCTCGAACGAATGGAATAATGCAGGAACAGGGCATGCAGCCTTGTGCGAGCTTAACTACACGGTTGAAAAACCGGATGGATCTGTAGATATTAGTAAAGCGATCAATATAAATGAACAGTTCCAGGTTTCCATGCAGTTTTGGTCGTACCTTTTAAAAAGCAAGCTGTTAGATAACCCGCAGGACTTTATCAGACAATTGCCCCATATGAGCTTAGTTCTAGGGGAACAAAATGTAGCATTTTTAAAGAAACGGTTTGAAGCGATGTCAAAAAATCCGCTATTCCAAGGGATGGAGTTTTCCGATGATCCGGAAAAACTGATGGAATGGATGCCGCTTATTATGGAAGGCCGCAAGTGGAATGAACCAATCGCGGCAACCAATATCGACTCTGGCACGGATGTTAACTTTGGTGCTTTAACGCGCAAGTTATTTGACCATTTAGAGAATAAAGATGTCCTCATAAACTATAATCATAGTGTTAATGATATTAAACGGACGAGCGATGGCATGTGGGATTTGAAGGTGCAGAATCTTTTTAGCGGTACGGTCAAACACCATACAGCGAAATTCGTCTTTATCGGAGGCGGGGGAGGAAGTCTGTCTTTACTGCAAAAGACCGGTATTCCTGAGTCAAAGCATATCGGAGGATTCCCGGTAAGCGGACTTTTCATGGTATGTAACAATCCAGATGTTGTCGCCCAGCATCATGCGAAGGTATATGGCAAAGCGAAGGTTGGAGCACCGCCAATGTCTGTTCCTCATCTTGACACAAGATTTATCGATAATCAAAAATCATTGCTGTTTGGACCGTTTGCAGGCTTCTCGCCAAAGTTTCTAAAAACCGGTTCCATGCTTGATTTGGTCACTTCCGTCAAACCGAATAATGTCTTGACGATGCTGGCAGCGGGTGCCAAAGAGATGTCATTGACAAAATACCTGATTCAGCAGGTGATAGCATCGAAAGAACAGCGCATGGAAGAGCTCAGGGAGTTTATCCCAAACGCTATCGCTGAGGATTGGGATTTAATCGTTGCCGGCCAACGTGTGCAAGTAATAAAAGATACGGAAGCTGGTAAAGGTACGCTTCAATTTGGTACGGAAGTAATTTGTGGAGCAGATGGCACGATTGCAGCTTTACTAGGAGCTTCTCCAGGTGCGTCAACAGCCGTTCACGTGATGCTTGAGGTCATCCGAAAATGTTTCCCAGAACGTATGAAAGAATGGGAACCGAAAATCAAAGAAATGATTCCTTCGTTTGGCAAGTCACTAATGAAAAACCCGGAGCTTCTGCGCGAAATCCATACCTCAACAGCAGAAACACTTAGTCTAAAAGAAAAAGAGCTGGTTTATAGTTAATCCATCCATATAAGTAATAAATGTAAGGAACATTTTTATCAATGGACAATCTGCTCTATCCGGAACGTTTATTAGGCAGCTAGAAATATTTAATAGAACAAATTAAATGTCCAAAAAGGGTCTGATCTCTCGATGTTTTTGCTGAGAGGTCAGACCCTTTGTTGGAACATCCCATTGAGTATATAAGGTTTTATAGATGAAAAACATTTAGAAAGTTAAGCATTATGTCTAAACTCTAGAATTCTATATAATTCCTTGAAGTCAGGCCAACTCATTTTTCGTTTCAGATATTCCCGGAAGGAATAGCAGCTTTTGGGTTGCGGTTTAGTATAAAAAATTGAAATAAATAGTTGTAATCGAACTTGGATCATAAAATAGAATCGATTGTTTTTTTCTAATACTGGGATATCGATAATTTTAATCTTCTGTCCAACAGCATTCCTAAACTCTAGGCTTTTACATAACAAAATATCATCTTCTTTTTCCAGTTTGTTTATATTATATCTTATTAATATCGATAATATTTTATTTAAATATTAAGTTTTAGTGAAAAATTCGGACTATTCATCTTTTATAAAAAACCAGATTCGTGATTGAGAATCTGGTTTTTTCACTTCGGGAGTTGCTTCGGTACATATCCTCTATTCTTTAAGCTAGTCTCATTTTAAAATCCTGGTAGCTAAATTGGTGCACAATATGACAATCTCCATCTTTGTCTTGAACAACGATTGCCGGTAAAGGCATGCCGTTAAAAGTGGTGTTTTTGACCATCGTATAAATCGCCATGTCACCAAAAACTAATCGATCACCGCTCTTTAGGGGCTGATCAAAAGAATAATCTCCGATGACATCGCCTGCCAGGCAGGTTTGCCCGCCAAGCCGATAGCTAAATGGCTTCTCACCTGCTTCTCCAGATCCAAAAAGAGGCGGACGATAAGGCATTTCTAATACGTCCGGCATATGACAGGTGGCTGAAGTGTCAAGAATCGCAATCTCCATACCGTTTTGATGGAGATCAAGGACAGAAGTAACCAAATAACCTGCATTGAGGGCAATGGCTTCTCCCGGCTCAAGATATACTTCTAAACCGTATTTATCCTGCATTTTCTTAATACAGTTTTCTAGCCGCGGGATATCATAATCTTCTTGTGTGATATGATGACCGCCGCCAAAGTTGATCCACTCCATTTGTGATAGCCATGGCCCGAACTTTTCTTCAACTGCATTAAGAGTTGTCTCTAGGTCATCAGAGTTTTGCTGGCAAAGTGTATGAAAATGCAGCCCTGAAACGCCAACAAGCATATCGGGACGAAAATGCTCTTTTGTTACACCAAACCTAGATCCGGGTGAACAGGGGTCATAAATAGCATGGCCGACTTGTGTGGAGCATTCAGGATTAATACGCAAGCCCACTTTCCTGCCAGCTTTTAATGCTTTATCCTTAAATTTTTCTAGCTGTGAGAAGGAATTAAAGATGATATGATCGCAAATAGAGATAATTTCGTCGATTTCCTCTTCACGATAGGCAGGGGCAAAGACATGATTCTCTTTGCCCATTTCCTCGTAACCAAGACGCGCCTCGTATAAGCCGCTTGCTGTTGTTCCACTTAAATATTCTCCAATGAGGGGGTACATTGTTGTCATCGAAAAAGCCTTTTGTGCCAAAACAATCTTAGCTCCTGTCCGCTTCATGACGCCGTTTAGGATTTTAAGATTTTTCTCAATTAACTCTTCATCGACTACATAACATGGTGTTGGTAATTCTTCGAACTTCATCTTATCGAACGAGCTCCAACTCTTTTTCTTTAACTGGCTCATCAACAAGTACAGGATTAAAGTCTTCAACCCATGGAAGTCCCCATTTATTCAATTCTTCCATAAACGGATCCGGATTAAATTCCTCAATATTGTATACACCCGGTTTATTCCATTTTCCGGTCATCACCATCATGGCACCGATCATCGCAGGAACACCTGTTGTATAAGAAATGGCTTGTGAACCGACTTCTTTATAGCATTCCTGATGGTCACAAATATTGTAGACATAATAAGTTTTCGGCTTTCCATCCTTTTTTCCTTGGAAGATACAGCCGATGTTTGTTTTTCCGACTGTCCTTGGTCCAAGTGATGCTGGATCTGGTAATACAGCTTTCAAGAACTGAAGCGGGATAATCTGTTTTCCTTCGAATTCAATTGGCTCGATGCTAGTCATTCCTACATTTTCAAGGGCCTTTAAGTGAGTAATATAGCTTTGGCCAAAGGTCATGAAGAAACGGATACGCTTAATCCCTGGGATGTTTTGAGCAAGAGATTCAAGCTCTTCGTGATAGAGCAAATACATATCTTTCTCGCCAACTTCCGCGAAGTTGTAAACGCGTTTGATTTCCATTGGCTCCGTCTCGATCCATTCGCCGTTTTCCCAATACCTTCCGTTTGCAGAAACTTCACGGATATTGATTTCAGGGTTGAAGTTGGTTGCAAATGGATAACCATGATCTCCGCCATTACAGTCAAGAATATCGATATATTCAATTTCATCAAAATAATGTTTCAATGCATAGGCAGAGAATACCCCAGTTACACCCGGGTCAAAGCCGCTACCTAAAAGTGCTGTAATTCCAGCCTTTTCGAAGCGCTCGCGGTAGTCCCATTGCCATTTATATTCAAATTTTGCCGTCTCTTCCGGCTCATAGTTTGCAGTATCCATATAGTTTGTTTTTGTTGCCAGGCATGCATCCATAATGGTTAAATCTTGATATGGAAGAGCTAAGTTCATCACAATATCCGGTTTTACCTCTTCAATTAAAGCAATTAGTTCATCAACATTGTTTGCATCCACTTGTGCCGTTGTAATTTTCGTTTTGCCGCCGTCTAGTTTTGCTTTTAAGTCATCACATTTTGACTTTGTACGACTTGCGATACAAATCTCTTCAAATACCTCACTGTTTTGAACACATTTCTGTATGGCTACGGAAGCCACCCCGCCGCAGCCAATAATAAGTGCTTTTCCCATTCCCTTTATCTCCTAACTAAATTGATTTTTTACAACAAAAAAAGCAAGTGCAAAGCGCATAATTGCGCACAACACTTGCTTAGATATCTTTATCAATATTAAAAAAGCGTAAGTATACCAAAAAAAATATGTATACTACTACCAAAAGGTCCTAGGGACTTATGTAAGGAAGCTCTATAATATTCATTTAATATCATCAAAAGATCAGAGTCTATATAGCAAATAATTTACTTTTACTACTCTTATTGACCGTTTCACAAGTTGTGTGCATTGCACTGGTTGTAAAGTAACCAACTTATAAAATTTGAGCTTTTAACTCAATCAATAAGGCAACTAAAGTTGCCATTCGGCATTTGACCGGCGTACCTTTGCCTTAACTTCATTATGGAAGTGGTCAAAGACTCTGGATTATAGAATACATGCTTTCCAATAATAACGCTATTTTATATTATCAGAATATAAAAATAGTAGCAATAGAAAAAATGAAAATAAAATAGAAGAGAGGGGGAAATACCAATTGGTATTTCCCCCTCTCTTTTCATTTAAGTAACCTCAGATAAGCAACTAAAACCAGGCCTTTGGTTTTATTCCGCTACATCTGCCCATTTGTATTCGTAGGTTGCTCCGAATGGGTTTACGAACACTCCTTGAACTTTTGGTGAGATTAGTTGTGCTCTGGAAGCCTGGTAAACAGGTGCGATTGCCGCATCTTCAAATAGCACTTTTTCTGCCTCAAGGAAGTTTTTATAACGCGCTACATTATCTGTAGCAAGAGTTGAAGCAGTATCAAATACTAATTTGTCATAAACCGGACTTGAATATCCTGTCATATTGTTCCCACTATCTGTCGTAAATAGCAACATATAGGTATATGGATCAAGGAAGTCTGGGCCCCATCTAGTAAGTTGAAGTTCATATTCCATGCTTTTATCTAATTCAAGACGCTGCTTTTTCGGTATCTGTTTAATGTTAACCTTCAATCCATCTAAATTAGTTGAAAGCTGGTTAGCAACATATTCAATTAAAATTTTTGTCGTTTGGTCATCATCAGCTAAAAATTCAATCTCAACTGAATCCGTACCAATTTCTGCTAGACCTTTTGCCCAAAGTTCTTTTGCTGCTTCTAGGTCATAAGTGACAAGGTCACCGCTTACTTTACGGAAATCCTCACCCGATTCAGGTATTGGTGTAAAGTCTTTTGGGATAAGACCATTCGCAGCGATTGATCCGTTGTTCAAAATCTCATCGACTAGAGCTTCTTTGTTAAATGCTCTGCTGATTGCCGCACGAATATTTTTATTTGCTAATGCATCAGATGTGGTTTGATTAAATTTTAGGAAATAAACAAATGTATCTGCTGAAACAGCATAATCTTCATTAGTAGAATATTGGTCTACTAAATCGGATGTTAGGTCTATTCGTTGAACTGTGCCTTCCTCATATAAGCTTAGAGCTGTTTGTGGATCTTTTACAACAGTGAATGTCAGTTTATCCATTTTAACTGTTTTTGCATCCCAATACTTTTCATTCTTTACAAGATTCCACTTATCACTCGTACTAGTCCAATCAGAAATAGTGTAAGGTCCATTCGCTAATAAGTTTTCTGTGCTAAGTGCAAAATCTGCGCCTTTTTCCTCAACGAATTTTTGATTTAGCGGGAAGAATGTTCCGAATGTCGTTAATGTTTCAAAGTACGGTGTTGGATTTTCTAATTCAACGACGAATTTATAATCACCGTCTGCTTTTACACCTAGTTTGTCCGGTGTAAGTTCACCTTTGCTTATCGCTTCAGCATTTTTGATTACTCCATTCATCATATACGGGCCATATTCTGAGCCTGTTTCAGGATTAACAGCACGCTGCCACGCATACACGAAATCATGAGCCGTTACTGGGTCGCCATTGGACCATTTTGCATCCTCACGTAAGTTAAAGGTCCAAGTCAGACCATCTGTACTTACTTCATGATCGATAGCCATTCCCGGAGCAGTTTGTGTTTTTTCATCTAAACGGTAAAGACCTTCCATTGTTGCAGCCAGATAAACAAAAGAAGATTCATCTGTAGCTTTAGACGGATCCATTGACGGAATCGCTTCAGGATTTATAAAGCTAAGTACTTTTTCCTTTGCCTGTTCCTCTTCTTTTGGTTCATTACTTGCAGGTTTCTTTGTTTCATCGTCAGAACATGCAGCCAACAAACTCAGCAATAATCCAAATGTTAACAATAATAACCATTGTTTGGCCTTCATTTTATTTTCCCCCTTTAATAATAATGTTTTCTGAATATAATATATATGCAGAAGATTTTAAACTATGAAATGATTATACTCATTAACTTGTATTCTTGTAAAGCGGAAACTTTGGACCAAGGGGAGCGTTCTGCTGGTCTTTTTTTTAATAGAAGCGTGTGAATCGCCCCTATCTATCATTATATTTATATTTAGTATGAGGCTCTCAAGCATTTGCTGAGGGTTTTTAAAAAAATAAATCTAGATATTATAAGGATAATTCGGTGAAAATCAAGAGGTAAATTCAGTTGGGAAGTATCTTTTGTAATAAATTTGAACAAAATGTTTCCGTTTACATTTTTTTGTTGCAACTCCACTTTCGGCATGCTAGTATACTAGTACATCAAAGAAAAGGAGGGAACAAATCTTATATCCAAACTAGCTGTTTAATAGAAGTCCACGTCCCTAAGAATTGCTTTTTAACGGAATTATTTATTTCATATTTGAGGTTTATCTTAATGCAAATGGATTGGACAAGCTACAGCAATAGTTGGATGTATGTCATATTTTAGTACCTTGTTTCTTATGAGTTAATTTACTTTTTGTAGAAAATGTAACCGTTTTACCAAGTGGTTTTTGTAACAACAATATAATAAGAGGTGAAAATAATGCGTAAATTTGGAATGAGAGACAAATTAGGTTATTTGTTTGGAGATCTTGGTAATGATTTATTCTTTATTCTTGTAGCAGCATTCTTAATGGTTTTTTATACAGATGTATTCCAACTTAATCCAGCTCATGTCGGATTACTATTTTTAATTGCTCGTTTATGGGATGCGGTAGCCGATGTTACTTGGGGCCGTTTTATAGATACAAGAAAATCAACGAAAAATGGAAAGTTTAAACCATGGATTCTAAGAATGTCTGTTCCACTTGTAGTATCTGGTGTCTTAATGTTCGTGACGATTCCTGGAATGTCCGATGGCTTCTATCTTGCTTACGCTTACGTAACCTATATAATTTGGGGAACTCTATACAGTACGGTAAATATCCCGTACGGATCAATGGCTTCTGTTATCACAGCTGATCCTGTTGAAAGAACTGCTCTTTCAAGCTGGAGAACATTAGGTGCACAAGTATCTGGTTTAGTTATTAACGTAGTTGGACCAATGATTCTATTTGTTAACAATCGTCCTGATGCAGATCGCTTCTTTTTAGCTGCACTAATTTTTGGTGGTCTAGCAATTGCATCTTACCTTGCTTGCTATAAATTATCGACGGAACGAATTGTGTTAGATGAAACGGAAAAACCAAAAATGAACTTAGGCAAAACAATGAAAGGTTTAGTAAAAAACAAACCATTAATTTGGTTCCTAGTAGTTGCCTTAACATTCATGATTGTCTTTATGTTAATTGGTACAGTAAACGTATTTTTATTTAAGGATTACTTCAGCAATGCGAAAGCGTTAAGTATTGTTGGTCTTCTGCAATCTGGTGCAGTTTTTGTAGCTATGCCGTTTATTCAACCGTTAGTTAAAAAGTTTGGTAAAAAAGAAGTGGCTTCAGGTGGCTTATTACTAGCAGCTCTTGTATATGCCGTTCTATATTTCCTTCCTAATCTTTCATCCACACAATTTATTGCTATTCTAACTGTTGCGATGTTTGGTTATGGTATTTTCAACCTTGTTGTTTGGGCGTTCGTTACGGACGTAATCGACTATCATGAATATTTAACAGGTTTACGAGAAGACGCAACCGTCTACTCTATCTACTCAATGGCTCGTAAAATTGGTCAGGCAGTAGCTGGTGGTCTTGGTGGTGCGGTGATCGCTGCAGCTGGATATAATCCAAAGCTTCAGGCACAAACAGCTAGTACGCTTGATGGAATTCATACCCTTGGAACATTAGTTCCTGCCCTTGTACTTGGAGCGGTTTTCTTAATACTTGTATTCCTTTACCCATTAAACAAAAAACGTACTCTGCAATTAGCTATTGATTTAGCAGAGAAAAGAAAAACAGCTAAATAACAAAAACTTTATAGAAATAAGAAGAAGATAGTTATTTAGTTAACTATCTTCTTCTTTTGAAGTGGTATTGTAGGAAGAAGATTTGAATGCTATTATGGTGAGAGAATATAAATGAACGGAAAAATAGGGAGTGTAACATATGGCTACGATAGCGCCACGGCTGCCGGGTGAGAATAATAAGGAATATTCCTATAGAGTGATAAAGGATTCTATTATGTCATTAGAATTAAAACCAGGCCAATCCATTAGTGAAATAGAATTTGCTGACGGGCTTAAGATCTCTCGTACTCCAATTAGAGAAGTTTTAGCTAAATTACGAGAAGAACATTTAATAGAAGTTATTCCCCAAGTGGGGACTTATATATCAAAAATAAAGCCACAATTAGTTAAAGAAGCCTCTTTTATGCGTTACACCTTGGAAAAAGAGGTATTAAAGCTGACGTGTGAGTCGTTTCCGAAGGGAAATTTATTTGACCTACAAAAGAATGTTTCCCTCCAGGAGGAGTTAATTGGCCAAAAGGGGCAGGAGCGCGCGTTTCATAAACTTGACAAAGAATTTCATCGGATCATATTTGAAGGGAATCAAAAAGCGCATGTTTGGGAAGCGATTACCCGGATAAGTACTCACTATAACCGAATGCGGCTCCTTTCTGAAATGCAGCATAGCTTTGATGAAGCGATTACTGACCATATGAAAATATTAAAAATCCTTGAAACAAAGGATTGCGATCGGGTAGAAGATGTTGTTAGACAGCATATTATTGAACCAATGAAATATTGGGAAGACCTATTTAGGGAAGACAGTCCTTACTTAGATTATTTTGAACTTCCTGAACAGATGCCAGTATTCCTATAAAGGAATACTGGTCAGATTGTCGAGAAAGGGTATCTTTCTCGGCAATCTTTTGTTTTAGCTTGATTTAATACAAAATTTAATTAAGATTGTTTCTGCTAACAGGCCTGTTGATTTCCGCTCCAGATGCTTCGCTTTCCGCGGGCGTGCCGGGGAGCCTCCTCAGAGCTGCGCTCTTGCAGGTCTCCCACTGCCCCGTACTCCCGCAGGAGTCTGCGCACCTTCCGCGGTAATCAACAGGGGGTAAATGACCTAAGTATTACCACACACTTATTCTAGCCAAGCTAAGTTTAAAGCAATTGAATCTGCGAAGCTTCGCTCTACTTTTTCTTTTCTAAATTTATAAAGTATTTTTTCAAATTAGATAAGAAACATTCCCTTACCTTTTACTTGTAGTCTTCCCAAATATGACGTGTCACTACCTTTACTTTAATTTTGGAAGTGTATATCGGGGAAGAAGTGAACAGTTTTCACATTTACTCAAATTAGATTAATAATCATTATAACCTTCAAATAATCCCATGCAAATCGGGCTCGAGAGATAATGTGAACCTTAGGAACCCATTCATTAATAGAAACAAATTCATATTCATTTTTGCCGATACACTTAGTTTAAATATAGATTTAACTACTAAATATTTTTCTTTTTTTTTGGTGTGTTAAGAGTAGTGTATTATTGATTTTATAACCCTGTTGATTTGCGTGGAAGGCACGAGACTCCTGCGGGACTAGCAGGTCAGGGTGAGACCCCACAGGCGCGCAGCGCCGAGGAGGCTCACCGACCGCCCGCGGAAAGCGAAGTGCCTGGAGCGCAAATCAACAGACATGTTCAAAAAGCTTATATCAATAAGAGACTGTCGAAGGTTTCTTGACAGCCTGGCCAGTATTCCTATAAAGGGATACTGGTTTTTTTATTGTTAATTTTTTATGAACAAGTATATTATTATTGGTAAATAATTCGAAAGTATGCTAGTATACAAGTTAGAAAAGATGTAAACCTAAGTCGGTATAATATAGTGCCAAAAAGACACTATAAAAAGGTATCCGATTTTTATTGATTTTTAACAAAATGTAACTCCTGTAAGATTATAGCTTGGCCATAAAAAACAGACAAGGTGATCTAAATGTTGCAAAAATATCAAGTACTTAACGAAATGCATAAAGGTTATTTGGTTGCAGTGGTCCGTGGGAAAAGTAAAGAAGAAGCAGTTGAGATTTCCAAACAAGCCTTTCAGGGTGGGATTCGTTCCCTTGAGGTTACTTTCACTACACCTGGTGCTGAAGAGGCAATTGCTGAACTTACACGAACTGGTGATCAGCAAATGATTGTCGGTGCAGGGACTGTATTGGATGCAGAGACTGCACGTATTGCGATTATGAATGGTGCACGGTATATCGTAAGTCCTCATTTTGATGGAGCGATTGCCACAATGTGCAACCGCTACGCTACTCCCTATCTTCCAGGATGTGGCTCTGTAACTGAAATAATGAGCGCCCTTTCATTTGGTGTAGACGTAGTGAAGCTCTTCCCAGGCAGTTTGTTAGGCCCTGGATTCATTAAAGATGTAAAAGGTCCCATCCCACATGTGGAAATGATGCCATCCGGCGGAGTAAGCCTCGATAATGTTGATAAATGGATGAAAAATGGAGCTTTTGCTGTTGGGATTGGCGGAGCTCTGACAAAAGATGCTGTAGGCGGGGATTTTAGCTCGGTACAAAGAGTTGCCCGTGAGTTTATCGACAAGGTCAATTCTCTAAGGGCGGAATAAAACATGAAAAAAGTAGTTACTCTTGGGGAGATCATGCTTCGGTTATCGGCACCAAATTATCAAAAAATTGTCCAAGCCCAATCCTTTGATGCTGTTTATGGGGGCGGGGAAGCAAACGTAGCCGTTTCCTTAGCGAAATTCGGTCTGATCAGCTCATTTGTAACGAAAGTGCCTGAAAATGCACTGGGTACAAGCGCTGAGCAACAGTTAAATCGGTTTGGGGTTCGGACCAATCATGTTCTGCATGGCGGTGATCGACTTGGGATTTATTTTTTTGAAAAAGGTTATTCCATCCGGCCTTCAAAAGTGTATTATGACCGAAACTATTCAGCGTTTGCCTTATCCAAGGTAGAAGAATATGATTTTGATGCCATTTTTGCTGATGCGGATTGGTTCCATATCAGCGGTATCACACCCGCGTTAAATGAAGAATTATTTACGCTGACCAAGAAAGCGTTATCTGTCGCAAAAGAAAAAGGGTTAACTACCAGTTGTGACCTAAACTACAGGAGTGCGTTATGGTCCTTTGAAACAGCTCGTGAAAAGATGACCGAACTAATCAAGGATGTAGATGTCTGCATTGGGATTGAGCCCTTACAATTGTTGGATAGGGATGGACAGGATATTAAAGACCGCCTGCCAAAACATCCGAGTCCGCAAGATCTTAAGAGTATTATGAGCCAGCTTCATCAACAATATGGAATGAAATATATTGCGATGACGAAAAGAGAACATGTATCCGTCAATTGTAATCAATTGCAGGCCTTTTTGTATGATGGCAGTCAGTTCTATCAATCAACAGAGGTGGAAGTCGATATTATCGACCGAGTTGGAACAGGTGATGCCTTTTCAGCAGGAATCATTTATTCATTAATTAGTGAATATACGCCTCAAGATGCAGTTGAGTTTGCCACCGGTTGTTTTGCCTTGAAACATACGATTGAGGGGGATGCTAATTTAATCCCTATCTCAGATGTTGAGAAATATATGAGCCGTTCATTTTCAATAAACCGCTAAATAGGAAGGGGTGCTTGGGTTGGGAGCATTTATCCATGATAATTTTATGCTGAAGAATAAAACAGCGATAGATTTGTATCATAATTATGCGAAAAACATGCCTATCTACGATTACCACTGCCATTTATCCCCAAAGGAAATTGCTGAAAATCGTAAATTTAACACGATTACCGAACTTTGGCTTGAAGGCGACCACTATAAATGGAGAGGTATGCGATCTAACGGGATCGATGAACGTTTTATCACTGGTAATGCCAGCGATAAAGAGAAGTTTGAAGCATGGGCTAAAACCGTTCCGAATACCGTTGGAAATCCATTGTTCCATTGGACTCATTTAGAATTAAAAAAATACTTTGGGATTGAAGAACTGCTGAATGAAGCTAGCTCCGAACAAATTTGGGAGCAATGCAATTCATTATTGAAGCAGGATGATTATTCCGTTCAAGGTTTAATCAAACGTTCCAACGTAAAGGTGATCTGTACGACAGACGATCCAACGGATGATTTGTTTTACCACGAGCAAATTAAGGAATTAAAGGACTTTCCAGTAAAGGTACTCCCAACCTTCCGTCCGGATAAGGGTGTCGAAATCAACAAGGATTCCTTTACAGAGTTTGTAGAAAAGCTTGAAGCGGTAATCAATAGAAAAATCTCGTCCTTTGAAGAATATTTAACGGCCCTTGAAGAGAGAGTTCAATACTTCCATGAAAAAGGCGGACGCCTATCTGACCATGGTATTGGAGAAATTCCGTTTGCTGCTTTTAAAATGGAAGAAATAAATGCGATCTTTCAAGCGGGCCGCAATGGACAAGTTGTCAGCAGTGAAGAGGAGAATAAATTCAAGACTGCGGTGCTTATTCACCTTGCGAAGTGTTACAAAGAGCGCGATTGGGCCATGCAAATACATTTTGGTGCGATTAGGAATAATAATACTAAAATGTTTAAAACCTTGGGTCCTGATGCAGGCTTTGATTCGATCAGCGATCAAGGGGAAGTAGCTGTAACGCTAAATGCTTTACTTGCAGCGTTCGATGAAAATAACGCCTTACCAAAAACCATTCTGTATAACTTGAATCCTGTTCATAATGATTTGATTGGCAGTACGCTGGCAAACTTCCAAACGGAAGCTGGCGTACCAGGGAAAATCCAGTTAGGTTCTGGTTGGTGGTTCAATGATACAAAACAAGGAATGCTACGCCAATTAAATGCTTTAGCCGACCAAGGTTTGTTGATGCATTTTGTAGGAATGCTTACCGATTCACGCAGTTTTATCTCTTACAGCCGTCATGAATATTTCCGCCGGATTCTATGTAATTTGGTTGGTACATGGGTAGAGGATGGCGAGGTTCCAAATGACCAAGAATTGCTGCAAAAACTTATTGAGAATATTTGTTTTAACAATGCAAAAAACTATTTTAGCATCGAGCTTAATTAATAAGGAGGTTTTCGTAAATGAAAATGAGTTTTCGTTGGTATGGTAAAACAGATTCGATTCCCTTGGAATATATCCGTCAGATCCCTGGGATGGAGGGGATTGTAACTGCCATTTATGATATTCCGGTGGGGGAAGCATGGCCGTTAGATAAAATTGAGGAATTAAAAAGCACCGTAGAAGAAGCTGGGTTACATATTTCTGTTATCGAAAGTGTCCCTGTTCATGAGGATATTAAAATCGGCTTGCCGACTCGTGACCGTTACATCGAGAATTACAAAGAAACGATCCGCAACCTTGGTAAAGTCGGCATTCCAGTTATCTGCTACAACTTTATGCCAATCTTTGACTGGACCCGTACGGATCTAGATTACCGTCTTCCAGATGGCTCAACCGCTCTTATTTTCGTAGAAGAAGTGGCTAAAAAAATGGATCCACTAACAGGTGAACTTTCTCTTCCTGGTTGGGATTCCAGCTATGAAAAAGAAGATTTACAAAGATTATTTGATCATTACAAAAATGTAAATCATGAAAAGCTTTGGGAAAACCTAGAATATTTCATTAAAGAAATTATTCCTGTTGCCGAAGAAGCTGGCGTTAAAATGGCTATCCACCCAGATGATCCACCATTTGATATCTTTGGATTACCACGTATCATTACAAACAAAGAAAATCTTGAAAGATTTATTAACCTATATGACAGCCCAAATAATGGTTTAACCATGTGCAGCGGTTCTCTTGGGTCACATCCAGATAATGATTTTCCAGAAATGCTTCGTTATTTCGGACTGAAAGACCGTGTAAACTTTGTACATGCTCGTAACGTTAAGCTTACAGGCGGATTTTCATTCGAAGAATCAGCGCATCCATCTAAGTATGGTTCTATAGATATGTATGAAGTAATTAAAGCGATGAAGGATTTCAACTATTCTGGACCGATTCGCCCTGACCATGGAAGAATGATTTGGGGAGAAACTGGAAAGCCAGGATACGGATTATATGATCGTGCTTTAGGAGCTACCTATTTGTACGGCTTATGGGAAGCAGAAGGAAAAAGTCGTAAAAACTAATCAGCGTACCAAATAAAAGGGGGACCAAACCATGACAGTACCATTTAAAGTAGACTTAACAGGAAAAGTAGCAGTTGTAACAGGCGGAGGCGGCGTTCTTGGAGCGGATTTCTGTAAAGCATTAGCAGCATGCGGTGCGAAAGTAGCTGTACTTGACCTTCGTCAAGAACCAGCTGATAAAGTGGCGAATGAGATTAAAGAAGCTGGCGGAATTGCAATCGGTGTGGCAGCAAACGTTTTAGAAAAAGAAAGCTTATTAGCTGCAAGAGAAATTGTTGAGAAAGAACTAGGTACATGCGATATCCTTCTAAACGGTGCTGGCGGTAACAACCCGCGCGGAACAACAGATGATGAGTTCTATGACGGAGAAGCAGTAAAAGCAAACCCAGAATTAAAAACCTTCTTTGACTTAGATCCAAAAAGTGTTGGATTTGTTTTCGACCTGAACTTCTTAGGAACGCTACTTCCTTCTCAAGTGTTCGGTGAGGCAATGACACAGAAAAAAGGAAGCTCGATTATCAACATCTCTTCTATGAATGCTTTTACACCATTAACAAAAATTCCTGCTTACAGCGGTGCTAAAGCAGCAATCAGTAACTTTACCCAATGGCTTGCGGTTTACTTTTCTAAAGCTGGAATTCGGGTAAATGCGATCGCTCCTGGATTTTTAGTGACAAAGCAAAATGAAAAATTATTGCTAAATGAAGATGGCAGCTACACAGAAAGAGCAGCGAAAATCCTTAGAAACACACCAATGGAAAGATTTGGACAACCTGAAGAATTAATCGGCGGCTTATTGTTCCTTGCAAGTGAACAAGCGGCGAGCTTCATCACAGGCGTTGTATTACCTATTGACGGAGGATTCGCAGCGTATTCTGGAGTTTAAGAATAGGTCTGACCTCTAACAAAAGAGTCGCCATTCCTATTTATGGAGTGGCGGCTTTTATTTTATAAAAAATTTACTTATTTGAGGAGACAGACAATGAAAGAAAATATATCAGAATTCATAAAAACAAAAGACTTTTTAGTGTGCGTTGACTCTGATGGCTGTGCGATGGACACGATGGATGTTAAGCATCAGAAATGCTTTGGACCGAAAGCGATTGAGGTTTGGGGCATTGAAACGATCACTGACCGCTTTATGGAAATATGGAACGACGTTAATTTATATTCAAGGACGCGGGGAATTAACCGTTTTAAAGGTTTGGTTTTAACGTTTGAATTGGCAGCGAAAGAGGGGCTTGAAATCCCTAGTTTAGCTTCTGTCAAAGAATGGACGGAAACAACTAATGAATTATCTAACCCTTCATTAGAAAGAGAAATTGCTAAAACAAATGACGAGCAATTAATGAAAGCGCTTGAGTGGAGCCATGCTGTTAATCAAGCGATTACAGAACTATCTGATGACGATGAGCCATTCCCAGGGGTGAAGGAAGGATTGGCGAGGATTGAAGCCGATGCGGATGTCGCGATTGTTTCTTCAGCAAATAGCGGAGCCGTACGTGATGAATGGACAAGACATCAGTTGACTCCACATGTGCAAGTAATGCTAGGTCAGGAAGCAGGGACAAAAACGCATTGTATTGGGGAATTAAAGAAATTTGGTTATGACAATAAAAGAATCCTAATGGTTGGTGATGCGCCTGGAGACCTAGAAGCCGCGGAGAAGAATAACGTTTATTATTATCCAATCCTTGTCGGTAAAGAAGGGTTCTCATGGGAACGCCTCGCGAATGAAGCGTTAGGGAAGTTATTGGATGGGACTTTTAATGATAAATATCAAAAACAGTTAATTGAAGAATTCCATTCCAATTTAAAATAAATCATTAGAGGAGAGGTTTATATGACATCAAAAGTTGATATCAAAATGCCTAAAGTTGACTTAAAAGCTAAGCCTTATCATTTATCAGATCAAGATATTAAATGGGTTCGTGAGACCATTTCAAATATGTCAGACGAAGAAAAAATCGGCCAGCTCTTTGTTAATCTTTTCTTCTTCGGAGGAGACCAATTTAGCGGCAATGCTCTTTCCAATATTGATATATTGAAAAAATATCATATTGGTGGTGCCCGTTACATGAACGGAACTTCCGAGCAGGTTCAAGATTTAATTAATGAATTGCAGGGTAATTCCAAAGTTCCTTTATTAGTGGCGGCTAATTGTGATTCTGGTGGAAACGGTGCTATGAAAGATGGTACATATGTTGCAAAAGCAGCGATGTGTGAAGCTTCTGGTGATGAGCAGGTTTCATTTGATGCTGGGTATGTAAGCGGTCGTGAGGAAGTTGCTATTGGTGTAAACTGGAACTTTGACCCTTGTGTAGATATTTTGAAGAACTGGCGGAATACCATCGTTAATACACGTGCCTATGGTACAAACGCCGAAACCGTTATTAAGCATACAAACGCTTATATTAAAGGGTTACGTGAAAGCAATGTTGGCGTATGTATTAAACACTGGCCAGGTGATGGAACGGAAGAACGCGACCAGCACTTAGTATTGGGAGTCAATGAACTTAGTGTAGAGGAATGGGAAGAATCCTTCGGTAAAGTGTATCGCAATCATATTGAAAATGGCGTTCAATCTATGATGGCTGGACATATCGCCTTACCACATTACCAAAAACAATTAGTTCCTGGCTTAGAGGACCGTGATATCCTGCCAGCAACATTAGCGCCTGAATTAATTAACGGTTTATTAAAAGATAAATTGGGCTTTAACGGTTTAGTGGTAACAGATGCCACCCATATGCTAGGGATGACAGCAGCGATGCGCCGTGAAGATTATGTCCCGCAATCGATTGCTGCAGGTTGTGATATGTTCTTATTCTTTAATAATATCGATGAAGATTTCAGCTTTATGTTAAATGGGTACAAAAATGGCGTGATTACAGAGGAACGTCTTCAGGATGCGTTAGAGAGAATTTTAGGATTAAAAGCTTCTATCGGCTTACACAATGCCCAAAAAGAGGGAACTTTACTACGCACAAGAGAAGACCTAAAGGTTATCGGTAGTGAAGACCATATTAATCGTGCCAAAGAAGCAGCCGATAAAGGTATTACCCTCGTGAAAAATACATTGGACCAGCTGCCAATTCGTCCCGAAACTCATAAGAATATTCGTCTTTATTTCTTAGAAGGTGAAAAAGGCGGAATTTACGAAGCGAGTTCGAAGACCCTTGATTTCATCGTAGCTGAGCTTGAAAGACGGGGATTTAGTGTGACTGTAAATGACGGGAACACTCGGATTAAGGGGCCAACGCTTAAATATCGTGAAGAGGTAGATGCTGCCCTCGTGTTTGCGAATATCGTCGGCTATGGCGCAGAGAATAATTACCGAATCAAATGGAAATTGGCAATGAGTAACGAAATACCATGGTATGTACATGAAGTACCAACTGTGTTTGTTTCCCTAAACTTTACAACACACTTAACAGATGTTCCAATGGTTAAGGCTTACATTAATGCCTACAATGATGACGAAATTACACTGACGAAAACGATTGATAAAATCATGGGCGAATCTGAGTTCAAAGGAACACCAAATGAAAACGTATGGTGTAATAAGTGGGATACTCGACTTTAATTAGTTATAGTTTTGGAAATAGCAGCTAGAAATAGTTGCTTTTTTCCGTATTTATATCAAGCGTAGGGGTGAGGAATTATGAGAAAAGTTTTAAATATGAATCTGGGTTGGAAATTTATCCAGCACGATGAAGAGCAGGCATTAGCGAGAGTTCATCAGGATGATAACTGGGAATCAGTAAATATTCCGCATACTTGGAATGCCATCGATGGCGCCAACGGTTTTGACTATTATAAGGGTGCCTGTTGGTATCGTAAAGAATTTGCGATTGAAACGGTAGCAAAAGGAAACAAAGTTTTTATCGAGTTCAACGGTTCAAACAGTGTTACGGATGTATATGTAAATGGACATCATCTGGGACAGCACCGTGGGGGATACTCTATCTTCCGTTTTGATATAACTGATCTAGTCGAATTTGGAAAAAAGAATACGTTAGCGGTAAAAGTGGATAACACGGTTTACGAGGATGTCTATCCGCAAATGGCTGATTTCACTTTCTATGGCGGAATATATCGTGATGTTAATCTCGTGATTACGAATCAGGTGCATTTTGATTTATTAGATTATGGCTCGCAAGGTGTTTACCTTGTTCAAGACCAGGTTTCCGATGAACAAGCGAACTTAACGATTAAATCACTCGTGGTCAATGACAGGTCTGAAGAAAAGAAAGTAAGAGTTTGGGCGGAAATTCTTGATGGTACTGGAAAAAAAGCGGCTTATTCCGTAAAGGAAGTCGTATTGGCTGCTGGGGAAACGCAGGTCATTGAGATGCCAGCGGTTATTAAAAATCCTACCTTGTGGAATGGGTTGAATAACCCGTATCTCTATAACGCAAAAGTAACACTTGAAAGCTTCAACGATACGGTGGATGAACTGTCCATCCCTTTCGGTGTCAGGTACTTTGAAGTAGATTCCGAGAAGGGCTTCTTCCTAAATGGTGAGCATCTCCCATTATATGGTGTTTCTAGACACCAGGACCGTAAGGATATGGGTTGGGGTATCACTAGAAAAGAACATAAAGAAGATATGGAATTAATTAAAGAGGTAGGAGCGACATCGATTCGTCTTGCCCACTATCAGCATGACCAATACTTCTATGATCTTTGTGACCAGGAAGGCATGGTGGTCTGGGCAGAGATTCCGTTTATTTCCGTTATGTCCAAAACGGAGCTTGAAGGAGTAAATCCTAAACAGCAGATGATTGAGCTCATCAGACAAAACTTTAACCACCCATCGATTATCTTCTGGGGGATTCAAAACGAAATTCAAATTGGCGGCGACAGGCCAGAAGTCCGCAGTCTTGTTAAAGAACTAAATGAACTAACGAAAAAGGAAGACCCGACAAGACTATCGACGATGGCAAATGTCATGTTTGTTCAGGATAAGGATGAGTATAACTTTATTACTGACACGGTCGGTTATAACAAATATTACGGCTGGTACACGGGAAAAACGGAAGATTTTGCAGGCTGGCTTGATGGATTCCACCAAACAAACCCAGAGGTGAAATTATCTATTTCTGAGTATGGGGCAGAAGGTATTTTACAATATCACAGCAATACTCCGAAAGTAAAAGATTATACCGAAGAATATCATGCGCTCTACCATGAAACCGTTTGGGGGATCTTCTCAAAGCGTCCTTACCTTTGGGCGACGTATGTTTGGAATATGTTTGACTTCGGTGCCAACATCCGCGATGAAGGCGGCGTGCAGGGACGAAATAACAAGGGACTAATCACCTACGACCGCAGGATAAAAAAAGATGCTTTTTATATGTACAAAGCCAACTGGTCTAGTGAAAGAATTGTTCATATTACCAGCAAACGTTTTGTGGACCGAGTAGATGAGACCATCACCGTTAAAGTGTATTCTAATTGTGATCAAGTAACTCTTTATGCAAATGGGTCAGAAATAGAAACAAAGACAAGTGATGACCGAGTTTTTGTTTTTGAAAATGTTCCATTAATAGATGGACTAAATGAAATTAAGGCTATCTCTAACCAGGACGGTTTAATGATAGAGGATCGTGCTAGCTTTAATAAAGTGGATGAGTCTAATCCAAGCTATGTTGCACCTGAGGCTGAAACAGGCGGTTTAGTATCCAACTGGTTCCAAATGCCTGAAATGGGAGAAGTTGAAATTGAGGAGTTGGAAATTTCAGATGATGTTTACTCCACACGTTCGACTCTTGGCGAGCTTTTGGAAAAGAAAGAAACAAGAGAAGTAATTAAGAAGTATTTAGGTAACTTCTCCGAAGAGCACCCAATGTTCGGAATGGCTCAAGGAATGCCGATAGATGTGCTAGCCTCCATGGCAGAAGATCTCTTCACAGACAAAGTCATGTACATGCTTAATAAAGAATTAACGAAAATTAATAAATAAACCAGGGAAGCCAAGAGGACGGACAGTTCTCCTGGCTTTTTTTGTTTAAAGCTAAAGCTAAAGCTAAAGAGAAAGAAGGGTTGCGGGATGCCAAGAGGGATGGTTTTTTTAGCAGGGGGACTTTATCGGATTTTGATGATGATATAGAAAAACTTTCCCTATGTTCTATGAGAGGAAATCATTTGATTTTGTTGAATATATACTATGTTTGTCTTTTCCAATAACAACGCCTTAAGGAGATGAAGAACGTGGGTATATTTGATAGATTCAAGAAATCAACAGAAAAGAATGGCTATATTGAAAAGTTAATTGCTAAATTGGGTTGCGACTGTTCGATTATTGAGGAGAAAGAAGTTAAGGGGGTAATGGCGAGGTATCATCAAGCTCTCATAGAAGGTAAAAAGGAAGGATATATACCACTTATCATTATTCCATCAGAAATGTTGGCAGAAATGATTGATACTGATGCGGACCAGGAATACTCGATTGATGACCGGGAGACAATCCTGTCCAAAGCGAAGGGTATTGATGTTAAAGAATTATTAAAGAGACTGCTTGATGAAGTTATGCCCATAGAGGAGGACGAAGAAGAGGATCTTGCTGGCGAGTTTACTTTAGAGGAACAGGTGGACCATTTTTTATCAAGTGAAGATATAATAAATAAGAAAATAATTCTCGCAAAAATCCCAACGAATAAGCCATGGGAAGTAGCTGCTTGGATACCGATGGGTGGATTTAATGAATGTCCCATGCCAGAGGAGCAAGTTGCAGTATTCAAATACTGGCACGAAAAATATGGAGCTAGACCAGCCTTAGTAACCCATGATGTTTGGGAATTATTTGTTGAGAACCCACCTAAAACACAAGAAGAAGCAGAAATTCTAGCATGGGAACAATTTGGATTTTGCAGTGACATCGTCTTGCAGGGGGTTGGATCAGTAAATGGGCTAGCCGGAACACTTATTAATTCTTCCGTATGGTATTTTTGGTGGGACTAAGAAGCCAGGTGGACCAATTCTCCTGGCTTTTTTTTGTGCAAAGCTAAAGGAGAAGGGTGCGGGACACCTCTCCTAATTGGGGCTTTCTGGTGAAACAGAGAATCGTTGCCGTGCAGTCGGTTATTATTTAGTATAGAATATTAGTGTTATACTAGGATGATTTGCATTTAAAACAACTAGAAATTTTACTACAAGGAGATGTGAAGATGGTTAAGTTTCCTACCAGTGAATTAAATGATATCGAAATAGTAGAAGGTAGTCTTGAGGAGTTAAAGGCATTTTATCCAAGGTTTCAGGCCGATTTTGCAGCAGATGAATTGAAGGACTACGAACATCTTGAAATACTTGTAGGTAAAAAAAGGTATAAATTTTTGTTGGCGAAACATAAGCTGTCTAATGAGATTGTTGGGTATGCCTTTATCTATGAAATTGCCCAGTTAAAAGCATTGTGGCTTGATTATATGGCCATCGTTCCAGAGTTCAGGAACGGAGGATATGGGTCTATATTTTTTAATAAAATTGCGGAGTTTAAACAAGAAGGTATACTAGGTCTATTTTTAGAAGTAGAAATCCCTGAAGAAACAGAGGGTCCAACGAGGGCGGAACAACAAAGGAGAATCAGCTTTTATGAACGGTTAGGGGCTGAAAAGTTAGCGATTAACTATGAGCTGCCGACAAAAAACGGCGGGTTTCCAATGAACCTTTTCTTTAGACCTACAACAACTATTCAGGTATTGCCAAAGGGAAAAATAAAAGAAGCGATTCTCTCCGCATTCGAATATATCCATTCAGATGTGAGTAATAGAGAGGACATTTTAGATAAGTTCCTACCTTCAATCGGGGATGAATATTTAAAATAAATGAAACATGGGGGGATGAATCAAGTGGTATTTCGTTCAAAAATTGATAAGTATTTTTTATGGATGATTACTATTGCAATGATCCTTATAGGAGCAGCCTGTCTGTTACCGTTTTTCCTAGAGGGTGAGAAAGATAAGTTTGCTCTTATCATCATGTTGTCCATCTTCATTTTGTCGGCAGGGTTTATTTTATGGATTAGTTTTTATATCAGATATGAGTTTCATGAGGATTATTTACTGGTGAAGAGTGGACCAATAAGAAAACGAATCCCGTACAGTGAAATCACCAGCATTCGCCCGACAAAAGATATTTTCACAGGCTTTCGTTTGATGTCATCGATGGATGGATTGGCTATTTCCTATAGGACTGCGTTAATGGGTGAAATAAAAATTTCTCCAAAAGATAAAAAAAGATTTATAGAAGAGCTAAAAGCGAGAGTTCCTGGTTTGGTTGTTAGGGGATGAAAAAACCAGGGGCGGTTCTCCTGGTTTATTTTGAATGCATAAAATTATTTCATATAGTCTTCAACTAATTCAAAGCATCTTTCTTCTGTAAGATTGTTCAGGACCGTTGTATATTCTAAATGTTCCATCGTACCGCCTTTATATTTTAGAGATGCCTCTTTTGCAGATTTATCTCGGTAATCTATCCATTCACGTTGTTCTTTTCTTAGTTGCTCCATCTCTTCTGAAGGAAGTTGCTGCTTTAGAATTTGATAAACTTCATTTAACAATCCATCCCAAACATCGAATCTATCACCTTCAAAACTTTTTAACACGTATGTAATTTCATCCTCGGAATTTTTTCGTATCTCATCCGTTTCTTTTTTCGTATCATTTAATTTCTTGAGATACTCTTCCTTCAAACTCACTGTATTATTTGTAGAGGAGTCTTCTTCATTTGTAGGGACATTGTTTGATGGTTCTGCTTTTTTGTTTGTATCATGCTCATTGGTATCTTTTTTAGTGCTCTCGGTAGTTGAAGCAATCTCAGTCGAAACTACATTAGAAGAATAGCCGTTGGTATTTTGAGTTGATTGATTAGTTTTTGACTGGTTGTCCAAGGTAGCACTTGACTTGTCAGATGAGTCACAAGCAACCATTATTACTAATCCTACTGTTAACATCCCCATTAAAACTTTTCGATTATTTTTCATTTTAAATGCTACCTTCCTTCTGTTATTTGTATCTGTCTGTTATTTTTTTATAGGTTTTTCAAAGATTAATTCATAGTATGTACCTACTGCAACTCCTGAAGTAGCAAAGTCAAGAGAGAAAATTTGAACAAATCTCCATCCCTCATTTGCATGATTTTTTATTACTTCTCGATAGTCTTCACTAGGTTTACCAGATAATCTTTTAAACTCTATTTTAACAAACTTGTATTCGAACATTTTTATTCCTCCCTTTTATAATATATTTGTTTATGCTAGAAAAATTGAATAAGATTTTTCCATAAGGATGCATTTACTTTAGCTATTTTATACGAACTTAATTTGAAAAAGTTTCAAAAAATAGAAGTGACGGTTCTGCTGGTTTTTTTTAGTGCAAAACAAAGAGGAGAAGTGTGCGGACACTTCTCCTCTTTGGGTTTACCTGAATGAAAGAACCACGAGAATCAATCCCCCGTGGTCACTTTTATTGTTATATGCCGCGTGCGATGTGGAAACCTTGGTGGACGGCTGTTAGGATTTTGTCTGGACTAACGGCGTCGCCAATTTTTTCTACGTCGATTTTTCCGTTTAGTTGGTTGTATAATTCATCATTGGATCTGAAACCGGATGCGATTACGTAGGTGTCGGCTTCGATGGCTTTTTGTTCGCCTTCATGCACATATTCTACTGCCTCATCACTAAGCTTTGTTACGGTTGCATTTGCGACAACACGGATTTCTCTGTCGAGTAAAAGTTGACGGAGCGCCTGGTCGTTGTTCAAACAATGGTCAGCTGTTACCAATATATCTTCTAGCATCTCTACAATGGTCACACTCTCTGCAGTTTCGGCACAGTGTGCAGCGGCTTCACACCCTACGAGCCCGCCACCGATGACGACGACATTTTTACCGAATTTCACTTTATCTGTTAAGATATCATTGGCGACAACCACTTTATCAGTCTCTTGAATTCCATTGATTGGCGGTAAGAATGCCCGCGATCCTGTTGCAAGGATGACTTTGTCGTAGTTGCCAGCAAGGACTTGGTCTGCTGTGGCTTCTTTCATCAATTTCAAGCGGACATTGCTGCGATAGGTTTTGCCCACAAGATACTCGACATAATTTGCGACGTCTTTCTTGAATTTAGGCCCTCCTGCCGCTAACAAGGTACCACCCAACTGATTTGACTTCTCCCAAAGTTCTACATCCAGTCCTCTTTCAGCAGCAGTAATGGCTGCCTCCAATCCGCCAGGACCGGCCCCGACGACCAAGACTTTTTTCTTTCCTGATGCTGGGGTGACTGGATAATAGTCTTCACTGAAGCAAAGTGGGTTTACGGCACAATGAATGATTTTTCCACTAAATCCAGCATGCAGGCATTCATTACAGCCGATGCATGGCACGATATCATAGGTTTCATTGCGTTTCACTTTGTTGACCCATTGCGGATCGGCAAGGGACTGATGGCCCAATCCAATGAAGTCGGCCTTTCCTTGCTGCAGGGAGGCTTCCGCTAAACTTGGATTTCCAAGCTTCCCTTGGGACATGACAGGAATCGTTACATTTTTCTTGATTTCATTGGCCACTTCTATCTGAGTGGGAGATTCTTGATATACTGTGTTAATGGCTTTGTACCAGGCCTCATAGCAGCCAGTATCGACATGAAGGGCATCAACGCCAGCTTCTTCGAGGATTTTTGCCATTTCAATGCCTTCAGGAAGTTCACGTCCGCCTTCTACACCATGGTAAGGAGTGAATTTTACAAGGATCGGGAAGTATTTTCCACAGGTTTTTCTGATTTCAGCAATGATGTCGAGGGTGAATTTCATTCGGCCTCTTAAATCTCCGCCGTATTCATCTGTACGTTTGTTCCATAAAGTCGAGTGGAATTGATCAAGCAAATAGCCGCCATAGCCGTGAATTTCGACGGCATCGCCACCAGCGGCCTTCACTTTAGCTGCGCCTTCGCCCATTTTTTTGACTATATCTTGAATTTGTTCAGCAGAAAAAGGTTTACAGGTTACTTCAGGAAACCAGAAGGACTGTGTTTCACTTGCTGAATAGGGAATAACTGTGCCTGTTGTAAATTGCATTCTGCCAAGTCCAGGTGTGAGTTGGATACAAAGCTTTGCTCCATTATTATGAATTCGCCGAGCTAAAAAGCTTAATTGCTCGAACGAACGGTGAGTTTCTAAGATATTGCACGCTTTTGCTTCATATTTAGTGGTTACTTGGTTGGCTCCAGTAATAACTAAACCAGTGCCCCCTTTTGCTCTTTCCTCATAATAACGAATCGCACGATCTGAAAATGAACCATCAGGCTCTGTAGCTGTTCCCATGGGAGCCATAAATACACGATTTCTTAATTCCATTTTACCAATGTTGCCTGTTTGTAAAAGTTTCATTAATAAACCTCCAGTTTGTGAAATAGTGAGCATAAGTATATAACCTTTTATAAGACTGCCCAATATATTCCGTTTATTTATGTTGAATACCTCTTTATTTTAGTACATATCCTTCCAAATTTGCTTGCCTTTGAGCGTTCTTTCACATATCTTTCTTATCTAGATTCGCAAGGTTTAAAAGGTGGAGGTGTTGGTAAACCAGAACCAGAGCTACAGTTCACCTGGTTTTTTTGAGTGCAGGACAAGCAGAAGAAGAGTGCGGGACCGTTCTCCTGTTTGGGTTTAGCTGAATGAAGGAGCCAGTGGAACCGTCCCCGTTCCCTGTGTGAATAGAAAGCGTTGGTCTCCATTTAATCGTCCAAAAGGGAAGCAGGTTTCAACTGTTTCATTTGTTAATGATTAATTCATTATAGTGAACAGTTGGTTTTAATAAAAAAGAGAGGAAATACGAGAAAATCCTTTAAAAAGGACGATTTTCGTTCTTTATTGGAGTGATTTGGCTTTATTTGGAGTTTTTCAAGATAATTATTTTGACCTATACTAGAATTACGTGTTCAATATAAAGAACATAACTCCCTAAATCTTTAGGTTGATTACTTAACTGTCGTTCTCAATATCGTATTAAACTAACCGATTATGAAGGAGTGAGAACAATCGGATCTTTAAAATTATGGAAGCTGAATGCAAAATATAAAAGCTTCATTGTTCTTTTGGTTATTGGACTTACTTGGAATTTATTTATCATTGCATCCCTGAACATACCTTTAAATGGAACACATGCGCTTTTTACAGATCAAACAAAGGTCAAAGTTAGTTTAGAAACAGGAAGCTGGTTTGATAATAGTTCATTAACATTTACAAGCACTGGTAAAGATACAAATGAAATCAATGCATACATAAAAAATGAGGGACCAGAAGATATGATTCGAGACTCGAAATATTACGTTTATTATAGTCAGAATGGAAACCCTGTAAGTCCCCGTGGAGAAACTGGCGAACTAGTTTTTCAAGGGGTAATTCCTAGAATGGCAGCCACTGATGACCCAATCAGGCTTACACATATTCCGCAAAAGAAGGGTTTTTATATGTTTGTTGCATTCCAGAATCATGAAAAGCCTATAGGAATGGATTTGATAATAGAAGGGTCACCAGTAACTGTTAGTAAAAAAATCAATGTTAATCATTAAAAGACGGTAAAGATTATTAATCAAGCAAACTAGTAAGTCAAAAAAACTAGAGTAGGTGAAAGAATGAAAATTTTTATAAAATGGGCGGGTAGAATTTCTTCAATCATTATCTATGGGTTGTTAATTTGCATGGTTATTACAGTGATATCCACAAAAATAAATGGTGGTACGCCAAAAGTTTTCGGCTATGAGATGATGACTGTTTTATCAGGTTCAATGGAGCCAGCTATAAAGACTGGTTCAATTATCGCCGTAAAGCCAGTTTCCAATAAGACAAGTTTTCAAAAGGGTGATGTGGTCACTTTCAAGGCAGCGGATAATCCTAACACATTAATTACACATAGAATTGTTGAAATCCAAAAAGAAAAGGATTCTGTTCGGTATATAACAAAGGGTGATAGCAACGACGCAAAAGACCGAACTGCTGTCATTGCTAAAAATATAGTTGGGGAATATAGCGGTTTCACTATTCCGTTTGTGGGAATGTTACTGGCTTTTATCCAATCAACCAATGGTGCCATTTTTCTACTAATCGTCCCAGGAGCTCTAATGATACTGTGGTCCGTATTTAGCTTCTGGAGAGCTATTTCAAAAATAGATCCAAAAGAGGCAAATCCAACTGGTTGAATCTCCGAAAACGGAGTTCACATAATATCCTTTATCCTTATACATATCTGGATAAAAGAAAAAAGGGAGGCTAGGAAGATGAGTTTAAAGAGAAAAATGGGGGCATTTTTACTAACTGCAGCTATGGGAGCAGCATTAATCAGTGCAGGAACATTTGCCTTGTGGACTGGTGAGGCACCATTTGAATCGGGTAATAATTTTAAACCAGGAAAATTAGAAATTAATCCTGCTGATGGAGCAGAAGCCTTTGGACAATCACTCCACATGAAAAATTTAGCACCAGGAGATTCTGAAACAGTGAAAGTTGAGGTAAAAAATGATGGGAACTTGAATGCTTGGATTGCGTTTGATCAGGATCAATCCAATGGAACAATCCAGGGTGAATTATTTGAGGCATTTGAAGGTTATGATACACCTTTAAAAGTTACCTATGATAATGCAGTAAAACTATTAAAACCAGGTGAGACGGCAACATTAGATTTAACCTATTCATTCCCTAAAAATGCACCTAATCATTATCAACGAGCAACGGATGGCTATATTGAAATATTTGTTAAAGCGGTACAATCACGGAATAATGGAGATGCAAATGATAATGGTGTGATTGATCCAGGTGATGCAGTACAAAATTGGAATTGATTAATGAATTTAAGAGGTACAGGTTTTAAATCGAATTGAAGAACTCTGAAATTATAGGACGGTTTACATACCTCTTAATAGAAAATGCAAAGCTTTATAAATTGCTAGGTTTGGGTTCTCCACATTAAGGTGGAAGTAACCCAAGCCTATTTTTATCGGCAAGCAGGGGATTTTAGAATGAATGTCGAATTTATGCTACCAAAAGTGAACCGTTCTTTGGTTCATGGAAGGAGCTCTAAATGAATATAGCTACTATGGAAGATATTGAAAATATGTTTGAGACATTACGTCCCAATTTAAATGAATCTAATATAATAAAAATTGAGGATGATAGTTTATCCCAATTACTTAAATACTATTTATTTTTACAGCAGTATGCCGAAGAGATTATCGCTCATTTTCCATTTACTTACGAAGAGATTCTATACAGCCAGTACTATTGGTTTGTTTATTTTAAAAATCAGTATCTTGCTTTAGTGGGATATGATGGAGGGATGGACCAACAGGCGTTTCTTCTATTGGAGAATCTATTTAATGAACTAAATGGAGAGGTTGATTGGGAGGTCATCGAAGCTATTGGCAAGTAAAAGCAAAAAGGGGCCAGGTCTTGTGCATCATAGGACTTCGAATGTGCCACTAGAACCAGCCCCTAGCTCTTTAAGTTTGCGCTATTTTTGGATATCGAGCCAATTTGGGAAAGCTGTTATTAGATGTTGTTCGCAGCATCCAATTGCTTGAGGTATCGATCGATGCATGCAGATTTTTGATTGGCTGGTCAGGTGTAAAATGACAGCAAACCTTATTTACACCAATCGGGCTTATTTTTTCGATAAGTTCCTGTAAGTCTACTTTCCTTGGTGAGAGGATTTCATATAAATGCAATGTATCTTCCTCAATTTCAAAAATAGCTGTGACATCCGGCTGTGGTTGATAGATTGAGTGATTAAACCCTAAGGTATAATAAAACATGAGAACATGCTCATCGCCAGTCGCCGATAAAACAGTAGAGAGAGGTTGCGATTGTTTTTTGATTTCCAGTATGCTTTTTGGTGAAATTTCTACGGGTTTTAGTGGTTCGGTTATTTTATTGTAACCTGTTAAATCAATCATGTACTGATTTTCAGCATTTAGTTTGAACCCGCATTTCTCATAGAGAGGGATTGCCTCCTTATCAGCTGCTAAAAAGTATAATTCATAGGTAGGGTCATAGTCCTCCAATACCTTGTTCATCAGCTTTTGCGCCAAACCTTGCCTTCTGTAGGACGGATCAGTCATCACCGTTCCAATTTGAATGGCTTTCTGTCTTTTTCCATAAGTAATAAGCTCCATTGTATTGAGGGAAACGTTTGAAATGACGCTTTCATCCTTTAGGTAGCTATAGCAGATGTAATTTTCATTCCAATGCCCCTGCTGATACCAGGTTTCGAAGTCAATGCCAAAAGTCTCTTTAGCTAGATTGTTAAAGGACAACCGATATTGGTCATTGTTTTTATAATCTTTAATAAACTCGTATGTAGACATAGGTCCTCCTGAAAAAATTAAACTTGAATTTCGCTCATTAATGCGTGAGTATTCTCTTCCGTATCTTTAAAAAATGCCATCCATGTTTCAGTTTGGCCCATTTTTGCTATCAGATGCGGTTCATCTATGAAGTGGACGCCTTTTTCTGCTAGCTCCTGATAACTTTTATTAATATCACTCACTTGAAAATAAATGACGGAGCTTGCATTAGCAAAATCCTCACTTTCAGGAACGCTTAGAAGGAGGCGAAGGCCATTACATTCAAAGAATGCTAGATTATTTATATTAAATAGAAGAGGTAAACCTAACTTTTCTTTATAAAAATCAATGGCCGTATCCAAATTCTTAACTGGAACAGCAATTTGTCCTACTTTTTGAATCATAGTTGTTTCCAAAGATTCATACACCCCTCAGTAGTTATTCTTTTAATCATTATTCGATGCACTGGGGTGATTCTCCTGCTTCATATAAAATAGTAAATCTACTACCAACATAATTTCTATTTATTTAACGAACATTCTGAAGTAATCAACAATAACATTAAAAGGGGCAATGATTTGATATGAATAAACTTACTAAGTTGGTAACAAGCAGTATTTTAACCTCAACTCTAATTTTTTCATCTGGAATAGGAAATGTTTTTGCCAATGAAAATGATTCTGAAATAATTGAGGTAGAAGTAGAAACTGTAACGACAACAGAACAACCAATTGCTGGAGAAGAAACAGAAGCAGGATCAGAACAACCAATCGTTGGAGAAGAAACAGAAGCAGGATCAGAAGAACCAATTGCTGGAGAAGAAACAGTAGAAGGATCAGAGGAACCAATTGCTGGAGAAGAAACAGTAGAAGGATCAGAGGAACCAATTGCTCAAGAAGAAACAGAAGCAGGATCAGAAGAACCAATTTCTGAAGATGGCCAAATAGAAGTGGAACTAGAAGAACCTTCTTTAATCCCTGGTGATTTCTTTTATTTTGTTAAAAAGATGGCTGAAAGTATTCGGCTTGCAGTAACATTTGATGACTATAAAGAGGCGCAGTTATTAGCTGGTTTTGCGGCTGAACGGATTGCAGAAGCCAATGCTTTACTTGCAGATGGAAAAACGGAAGAAGCAGAGACACTTCTTAAGGAAGCCATTCAGACACAGGAACTTGTAGGGGAATCATTACCCGAAACTGAAGAGGAAACAAGCGGTGAAACAGAAGCAATTGAATCTGATACAACAGAAGGAACAGAAGAAATAAATGAAACAGAAGAATTAGTAGAAAGCAAGCTTGCTAATAACATTGATTCATTATTAGTAGTTTTAGGAAAAATTGAAAACCCAAGGGCGCAAGAAGCCATTATGAAAAATATTCAAAAATCATTTGCAAAACTAGAAAGAAAGTTTGAAAAGGAAAATTCAAAATTCGCAAAAAAAATGAGTAAGATTGAAGAAAAGGTTGCTAGCGGACAGATTTCTGAAGAGGAAGCAAACCATGAAATGACCAAGCTAGAAGAAGAATTAAACAACAAAGAGCAAAAGATTGAAGAAGAAGAAGCAGGGAATGTTGAAGATATAAACAATGAATCAGCTGAGGAATCTGAAGATGCTGCTAATGAACAAGAGAAAAAGAACCAAAAGGCAGAAGTAAAGCAGGTTAAAGCAGCTGAAAAAGCAGAAGAAAAGCAGGTTAAAGCAGCTGAAAAGGCAGAAGAAAAGCAGGTTAAAGCAGCTGGCAAAGCAGAAGAAAAGCAGGTTAAAGCAGCTGAAAAAGCAGAAAAAAAGCAGGGTAAAGCAGCTGGGAAGGCAGAAGAAAAGCAAGGAAATAATAAGTAGTAAAAAGGTAAAGGTGCTGCCAATTGGCGCACCTTTTGTTTTGGAAGCAAAGGGCGGTTAGTGACCGCTCCTCCATTTTTCCTACCTAAACGAGCTTCATGAACCCTTCATGAGGACAACTTTTTCATTTTTCTTACCTAAATGGGCTTCATGAACCCTTCATGAGGACAACTTTTTCATTTTCCTTACCTAAATGGGCTTCATGAACCCTTCATGAGGACAACTTTTTCATTTTTCTTACCTAAATGGGCTTCATGAACCCTTCATGAGGACAACTTTTTCATTTTCCTTACCTAAACAGGCTTCATGAACCCTTCATGAGGACAACTTTTTCATTTTTCTTACCTGAATGGGCTTCATGAACCCTTCATGAGGACAACTTTTTCATTTTCCTTACCTAAACAGGCTTCATGAACCCTTCATGAGGACAACTTTTTCATTTTTCTTACCTGAATGGGCTTTATGAACCCTTCATGAGGACAACTTTTTCATTTTTCTTACTTAAACAGGCTTCATGAACCCTTCATGAGGACAACTTTTTCATTTTTCTTACCTAAATGTGCTTCATGAACCCTTCATGAGGACAACTTTTTCATTTTTCTTACCTAAACAGGCTTCATGAACCCTTCATGAGGACCGCCTCTCCATTTTCCCTACCTGCGCCTAAACGGGTTTAATGAACCCACCCTTCATAGTGTCCATTCCCTTTGCTCTTTTGTAAATAGAGTATCTGGAGGCTGTTGCAGAACAACTCAAAAAGCGCTTCCGGGCCCAGGGAGCGCTTTCTTGAGTAGCTGTCTACAGGATAATATATGTTAATTTTTTCATTGATTATTTAATTTTTTTGTTACTGGTTCGCTGGTTATCCCTCCTTTCCCGATTTAAGTTGCTTAATGATCACCTGGACCGATGAATTGCAATGCCGCAGGGGATTGGACTCTAACTTTTCTCTTCGTTTCCTCGATTTGTATTCGGATTAAACTAGAAACTCGCTTTCCTTCTTTTGCGATCAAGCTGCATTGTAAAGCCAGCCTGTTGGACACACTCATCACTTTTTCGGTGGTTTTGAACCTGGTCATAATTTTTACTCTGGGGCGGATCCGCTGGATGGGCTCCATTGTTTCATCACTATCGGATTTGTTGGACTGGACAGGAACCTTTCGATGTAGCTTAAAGAAATTCATACTATCATCTCACAACCTTTCCAAAAATGGTGCAGGGGATTCTATTCCCTGTATAGGTATAATTCACGAGGAAGTCCGCTAATTCCTTTAAACAGAAAGGGACTTTTCATCGTCAATTTCCTCTGAAAACTGCCAGGTATCAAGCAGTCCTCCGATAAAGGGAGAAAATTCATTATCAAAATGGGAAGATTGCTGGGGGATGTTGGAGAAAAGTGGGCTAGGGGTGAACCGAGAGGACTGTTCTCGTGGCTTTTTCGTACTTGCGGTAATGAGGCTGTAGAACCTTTACTTTGTTTCAATGGAAGTGAAAAAGTAGTAGAGTAAATAGTAGTTATCATTGAAGGAGTGGAGTTTATGTATCATGTCAGAGCGGTTGTAGATAAAAAGTATAATATATACGAGCTAGTGGATATGGCAACCAATTCAAGGGTTAAGATAGCTCCAGAGCGGGGCGGTATTATTTTTTCATATAGTGTAGGAGGGCAAGAGTTGCTCTATCTTAATGAGGAAACATTTTATCATCAGGATCAGAATGTCAGAGGTGGAATTCCGATTCTTTTTCCCATCTCAGGCCAGTTGAACGGCGGGACTTATGAGTGGGAAGGAACCAACTATACAATGGGCAATCATGGATTTGCCCGAAACGCTATTTGGGAGGTCATCGACAGCCACACGGACAATAGAGCAGCGCTAACGATTCGGCTGACTAGCAATGTACAGACGAAGAAGGCCTACCCTTTTGATTTTGAGGTGGTGTTCACCTATTCATTAGAGAAGGGGAAGCTTACGATCCATCAGGAATATAAGAATAAGGGGGAACGGCCAATGCCGATTTCTGCAGGTTTCCACCCTTACTTTAAAACAAGCGAAAAGCCTCTCGCCTATGAAACCGATGCGACTAAATACTATGATTATAATGATGGGAAAAATAAAGAATTTACTGGTAGTTTTGATATAACAAGCATTACAGAATCGGTCGCATTATTCGATGCTAAGCATACGACCATTTCCTTTCAGCCGTCAGCACCGGATCGGAAAATCAAGCTGGGCTATGGAGAAGAGTTTAAGTACGTCGTAATCTGGACAGAAAGCGGAAAAGAATTCATCTGCGTAGAGCCCTGGATGGCAAAGAACGATGAATTCAATCGAAAAAACGAGCTAGTGATGGTTAATGGAAACGAGCAGTTAACGACAGATTTTAGCATTAAACTAGAATAGAGCAGTGGGAGCCAGGGGGCGGTTTCGCACTTGCGGTAATGAGGCAAGGGAAAGCGTCCCCTCCGCATCACTTATATAAAAAAACCTGAAGATTACTTTTACTGTCGAGGGTTGCTAGGAGGACGTTTTTTACTTCTGTTTGGTAAAGTCTTTCTAAACTTGAAACAACCCAGGATTCATCTTTTTGACTCTGTTTTAACTCCTCGGAATTTATTTTCCCCTCCTTAATAATCGTCCTTGGCAATTCGAAGGGCTCAACTTTCATTTGGAAGTATGCAGGTGTAAGCGGTTCGTATTTCGGATCCAAGAAAAACGAAATTTTTCCGTCCGCTTCCCAAAGGGCTAAGGCCACCTTCTTCAAATCGCCCACTTTTTCTTCCCTTAATTCTTCTAATAGCACATCCAGGGAAATTCTAGCCTTTTTTAAGCCTTTATAAATGATTTCTCCTTTCTGAACAAGAGTGATTGGCGGAGGTGTCACCAACTTTCTAAACCATTGCCACTTTAGAATTAAAAAAGTCCCACTCAAATACAGGATAACTAATACAATGGTAGTAATCATCGACCCTTTTAGTCCAAGATGTTGGTCTGACAATGGATGGGCGATAATGTTTCCGATGACTAAAGCCATGGCGAAATCAAGGAGTCTTAATTGGGAGATCGTGCGCTGACCCAGGAGTTTAGCAACGATTACTAAAAAGAAAAAACCAACAACCGCTCGAAGAATCCACTCCAAGGCAGTAAGTGTTTCTTGACTTTGAAAAAAGTCCATAAATGACACATCCTTTATCCCCATAATTTCCCGCTTAGTTTGCGCCGATGTTATTTATAAATACAAATAACGGGAAAAATTAAAGGCCGCAGATCCAAATTTTGTGCTCGTCAATTATAAAAAAAAGAGCCAGGAGAACGTTCCCCTGACCCTTCGCTCTATGGCAGAATATTGCCTGCTTTACGGTAGATGCTGTACCATTCTTCACGTGTCAGTTGAATGTCGCTTGCTTGGATGCAGTCCTTTAGCCTGTCGATGTTCATCGTCCCAATGACCGGCTGCATTTGTGCGGGGTGGCGTAACAGCCAGGCAACAGCAATAGTCGTGTTGCTTACTTCATATTTGGCTGCGATTTCATCAATGCTCTGGTTTAATTCTGGGAACTTGTCATTATCAAGGAAGACACCCTCAAAGAATCCATACTGGAAGGGTGACCAGGGCTGAATGGTGATGTCGTTCAGCCGGCAATAATCAAGGATGCTTCCATCGCGATTGATGGCAGAGTCATTTTCCATATTTACATTGATTCCGTTGGAAATCATGTTGGCGTTGGTGATGCTTAATTGCAGCTGGTTCGCAACAAGCTGCTGCTTCACATATTTCTTTAGGAGCTCAATTTGCATCGGATTCTGGTTAGAAACGCCAAAATGCCGGACCTTTCCCGAGCTTTCCAGGATATCGAATGCCTCCGCAACCTCTTCAGGCTCAACAAGCGCATCGGGACGGTGCAGAAGTAAGGTGTCTAGATAATCCGTGTTTAGCCGTTTCAATATTCCATCAACCGAATTTACTATATGCTCTTTGGAAAAATCGAACATACCTTTGCGAATGCCGCATTTGGATTGCAGAATGATTTTTTCGCGAATAGCTGCATTCATGTGGATGGCATCTGCAAAAATTTCCTCACATGCTCCATCGCCATATATGTCCGCATGGTCGAAGAAGTTTGCTCCTGATTCCAAAGCAGTTTGGACAAAGCGCTCAGCCTCGTTCTTGTCCAGCGAATTTATCCGCATGCACCCGACGGCAACCACCGGTACCTCTAATGTACTGCTTCCAAGCTTCATGTTCCTCATCGTTTATGACCTCCAATTTTTATTATTGTAAAAAATACTGCCATGTTTATCCAATCTTACTATGACACATATCTGAAGTTGGTATCAATAGTTAAAGACAAAACAAGCAGAAATACGAATGCCAATAAAAAAAGTAGTCGTTTATACCTAGTTTAAGTTGGGGGATATTTCCTGTATTTTGCTTTTGCAGTATAACATTACCTGAAAAAATTCATAATGAAAACACAAGCCCCTTTTAAACCCCTATTGGACAGCAGGTGCACGCATCATGATCGATAAATAGGTGAGTTTAGGGGGGGAGTTTTTTTAGTTCAAAACTCATTTCTTTCTATTGGACCTTGCACATATTAACAGCTTGCCTCCTTATCCAGCCCCTTTCAAAGACAAAAAACTATTCATCTCAGTTGTCAGGAAATTGTCGAATAATTGTTCACTTTTCTGCTGTATTTGGCTTTAAGTTATTATATTCTAGCTTTATGGTAACAGGACGGAAGGGGTATTTTATGACGAATGGGATTAAGAAGTCTGATTTAAGTTTGTTCATTGATCAATGTGAGCCATTACTTAAGGGTATTCCACTGCCTTGTTATATTCTAGATTTAGAAGGTAATATTGTTTTTTCGAATCGGGCTGCACAAAGGTTAACAGGATATAAAAGGGATAAAGCAAATCATCGGAATTTCCTTTCACTTTTACAAGAGGATGGGATTGGGAAAACGATTAATCATGTAAATGCCGTTCTTAAGGGTGAGAGGAAAAGCTTTCAGATTCCGATTACGCATAGCAGCGGTTCTCGGATGATGGCTAATATTTTGTCAACCCCAGTGGAAATTGGCGGGCAGATCCAGGGGATTTGCGGATTTATTATTGATGCAAGTCAAGGACTGGAAGCAACTCCTGCTATACCGGGAAATGGGTATGAGAATTTTACGAATACAGATATTTGCTTGTGGTCGCTTGATGTTCACACACTGGGAACTATTTCCATCTCTCCTGTATGCCAATCCATTTTTGGTTACTCTGAGGAGGAGTTTCTTTTTGATAATTATTTGGGTGAAAAAATAATCCATCCCATTGATCAATATGTTGTTTTTAAGCAGAGGGAGCTATTAACAAAAGGCCAAGCTGTACTTCAGGAATACCGAATTATTCGGAAAAATGGGGAATATAGGTGGATTTCTGATTTCATCATTCCTATTTTTGATGGGGTGACGAATGACCCAATCAGGCTTGACCGAATTGTTATCGATATAACAGAAAGGAAAAAGGCAGAGGAAGAGTTAACCTATTTAGCTTATCATGATTCTTTGACAGGATTGCCGAACAGAAGGAAACTTGATGATGATCTTCACCAGTTGATACGGGAGGCACAAGAACTGGACCAAATAGTCGGAATAGTATTTTTGGATCTGGACCGTTTTAAATATATAAATGATTCACTGGGTCATAAAATGGGTGACAAGGTGCTGCAAATTATTGCCGACCGGTTAAGAGCCAGCTTACGGTCAGATGATATCATCTCGCGTCAAGGCGGGGATGAATTTGTCGTTTTGCTTAAATCGGTGAAAAGCCGACAAGTAATAACGGAAATGGCAGCGAGGCTGAATCAGGTAATTGCCGAACCTATACGGATTAAGGAGCATGTATTTGTGCTGCGGGCAAGTATTGGAATAAGTATTTACCCTGATCATGACCAGGAGCCAGATGCCTTAATTCAGAAGGCTGATCAAGCGATGTATCTTGCGAAGGAGAATGGAGGAGGCATTCAGCCGTATCAAGCGGAAATGGCTAAGTCGCTTTCAAGAAAGCTGCTCCTTGAGCAATCGCTTAATAAAGCGATTGAACAAAACGAGTTGTATCTAGAGTATCAGCCGATTGTCGATGTTTATCAAAAGGAAATCATCGGTTTAGAGGCACTTTTACGCTGGAAGCACCCTATTTTGGGACAAATTTCTCCTGGGGAATTTATTCCTATTGCAGAAGAGACAGATTTAATCATTACGATAAGTAACTGGGTATTATCAACGGCATGCAAGCAACGGCGCATTTGGGCTGATCAAGGGTTGCCACCGTTTTATATCTCCGTCAATATCGCTGCCAGACATATTCAACGAGGGTCCTTTATCCAGAATATCAAAGATACATTGGACCGGTATAAGCTGCCGCCTCGCTTATTAAAAATTGAAATTACTGAACGAACAGCAATGACAGATGTTGAAAAAACGCTGACTATAATAAAAAAATTACAGGATTTCGGGATTGATATCATTTTAGATGATTTTGGGATAGGCTATTCTTCAATAAGCTATCTTGTACAATACCCCTTTAATACGATAAAAATAGATAAATCCTTTATCCATGGGCTGGGTAATAAAAATCAGCAAGCTGTGTGTCGGGCGTTAGTCGCAATGGGGAGAAACCTGGGAATGAAAGTAGTAGCCGAGGGCGTAGAAACACTTGAACAATATCACTACCTATGTAGCCTAAGTTGTCACAACATGCAAGGTTACTACTTTAGCAAACCTACCCCCGTTGATAAGGTCGGAGAGTTTTTTAAGAACCAGGGCGACGGTTCTGTTGGTCCAAAAGCTCTGCTGTCATAACCTGTTGCTCCTCAATGATACACAGGACGCAAAAGCAATCAGTCAGGGTGACTGTGAGGTCGATGATGAGCAACGTTTGATAGAATTCTAGGAAACATACGCATTTGCAAATCAAAAAAAGTATCCGGCTCGCATGAACCGGATGCTTTTTTAATTAAATAAAGTTTGTTCCTGCAACCAAGAAGCTATAGAGTGAGCCAAGGGTAAAACCTATAATAGCAAAAAACATGATCGCAATTCCGTGAAGGGGGCTCCTTTTGTGAAAGACTTGATAGCCCGAGAAAAAGGCTATTGCCCCAAGGATAATAGGGAAAAACAGCAGCGAAAGCAGGGAGAATACCCAACCAAATGCAATGTAAAGGGAACCTTCCTTTTTCTCCTGTACATAGATAGAATCGACAGCAATTGATCCGTTTTGTGTACTGTTCATTTAATCCACTCCAATTTCTTATATTATTTTTGATAAAAATATTAAATGATGCGCCAATGACTATTGTGAATATATAGAAAATTATAAAAATTTATCTTTAGAATAACACGATTTTAAAAAAGTTCAAGCAAAAAGTATACCTTTGTGAGTTATTTCGCTCCTCAGGTTGTTAATTCATTGTAAAAAAATAGTGCCTGGCACTGGGCCAAGGCACTATAATAACCATTAAATTTTACCATCCTTGATGATCTCGGTCATCATGTCTGCATTTGGATAGCTGACTTCTTTATAAAGATCAATGACCTTTTTATTATCGAAGCTTACTCGTTCAATGGAGGTCTGCAAATTCCCATTTTCCACTTCAATGAGTCCGTAGGATGCTTTGGGCATTCCATCGAAAGGGAGACCAACGCTGCCAGTATTGATAATCACTTTTCCGCCGATATAGCGAATGTACGGGAGGTGGATATGTGCGTAAATGTAAACCTGAGCATCAGTACGATGCATTAATTTAGTTTTGATTGTTTCGTTCGCAGCATCTGGAAGAATCACCTCAAATAAACTATCTGGTGTGGCATGGAATCCGGCGATTTCAAAGCCGCCGACATTGGTTGTTAACTCCGCTGGCAAGTTTTGCAGGTAGTCAAGGTCGGAGGCGTCAAGTTGTTCGACTGTCCATTGCCGCTCGCGATTCATCATTTCCAAGGCGTTCTCTGGAACTTCACCCTCCCGAACGCCACGAATGACCCATTCATCTGCGTTCCCTTTAATCACATCTGTATGTAAAGACCGGATGAGCTCAAGAGACCGTTTTGGCTCTGGCCCACGAAACACAAGGTCACCTAAAACATAAACCTTATCCACACCCTTTTTCTCTATATCAAGCAAAACAGCTTCAAGTGCAACAGCATTCCCGTGAATATCAGAAATAAAGGCAGCTTTCATTGTTCATACCTCCTTATTGGCAATAACTAAAATGTACCACTTAGTGAACTTAGTTTCCAATTAGTAAACTTTGGTGCCTGTCACCACTGCTTTGTGATACCGCTACTTCAACACTGCTTTCGAGCAGGGCGTTTAGTTGGGTGATGGTTAGCGGTTTGCTGTATAGATCTCCTTGGATCACGTCGCATCGGAGTTCTATCAGGGATAGGAATTGTTGCTCGGTTTCTATTCCCTCTGCAATGACTGAGAGTCCCAGGCTATGGGCCATGGAAATGATGGTTGCGACTAATGCCTGATCTTTTTGATTGGTTGTCATGTCTGTTATAAAAGGCTTGGCAATTTTTAAGGTGTTAATTGGGAATCTTTTTAAATACATTAACGAGGAATACCCTGTACCGAAATCGTCAATCGAAATTCGCACCCCTAATTCCCTTATTGCATCCATTTTCTTAATGGCCTCTTCGGCATCAATAAAAGAAATTGTTTCTGTAATTTCCAGCTCTAAATAGTGCGGGTTAAATCCAGTTTTCTTTAGGACCGAGGCAATCATTTGCACCAAATTATCATGCTGGAATTGGACAGGGGACAGGTTCACCGCTACTTTTAATTGGTTATGCCCTGATTCGTGCCAAATTTTTGCTTGAGTACATGCAGAGGTTAGAACCCATTCGCCTATAGGAATAATTAATCCGGTCTCCTCAGCAACGGGAATAAATTCACTTGGCAAAACAATACCTGCCTCCATAGTATTCCAGCGTATTAACGTTTCAACCCCGACAATCCCGCCCGTTTTAGCATTTACTTGCGGTTGATAATAAAGCAGGAATTCACCATTCTTTAACGCCTTGCGCAGCCCATTTTCTAGTGTCACTTTTCTAGATATATTTTTGTTCATATCGTGCGTATAAAACTTGTACCTGTCTCTTCCTTCTTCTTTTGCACGATACATCGCCAGGTCGGCATTTTTCATAAGCTCTTCTGTATTTTTTCCGTCCTTTGGGTAAAAGGCAATCCCGATGCTCATCGAAACATGTAACTCTTGGTCCTTAATCACGATAGGCTGGGCAACGATTGACTGCATCCGTTGAATTAATGGAACAACATCCTCTTCCGCACGGATTCTGTTCAGGATAATCGTAAACTCATCACCGCCTTGACGGGAGATCGTATCAATTTTACGCAGACTCTCTGCCATTTTTGAGGAAACATGCTTTAAAAGTAAGTCGCCAAAATCATGGCCAAGGGTATCATTAATATTTTTAAAACGGTCTAAATCGATGAAAATCACCGCAAGTTTAAAGTTATTCCGTTTTGCTTCTTCCATTGACTTGATGAGCCGCTCTAAAAACATTCTTCTATTTGGCAGGCCGCTCAAGACATCATGATAGGCCATTTGCTTCATTTTCCGTACGGCAGTAACAAGCTGGTGATTCTTTGAACTTAGTTCTTCCGTTCTTTCGTCGATTTTCAGCTCCAGTATCTCGGTAAGGTTATGATACTTCAATAACACCGTTTGATTTTCTATGGAGGTGAAAATTTGCCGTGATAAAACCAGCAGGATGGCAACTGTTGAGCCAAGGATTAAGTCGGTTGAACCTTGGTGCTGGGAGATCATTAACAAAAATAAAAGGATTACGCTGATATACGGGAGCAATAGCCTTAATGAAAAAATGTCCTTTTTAGTATAGCCCCTTTTTTTCTTCGCTGTGTTTTCATGGTTTTCACCAAGGGTGTATATTCCTGAAAGTCCCAGTAATAAAAGGGAAAGCTCGGTCAATGGGACTAGCAAACTTTCTAAATTAGTATTATTTATGTAAAGAGCTGTAGAATTTGCAATCACTTGAAGGAATAAACTTCCCAACAATAAGTATAAGACCTTTGGAGGAAAAATCGCTTCACGACCTATGTAGAAACTGATTGCACCAAATAAGAGAACCAAATCACCAATTGGTATAAAAAGGGCAGTGAGACTGTTTTGTGAAATGATATCTTCCATGAGAAAGCGCCAGCTAAACGTAATTGCCACCGTCATAATAATGCAGATATCAAAGGTGAATTTTATCAGGTGCAGTTTTTTAGCACTTTGAAGAATTTTATCGATAAAGGCGGTAAGAAAAAGTACTACGGGAAGCAGGTTGAAGAAAACCGACCAGTTAGGAACTGGTTTTTGCAGCAGGTTCTCATAATAGCTTGAGATTATATGTAAGATTACCAAACTAAAGCAGCCTAGCGAGAGGAACAGCCAAAAGCTATGATCTTTTGTTTTACGTTGTTTGTAAATGAAAAAGAGAATAATAGAAGAAATAAGCGGTGTAGCTATTGAGAAAACAGCTTCGCCTGGTGTTTTCGACCAATCTTCTTTGAAGTAGAGGAGGATATAATATCCAAGGATATATAGTATCGTAAAGTAAATGAATAGCCTTTTTCTTTCTAACCAAGCCATCAATGCCACTCCTATATGAAAAAAGATATGTAAAATTGGAACAAATCTCTCGATCTTGAAGATTATGGAATAATTTTACCATTTGCAGAAAGTGGAAATTGTCGAAATGTGTCGGTGAACAGGAAATAGTACCCATATTTTTCTGGAGTAGGGTAGCCAATAGGCCTGATAGGCGACTGAAGTTTTATAAAAAGGAAGAGTAGCGTAGCCAATAGGGTGGATAGGCGACCGAAGTTTTGGAAAAAGAAAGAGCCCAGTCGCCAATCGGGGATATTGGCAACCAAGCTGTCTGAAAAAGAAAAATTGAAAAGTAAGCACTCATGGTTTTAGGATCTATCCGGTTGAATCCTGAGTTTAAAACGCACCGGACCCGCCACCGCCCCCTCCGGTTCCGCCAACGCCGCCAAAGCTCGAGCCTCCGCTAACGGTGGTTTCTGTTGATTGGTTAGCTGATCGAAAGTTTTCGGAAGCCAGCGGACCGATATATGCGAAAGTATACAAGCCTGCGACACCGCTATAATCACTGCCTCCTCTAGCAGTGAAGGCCTCTACCAGTTCGTCATTTTTCTTGCTAACGTCTTTGTCATTACTTCCGAGTCCATAGATGTAGGCGCGCATGCGCTCGTCTTCGGTCCATTTTTCCCAGTCTGACTGCGGTACTTGTTTAAAACGGTCCTTAAAGAGCTTCCAGTCGTAAGCAATCTGCAATCCTTTCGGTGTCCTTGGGTTATACGCAATTGCGTAAATAATCACGGTAATAAACAGAATCAGTGCTGCAGCAAATGAACCCATAAGATTATAAATAGGGAACAGGAACAGAAACGGGAGCAGCAGTAAACTGGAAAAACCGATCGTAAATCGAGACCTTTTTTTGTTCTCATAAAGGGCATGCCCATCCACCTCTTGTTTTACCGCCTTTATCCATTGGGACTTGAATTGGTGGTATTGGGTATGGTTTTTATTATCCATTGTATAGGCTGCTAAGTCATCAAAGCTAAACTGGCCATTTGCCCCAATTTTTTCAAATAGCCACTCCAGCAACACCTGTTCATGCGGGATGTTGCTTTTTTGCCCGGTTGCCTGAAAATGCCCGGTTGCCGTTTTGGTCACGAATCCTTGGCGCACCAAATCGAGTAATGCTGCTGCCATTGCTTGCGGCGAAAGCTGTGAATAGTTTGTATAAAAGAGAGTTGCCGGCAGACTCATGTTTTGTTTTGGTATGGCTGCAAAACTGCTGCCTTCTCTTTCGAGTGCAGCTTTTTTCACACGTGCTCGGAGCCAAGCGGTTAACATGTGAAACAGCAGAACAATCGAGAAAGCGATGACCCCCATGGTGGGAATGTTTGAAAGCATTTCTCTTGTTTCTGCTTTTGCGGCCGCCTTATCGGCGAGTTCTTGCTCTGCCTTTAGGATTTCCCCCCGCATTGATTTGGCAGCCGTTAGTGTGGTTGCGGGAAAAAGTCGGGTATCATAAACAACACGAATATCGCCATTCCTATCACTTGGAACCTTTTTTAAATCGAAAAGAACGGCACCATCATCCTGAATGGTTTCAGTTTGGTAGGCTTCATCATAGCCGAAGGCAATCACGTTATCTGTTATTTTTGGGGGATGAATCGTAATCGATAGATTTCCATAGGTGGACTCGTTTCTATCATCGAAAAATGGCCAATAAAACTGCGCGACATCTTGGTAGATCTCAAGACCGTTCACGATGGTATAGTGAAGGGTCACCGTAATTGTTTCATCCTTCCCCTTGCGGTGAATCTTATAAAGGCCATCATCCTTTTCAATCCTTAAGGCTTTTCCATTCTCTGATGCGGAAAAATCAGTAATGTCCGTTCCTTCTTTAGGGATCAGTTCCCGGCTGATGCCGTTAAATTTCCCTTCAAACTGATACGTATGGGTTTCTTCTACTTCGACCTCTCCGTTTTCATGTAAGTAAGCATCAATTTTTGTATTGGATATAGTAAATTCTACTGCGAAAATCTGTTGCGGGAAAAAGAATAACAGTGCCAGGAAAATAATCGGGATAAACCACTTTTTCTTCATTTTCATCACCTTCCTTCTTATAATAATACGAAGAAAATAAAAAGAAGTTTCAAGAAAGGTCCCATTTCATATGCAGAGTTAGGAATGACGCTGTCACTGGGAGGATTTTGTATAAATGTCCACCCCATGTGGACAAATGGGCGATTTGTCCACGCGCGGTGACAGGCACCCAAATTTGCGCTGCCAATTTGGGTGCCGATTGTACTGCAAATTATAGTGCAAATGGTAGTAGTACAGAATTCCTATCAAAGGTCGTTGACGGTTGGTTCTGTTGCTTGGACGTGGTTGATGTTTATGACTTTTGTGTCTGCTGTGTTTGTATGGTCGATTTTTGCGATGATGCACCATCTGCCGGTGGTTGTTGATGTTAGCGGGACTTCAATGTCATCGCCGTTGTTCGTTTTTATTAGTACTCTTCCATCGTATTTTGCAAAGTTATCGTCCTTTTTTCTAAAGCCTAGAAATCTAAAAATGTTTGTTGCGATAATTATTTTATCGATGTCGTCGAGCGTTCCGATGATCAGGTTTTCCTCGTTATTCCCAGCCGAATTACCGACCCCTGCATCTTTATCGAGGGAAATATAAGGAGAGCGATCTAATTTTCCTTTATTTCCAAAAAAGATATGTCCGAACTTCCCTTGTTTTGTTATGTAAAAAGCATGAATGTCTAAATCCACAGCTTTTGTCCAATTTAATCTCACATGGATATTACTAATTTTAGCTGCTTTCCGTAAAGAGATGAAATCCCCAGGTTTTTTTAGTGTGACTTTTCCTAAATTTATCGGTGCCTGCTGCTTTGGCGGTTCTGCTGCCTTTTCCTTCACCATTGGCTGAGTAGCTGCTGGTATTGGTTGCGGGACCAGTTGCTGCGAAGCCGGTTGACTTTGTTGAAGGGGTGCTGAAGCTTTGGCATCCTCTTTAATTTCAAGCCCAAAGTGATTACAAAGGGCAGCAAGTCCCCCGGCAAAACCCCCGGTATTTGTTGAAAGTTTCCAATTACCATTTCTCCGATAGAGCTCAGCTAGAACGAGAGAATTTTCAATTGTAAATGGATCAAGTTGATAATGAATCATCTCTTGTTGTTGGTCATTGAGTATTTTTACATAGGCATTTTTCATTTGTGAGAAGGTTTGTCCATTTTTGTCACCTTCATAAATGGTTAAGGCTAATACCAACTTTTCAGTTATAGGTGACACTTTTTGCAATTGGATATGAAATTGTTCGACTTTTTTTCCTGGATTACTGAGGACAACATGTGTAGCGGATTGATCGGCTGAAGTGCTGTTTCCGTAAAATATCATTGAGTCATCATTCAAACACCTTCCGTTGGAATCAAGCATAAAGAGAGAAGAATCAATATCAATCGGTCCAGTGGTTTCCCAGCCAATCTCTACCGTTACCTTTGATATATTCGCTTGGCTTGTCGTTATGTCGACTCGCGCACCCTTTTGAATTAGAGCAGGCATGAAATCACTCCTTTATTTGTTCAAACTAATTTTGGTAATTATACCATAATTGGAAATGGGAGTTTAGGGGCTATAAACCACTGTCCACCCCACGTGGACAAATGGGCGATTTGTCCATGCGCGGTGACAGGCACCGCGAATTGGCACCGAATTTTTTCTGTGTAAAGGTAAAAGCTAAGAAGGTCTAGTTATTATGAAAGGGGTTGGATGTAGGGGATGGATTTGACGGTTGAGTGGAAGGGTAGGATGGCTTTTGCGGGGGTGGCACCTTCTGGTCATGAGATTAAGATGGATGCGGCACAGGAAATTGGTGGGGAGAATACTGGTCCGAGGCCGACGGAGTTGCTACTGCATGCGGTGGCAGGATGCACGGGTATTGATATTATGTCGATATTACAGAAAATGCGCTTAGAACCTGCTTCTTTTAAGATGGAGATTTCAGGTGAACGTGCAGATGATCATCCTAAGCGTTTTACGGTAATTTCTATTCATTATGCACTTGAGGGTAACCTCCCAGAGGATAAGGTGGTGCGGGCAATTCAATTATCAAAGGATAAATATTGTTCCGTTTCTCATTCCTTGAATGCAACTATCACTGCAAGCTATTCAATAAACGGGATAAAAGGTGAAACCAGTATTTAGAGTATCCTAAAAATGGCCCTTGGGGACGGCTCTCATGCTTCACAGCTGGTTAGTGAAGCACGAGAATCGAACTGTTCCAAGGGTTTATAAACAATTGTAAATATTGAAAATTAGCTTTATACTAGATGATATATAATTAATAGTAGCGTGGAACGTTTCGAGGGCAAGAATGGGAAGGCCATACGGGTTTAGGGTTCAGGAGAACTTACTAGCCTGTTGCCGAGAGAGCCTTTAAAATAGGCTATTCTCCCATGAATAGTCTTTTTCTATATACAAATAAACGGATAAACGGTGATGGCGATGAACATTAATAATTTAGTAGATTCAGGTGTGGATAAAACACGGATGGCAGATGACGGAAATCAATATCTTCATTTAATTGACAAAACTCCTACGATTATATTTGTTCATCAAGAGGGGAGAATTGTTTTTGCTAATCAAAGAGCCAGTAAAACCTTAGGTATGGGAGATACTAGTTTAATAGGCAAAGGCATAGACGATCTAGTTTGTCCGGAATTTCGTGCAAAAATTGCACAACAGCTAAAAAGGGACCTCTTACCCAACGAGAGTGGCGGGGTAATCGAATGTAAACTACTATCGTTAGATGGGAAAGAGGTTTTTCTGGAAACAACAGGCACCAAGGTTACCTATAACGGAAAACCGGCAGTAATGGTCGTGGGGCAGGATATAACCGGAAAAAAGAAACTCCAGGAACAATTCCTCGAAAGCGAACAGCGCTACCGTGCCCTATTTGAACAAAGTGCCAATGCCGTTTATTCGTTAGATACAAACGGTTATTATACAAGGTGTAATACTGCATCTGAAAAATTAAGCGGGTACAACGGGTCAAAAATTAAACAGTCTTTGCATTTTCTTGATCTTGTTAATCCGCCAGAAAAAGAGAAAGCTTCCTACTATTTTCAGCAATGTCTAAAGGGAGTGACACAGAACTTTCAAATATCCTTTCTTTGTAAGGACGGAGCGATTCTTTTTTTAAATAACACGCTGATACCAATCATCGTGGATGGAAATATAGAGGGTATTATTGGGATTTCTACGGATACGACAAAACAGGTATTAAAGGAAAAAGCTAATGAACATATGGCCTATCATGATTATTTAACCGGGCTTCCAAATAGAAACATGCTGAGTAAGCATCTCTCAACCGAATTGGCCCATGCTTCTGATAAAAATGAAAGTGTGGCATTGTTGTTTATTGATTTAGATCGTTTTAAAAATATCAATGACAGTCTGGGCCATAAAATGGGTGATTTGCTCTTAAAAGAAGTGGCGAAACGGCTGAAGTCTTCTTTATATGAAACGGATATTGTTTTCAGACAGGGTGGCGATGAGTTTATTGTTGTATTAACGAATGTCAATCAAATGATTGTAGCAACAGTAGCGAAACGGATATTAGACGCCCTTTCGTCGCCGTTTAACATAAACAGCTACGATATTTTTACTTCTCCAAGTATTGGTATCAGTGTCTTTCCAGAGGATGGGACATCGGTTGAGACATTAGTTAAACATGCTGATTTTGCGATGTATCAGGCAAAGAAATCGGGGAAAAACAACTTTAAGTTTTATTCATCAGACACTCATATCCTATTACACAATCCGTTGAAATTAGAAATGGAGCTTCATCGAGCGATTGCACGTAATGAACTAGAGCTATATTATCAGCCGAAGGTAAATTTAAAAACAGGCAAAATCGTCGGTGTCGAGGCCTTGCTTCGCTGGTTTCATCCTCTTTTTGGATCGGTACCACCAGTAACCTTTATTCCAATTGCGGAAGAAACAGGGTTAATTATTCCGATTGGTGAGTGGGTGCTAAGGGCTGCCTGTCAGCAAAACAAGGAGTGGCACCAAAAGGGATTTGAGACGGTTGTCTCGGTTAATTTATCGTCGCGACAATTTAGTCTATCTAACCTGGAAACGACGATAGAAAAGATTTTACAGGAAACAGAACTGGACCCTAAATATTTAGAAATAGAAATTACTGAGAGCATGACAGCAGATATTGATCGTACAATCACCACATTAAGAAAGCTTAAGCGTCTTGGGGTGCGCATTAGTATTGACGATTTTGGTATCGGTTTTAGTTCATTGAATTACTTAAGGCAATTTCCTATTGATACATTGAAAATTGACCAGTCGTTTGTAAAACAAATTCATCAAAACCCTAACGATGAAACGATTGTAAAAACGATTATTTCGATGGCTCATAACTTAAACCTGAATGTGGTCGGTGAAGGTATCGAAACGAAGGAACAACTATTATTTTTACAGCAATACCTTTGTGATGAGGGGCAGGGTTACTTCTTTACGAGACCACTACCTGCTGAGCAACTTGAAGGAAAGCTAGGTGAAATTCAGACGCTCGTTAACGAATTTGGGCTTCCTGAGGAAACGAATGAACGGATGTGGGCCGAAGAAATGGTCCGGCAAGCACAAAGAGAATTAAATGAAACCATCCGCCTGCAGCAAGGAATGATTTTTAAATATAAAATGCTGAACGGTCGATTCATTCACTCTTTATGTGATGGTGAACTCGTCTATCGTTTGGGTCTGACTCCGATTCAAATCGTTGGCAAGGAGTTATGTGAATTTCTCCCAAAGGAAATGGCCGAAGAGAAGGAAGAGTTTTATATAAGGGCCTGGAATGGCGAAGAATACGTAACCTATGAAAATGAAGTAAATAGTATTCATTATTTTACCGCCTTAAGTCCTGTTAAACGTGGCGGCGAGGTCGTTGAGGTGATTGGCTCTTGTATTGATATCACCGAACGGAAGCAGATGGAAAAGGATTTAGAAGAAAGTCAGAAAAATTACCGGTTAATTGCTGACAATATGACAGACTTAATTGCTGTCCTTGATCGAAATGGCCAATCCATGTATGTCTCGCCTTCACATGAGGCTGTGCTGGGGTATCCACAGGATTATTATATGGACAGACATTCTTTTTTGGACGTTCATCCCGATGATGATGCCTCCTTTTTAACACTGGTCGAGCAAATGATTGCGACAAATTCACCCGTTAAGTCTGAAGTGCGCTATTTGCATAAAAATGGAGACTGGAAATTGCTGGAGTGCTCGGGGACACCGGTCATCGGAGACGATGGCGAGGTCGAGCATATGATTATCGTAAGCAGAGATATTACGGAGAAAAGAAGGGCTGAGGAACAATTAGCGAAAGCAGAAAAGCTCCAGGTCGTTGGCGAGCTAGCTGCAGGTGTAGCCCATGAAATAAGAAATCCGATTACAGCGATTAAAGGTTTTATCCAGCTTTTCCAAAGAGGCGTCATTAAGGAGGAATACTTTGAGGTAATTCTTGGTGAGTTTAACCGGATTGAGGAAATTATTACAGAATTTCTTTCTCTTGCTAAGACGCAAGAAATGAAACCAAGCCTGGTGAACATTCCTATCCTATTGAACGAGGTTATTACCTTGCTGGGATCAGAAGCAAACCTGATGAATATACAGATTTCAAAAGAAATGGACGAGGATATTCCACCGATTATATGTGATCCAAACCAGCTAAAACAAGTATTTATTAACATCATAAAGAATAGTATCGAATCGATTATTTCTGAAGGCCGAATAACGATCCGTGTGAGTACAGAAAGTGATTACCTGTCAATCAAGGTTTCTGACAATGGAATTGGAATAAGCGAGGAACGTGTCCAAAGACTAGGAGAACCCTTCTACAGCAACAAGGAAAAAGGAACTGGTTTAGGCCTAACCACATCCTTCCGAATCATCAAACAACACAACGGAACCATCACCTTCCAAAGCAAAGAAAACCACGGAACCACCGTTGAAGTAACATTACCAAAATAGCCAGGCATAATTGCCTGGCTTTTTTGGTGCCTTTTTTTGGTTCCTTTTTTGGTGCCTGTCACCACTCGTGGACAAATCACCTGTTTTGTCCGCCTGAGGTGGACAGTTTGCGGGTTTGGTGATAGGCACCGCATTAGTTATTGGTACTTTTCTTAGGTGTTCAATTTTTAGTCATAACATTTCTAACAAACTGTGAACTTAACACTATACCTATGTTATTAACGCTCACTATCAAATATAGTGTAAGTATAAAGAACAAACAAATTTTGAAAGGCGGAATGACTTATGTTTATCAATTTTTTAAGAGAAAATAAAATCTCTGCTGCTATTTTAACTGTTATTCGTTTATACCTTGGATATGCGTGGTTCACAGCTGGTTTAGGAAAATTAACAGGTGGTGGATTTGATGCTTCAGGTTACTTAGGAAATGCTATTGCAAACCCTGTAAAAGGACCAGATGGCAACATGGTTTACGGCTGGTACGTCAACTTCCTAGAAGGCTTTGCGTTACCGAACATTGATGTCTTCAACTTCATCGTTCCTTGGGGCGAAACACTAATCGGCTTAGGATTACTTCTTGGTTGCTTAACAACAACAGCGATGTTCTTCGGACTTGTGATGAACTTCAGCTTCTTCTTAGCAGGAACTGTTTCTCATAACCCAACTGATATATTCCTAGGATTCATCATCTTAACTGCAGGCTACAACGCAGGACGCATAGGCTTAGACCGCTGGGTGGTTCCGTTCATCCGCAAAACAGCTAAGACGTACACAAATAAGAATAAAGCAGCCGCTTAACTGGTGCCTGTCACCAAAAAAGCGTCATCAAAAAAAGACGATTCCCCCTCCCCCCCGAATCGTCTTTTTTCTTAGCCACACAGTTTAGGTGCTGTGTGGCTTTTTATTAATCCTTTTTTAGGAGCTGTGCGACGTTTTCTGCTTTTACATTCATGAATACGTTAATCACAAATAAGAGGACACTTATTCCAAGGATATTTGGAAAAATCATCAGAAGGAACATTAACGATTCATTCCCTAAAAGGAGAAAACATAGTCCTAACATGAATAATGGCAGTGAAATGTTAAACAGCCAGAAATGCAGCTTGGCTAATGTTGTTTCGCCCGCTCTTGGGAATAATACATAAATGACGCCAAAAATAGCCATTGAAGCCCAGCCAACTAGGTTAATATGAGCATGTGCACCGGCTAATCGATGATCCTGAATAATCTCCATCGTAAGTCCTATACCTACCCCCACCACAAAGTAGAGTGCAGCCATTTTAAGAAACAGGATACCTATTCGCATTTCAAAACCTCCTCCCTGGATTTGTAATAGTATATAGAGGAAGTTTCAGAGATAGTACTTAATTTTTTTGAATTGACCTTGGTACGAACAGACTAGGAAAATTAACCCGACTTTAAGTTTGCCGACAAGGGTTTTTATAAATATTTGCATAGGTTGGTTGATTAAATGTATTTACGGAATATTGTTCATGGGAAAAAGGCGATTGTCTTCTAACATATCCAGCAACTTCAAAAGAGGCAGTATGGGTGCGCAGGATCTCGCACAGATTGTAAAAAAATTAAGGCGGTTTTTTTAATGCAAAAAAAGAGACTATCTTAAAAGTTAGTCTCTCTTTTTTTATATGAGTCTTTTTCGCTTTTTTGATTTATGATCTTTCAGAATGTTGCATTGGTCTTTTATTACCTTTTTGTACTTCGACTTCACTTTTTAAACCTTTCAGTAATGAGAAGCACATAGCAATCATGATAATGGCAAAAGGGAAAGCGGCAGCAATGGAAGCTGTTTGCAAAACGTTCAAACCTCCAGCTAAAAGTAAAACAGCAGCTAGGGCAGACTGAATGACGCCCCATGTCATTTTAATTTTATTTGAGGGGTTTAATGTTCCACCTTCACTTAGCATCCCCAATACAAAGGTGGCTGTATCGGCAACAGTTATATAATAAATGGCAACGACAGCAAACCCTAAAATACTCAACACAGAACTTAATGGCAAATAATCAAAGAATGTAAAAATAGCCAATGACACGTTTTCGGTAATATATTTTGCCAAATCATTGTTATCCGTGTTTTGAACTATTTCAAGCGCAGAGCCGCCAAATATTGACATCCAGAGACATGTTCCGAGTGTGGGAACGATTAACACGCCAATAACAAACTCTCTTACTGTTCTTCCTTTTGAGACTCTGGCAATAAACATACCGACGAATGGTGCCCATGCAATCCACCAAGCCCAATAAAAAAGTGTCCAGGATGCAATCCATTCCCCCTCACCAAAGGGTTTTAGCCTTAAACTCATATGTATAAAGTCACTAATATAAAGACCTGTTGTATTAAAGAAGACCTTAATAATAGTCACGGTGGGACCGACAATTAAAATCAACAGCATGATAGCAAAAGATAAGATCATTGCCGTGTTAGATAAGAATTGGATTCCTTTCTCTAAGCCTGTATTGATTGAGATGATAAAAAGGACTGTCGCGACCGCAATAACAATCAGCTGGACAAATAACTCATTGGGAACGCCGAAGATTTCATGTAGTCCCGCGGTAACTTGCATAGCGCCTAGGCCTAAAGAGGTTGCGATACCAAAGACTGTTGCAAAGATAGACAGTACATCTATCGTTTTCCCAATCGGACCGTATATCCTATCACCCAAAATCGGATGGAATGCCGAACTTATGGCTGCCGGCAGCCTTTTATTATATTGAAAAAAGGCAAGGGCTAGACCAATCACGGTGTATATGGCCCATGGATCCAGGCCCCAATGAAAAAAGGTATATTTCATTGCCGTATTGGCTGCGTCAATCGTTAAAGGTTCTCCGTAAGGAGGGGATGTGTAGTGAGTTACAGGTTCAGCGACACTCCAGTACACAATTCCAATCCCCATACCTGCACCAAATAACATTGCCAGCCAGGACGCAGTGTTAAAATCAGGGCGGTCTGTTTTCCTGCCAAGCCGAATATCCCCATATTTAGAGAACAGTAAATAGATGGAAAAAATGACGAAGAATAGGGTGGAAGCTAGATAAACCCATCCAAGGTAATCAATTGAACCATTATAAATAATATCGGTGACTTTGGCGAGATTATCAGTAAAAAAGGCCCCCCATATTATAAAAATAAGCGTTAGTAATAGTGAGATAATAAATACACTGTTTTCTTTAAGACTTTTGCTATCCATAGAAACCTCCTATTACGGTGTAGGGTAAGTTGTTTAAAATGGTTTTTATTTTGTTAGCAAGAATAAATATTTTTATATCCAAAGGTAAATTCATTTATCATGGAGATTATATAGTAATTCCCATTTGTCGGTGTCCATCAACTCTTCCTGTTTCAACTCCAAACCGCCTCCGAGGTAAACCGTTTCCCCTTTTAGTGCGACCACCATCGCTTCGAATGATTCATCATTGCTTTTCTTTTTATATATGTCCCCTAACGTAGGGAACAGTTCGTTGTTCTCGTTATTAAAATTGTTGGACCTAATGTCTTGTAGGTCTTCAGCATCAAGACTTTCGATATTTTGATAATCGATAGGATGGCTGTCATTAGCTCGACCTGGTACCATTAATAAATACTCGTTATGCTTAATCCCGTGAGAATTACTTGTAATTACACCTTGTTTATCAACGACTTCAGCAACATCTATTTCATTTAACGTATAAGTATCCAGGGAATCGGGTATTGGATTGTGAATTAAAATAAAATCGCCTTTTTCAGCTTTTCGATCATTTTTGAGCGTATACGCTTTATGATTAAAAATAAAGCTGTCAAGTTCCTTTGGCTTGTATTTTTCCACACTCACTGCATTGGTTAAAAGCTGTGTTAAATCCCTTAGCCGTATAAGATGAACGGATTGTTTATACATTGGTTTTACCCCATATACCTTGTGTAACTCATTGTTATAATAGACAAATTGTCCTTTTCTTACTTGATACAGTTTCACAAATTGATCTCCCTTCAGCCATTTTTATTAAGGTGCGCAATAAATCAAAAAAATAACAAAAAAAGATGGTACGTAGTACGATCAAACATACAAAAACAGAGTGTGATGTGCACACTCTGTTTTTATTGACTTTTCGTCCCACCGAATGTCCAGAATTTATTTAAGGAAAAAGTATAAATTACATTGAAAATCGTCGCGATTACTTGAGAAGTAAATGCATCTATGGCAAAAAAATCAACTAAAAGATAGAGAATCAGTAAGTTTATGACTAACGAGAATAAGGAAACACTAATAAATTTTACAGCTTGCAAGGCATTATGCCTTTGATTAAAAACGAACGAGGTGCTGAAAATATATCCATTTGCCATTCCCAGAAAGTAGGCGAGGGTGCTGGCAATTAGGTAAGGAGTATCTAGTTTTAATAAAAGGTAATAGGCTGCTAATGAAATCGTCGTGTTGGCGATTCCGATAATACAAAATTTAATAAACTGTTCATACTTTTGAATAGACATCCTATTTGCGAGTGCATGTTTTCTTATCAATCCTGGGATCACCTGCTAGAAATGCGACATTTCAACATTATAGTTTTTCTTTGTTAGTGCCTGATAGAGCTGCTGAATATGGTCGTGATTCTTTGTTTCAACGGAGATTTCCAGTTGGGTATACCCAGGATAGATATCCTTACCCATCCGCTGGTGGTTAACGGTTTGAATGTTGGCATCTAATTCGGCTAATGCACTTAACACTTTTTGCAGTTCACCTGGTTTATCTTTAATGGTAATGGTAAAGGTAACATATCTTCCGGACTCAACCATGCCGCGATTAATAATACTTGAAATAAAGTTCATATCCACATTTCCGCCGCTCAAAACGGCGGCAACCTTTTTCTCTTTCACCTTAATTTTTTCATAAAGCAGGGAAGAGAGGGAAACAGCACCCGAGCCCTCGACTAATAGCTTATTTCTTTCTAAAAGCATGAGCATCGTCCGCGCTATTTCCATTTCATCGACACAAAAAATATCATCGACATATTTTTGAACCAGCTCAAACGGTATTTGGCCCGGTTTTTTAACAGCAATTCCATCTGCCATTGTCGGCACTGCGTCAACCATGACGGGTTTATTTTCTAGTAAGGACTGTTTCATGCTCGGGCAGGCTAGGGTTTGTACACCATAGACCTTAATTTGTGGATTCTTCTCTTTCACCGCCATGGCAACTCCAGCAATGAGCCCGCCGCCTCCGATAGGACAGAAGATGGCCTCGACATCGGGCAGTTGATCAAGTATTTCTAAACCGACGGTTCCTTGTCCGGCGATCACCGCCTCATCATCAAAGGCATGGATAAAGGTAGCGTTCATTTGATCCTTCAACTCTAATGCATAGGCAAGGGCTTCATCAAAAACCGCGCCCTCCAGTATGACTTGACCGCCATATTGTTTCGTTGCCAGCACCTTACTAAGCGGTGCCGTTTTCGGCATCACGATCGTACCGGAAACGCCGAGCATCTGACTTGAATAGGCCACGCCTTGGGCATGGTTTCCAGCAGAGGCAGCGACGACGCCACTTTTACACTCCTCCGCTGATAGAGAGATTAGTTTATTGTAAGACCCGCGAACTTTAAAGGATCCAGTCTTTTGGAGGTTTTCAAGTTTTAAATACACTTCATTATGTGCAAGTTTGCTAAAGGTTTTGGAATAATCCAGAGGAGTGGTGTGTACAATTCCCTTCATCTTTTCCCGCGCGATGATGATATCATCTATGTTCATATTATCCCTCCTGTAGTGCACTCCTTTTTTAGGATGCACGGATAGAAGTATAAACATGCCAAATAATTGGAAGATTATTATGAAACATGACTAAGTAAAAAAAAAGAAGAGTTTTACACTCTTCTTTGCGGTTCACTATTTATTACATTTTTACAAGTCCGACCTTCAAGTACTTCAATTAAGTTTTCTGCTGCCAGTTCTGCCATTGTTGTTCTTGTTTTAATACTAGCACTGCCGATGTGAGGCAGAGTGGTCACATTTGGGAGTGTTAGTAATGGGTGGTTGAGATCCACTGGTTCTTGATCAAAGACATCCAGCCCTGCTGCCCAAATCGTGCCGTCGACAAGTGCTTCATAGAGGGCATTTTCATCAACAATCCCACCGCGAGCGGTATTAATGAGTATGGCTGAATTTTTCATAAGTGAAAGCTCATCTTTTCCGATTAACCCCTTTGTTTCAGGGGTTAGCGGCGTCATTACACAAACGTAGTCTGCCTCCTTTAGCAGTGATTGCAGGTCAGCGTATTCGATTCCTAGGTGATTTTCAACCTCTGGTTTTCGGCTGCGGTTGTGATAGAGCACCCTCATATCGAAGCCTTTGGCGCGCTTTGCCACTGCTTCACCAATCCTGCCCATTCCGATAATTCCTATAGTGGCACCGAAAATATCCTGTCCGGTCAACTGCATTGGCGACCATGTTTGCCACTGTCCCTCTCGCAAATAATCAGATGCTTCGACGATTCTTCTTGCTGTCGCCATGAGAAGAGAAAAGGTCAGGTCTGCGGTGGTTTCTGTCAAAACCCCTGGCGTATTTGTGACGCTGATTCTCCGTTTTGAGGCTGCGGTAATGTCGATGTTGTTGTATCCTACCGCCATGTTGCTGACTACTTTTAGATTTTTCGAACGGGAAAGCAGTTCTTCATCAATAGTCTCCGTGAGTAAACAGTACAATCCATCTATTTCTTCTATCTTTGTCTCTAGTATTCCCCTTGGTACAGGAGTATTTTCGCTGTCCCACATCTCGACAGCGTACAGGGCTTCGAGCTTTTTTCGTGCGCTTTCAGGAATGGATCGTGTAACAAAAACTTTGTATCTCATGTCAACACACCTTTTATGATAGGATTTGATTTTTCAATATTTTCGAAAAAAATGCTAGTTAAAGCGTACTAACACCTTGAAAGGCTGTCAACACATTAAGAATTATCCGAGAATGTATGTAATTCTGCTCGGGCAAAGGTCGGGTCTTTTCGAGCGCATCGTATAGAAGGAGCACGGTATCGCGAACCCACTCATCTATTAATAGTATCTACTACTTTGGTTCTCTTTTCCTTTTTTTCGAAAAATCAACCATAGTATAAGGCTTAGAATGATTACTAAAGCTTCCATTGATAAAATGTACCAAGGATAGGGACCAAGAAGATCCAATAAACTCATATGGGAAGGTTTATGACTTAGGTACAAATAGTTACCGTTGGTCAGCTTGTTAATATATAAAATAATCGGCATCAGTATATTTAGAAAAACCCATAATTTTATAACAGACATGAATGTCAGCCGGAATTCCTTTGAATACATAGAATATAAAGCTACCCATACCACCATCATATGTGTGTAGAAAAAGTGGAAAAACCTGAAATGAGGGAATCCATAGTGTAAAGAGGGAAAAAGTATTGCTTGTGTTGAACCTAATAATGCCGTAAACAGCAGTATTTCAAGGAAAACTGTTTTCCCCGTTAATAGCAGGATCACACTTAATATAAGGCTGATGCTGCACAATTCTAATGGAATAGCATGACTTACCTTCCAGTTTGCATTCACAAATAACCATACATGATAGGTCGCTTCAATCAGGAGCAAAGAAAGGGCAATTCCAATTTCCATCCGTCTCCATTTGGGGCCGTGAAATTTACCTCTGCTTAGGAAAATCCCGATTGTTACAAAAATAAAGATGATCAGGATTAAGATATGACTGACAGAATACACTTCAAATTTAAAATGGTTATAACTGCGTCCAAACCATGCCATTATTGGCACCCCTACTATTATTTTACCATTTTTTAAGCAAAAATAAGCATGTAATACCTGTTCAACATTCCGTCAAAACATTTCTAACAAACTGTGAACTTAACACTATACCTATGTTATTAACGCTACGAATCTTATATAGTATGAGTATAAAGAACAAACAAATTTTGAAAGGCGGAATGACTTATGTTTATTAGATTTTTAAGAGAAAATAAGATCTCTGCTGCTATTTTAACTGTTATTCGTTTATACCTTGGCTACGCGTGGTTCACAGCTGGTTTTCATAAACTCACAGGCGGATTCGATGCATCTGGTTACTTAGGAAATGCAATTGCAAATCCAGTAAAAGGACCGGAAGGCGATATGGTTTACGGCTGGTACGTCAACTTCTTAGAAAGCTTTGCGTTACCAAACATTGATGTCTTCAACTTCATCGTACCTTGGGGCGAAACACTAATCGGTTTAGGATTACTTCTTGGATGTTTAACAACAACAGCAATGTTCTTTGGACTAGTGATGAACTTCAGCTTCTTCTTAGCAGGAACGGTATCTCATAACCCAACCGACATCTTCTTAGGCTTCATCATCTTAACTGCAGGCTACAACGCAGGCAGAATCGGTTTAGACCGCTGGGTGGTTCCATTCATCCGCAAAGCAGCTAAAACCTACACAAATAAAAATAAAGCAGCCGCCTAACAAGCGACTTTCCCAAAGACGATTCGTCCCCCTCCTTGCGAATCGTCTTTTTTGCGTCCGTTAACTGCAACTGTCCACCTGGGACGGACAAATGGACGATTTGTCCACGAGTGGTGCCTGTCACCGTTGGTGACAGGCACCAAATTGATATTAAACTTTCATAACCTTGATTTATATCAAGGTTTTTTGTTTTGGATTTTGCGAATATATAGATGCGGAGGTTAGAGGGGTTGTTTCCTGAAGGCTAAAGCAGATGTGTTACATATTATTACTATTTATTATAAGGAGAGATTAGTATGTTTAAGAAGAAATTAATGTTAATAGGTTTATTATTGAGTGTTCTTTTGGTCGTCAGTGCTTGTAGCAGTGATAAGACAAGTGACACTGAAAAAGATACAGCAACAGAGACAAGCAGTACAGAGACTTCAAGTGAAACTGCTGCTAGCACTGATGGTTCAGGTGTTGAGATAATAGCAACAGACTTCGAATTTGACAAGAAGGAATATGTTGTAAAAGCTGGTGAAGAGGTAACTGTAAAGCTGACTTCAAAGCAAGGTAACCATGGTATCGATATTCAGGGACTTAATGTTTCTATTAAAGAAGCAAATGGTTCAGTTACGTTCACACCGGAAGAACCAGGTGAATACAAAATCATTTGTAATGTATTCTGTGGCACCGGACACGGCGAGATGGTTTCAACATTAGTAGTACAATAAAAATTAGATACCTAAAAAAGGAAAGTCCTCGGACTTTTCTTTTTTTTTGCCTCAACTGTCCACTGGAGACGGACAAATAGGCTGATTTGTCCACGAGCGGTGACAGGCACCGCATTTCTTTTACACCATCAATGTCACCATCAAAATGTCTCTCCAAATATATTTAATAAAAGGTTATCTTATCGAATGTGTAGAATATAAGAAAATCAAATGTGTTTACAAAAAGGTCTGTTAAAACTGGAGGGCTGGTCGAATGAAACTCGTTTTTCATAACAACAAAACAGCTGTGATTCGTCCGTATCAGGAGAGTGATTTCCAGCAAATACAGGAATTAAATACTGAAGAAGGTTGGACGAACTTAGTGATAGAGAACGACAACACGAAGGAAGCTTGGAAAAATTCAACTGTTTCCTATGTTGTCGAAGCGGAAGGAGACGGCGTGGTTGGCTATGTTCGAGGGTTAACGGATACCCGAATTACTCTATATATTTGTGAATTATTGATTGGCAAAGAATATCGTGGATTAGGCGTAGGGAAAGAGCTACTTCAATATGTTCATCAGCTTTACCCAAAGACTAGAATTGAGATGCTTGCTTCCAGTACCTCTCATACCTTCTATGAAGATCAGGGTTATCGACCCTTTTACGGGTTTAGGAAGACAATCGGAGAATAATAGGAAGGGAGTTTTAAAATGAGACAAATCATTGAGCTTGGGGGGAGGGTTATCGGTGTTTTCATATAAAGTAGATGAACAAATTGAGATCGAGTTATTGCAGCAGCATCATAAAGAGGAACTTTTCCACTTAATTGATTCCAACCGAGAACACTTACGTAAATGGCTGCTTTGGGTTGATAAAAGAAAATCCGCTGCGGATTTTGTGCCGATTATCCCAATTTGGATTACCAATTATGCAAACAATAACGGGTTTGATGCGGGGATAAGGTATAATGGGCAATTGGTTGGAATGATTGGTCTACATTATATTGATTGGAAGAACAAGTCCACCAGTATCGGATATTTTTTGTCCGAGGAAGCCCAGGGAAATGGTATTATTACGAAGTGTGTCCGTTCCTTAGTAAACTATCTTTTTAAAGAAATGGATTTAAATAGAATTGAAATTCAGTGTGCGGCAACAAATCTAAAAAGCATCGCCATCCCAACAAAATTAGGATTTGTCCAAGAAGGTATTACCCGCGATGGTCAATGGTTATATGATCATTACGAGGACCTAATTACGTTTAGTTTGTTAAAAAATGATTACCGATAAGACTTGCTAGAGGGATTACCTCTAGCTTTATTCTATTTTTTTGAAACTTTTTAACTGCATCAAGACACTAACTGTTGAAAGGAGGTTATCACTTGCAGAATATCGACCTTGTAAAAAAAGCAATCAAAGGAGACGAAGAGGCTTTTGAAACGCTTGTAAAAAATGAAAGCGAGAAGTTGTATAAAACGGCTTTTGTTTATGTTCGAAATAAAGACGATGCATTGGATGTGCTCCAAGAAACGATTTATAAGGCGTTTATTTCTATCGATAAAGTAAAACAGCCTGAATACTTTACCACGTGGCTAACGAAAATACTCATTCGTACGGCCTATGACTTCCTTAGGAAAAAGAAGAGGATCGTTTTGGATGAACGGCTTTTGAATAGTATTGTGGCTGAAAGTAGGCCAAATGTTGAAGGAAACCTCGATATACTTCATGCCATCTCTAGGTTAAACCAAAACTATCAAACGGTAATTCTATTATTTTATTATCATGACCTCCCGATTCGAGGGATTGCTGAAACGATGGGGGTTCCCGAAAATACAGTAAAAACCTACCTAAGGCGTGCAAAAATGGAATTAAGGAGTTTTTTGGAAGGAGTGAGTCATTTTGAACAAAGAGCAATTACATAAAAAAATGAGTGAAATAGACTTCCCGAGGGATGAAGTATTTGCTGCGATTAAAGGTGGAATAGCAAAAGGGAGAAATGCGAAGAAACCAAGGAGGAAATTAACTTTAAAAAAGGTTGGATTGGTTTCAACGGTTGCAGCTTCCGCTTTTTTAGCCTCAGGTTTAATTTTTGCACCCGTTTCCAATGTTTTAGCTGCGGTACCGTTAGTTGGCAGCCTATACGAAAAATTCGGGCTGCAAATCGGCTATGAATTATTAGAAAGTGATTTGATTACGCAACTGAATCAGCAAGCAACGAGTAATGGCGTTGATATTACGGTAACAAGTGCTTACTATGATGGAAACGTGATCGGCATTACTTTTACAGCGAAAGGTGAAAGGGTATCATTGGACGCGATTGGAGATAAGGGACCTGAAACGGGATATAATTTTCACTTGTTTGATGGTAAGGAAAAAAATCAGTGGGCAGGTTCGATGACACAATTAACGGAAACGGAAGATGGATATGCTGCTGCAATGGAATTTTATCATCCATCCGCCAATTTACCTAAAGACTATACTCTGCCGTTAACCTTCACCTCGGTGACAGGCACCAAAGGGATTTGGAAATTCGATGTTCCTGTTGAGCAAATTCCTTCAGAAACGATTGTAACGGATGCTGCAGGGAAACTTGGGGACTATTCTCTTGTGATGGAGTCGGTTGTTAAAGGGAAAGCTACGACATTTTTAAATTATCAAACAACCTTCCCATTAGATGGCGCTGAAGACGAAATTAGAATATCCGTTTTTGATAATGATGAAAATCGGTTATCTAAAAACCATCCGGAAGTGTTAGCAGCTAAGGAGAAAAGTGGATTTGTTGAAAAAAAAATACGTGAACTATTTGACAGCAAGATTAATGACCAGGCAAAGTATCTAACCCTCCAACCTGAAATCATAAGGTATGAAGAAGATACAGTAGCTGTTCTCGACCAAACCACTCCGTTCATCGTGGAAAGTAATCGATTTGATTATTCGATTAAGGTTAACAGTGTAAAACAAAAGGGAAACAAATTGATCCTTGATTATGTTGTACAAAATGTTAATACGGATGTCATTCGAGCGGATATCATTGAGAATTTCGTGGAGTTTATTATGCTGATAAAGACTGAAGATATCCAGAGAGATGCTCAAGGAAAACTGCAAATGGAGAACATGCTTGACGACAGAGTGCGGAGTACTAGCGTAGAAGTTTTAGGAGAGGGTCAGATCCGTTATCTATCGACTTTTACTATAGTTGAGGAATTTGATGTGAGAGATTATTCATTAACGGTTCCATTTGGTACATTAAGTGCCAATAGTCCGATAAAAATGGAGCCGATTAAAGTAGACTTGAAATAAGTCATACGGAATTAATAGGTGTTGGGGGTGATTTGCCCTGACACCTATTTTTGTTGGTGCTACAGGCGAAGAGAGGCATTTTTCACGCTGTTCAAACTTTAGTCAAAACATTTCTAACAAACTGTGAACTTAACACTATCTCTATGTTATTAACGCTCGAAATCTAATATAGTGTAAGTATAAAGAACAACTTAATTTTGAAAGGCGGAATGACTTATGTTTATCAATTTTTTAAGAGAAAATAAAATCTCTGCTGCTATTTTAACTGTTATTCGTTTATACCTTGGATATGCATGGTTCACAGCTGGTTTAGGAAAATTAACAGGTGGTGGATTTGATGCTTCAGGTTACTTAGGAAATGCTATTGCAAACCCTGTAAAAGGCCCAGACGGCAATATGGTTTACGGCTGGTACGTCAACTTCCTAGAAAGCTTTGCGTTACCGAACATTGATGTCTTCAACTTCATCGTTCCTTGGGGCGAAACACTAATTGGCTTAGGATTACTTCTTGGTTGCTTAACAACAACAGCGATGTTCTTCGGACTTGTGATGAACTTCAGCTTCTTCTTAGCAGGAACAGTATCACATAACCCAACCGACATCTTCTTAGGCTTCATCATCTTAACTGCAGGCTACAACGCAGGACGCATTGGTTTAGACCGCTGGGTGGTTCCATTCATCCGCAAAACAGCTAAAACCTACACAAATAAAAATAAAGCGGCTGCCTAACAAGCAACTGTTCCCAAAGGCGATTCGAACCCCCCTCGAATCGCCTTTTTTGTTGTGTTGCGGTGACATTTTGCGGTGACAGGCACCACTCGTGGACACTGTCCACCTCAGGCGGACACTCGCGATAAGAAATTTAGCTGTTTATCTTTACAGGGAAATGAAGAAGGGGTAAACTGGTAATGACCACACTACCAGGTGAGCTTAAGGGAGACTAGGTATGAAATTAATTGATAAAAATAGTCGAATTCCACTTTATCTCCAGTTAATGGATATATTGATTGATAGAATGGAAAATGAACTTGGAGAAAATGGGCAATTGCCATCTGAACGTGAAATTTGTGAACACTATGATGTATCACGGACAACCGTTCGCCAGGCCATAAATGAACTGGAACGAGATGGTTTTATTTATAAGGTGCACGGAAAAGGTACGTTTGTTGCGCCTAAGAGAGTCGAACAGAATCTGATAAAGTTCTATTCCTTTACAGAAGAAATGAAAAAACTGGGTAAAGTACCAGTTTCTAAAGTATTTTCTTTTGACATCATTGAGGCTGACAGAAAAATCGCTGAGAAGCTTTCCCTTCCTGCTGGCAGCAGAGTGTATCAATTTTCAAGACTGAGATTGGCGGACAATATTCCGATGATGTTTGAAACTTCTTTTGTACCATACGATTTATTCCCCGGTATGACGAAAGAGGATCTCGAATCAACTGCTTTGTACGATATTTTTAAAAATCGATTTCAAACAACGATTGTCATGGCAGAAGAGTTATTTATGCCGGTCATGACAGGGGTGAAGGAAATGGAGCTATTGCAAATGTCTCCATCCATCCCATCATTGCGGATAGAACGATTTACCCACGGGGAAGACCGACTGATTGAGTACACGAATACCATCGCACGAGGCGATAAATTTAAATATCACGTACGCCTGGAAAATTAATTCGGGCGTTTTTAACGAATTAACTGGTAGTGACATCCCTACATAGTTATGTCGTAATAACTAAAAGAAAAACTTAATGAAATGATGCAAATCGATTATAAATACAGAGGAAACTGGAAGCTCATATCCTACAGTAGAGGTGAATGTAGATGAAAAAAGCAATTGGTATTGATATCGGTGGAACCAAGGTTGCAGCCGGTATTATTTCCGAAACTGGTAAACTGCTAAAACGATCAGAAGTCAAAAGCGATCCTTCAGATAGAGAAAAGATGTTTGCCAGTGTAGTAGAAGCAGTGCAGCAGCTATTTGCAGATTCTACTTATTCGATAATGGACATGGAGGGAATCGGTGCAGGCGTACCAGGCAAGGTAGACCGTGAGAACGGGATTGCTGTTTTTCAAAATAATCTTCCATGGGCCGGGTTTCCTGTCAAAGAGCGTTTGCAGGAGCAATTCGGGCTTGAGCGAATTACGCTCGACAACGATGTGTATACTGCGGCGTTTGCTGAGTGGAAATCAGCTGGGGGAAGCAGTGAGGAAACGTTTGTCTACATGACAATCAGTACGGGTATCTCCTGCTCGATCATTCATAATGGTTCGTTTTTTAGAGGAGCGGGATTTGCCGGAGAGCTAGGGTTGTTTCCGATTCTTTCAAAGGCTGCCGGTCAGAATCTTGAGCGTCTGGAAAAAGCAGCAGCAGGACCAGCAATCGAAAAGCTGGCTGCAGAAACATTGCAGGTGGCGACTCTGTCGACCAAGGATGTTTTCAACCGATACTTCGCTGGGATTGAGGAGTATCAGCCGATTATCGATGAGGTAACAGACAACTGGGCCCAAGGGCTATATGCAATTTCCTGCTTAGTGGACCCACATAAGCTTGTCTTCGGCGGCAGTGTCATCACCAATAATCCTGGTCTGTTGGAAATTGTAAAGGAGAAACTAAAAAACTATCAAATCCTGGAACAACAGCATCTTTTAGATCATATGTCGATTAGCACATTAAAGCAGGACAACGGCGTCGTCGGCGCAGGACTGCGGGTATTTGAAGCAGTATAAAATGGATTCGCAAATAAAACTTTGTAAATCGCAATTCAGCTATTAGGTTTTACAAAAATCCCCCCCTGGTTAGAGTCTGAAACTATCAAAAGGAGTGTCATCTAAATATGTTCACATTAAGTCAGGAACAATTACAGCCCTTAGGTGCAGCTATTACCACTGCAGAAATCAAGCAGCAGCCGGAATTATGGGCTGAAACTTTTGCATTATATGCCGAGAAACGTGAGAAGATTGAGGCATTTTTACAATCAATCACTAAAAAGCATGACCGTGTCAGGGTCATTTTTACAGGTGCTGGTACATCAGCATATGTCGGAGACACGGTTACCCCGTACTTAAAGGGAAAAATCGATGAAATGCAGTGGGATATCCAAAGTGTCCCAACAACTTCGATTGTCTCAAACCCGTACCAATTCCTGAAAGCTGAGATTCCGACCCTGCTCGTTTCGTTCGCAAGAAGCGGCAACAGTCCGGAAAGCGTAGCGACGGTAGAACTCGCGGAACAGCTGGTCACAAGCCTATATCAGATTACGATTACTTGTTCAAAGGAAGGCAAGCTGGCACAGCGGGCGAAAGGCGATGATCGCAACTTGTTATTGCTGATGCCTGAAAAATCAAATGACCAGGGCTTTGCAATGACTGGAAGTTACACATGTATGACTTTAACGGCACTTCTCATTTTTGATTCACTTTCAATAGAAGAAAAACAGTCCGTTGTTGGAGCAATCCGCGGCATGGGCGAGAGTGTCGTTAGCAGAGAAGCTGAAATTCAACGCGTGGTAAATGCTGATTTTAACCGGATTATTTATCTGGGTTCCGGAGGCTTTGAAGGTCTGGCCCGAGAATCACAATTGAAGATTTTGGAATTAACAGCGGGAAAAATTGCTACTTCATTCGACTCGTCGCTTGGTTTCCGCCATGGTCCGAAGTCGTTTGTTAACGAGAAAGCAGCCGTGTTTGTGTTTGTCTCTAATCAGCCATATACCCGTCAGTACGATCTGGATATGTTAAATGAATTAAAGCATGACCAAATTGCCCAATCGATTTATGCTATCGCTGCTGATGGTGACGTTAATTATGATGGCGAGTCCTTCACATTTGATAGCGGCAGTAGCACGGTTCCAGATGCCTACCTGTCACTGCCATTTGTCATGGTTGGCCAAACGATTGCTCTGCTTGCTGCGATTAAAGCGGAAAATACACCAGATACCCCATCACCAACAGGAACGGTCAACCGGGTTGTAAAAGGGGTTATTATTCACGAGTATAAGTAAATCACAGGGCCTTTTCCCTGTCCTAAACAGAGGTGCAGGTATGAAACAGTTTGTTTACACAGATAAGTTTTTTCTCAAGGAGCAAGTCGCTGCCCCCGGCTATGATGCTGATTTTATCGTGCTCACGCCGGATTGCAAATTAACTGCCGCGTACCTTGATGGTGTTTGCGGTTACGAAGCGGAGAAAGAGGGAGAACGATGATTTTAGCTGTCACGATGAATCCATCCGTAGACATTTCCTATCCGATTCCAGATTTTAAGCTGGATGATGTCAATCGGGTGGGTCAGGTACGTAAAACGGCCGGCGGGAAGGGTCTAAATGTGGCCCGAGTCATCCGGCAAATGGAACAGGAAGTCCTCGCTACAGGTGTGCTCGGCGGGACGATTGGCGACTTTATCATCCAGGAGCTGACGAAAACCACAATCGCCAATGATTTTTTGAAAATTGACCAAGAATCACGCAACTGTATCGCGATACTCCACGGCGGCAAGCAGACGGAAATTTTGGAATCAGGCCCGACGCTGACTGCGGAGGATGGGGCCACTTTTATAAAAAAATACCAGGAATTACTTTCTGCCGTTTCAATTGTGACCATCTCCGGCAGTTTACCGCAAGGTTTGGCGCCGGGCTATTATCAAGCGCTGGTGGAAATCGGCCGGGACAATGGAATTCCTGTGATCGTCGACACCTCTGGAGGGTCGCTGCGCCAAGTGCTTGTGAGTCGGGTCAAGCCATTTACAATCAAGCCGAATCTCACTGAACTGTCCCAGCTTTTGGGGAAAGCAGTGGAGCCCGACGAATGCAGTCTGAAGCAGGCTTTGGCGGATGAACTCTTCCGAGGAATTGAGATGATTGTGGTCTCATTGGGAGCTGACGGGGCATTTGTAAAGCATGGCAAGGATTATTACCGTGCTACCATCCCAAAGATTGAGGTTGTCAACCCTGTCGGATCCGGAGATGCCACTGTTGCTGGTTTGGCTGTGGCGTTGAGCCAACGTCTGCCTATCGTCGATGTGCTGAAAACCGCGATGACAACGGGAATGCTCAATACGATGGAAGCAGGAACAGGAATGATAGATTATACAAAATTCGGCCAATTCTTTGAGTTGGTCCAGGTGACAAAACTAGATTAATAGAGGTGGATAAAGATGTTAATAGTGACTGAAAATAAATTAGCCGCAATGAAGCGGTTGTCGGATGAAAATGGGATTATCGGGGCGTTGGCAATTGACCAGCGTGGTTCCTTGAAGAAAATGATTGCAGCAGGAAGCGCCAATTCCGTTGGGGATGAGGGTATTATCCGCTTTAAAGAATTGGTTTCACAAGAGCTGACTCCTTATGCAACATCAATCCTTCTGGATCCGGAATATGGTCTGCCGGCAGCGAAGGTTCGCCATCCGGAAGCCGGTTTGCTGGTTGCTTATGAAAAGACGGGCTATGATGCCACAGCTGTCGGGCGCCTGCCTGATTTACTGCCAGAATGGTCGGTTCGCCGCCTGAAGGAAGCGGGAGCCGATGCGGTCAAGTTCCTCCTATACTACGATATTGATGAAGATTCAGCGATTAATGACTATAAGCATGTTTACATGGAGCGGATTGGCTCGGAATGTGCCGCTGAGGACATTCCGTTTTTCCTCGAAATCGTAACGTACGATGCGAAAAATGATGATGTGAAAAGTCTTGAATATGCCAAAGTAAAGCCGCATAAGGTGATTGAGGCGATGCGTGAATACTCCAAACCGCAATACAAGGTGGATGTGCTGAAAGTAGAAGTTCCGGTCGACATGAATTTTGTCGAAGGGTATGCACAGGGCGAAACCGCCTATAGCAGGGATGAAGCCACCAGATTATTCAAGGAACAGAGTGAAGCCACCCACCTGCCGTTTATCTTCTTGAGTGCCGGTGTTAGTGCGGAATTGTTCCAGGAAACCCTGAAATTTGCCAAAGAAGCCGGATCCACTTTTAACGGTGTGTTATGCGGCCGGGCTACCTGGAAGAATGGTGTTGCTCCATTTGCCGAAAACGGCGAACAAGCTGGCCGGGACTGGCTCCAAGACACTGGTAAGAAAAATATTCTAGAATTGAATGAGGTATTAAAGCAAACAGCCAGCTCATGGTATGACAAGGTCTCTAAGTAATGAAAGATGATTGTTCTCTTGTTTCTTCGCGAGAAGCAGGGGAACTGTTTTATTTATTTGTCAGGAGAGTGAAAAACATTGGTGTACCATGTGATTCAACAACTAGTTGATCAAGCACAAGCAGTTCAGTTAATTGATCAGCAAGATAAAATCTATGCCCGCAATCAAATACTCACACTGCTGGGGCTTACTGAGTTTAAACCTTTAGTAGCAACGGATGCTGCTCAAGAGGACATCCCAGTACTGCTCGAACAGCTGATTGAATATGCCGCTGCTCACCGCATCATCGAGGATATTTTTGATGAAAAAGAAATACTGGCCAGTAAGATTATGAACTGTTTGGTTGCGCGTCCATCCACTGTGAACCAGATTTTTTATAAAAAATATCAAAACAGCCAGAAAGCCGCAACGGATTATTTCTACGAGTTAAGCAAACAGAGTAACTATATCCAGATGAAGCGAATACAGAAGAATATTGAATACAAGGTAAGCACCGATTACGGTGAACTGGATATAACAATAAACCTGTCAAAGCCAGAAAAAGACCCGCGAAGTATTGAGAGGGAACGGGAAGCACCCAGTACTGATTATCCCAAATGTCTGCTTTGTGTCGAAAATGAGGGCTATGGGGGCAGAATCGGTCACCCTGCTCGCGCCAATCACCGGATGATCCGGGTAAATTTATTAGGAGAGAACTGGATGCTGCAATATTCCCCCTATGTGTACTATCCGGAGCATTGTATTGTGCTCTCCGAAAAGCATATGGATATGAATATCAGTCCCCAAACGTTCCAGCGCTTACTATTCTTTGTTGCCCAGTTTCCGCATTATTTTCTTGGCTCGAATGCCGATCTTCCGATTGTTGGCGGGTCCATACTATCCCATGAACATTACCAGGGTGGCCATTACGAATTTGCGATGGCAAAGGCGGAAACGGAATGCCACTTTACCTTGTTTAAAAATCCGAATGTCGACTGTTCTGTTGTAAGATGGCCGATGTCCGTTATTCGGCTGCGCTCGCTGCAGTTTAGTCCACTGGTTGACGCGGCGACCCATATTAAGAACCATTGGCAGGGTTATTCGGATGAAACGCGGGAGATTATCGCGAAAACCGGTGAGACTCGTCACAATACAATCACCCCGATTGCCCGAAAGAAGGGTGAATTTTTCGAACTGGATCTGGTCCTTCGCAACAACCGGACGAGTGCCGAGCATCCGCTGGGAATTTTCCATCCGCACGCTGATGTTCATCATATTAAAAAGGAAAACATCGGGCTGATAGAAGTAATGGGTCTTGCTGTCCTTCCAGCTCGGCTGAAGGATGAGCTCAAGGAGGTAGAGAAATATCTGCTTGGCGATCAATCGGCTTCCGTAGACGAATATCATGCCACCTGGGCAGAGGAAATGAGGGGGCATTACCAATCGATCATTTCAGAGGAAAATGTCGAAACCATTGTTAGAGAAGAAGTAGGAAAGAAGTTTCTAAAATGCTTGGAAGATGCAGCAGTATTTAAGCGAAATGAACACGGAAGAGAAGGATTTCACCGCTTTATTCGGTCAATAATGTGATAATGCGCCGAAGAAAATTGGTAGCAAGGTTAATAGTCCGAAAGAAGGAGAGAAGCAGTTTTTGCTTCTCCTTTTCATTTAAGTCTATTAAATTTTATAATTATAATACTCTTTTTCTCGGTTTCTGACTTTTCTTTGCTTTTGATTTTCGATATTGCGAAGGAGATTGATTTGTTACCCTTTTGAATGACTGCGAAAAGAACGATTGTGAAGAAAAACCAGTATTTGCTGATATATTAGAAATCGGGTAGTTAGTTGTCTCCAATAGTATTTTACTTTCTCTTATACGCGTTTGAATTAAATATTCAATCGGAGAGACACCCACTGCCTTCTTAAATGAATGTGCCAGATAATACTTATTTATATGCCCGATTTCAGCCAAAATATCCAAATTGATTTCTTCACGGAAATGCTGCTTAATGTAGTTTTTTATAAAGGCTATGTCTTTGTTAATCTTTTGAGTGGAGGTTTTTTCTAAGGTGAGTGACTTTTTTCTCATCATTGTCATCAGTAAGATTTGTAAAATATTCTGAGCAATATATTCAAAGTCTTCCTGCTGTTTTTTTACTTCTATTAGCAGATGTTCAAGGTAAAAAAGATATGTTTGATATTCTTGTTTAAAGTTGTAAAAAGTCACCATAGAATTAGAATCATCGGGGGATGAAAAAGCTAGTCCCTGGATTCCAATCGCTATATACTCGAGAGGGTCGCTTTTGGTGGATTTTTCAGTGTGTTCTACATTTGGATTTATGATAATTAAATCAAACTCTTTTATGGCTACTTCTCTTTTATCATAGATAAAGGTTCCTTTCCCTTTCGTGATATAAATGAGTTCGGTGAAGTGATGGGTATGATTGGTGCTGTGCCAATCTTTGTCATATCTTGACTGTGTTAAATAAAGAATTTTGGCTGGAAGATGATCTCGATTAGGGATTGGTATCTCATAAATATCATTAGACAACTAATTCACTCCTTATAGAAAGCCCTTTCATTAATTATAGTATTTTTAGTCAATTTTAACAACAGAAAGCAAGATATATAAAAAATTGGACAAGATGTTTATTGTGAGAGTGTTTTTATCTTCGTATACTTTAAGTGTAGAAGAAAAATAGAAAAATAGAGTAGGGGTGTCAATTATGAGTAAAAGGCTTTTGATGGCTGGAATGACTGCGGTGCTTTCGTTTGGTCTAATGGCTTGTTCGAATGGTGAAAAGACCGAGAGTAAACCAAAAGATAGTACAAATTCTGGTGAGAAAACAACGCTTCAGGTAGCGGCATTGGAATCGGCATATGGTAAAGATGTGTGGACGGATATTGCCAAAGCATATGAGGATGCCAACCCCAATGTAAAGGTTGAATTGACTGTTGATAAAAATTTAGAAGAAACAATCAGCCCAAATATGAAAGCCGGTAAATATCCGGATGTCGTGTTATTGGCAAGCGGAAGAAAATTAGCGCTGACTGAAACGTTAATTAAGGATAAAGCACTAGAAGATATTACTGATGTATTAGATAAAAAGGTATATGGTGAAGATGTGGCAGTAAAGGATAAGTTAATCCCTGGCTTTACCGATACGCTTGCTACAAATCCATATGATGATAAAAAGACTTATTTAGCTCCAATGTTCTATAGTCCAACAGGATTATTCTACAATGAGGCTCTATTCACAGAAAAAGGCTGGGAAGTACCAAAGACTTGGGACGAAATGTGGGCACTAGGCGACAAGGCGAAAGCAGAAGGAATCTCGCTGTTCACTTACCCTACCACTGGATACTTTGATGCCTTTATGTATTCTCTACTATTAGAATCTGGCGGACCAGACTTCTATAATAAAGCAATGACTTACAACGATGGCATCTGGAATACTCCAGAAGCGAATCAGGTTTTTGACATTGTTGGAAAGCTGGCGAAATATACCGAGCCAACAACTGTTGCTAACGCTAATGATCAAAACTACAAAAAGAATCAGCAATTGATTTTGGATAATAAAGCATTGTTTATGCCAAATGGCACTTGGGTAGTTGGTGAGATGGCAGATGCACCACGAGCAGATGGCTTTAAATGGGGAATGACCGCTTTACCTGCATTCAAAGATGGTGGTGATCGTTATGCATTTACTTTCTTTGAACAAATGTGGATTCCATCTCAAGCAAAGAATAAAGATGCTGCCAAGGATTTCTTAACGTTCGTATATTCCGATAAAGCTGCAGATATTTTTGCCGCGGCCGGTGCTGTACAACCAATTCAAGGAATGGCTGAAAAATTAACTGGTGACAACCAATTGTTCTATAGCATCTATGACAACGGAGCAAAAGCTGGTATGGGCGGCTTTGCTGCTACAGAAGCAGTTGAAGGCGTAAGCATGGCTGATGAATTGTTTGCAACGATTGACAGTATTATTTCTGGAGATAAATCTGTTAAAGAATGGCAAGAAGCCGTGGAAGCTGCAAGCGATAAATTACGTGCAGCGCTAAAATAATACTTTAAAAAGATATAACGGTGAGCGTCAAACTCACCGTTATATTTATTAATAGAGGTGAAGGCAGTGAGCAAAACAACAGCAAAAAGAATTTTTATATTTATTTGTACAGCCCCAGCACTGATTTTGTTAACGCTATTTATGATCATCCCTACCGTCGAGGTCTTTCGGATGTCTCTATATAAATGGGGCGGGTTTTCCAATAATAAAACTTTTGTAGGGTTGGATAACTTCAGGAAATTGTGGGACGACATGAACTTTATCCAGGCACTCCAAAATAGCGTTCTGTTAATCGTGATCGTAACTATTATCACAATGGTGATGGCTATATTATTTGCGACATTATTAACCAGAGAGAAAATGAAAGGCAACAGCTTCTTTCGAGTCATCTTCTATATTCCCAATATTTTATCCATTGTTGTTATCGCTGGTATCTTTTCAGCTGTATATGATCCTAATACAGGTTTATTAAACAGTTTATTTAGTTTATTGAAAATGGAGGGTCTTAAACAACTATGGCTTGGAAATCAGCAGCTTGCTATCTACAGTATCGGAGGGGCACTTATTTGGCAGGCTATCGGTTATTACATGGTTATGTATATGTCAAGTATGGCCAGTATCCCAGAAAGCTTTTACGAAGCTTCTTCGTTGGAAGGGGCAGGAAAAATCACACAATTTTTCAGTATTACGCTGCCGCTGATCTGGCAAAATTTAAGGACAACATTAACCTTCTTCATTATTAGTACCATCAACCTGAGCTTCCTCCTCGTTCAGGCAATGACTGGCGGCGGACCTGATGGCGCAACTGAGGTGTTCTTAAGCTATATGTATAAGCAAGCTTACACCAACTCTTCTTACGGATATGGAATGGCGATTGGAGTAGCAATCTTCTTATTCTCATTTGCATTATCGGCTATTATTAGTGCTGTCACCAAAAGAGAAGTGCTGGAGTATTAAGGAGGAGCGTAGCTGAAATGAAAATGAAAAAAGAAAAAGGCATGAGTGCCGAAAAACTATATCGACTGTTTGTTTACGTTGCGCTAATCACATTAGCGATAACCATCATCATACCTGTTGCATGGGTTTTCCTAGCATCCGTTAAACAGAACTCGGAGTTTTACGGAAGCCCTTGGGCGATGCCGAAAGGATTTTACTTTCAAAACTTTATAGATGCCTTTGAGAAGGCAAATATGGGAACGTATATGTTAAATTCTGTCATGGTTACGGCCCTCGCCCTATTAATCTTGCTGGTCGTAGCTTTACCGGCTGCCTATGTCCTCGCAAGATATACCTTTAGAGGCAGTAAATTGATTAATACTCTTTTCAAGGCAGGATTGTTTATTAATGTAAATTATATTGTTGTTCCCATTTTCCTTATGTTATTAGAGGGTGATAATTTTCTAATATCGGCCTTTGGAGATGGATTCTTACTGGATAATTTATTCGTATTGGCTGTGGTTTATGCGGCCACTGCGCTGCCATTTACCATTTACCTATTATCGAGCTACTTTCAATCGCTGCCGTCAACTTATGAAGAGGCTGCACTGGTAGACGGTGCCGGATATTTTAAAACCATGATTAAAATAATGATTCCAATGGCCCGTCCAAGTATCATAACGATTATCTTGTTTAATTTCCTGGCATTTTGGAATGAGTATATTATCGCTCTGACATTAATTCCTGGTCCAAATAAAACATTGCCTGTTGGATTAATGAACTTAATGGCAGCTCAGAAATCTGCTGCAAACTACGGACAGATGTATGCGGGTATGGTACTTGTCATGCTGCCAACCTTAATTTTATATATATTGGTTCAAAAGAAAATTACACAAGGGATGACCCTTGGTGGACTGAAAGACTAGGAGGATTTATTTACATGAAGAAGACAGGACGAGTGACACTACCTAGTGAACAGAACTTTCTGGCAGAAACCAAAGACTTACTGGAACGTTGGGGTGCGGATGCAATTCGTGACAGTGATGGTACAAAGCTGGATGAACAGATTAAGCAATTGGATGCGAAAATATATACCACCTACTTTGTTGCCCGCGGACATAATGATTTTGCTGAAAAGCATATGGAGGAATGCCAGCAGCTTTATTTGATGAGCCAATTCAACATTGCTCAAGGCGATACACTTGAGATTGATTTTATGACAGGGTATTTTGACCAACAGCTAAAACCTGATTATAAACACGATCCCAAAAAATATTGGGAGGTAATCGATCGTACAACGGGTGAAGTGGTCGATATTCATGAATGGGATGTGAAAGAGGAACGGAATACGGTTATCATAAAAAATACAATCCCATGGCATGAATACACTGTTTCATTCTTAGTTTATGCCATTTGGGATCCGACTCAAATGTACAATCATATCACCAACAATTGGGGAGATAAACCGCATGATATTCCGTTTGATGTGCGACAGCCTTATTCCAATGAATTTATGAGCAGCACGCTTAAACAATGGCTGAAGGATAATCCAGATACAGATGTTGTTCGCTTTACGACATTTTTCTATCATTTTACCCTAGTGTTCAATAATCTTGGGAAAGAAAAATTTGTTGACTGGTTCGGCTATGGTGCGAGTGTATCAGTTGCTGCTTTGGATGCCTTTGAACAGGAGAAGGGCTATCGCTTAAGACCAGAGGATATCGTCGATCAAGGCTATTACAACACATCATTCAGAGTTCCAAGCAAGGCGTTTTCTGATTATATGGATTTTGTTCAAAGGTTTGTTGCTAAAGAGGCAAAGAAACTTATTGATATTGTCCACGAGAGCGGCAAGGAAGCCATGATGTTCCTTGGTGATAACTGGATTGGCACCGAGCCTTACGGTAAATATTTCGGAGAAATTGGATTAGATGCGGTTGTTGGCAGTGTTGGCGGCGGAGCAACATTAAGAATGATTGCCGATATCCCGCATGTCAGGTACACAGAAGGCCGGTTCTTGCCTTATTTCTTCCCGGATACGTTCTATGAAGGAAATAATCCGGTGATTGAAGCAAATGAAAACTGGCTGACTGCTAGAAGAGCGATATTGCGAAATCCCGTCGACCGGATTGGCTATGGCGGTTATTTAAGCCTTGCTTATAAATTTCCAGAGTTTGTTGATTATATTGAAAAAGTCACCGATGAATTCCGTGAGATTTATGACACAATTAAAGGGGTTAAACCCCATACAGGGCTTAAGGTTGCCATTTTAAATTCATGGGGAAAATTAAGAACCTGGCAGACCCATATGGTCGCCCATGCCTTGTGGTATAAACAAATATATTCCTATTTAGGAGTGTTGGAGTCTTTGAGCGGGGCTGCCGTAGAGGTTTCCTTTATAAGTTTCGAAGATGTCATCAATCACGGAGTTCCGGAAGATGTGGATGTTATTATTAATGCCGGGGATGCGGGCACAGCCTTTTCCGGCGGCGAGAACTGGATGAATGAAGCCCTTATTACCAAGATTAGGGCATGGGTTCATAATGGTGGAGGCTTTATCGGAATCGGAGAACCATCAGCACATCACCATCAAGGACGCTATTTCCAATTAGGCCAAGTATTAGGTGTCGACAAGGAACTTGGATTTACTTTATCAACCGACAAATATTTTACAACCCCTGTTGAAAAGCATTTTATTTCTGAAGACATGACCAAATTTAATTTTGGTGAAGGAATGAAAAACATTTACGCATTAACGGAAAATACGGAGATAATCGATTACTCTAATGGTGAAATCCACTTATCTAGTCATAATTATGGAAAAGGTAGAGGCGTCTATATAGCAGGTCTTCCTTACAGTGAGGATAACACTCGTCTGTTGTTGCGTGCGATGTTCTATGCCGCCAATAAAGAGAATGAGTTTCATAAATGGCATGCGAGCAATCTTTATTGTGAGGTTCATGCCTATCCATCGATTGAGAAGATGGCGATTGTGAACAATTCGATGCAGGAGCAAACGACACTCGTCTTTGACGGCAACGGCAACAGCAAGAAAGTGACACTGGGACCGAGTGAAATTCGATGGGAGGCCATTTCCGATGAGTCGTAATGCTCTTAACATTATCATAAAGCTTGTCTTAGCCATTGTTTGTTTAGCGGTCATTATTATCGCAAAGGAAACGATTAGCAGACTTAATTTAGGATTGATGCTGCTTGGATTAGCCGGACTTCTTGGATTACTGTACGATTATAATCGTAAATTTAATTGAAAACTATTAAAATAGCAGCACCGTAACTTGCAAGGAGAAAAATTAAATAAGGAGCATGGAGTACCTTGGAGATTAGTAATTACCATGGGATACTTCATGTTTTTTTTGCAATTGTAAAAATACCAAATTTTTAATATGTTTGCGAAAAATAAAGTAAAAAGCAAGATATATAAAAAACAAGACAATATCTTAGTTGTGTAAACGCTTCATTGTAAGTAGCCTTGAATATATGGAAAGTAAATCTGCTAGTAATTTGGACATATTCCGCAGTCATAGGTGCTGTTGATTCTATAATCCGGCTTTTTTATTTGGAGGAGGGAATTAATCACTGTTGGAACATACAAATCCTACTAGCTAGTATTCCTTTTTACAGCATCATACATATACGAGGAGGGAATAAATTGGACATGCAGCAAATGAAGAGATTCTTTAGTACGTTTCTTGCTCTTATGTTAATCTTACCGACATTTCTACCAGGATTTGTTTCACCTGCAAAAGTTGCCGCGCAAGCAAACAACCCATGGGTGACCATTTCTTCTGGAGGAAATGAAATCAATCAGGTTGTCGGACAAAATGGAAAGGCCTATGTAAGGCTTGGAACAGGTGCAGGTAATGATAATGGAGCAAAAGCAGCAGTTTTCCAAGAAAAAGATGCGATTTCTAAGCAAACGGGAACCATGGAGTATACCTTTATTCCAGAAACAGATGGTGGAAAGACAAGATTTGGTTTCTATCCTCACTATAAGGATCACAACAACTTTGTATTTATAGGCTACGACTTGGGCGGCTGGTTCTATGAGTACAAATATCAGGGTTCGGGAACTTGGTTGAATAATAGACCAAATGTGGACAATCCTGCAGCAGGAACGGAACATACTATCAAAATTGACTATGACCAAACCAATTTTTCCGTTACATTGGATGGACAAGATTTATTTGGGCATGTGAGCTTACCTGAAGCTGCCAATAATCTTGTTGATGGCAAGGAAGCCATTAGACTTGGCCAATGGGGCAGCGAGAACAGTCAGGTGTTAATAGACTTAAAGGACACTGCAGTGGAACCGCCGGTAGATCCTCCAACTGACCCTGTTGATCCTCCTGAAGAAACAGAGCCGGTGGATATTACGGATTCTACCCTAATAGAAGGTGACTTTACTGTTCTATCTGGCAATGGAACCGTAACATATAATGAGGACGGTTCTGCTACATTTGATGTTACTTCTACAGCAAAGAATCGTTTTGTTTACAATGCACCAAAAGTCAAAAATGGAATTTTTGAAGCAGATATTACTCCTGTTTCAGGTACTATGAATCGCTTGGGTATGCTTTACCGTGTGCAAGATGCAAGCGCGTATACCTATGTTGGTACAGGTGATGCCAACAATCAGTATTTTGGAGAGATCTTTGGGCCAAAAAACAGTTGGACATCAATGACGACAGGAAAAGCATTGACAGCTGGTGAAACCTATCATTTAAGCGTAAAGGTTATCGATGATTCTGCTACCATGTACCTTGATGGCGAGAAGATAACGACTTGGACACTTTCAGGCGGGGTGGATCAAGCCGGATTATTTGGTTTTGAAAAGAGTCGCGGCGCAGCAAGCCTTAAGATTGCTAACATTAAGATTAAGGAAATTGTGCCTCCTAAAGCACCAAATACACCACCGGTATTGAATACAATCTCATCTGACTATATGGATGTGACAATTGACGAGATTTTCCCTCGTGTAGTGAAATACCAAGTGGGCAATAAAGTGATGAATGGCCAGGAAACTCCTGCCTATGGCTTAAAAGTTAACGGCCTGCTCTACTATCCGACTGTTCAATTTACGAAGGTTAGCAGCAGTGAAGCGTTATACACGTTAAAAGTTGTCGATGAAATTGAAGATCTGGATGCCAGTTTCAAAGTTTCATTGAAAGTAGCGGATAACAAGGTTATCTATAGCTTTGATGAAATCGCTAATGCAGGTTCTGCAAAAATCGAAACAGTTGATTTTGCAGATATGAACTTTGTCTCTGTCAATTCCAATCAGGAAAATGCAAAAGCAAGATTTGCCAATGTAAGCAGTGATGTAACAAAGCCGGGCGATGTTGACGTTACAGTTAATGAATCTATGACCGGTGTTGGAACACGTGCTTCGTATTATGCTGGTTTTGTATCTAATAATGAATTGAGTGCAGGAGTATGGTCCAGCTCAGAGGTTAATGGCTATGGGAATCTAATTGCCAGCCGCTACCAAAATTCAGATGGTGCCAAAGCAGTGGGAATTGGTTCGAACACCATGTATTATCAGCGTTCTTTTATGACAGCACCGCAAGCATTTAAACCAACGATTAAAGTGGCTATCGCCGAAGATTTGAATCAAGATGAAAATCTAGATTGGCAGGACGGTGCGATTGCTTACCGTGAACTTATGCCGGCAATTAAGGGTTCAGAAAATGTGAACAATCTAGTCGGTTATCGAATTGCTATGAACTTTGGTTCACAGGTTCAACAGCCATTCTTAAAATCATTGGATAATGTCAAGAAGGTTGCCCTGGCAACAGATGAATTGGGACAAGCAGTTTTATTAAAAGGCTATGGAAACGAAGGTCATGATAGCGCTCACCCGGACTACGGTGATGTAGGAGAACGGATGGGCGGGGAACAGGATTTAAATACGCTTATTGAGGAAGGCCACAAATATAACGCAGAATTTGGTGTCCACATTAATGCGCAAGAAACCTATCCCGAAGCAAAAGCCTTCAGTGATGACTTGATCGAAGGTCCAAACTCAAGGGGCTGGGGTTGGTTAGACCAAGGCTATGTCATTGATAAAATTAAAGACTTAGCTTCAGGAAAGCGTGCAACTAGACTTGATCAGTTGAAAAAGGCAGCACCAGGCCTTGACTTCATCTATTTGGATGTATGGTATCAAGACCAATGGGAATCTGACCGGGTAGCAGAGCAATTAATGGAGCGGAACTGGAGAGTTACCACTGAATTTGGTACATCCATCAATAACTACTCTACATGGCAGCACTGGGCTACGGATAAGAACTATGGCGGACCAACAAGCAAGGGGATCAACTCAGAGGTTCTTCGATTTATTGGCAACCATCAGAAAGACTCCTGGGTATTGAATTGGCCAGAAGCGGGCGGAACAGCAGATCATCCACTCCTTGGCGGATTTGAACTGGCAGGTTTTGAAGGCTGGCAATCGGATAAGAATTTTGATAACTATATCCGAATGACATTCGATAATAATCTTCCAACGAAATTTTTGCAAAAATATTATGTAACTAATTGGACAACGGCTGAAGGCAATAGAAATGCAACAAACCTTGAAAAAGAGATTAAATTAACGGATCCAAGCAACGGAGATGAGGTTGTTGTCACAAGAAAAGACAATTCGAGAGAACGAGTGATTAAGCTAAATGGGAATGTTGTGCTTGATGAGCATGCTTATTTAATTCCATGGGTGGAACAGGATTTCAAAAATCCAACCCCTGATTCCGAAAAATTGTATCACTGGAATTTGGCAGGAGGTACGACTACTTGGACGCTACCGGACGAATATGCAGGAATTTCGAAAGTGTATGTCTATAAATTGACTGATCAAGGCCGGACAGATGTTGAGAAGGTCAAGGTCGTTAATAATCAGGTCACTTTAACGGCCGAAGCGGCTACCCCATATATTGTCGTGCCGGAGAAAAAGGAGAAGGGCTTGCAAGTCGATGATTGGAGCACTGCTGCCCATGTTTATGACACAGGATTCAATTCGGGAACTGTCAAGGATTCACTTACAAAAGTGGCCGGTGATAAGGATGCTGTCAGTGTTGTCCGCACCTCGCAAACCGGTGATGCTCGTAATCTGAGCAGTGGCGACTATTATTTGAATTTCGAAAATCCATCGGAGTTTACTTCTGTTTCGCGTGTTCTTACTGACCTTGAGCCTGGAAAAGATTATGTCGCTGAGGTCTATGTAGAAAATAATAGCAATGTAAAAGCTGGAATCGCTGTAAAGGGCGGAGTAACGGATGTCAGCAATTACACGCTTCGCAGCTTGCAAAAGAATTATGTAAAGGCAGATTCCCATGCAACGAATGATGGCTACAACAGTAAAATGCAACGAATGCAGGTAAGTTTTACTGCAACAGCTAAAAAGGCCGAACTCATTCTCAGCCGTGAGGCAGGTGAAGGAACGACCAAATTTGATGACATTCGGATTGTACAAAAAACAGTGAGTAACTTCGTCTCGCCAAATGTATTTGTACAGGATTTTGAATCCGTTGTACAAGGAGTTTATCCATTTGTTGTGGGGAACACAGAAGGTGTGGAAGACAACAGAATCCATTTATCTGAACTAAACGCTCCTTATACACAAAAAGGCTGGGCTGGCAAAAAGCTGGTGGATGATGTATTAGGCGGCAACTGGTCTGTTAAAGTAAATACAGGAAATAAAGGTTTAGTTTACCGCACCATTCCACAGCACTTTCACTTTGAAGCTGGAGAAACGTATAAAGTGTCTTTTGATTACCAAACAACCGCGAATGCCTATCGCTTTATCTCCGGGGACCAGGAGATTGATGCTCGCAGTATTGAAAATGTAACTGGTTTAAACGAGAACCAAACACTTTATGCATCAACTGATACGAAAACAGCAGAGTTTACCATTAAAGCTTCAGACAATGGTCAAACCTATATCGGAATCTTTAGTGACGGAACAAGTCTGAATGGAGACACAGGTGCGGGTACGTTCATTCTTGATAATCTGCGTATCGAACGCATTGCTCCCAAGCTTGGCAGTTAAGGATGCAACGATTACGGGGGGATGAGTATGGTTTAACATCACTGACTGTAGAGGCAAAGGATTCGAACCCCCTCGAATCGCCTTTTTTGCTGTGGTGAAAGCTCTTTCGGAGTTAAAAAAGTATATCATGTATTATCAAAATAATTTGAAATATGATATAATGTGGAATAGACGCAATATTCATGTAATTATATTAGATCATATGTTACTGATTCGATCAGGCATAGTGGTGACTGGATGGGTCATTTGACCCGCGGTACCTCTATGCTTTTTTTATTATCTAATGAAAGCGGTGTCTTGAAGCCGCCAATGGAAGCAGGCCGTTCAATTTCGGGTTTTATATATTTTATATAAAAACTTCACAAGAAGGAGTGATAGAGTCAGGCAGGTTTTGATTAGTTTACCATCCAACAAGGTGAAACAGTAGGCGCGATATTAAGAGGAGGAAACTGATTTGAGTTATTTATCAAAGAGATTATTTAGAAGATCAACAATTATACTTCTTACGATTCTATTAATTTTGCCCACATTTTTAACAGGGCTATCGGCTGGTGCGATAGCAGCCACTGAACCAATCTATACGTCGTCCGGCTCGGAGACCGCTTCCTTTGGCCCGGAAAAAGCCTTCGATGGAAAATATGATCGGTATACAAATAAGGACTCCAGATGGGCGAGCACTTTGGGCTTGGCCTCAAAGGAAAACCCAAAATGGCTTCAAGTGGAATATCCTGAAGTAAAAACCTTTCAAGGCTTTAAAATCCATTGGGAAAGAAAAAATGTCAATGCTTATTCCATCCAAGTCTCCAATGATGGTACAAGTTTTAAAACAGTCTATAACTCTACTGCTAATAAAAACCAATGGATTGAAACGATTAAGCTGGCAAATGCTGAAACAGCTAAAATAGTAAGATTGGTCATCACAGATTTTGTCTCAAATTCTCCTAATATAGAAAAGGACGTGGACTGGGCAACTGTCTCCGTTTTTGAATTTGAGGTTTTAGAAAGCTTAATTCCAGTGGTTGTTGGAACCGATAATGTTGCAGTTGGAAAAACCGCAACAGCTTCAAATACGGAAGCAGGTAGTACCTTTGTTCCCGGAAACACTGTTGATGGAAACATGAATACCCGCTGGTCCACCGACAGGGGTGATAATGTGGCAAGAACCTTGACTATTGACCTGAATGCATTAACTCAAGTGCAGTCAGTCATCATTAACTGGGAAAGAACTAATATTATTGCCTTTAATTTGACGTATTCAGAGGACGGCACGCAATATTTACCTTTCTATCGACAGACGCAAAAGTTTGATAACCAACGTCAACAGTTAACCGTTCCAAGTCCGGTAAATGCCCGGTATTTAAAATTGGAAATTACCCAATATGATGGCGGTACGATAAACTGGCCAAATATTGGTATTAACGAAGTAGAAGTATTCTCCATCCATAAAAATGAAATACCGGGGGAAATTACCTCACTTGAACAAATTACGTCCCTGCCAGTAAATGATGAAACAGGCAAACTTAACCTACCACAAGCAACAAATGGAGAAATCGCCATTGTGGGAAGTAATGCTTTACCCGTCATTGACCTGGAGGGTAATGTATTTAGGCCGTTAACGGATAAAAATGTAAAGGTAACTCTGAAGTTAACAAAAACAAATAAAAGCACGGAGTCAAAGGAATTTACCGTTTCCGTAGCTGGGGCACATGAAGATGAGGGGGAAAATGAAAAGCCAATCGTAATCCCTGCTCTTCAAGAATGGTATGGACTAGAAGGATTCAAGGTCGTTGATGCTTCAACTGCTATTGTGGTTCAAGAACCAGCCTTCCAAAAGGCAGCTAAACTATTCCAACAGGATCTGATTGACATGGAGGGATTGCATCTCTCGATTGAATCGAAAGACACCAATGCGATCATTTTCAAAAAGGATGCAGAAGGTGTGTACGGTGAAGAAGGATATGGGATTGAAATTCAGAACGGTAATATCGTTGTGACAGCAGAAGAGTATACAGGTGCATTTTATGCGACAAGAACATTACTTCAACTGTTGAAACTAAATGACGGAAATTTGATACCAAATGGATTGGTAAGGGATTATCCGAAATTCAAAATTCGAGGCTTTATGCTCGATGTCGGCCGTAAGTTTACTGATCTCGATTATCTCTATGAATATGTCAAAAACATGAGTTACTACAAATTGAATGATTTCCAGGTTCATTTAAATGACAATGAATTAGAAATGCATTTATTTAACTCGATTGACGATGCCATCGATAATGCCTATGCCGGCTTCAGATTGGAGTCCAATATTGTTGGAGAGAATGGGGTTCCTTTGACATCTCAAGATGGTTATTATACCAAGCAGGAATTTAATCGATTCATCACGGATGCTGGAGATTATGGGATCGATATTGTTCCAGAGTTTGATACACCTGGACATGCCTTGTCCATGGTGAAGGTAAGACCTGATCTTTACTATAAAGGTCAAATTGTAAACGGTAAACCACCTGAAGAAGCAGCAGCCATGCTTGATTTATCGCATCCAGATACGCTGCCGTTCATTAAATCGATTTATAATGAGTATTTGGATGGTGATAGCCCTGTATTTAAAGACGCTCCTATTCATATTGGAAGCGATGAGTATTATGGAGGTGCGGAAGCCTATCGTGCCTATGTCGATAATATGTTGAAATTTGTTCGCGACGAAAAACAACGAACTGTACGACTATGGGGAAGCCTTTCAAATAAAACCGGGACGACACCAGTTACCTCTAAAGATGTTCAATTACAGGTTTGGAATACAGGATGGGCGAACCCGCAACAAATGCTAAACCAAGGCTTTGATATCATTAACATTGATGACGGCCAAGTTTATATGGTCCCAAGAGCGGGCTACTATAGGGATCGCTTAAATTCGCAAACCATATATAACAGCTATCAACCAAATAAGTTTTCCAATGGCACCGTTGTCAACGAATCAAATCCTCAATTCTTGGGAGGTATGTTTGCTTTATGGAATGATAAGGTTGGTAAACTTGAAAATGGTATTACCCCATATGATATGTTTGACCGCGTGTTTGATGCGATTCCTGCTATTGCCCAAAAGAACTGGGGCAGCGATACATCAGGTGTGACCTTTGCTGAATTCAATGAGACAGCAAAGAAAACAGGATTTGCTCCAACAACGAATCCAAAGTTTGATGTAGCAACAGTTGATTCAACGGTGATTGATTATAATTTTACAAAAGGGCTGCAGGACAATAGTGGCAATGGCTATGACGTAGAAGAAAAGGTTAATGCCGATGTTGTTGCAGGCAAAGGGCTTCAATTAAACGATTCGGAAAGCTATGTTACGACTGGCTTGGAAAATCTAGGCCCGAATGCGGTTATGAATGTGACCTTAACCTTGAAGGATACGAATGGTCCGCAAATTTTGGCAGAAGAGAGCTATGCGGGTCCGAATAAAACCTATGCAACTATTTATGCTTTAAATAAGGATGGCTATGTAGGTTACGATTATGCAGGCCGTTCCTATTCCTTTGATTACAAGCTGACAGCTGGCAAAAAGACAACGCTCACTTTTGTGACAGAATTAGAGAAAACTAGATTATTTGTCAATGGCGAAGAAATCCCGCTTACTGCTGATACGAGGATGCCTTATAACACATTGGTATTACCGCTTGAAAGAATCGGCAGTGCAACGAATTCTGTTAATGGGGTTATTTCTACATTAACTATCGTAAAAGGAAAATATATCGATCCAACTAGGATTGATCCTGGCACCATGAACATTTCTGCTACGAGTGAAGAAACTGTTCAAGGAGATACGAAAGTGGAAGGGCCGATTGGGCTCGCATTTGACGGAAATACAGGTACGATCTGGCACTCCAAGTGGAGCAAAAACCCACCGCTCCCGTATGAAGTAAACATGGAGCTTGCTGAGGAAACCACCCTAAGCAAATTTGTCTATACTCCAAGACAAGCGGGTGGACAGAATGGCAACATTTTAAACTATCGCGTTCAAGTAAGTACCGATGGTCAAAATTATTCAGATGTGACTGCTGGTTCCTGGGGAAATGATGCGAATATAAAAACCATTGATTTAATTGGTGTTTCAGCCAAGTATGTTCGGTTCATTGTTGAAAATGGAATGGGCGGATTTGCTAGTGCAGCAGAATTTTCTTTGCATAAGAAAGTGGAAGAACAGCTTGTTGAGCCAATTCTGATAGTGAAGGACGCAACAATCATCGCCGGAGATGAACTGGATTTAACCTCGCTTATTACCGAAGCGAAGGACTCCAGGGGTAATGATGCCACAGCATCCGTTGAAATCGATGAAGGCAACTTTGATGCGACTAAACCAGGAACATATATGATCACCTTCACATTGAAGGCAGAAGGCTATGAAGATATAGTAAAAACCGCAACGGTAACTGTTAAAGAGAAAGCTACCGACCCGGAAAAGCTGAAAAAACCAGTTTTAGCTGTCAAAAATGCGACGATTTCTCCAGGAGATAAGCTTGATCTAGTGTCCTTAATCGTGGTAGCGAAAGACTCCGAAAGAAAAGATGCAACAAGCTCAGTTGTGATTGATAAAGGTGACTTTGATGCCAATACACCTGGTAAATACACGATTACCTTCACATTAACCGTTGGTGGATTTGGGGATTATGTGAAAACGGCTTCAGTGAAAGTAAAAGCTAAGTAGTGTGGCCGAAAGCCAACTGAGCCGCAAAAAACCGAGAATCCGGCAGCCACTCAAATGTTTCAGGCAACCTTCTGAACACCGCTACAAAAGCTTAATGATAGCAGCAAAGCAGCCGATTCCATTTGTATGATTGGTATTATGGTTAAAAGAATGCACAGAGGTAGCTCTGTGCATTCTTTTTTTTGCTTAGAATTGTTCGAAAATCCCCAGCAGCTCGGCATTTTCCATGCTGTTCATACATTAGTCAAAACATTTCTAACAAACTGTGAAATTAACACTATCTTCATAGTATTAATGTTTGGAATACAATATATTATAAGTATAAAGAACAAACAAATTTTGAAAGGCGGAATGACTTATGTTTATAAATTTTTTAAGGGAAAATAAAATCTCTGCTGCTATTTTAACTGCTATTCGTTTGTACCTTGGCTACGCGTGGCTGACAGCCGGTTATCACAAAATTGTAGATGGTTTTGATGCTTCAGGCTATTTAGCAAATGCTGTTGCAAACCCCGTTAAAGGTCCGGATGGCAGCATGGTTTACGGCTGGTACGTTAGCTTCCTAGAAAACTTTGCCTTACCAAACATTGAATTATTCAACTTCCTAGTCCCTTGGGGCGAAGCGTTAATCGGTTTAGGATTACTTCTTGGTTGCTTAACAACAGCAGCAATGTTCTTTGGACTCGTGATGAACTTCAGTTTCTTCTTAGCAGGAACGGTTTCTCATAACCCCACAGACATCTTCTTAGGCTTCATCATCTTAACAGCAGGCTACAACGCAGGACGGATTGGTTTAGATCGCTGGGTGGTTCCATTCATCCGTAGAACAGTTAAGAAATACACAAATAAGAATAATGCAGCTGCATAACAGACAAAGGCTCAAACTAAAGACACCATCCAGAAAAATTGGATGGTGTCTTTAAATTTTTAGCAATCTAGGAAATTCCTTCAAATTAAGTAAAAATCTTCAGCGATTCTAGTAAATTAAGGCATGTTACAATTAGGTAACAATGATTTTACAATAAAGAGGGGTATGTTAATGAGAAAGTTTAATAGGGCAATAGGTTTGGCGTTAATCATCTCACTAGTTTTAAATTTCTTGCCGGCTGCGATGTTTCAGAGTAAATTTGAAAACATTAAGTCCGCCGACGCAGCGGGTTTATTAACGAGAGAAGATGCGAAAAGGTTTGAGGGGATTGTGGCGGGTGAGAATTCTCGTACCTCTATTTTACAAGTAGATGGAACGGTTATTGAAACAGGAATGTATGAAACGAATGTTAGCAATTGGAAGAATATCGTCTCGATAGCGTCAGGAAGTTATTATACTGTTGGATTAAAAAAGGATGGAACTGCTGTGGTTGATGGCGGTTCGTGGGAAGGACAAGAAACGATTGCCAATTGGGCAAATTTAGTTGCCATTTCGGCAGCAGATAGTTCTGTATTAGGACTAAAAGGTGATGGTTCCGTTATCTCTGCGGGAGGGCCAGGAAATGTAAGCGACTGGAAGGATATCGTCGCCGTTTCTGCCGGTATGTTCCATTCTGCGGGTTTAAAAAGTGATGGAACGGTTGTCGCGAGTGGAATGTATCCAAGTGGATATTCTGCGGTTGTTAATTGGTCAAATATTGTAGCAATATCGGTAGGAAATAGCCATGTTGCAGGATTAAAAAACGATGGAACCGTCGTTACTACTGATACAAGCCTAGATGTTAGTGGTTGGGAGAATATCATTGCGATTTCTTCAGGTGACTATCATTTGGTAGGCTTAAAAAGTGATGGAACAGTTGTGGGTACAGGGTGGAATCATTCTGGACAAATTGATGTTAGCGGCTGGAAAAATATCATTGCACTTTCTGCAGTGGGTGCGCATACCGTGGGCTTAAAAAGCGATGGTGCCGTGATAGCAGTAGGAGATAGTTCTGGTGCTCAAATGAATTTAAGTGATTGGAAAGATATCACTGCCATTTCGGCTGGTGAGAAAAATATATTGGGTGTAAAAGAGAATGGCACGGTGGTTGGAATTGGTGATAATGGTAGCGGAAAAAACTATGTATCTGATTGGTCCGATATCGTTGCCACTTCCACTGGTCGTTCTCATAGCATTGGCTTGAAAAGCGATGGAACCGTTGTCGCGGCAGGGAATAACGGGAATGGGGAAGCAAATGTAAGTGGTTGGCTTGGTATTAATGACGTAGCAGTTGGAGACGGATTCACAGTAGGCGTGAAAAATGATGGAACCGTGGTGGCAGTCGGCTATAAAGGTTCTGCCCAATCAAAGGTTACTGGTTGGAATGACATTGCCGACATCTCTGTTGGTGCTACTCATACCGTTGGTTTAAAAACGGGAGGAACAGTAGTTGGAGCTGGTGAAAACTATTTTGGACAATTACAGGTTCAAGATTGGCATGATATTCGTTCAATTTCTGCTGGAGGTTCCCATACTGTTGGCTTAAAAAGCGATGGAACGGTAGTCGCAGTTGGAAATAATAGTTCTGGACAAACAAACGTTAGTGATTGGAAAGATATCATTGCGATAGCTACAGGACATGCATTTACTGTAGGTTTAAAAAGTGATGGCACCGTCCTTGCCGTAGGCTCAAATGATTTTGGACAGCTTCATACAAGCCAATGGCAGGACATCGTAGCTATAACAGCAGGCAGCGCGCATACCGTAGGTTTAAAAAATGATGGTACGGTCGTTTCAACGAGTTGGAAAGGTCAGGCTTTTGACCTTGTTTCAGTAGAGAAAAAGGTTGTAAAACCATCTGATACCGTTAAAATCACCTTAAAAGATAGTGATTTTTTCAAGGTAGAAACGGAACAATTTAAATTAAATGGTGCTATTTCGTTTGAAGGGTTGATGGATGTAAATAGTGAAAATGAACACACGATGTCTTATCTTATTAATGAAGAATCGTTTGGACAGGTTCATATTTCTTTTCCGGGAATATTAGACCTTTATGGTAATGCACTTTCAAAGCAAAATACTTTTCAGGTTATCCCTTTAAAATCGATTACATCGACAAAATCAGAAACACAGTCTGGAGATAAAATTACCCTGACTGCAACATTTTTTCAACGAGTTACTTCCGATATAAAACTGTCACTTGATGGTGCTGTTGAATTAGAAGAGGCCACGATGACAGAGGTAGCTGGAAGCAATGGCACAAAATATTTGCTTCAATATACAGTTCCAAATAACTATAACTTAGGAAGTGTGAATGCAACGATATCAAACGTAAGTACAGAAGATGGAAATCGTTATGATAGCTATACTGAAGAAAGTGTTTTTACAAAAAATATTAGAACTACGCCAATTCATTCGTTGACAGCCTCAAAGTCAAAAGGAAAAGCGGGCGACAAGATTGTCATTACGGCAAACTTCACGGAAAGTGTAAAAGCGGGTGTTAAGCTGTCACTTGATGGCGATGGCGGAGCTGTTCTAGAGCCGCGTGCTATGACGGAGATGCCAGAAAGTGATGGTCGTAGTTTCACGTATACCTATACTGTCCCTTATGGAAGCAGCGGACAAATCAATGCCCGTATTACTGAAGTATTTAATGTCAACAATGAGTTATTTCAAGACTACAATTATAGTAATCTTTTTGAAATTGACGGAATCCTGCCATATGTAACGAGGATAGAAGCAACACCAAGCAGGAGTAAATTAGGCGATAAGATCGTGATTCAGGCTTCAATCAGTGAGCCGGTAAAACCAGGTATTTCATTAACATTAGTTGGTAGTGCAAGTAATGAGCCAGTGTTAATGACAGAAGTTGAAGGCAGCAATGGAATGGAATTTACCTATGAATACACGGTAAAAGATGGTGATTTTGGCTCGGTCAATGCGGTAATAACAGGTATAGAAGACCTGGCGGGAAATGTGAACTCTTTTTCAAAAGATAATATCCTTCAAACGGATGGGATAATTCCAACCGTTCTATCGATCGAATCAGCTGAAAAAGTGTATCGCAGCGGTGATTACGCGCATATTACTGTTGAATTCAGTGAGCAGATTTTGCCAGGTGTAAAGCTTAAATTGACTGGTGGAATCGATAACGAGGAATACCCAATGACCGCAGTAGCGGGCGGCAGTGGAAAAAGCTATGAGCTGTACTATGAGATAAAGGCTGGTCAAAATGGATTTGTAGCTGGCGAATTGACAGGGATTGAAGATTTGGCAGGGAATACTACTGTTTTTTCAAAGGATAAGCTCTTTTATCTTAGCGATCCAGCTAATGCCAATCTTTCTACGATAACTTTGAGTGCTGAGAAGGAAAGTAAGGTCTATCCGTTAACGCCAAGTTTTTCAACGGACATTTTCGTATATGAATTAGAAGTTCCGAGTTCAGTAATGAATATTTATGTCAATGCCTTAGCGGAAGATCCTTTCGCAAAAGTAGCGGGGACTGGTTACAAGGACCTAGTAGTAGGTGAGAATCAATTTACGTTAATTTCCACATCCGAGGATGGAACAAAAAAGGAATATACGATAACCATAAACGTAATTGATAGGGAGAAACCATCGATTCTAGGGGCGACGGACAAGACGCTCAAAATTGGTGAAACCTTTAATGAATTAGCTGACATTACAGCTTGGGATAACGTAGATGGAGATCTTACCGCAAGTATTCAGGTAAGTGGAACAGTGGACAACACGAAACCAATGGTCTATACGTTAACGTACACCGTAACAGACCAAGCTGGAAATTCGACTGGTCTAGAAAGAAAGATTACCGTGATTGATGACATCAAACCGATTATTGTAGGAGTGGAAGATAATACAATATATAGTGGTTCCACTTTTGATGCAAAAGCTGGCGTCACGGCACATGATAATGTAGATGGTGATTTGACTAGTGTTGTGATCGTAACAGGAGAGGTGAATGCAAACCAAAGCGGTGTCTACACAATCACATATAAAGTTATCGATTCATCTGGAAATACGACAACCAGTAATAGAAAAATAACAGTTGTTGAAAATGTTAAGTCTGGATGGGTAAATGAAAATGGCAACTGGTACTACTATGATCTGATTACGGGAGTAAAGAAAACAGGGTGGATTCAACCTGCAAATACATGGTATTACATGGATGAGGCTGGAATCATGAAGACGGGTTGGCTCAATCTCGGTGGAACATGGTACTACTTAAATGAGAGTGGAGCTATGAAGACAGGTTGGCTCAGCCTTGGAGGAACATGGTACTACTTAAATGGGAGTGGAGCTATGAAGACGGGTTGGCTCAGCCTCGGTGGAACATGGTACTACTTAAATGGGAGTGGAGCTATGAAGACAGGTTGGCTCAGCCTTGGTGGCACATGGTACTACTTAAATGAGAGTGGAGCTATGAAGACAGGTTGGCTCAGCCTCGGAGGAGCATGGTACTACCTAAATGCTAATGGAGTGATGAAAACAGGCTGGCTCCAATTGGGCAAAAACTGGTACTATCTAAAATCCGATGGTAGTATGGCTTATAATACCATCGTTGATGGAAGTAAACTTGATCGTAACGGAGTTTGGGTTAAATAAGCCTGAATTGTTAGATAGCGAGGTAAGGGGTATAGGGGAAATTTCCCTATACCTCTTATTTCTAGCTATATGACTAAATGCCGGAGCAAAGAATTGGTATAACAGATAAGGTACTAGATTGGGTCGATATCATTTACTTTAGATAAAGTAATGATAAATAAAAATTTAAACATTCAAGTATATTAAAAGGACCACAAAAATGGTCCTTTTAATATACTCATATTTAATTAAAACCCTCTTTGTTTAAGTATATTCCTTCACAAACTTTGCAGTTAAGGGATTATAACTGTGCTTATTATCCACGAACATTTACTTTATTGAAAATGATAGAAATTATACTTTGATAAATAAAATTAATTAATAATAATTATCATTAATATTAGCGGATGTTTATTGAATAATTCCAATATTAAAGGGGTTGAAAGGAATTATCATTCTCAATTAGATAAATATATTCTCAATTAATCTTGACTTTAGCTAATGATAATCGTATTATAAATTAATAATAGTTTTAATCAAGGAGCTGATGTAAATGAGTAGTAACGAGATGCAATCTGAAAATTACTATAAAAAAAATAAAAAGCTTTTTATTTGGGCTGCATCCTTAACCCTGTTTTTTGCTTTAGTTGAAATTATCTATGGATTTATTTCAGGATCCTTAATGATGATGGGCGATGGTGTACACATGAGTTCAGACGCTTTCTCATTGATTCTTTCACTAATCGCAACAATTATGGCTACAAAGGCAGTAACAAAAAATAAAACATTTGGCTACAAGCGATTTGAACCAATCGCAGCATTTATTAATGGTTTAACGTTAGTGATTATCCCTATATTTATAATTGCTGAAGCGATCAGTCGTATGTATAATCCAATAGAAATTATTCCGAACCAAATGTTAGTTGTCGGGACAATTGGTTTAGTTGTAAATGGAATCGTGGGCTATATTTTGACGAAGGCCAATTCTAATTTGAACGTAAAAAGTGCAATGCTTCACGTTTTAGCTGACTTATTTACTAGTGTGAGTGTCGTCATTGCGGCATTGGGTATTAAATATTTTGGACTAACATGGTTAGATCCAATCGGTAGTATCATAACATCGATCATCATTATTGCTGGTGGCGTTAAAATCACAAAAGAATCCTTTAATATATTAATGGAAGGGACCCCTAATGGCTATTCCGTTGATGGGATTAAAAAAACTCTACAAGAAACGAACCAAGATTTAACTGTTGAGGATGTAAAAGTATGGTGTATAAATGAACAAGAAGTATACACTTTAATTAGAGTAAAATCGTCTTCAAAGTTAGTTAATAACATACAAAAAGTGATCAAGGAATTAGTATCAAATCATACCAAAATACCTTTAGATAATATCTATGTCGATTTAAAATAATTGTCTATATGATGCTAGTATATTTTCAAGGACACTTTAATACAGAAATGAAAAAAGCCTAATTTCTTCGCATTAGATTGAGAAATTAGGCCATTTAATATTTAAAATTCATAAACGTCCCCAAAACGGAACCCTTTAACTCCCCCTCGAATCGTCTTTTTTATTCTGTTCATCGAGTGGCAACAATCGATTTTCTTTTATACAGCCATGCCCCAATGAGAAAGGCAAGGGCTCCCCAGAGGATTAATACTCCAATCCCAAACCAAAGGGTACTCGAAAATATGCCTGTTTCATAAACCATACTATCCCTCAAGCCTTCAGCAAAGTAGGTAAGGGGGAGCAGGTTAGAAATCGGCTGCAGCCAGTCAGGCATGGTTTCAATGGGAAAGAACACACCGCTTAAAAACATCATCACAAAGCTAACAATATTGGCAACGCCCATATAGGCATTGGTTGTCGTGCTGAAGGAAGAGAAGAAGTAGCCTAAAGCATTGAAGGAAAGTGCACCGAATAAAAACACCATGATCAGGCTTGGAAAATTGATATAGAGATTGGCGCCAAATATAAACACCCCAATCAGTGACAGCAGCAAAATCTGGATGATGCTGAACAACAAACGCATGACCATATCACTTAGACCGAAAATCCCCATATTTGCAGGTGTCATCCGCAGTCTTTTAATTAACCCTTTGCGGCGCATTTCTACTAAATCAACCATCCCAAACATCCCGCCCTGAGCAATCGATAGGGCAATCATCCCCGTTAAAAGGAAATCAGTGTAGTTTAACTCATTACTTCCAGACGTAAGCGATTCAAACTGAATAGCATAGGTAGGGGCAGCTCCCACAGCGGCTAAGTTTGCCTGTTGAACAAAATTATCAAGAATCCCCGACAGGGCTTGCGTTGTCACCCCTTGCTCATTTTCTTTGTTTACGAGCAGGACAATCGAGGTGTTAGCCTCGGATTCAGGTAAGACAATAGCTGCATCCACATCTTTGTCCTTCACCCATTCTTCTGCTTTTTTTCTGCTAACTGGTTCGCCTGTCTCCACTTCAAGGATGGATAGTTGATTGATTTGGGCTAACATCATTTCTGATGTGGGATTCGGATTTTCTGAAACAATAGCAACTTTTGACTGAAATTCATCCGTTGACGTTCCGCTAAAGATCACCATAAAGATAACCATTAAAATAACGGGGAAGAAAATTCCCCAAAACCAGGCTTGTTTTTCACGGAGGGTTAATTTTAATTGGGCTAAGAACATCTTTTTAAACTGATTGAAATTATTCATGTTAATCCCTCCAATCCTTGCCAGTAAAAGCAATAAAGACGTCTTCCAGACTCATTTCGCGAATGCTTACCTGTTCGACCTGATAATTCCTTTCCTTTGTGAATTTAAACAAGTCATGGAGTGTATCCTCTGGCTTATTTGTCCATAGTTTAAGTGCCGTACCTTCACGCTCCGTTCGGGATACCGACTCCAGAGTTTTCGAAAAAACATCCGCTTCCATTGCAGCTGCTTCCCCATCCAAAAAGGATAATCTTACTTCACGCTCTTTTGTCAGCTGTTCAATGAGGGCGGAGGGGGTATCTAATGTAACGACACTGCCTTGATCGACAATACAAACTCGGTCACTTAATTTTTCTGCTTCTTCCATATAATGTGTAGTCAGTATCGTTGTTTTACCTAATTTTTTGAGCTCGAGGATAATATCCCAAATATTACGGCGGGCTTGTGGGTCGAGTCCTGTTGTCGGCTCATCGAGGAAGATAATATCGGGATCGCTAATCATCGCCAGTCCAATCGCAAGCCGTTGGCGCTGACCCCCGGATAGCTTTGATACTTGATTTTTACGATGTTCAGTTAGATTAATAAGTTTGAGTATTTCCTCCGTCGGCCGAGCCTTATCATAAAAAGTGGCAAATAGATCTAAATTTTCTTCAGGAGTCAAGAGGTCGAACATGGCGCTAGATTGGGGCTGGACACCGATTTTCATCTTAATCGCTGTTGCATTGTTTTCCCAACTCATTTCTCCGAAACGTATTTCTCCCTGATCAGGAGCGACCAGACCCTCAATCATTTCAAGTGTCGTCGTCTTGCCCGCCCCGTTTGGTCCGATGATGGTGAATACTTCTCCAGCCTTTACAGAAAAACTGATGTCCTGTACTGCCCGAATGGCTCCAAATGACTTTTGCAGATTTTTTACTTCCAAAACCGTCATCTATTTCATCCCTTTCATTGAAACATAAACAGGCCAGCCTGTTACTATATAACCACCCTTGTTCTGTATATGTTCATTTAGAGTCATTCATTCGGATTATTCTTTAAAATAATGGCGGTGTTAAACTTGTTTGTTGATTAGCTCTCCAAGTGCTTCGCTTTCCGCAGGTGATCCGAGGATTATCCTCGGCGCTAAGTGATATGTGAGGTCTCCGCTCCGACCTTCTCTACAGGACATTGAATATGCTTCCTTGAATATTCACCGCACGAAGGAAATGCGATAGCATTTTTTGGTGGAGTCCTTCGCACCTTCCGCACCGATCAACAGAGTTATATAATCAACAATGACCTGATAAAGAAGTACTCATGAAGGGTTCATGAGGTCGACTCACAAGAGAAAAACGAAAAAGTGGTACTCATAAAGGGTTCATGAGGTCGACTCACAAGAGAAAAACGAAAAAGAAGTACTCATGAAGGGTTCATGAGGTCGATTCACAAGAGAAAAACGAAAAAGTGGTACTCATGAAGGGTTCATGAGGTCGACTAACAAGAGAAAAACGAAAAAGTGGTACTCATGAAGGGTTCATGAGGTCGACTAACAAAACCTTCTATTAAAAAGTAACTCTTAATATTATATGTTTCTTTGTGGCGCTTCCGCCTTTTGCTCTCTGTTCAACATTCCGTCAAAACATTTCTAACAAACTGTGAACTTAACACTATCTCTATGTTATTAACGCTCGTAATCTAATATAGTGTAAGTATAAAGAACAACTTAATTTTGAAAGGCGGAATGACTTATGTTTATCAATTTTTTAAGAGAAAATAAAATCTCTGCTGCTATTTTAACTATTATTCGTTTATACCTTGGATACGCGTGGTTCACAGCTGGTTTAGGAAAATTAACAGGTGGTGGATTTGATGCTTCAGGTTACTTAGGAAATGCTATTGCAAATCCAGTTAAAGGTCCAGATGGCAACATGGTTTACGGCTGGTACGTAAACTTCCTAGAAAGCTTTGCGTTGCCGAACATTGATGTCTTCAACTTCATCGTTCCTTGGGGCGAAACACTAATTGGCTTAGGATTACTTCTTGGTTGCTTAACAACAACAGCAATGTTCTTTGGACTTGTGATGAACTTCAGCTTCTTCTTAGCAGGAACTGTTTCTCATAACCCAACTGATATATTCCTAGGATTCATTATCTTAACTGCAGGCTACAACGCAGGGCGCATTGGCTTAGACCGCTGGGTGGTTCCGTTCATCCGCAAAACAGCTAAGACGTACACAAATAAAAATAAAGCGGCTGCCTAACAAGCAGCTGTTCCCAAAGGCGATTCGAACCTCCCCCTCGAATCGTCTTTTTTGTTTGGTGACGTTTGTTTGGTGACAGGCACCGCTCGTGGACACTGTCCACCTCAGGCGGACAGTTCGATTTTCATCTCAATAATATATATTTTCGTTGTTTTGTTCCAATTTGCTTTTTGTTCCATATGCTTATAGTAATAAGGGGTGAGTGTAATGAATGAAGAATATTTTGATCTTGAGACGCTTAAGCACATTAGTAATAGACTTGATTTTATTTATGCCACGGCTAAAAGTAATTACAGTGACAACCCTGAATTAATGGATACGATCGAGAATTTAGCTCAAGTAGCCAATATGTTTACATCTATCAAAATCCAGGAGTTAAAAAATCAACCTGTGAAAACACAGAGTCCCCAAGGATATGTTTTGACGAAGCTATCCCACTCCTTTTCCCGAATGAAGGAGTATGAAAAACTAAAGGAAAAAGGATTTCCAACATGGAAACTCTGAAAATTTTCCTGAAATAGAAATAAGGCAATGGGCGAAGCCCATTGCCTTATTTCTATTATGTAAGTCCTAAAAGCTATACTTAATAGAACCGTGTCGGCATTTGCAAATATCTAAGTTAGTTGCCACATTCAAAGGTTAGGAGTATCATTTTATTGATGGGGGGTGCGTACAAGTACCTAAGCGAAACCCAGCTCAAATGTACATCCATGTAAAATAGATAGGATCTAAGACATAACACCAAAATAATATTTGTAGTAGATAAGGGGAAATGAATATGATTCTCGTTGTTGGCGGTGCAGGTTATATTGGAAGCCATCTTGTAAAGGAATTAGTTGAAAAAGAAAAGGTTATCGTTCTCGATAATCTGTCGACTGGCCACCGTGAAGCAGTTGACAGCCGGGCAATTTTTGTTGAAGGCGATCTTGGAGATGAAGAAGATTTACAAATGATTTTTTCTAGTTACCCGATTAAAGCGGTTATGCATTTTGCAGCATTTAGCCTTGTTGGCGAATCAGTGATCGATCCGCTTAAATACTATCAAAATAACGTGGCATCAACCATTACTCTATTAAATGTTATGATGAGAAACAACGTGAAAAATTTCATTTTTTCTTCGACGGCCGCTACTTATGGCATACCGAATGTTGATGTGATTGATGAAAAAACAGTAACAGCACCGATTAATCCATATGGTCATTCCAAATTAATGATTGAGCAGATTCTTGGTGATTTTTCAAAAGCTTACGGATTACACTACGTAGTATTGCGTTATTTTAATGCAGCAGGCGCCCATGAATCTGCTAAGATTGGAGAGAGCCATGATCCTGAGACCCATTTAATTCCGATTATCCTCCAGCAGCTGTTAGGGCAGCGTGATCAGATTTCTGTGTTTGGCACCGATTATGATACCGCGGACGGTACGTGTATCCGCGATTACATTCATGTCACGGATTTGGCAAGTGCCCATATCCTTGCCCTCGAGTCGCTATTGAATGAGGAGAAATCTGCTGAAGTCTACAATCTGGGTAACGGCCTCGGCTATTCAGTAAAAGAAGTCATTGAAACCTGTGAAAAAGTGACGGGAGTGGAAGCGAATGTCGTGATGGCAGACCGCCGAGCTGGAGACCCTGCCAGATTGGTTGCTTCATCAGAAAAGATTTTTACAGAACTGGGCTGGAAAGCAGAACGGAATCTGGAACAAATCATTGCCGATGCCTGGAAATGGCATCAAAAACAGCAATATTAACTTTCCTGATAAGAAAAACAGCAGTGGATTTTTGAAATCCACTGCTGTTTTTCGTTAAAGATACTATTTTTCCAACAGCCATTTTGTAACGGTTAGGGCCTCTTCTTCTGAAAAAAGCCCGCCAGGCATTATTCCCACACCTTCGTTGATGAGTTTTAATAATTCCTCTTCTGAATACTTGCTTGCCATGTTCGTTACTGGCGGCCCCGCTACACCCTCTAAGTTTGCCCCATGACAGCCTAAACAGCTTAACTTATAGAGCCCTTCAGGATCTGTGGGTCTTGCTTCCTTCGAAGTATTGCTGGAACATCCAGCCATTAGTATAAGTGATAGGGCAACAACAGCCCAAAGTTTCTTCATGATGAACCCTCCGTTTTTGAGTCTCTACTAAAACAGCATAACGCTGAAAAATTAACCGAATCTAAAAATAAGATTAAGAATTTCTTAAATCTGTTTATCCTACTAACACGATTATAAATAGAAAAATGATAATAATAGTGTGATAAACTTGAAAAATATCGCACAATTTTTCTGCACTTAGCCTAATTCTTCCAATACAAATAAGCTCCAATATAAACCAATACATGAAAAACCGTGAAGTGGATAAAATTAATGCTATACTTGATTAAATGAAGGTTTGAGAGGGAGTTACAAGCTTATGAAGTTTTTGAAGCCGCAAATGAAACAATTAATAAAAGAAAACAAAGAATTGCAGGGACGATTAAAAGAGTTAATGAACGAGCACCAACTCGAGAAAAACTTTGCCTTAAAGGCGTTGTACCATTCAGAAGTTGCAGAAGGCGGTAAGTATCAATTAGCATATCAAGCACTTGACCAACCCAAAGGGTAGGTCAATTTTTTTTCATATGCTCACTTGTTATGTGGTACGAACTGAAACTTATCTTCGACAAAAAATGTCTGGGAAAACCCATAAGTTCGTTTTTCAATAGGGCTTAATGCTATTTTAACAAATGATTAACTAGGAATAGGTTCGTCAGATGTTGTCGGATTGGCACGAATAGAAGGGACCCGAGCGTGTGACTCGTGTCCCTTTTTCTACCTTATCCAGTAATCATTTTTTCATATACACTCAGTATCGATTGTCCGTAGGTGTCGCCAGGTACGGCCCATTTGCCATTTAAGCCGATCCATGTTGGGGCAGACCCTCTTTTGACGAGATTAAAGCGCGGGTCAACCAATGGGTATTTAGTTGGGAGGGGTTGGGTTGTTGCATATGCGTATAAGTGCTGAAGGTGTCCCAGTACGCCGTCTTTTGGTGTTGCAAAGGTTGCGCCTCGAACGTCGGGCCCTGTTGCACCTATGCCTGCATAGTTGTTTTGCCCGCGTTCGACCACTCCAGTGTAGCGGAAGTAGTTTGTTTCGTGGACGGCTTGAGCAAATGCGACATCTCCTCTAATGCCATAATACTCTCCTAAGGATTTATAATAACTTCCAAGTTCAGGTGCGTTAGGGTTAACCTTTTTCACAAATTGATCCATTTGTTCTGCCGATATTTGTGCCGGACCTAAGATGGTTGAGGGAATGACGGGTGTCGTTCCACGGGTGCTCACATTCTCATTTTCAGCAAGTAGGAAGGCGTCATTTATTCCAGATTTTTTAATCTCAGCTACACGAGTGTTGGCATTTTCGCGACTTGCAAATGCCCCTGCTTGTACGCGGTACCAAGTCCCGCCTGAGATGCTGGCAGTTACCACAAAGGATTCGATGCCCTTTGAACGTAGGAAAATAACGCGCTCGTCTGCGTTTTCTTTTCCTTTGAAGGACCCGGCAATTACTTTGTAAAGGGTACCGGTTGCGGGTGGATTTTTTGGCGGGTCTGCAGGATTTGCGGGTGGTTTAGGCGGTGGTGTTGTTGTTTTCGCCTTTAGTTTAAATGCCTTTGCGACTCCGGTTGCATGTCCTTGGGCAACGCTTTGCCGCCAAGAATTCTGTTTCATTAGAGCGGCATCCTCTGGATTGTCAATAAAACCGTTTTCCGATAAGAAGGCATCCATCTTCGTCTCGCGCAAAACGTGGAAGTTGGCCTTTTTTTGACCGCGATTTATCAATTGATTTAATTTGATGACTTCTGCATGAATTATATCTTGATAGGTTGCTGTTCTTGAAGAGTTAGAAACGCCGCTGTATATATAGTCCTCGTATCCCCGTGCTGAGCTGTTTGCTGCATTACAGTGGATAGATAAATAAAAATCAGCATCCCAAGCGTTGGCCTCATTTGTGCGCTGGCTTAAGCTTTTGGTGGTATCACCTGTCCTACTCATTTTTATTTCTATATTTTCATAACTATTTATCAGGATACTGCGAATTTTTTGGGCAATATCTAGGGTAATATCCTTTTCGCGTATTCCATTCCCTGAGGCACCGGGATCTGTTCCACCATGACCTGGGTCTAAATAGAGTTTCATTCCATCTCCTCCTATATTTTTCTATTTATCATATGGGACAGGGATAAAAAGGTTCCGATTCCGCCCATAAATGGTCTTAAATGAGTCGGTATTCCTACCTCTTCAACCTATATATATAACAAAAGATGCAGAAAGGACAGGTTGCTGAAAAATAAGTTGGGTAAAGACTAGAGTGACACAGTTTGGTGACAGTCACCGCACGTGGACAAATTACAAATTTGTCCGCCTGGAGTGGACAGTAGGTTTTTTGCGTAATCCGTTCTCTTTTTAGCGGGCTTCCCCGCGGGGACTTGCTTTGGCGGTGGCTGTTTTTCTTACTGTAAATAGACTGCCTATCGCTAAAGCGAATAGGACGCCTGCGATATCAAAGCCAATATCAAATAATCTTCCGTCGCGGGTGAAATACAATTGAAGAATCTCGGTTAGCACCGCATAAGATACTGAGAGTGTCAGGATGAAAAGTTTAGACCGGAGGCGGGTTTGAAGTAATGCAGCAAGAATAAAAAAAACGAAGAAATGCCCGGACTTTTGGAGCAGTAGGTTCATGCTCAGGTTCCCTGGGAAGGGGCTGAGAAGCTCAGAAAATAATGGTTTATTATCCCAATGAAACTGAATCAAACCAGACTCAATCAAACCATTAAAACTTGACGTACAAGTAAAAATAAAAATAACACCAACCCAAAACAAAATAAAAAACCAACGCATCAATACCCTCTCCTTCATCACCATTTTTAACATGGAAGGGGGGATTTATACAAAGAGCGGTGCCTGTCACCTTTTGTTGTAAAAAGTGACAGGCACCGCTCTTTTATTGTGGAGTGGTTGTGTTTGGTTCCGCCTGGATGCTGGCAGTTTTGATTTGTCTTGGTTTTTGCTGTTGAATTAGGAAGAGGAAGACGCCAAAGAGGACGAGGACCCCGCCAACGATTTGCCATCCTGCGAGACGCTCTCCTAATAAAATGATTGCTAAAAGTGTGGCTCCGACGGGTTCTCCTAGAATACTCATCGAGATAGTTGTTGCATTGACATAGTTTAAGAGCCAATTATTAATAACATGGCTCACGGTTGGAACAATCGCCAATAGTAGGAAAATTCCCCATTCTTTGGCCGGATAACCACTAAAGGAAACACCTGTTGAGAAGTTATAGATTGTTAGAACTACTGATGCCGAGAGAAAGACACAAAAGCTGTAAATCCAATGCAATACTTTTTTAACGGTAGTTTGCCCGATAAATAAATAACCGACCACGGCGATTACACTTAGGAAGGAAAGGATATCCCCTTGAATCGCAGCTTTACTTAAACCAAAGTCTCCCCAGCCAATCATCACCGCTCCGATGATGGCAACTCCCATCGTCATTAAGGCAGGTGCGTTCGTGCGTTCTTTGAATAGAAAATAGCCACCGACTAACGATACAATCGGTTGTAAGGCTAGAATGATTGTCGAGCTTGCAACGGTCGTTAATTTTAAAGACCCGAACCAAAGGACAAAATGCAGTGCTAAAAAAACACCCGAGCAAATTAAAAAGAAACCATCTTTTTTTGATATTTTTTTAAATTCCGCCCGATATTTCCAAACGATTGGAAGCATCAGAATACTAGCAAACCACATTCGATACATACTTAAAATGGAGGCTGGCGCATCAGACCATTTTACGAAAATTGCTGAAAATGAGATGGCAATTATTGAAATGGTGAGTGGCAAGCCAATTGATTTTGAACGATCTTTTTGTTCCATCTCTTCCCCCTATGATACCAGTAGGCATCTAAATAAATTCAACAATATCAATGCATTAGATAAGTATAATATGGACTGTGTTGGGGGGCAAGAACTTTGTTCCTAGGAAAATTAGCCATAAAAAAAGCAATACGAAAGGGCCAAATCGCATTGCTTTAAAAAGATAGTTTTCCTTAAGTGGTGAAATCAGAAGGCGTCAATTCGCATTGCTTCAGGCAGTGGAGAAGAAGTTGTATTCACTTAAATAATCGGGTAGGTCAAGGAGTGATTCTAATTCGGCAATGGTTCCGCTTGGCTCAATATCAATATCTGTGATGTTATAGCTCCATTCCAGCTCCGTTGGGATGTGAATCGCATTAATCCCAAGCTCGATGGCGGGCTTAATATCCGTTTTAAGGGAATTTCCAATCATCCAAGTAAACTTTTTATCTGAGTTAATTTTGTCAAGCACATCTTGAAGGGCAGAGGAATTTTTATGTTCATAAATAAAAACGCGATCTTCAAAGTAGTTATCTAACGCTAATTGACTAATTTTTCGCGTCTGATTTTCTTTATCTCCACCGGTAAATAAGTGTAGCTGATGGCCATCTTTTTGAAGCGTATTTAACACCTCACACATATAGGGGAATGGCTGGACCTCCGTTTGAAACACACTTTGGCCAATTTTACGGACTCGTTCTATTTCTTTTCCTTCATCCTTCTTTTATGCTTGATACAAAAATACTGATAGGTTTTCACTAACGAATCGATAAACACGGAAGAGTGTAGACCATGTTTTTCAACGCCTTTGACTTCAAGCTCTAACTGCTTCTGGTTTATTTTTTCCTTTGGCAGTGCATGAATCCAAGACTGCATCTGTTTTACAAATTTATCACGGGCATCGTGAAAGTATTTATTACAATGAATCAGCGTGTCGTCTAAATCCAATATTAAAGTGTGTTTTTTCATTAAAAACATTCCTCCTTTAATAATGGTGTAATCTAAGTATATGAGTTAACATTCTGCTTAAATGATTAATAGCAAATCCTATTTTTAAAATAATTCTTCTTAATCAGTTTTCCTGTCATACGATTGACCCGGTAATCAAGTTGTCGTGCTGTATAAAGACCTAGAAACCTCGAAAAAAAATGACTGGGATCGATAGGACCCAGTCATTTTATTATTGTATTACTGATTGCTGTATAGTTTTTCCTTTTGAATGTCTCTAATTTCTAAGGATTCCATAAACCGTGTCATCCTTTTTATCGCTTCTTGGAGCTGTTCCATGGATGTGGCATATGAACAGCGGACATAGCCTTCGCCGCTCTCGCCAAACGCTGTGCCAGGTACAACAGCTACCTTTTCCTTTAAAAGCAGTTCTTCGGCAAATTGTTCCGAAGTAAGACCGGTTTTTTTGATGGATGGGAACACATAAAATGCGCCACCTGGAGTATGGCAATCAAGACCGATGCTGTTTAATGCTTGGACCACATAATTTCTCCGTCTTCGGTAGCTTTTTCGCATATTTTCCACTTCATCAGAGGTATTTCTCAATGCTTCAATCGCACCGTGCTGGAGCATATGCGGTGCACACATGGTGGTGTATTGAAAAATTTTTACCATTTGCTCGACAAATGCTTTTGGGGCAGCTAAAAATCCTAAACGCCAGCCTGTCATCGCAAACCCTTTTGAGAAGCCATTGATTAAAATCGTCCGCTCATACATACCATCGATAGCGGCAAAGCTGGTGTAGTCTTCATCATAGGTTAGCTCCGCATAAACTTCATCAGAAACAAGGATTAAATCATGCTTCTCAATCGCATGGGCAATTTCAGCCATTTCCTTTTTATTTAAACAGGTGCCTGTCGGGTTGTTGGGAGAACAAATCAAAATCGCCTTTGTTTTTGGCGTAACGGCATTTTCAATATGTTCCGGTGTTAATTTAAAGCCATTATCTGCTGTGGTCGCAATCGGAACCGGGTTGCCGCCGGCCATCGCGACTAACGGCGAGTAGGAAACAAAGGCAGGTTCAACAATCAGCACTTCGTCACCTGGATTTAGAATCGCGCGAAAGGCAATATCGAGTGCAAGACTGGCCCCAACGGTCACGATGACTTGATCAATGGGGCTGTACTGAACATCAAAGCGATTCTTTAAGTATTTGGTTATTTCTTGGCGCAGCTCGAGTAAGCCTGGATTCGCCGTATATGAAGTAAAGCCCTCTTCTAAGGATAAAATCGCGGCTTCGCGAATGCTCCAAGGGGTAACAAAGTCTGGCTCACCCACCCCTAAAGAAATGACGTCTTCAATCGAGGCCGCCAGATCGAAAAATTTTCGGATACCAGATGGCTTTAGTTCTTTAACGGTTTCAGAAAAATAATGCTGTGGTGCGTTTCTCATGGAGATACCACCATTCTCCGGTCTGTATCCTTGCTACCGCCGAAGACGACGCCATCATGCTTATATTTTTTTAACATAAAATGTGTAGTAGTCGAGATTACATTCTCAATGGTGGATAGTTTTTCTGAGACAAATGTAGCGATTTCAGTCATGCTTTTTCCTTCAATCGTGAGCGACAGGTCATAGGCGCCTGACATCAGATACAAGGAAGTAACCTCAGGAAAGCGGTAAATTCTCTCTGCCACCTCGTCGAAACCTACCCCACGCTTCGGTGTCACCTTCACCTCAATCATTGCCACAATATTTTCCTTGCCTTCGACCTTACTCCAGTCGATCAATGCCGGATAACTAACAATGATCTTATCGGATTCTAATTTTTTGATGATTTCCATGGTGTTTTCCACGGTGGTGTTAACCATCGCTGCCATCGTTTCAACAGACACCCGATGATTTTCCTCAAGAATCGATAGTACCTCTAACTCCTCATTCGTAAGCTTCATTTCCATCCACCTCAATCTAATAGTTTGTTGATAAATAATATAATACCTTATCTTTCGTATAAATCGATAAAATATTTTAAATGATATAGAAAATTGAAAATTTAATGGGTAGGTAGGAAAACGTAAAACTGAAAGGAGCCAATGACGGATCTGCCCATCCTTTAAAAAATTTCCAATAATACGGGTAAAATGAATCATTTGCTTTAGGTGAAAAGAATCGTTTTATTCGAGAAGCGAGGAAATACGACAAAAAACAACTACATTACTCGAATGTTGTTCGTGAACGTTACGATAAGGTGAAAGGGGGTGAAATTTTGCACTTCCGCCATTTTCTTATATCAAGTCTTTTGGTTGGAGCAGCCATGTTTTTACCAGACAATGCCTATGCCGAGAATAACAAACAAAGTGAAAAGAGGCAATTTGAAAAAGCCTCTGTACATGCTGCTACTTCAGTGAAAACAGAACAGAAAGCTGTACAAGCGAATATCACTGCAAAGGTTGAAAACTCAGCCCCGGTGAAAAAAACTGTCGAGATACCTGAGCCTGCTATTGCAAGTCAAGGTAAGGGAAAAGAGAAGCCTGCAAAGGAAATTCCGAAGCCAACAGCTCCCCAAAAACCAGCTGTGGAGTCGCAGAATATTCCGGATCATGCAAAGGGTGACACGAAGTCAGCGGTGAAAATGGATAAAAATGTTGCTGGATTAGAAATGGCAGAAAAAAATATTAAGTTAGTCAAGAATAAGCTAAAGCCTAAAAAAGCAACGAATGATAATGTAGTAGATTCCTTACATAATACTGATATAGAAGTGAAAAACAAAGCCCAATCGGGGGAAATATTCAGTACGAGCGAATCGAAAGCAACTGTATCAAAAAAAGAGAGTCGTTATGAGCCCACTGTACCAAAGGCGCTAAAACAGGAAAAGACCCCTGCTAGTGAGGAAGAGATTCCTAAGGTTAGCCAAGCGATAAATCCAACGCAGCCAACGAGCAGTTCAGGAGCCCAATCTCATGACCGACTCAGCAACGGACTTAGCACGATAAATTTCTTGGAAAAATGGTTGGTATGGAATAACCATTATGAAATGGTGCTTGTCCAACCTTACCTTTCGCGGTATGCAAGGATGAATAACCAGTGGATTAATGCTCCACCATCACAACCTCCGCAGGAAGCTCCTTTATTAAAAACCGTAACCCGCTGCTAAAAGCCAACGGAAAACGATAATAAAAGGAGCTAATTTAATAATGAAACATTATCTTAATTTTAATAAAGTAGCAAAATCATTTGTACTCGTGGGAGCATTGTCATTTGGAGTTTTTGCTGGTGGCCATTTTACTGAAGCGGCAGGTCCTGATAAAGCAAATACTGAGCATACCGTTCAAGTGAAAAGTGAAAAGGCTAAAGTAAAAACCAAGCAGATTGTTCCAACTGCAACAGCTGTAAAGGTACAAGCTAATGACGAGGTTAAAGTACCCGTAAAAACAAAAAAAGTGAACAAATCACAGGCAAGTGTTCATGCTAGTGAAACGGCAAAAATGCATGCTGCTCCAAACTCAGCCGTTCATGGTAAGGTTGAAAAAGCTGATGATGTAGTAACAGAAGAAGTAATTACAGAACCTGTTCCCGTTCAAGAAGTAGCAGCAGAAGAAGTGATTGAGCTTGAAACGGAAGTAACAACAGAAAATTCTGATACTGATTCAGAAGAAACAACTGAACTTGATAACGATGTTGATGCAAAAACTGAAGATGAAGTAGATGCTCAAGAGGAAGAAACTACTGATCTTGATTCAGATTCAGATTCAGTTGTAAGGAATGAAGATGAAGAAGATTCAAATGAGGATTCGAAATCCGACTCTGATTCGGATTCCAAGAACTTCGAACTTGATACGGATGCCTTCTTAAAAACAGAAGAGGACGAAGAAGAGGATCTTGAAGAAGAAGCGGAAAAAGTAAACCCATCTGCAGCAAACAAAGCAAAATCACAAGCTAGTTTAAAAGCAAGTGACAACGCAAAATTACATGCAGCAGCAAACTCTGCTGTATTAGCTGGTGAAGTAGTAGAAGAAGAAGTGACAGTGGATACCGAAGTAGAACCTGAGGTTGATACAGAAGCTGGAACAGAAGAAGCACCTGCTACTACAGAAGAAGATGCTGAGGTTGGAACAGAAGAAGCACCTGCTACTACAGAAGAAGATGCTGAGGTTGGAACAGAAGAAGCACCTGCAGCTACAGAAGAAGATGCTGAGGTTGGAACAGAAGAAGCACCTGCAGCTACAGAAGAAGATGCTGAGGCTGGAACAGAAGAAGCACCTGCTACTACAGAAGAAATAGTTGCAGAAGCAGTCACTGAAGAAGTAAACCCATCTGCAGCAAACAAAGCAAAATCACAAGCTAGTTTAAAAGCAAGTGACAACGCAAAATTACATGCAGCAGCAAACTCAGCTGTATTAGCTGGTGAAGTAATAGAAGAAGAAGTGACAGTGGATACCGAAGTAGAAACGGAGGTTGATACTGAAGTAGTAACTGAGGCTGATACTGAAGCTGGAGCAGAAGAAACACCTGCAACTACAGAAGAAGATGCTGAGGGAGCTATTGAAGAACCTACTGTTGAGACTTATACAAAAAAATAACTACATTTTAAAAGAAGCCGGGGGATTTTTCCTTCGGCTTTTCATATCCCATAAACTGCTTTATATACGTATTGAAAATTTTGAGGGGATGGGCAGATTGTTCGATATGATCTTTTTTTAGGCCTTTTCGTGCAAAGAAATGTGCTGCTTGAAGTTAAACTTTCTTTGTAGAAGACCCCCTTTTAAATACCATTAATATTAAACTCATAAATGAATATAATGAAATGATAATATATGAAGGACTATAATATTTATTTTCCATACCTCTGCTCTTTGTAATCCTTCAAACTTTCTTTATTAAATTCCACTCGTAAATCAACCAATAGGAGTTGGATGTCCAATGAAACGTATGGCAGAGCCTTTCAAAATCAAAATGGTAGAACCGCTACGTATGATTTCTAGAGAGGAAAGAGAAAAGGCATTGATTGCATCTGGTTATAATCTATTTTCTCTTAAATCTGATGATGTTTACATAGACTTGCTCACAGACAGCGGGACAGGTGCAATGAGTGACCAGCAATGGGCTGGAATGATGCTTGGCGACGAGGCTTATGCAGGAAGCCGCAATTTCATTCATTTGCGTGAGGCGGTAAGGGATATTATTGGTTATCCATTTGTGATACCGACACATCAAGGCAGAGGGGCCGAACAGGTGTTATTCCCGTTAATTATAAAAAGTGGCCAGCATGTCATCAGCAACTGGCATTTTGATACAACACGTGCCCATGTTGATTTTTCAGGGGGAAAGGCGATTGATGTCGTCACAAAGGAAGCGTTTGACACGACAACCCCCTATCCGTTTAAAGGCAATTTTGACCTCGGAAAATTAGAAAGGACAATTTTAGAAAAAGGTCCTGATAATGTTGGCATGATCATCATTACGATCACCAATAACAGTGCTGGTGGGCAGCCAGTTTCGATGGAGAACATCAGAGAAGTATCGCGTATCGCTAAGAAATATCGGATATTTACGGTCATCGATGCAGCGAGGTTTGCAGAAAATGCTTACTTTATCAAGCGCCGTGAAGCGGGCTATGAAAATCATTTGATTATCAATATTATCCGTGAAATGTTCTCCTATGCTGATGCGCTGACGATGAGCGCTAAGAAGGATGCGCTGGTTAATATTGGCGGCATGATTGCTTTCTGCGATAATCAGGCGGAATTGTTCGAGCTAGCCCAGTCAATGGTTGTTCCTTTTGAAGGATTCCCGACCTATGGCGGACTGGCTGGCAGAGATATGGAGGCACTTGCGAGGGGTCTTTATGAAGGGATTGACGAACATTACCTTGAATACCGGATTCATCAAGTAGAATATTTGGGCGCGCGATTGAGGGAGGGAGGAGTCCCCATCCAATTCCCAACAGGCGGCCATGCGGTTTTCGTTGATGCAAGAAAGATGCTGCCGCATATTCCTAGTTCACAATTCCCAGCACAGGTGCTGGCTAATGAGCTGTATTTAGAAACGGGGGTCCGTTCGGTTGAAATTGGTTCTCTGCTAATGGGAAGGGATGCCAAAACGGGTGAGCAGCTGGCAAGTCCGCTTGAGCTTTTGCGTTTAACGATTCCGCGCAGGGTTTATACGTATAATCACATGGACGTGATTGCTGATGGATTGATTGTCGTTAAAAATAGAGCGAGCCGGTTAAAAGGGTTAACCTTTGATTATGAGCCAAAGGTGCTGCGCCATTTCACAGCAAGATTAAAGCCGGTCTAGTAACCATAGGTGACTTTTAAAAAAAGTTATTCTTAAGAAGGAACCATAGGGAAATCTAGGGTTCCTTTTTTGGTGTGGTTAAAGAAAGCTATAGCAGATAGGGAAACTCGAGGTTGTTTCAAAAGATTTCCATCTAGTATAATAGAATGAAATTAGTAATCTAGTGATGCTGAAAATAAGAAAAGGGGAGTGAGCCATATGAAGAGTAAGTTTAGATTGGCCGGGACTATCATTGGGATAATAGCCTGTATCGCGGGGATCGCTTCTTATTTAAGCATCGATGCGAGACGAAGTGTATCGGAAAAAAATGGCTCGGATACTTATAATGTGCAGGCAGAAATTGAAAAAAGCTTTGAGCAAGAAAGCTCAAAAATAGTTATGGTGAAATATGACTACATGGGTAAGGGTGGTTTAATTCAGGAAGTACATGATATGACGCACCAAAAGGTGTATGCAAAGCAAAAATGGGGATCCTCGGAAATTACGGCCGATAAGGTTCAGAAATTGTACGAGGTTGTGATTGACAATCAATTTGAAACGAAAGAAATGCTCCTCGAAATTCTCGAACCGTGGACAAGAGGAGACTTCAGCAACGCCGTCCGTGCCCACAATAAAATCTGGTCCTACCAAAACGGCACCATCGGCAAAGCCACCCGGCTGCTCACACCCGAAGAAGAACTTGCATACATAGAAAAACATTTTAGATAGATAGATAGATAGATAGATAGATAGATAGAGATAGGTGGTGACAGGCACCGCTCGTGTACATTTGTCCTCCTGAGGTGGACAGTTAGTTTCGAATAATTCTTAAAACTTTCAAATGTACGAGGAGTTTTGTTGGGTATTTTTACTATAATGGAGGAGAGGGAAGGGTTTGATTGATGTGTGCCATTGATAGGGGTGTTATATTTTAACGGCAGATGTGTTTACTTTGAGTAATTGGAGGGTTTAGTATGACTAACAATTTCGTAAAAGTACCTGAATATGTGTATTTAGATTCTGTTTTACTCGGTCACGCCAATCAGGAATCAATGAAGGATGTTCATGAAGTTTTGTCTGAGTATATTATCTGTAGGGATAAGGCATTACCCTATTTAAATCGCGGGAAAATAAACACTATACCTATTGATGAGTTAAAGGTGCTTTTCAACCAAACGATTAAATTAGCTGTTGGAATGGAATCGATTTTTGTTCAGCGTCATTACAAAACTATTTTCGTTCAACTTGCTTTGCAGCTAGGATTTTTAATTAAAAGACTTGTGCCCAATAGTTCGCATGCCAAATTTGCTAAAAGTAAATTGGATTTGCTGAGCACGATGGACGTAAGATTAGAAACCAGTCTCCTGCAGCCCTTCTTCACTCAAAATATTAAGGTTTTGGATACGCCTCCACCGGTAGCTAACACAAGTGTGAGCAGTGAAATTGTTTTCTGGGATCTCGATGAGATTAATTATGTAATTACCTATTTAACGGAGTTAGGTTCTAATTTTAAAAGATTCATGGATACATATTAGTGAAGAAGTCTCCCTTTTAAAAAGGGGGCTTTTTTTTTTTTCGTGGACCCAGCATTATAGCTGTGGTCCTTTTCATCTCGGTAGTGTCCGTCAGGGGCGGACAAATGTGTTTCTTTGGTGCCTGTCACCATTTTTTTTAAAATGATGTGTTCTTAATAAAGAATATGCATTATACTTAAAAATAGGTTTATTGATTTATATCTTTGGGCAAAATAGGCGTAGTGATGGCCTGTTTTTATTTGGTTTTTTTGTTCTTTATAAAGGATAAACTCGGGGGTGATGCGATGATTTTGTTATTTCATTATTTGTCGGTATTAAATATCTTCGATGCGTTTATTACCTACTTTGGCTTGGAAAACTCCGTTATCCAAGAGATGAATCCCGTCATGAACCATTTATACGAAACGCATCCAATCCTTTTCCTTTTTACAAAGCTGGCGTTTTCAGCTTGTTTATACCTGTTTATACATTTTAAAAAGGTTCCAACCTCGACTGCAGTAAAGGGTTTAACCGTGTTTGCCTCTAGCTTTTATACGTTAATTTTCTTTCTTCATTGCTATTGGCTTGTTGATTTGCTTTAGAAGGTGTCTGCCCGATAATAGGGAGACGCCTTTTATTTTTGGGATATAATTAAATAATATTTAAAAAATAGATTAACTATTCTACTAAAATAATGTATAATCCACCTATGGCGTACAAATGTACACGCAGGGAGGACAAACACATGAGAAGACTAGGGCTTTTGCCACGAATTATATTAGCTATTATACTTGGGATTATTATTGGAAAAATTGCTCCAGATTGGTCGATTCGCACGCTAGCAACGTTTAACGGCCTTTTTGGCAATTTTCTAGGCTTTGTGATTCCGTTGATTATTATTGGTTTCATCGCACCTGGTATTGGCCAGCTGGGAAAGGGTGCTGGAAAACTTTTGGGTATAACAACTGGCTTAGCCTATCTTTCTACGATTCTAGCTGGGCTGCTTGCCTTTTTCGCTGCTTCGTTTATTTATCCTAAAATTTTGGAGTCTGGCGGATTTTTTAAGGAGTTTGAAAACCCTGAAGAAGCGTTGCTCTCGGCCTTTTTCTCTGTCGATTTGCCTCCTGTTATGGGTGTGATGACAGCGTTGTTGATGGCCTTTTTATTAGGGTTAGGAGTAACATTTGTTAAGGGAGATTCTTTATCGAATGTATTGGTTGAGTTCCAGGTGATCATTGAAAAAGTAATCTCAGCGGTAATTATTCCGCTGTTGCCGATTCATATTCTCGGAATCTTTGCGAATATGACAAACGGCGGTCAGGTTGAAATGATTCTATCTGTTTTTGCAAAAGTATTTGCAATGATTATTATTCTTCATATAGTAATGTTAGTATTCCAATATATCAGCAGCGGAATTGTTGCAGGAAAAAACCCTACTAAGATGTTAAAAGGAATGCTCCCAGCCTACTTTACTGCACTTGGGACACAATCCTCTGCCTCAACCATTCCAGTTACTTTGAGAGCAACAAAGAAAGTGGGAGTCAGCGGAAAGATAGCAGATTTTACGGTGCCATTACTGGCTACGATTCATTTATCTGGCAGTACAATCACCCTTGTCAGCTGTTCGATGGCGATTATGTTCCTAACGGGTGATTCCCTTACACTAGCATCTTATTTTCCGTTTATCTTAATGTTAGGTGTAACAATGATAGCTGCGCCAGGGGTGCCGGGTGGAGCCGTAATGGCAGCTTTAGGTTTATTGGAAACGATGCTTGGCTTTGATCAAACGATGTTAACGCTTATGATTGCTCTGTACCTCGCGCAGGATAGTTTTGGTACAGCATGTAACGTGACAGGAGACGGCGCCATTTCCGTTATGGTTGATAAAATCAGCGGCGGTCGGACAGGGGAAGAAAAAATTGAATTGAAGGTAAGTTGATTATACAAAGTGGCCAACCCAATTGAGTGTTGGCCATTTTTGTGTCATTTTTTTGGTGCCTGTCACCAGTCAATGTAGTATTATTATGTTAGAAAAATATGAAGAGTGGTTGTTTATGAAGAAAACATTGAAGGATGTTTTATTAATATTGATTGGTGCCCTGATTTTTGCGATAGGTGTGAATTATTTTACGATACCAAACCGTCTTTCCGAGGGTGGTATTCTCGGAATTACGATTGTGACCTATTACTTGTTTGAGTGGTCTCCAGGGGTTGTGAATTTTGTTCTAAATGTCGTGCTGCTAGCTGTAGGCTATAAATATTTTGAAAAAAGAACGATGTTTTATACACTTCTTTCGATTGCTTCCTGCTCTGGTTTTCTCTTTTTAACAGAAGATGTCGGTCGTCAGGTAACCGAAGACACATTTTTGGCTGCTATTTTTGCGGGATTATTAGTAGGTGTCGGGTTAGGGATGATTTTTCGAACGGGTGGTACATCAGGAGGATCGACCATCCTCGCAAGGTTGGCTAACCAATTGTTGGGCTGGAGCATCGGTAAGGGCATGCTGATTTTTGATATTTTAGTAGTGGTCGGATCGGTGTTTATCATTGGCTTGGAGAAAGCGATGTATACGCTGCTGGTTGTATACATTGGGGCAAAAGCGATTGATTTTATCGTAGAAGGACTTGATGAAAAGGTAGCGGTTATGATTATTTCCAATTCACCCGAGCGGGTTTTGGAGAGTATTACCCAGAAGATGTCGCGGGGCCTGACCGTTTTGGACGGGCGCGGTGGCTTCACCGGACAGAACAAAGAAGTGCTTTATATCGTCATTAGTAAACAAGAAATTGTCCAGTTGAAAAGCATCATTCATACAATTGATCAAAACGCCTACGTTACCGTCCATAATGTCCATGAAATGATGGGCAAGGGCTATAAAGCATCATAACGGTGCTGAGTGATCTATGGATTTTTTTTAGGAATAAACTCGAAATGAGCTGTGTATTTCTGTATAATATATCTGTTAATGTATAGGTAATTATGCGGTTGAAGGATAATAGCTGCTTTTATGTAGATTTAATATGGAAAGAGAGTGTTCATAATGGGTCGTAAGTGGAATAATATTAAGGAAAAGAAAGCGTCAAAGGATGCAAATACGAGTCGTATTTATGCAAAATTCGGGGTTGAAATTTATGTAGCAGCAAGACGGGGCGAGCCAAATCCTGAATCTAATCAGGCGTTGAAATTCGTCCTAGAGCGTGCGAAAACCTATAATGTTCCAAGACATATTATTGACCGTGCGATTGAAAAGGCAAAAGGCGGTTCAGAAGAAAGCTATGTTGAATTACGTTATGAAGGTTTTGGACCAAGTGGATCAATGGTCATCGTCGATGCATTGACAAATAACGTAAATCGTACAGCTTCAGATGTGCGTGCTGCTTTTGGTAAAAATGGCGGAAACATGGGTGTCAGCGGATCAGTTGCTTATATGTTTGATGCAACGGCGGTTATAGGTATTGAAGGAAAAACAGCAGACGAGGTACTGGAGCTGTTGATGGAAGCGGATGTAGACGTGCGTGATATTTTAGAGGAAGAGGATTCGGTCATCGTTTACGCAGAACCAGATCAATTCCACGCCGTGCAGAGTGCATTCAAAGATGCGGGGATCACAGAATTTACCGTTGCCGAACTAACCATGCTCGCACAAAACGACGTAACACTATCAGAAGACGACCAAGCCAAATTCGAAAAAATGATCGATGTATTAGAAGACCTTGAAGATGTTCAACAAGTGTACCACAACGTAGACTTGGGCGAATAAATTCTCCAAACCAGACCTTTATCAAAGAAAGGTCTGGTTTTTTTTTTCGGTGCCTTTTTTCGGTACCCTTTTGTGGTGCCTTTTTTCGGTGCCTGTCACCACTCGTGGACAAATGTCCTCCTGCGGTGGACAGTAGAGCTTCTGTATTCCGTTAACTAGTCACATTAATAATAATTTGACAGGGGCGGGCATATTCTTTGGTATAGAGAATGTTGTCCAAAGGAGTGTTTTATGGCTAGAAGGTCTGCTCCATCTAAAGGGATTTTACTTGGTATTTTGCTGGTTGTGGTCACTGTTGTTGTTTTTTTGTTCCTGAGGGGAAGTTTACTCTCACCAGGGAAACAGGCAATAGCGGCAGTCGAGGAGTTTTATCAGAATGAACAGGTTGGTGAATTTTCGGGTTCATGGGGGCTTTTCCATTCAACGATGAGGGAAAGGTTCAGTAAAGGTCACTATATTCAAGATCGGGCACATGTATTTATGAATCACTTTGGCGTTGAAACCTTCACCTATACCCTTAGTAAGCCCGAAAAGGTAGATAATTGGAAGATGTCTAAAAAAGGACCAGTCATGAAGAACGTCTACAAGTTTCTAGTCACCCAAACCTACAAAGGAAAATACGGAAACTTCGACCTAAAGCAAGAAGTTATTGCAGTCGAAGAAAAAGGGAAATGGAAAATAGCATGGGACTACAAACAGTAAGCGAGAACGTGCAAACGCACCTCTCGCTTTTTAACTTGGATGGTGACACTATAATGGTGACAGGCACCACTAAAATACATTTGTCCACGTGGGGTGGACAGTTGGTTTTTGAGTTGGCTGGTTGGCTATTACTTGTATGGGTCGTTGACTACTGGTTCATTTTTCGGTATAATTATCTCGAATTCAAGATAATTAATATAGATCATAATTCATCTGATAAAGGGGTGGTTTTGGTGAAGTTGTTAGGCTTGCATCACGTGTCAATCTTAACGGGCAAGGCAGAAAGAAACTTTCATTTTTATACGAAGGTCTTAGGGTTAAGATTGGTCAAAAAGACAGTGAATCAGGATAATACAGAGTCTTACCATTTATTTTATGGTGATGCGAAAGGAAGTCCAGGGACAGAGATTACTTTTTTTGATATCCCGGCGCTTGGTCGTACCTATCCAGGTGTGGGCAGTATTTCCTCTACTTCATTAAGGGTGAGAGATACCGCAGCACTCCACTATTGGGAAGAGCGTTTCAAGCAATTAGGAATTTATCATGAAACGATTGCAAAACGGGCAAATCGTGATTCGCTTGCCTTTCAAGATTATGAGGGGACACGGCTTATTTTAGTGGCTGACAACGGTGAAGCGGGGGTTCGTGCCGGTGAGCCTTGGGGTGGAAGTGATGTTCCAACTGAGCATGCGATTATTGGTTTGGGACCTGTGACATTAACTGTTGCGGTTGCCGAGCCGACTGCCGGTGTATTAACCGAAGTGTTGGGTTTTACACAGGTGGGGGCATATCCTTCACTTGCTGGGGATTTTCCTGAAATTCTAGTCTTTTCTACCGGTGAAGGCGGTACGGGTGCAGAGGTGCATATTGAGTCACGTCCGGATTTACCGAGAGAAAGGGCTGGTCGTGGAAGTGTTCACCATGTAGCTTTCCGTGTTCCAAATGAGGAAGAGTATAATTACTGGGTGGAGCGGATTTCCTCATTCGGGTTCATGAATTCGGGAAAAGTAGAACGCTACTATTTCAAAGCTTTCTATTTTAGAGAACCGAACCATATTTTGTTTGAACTTTCAACCGATACACCAGGCTTCGACGTCGATGAACCGCTTGAAACCCTAGGTGAACAGCTTGCTTTACCGCCATTCCTAGAACCAAAACGCGCGGAAATCGAAGCAAATCTACGACCATTGGACTTAGAGACTGAATGATTCATTAGAACCCAAGAGTTTGATTAGGGTTGTTATAAAGGCTTTTTTACTTACAAGAGATTTGTAAGATGAACACCTCTGAATTGAGGTGTTTTTTTAGAGGTATTTAAACGATGGGAAAAAATGCCATTGAGGGTAGATTTATAATTCTGATTGAAAATTGACTTTAAGAGAGGTGAAATCCTTGGATTTACATTATCAAGAGTCTGGAGATAAGAACGCTTCATTAATGGTATTCCTACACGGCGGTGGAGTGAGCAGTTGGATGTGGGATAAACAAATCCAATACTTCAGCCATTATCATTGCATTGCCATAGATTTACCAGAACAAGGTCAAAGTAATAATACGGAAAAATTTTCAATTAGATATAGTGCAGAAAAGGTAATTGATGTAATAGAGAAAATAGCAAATAAAAAAGAAGTAATCGTTATTGGATTTTCATTAGGGGCACAAGTAACGATTCAAATGATGGGCATGAAACCAAATTTGATTAATTATGCAATTATTAATAGTGCATTAGTTAGACCAAGTATATTTGCAAAAAGGTTGATTAGTCCTTCAATTAAATTAACCTTTCCATTGATTAAATATAAATCATTTTCTAAACTTCAAGCAAAAACACTTTATATAGATAAAGAATATTTTGGTACTTATTATAAGGAAAGCACTCAAATGAAATCAGATACACTGATTAGAATATTAGAAGAAAATATGTCATTTGAAATACCCAAATATTTTAATACCGCGAATGGAAAGATATTAGTTACTGTCGGTGAAAGAGAAAAAGCGATAATGAAAAAATCAGCAAAAGATATAGTTTCAAATAATTCGAATTGTATAGGAATAATGATTCCTAACGTTGGTCATGGAATATCTTTGGTGAATCCTAATTATTTTAACCAAATGATAGAAAAGTGGATACAGGTAGGTGTATTGCCTCTAGAGGCAATAACAATAACTTGAAAAGTGTTTATTGTTCTTGCGGGTGCTTTAGGGGAATAAGCTTTTGAATTTAAAACGTAAGAAATAGCTCATTTCGCATATGAACTTGGCCTTTTTTTTTAGACAAAATGTACCTCGATTAAAGGTACATTTTGTTATGCAATTTTACATACAAGTTTGGGCGCAAATTCAGTTTTTTGATCGTTTAGCCTTTTTTAGTTATTTTTAATTTCTTTATTTTTTTCCAACACTTTGCCTTCATCAATCGTTATCTATGTGAAAGCGAATAAAACATGTGCGAAGGAAGCTTCCCTGAGGTGGTATAATTTTTCCATATTAATCCTCCAGAGAGGTTAAAAAAATTTCAAAAGTGAGTGGTAAGTATGGTAGTAAGTGATTTGTATGAAAGCTTAAAGGATGATCTTCACCGCTTTTCCCGGTCCATCGCGCGCCACGAACAGGAAGCGAATGACCTTGTGCAGGATGCGATGGTAAAGGTATTAGGGGAAGAACAGCTCCTTCATTTACCAGATTACAAGCAGCGGGCATGGTTCTTTCGCGTCATCAAAAATAAGCTGATTGATGAAAGGAGAAAGGAAAAACGTCTGACCGATTGGGAGGAGGATTTCGATTTTTCCATTCAAGAGGTTGCCTCGAATCATCTCGAAATAACCGAATTGTTAGCACATTTGCCGCAGGAATCGAGTGATCTAATTTTTAAAAAGTATTGGTTAGGGCTATCGAGTCAGGAAATCAGCAAGCAACTAGACATACCTGCCTCGACGGTGCGTTATAAACTGCATCTTGCCATAAAAAAATTAAGAAAGATCCTAGAGGAGGAAAAATGATGAATCAACGAATTGGAAATGTCGGTTTATTAAATTTAATGAATGCAACGGAGGAAAGTATTAAAGGAATTGAACAGATTGAAAATGTGGGGATGGTGCTCTATCGACATGGGAATGCACAGTTGTTGTCAAAGCTGAATATTGGCAATATCGGGTCAAGTGTTGAAATCCCAGAAGGCTACCACTTTTTAAATGGGATGTTGAACCTTGATGTGCCCTTTCTCCTATCAATCGTCGAACCGGTAAAACTTGTGGTTAACGGCATCGTCATTATCAGTAGGGATGTTCAAGCGAACCAACTGAACGCGGATCAGCTAAGTTTAATTGTTAATGGCAATATCTATTGTCCTGCACATCTCACTGGCCTTGTAGGTCAACTGCTAACACAAGGTTCAGGAGCGGTTGAAGCGTATCATACGGCACCGCCGCGGGTAGAAAACGGGAAATTTACGCTAACGAATTCATTCCTCCAGGCGCTTGAGGAGCCAATGTATCTAGTGGTAAATGGTTTATTGTCCTTTTCTCAAGATCTAAATATGGAAACCTTTCATGAAAAAATTGAAAAGTTAGAGGTTAATGGAAAAATATCTCTTTATGAAAATCAAGAATCCTACTTATATAAAAAGATAGCCTCTTTAACCAGTTGTCATCTAGAAATCATTCCTGAAGGGTATGAGCTAGTGGCAAAACCGCTGCGATTAAATGCCCGTTCAATCCGCCGTTTCATAAATAAGAAGCTATTTACAAAGAAGTCGATTATCCTTGATGCGGATGTTTCGAGGGAATTGCTAGCTAAGAGCATTGCTATGATTCATTCATCTTCGGTAATTATTTGTTCCGAAGAAGTGGAAGATCTTATTTATGAACGTATCAGCCTCTTGGATACAGAAATATTGTCCTATGAAAATAGCTTTGTCCTGATTGAGGGGGAAGAGGTATGGTCAAATGACCAATTCCAAGCTTTTGAACAGCCAATCAATCTGGTAGTTAATGGGCAGCTAATCCTTGACAAGGATGTGAGTGGAGAAGTGCTTCAAAGCAAAGTTGCGGCATTAGATATTTTAGGAGAAATAGTGGTCCGTGATCAGAAAGTAAAAGCTGCCCTCCAACAAGTCATAAGAGTCAACACAGGCAGCATCGCAGAAGAAGGAAAAAAGGAACAAATCTCGTTCCTTCAAAACATTGGTGAACTCTCTCTTTAAAATGGGTGCCTTAAATGGTGCCTGTCACCACGCGTGGACAAATCAGCCATTTGTCCGCCTGGGGTGGACAGTGCTTAGTGTAAATATTAGGAAGGTAAAAAAATATACGGTTTTTGATTCATTTGCTGATTTTTAGGGTATGTAAGGATAAGTCGACAAGCAGTCGATGAAAAATAGATTCTAGGAGATGTGATGCAAAATGATGGCAAAAGCTCTAGTTTTTGAAAAGAGACCATTTTCCAGCGTACACTCGATTATGACAAGCCAAGGATTTAGATTGATTGGCTTCAAGGAATCCGTCAAGTACAGAGTGACGATGCGAGATTCATCCACCGAATCTACCTACTGCTTAGAGATTCCTGTTAATCCCACCCCATTGGAGCCGAATCAGGCAATGCTTGGAAGACCATCCTTGGATGGTGGGAAAAGAATCCCGATTTCTGTTAGGGATGCAGCGGAAAGTAAGCTTTATGAGATTGCTGAATATGTTAAAAATATAATGGTGAAGAAGGATACTCTCCCTCACCAAACGGATGAAAGTGGTTCGATGGTTAGGGATGAGGCCGAAATGAAGCAGCTTGGGAAGGAAATGGAGTCGATAAAAACAAAGGAGGAATTGTCGAAATTGGGTATGACTCCTGATCCTAGCCAATAGGAAACAAGGGATATGTGTTGTAAACGAGAAGTCTAATTTTTATTATAGACCAATAGAAAGCCAATCTCTGAAGGGAAGGAGAGAGCATGAATGAATAAAAATCATAAGGCATTTCCCCTGAAGCGAAAGGACAGGCAATACCCGAAAATTATAGACTATCAACAGACGAGGTGTAAAAAGTTAGCTACCAATCTACTCCTGGCGTACAAGCATTTGGTAGATTCTACGGCGCGAAAATTATCACGTAGTCGTCCTGAGTTTTATGATGATTTGTTTCAGGTTGGACAAATGTCCCTGTTACGGTCGCTTGAGAGATATGATCAAGGTCATGGATCCTCCTTTGAAACGTATGCAAGGACTGGCATGATGGGTTCTATGATGAATTATTTGCGGGATAAAGCGTGGATTTCGCCAATGCCAAGATGGATGAAAGAAAAATCAATTCAAGTTCAGCGAGTGATTGACGATTTAATGGTGAAACAAGAAAGACCACCTAGTATTTCGGAGATTGTCCATCACTCCAACCTGCCTGAGGAAGTAACAATGGAGGTTCTTGCTGGACAAGCTAGCTTTCAAGTTACCTCGCTCGATGCACCGATGAGCGGTGAGGTACAGGTTGATTTTCAGGTGGCGGACGTAATCGGAACTGAAGCAAAGGAGTATCAAGAGGTTGAGACTCGCATGGATGTAAGCCAAGCATGGTCTTATCTGAGTGAAAAGGAAAAGCAGGTTGTCCACCTGAGTTTCTTTGAAGAGGCTTCCCAGCGGACAATTGCTATACGATTAGGGATCTCACAAATGACTGTTAATCGAACACTAAAACGAGCATTAGAAAAATTGAAACAAGGGCTTTATGAGCCCGTTCCTTCGATATAGTATAATCAAAAAACCGGTGGACCACTACCGGTTTTTTGTATTCCTATTAAGATGTTTGAAGAAGGATATAACAAAGCTAGTTTTATATAAGAAAAATCATATATGCGGTTTTTTGTAAAAGTCATAAAATGTTTGCATTCTATTTACACTAAGTGATGATAAAGGATAATTAGAGAATGATTAATTTCTGATTAGCGACAAGGAAATGTAAGCGTCTACTTTTTTGAATTTTTCTATTGACTAAAAAATAATATGGTGTTAAATTAAAAACACGTAAACGTTTACCTTAAGGGATTGAGAAAATGAATGTAACGATAAAAGATATTGCACGCATAGCGAATGTTTCGACGGCAACAGTTTCAAGAGTTCTTAATGATGCTGGGGGCTATAACCAAGAAACCAAAAAGAAAATAATGGACGTAGCCAACGAACTAGGTTATCGAAGAAATGAAAATGCACGGAGCCTTGTTCAAAACTCCAGTAATATCATTGGGGTGATCATGCCAAATGTTGCCACTATTTTCTATGGAGATATTGTAAATGGAATAGAGAATGTTGCCCATGAAAAAGGTTATAGTGTGATTATTTCACATGCAGGTGTAAATGGAGATAGGCTAGTAGAATCTGTTAAATTAATGGCAGAAAGAAAAGTTGATGGATTAGTGATTGTAACAGTTGAATTAAGTAAGGAACAAATTGACCTAGTAAATTCACTGCGGATTCCTTTTGTATTATTATCTACTGATACTCCAGAAAAAGATGTACCCTATATTAAAGTAAATGATTATGATGCTGCGTATTCAGCAACGCAATACTTAATTGATAATGGTCATAAAAGAATAGGGTTAGCAGGCGTGTATCCTAAGGATAGGGTAGCTGGTATTCCTAGAATAGAAGGCTATAAGAAGGCATTAGAAGACAATGGAATCCCCTATGATTCAAACCTAGTAAAATTCGGTGATTTTAGTTACTACTCCGGTAAAGAAGCAATGGAATCGTATCTACGTGAAAAAGTAGAGCTATCCGCTGTTTTTGGAGTTAGTGATGATGTGGCATTAGGGATCATTTCCGTAGCCTATGATCATGGGCTAATCGTGCCTGATGATTTATCAGTGATTGGTTATGATAATACGAGAGTCGCTGAAATGTCTATCCCACCATTAACTTCGATTAGCCAACCCTTCTGGGAGATGGGTGATGAAGGTTGTAGGATAGTGATAGAAGCGATTCAAAGTAAGAAAAAAATTCCTTCTAAAATTATTCCTTACCAATTAGTAGTGAGGAAATCCGTAAAAAATTTATTAATATAGTTATCAACCCGAATTTTTACCTTTTCTTTTTTCCATCTAAAAAAGTGGCGAAGTTAAAGGGGAAATTCTTTTATAGTTGGATGGAAGTACATAACGTTTATCTGTCTCTTACGTAAACGTTTACCTTCCTATAAAGCAAAGAGTAAACGTTTACCTTGTTTTTTGACTAAAACGTAAACGTTTACTAAGGAGATTGGAAAAAGAAATATGCATTTAGGAGTGGACTTTAGTGAAAATGAAATGGTGGCAAACTGCAGTGGTTTATCAAGTTTACCCGCGCAGTTTTCAAGACAGTGACGGCGATGGTATAGGTGATATAAAAGGGATAATTCGCCGATTAGATTATTTAGAAAAACTGGGGATTACTGCTATTTGGCTTAGCCCTGTGTACCAATCACCGAATGATGATAACGGCTATGATATTAGTGATTATCAAGCAATTATGACGGAATTTGGTACGATGGATGACATGGATGAACTGATTAAACAAGCGGACCAACGAAATATCAAAATTATAATGGATTTAGTTGTTAATCACACCTCAGATGAGCACAAATGGTTTATCGAATCTCGTAAAAGTAAAGACAATCCCTATCGCGACTACTATGTTTGGCGCGATCCTGTAAATGGTGAAGTACCCAATACACTGAAATCAACCTTTAGTGGCTCAGCTTGGGAGTTTGATGAAGAAAGTGGTCAATATTATTTGCATCTTTTCAGTAAAAAACAACCGGACTTAAACTGGGAAAATGAAAAGGTCAGACAAGAAGTCTGGGGATTAATGAATTTCTGGTTGGAAAAAGGTGTTGGCGGGTTTCGGATGGATGTAATCGATTTAGTTGGGAAAATTCCAGATGAAGAAATAACAGGAAATGGGCCCAAATTACATGATTACTTGCAAGAGATGAATCGGGAAACCTTTGGTAAATACGATGTGTTAACAGTTGGCGAAACCTGGGGAGCAACACCGGAAATAGCCAAACTTTATTCTGATCCAAAACGAAACGAGTTATCCATGGTCTTCCAGTTTGAGCATGTTAGTCTGGACCAACAACCTGGAAAAGAAAAATGGGATCTTAAACCGTTAGAGGTGAACGAGTTAAAACAGGCTCTTGGAAAGTGGCAAACAGCCTTAGGCAATGAGGGTTGGAATAGCTTGTTTTGGAACAACCATGATTTACCGAGAATTGTTTCCCGATGGGGAAATGATACAACCTATCGGGTGGAAAGTGCAAAGATGTTTGCCATCTTACTGCACCTGATGAAGGGAACACCTTATATCTATCAAGGGGAAGAAATCGGAATGACCAATTACCCTGTTAAGGATATAAGTGAGGTTGAAGACATTGAAAGTGTGAATATGTACCACGAGCGATTGGCAAACGGTTATGAAAAAGAAGATATTATTGCTTCTATCAATGCCAAAGGGCGTGATAACGCACGTACACCAATCCAATGGGATAATACAGAAAATGCTGGCTTTACAACTGGAACTCCTTGGTTACATGTTAATCCAAATTACCAAGAGATTAATGTGTCAGCTAACCTGGCAGATTCGAATTCAATTTTTTACTGCTATCAGAAATTGATTCAATTAAGAAAAGAAAACCCTATTGTTGTTTGGGGGGACTTTGAATTTGTCACGGATGTACCTGAACAAGTCTTTATGTATTTAAGGCATTATGAAGACCAAACTTGGGTGGTTGTTGCCAACATTGGGGAAGAGCAGGCAACAATACAACTGCCGGAGTTGGGGCAAAGTACCGAGGTGATTATCAGTAATTATGAAAGAGCATCTGCTGACTTTAATCAACTTGAATTAAAACCGTATGAAGCATTCGCTGTGAAGTTATAAAATTGATTCATTTAAATTAGATAAAACCTGAAAAATTAGGAGGATATATTAATGAAGAAATTAATATCAATCGCTGCTGTATCGATGATGTCCATAGGTATCTTGGCAGGATGTACAATGGGATCCGACACTAAAGAAGATTCAAAAACAAAAACGGCAGCAACGAAGGAAGAACTAAAACCTTTCGGGAAATATGAAGAAACGGTTACTTATACTATTGGGAAGGCAACTCCGGGAATTCCAAAATTGCCTCAGGGGGATACGTATGAGGACAATGCGTATACAAGATATTTAAAAGAAACGCTTAATATTCAGAATGAAGATAAGTTTGAAGCTCAATCAGGGGATAACTACAATCAAAAAGTCTCGATGGCAATAGCATCAGATGATATACCAGACATTATGTCGGTGGATGCTGCAACATTACGCCAATTGGTTGATAATGACATGGTTGCAGACTTGACGAGCGTATATGAATCAAGTGCTTCTGATCGTTTGAAAGAAAAGTATGATTCTTACGACGGACGTGCATTGGATGCGGCCACATTTGATGGTAAGCTAATGGCTTTACCAACTACACAAAACGCAAATAACCCAACGATGCTTTGGCTGCGTAAAGATTGGTTGGACAAGCTTGGCTTAGAGGAACCTAAGACTGTTGATGATATGGAAAAAATCTTAACAGAATTTGTTCAAAAAGATCCAGGTGGCAATGGTGAGGGAAATACGATAGGTTTAGCTATTTCTAGTGCTATTGGCGGGTTATACGGATCACTTTTCGTAGCGGATAATATCTTTGCCACTTATAATTCTTTCCCTCGTCAATGGATTGAAGAAGATGGTAAAGTTGTTTATGGCTCTATTACTGAGGAAACGAAAAAAGGATTAGGAAAATTAGCTGATTGGTACAAAAAAGGACTGATCGATCCACAACTTGCTGTACGGAAGAGTATTGAAGATACGATAATTAATGGTCAAACTGGAGCTTATTTTGGTCCTTGGTGGACACCTGACTATCCATTAAATTCTGCGAAACAGAAGAATGCGGATATTGATTGGCAGCCATATATCATCTCGGAAGATGGCAGTGGTGTAATCACGGCTTATACACAAAATCCAGCTTCTGAATTCTATGTTGTGAAGAAAGGGTTTGAACATCCAGAATTACTGCCAAAATTGGCAAGTGTCCTAAATGATAAACTAGTTTATGAGGATTATGATTATGAACCAATTTTAGATTTTAATAAAAATGGTTTTGATGGTGGTAAACCGTTGAATATTTTGATTAACTATAATGATGCAACCGCACAAATGTATAAGGATCTTAAAGCAACCGTTGATGGTGAAAAGGATCCGCAGACATTATCGATTGATGATAGAGCATCTTTCGAAAAAATCACTGGTTATTTAGCAGATCCAGCAAAGGCAGATGCTAACCAATGGAGTGGCTATATGTCTAGAATGGTAGCTGGTAAGTTGATGGCTGATACGAAGATTAATGATGTAAACCCAGTTTTCTTTGGTCAAACTAAAAGCATGAAGCTGAAATGGGCAAACTTGGTTAAATTAGAAGATGAAGCCTTCTTGAAAATTGTGACAGGTCAAAAGGACTTAAATTATTTCGACGAGTTTGTTGCTACTTGGAAGAAAACAGGTGGCAGTGATATTACTAAAGAAGTAACTGAAGCAATTAAAGAAAAATAAAAATGGAATGGGTACAAATAATTGATATTTGTACCCATATATAATTTATTTTGAAAGAAGGTAGCATGTGTAATGAAGAAAAAGAAAAAACGTGGAGGACAGCTGGAATATCATTTAATGATGGCGCCGGGCATGATTTTTTTGATCATTTTCAGCTTTGTCCCAATGTTTGGTATCATCATGGCGTTCCAAGATTATTCTCCAGCTAAGGGTATTTTAGGATCTGACTGGGTGGGTTTTGACAACTTTACTTACATGCTACAAATCCCGGATAGTATGAAGATACTAAGGAATACACTTGTGATTGCGGTTGGTAAGATTATCTTTGGAACCCTTGTACCCATTGTCTTTGCCTTATTGTTAAATGAAATTAGATTGAAGTGGGCTAAAAAGTCCATTCAAACCATTGTCTACTTGCCTAATTTCTTATCTTGGGCGGTTTTAGCAGCAGTATTTATTAACATGTTTGACTTCCATGGGCCAATAAATAATTTCTTACAGGCACTTGGACATGATCCGATTATGTTCTTAGGTAGTAATGATTGGTTTAGAAGTATCATTGTCTCAACAGACGTATGGAAAGGTTTTGGATATGGTGCAATCGTGTATTTAGCTGCACTGACAGGGATTGACCCAGGACAATATGAGGCAGCCTCGATTGATGGTGCTAATCGTTTCAATAAATTAGTGCATGTAACCTTACCTGGAATTTTGCCAACGATTATGCTGATTACGGCACTCAATTTGGGGAACATTCTGAATGCCGGTTTTGACCAAATCTTTGCACTATATAATCCAATTGTGTATGAAACTGGTGATGTTATTGATACTTATGTTTACCGCGTGGGTTTATTAGGACAACAGTATAGTTTTGCAACGGCAATTGGCTTATTAAAATCTGTGGTAGCTTGTATATTGATTTTATCAGCTAACGAATTATCTAAGAAGCTTACAAACATGCGTATTTTTTAAAGGAGAGAAATGTCAATGCGATCAAAAACGTTCGGAAGTCGGTTTGCCGATGTATGTATATGGGCCATATTATTGCTGTTGACGGCACTATGTATATTACCATTACTAAATATGGTGTCTATCTCTTTTAGCGACAGAGTTGCGGCACAAGCGAATGAGGTTGGGCTGCTGCCAGTTAATTTTAATGTAAGTGCTTATCAAGTGTTGTTAGGAGATGCACAGTTTTGGCGTTCATTTATGATTTCTGTGGAAAGAGTGGTTTTAGGAACATCGTTGAACCTGTTGTTAACAGTTTTGCTGGCCTATCCACTTTCTAAAAATAAACGAGAATTTAATGCACGAAATATTTATATGAATTTATTGATTTTTGCTATGCTCTTTTCTGGCGGGATGATTCCAGCATTCTTAGTCGTAAAGGAATTAGGTCTGATCGATACCATTTGGGCGCTTGTTTTACCAGGAGCGGTGCCAATCTTTAACGTTATCTTGTTAATGAACTTTTTCAAGAGTATTCCAGCTTCACTGGAAGAGGCCGCTATTATGGATGGTGCGACAAAATTAAAAGTATTGTTTAAGGTTTACTTGCCTATTTCACTGCCTGCCTTGGCAACCATTTCACTTTTTTCTATAGTCGGGCATTGGAATGATTACTTTAGTGGATTGCTTTATATGAATAGTGTTTCTAACTATCCGCTACAAACCTATATTCAACAATTGAATATTGATGCAACTAAGATTACCGATGTATCACAATTAAAGGCTCTAGCTTCACTTTCAAACCAAACGCTGAATGCTGCTAAGATTGTGGTCTCAACTATTCCAGTCCTATTAATTTATCCGTTTTTACAAAAGTATTTTACGACTGGGTTAGTTATTGGTTCTGTAAAAGAATAGGATCGGTCCTATCGGTAGTAAGGGGGATACAAAATGAACTGGTTTAGGTACAGTGACGATTTGATGAAGGGACTCTATAACATCCTAAAACTGACAGGTATTTGGTGGCTATTTAATGTGCTGTATGCTTTTTTAGGATTGAATCTTTTGGTAGCGCCGGATGTAGCAAGCGTACACACGATAGTCATTGTGGGTATTGTTTTATTACCGTTTGTTGCGATTCCGACAACGGTGGCTACCTTGGGGATTGCAAGAAGATATGTGAAGGGTGACGACACTTTTCCACTTTTTAAAGTGTTTTGGAAGTATTTAAAAAGAGACTATGTAAAAAGTATGCTCTTGGGCATTCTCAATGCAACCGTTTTGTTTGCTTTTTACCTAGCGTTTAGGTACTATTCAGGGCTGTCTTCGCTATTGGAAAATGTCTTTTACGTGCTAGTCGTCGTGACACCATTTTTCTTTTTATACGTTTATTGCTACCTTGTCGATCAGGAGTTACCTTTGAAGAATTACCTGACAAATACCATGTTTCTATTGGTTATCCATCCCATGAATTCAATTTTTATGATCTTAGATGCGGTGGTCGCAGCCTATATTATGTGGTTGGTATTTCCGCCCTTACTACTCTTTATTTTACCGGGATTGACTGCACTGATTGTTACCTATTTTTTCCAAAAGAGTATGAGTGTTGAAATTCAAAAAAAACATTTAGAAAAATGATTAACTAAAAAAAAATGAGCTTAATAGTTTTGTATACGTTGCGTAGTAATGATGAATCTTATTACGTTTACTCAACGTTTTTAAATAGAATAGATGCAAACGTTTACTTTAAATTTATTGATAGGATAAAAGGAGTGAGGAACATGGCTAGAATTTATCATTTAGTTATTGTTGGCTATGGAGGTATGGGGAGCTATCATGCGAAATTACTTAAGGAACATCAACAAATAAGGGTCGTTGGAACTATTGATGTTCTGGAGGAAAAACGTGAAGCTTCGTTAGCAGATGGATATAAAGTGTATGAAAGTTTAACGGCTGTTTTATCTGATCCGTCCGTTGATATCGTCCTAATTGCAACACCTAACGATGTTCATAAAGAAATAGCCATCACTGCTTTAAACGCTAAGAAGCATGTCATTTGTGAAAAACCAGTAACAATATATAGCGAAGATTTAGAAGATATCATGCGTGTGGCAGAAGAGAATGACTGTCAATTTATTGTCCATCAAAATCGAAGATGGGATAAAGACTTTTTAACGATAAAGAAAATATACGATGACCAGCTTATTGGAAATGTATTTCATATAGAATCGCGCGTACATGGAGCCAATGGAATCCCGGGAGATTGGCGTCATTTGAAAGCACAGGGTGGAGGAATGCTCCTAGACTGGGGTGTCCATTTATTGGATCAATTGCTGTTTATGATTGACAGTAGAATAACAAGTGTTCACGCAAATTTAAGTTTTGTATTAGGTGATGAAGTCGATGACGGTTTTCAAGCATTCCTCACCTTTGAAAACGGCTGTACAGCTTTAGTTGAAGTTGGGACAACCAATTTTATCCAATTGCCAAGATGGTATGTAAAAGGGACAAGGGGGACTTCAATTATCAATGATTGGAGCATTTCCGGGAAAATTGTTACCCAAAACCTGGGTGTGGAGGTAGTTGCCCCAAAACCAATTCAAGCTGGACAAGGTTTAACGAAAACGATGGCACCACCGTCCGAAACAGCTATCATCACATCTAATTTACCAGAAATTGAATCAACCATAGAAAGCTTTTACGATAACGTGGTCTCAGTGATTACGGAAAAAGCTGAACCTGTTGTTAAAAATACGGAAGTGTTACGTGTTTTACAATTGATTGAAACGATTTTTAAAGCAGCAGAAAAGAATGAAGTCATAAAAGATTTTGATCAGTACAAATAAAAGGAGCGGGTCAACATGTTAAAAGTTACTGTATGGAATGAAAATCGTCATGAGCAAAATAATCCCGTGGTCAGTGAGATCTATCCTACTGGTATCCATGGGACCATTGCGCAATTTCTTCAGGCAGAAGGCATCGAAACAACTACGGCCACTCTTGATGAGCCTGAGCATGGCCTAACAGATGAAGTGCTAGCAACAACGGATGTACTCGTTTGGTGGGGACATCTTGCACATGAAGAAGTAAACGATGAGATTGTTAAAAAGGTACAACAGCGAGTGCTAGAGGGCATGGGACTAATTGTCCTTCACTCAGGACATTTTTCGAAAATCTTTAAAACCTTAATGGGTACCAGCTGTGATTTAAAATGGCGGGAAGCGGATGAAAAAGAACGGCTGTGGGTCGTCAGTCCAGGCCATCGGATTACCGAAGGAATCTCTGAATATATTGAATTAGAAAAAGAAGAAATGTATGGAGAACATTTTGATATCCCACAACCGGATGAGCTTATTTTTACAAGTTGGTTTGAAGGTGGAGAAGTGTTCCGAAGCGGGGTAACCTACACGCGTGGAAATGGAAAAGTATTTTACTTCCGACCAGGTCATGAAACCTATCCGACCTATCATAATGAACAAATTCAGCGTGTGATTATCAATGCGGTAAAATGGGCACAGCCTGTCAAGCGAGAGCGTCCGGTCTATGGGAATGCAAAACCTCTAGAAGAAATCAAAGGAGGACAACAATAATGGAAAAATTAAGAGTGGGTGTGATTGGATGTGGCAGTATTGCCCAGCATCGTCATATACCTGAATATAAAGCGAATAAAAATGTAGAGCTAGTTGCTGTTTGTGATATTAATGAAGACCGAGTGAATGAAGTTGCAGCGAAGTACCAAATCGCTGCTTATACAAACTATGAAGAGCTATTGAGTAGTGGAGTGGTAGACGCAGTAAGCGTTTGTACACCTAACTATCTTCATGCCCCGATTTCGATTGCTGCCTTAAATTCAGGGCTTCATGTTCTTTGTGAAAAGCCGATGGCTACTTCAAAACAGGAAGCGGAAGAGATGATTGCAGCGGCTAAGGACAGTGGGAAAAAATTAATGATTGGTCATAATCAGCGCTTTGTACCGTCACACCAAAGAGCACGTCAATTGATTGCTAGCGGGGAAATTGGAAAAATTTATAGTTTCCGAACTGCTTTTGGGCATGGTGGTCCAGAGGGCTGGAGTGTAGAAGGTAAAGAAAGCTGGTTTTTTAAAAAAGAAAAAGCATTCGTTGGTGCAATGGGCGATTTAGGTGTCCATAAGACTGATTTACTAAGGTATTTACTAGGTGAGGAAATTTCCGAAGTGGGTTCCTTTGTGGAAACAAGTGCTAAGGATTTTGCCACTGTTGATGATAATGCGGTATGTGTATTAAAAACAGAAAGCGGTATTATCGGAACACTTGCAGCAAGCTGGGCTTATGTCAGTAAGGAAGATAACTCAACGATCATTTATGGTGAAAAAGCCATTCTTCGTTTAGAGGATGATCCAACGAATTCGCTTGTTGTTCAATATGCTAACGGCGAAGTGGTGAATTACCAGCTTGGGAAAATCCAGTCAAATGAAGAGGGCGGACAAGGTAACACACAAGTGATCAATCATTTTGTGGATGCTGTTATTCATAATGAGGAGCCAGCTGTTCCTGGTGTGGAAGGGATGAAATCACTAGCGGTGATTTTGGCAGCCCTTCAATCTAATGAAACAAAACAAATTGTTAAAGTGAGTGAATGATAGATTGTGATGGGGGTAGCGGATTGCAAGGTGTGCCATCTCTCTTTTTATCAAAGAATTTTTAGGAGCATTAATTGAGAGGAGAATTAATATGAAACTAGGTGTGTTTACGGTATTATTTGCAGAAAAGTCCTTCGAGGAAATGCTAGATACTGTTAAAGGTGCAGGATTACATGCAGTTGAGATTGGAACCGGTGGCTATCCTGGCAACAACCATTGTGATTTAGACGGTTTATTGGAAAGTGAGGAAGCTCGCAAGCAATATCTCCAAAAGGTTGAGGAACGTAATTTGGTTATTAGTGCATTTAGCTGCCATGGAAATCCGATTTCTCCAGACAAGGAGTTTGCAAGAAATTCGCACGAAACATTATTAAAAACGATTAAACTTGCGTCACTGCTGAATGTCCCGGTTGTGAATTGTTTTTCAGGAACAGCTGGTGATCAGGAGGATGCAAAATATCCAAACTGGCCTGTGACCGCATGGCCAAATGAATATGGTGACGTGTTGAAATGGCAATGGGAAGAAAAATTGATTCCCTATTGGAAAGAAGTTGGCCAATATGCCAAGGATCATCATGTGAAAATTGGCTTGGAACTTCATGGTGGTTTTTTAGTGCATACACCGTATACATTGTTGAAGTTGCGTGAGGAAACCTGTGACGCGATTGGCGCTAATCTTGATCCGAGCCACTTATGGTGGCAAGGGATTGATCCAGTGGCTGCGATAAAGATTTTGGCAAAAGAAAATGCCATACACCATTTTCATGCAAAAGACACATACATTGATCAGGAAAATGTAAATATGTATGGATTAACAGATATGCAGCCATATGGGGAAATAAGAACCCGGGCGTGGAACTTCCGTTCAGTTGGGTGCGGACATAGCTTAAAAGAATGGTCCGACATGATGAGTGCATTAAGAACCTATGGATACGATTATGTGGTTAGCATCGAACATGAGGATCCAATCATGTCCATTGACGAAGGATTTCAAAGGGCCGTAACCAATTTGAAATCGGTACTAATTAATGAGCCAGTTTCCCAAATGTGGTGGGTGTAAAGCTGATTATGTGGTGCCTGTCACCAGGCGTGGACAAATCAGCCATTTGTCCGCCTGAGGTGGACAGTGGGAATAACCGTCAAGGATAAAAAAATAAACCTCACCGAAATGAGGTTTATTTTTTATGATTTCTCTACGCTTACCCGCCCTGAGAAGAAGGTGGCCCCTCCGCCCATGTCGGCAATTCGATCAGGAGTTAGTGAGTTTACTAGTTGCATTGTGCCTTTGTCATCAGCCCAGAGACCCTGTGTCACGACAACTCCCGGAAGGACGCTTTCGCCAACCTGCACTTTGAGCTTGCATTCTCCGCGTCCATTCCAAACGCGAACCATTTCCCCATCTATAATCCCTGAACGTTTAGCATCATGATGATTCATGTGCAAGCGCGGTTCTTCTTTTTCAAGCATGATGTGCTCTTGATTGTTTGAAAAAGTAGAGTTTAAAAAATTATGATTTGGCCCAGGTATGAACTGGTAAGGATGCTCTCCGTCTACAGGCAATGGGATATAAGTTGGCAATGGCGGATGGCCATCACTCGCCATTTGCTCTGAATATAACTCAATTTTTCCACTTGGTGTCGTAAGCTTTCCAGGAAACAATGGCTTCACCGCGGCTTTTAAAAAATGATTCTCTGCTAAACTCTCATAATTAATTCCTTGCAAATAAGGGTTACTTGGGTTGTCGAGCGCTTGGGCAATCATTTCTGCTTCAGTGTCTTCGAAGACAGATTCAGTGAAACCCATTCCCTTCGCCAACAGACGGAAGACATCGACATTTGATTTAGACTCTCCATACGGTTCAATAACGGGCTGTTGGAGCTGAACGTAATGATGCCAATAGGAGGTATATATATCAGTGTTTTCAAACGACGATGTTGCTGGTAAAACAATATCTGCGTATTTAGCGGTTTCTGTTAAAAATAAATCATGGACGACGGTGAATAAATCCTCGCGCTCCAGCCCTTTTCTGACCTTATTCCCTTCTGGTGCAACAACGGCGGGGTTCGTGCCGTATACGAATAATGACCTTATAGGAGGGGCAGCGGACAGTAAGGATTCACCGATCAGGTTCATATTTATCGAGCGCATTTTTTTATTTTGCAAAAGGTCCGGACGCTGCAGACTCATTGTATTCGTTGCTAAATAGCCAGAATTGCCTTTAATGGCGCCGCCACCTTTGACTAGCCATTGTCCCGTTAGGGCAGGGAGACAAGAAACTGTTCGGATGAACATCCCGCCATTGTCATGATGCTGCGGCCCGTTACCGATGCGGATAAACGCAGGGGAGGTCTGACCGTACATCCGAGCGAGCTTATAAATGTCTTCGACCGATACCCCTGTGATTCCAGAAACGGTGAGCGGATCGTACTGGACAACATGCTCGCGTAGCTCCTCGTGCCCAACCGTGTATTGTTGCATAAAGTCGTTATCAACCATGTTTTCAGCAAATAAAACGTGCATTAACCCTAACGCAAGGGCACTATCAGTCCCTGGTAAAATAGGAATAAACCAATCTGCTAATCTACCTGTTTGATTTTTGTGGACATCGATGACGACAATCTTGGCGCCGTTATGTTTGCGTGCCTTTTGGGCCAGTATCATTTGATGCATATTAGTGCTTACTGCATTAATCCCCCAAAAGATAATCAGTTTGGACTCAATCGTATCTTCAGGGTCGATTCCAAAACTGCCACCCATTGTATATTTATAGCCAACGGAGCTAGCAGAGTTACAAATTGTGCGATCGAGACGTGAAGCACCGAGGCGATGAAAGAACCGACGATCCATTCCCTCTGCGCTGAGCAATCCCATATTTCCATAAAAGCTATAAGGAAGGATACTGTCAGGTCCATCCATGTGAATAAGTTCTTTCCAGCGGGAAGTAATCGTTTTAATGGCTTCCTCCCAGGTGATTCGTTCGAACAGACCAGCACCTTTTGCACCCGTCCGTTTCATCGGGTACTGCAACCGACTTTCATCATAAATTCGCTCCGTCATATTCCTTACCTTATTACAAATATTCCCCTTCGTCACCGGATGCGAGGGATCCCCTTCAACCTTTGTAATTTTCCCCATAATCTTATTGAAAAGTAAGCCGCACTGATCCGGACAATCAAGCGGACATACGCCAGAAAAATAACCAAAATGTTTCATACTAAAAGTCTCCTTTCTTTGCGGTGCCTGTCACCGTCGGTGTACATTTGTCTTTCTAGGGTGGACAGTGGTGATAGGCACCTTTTTAACTATTTTAATATTATTATCAGAAGCTGTCAGTTTATTGGTTCATTATGTGGGATTAGCGCGGTGTTTTTTTCGCTTATTTAGGTGAAATTTCCTAAAAAGGAATAACAAGGCAATTATTAATTCTCCCTGCTATGTTGATTCTATTTCTTGGAAACGTTTATTCGCGTGCATGTGAGTATACCTGTGATCGAATGGCTGCAGCATATTTTAATAATCGGGTAAATGCAACAAATGGCCTTGATATTTTGGCTGTTGGAAAACGCCTTTTTGTTGATATGGATCTCGTAGAATACATACAAACGGCTAAAAAAGAAACTGGTTTCTTTGCTAGAAGTCTATAAAGTGACAAAGGCTGGATAGTAGTATATTTCTTAAGAGGGTAAAACATGTGCCTGTTACCAAGATTTGTGGTGACAGGCACTATTTTTTATGTATTTTGTAAATTATTGTAACCTTATGAATATTGTGAATAACGCACGAATCTGTTACGATTTAACTGTACGTTATAAGGAACGGAGTGGTGGAATGAGCAAGGGTAGGAAGTTTAAAAGTTTATTGTTAGTGGGCACGTTAGTATTCTCTTTACCGATTTCAGCTTGGGCAAAAGCGCCTGAAAAAAAGGTTATTGATTACGTGGCATTAGGGGATTCTTTAGCAGCTGGGGCTACACCTTTTAAAGGTAAGGACTTGGGATATCCAGATTATTTAACTCAGCGTTTTGAGCAATCGCAGTACACTGTTGACTTTGACAATTTTGCGGTAAACGGTTATCAATCTAGGCATGTGTTAAATGATATTCTAGTTAAAGATCATGTAAGAGGCGGTATTGAGGAGGCCGAATTTATTACCCTCGATATTGGTGGGAACGATATTCTCCCTGTAGTTTTAACCGGTGGAAATGTACCAGCGGCAATTGCCTCTGCAGTAGGTAATATCCATATCATTCTAAAAACCATTGATGCATTAAACCCAAATGCGAAAGTATATGTAATGGGTTATTTCAATGTCCTTCCATATCTGCGTCATGAACAGCAACAGGCCCTATTACAAGTTTTAGACGCATTTAATAGCGGGATTGAAAAAGCAGCTATTGCAAATGGCGATACCTTTGTCCCTACAGCCAAAATCATTGCAAAAAACTATCAAACTTACTTACCAAACCCAAATGATATTCACCTAAGTTTAGAAGGCTACCAAATTGTCGCGAAGGAATTTTGGAAATATATTGATAAAAGCAAAAGCAAGTAACTTTGAGAGTGCCCGACAATCAACTTGTATTAAAAAGAGTGAAAGACTGCCACTTATGACGGTCTTTCACTTTTTTTAGGGATCACTTTTTATTCAGTTGTAAAATATCTAGCACCATCGGTTTGTACTCCCAGTTAGCATATAAGAGTCTTTGATCGTCAAAGTGCGGTGAAAATGGATTGCCGCTTTGCCCTGGAGGGAGAATGTTAACACTCCTCGTGTTGCTTTTTGAAAACTCAACAATTTGATTATACGTTCCGCGGTTCATGGAAAGGATTGGCTTAACACCAACGGCGCCTAGTTGTTGGAAGTTGATTTTTGAAGTAATTGTCAACCACTCTGTCATTGCTTTGTCCTTGTTACTTGCTGACAGACTTTGTACAGAGGTCTCCAGGCTATCAAGGGCTATTTTGTTTAGGTCTAAATTGCCGAGGAAGCTATACTTGGATTGCAGTTCACCCTCATCCGCACTTAGGACATGATAAAGCAAGTCATTTGAGTTCCCACCGATTCCCTGCAATTCCTTGAATACGCTCGTCTTTACCCGTTCAAACCAACTTCTGAAAATCGTTAAGCCAGGGTCATCGTAAAATCCATTTTCATCATTATCCCACTGGTACATGTCCCAGTTAGCAACAAGCTCACCTGCAGCCTTGACATCATCTGGAAGCTCCTGCCCACTGTTTAGTTTCGATAATAAAATCTCTTTTAAGAAGTAGGCATCTAATTCAATGTGCCCGGCCTTTTTGTTGACTTCCTCCATGTCCGTCCAAGATATTTTATTAATAGAGTCAAGTTGATCCAAAATAAAGCCTGCACGATGGGTTGGTCCAAACAATGTTTCGGTATACTCCCAGTCAGAACTCGGTTTATTATTCCAGTTGGCAACCACCCCTTGAGCAGGATTAATCGCATGTGTCAGGGTTTCAAGCGGTGCAATCCCTTGCCAATCCTGGGAACCATCACCGAGCATCGGCAGACGGTTGTCCGTTCCATCAGCTCTAATCGCATTTCTACCTGTAATCCAGTAGCCAATATTGCCCTGTTTGTCTGAGTACAAGAAATTATGTGACGTTGGTATTTTTTCTGCTGCTTTTTCGAACTGTTTGATATTGCTTGCTCGATTGAAATCGTAGAAGCCAATCATCGCTTCGATTTCTTTTCCCCAGTGAGAACGTTTCTGGGTATAGGCTGTTTGATTTTCTATTGAAATAACGGGTCCGTGGACACTTCGATATACTTTGTATTCTAAAGGACTTTGGCCAGCCCTTTTTATAGTTTCTATCCTGACTTCAAAATCAACCCATTTGCCTTTATACTTGTATTGCATAGGATTGCTTGGATTAAGCTCTAAGGCAAATGTATCAATCTGGTCTCCATATCCAGTAGTAGTTGTCCAGGCAAAGTCATTGCCACGGCCAATTAAAGGAATAGGTCCTGCCCCTGCGAAGGCCATTCCGACCGTGTTATAGCCCGCTCCATGAATCCCAACTTCATGGGCAATCTGAGGGGCAGAATAACCCATTTGCGGACCTCCAAGCAAAAGAGTTCCTCCAGAGGCACTACGTGATGGACTGACAACCCAGGCATTGCTTCCACCTTTATGTGGGAAGCCGTAAGCTTTTTCAATATCGAGTTTCATTTGCTGTTCCTTTTCAAGTTGATTTGCGACCGCTTCACTATTCGGGAATTTTGCTGAATCTAGTTTACTAGCTCTCTTAACGGATTTATCCGTATATGAATAAAGAGAGGCTGGGGCAGTCGGGTCATTTTTCCAAAAGACGGTTTCGAATACCTCTAAGCCTTCCGCTTGCCCAAACTTCTGTTGGAGTTTACCTAATCGAGTGGCCAGAGTAAGCTCACTACCACCACTTTCTCCAAATCTCCTGACCATTAACTGCTGAACCTTAAGTGAATCTACTAACGTCCATTTTGCTGGCTTCTGACCTTGGAACTCAGGCGGTAAAGCTGCACCAGGTGTGGTTTCTATGTAGTGGTTAATTCCGTCAATATATCCCTGCAACCCCCTTTTTACATATGCAGGGAGTGCTTCAAACTGCGCTAGTGCTTCTGCATCTGTGTATCCGTCACGGCGAATCACCTGATCCTGTCCAATATTAGCTGTGGAACCACCAAAAACCTCAGCCATTCTACCGCTGGCAACGATTCTTGATAGCTCTGCTTGCCATAGCCGATCCTCAGCCGTAGCAAACCCCGCCCCGAAAAATAGCGCTACATCTGTTTCTGAATAAATGTGAGGGACGCCAAAAGAGTCTCGAACAATTTTAATTTCCTGTCCTTGATGTTGTAATACTTTAGTAGATTCAATCTGTATTTCTAAGGATGGAGGTAGTGGTGGTGGTGCCTTGGGCTTAGCCTGTCCGGTTACAGGCACGGCTAGCAAACTAGCAGCGATGAAAGTAGTAGATAAAACGGATAAAAGGCGCTTCTTTTTCAATAGAATTCCCCCCTGAAATATAAATACATGTTCACTATAACGCATGAATGACGTGAAAAATGTAATATCTTGATAGGGGTTTTATTTTGAATAGATGAACTTTCGACACTTCTATTTTTCTTGTCAGAAAAACTCAGAGTTTGATGCTGCTTTGACGGATTTCCTTAAAAGTGAAGTGAATTTATTCAGTTTTTATGCTTTTAGGTAACAGTTCGTGTTAAACCTTTTCTCGCTTCACTAAATTTGATATCATGAGATTGGTTGTTTTTATGCATTATAAGAATATCACCGAAAATGGTAGGCATTGTACTACCACCTGGAGGTTATTATGGAAAATCAATTGAAGGTAATGACAGTATTTGGTACAAGACCTGAAGCGATTAAAATGGCTCCACTTGTAAAAGAATTAGAAAAAAATAGCGATAAAATTAAATCGATTGTAACTGTAACTGCACAACATAGGGAAATGCTTGATCAAGTCTTGAACATTTTTGAAATTGTTCCTGATTATGACCTAAATATCATGAAAGACAGACAGTCGTTGATTGATGTGACTACTCGTTGTTTAGAGGGATTAAATAAAGTATTCCAAGAGGTTAAGCCAGATATTGTATTGGTTCATGGCGATACTTCGACTACTTTCGTGGCCAGTTTGGCAGCCTTTTACAATTCGATTCCGATAGGACATGTTGAGGCAGGACTAAGGACGAGGAATAAGTATTCACCGTATCCGGAAGAAATGAATCGTCAGCTTACGGGAGTACTAGCCGATCTTCATTTTGCACCAACAGATCTTTCGAAGGAAAACCTGTTATCAGAAAATAAACAAGAAGATACTATTTTTGTCACTGGGAATACTGCGATTGATGCGCTGAAGACAACGGTAAAACCAAATTATTCTCATCCGGTGATAGATAATCTTGGTGATGACCGGTTAATTCTGATGACTGCGCATCGTCGGGAGAATACAGGTAAACCAATGGAAAATATGTTCAATGCCATTAGTAGGCTCATTGAGAAACACGAGGATGTTCAGGTGGTATATCCTGTACATATGAACCCAGTGGTCCGTGAAATTGCTAATAAAATTTTAGGGAATAATGAACGCATCCATTTAATCGAACCACTTGATGTCATTGATTTTCATAACTTTGCATCTAAGGCATATTTAATCCTCACTGATTCTGGTGGTGTTCAAGAAGAGGCACCATCCTTAGGCGTTCCAGTATTAGTGCTAAGAGATACAACTGAGCGTCCGGAAGGAGTGGCTGCAGGTACATTGAAGTTAGCCGGAACAGAGGAAGAAGTTATTTTTACCCTAGCGGATGAATTACTATCAGATCAAGTGGCGCATGACAAAATGGCCAAAGCTTCCAACCCATATGGTGACGGACAGGCATCCCGAAGAATCGTCGATGCAATTCTTTATCAAATGGGAGATCGAAAGGATAGACCCAAGGATTTAGGTAGAGAAGAATAAGTTTCAAATAGAAAAAACCACCCTTACATATAAAAGGGTGGTTTTTTATCTTTAAGTATTGTCTGTAGTTAGGATTTCTATATTTAGTGCGTTTGTTTGGGCAGGGTAAGATTCTCTGATTTTTCCGTCTGTCCAAACAGCTACGGTTTGCCCGATTTGGAAAGTGCTGATGTCGCCCTCCTCATGCAAACTTATCCATACAAGCCCTATTTGTTTATCCTCCACTAAGATTTGCCTTCCTTCGGTGTTTACTTCAGTGATGGTTCCAGTTATGTCATATTCCCCTTTTATACTTGCATCCTTTTGATTACATCCTACCAAGGAGAAACATAGAATTAAGACGAGGATTAGAATCCTTTTCATGTCAAAGACTCCTTTTGCTTTAAAATAATTTAGGGAATCTATTCTCCACCGAGCTGTTGAATTTGATCAATAATGCTTGTGATTTCTTGTGCAGACTGGAATAGTTCGGTGTTTTCAAGAATTGTAGCGTCGAGTAAGCCATCTTTGATATTATTTAAATACGTTTCAATTCCATCTGCGATGATGTTGTTTTTCTCAACGATTTGCTGGTGTAAATCAGCGACTACCTCAGGTGCTTGCAGGTCATTAAATCCTTCGAGCTTTTGCTGCATTTCTTGGAGTATGCTTTCGAGATCCTCCGCAGCCTGCACATCGCTTATTGCCTGTTGAGCAAGGGCAGGGGCTTGATTCGCAAAATCAGTCGCTACCGCTAAATAATCTGTTGCATCATTTACATATGTCAGTGTATCTTTGGCATCATTAAGAAAAGAACAGCCACCAAGAAATAAAACCACGCTTGCAGAAAAAATAACCAACCATTTCTTCATATTAGTGCCTCCAATCAAATTTGAGAGAAATTAATAAAACGCCTCCCTATAGCTATAGTATCATATGGGACTTACAATTATTACAGTTGCAATTATGGTGCCCAATAATGGTGCCTGTCACCACACGTGTACATTTGTCCACCTGAGGTGGACACTTCTTTATCTTAATCTCAAAGAACAAAACCACTGCCGATATCAGCAGTGGTTTTTCCCTCTAATGGTTTGTGGTTTATGTTTAATCTTAAATCCTTGTGTGCTTTTATTGCGTAAAGTTAGTTGTTTTTGCTTTTCTCTATATTTTAACATCTTTCTCTAATTGTTATATTCTTCTCTACCTCTTTTATAGTACCTTATTATCCTCTTCAATTTCTTTGAAAAGTTCCCAAAGTTTCATATCAAACTTTTTAGCGATTAAATATAGTGTAGTTAATCCTAGGTCTTGATGCTTTTCTACTTCTATTTCTCTAATGAAGTTGCTATCCTCATCGCAATGTAAGGCAACTTCCTCTAGTGATAACCCTCTTTCTAGTCTTAATCTGCGTATTACTTTGCCAATTTTAACCTTTTCTTTAGATTGCATACTAATTCTCCTCCTTATTAAAATAATTATAAACTGAGCTGTAGGAAAATAGTAAATAATAATCTCAATTTGCGATCCTAGAAGGATTTGAGCAAAAGGTTCTTTTTTGGTGACACTTTTTTGGTGACAGGCACCATTGAAACACATTTGTCCTCCTGGGGTGGACAGTGGTGTTCTATGTTAGTTTTTAAGGTTCTTTATAGAGAAAAATGACTTGTGTGATTCACAGGTCATTTTCAGGGATGTTTAGTTTGAAAAGTAGTTTACTAGTCCATTATACAGGCCTTGCATAAGTTTATTTTGGTAGCTATCGTTGACGAGGTTCGCTCTGTCATTATTATTCGAGATGAAACCCAATTCGACCAATACTGCAGGGGTATTGTTATCTCTTAATACAATAAAATTTGCATCCTTTACTTTCCGATCAACAGCACCAGTAATTTTTATTAACTCGCTTTGGATATAGGTTGCAAGTAGTTTGCTTTCAGTAGGGAATACCCCTTTTTCTGAATTATAATAAGTTTCAATTCCTGAGGGACTGGAGGCTGTAGATGAATTAACATGAATACTAATAAATGCATCCGGTGTCACCGAATTGGAGTATGCTACTCTGCCATCTAATGAAACAAATTCATCCTTACTCCGTGTCATATATATCGTGGCACCGCTTTTTCTCAGAAGATCAGCCAATTTCAGCCCAACCTGTAGGTTGATGTTCTTTTCGAGATATCCGCCAGAGCCAGCACCGCCATCATATCCTCCATGTCCTGGATCCAGGACAATGATCTTACCTTCCAAGACCCGTGAGATTGGAATCCAAACTCCGTTTGCCTCTAAAAAGTATTCTTTGCCGATCACAGTGATCCAGCCTGTCTTCATTGTTCCATTTGCATCTAAATAGTACCAGTTCCCGTTATCCAGCAACCATCCGGTTTGCATAATTCCCGATTGATTTAAGTAATACCATTTACTGTTGACATATGCCCATCCAGTTTGCATAATTCCATTCGGATTTAAATAGTACCACTTATTATCCTGTAAAAACCAACCTGTTAGCATTTCGCTTTGATCGGTAAGATAATACCAGTTACCTTGATCATAAACCCAGTTCGTTTTCATCGAATAATCAGAACCAAAATAATATCGAATATTATTCAGCTCCTTCCAGCCAAGTTGAAGCTGTCCAGAAGCATCCGCATAATACCTTTTCGTATTTAAGGTAAACCATCCTTCATTAAAAAGGGACCCATTATTGTCGAAATAGTATGTACGACCATCGATAGTTGCCATTCCTGTTGTTAGTGCACCGTTAGTGGCAAAATAGTATGTTTTCCCCTGATTAGTCATCCAACCAATTTGCATCATACCATTTTGATTCATAAAGTAGACTTTATTTTCCACGGTGATCCAGCCAGTTTGAATAATGCCGTCTAAATTGGTATAATACCAAATTCCATTATACTTGTGCCATCCAGTGACAAGAACTCCATCTGTATTAAATAAATACTGTGTACCTAGAATATCGGTTATACCCTCGGCTGCTGCACCATTACTTGTAAAATAGTATTTCCCCAGCCATATATTAGATTGCATGACTCCTAAACTATTAAAATTATATATTTCTGTCCCAACCGATACTGTCCCAGTACTTCTCTCACCGCTATTTTTTAAAAAATACCAGTCTGTTCCTATTTTTAGCCAACCTGTTTTCATAGCCCCATTGGATTGAAGGTAATAAAATTTGCCTTGTTCGTTAAGCCAACCAGTTTTCATAGCACCACTGGAATCTGTAAAGTACCACTTGTTTTGGTCATAGATCCAACCAGTTTTCATAGCTCCGCTGGAATCTGTAAAGTACCACTTGTTTTGGTCATAGACCCAACCTGTTTTCATAGCTCCGCTGGAATCTGTAAAGTACCACTTGTTTTGGTCATAGACCCAACCGGTTTTCATAGCTCCATTTGAATCCATAAAGTACCACTGATTCCCCGTGTAAACCCATCCTTTTACCATTGAGTTATCTTTGTAAAAGTACCAGTTGCCTTTATCAGATTTCCATCCAGAGGTGCTGGCATATGAATGAGTGGCCCCTAGCCCTAAACCAATTATTAGAAATGTGAAAATTGATAAAAATAAAATTTTGCTTTTCATTGCTAGTCCCTTTCTCTACCCCTTGTTTTGCAGCTATTAATATTATCTTCTTGCCACTCTATCGCCCTTTCTTCCGTTTATTTACTCTAGCATACCCACTGAATAGTAGTCTCACTCTCTACCTTCCAATTACCAATTTATATTATAAATGAGAGAAAGATAAATTTCTATGCCCTAATGGTACCTAATGATGCCCCTTTAATGGTGCCTGTCACCGCTCGTGTACATTTGTCTTTCTGGGGTGGACACTATTTGAGGTGTTTCAGGTGTAATTTTCCACAAAGTCTATTTTATTGCAAACCTAGAAGGATTTTGGCAGAAGGTGTCGAATGGTATAGTTGTAACTCTCCTACTTTTTCCAATTGTTTTTAAACTCCCCAATTCGTTAATCAATCAAATTCAAACCCATTCCAACTGAATAGGAGTGACCTCTATGGGTCGAAAACATCGTGCTTGGTTTCCAGGTGCAAAATACCACATTACGAGTAGAGGCAACAATCGTTCTCCACTTTTTTATGATGATGAGGACCGAATCCAGTACCTTCGTTTTTTAAAAGAAACGATGAACCGCTACCCCTTTTCTCTTCAATCTTTCTGCTTAATGAGCAACCACACACACCTGCAGCTTGAAACCTCAGAAACATCACCATCCAAAATCATGAGCAACTTAAACACCAAATTCGCCAAATACTTCAATAAAAAATACAACCAAACAGGGCATGTGTTTGAAAAACGCTATGGTGATGAATTGCTTGATTCCCTTGATTATGAATTTGATGTCAGCAAGTACATCCACCTTAATCCTTTGAAAGCAGGGCTCGTTGATAGGCTAGAAGACTATCCTTGGAGCAGTTACCATGCCTATGTTAATGGTGAAGTCCACGAATTCATTGATACAAAACACTTGTTATCTTACTTTCCTGATCCCCCATCTACAAAATATGAGGCATACGTAAAATCCTCGCATGTAGACCTATTTTTATCCAACAAAGGAAAGGTTATTATTTTGCCAAGAAAAAGGGAGGAAAATCCATGTGTGCTAAAGTAACAAGTATCGGTTTAAAGGGAATGGAAGGATACAGGGTAAATGTTGAGGTGAGAGCTTTTGTAGGGGCAGATTCATTCAGGATTGTCGGACTGCCCGATGCAGCGGTTAAGGAATCAAAGGAACGGATTATTGCCGCACTACAATCACTGGGATACCCCCTATCAGGTGAAAAAATAATCATTAATCTTTCTCCTGCAGAGCAAAAGAAAAGTGGCCCGATGTTTGATTTTTCAATGGCAATTAGTGTGTTACAGAGTTTGAATGAACTGGATGATAACATACCAGAAGATGCTGGATTTATTGGTGCTTTATCGTTGGATGGAACGATTATGCCAGTTGAAGGCATGTTGCCTGCAGTACTTGCGGCTAAAAAGGTGGGAATACATAAACTCTACATGCCCTACGACAAAAGGCTTCCCCGCTTGGAATTACCAGAGCTAGAGATTCTTTATGTATCCAGCATGTAGGAAGTAATTAATCATTTGTCAGGAAAAGGAACCCTTCCTATTATAAAAAAAAGCGATGACTTTCAATCCAGGATTGATAGCTTCATTGATTTTCAACAAGTTATCGGACATCAAACGACTAAAAGGGCGTTGGAAATTGCTGCTGCCGGGGAGCACCATGTCCTCATGTCTGGACCTCCTGGCTGCGGGAAAAGTATGCTAGCCGAGAGCTTTCCATCGATTTTACCGCCTTTAACAAAGGAAGCACAACTAGAAGTGATGAGTTTATATCAATTAAGCGGCAACGAATTTCCTCGTGGAACAATGCCTCCTTATCGGAATCCGCATCATTCGGCTTCTAGTATTGCTATGATTGGCGGGGGTTCTTATCCAAAACCGGGGGAAATTTCTTTAGCCCATCACGGTGTGCTATTCCTTGATGAAATCGCAGAATTCCCCAAAAAGACACTTGAAATGCTAAGACAGCCGTTTGAAAATGGAAAAATCACCATAAGCCGTACCCAAGCAAGGATTACCTATCCATCATCCTTTATTTTAATTGCGGCAATGAATCCCTGTCCTTGTGGCCATACTGGCTCAGACTATCATTATTGTATGTGCACTAAGCAGCAAATTCTCTCCTATCAAAATAAAATCTCTGGCCCACTTCGAGAACGCTTTGATATCCAACTTGCGTTAAAGCCGGTTAACTTGATCAGTTCCAATGGAAAGGGATGGGAGGCATCTAAAGTCATTCGTCAAAGAGTGGAAGAGGCAAGATCTCGGCAATATGACCGCTACGGGAGTGAGGTATGTAATAGTAGAGTTCCATACGAAACCCTACTCAAAACAAACCCGCTAACGGCTGAGCAGCAAATAAACCTTCAGCAGCTGGCGATAAAGGAAAACTGGAGCAACAGAACCCAAATAAAAATCATCCGCCTTGCCCGAACCATCGCTGACCTCCAAGCAAACACCTCAATCAGCGACAAAAACATCTGGCACGCCAGCAAACTCAATCAGTTGAAACAACAATCGGGTGACCAATCGGGTGACCAATCGGGTGACAGGCACCGCTCGTGGACAAATTAGCTGATTTGTCTACCTGGGGAGGACACTGATCTGAAAAAAGTCACTGCCATTGAAACCAGCAGTGACTTTTTTGTGTGTAGATTTATTGTGCTTTAACCGATTGTTCATTGTTCTTTCGTTCGTAGCTGACGATTCTTTTTAAAAGGCTGGTCATTTTTTCTAAGTCAGCGGTTGCGTAGTTGTCGATACAGGAAATTTGTATCCAGTTTCTTTGCTGCAGGTATTCACTTTCGTAATGAAGCTGATACCCTTGGAAGTAAAGTAATTCACCAATCATCGCGGAGGATATGCTCCGCGGAAGCTCGATGGTATGGATGATTGGCGAGCCGTTGTCTTCACTTATTATCTTAAAATTATAGTTTAACAATTGTTTCTTTAAGAACTGGTGTGTTTCCTCAATTTCTTTGTATCTCTCAACTGATAAATTCTCCACTGCCACGAGGAGCGACTCCAAGAGGTTGGAGGATTGTGAAAAAGGAACACTGTGTTTGGCCATGTACATTCCTAAATCAAGATACTTTGGAAGTTTCATTGACGGCTGGACCTCATGGTGATGAAAAACAAAGGACATTCCAGTTAGAGCCCGTACTGCTTTACCGCTGACCCCAGTGGCTAGAAATACACCTGATAAGTCAACCTCTACAGCACCAATAGAGCTGATACAATCCAGGCAAAGCTTCAATTGATGTTCACTGGCAATTTCTTTTAGCAATGAAAGATCGTTTAGCATCCCGGAAGATGTTTCACTATGAACGGCCCAGATCCAAGTGGTTTCCTCAGAAATACCTGAAGCAATATCAGCTTTTGTGAAAGCTTGGCCCCATTCCTTTTCAACTGCATCAAAACGCAGTCCAAGCCTACTTGCCTGGTCTATTAAGCGGCTGCCAAACTCCCCATTTGCGAGGATAAGTCCGCGCCCCGATTCAAGCGAAAGCTGAGCAGCTACCACGTCATTTGCCAGCGTTCCCGATCCTAGCAAAATATGAACATATTTACTGCTGACTAATTTTGAGAGCAGCGCTCGTGCCTTGTCGAGTTTTTCGATAAAAGCCTGGGAGCGGTGCGAGATAGGGGTTCTGCTTAAAGCCTCCATGACTGCCCCGGAAACCTGTACAGGTCCAGGGAGAAAAGGAATGGTCGGCGCAAGAAGTCTGCCAGCAATTGATTTTTCAAACGTGCTTTTTGTTAAAAATAACGGTTGAAAAAGAGCATCACCCGCCCCAGTTAGTTCCGCAAATGGTTGGAAGCCCATCTGACCATAGAGCTTTAATTGGCGAGTGGTTCCTGAGATGACGGCAATATCATAGCCTTTTTTCAAGCAGTACATGATTAAAAATTGTGCCATCCCAAGGAAGACGCGCCCATTGCGATAATCCTTTTTGACCGCCATCAACCTGACTTCGCAAGGATATTTTACGGAAACTGGAAGTGAGTCTTCGACCGCACCAATTTTTCGATCTAGCGAAAACGGGCGATTTTCACGAACCGCAATCATTCCGACAAGCTCGTCATTTTTGATACAAATGATATATGTATTTTCAGCATGGAATTGATCCACTAATCTTTGTTCCGCATTCCTTTGATGCTGAGGAATTTCCTCTGAAAAGGTTTGATAGTTTAAGCGATGAATTTGTTCGAACTCCGTGTCAGAGGTTGCAATTTTAAAAAAATATTCGTGCTTATCCATTAGGGTTTCAGCCTTTCCTTGATATTATCTGCATGCGCTATATAAAGCATGATGATGATGCCGATTTCAATAATAGAACTAATCCAATCATTGCTTTTAAAAAATAGAACCGCGGGAATAAAGAGAAATGCTCCTAATCCTGCAAAAGTAAAGCTTTTTAAAAAGGGGTAGAGGACACTAAATCCGAGGATAATCACGGGAATAACCAACGGATTGAAGGCAATGATTCCACCGATAAAGGTTGAAATCCCTTTCCCACCCCTAAATTTTAGTGTGACTGGCTTTACATGACCAAGGATGGCCAAGGCTAGTCCAATTAGCTGAATGGCTTCAGAAAATTGAAAGTAGCGCGCTGCTAGAATCACAAGTGCCCCTTTTAAGGCATCTCCGAGAAAAATTAATATGAATGCGGCTTTACCGTAAAGGCGGCCAGCATTTCGAGCTCCGACGTTTCCGCTCCCTTGAAGGCGAATATCCTTGCGATAAAGGATTTTCGTGATAAGAAAGCCGAACATAATATTTCCAATTAGATAGGAAATAATAAAATATATCAAAATCACATTTAACACAACCTTTTAAGGGAATAGGATCGTTAAAATCCCCAAAGTTGGATTTACACTTAATTACCATTATAATATGATTCTACAAATATTCACATATTTTTGTGATTTAACCCTACCTGGTGGGGTATAATTGTTTGGTGAATGTGGGGAGGTGAGTAAATGAATAAGCATAGATTTATTATTTTCATCGTCGTTATGATGGCTTTTACTGCTCTTTTAACGGGTTGCTCAGGCTCCAATGCACTATTGGATGAAAATGGGGAAGAGGTTGTGTTAGAGAACGCGGAACAGCCTTCATTAATTTTCATGTTTACAGGTGTGGGTTGAGACTACTGTAAATCGCAGCTGGTCGAGCTGCAAAAGAATAAAGAATTATTGGCTACCTTCCCTGGGAAAGTTTATGGTCTAAGTACATCCACTGTTAAAGAACATAAAAAGCTGAAGGAAGAACTTGGATTGGATTTTCCTTTGCTGTCTGATGAAAAACTTGATTTCATCCAAAAAGCTAAAATGAAAAACCCAAATGAACATAAATCGCTAAGAGGCTTTGCCATCGTTGATAAAGCAGGCAACGTCATCCACGCAGAAGAAGTAAACCCCTTTGGCGAAGAAATCGAAGGCATCATCACCTTCGCAACTGAAAAATTACAGTAGGTGACACTGTTGCGGTGACATGTTGCGGTGACAGGCACCGCCCGTGGACACTGTCCACTCCAGGTGGACAGTTAACTAAATGAAAACATCCTCACGCTTGAGGATGTTTTTTAGTCACCACCGCCACCGTCACCGCCACCGTCACCGCCACCGTCACCCGTGTCGCTGTCTGAGCTGTAGGATGAGCCATGATCGTATTCATGGTCGTAACCATAACTTTTATGGCTGCTCTGTTGACGATTAGGGAAAATTAGAAAGGCAATAATTATCGCCAAGAATCCAAAAAAGACTTGACTGGTAAAAATCAGATAAACTCCAAATATGAGAAAAAGAGCACCAACAAACCTCAAGATTCCTCTCAGAAGCCTCTCCTCCTAAAAATAACATTTATTAATTGATATTAATCTCACCGCCGTTTTATACGTTAAAATTATGGTCAACTATTGGTCAGAGAAAATACTTGAGAAACTAACTAAACTACTTGATAAATTACCTGCTAGTAAGAAATTTTAAAATAATATAAAACATGCTTGATTTTACCTAGAACGCAGTGATATTATCAAACTATAAAAGAAATCTAAACGTTTACATTTACATAAACAACCCAAAATCTAAATATATTAGACTTTATTTTAACAAAATGTAAACGTTTAGATTTTAGGAGATACTCGACTATGGACTATAAACCTACTATTGAGGATGTAGCAAGGCTTGCAAATGTTTCAATCGCAACTGTATCAAGGGTAATTAACAATCAAGGCGGCGTTAGAAAGGCAACAGAGGACCGGATTGTAAGCGCTATCGGTGAGCTTGGTTATATCCGCAGTGCTGTAGCACGAAGTATGAAGCGAAAAGAAACAAACACGATTGGCATTATTGTGCCCGATATAACAAATCCATTTTTTCCGCATGTAGTTGCTGGCATAGAGCAGAAAGCTCGGGAAAAGGGCTATTATACGATTCTCAGCAGCACGAATGAATCGCAAAAGGTTGAAGAAGAAATTGTGAAAATCTTCATTGAACGCGGAGTAGATGGCGTGATTATTACAACAGCAAATGAAACCGGAGACCATATTAAACTTTTGCAGGATCAGGGTATTCCAATTGTTGCCGTTGACCGGGCAATTAAGAATTTTGAAGTGGACACAGTTTTAGTGGACAACGTAAATGGCTCTTATCAGGCTGTGCGACATTTAATATTACAGGGGCATGATAGAATTGCCATTATTTGTGGGCCACAGAACACTACACCAGGACATGAACGTTATTTAGGTTATAAGAAGGCGCTGGAGGAATACAATATTCCGCTTGACCCAAACTTAGTTTTTCAAGGGGATTTTAGAGAAACGAGTGGTTACAAAGGTGCATTGAACTTATTTTATTCGGAAAATAGACCTACTGCTATTTTTTCATCAAACAACCAGATGACGATTGGCTGCGTGAAGGCATTAAATGAGTTGGATTGGAAGTTAGGTGAAGAAGTCTCCTTCATCGGTTTTGATGATGTCGAAATTGCCACCTTTATTAAACCAAAATTGTCAGTGGTCTCACGGCCGATGACGACTATTGGCGAAATCGCCTTTCAGTTAGTGCACGAACGCATTCACAATAAAGGAAATCTTCCTAAAAGGGAGTTATTATTAACACCAGAGTTAATTATTCGCGAATCCAGTCAACCCAATCACATAAAAATCTAAACGTTTACATTAAAAAGTAGGAGGAAGCAATAATGAAAAAGGGCGGAATTTTAAATCCAAAAATTAATCAGTTAATCTCTGAAACAGGTCATACCGACTACATCGTTGTGACGGATGCAGGTTTGCCAATTCCAGAGAATGTGACACATCGAATTGATTTAGCTTTAAAGGAAGGTATTCCTGGGTTCCTTGAAACTCTTGATACTGTTTTAACTGAGCTCGAAGTAGAAAAAGTTATTTTAGCAGAAGAAGTGAAAACCATTAGTCCTGAGATGCATGATCAAATTGTCAGCAGATTCCCAAATCTGCCGATTGAATACATTCCACATGTGGAATTCAAGCAACAAACAAAACAAGCAAGAGGCTTAATTCGTACTGGTGAGTTTACCGGTTATGCCAATGTTATTTTAGTTGCAGGAGTCGTTTACTAATAGTTGACCTCATACAAAAGGGGATGAGCAAGTGGGTACAGCATTGCTGGAAATGAAGGAAATATCAAAGGAATTTCCTGGTGTGAAGGCACTTGATCACGTATCAATTCAGGTGAACCAGTCAGAAATTCTTGCATTGCTCGGTGAGAATGGTGCCGGCAAATCTACATTAATGAAGGTACTAGCAGGTGTCTATCAGCCAAGTAACGGACAAATCTATATAAATGGGCATCCTGTAAAGATTGAGGGGCCAAAGTACTCGCAAAATTTGGGGATAAGTATCATTTATCAAGAATTTAACTTAATCCCGCATATGAGTGTTGCTGAAAATATTTTTATCGGCAGGGAGCCACGTAAGACAAAAGGAATTATCGACCGAAAGAAGATCAAGTTGGAAACGAGAGAGTGGCTTGATAAAGTTGGTTTGACACGCGTTTCCCCGGAAACGCTTATTGCCGACTTATCCGTTGCCCAGCAACAGCTGGTGGAAATCGCAAAAGCCCTTTCCTTTCATTCAAAAATTATTATCATGGATGAGCCGACAGCGGCTTTAAATGATGAAGAAACAAATAAACTGTTAGCCATCATGAAAGAGCTCAAACAGCAAGGCATGGGTGTCATTTTTATTACCCACCGTCTTGAAGAGGTACAAGCTGTTGCCGATTCAATTGCTGTATTAAGGGATGGAAAGTATATCGGAAGTGCCTTAGTTAAAGATGTAACTAAGGATGACATGGTTACAATGATGGTTGGCCGTGAACTGACCGATATGTTTCCAGAAAAAGGCCTGCCGACTGACCAAGTCTGTTTAGAGGTAAAAGACGTTTCGGTGCCAGGTGCTTTAAACGGGATTAATTTTACCGTAAAAAAAGGCGAAATACTTGGCATTGCTGGATTAATGGGTTCGGGACGTACTGAACTTTCGAAAGCGATTTTTGGAATGTACAACAATATGACAGGGACCGTAAAGGTTGATTCGAAGCTTGTTAAGGGGCCAAAGGGTGCAATTGATGCTGGAATTGCCTTGGTGACAGACGACCGGAAGCAGGAGGGGCTCGTCCTTGGCCTATCTGTTTATGAAAATCTGCTTCTACCATCCTATCGAAAAATTTCACAGTTTGGTATCCTAAAGCGCAGGAAAAAGGATGAAATTGTAAATCGCTGGATTCAGGATTTGAAAATAAAGGTTCATGATGCAAAGGTTGAGGTCAGAACGTTAAGCGGCGGAAATCAGCAGAAGGTCGTTCTTGGAAAATGGCTGCAAATGAATCCGAAATTGCTCATATTAAATGAACCCACAAGGGGCATTGATGTGGGTGCGAAGGCGGAAATTTATCAAATAATGAAAAGGCTTACAGGTGAGGGGATTTCAATTATTATGATCTCATCTGAAATGCCAGAACTGCTTGGATTGAGTAACCGTATCATGGTGATGAATGAAGGGCGGATAACTGCCGAGCTTAGTCAGAGCGAAGCAACTCAGGAAAAAATCTTTTATTACGCATCCGGAGGTGTGATGAATGCCTAGTACAACACCTGTTCAAAAGCAAGAAGAGAAAAAGGCGGGGGTCAACTGGCTGTCGTTAATTGAAAAATATCGTGTACTTCTCATTTTTATCGTGTTATGTGTCGTTGCTGCTTCCTTATCAGATGTATTCTTCACGATGAGCAACGTCATGAACGTGTTGCGCCAAGTTTCAATTATCGCAATTATCGCAAGTGGGATGACCCTGGTTATTTTACTAGCAGGAATTGACCTTTCTGTAGGGGCGGTAATGGCCTTTTCGGGAGCGATTTTAGCTGGAGCCCTCACAGCAGGCTGGCCACTGTGGCTTGCATTAGTTGCGGCACTTGCCGTTGGTTTGCTATTTGGTATTCTTAACGGATTTTTTGTGGCAAGGTTTGGAATTCCATCCTTTATTGTCACATTGGCGATCATGGTTATCGCACGCGGTATGACACTTGTCTACACAAAGGGGTATCCGCTCGTAGTTAGCAATGAAGCTTACCGTTTTATTGGTAGCGGAAGAATTTTCGGTATTCCTGTTCCAATCATCATCATGTTTGCTATCTTTGGTTTCATGTATTGGATGTTAAAATACACAAGCTTTGGCCGATACATTTATGCGATCGGTGGCAATGAAGAAACAGCGGTTCTAGCAGGAATTAATGTTAGAGGAGTAAAAATCGCTGTATTTGGAATTGCTGGTTTACTTTCAGCTTTATCTGCCATTATTTATACCTCGCGATTAATGTCAGCACAACCAACAGCCGGTAACGGAATTGAGTTAGATGCGATTGCTGCGGTAATTATTGGCGGGACAAGTTTAGCAGGGGGGAAAGGGGCGGTAACTGGAACACTGATTGGTGCATTGATCATGGGTGTTCTCGATAATATTTTGAATTTGATGAATGTGTCACCGTTCTATCAAAGTATCGCAAAGGGCCTTGTTATTTTAGTAGCGGTTTTAGTAGATAGTAAGTTTTCTAAAATTAAAAAATAATAAACTGGAGGGTTTACCATGAAAAAGATTATAACTTTGTTAGCAATGCTTTCTATTATTATAGGTTTAGTGGGCTGTAGTATGGATGAGGGAACAAGCAAAAAATCAGGTTCTGAAAAGAAGGATGACGGTAAATTAAAAGTTGGTTTATCAATGAACACGTTAAACAATCCATTCTTTGTTGCTGTTAAAGAAGGGGCAGAAGCACAAGCGGAAAAAGAAGGAAATATTGATCTTGTTATTACCGATGCCCAGAATGACCCAGGTAAGCAATTATCTGACGTGGAAAACCTGTTACAACAAAATGTTGATGTATTAATTATTGACCCAACAGATAGTGATGCGATTGCTCAGGCAGTTAAAAAGGCAAATGATGCTAAAATTCCAGTGTTTACAATTGACCGTAATTCTAACGGTGGCGAAGTCATTACACATATTGGTTTTGATGCCCTAAAGTCTGGTAATCTAGCTGGTAACTATTTGAAGGATGTCCTTGGTGGCAAAGGTAAGATTGTTGAAATTCAAGGAATTCTTGGCACAAACGTAGGACAACTTCGTAGTGAAGGATTTAATGAAATTGTTAAAGCAACAGCAGGCTTTGAAGTAGTAGCACAACAAGCTGCAAACTTTGACCGTGGTGAAGCGATGAAAGTAATGGAAGATATTCTTCAAGCAAACCCCGAAATCGATGGTGTTTATGCAGCGAACGATGAAATGGCATTAGGTGCATTAGCAGCGATTGAAGCCGCTGGCCGTCTTGATGAGATTGTAATCATTGGCTGTGATGCAGTTGACCCATCAATTGAGGCGATTAAAGCTGGAAAAATGGAAGCAACGATTGCAGAACCGCCATATTTCCTTGGCCAAGAAGCCATTATCACTGCACTCAAAATATCTAAAGGTGAAAGCGTAGAAAAAGAAGTTATTCTTGATTCTACACTAGTTACATCGGATAACGTAAATACTGTAAAAACAAAATAATTGTAGCAGTGGATTATGCCGCTGAATTGGCGGCTAAGGATATTTCAAGAGTAAAAACGCAATTGTTTTGCGTTTTTACTTTTACCATCATGAAAAAAAGTAAGGCGGGTGACGGTTTATGTCCAAAATTGTAGTAGTAGGAAGCTATGTTGTTGATTTAATGAGTAGGACTCCACATCTTCCAAAGCCCGGTGAGACCGTTCTTGGCGGTCCGTTTCAAATGGGGCCAGGCGGAAAAGGAGGCAACCAAGCAACTGCAGCCGCAAGAAGTGGTTCAGAGGTTACTTTTGTGACAAAATTGGGCGATGACCTTTTTGGAAGAGATGCTTTGAGACACTTTAACGCCGAGAATATCAATACACAATACATAAAGGTTGATCCGAATCAGACTACAGGTGTAGCCTTGATTGAAGTAGATGATCAGAGCGAAAACAGTATTGTTGTGGCATTAGGTGCATGCGGCACACTAACTGAGACAGAAGTATTGGAAGTGGAAGATAAAGTAAAAGAGGCAGATATTGCGCTGCTTCAATTAGAAACAAGTATTGAAGCGATTGTTACGACGGTGAAGCTAGCAGCTAAATATGAAGTACCGGTCATTCTAAATCCTGCGCCATTCCAGGAATTCCCACGGGAACTTCTCAACGATGTTGCCTATATCACCCCTAATGAAACAGAAGCCTATGAACTAAGCGGTGTGGAGGTGACGGACGAGCAAACAGCGCTTGCCGCTTCTAAAAAGCTTTTTGGAATGGGTGTCGGTACTGTGATCATCACGATGGGTAAGCAAGGTGCATTTGTCTATACTGGAGGCGAACAAGGGAAGCTAGTTTCAGGGTATAAAGTGGAAGCTATTGACACAACTGGAGCAGGTGATGCCTTTAATGGCGGCTTCGCCCATGCACTCAGCATTGGCAAAACCCTAGACGAGGCAATCACCTACGCCAACGCCGTCGCAGCCCTTTCCGTAACAAAAATAGGAACAGCACCAGCCATGCCCTACAAACACGAAGTAGAAGCATTCTTGGAACAGTATCGTGCACTAAACTAAAAATAAAAGGGATGGCGGTCATTCGACCGTCATCCTTTTTTTGCGGTGCCTTTTGCGGTGCCTGTCACCATTCATGCATTTTTAGCTATTTATGCATGCGCTTTATTCATTTTGGTGACACATATTTGGGTGACAGGCACCATTTATGCAAAATTCCTCGTTTACTCATTCACTTTATTCATCGTTTTTCTTGTCTTTTTCTTGCTTTTTTTGTTGTTCTTGCAGTGCGAGCAGTATGTCTTGGACGTCGATTTTCCCATCATTGTTTAGGTCTGGAATGCTGGTTTCTGGTTTTGAAGGAGGTGGTGGCGCTGGATGGGCTGCGGCTGTTGCTACGTTCCGTTGTTTCGGTTTAAAGGCAAAGGTGAATACCAAGAGAAGGATTATTAATAAACCTGCAACTCCATCAACGATATAGAAGAGAGTGGTGTAATCTGACCATAAGGTTTTACTTTCCCCCGTCTTTTTCTCAGCATTGGTAATGAGATGTTTTATCTCTGAATGATTTGGATATATTCTTTGGACTGCTTCAAACTTTTCAAGGGCATTTTTATAATAGCCGCCCCAATAGAGCTCTAGACCATCTCTATATAGCTTATCTGTATCACTAATAGCATTCCTTGCACCGGCCTGATTGACGAACTCTTTAACGGTATTTACCGGAACCGCAAAATTAAAGCCCTGAACTTCTTGGCCATTCACGGTATCGCCTCTAAAGGTTAATAATCCAATAATCTCACCTTTATCATTAATGACTGGACCGCCACTGTTTCCATGGGTAGCTGCCGCGTTAATCTGAATCACAGGACTTCCTTGTTCTGTTTTCTTTGAAGTGGCTGAGATTTGCCCAGCATTCATTGAAGATACGAGGGAGGAATCGGGTGATAGGAGGTCAGAATCTGCAGCTGCTGGATAGCCGCTAACCCAAATGTTTTCTTGATTTTGGATATCATCAGAGTTTCCAAGCTTTATAGTTGGTAGGTTTTTCCCTTCAATTTTAAGTACGGCTACGTCCTTTCCTTCATTAATTGGAGCACCATAGCTTTTTACCTCACCATCGAGTGTATCCCCGCCAGGTAAAATTACCTTTAAAAATCTATCTATACTAGTGTATTGGGTGTAGGTAAGCATATAATCATAAGCTGTTTCGAAATCAATTTGATAATAGTCTGCCATGATTGAAACAAGCTGTTCAAAGGCAGCATTGGCAAGATCTGCATCCTCCATCTGAGAGCCTTCTACCACATGGGCATTTGTTACGATATAGCCATCGGAACTAATAATCGCCCCCGAACCTGAACCGCCAATGACCGTTTGGTTATTTAGTTGAGCTAATATAGAGGCAACCTCAGGGTCATCCGGGTTATTAAACTGCCATCCAACAACAGCATAATCAATAATCCGAACAACCGCTGGTTTCGTATACTCTGCTAACTTCTGAGCCTGTGAAATACCCGAAGAATTTGGCTTAATGCCCATTAAGACAAAAGAACCAATAATAACACCAATAAGCAGCAAACTTAAAGGTATGGTAAAAAGGGCCCTTTTCATCAATCATTCACCTCTCCAATGAATTTTTTGAATAATCCATTCATATATATGCCTTTAGTGAATTAAAGAAACTTTGTCTAGGAAAATATACATACTGTGGATGTCCCAATGAATGGTGCCTAACTATGGTGCCCACTATGGTGCCTGTCACCACGCGTGGACAAATTGGGTGTTTTGTCCGCCTGGGGTGGACAGTAAAAAAAGCCAGCAGGAGTGCTGGCTTTTTTGAGGTATATTCCATTGTATGAGTATCTAGCGTATTTTAGATAAATAATAATAGGCTTATTGCCATTACTGCCATGCCGGCAATTAGGCCATAGATTGATAGATGGGTTTCATCATATCTTTTGGCAGCAGGCAATAATTCGTCTAGAGAGATGAATACCATTATCCCAGCTACAGCAGCGAAGATGACGCCAAACATAACATCGTTTAGGAAAGGCATTAAGAATAGGTAAGCGACGAGCGCGCCGACTGGCTCAGATAGCCCAGACAAGAATGATAGTTTGAAAGCCTTTTTCTTATCGCCTGTTGCAAAGTAGACTGGAACAGATACAGCAATGCCCTCTGGGATATTATGGATGGCAATTGCGACAGCTATCGCAATCCCAAGTGCTGGATCTTGTAAAGCGGATGTGAAGGTAGCGATTCCTTCAGGGAAGTTATGAATCCCGATGGCAAGCGCTGTGAATGTCCCCATCTTTAATAGCGCAGCGTCTGTGGTCTTATTTCCATTTTTCACAGGTAGTTTCATATCTTCTACTGTTTTTAATTCATGTGGGTTTGTTTGCTTAGGGATAAATTTATCAATTAGAGCAATTAGCATTATCCCGCCAAAAAAACCTCCTACGGTTACCCAGTTGCCGGACACTTCACCTAAAGCACCCACTAAAGCAACCTTCGCTTTTACAAAAATTTCAACCATCGATACATAGATCATCACACCCGCTGAAAATCCAAGAGTAACGGAAAGAAATTTTGTATTGGTATGCGAGGTAAAAAATGCAAGCAAGCTTCCGATACCTGTTGCAAGCCCCGCAAATAATGTCAAACCTAATGCAAAAAGCACATTTGCTTCCATATTCACTTCTCCTTTATTGAACTAATTATTTGTGGACGTTAATTTTATAAAATTTCCAATATTATTATATATGCATGGGCTCAGAAATGTTTCCTGTGAGAAACATTTTACACCTAATGAAACAAAAAATCAGTAAAAAGGAATAAGTATTAGATAAATAATAAAAAAACGTGAAAGTCCTTGTATCGCTCTCAAGGATTTTCACATTTGTTATTTTACTTAATTTAGTAGTTTCCAGGACCGTATCCGCCCATTCCTGGTCTTGGGCCGTACCCATAACCAGGGTAGCCACCGCCAGGATAACCGCCACCAGGGTAGCCACCACCAGGATAACCGCCACCAGGGTAACCAGCACCAGGGTAGCCACCGCTGAATCCACCAAGGTTGGATCCTAAATATCCTAACCCTAGGCCCAGTAAACCGGCACCGAATGATCCTAAATTAAAATTGGATTGTGACCCATGGTGATGTTGTCCGCCGCCACCGTAACCACCGCCGTGACCACCACCGTGACCACCGCCGTAACCACCGCCGTGACCACCGCCGTAACCACCGCCGTGACCACCGCCGTGACCACCGCCGTAACCACCGCCGTGACCACCGCCGTGACCACCGCCGTGACCACCGCCGTGACCACCGCCGTGACCGCCGCCGTGACCGCCGCCATGACCACCGCCATAACTACCACCATGATGACTCTGACCATTCTGCCTATATGCAAACGGATAATTTATTGGTTGATACATAAGTTCATCTCTCCTCTATATATAATTTAAACTGGTACACTCACATCCTATGTCACTTTGGGTATTCCTCTTGGGCTGACGGCTAAAAAGAAGCTAGAAGACAAACAAATAGAAACAGCCATCCACTGTCCGCCCCAGACGGACAAAACAGCTGAATTGTCCACGAGTGGTGCCTGTCACCATGTCACTGTCACCATTTCTCCCAAAAATACGTCTTAGGTCTTAGGTTCGTTTACATTTATGGTCTATGGAAAGAAGGGTTTTTATGGTGTATTGTTGAAGTATTGAGAGATGTCTTGCCTTTCTTATTTCTAGTTTTTTTAAATTAGGTGAAACATCTTTTTCTTTCATTCGTATGAATAGAAAGGATTTCTAAGTCAGGAGAGATTATTATGAATCCGTTTATCTCGTTTTTTGTTCGTTCGTTCTTAGCTGTTCCTTCGGCTTTTACGATTTTTCTTGTCAGCCTTTTTGGATTTGATCAGACATACCTTTTATCGTCCGTTTTTGCCATAGCTGGAGGTGCCGTTGTTGATCAAGCTACCGCTGCTATTATGAAAAACCGCTTCCTTAAACAACACCAACTATCTAGAAAAGAATATCGATATATTAAGAAAAATTTAGATGAAGCGAAGCTAAAAATAAACCGGCTAAACAAATCGTTGTTTTCGATTCGCGACCTTCAAACGGTAAAGCAAAGAATTGATGTACTCCGTGTCGCTAGGAAAATACAGAGCCTTGCCAAAACTGAGCCGAGACGTTTTTATAAGGCGGAGAAGTTTTACTTTTCTCATTTAGATTCAGTTGTTGAGCTAACAGAGAAATATCGCTTTCTATCTGTTCAACCGAAGAAAAATCATGAAATTGACGTCTCGCTGTACGAAACACGCCAAACTCTCATAGAGTTAACGAAGGCTTTAGAAGAGGACTTATACTATATGATTTCTGATGATATTGATCATTTGAATTTTGAAATTGATGTTGCCAAGCATTCGATTAAAAAGCTTAATGATTCTAAATTCGATAATGACGAAAGCAGGAGGCTGAAATGAGCGAAAATAACTCATCACATGTGAAAAAATCCGATAATTTATTGGATGATATCTTAGCAAACCCATTTGGAGATACACAAGAGCTTGTACCACAGCCACAGCTGCAGCCTTCGACACAGCACCAGGAAGCAAAACCAGTCAAGCTGATTGATAAAATACCTGAAGAGAACAGGGCGAAGGCATATCAACTAGCTGAACAAATTGATCCGACCAACCATCAAGCGATGATCACCTACGGGACCCAGGCTCAGGGCAAGCTGTTAACCTTTTCCCATGCCATGCTTGAGCATGTTCAGAAACAGGATATTGGTGAGGTTGGCGAGATTATCAGTGATCTAATGAAGCGGCTTGATGAGGTTAATCCAGATGAACTGAAGGATGGTAAGCCATCCTTTTTCGCGCGTATGTTTGGAAAAATTTCAGGCACCCTGCAAGAGGTACTTTCCAAATATCAAAAAACAGGTGCACAGATTGATCGAATTAGCGTAAAGCTAGACCGAAGTAAAAATGTCCTGTTATCCGATATAAAATTGCTTGAACAGCTTTATGAAACCAATAAAGAATATTTCCATGCTTTGAATGTGTATATTGCCGCAGGAGAAATTAAGCTCGAGGAGCTCAATGAAAAAACAATCCCTGCAATGAAAAGAGCGGCGGAGGCTGCAAATGATCAAATGAAGTTCCAAGAGGTCAATGATATGATACAATTCGCTGACCGCTTAGATAAACGCTTATATGACTTGAAATTAAGCCGTGAAATTACGATTCAAAGTGCCCCGCAAATCCGGCTGATTCAAAACACCAACCAGGCACTTGTGGAAAAAATTCAATCGTCCATCATGACAGCTATTCCTTTGTGGAAAAATCAGGTAGCGATTGCCTTGACGTTGATTAGGCAGCGCCATGCGGTAGAAGCGCAGAAAAAAGTGTCACAAACAACCAATGACTTGCTATTGAAAAATGCGGAAATGCTGAAGACCAACACAATCGAGACGGCGAAGGAAAACGAACGAGGTCTGGTGGATATTGAAACACTCAAGAAAACACAGGAAAACTTGATTACCACACTTGAAGAAACAATGCGAATTCAAGAGGAAGGGCGTCACAAGCGCCGCATTGCCGAACAAGAATTAGCGACAATGGAAAACGATTTGCGAGTGAAGTTACTGGAGATTAAAGGAAAGTAGCACACAATTTTACATTAGCAAGAAAATCATCCTATAAAAGAAGCGTCAAGTCCATTAGCGGACCTGACGCTTTTTTTCATTAAAGGCGTATTTTTAAAAAACTAAACTACTTCCAGCCGTTAATTATTAACAGGTATAGCGTTTAAATATTCCTCAAGGGTAATGCCTTTACTCATAATTTCTAACGCCATTGCTTTTCCAACATAACGAAGATGCCATGGCTCATACTGATAGCCAGTGATTGCTTCTTTACCTTTTGGATAGCGAATAATAAAGCCATATTCAGCCGCATGTGCTTCCAGCCATATTGCCTCCTTTGTTGCTCCAAAGCAATCCATAGCAGCACATTTCCCATCTCCTCCAGTCACATCGATGGTTAGGCCTGTTTCATGTTCACTCGTACCTGGTAAGGCACTGTAAGTCCGTGCCTTTTCATAGCCATCTCTATTTACATAATAGTTAAAGAGGGATACTTGTGTTGCGTGTGAGCGATAGGCTGAAACACCTAATAGACTTATTCCCTGTTTATTTGCTTCTGTGAAAAGGGTATTTATGGCTGTAGCCGCTTCACTGCGCATCTTACGTTTGTCTGATTGTTCTTTAAAAACGAAGGGAACTTGCGTATATACCAAGTCTGTTGGGTTATAACTATCCGGTAGCTTGTTTTGTTTATTAACAAGAACCTGGATACTCGCTGGATTAGCAACAACTGGAATACTCTCCTCTTCCTTCTTAGCAGGCTTGTTTTCTTCCAGTTTTAGACCTGGGTCCGTTTTTTTCCCTGTCCCTTGGTTTAGAGTGGGAGGAGGTGTTGTATTTTCCTGTTTAGGAGCGGGCGGAACTTTCTCTGGTTGGGCAGCAGATTCCGTATTCTTCACTGGTGTTTCCGTGTTTTTGTCCGCATTGTTTTCAGGTGCAGGCTTTCCTGCTTCCTTCTCCTGTTCAACTGCTTTTTGAGGCTGCTGTAAAGCATTCAAAATATCACTTGAACAGCCTGTTAATGGTAAAGCTAAAATGACAAAAAATATGCCAATTGTAAGGTATTTAAACATGTCAAACTCCTTTATAGAATCCTATTAATCTATTTATATCTATCAATCAATTTTTTCAAATCAAAATAAGGTTATCCCTTTTCTAATTTGACGTCAATGATTTAATAAAAGTTACGATCCTTCTAGAAATAGGCCAAATAGTAAGGGAAATAACGCAGAAAAAATATCAATAGGTAATTTGTCACTTTATTTTTGTTAACATATGGAATACATTATAAATAGACACATAAATCGTACGAAATGGCAAAACTATTGAAAAATGGTGACGCAAAACTAAAGGGGCTAATGTTATAGACGATGCCAGCCAGTTATCGAACACGACAACTCCGTCGATTTATGTAAACCAAACGAGGAGGTATTCATGTGTTGTTAAAAAGTTTTTTTATTAAGGGAAAATATTTTTATCATTTAGTTCAGCATCGCCATCATGTATTACTCCAGCAGGATTGTTTAAGGGAAGAGCTTAAATCTGAGTTAAGGATGAAGGCGCTTTATCATAATAGTAAAGCAATTGAGTTGGGTGCGAGGATATAATTAATCAGAGAAAGCCTAGGAAAAATTTCCTAGGCCTTTTCTTCGGTCACGAAATCAAATTTTTGAACAAAGTTGCATGTTGAGCAGGCCCTGCCGATCAATTCCTTTGATTGGGTATCCTCATAGTAGATTTCTTCATAACTGCAAACGGGGCATTCCATAATATGAAAAATTTGACGATCACCTAAAACCGCATCTAACAATATTTCAAAGTACATCGGAGCACCTCAATCTATTATTTTCTACTAACATATCAAATGCTAGTTGTGAGAATTGAAGAATATTGTCAGGAGGGCTCATAAATATTTTCGACAGGATTCTACTGTTTCATGAAGAACTCTATCAATAATACAAAAAAGTACCAAAGGTCGAGCCTCTGATACTTACTTTTAGGTTTAGTGTGACATGTTTTCACTGCCATCATCGGTGCCGTCTTTGGTGACTTTCAATATCCCGACAGCGCCTTTTGTTGCATGATTGAATTGATGTGTAACAATAGGGTAACTGCCTTCTTTAGTGACTGTGAATTCAACAACCGCTCCGCCGCTTGCAGGCAGCATAACGGTTTGCATGCCTTTCATTAGGTTAAAAGGATTTCCATCGATATAGACAGTATCAAAGAGGGTTCCTACGACATGGAAGCTGCTGACTTCATTTGGTCCAATGTTGTTAACGTAAAATCTAACTTTATCTCCGACTTTGGCAAGCAATGGGGTATCGACTAGCGCTCCAACTGTACCGTTTGTATTGAGATCGCCCTCTTTTAAGGCTTTGGTAGAGAAGACGACTTGACTTGGTGTTCCATTAGTAAAGTCCTCTAAGTCGTTGTATTTATACCATTCATTTTGGATGATAACAAACTCACGATCCACTTCAGAGTCAGTCGGGTAGCCGTCTTTTGGTTTTACGATAATTGTACCGTGCATTCCGTTTGCAATATGTGATAACACTGGCTTCGTACCACAGTGATACATAAACACGCCAGGATTGTTAGCCGGATAAGAAAATGTACCTGTTTCATTTGGCATTACATCGATAAAATCCTTTGATGGTGAAGCATGTACGGCATGGAAATCCATGCTATGCGGGATGGCAGGGTCGATGTTTTTCAAAGTAAAATTGATTGTGTCTCCTTCATTTACAACAATGACTGGTCCTGGTGCTTCCCCGTTAAATGTCCAAGCTTTATAGATATTTCCTTTATTAATTTCGATATCAGTTATTTGCGAAGTCATTTCAACGTTAACTTCATGCTCGCCTACGCGTTCCATTTTAAGCGGGATTGGCTGTTGATTGAGTCCTTTATGGGGTTCGATTACCTGGGATGCCGTGTTTTCCTTAGCCTTTACCGTTTGCTTTACATCTGTTTCACTTTGCGCATTGCACGCACTTAAAACCATGACAGAAGTGACAATTACCGTAATAAATTTCCCTATCTTACCCACTAAAATCTCCTCCATTACCCCTTTTATTTGAACAACTTTTAAGCTCAAAAAACTGTGATTAGAGACTAAACTTATTTGTGAGATTGCTATTGATTACCCCTTAATTTTAACTTTTGCAAGCGCTTTCCTAGTGATTCTAATCACTTATTTTCGGGTGTTTATGAACACTTTGTGAATTAGTGAGCAATTAATAACATTAATAAGTTGTTTAAGTAATTTTCCTTTTCCGACCAATTAGGTACAATTAGTAAGTACGTACACATTAGGAATCGGAGTGAAGAGCATGTTAATTGAATATATTGCAACCACGATTGAGGATGCTTTAATAATTGAAAAATCAGGAGCAGATCGAATTGAGCTTGTCTCTGGTTTGACGGAGGGCGGGTTAACCCCAAGCTATGGATTGATAGAAAAAGTAGTCAGCAGCGTTAGCATCCCGGTCAATGTTATGGTTAGACCCCATGCGAATTCATTTTATTATTCGAAGGATGATCTAGCGATTATGAAAAAGGATATCCGGACGATCGGGTCCTTAGGGGCAAACGGGGTTGTTTTGGGGATGCTAGACAAAGAAGGGCATATCGATTTCCAGCAGCTCGATGAACTATTTACAGAGACGAGAAAAATGGAGGTTACCTTCCATCGAGCAATCGACAGTTCAAAGAATATAGTAGAATCGGCTGGAAAATTGAATCAATACCCGCAAATTCATACGATATTAACCTCTGGTGGTCACGGAGATTGGCCAACAAGACTGGAGACATTAGTGAAAATAAAGGAAAGTTGTCCCGATACGGATATCCTCATTGGTAGTGGACTGACCAGGGATAATATTCATGAGGTTCATTCGCTTGTAGGTACAGGGTGCTATCATTTTGGGACAGCTGTTCGTCACGGAAATAGTGTGCTTCAAAGTGTATCTTCAGAAAAGGCTGTTGAACTAGTTTCGATAATGAGGGAATTAGCTGGGCATAGTAAAACTAAATAATTTCTCATCAGGAGGCAGACAAGTCATGAAAAATGAGCATGACCAAACAAGTGAAGGCCTAAATCAAATTTTTGAGATTATTAATGCGAAAGGTGATACGGGTGAACTTGAGAATATTATAAAAAAGGATAAAACAACTGACAATGAGAACCAAAGTGAAAGTGTGAAGCCATAGTGGTCCCTTACAGGGGCCTTTTTAACTGAGACTAAAGTAGTACAAACGAGAAGGCTTTAGGGCTTAAGTGGTATAGACGACTGTACACATAAAAGTTTATAATTTTAGTGTATTGTAAGCGTTACCGCGAAAATTCAATACATAGAGTTCTACTGCAATTGATGAATAAGCGAAAGGGGGATGTATGTAAAAAGAACCAGATCCAGTAGTTTAATCTGTTCCTGTTTAGTAATGTAATTACAGTGAAATGTCTTGATGGTGATAAACTGGAGAAACTTACACCTACAGAGAAACCACACAGCCACATATGTTTGTTTATACAGGGATTTAGCGTTATTCCAATATTAAACGCACTTCGTAACAATCTTCATTTCAAGTGTACAAAGCCCACTTCAGAAAAATATGATCCTATGCTACTGCATCTTTGTTGTAAGGGTGGGGAGAGATAGAAAGACAAATTACTTTTTCAAAAAGTTAAATAGAATCGGGGGATGAAAATGCGGAATTATTTTAAAACATTTATCACTGCATTTATGGCATTTGCACTCGTTTTAACTGGCATTCCTTTTTCGCAAGCAACAGCTGCAACGGGAATCGAGGACTTAGTGATTGATCTTAACATACCCCAAGTAAGCCGGGAAGTAAAAGATAATAAAATTGATTTGAATCCACTCCATGTTTATGAGAATGGCCAGTTTCTACTAGCGTCAGAGAATATAAGATGGAAGTCATCTAACAAAAATGTTGCCTCTGTAACTGAAGATGGTGAAGTGACGTTATCCGGTCACAATGGCAAAACGTTTATCACGGTTACAGATGGTAGCTTTAGTGATAGAATTTCGATTCAATTCAAAGGGAATCAGGATGAAATTCTTATTAAAAAAGAAACAGGAAAGCGCTATGACCTCATCGATCATGCAATCAAGCAGATGACAATGGAAGAAAAGGTCGGACAAATGTTAATGCCTGATTATAGAAACTGGAAGGGCAAAAATGTAACGGTAATGAATGAAGAAATTGCTCAACAGGTAAAGGATTATCATCTTGGTGGGGTTATTTTATTTGCGGAAAATGTTGTTGGAACAGAGCAAACAGCTAGACTTGTAAATGCCTATCAAGAAGCTGCAGAAAAGTATAATCTGTTGATTACAATTGACCAAGAAGGTGGAATTGTCACGCGTCTTCAATCAGGTACTCATATGCCAGGGAATATGGCACTTGGAGCAACAAGGTCTGAAGAGGTAGCTGAAAAGGTTGGAAAAGCAATTGGCGAAGAACTCCACTCGCTTGGAATCAATATGAATTTAGCACCTGTACTCGATGTAAATAATAATCCGGATAATCCAGTTATCGGTGTTCGTTCATATGGTGAAGATCCTGAGTTAGTTGGGAAAATGGGAACAGCCTATATTAAAGGTCTTCAAGAAAGCGGGACAGCTGCAACTGCAAAGCATTTTCCAGGACATGGCGATACAGCGACAGATTCACACTTTTCATTGCCAGTTGTACCACATGATATTGATCGTTTAAAAGCAGTAGAATTATATCCGTTTCAGCAAGCAATGAACGCCGGAATTGATGCGGTGATGACCGCTCACGTGACCTTTCCAAATGTCGATGATTCAACGGCGATCTCTAAAAAGGATGGTTCAGTGATTCCTGTACCAGCTACACTATCTAACAAAGTATTAACGGGTCTTATGCGTGAAGAGATGGGCTATAACGGGCTTATTATTACAGATGCGATGAATATGCAGGCAATCGCAGACCACTTTGGACCAGTAGATGCTGCCATACGTACCGTAAAAGCGGGCTCTGACATTGTTTTAATGCCTGTTGGTCTTGATGCAGTCGCGAACGGCCTCTACGATGCGGTAAATACGGGCGAAATCTCAATAGAAAGAATCGAACAGTCAGTCGAGCGAATCTTGACCTTGAAATTAAACAGAGGAATTGTAAAGGCTGATGTTGAAAAGAGTATCGATGAAAAAATCGCCAACGCCCTACAAGTAGTAGGTTCCCCTGAACATAAAGCAGTGGAAAAAGAAGCAGCAGAAAAATCAATTACACTTGTGAAAAATGATGCTGTGCTGCCACTTAACGCAAGCGCAGGAGAAAGAATAGTTGTCGTCGGTTCGAACGCTACAACTATCGCTGCTGAAGTTCAAAAGCATCAAGGAAATGTAACTGTTATTAATACGGCAATTCCACTTACAGCTGCCAATTTGGAGATTGCGAAATCAGCAAAATATATTATCTTAGGAACAAGTACCTCTACAGTAGGTGCCAGAGCGCCAAGCACTAACATAATGAAGTTAGCTAACCAGCTCATCGAACAAACGGAAGTACCAGTAATCGGCGTCGGAATCAGAAACCCATATGACATCATGTCCTACCCAAATGCAGACGCCTACCTTGCACAGTATGGCACAAGACCGGCAAGCTACGAAGCAACCGTTAACACCATCTTTGGTGTAAACAACCCAACAGGAAAACTACCAGTTACCATTTACAACCAAACTGGCGGCGTCCTCTATGGCTTTGACCATGGACTAGGATATTAAATCGTTAATAGTTCCTTTAACTAATTCGGTGCCTGTCACCGCCCGTGGACACTGTCCACCTGAGGCGGACAGTTAGCCGCGCAAAATAGGATGGAAAAGACCTCAACCCTTTACATTGGGTTGAGGTCTTTTTATGGTTTGGCATACTTTTTAAAAAACTTTACAACGGGGCTTGCTGTCTCGATTTGAATTTCCTTTATCAGCTTTTTGAAGCTATCAGATTGGACCTTTAACAATTCCTTTCGGACAGCCTTGTTCTGCCAAATCGAATTTGGAGATTTTAAGTATTTCTTCAATGAGCTTTGATAATGTATGTCCGTCCCACTTTTTTTCGCCGTCCATTGAATAAATAACAGTGTTGTTTGCTCATCCGCATACTTGCGAAGGTAAGCAAATAGTTGACTATAGTGATAACTGCCCCCTTCGCCAGCAAAAGCAGCCAATAGGTGCTGAAAATACGTCGGTGAAAGCTGGCCTTGTAGCACATGTTTAAGAATTTCCCTCAGTTCATCACGATTGCTAATAGGTAAGCTCTTCAATGATAATTCAACTGGAAGTGCCGGGGAACTGAATAGATCATAAAGGACATTCATGATTTTGTATTTATGAAGGATTCCCGCTTCTTTAAGCTCGCGTTCTGATATTTTGTTAGTCGATAATCGCCCGAACGCCTCAATATCCTCTAGCGTAATATTATTTAAATTCATGCCGTCCAGCAAGGCGATTTCCGTGAATATCAACATCCGTTCCTTAAAGGAAGCAAACTCTGTCCCTTCCCCCTGATATTCCTTAACCAGGTTTGCTGCCTTAAATGGGTTGAGAGCGTCGCCAACCGCATCTGCCGTTTTAAAAATTATCTGCGATTCAAACTGGCTATTTTTTAACAAAAAGGGTGCGTTCACTAATAAATGAGAGAGTGAGAGTAAAATATCCTCCACATGCCGCAATGGTTTAAATTTTTCATCGAGGTATTGATTAAGCAGCTCCCCGTAATCCGGGTGCTCATTGATAAATTCAACAAGCGGCGAATAGGTATGCTTGTCCTCCTCAAGGATTTTCCATATCGCATGAAAAAGAGGATCGTTTTCATAGTGTTTAAGAGTGTTTAGGATAAACGAAAGGCCATCCGGATTTAGTGAAATATGATTAAATTGAACCACCGCTCGGATCATATCAGTCGCCGTTGCTGCATCCGCTACTAGTTTTTCTTCCTGAATTATTGCAATAAATAACTGTTCCAAATCCCTTTTCAAAGGCTTGTCTTTCTGTAAAAACTTCAGCAGGCTAGAGAGGAAGCCAATTTTATTTTTCACAAAATAGCCAGTATCTCCACTAGAAAGAGTTTGATAGATGGCAGTTAACTCGTAGTAGCTATCCTTTTCTAATTTTTGATCTTCGGTAAATCCTATTAAAGCTCTTTCTGAAAACGCAAAGAAATCATCAAGCTTTTCACCTGCTGTTAAATACATCCAAGCAAAATCCAAATATTCATGCTCCTGACCTTCAAGCTCAACCCCGGAAATTCGCTTCGTGGAAAAATCAAAAATTAATTGTTTTTCCATTGAACGGTTCCGGAGATTAAGGGTTCCCGGCTCAAAGAAGGTGATATCAATGTATTTCTTTCCTTCTGGCTCGCTTGAAAAGGAAAGCGCCCCAAGTTTCCTTCGGTAACTATACGGTAAATAGTGAAAGAGTAATTCTAGAAGTTTTCGAGCCATCTTTGTATAATCCTTTACCTCTATATTTAACGCAATATACACCTTCTTCTTGCCGGAAACCGAGCTCATGACCGCAAATAATAGCTGTTTAAAAATAGGTTCCGTGATACCTAGGTCTAGCAGAAGCTCATCTTTATCAGCCAGTAAATCCCTTTCTGCCACCACACTAATTTCCGGTTCAGGCAGAACTTGTCCCATTCCAATATCATAGGATGTTTTAAAGTCGTTTAATTGGAACAGCTTTGCTGGATTCTTGAGCCACTCCTCCTTACATTCCCGCGGAATAATATAGTTGTGCATAAAATAGCTACTGCGCTGCCCAGTAAAATCCGTTGGAACATGCACGGCCTGGCCAATAATTAATTCGCCAGTTTCGGGCTGAATGATGGTCAAGGCTTCCGGATAAAGTGAGCCGTCTTTTTCACCGCGCTCTGACAATGTTTTGGGCGAAGAGTAAATGCAAATGGGATGCAAATACTTTTTCACAAATGCTTTATCAAGGTCCACGGAAATCGCTATCGTGTCATAACCGGCGGTTGTATGAAAAATACCGCCGCGGTCCCTCGTATAGAATTGCTGCAGAATCTTGCTTCCGCTCACTATTCATGTCTCCCTTCAATAAAACCAAGTTTATAAAGTAACCAGATAAACGGCTCATCCACGCGAATCGGACAAATGATTCCACTTACCTGTTGATCGACAGGATTGTTTCCTAAGGCGGATACGGCAAAGAATGAGATGTTTTTAAAATAAACATCCATTGCATTCACAAACGGAGTATCAACCTTATCGAGGAAACGCCGAATTTCTCCATTGATATTTTCGTATTCTGCTAGGTTTAAGTAGCCACGATGGGTGACATTATTAAATACATTGCTATTGGTGCGGATATAGTCGCCGTCTTCTTGTTTTAATGCATGCAATAAATCGCTCTTCGTCAGGACAACCGCAGTAGGAATCGTTGTTTTGCTATTTTCTAGGTGTGCAATAAAGTCGCCAAACATGGAAATAACCAATTCACGAGGCTCTTGCGCAACACCAACAATTTCCCCTGGTTTTTCTCCCAACTGATGGATCATCTTGTCACGAATTGTACGGATTTGCATGGGATCGACTAAGAACAGAATCCCAGAAGAATTCTTGATATGGGAGGCATGGAGTTGAAGATAGTCCTTGTCGGTCATGCCTTCACCAGCAACATCGAAAAACACGAGTGTTAATGGCGGCTTTTCTTCCTCTTTAAAAATAAACTGGAAAATAAACGGCTCTTGACGTCTAGTACTTGCAGTGGATTGTAATAAGGTTCCATTTTCAAACAGTGGTATTTCGTAATCTTGACGAAATCGTCTACTAATCCCGTTGTCCAGTGGGATGCAGGCGGCTTCAAAATTATTAGCTGTTTTCCGCTGGAGGGTATGAATTAACGATGTCATATACACAGACTTTCCTACCGATGTTGCGCCAACTATGGAAATAATATTGCTTGGGTGTTTGCCAGCAGTGATCGGAAGGTCGTTATGACATTCAGGACAAAGTCGGTCCCTGGTGACGATGGAATATTTATCAGAAACCCCCATTAACACACGTCCAGAGTAAATTTTATTCTCATCGGGTATCATTGATGGGTGGATGACGGCTTCCAATTCATCAATTGGGGCAAGCCCAAACTTTTCCCTGTAATCATTTAGCAATTCATCCTCCTGCAGGGCTAAGGCCTCGTCATCCTCGCGGTGATGGGCAGCCCGAAAAACGACGTCCTCATGATGGAATTTTGAAAAACAGTAGGGGCAAACAATATCGTAAAAAGGCAATTTCTCTATTTTTATCTCTTTTTTCTCAAAAATTCTCTTTAGCAGACCGAACATGTAACCATCTCCCTTTATTCAGCAATCAGCTCGTACAAATCAGCTGATTTACTTCCTTGATTAATTAAGATTCTGATATAGTCATTTTTTCCGATATCGAATTCAGGCAGCTCTGTTTTCCCAACGGGGAAATCTCGTACAAACGGGTACCACGTCCCATCCTCATGGGAAATCGGAACGGAATCTCGTTTTCTTAGATAGCAAAGCAGCTCTTTATCCAGCGGCAGCTCTGTCATAATCGTCATTTTCACTTTTTTCCTGCCTTGAAGGAATCTATTTTTATATGAAATAGAAAAATGAATTTTCGCCCGCGCACCGCTGATGAATAGGAGATTATCCTCGTTTTCTTGCCTGAATATTTTCAGCTCGCCATCAAGTTTTTGGCAGGGAAAGATGCGAAAGCCGAATTTGCCAAACGCTTCTACTTTTCCGATATATCCTAGATTTGTTTTATATTCCTCACGGGTATAGAGCCTTAAATCACTTGCTGTCAGCTCATCAACTGTGGGAAAGTCGTCAGCGGAGGCTTTATATAGATAAACAAAGTCAATTTCCTTTGGCCAAAACCAGGTTAAATGAATCTCTGAATCTCGAATCGTCCCCTGAAGATTCTTAATCTCATAACCAGGGGAGGGAATAGGTTCCCAGTTCACTGGCAATCACCTCTAAAGTCCTTTTTGGGCAGTCTCTCTGCTCGGCAAATGCCCCGCATGAAAGTTATAGCCGTTAGAAACATAGGCCTGGTAATACTTTTCACCATTACGATAATACAGTAAATCTTTGATTTGAAAGCCACCCATAAGCGTTAGTTTTTCAATTCCGGTGCTTTTCTTTTCATGGGCACAGCCAACCTTATAATGCCGCGATTCATTCTCCTTTTCGAGGGCATAGTCCATAAACTTGCTGTAAAAATCACCGATAAAATAACTCTCCTCATGACGGTGTTCCTGTGTGTAGTTGTAAACCTCAATCTGAATCGCAGCATTTTCTTGAAGAAGCAGGTAAAGCTGTTTAAACAAATCCTCTTTTGAAAGAACATCACGATTTTCGTAGTTCGAGCGAGCATTTGCCCTTTCTAACAGCTCATCCTCAAAGCTGCGGTGGAAATTAGATTGATTTAGAATCTCTCGCTGACAGACAATAAGCAGTCTTTCTAAGAGCGTACTCTTTCCAGCTTCTAGTAAAGGGAGGAGGCTACCAAAAAAACGCTCATCCGCGAAAAAGTTAGATCCGCGTTTTTCCTTGAGCTTTGCTGTGATTTCACGAATTACGTTTGAATAATATTCAGGGATATTTTTATCCATATACTCATCCGTATCCTGGAGACTTTCCGAAGCCACTTGCATTAAGAACGACTGGATTTGTTCAATACTATTAATTTTTTTCTGCAAATCCCGATGAAAGTCCTCTATTTCTACTTGATATTGTTTTAAGATGGCTAGTTTTATCTGAAACTTGATGATTTCATACTTTGTGCCATAAATAGATTTGAAAAAATAACGCAAATAGCTTTGGAGATTTTTTTTATCGGCAAACAAAAGGTGGGTTTTCCTGAAATCACAGTGGTCCACCTGCTGTTGGTAGAGTTGCTCTAACTTAGCCTCCGCTGCCAATAGCTTATTTTTCGTTTCGCGCACCATTTTCCCAATCTCAATGAGCACACTGGGGTTTTTATAATCAGACGTCCAGAAATAGGCGCAATAAATGCCGTAGTTTTCGTTATGAATGATTTTTTCATTTATGCAATGTTGAATATGTGATTGAAGCTGAAGCCGTTGTAATTCCTCCTCCACAGGTTCAGTGATATTCGAAAAAAAGAACCGCTCTGTCCCGCCTTCAAAGAGATATTCCTCCGCCTGTTTGACGGTAAGCCGTTTCACTTCTTGATAGGAATTGGTTGCGCCGATTAACCCGTCCATATCTTCTAGTATTGCTTGGGATGGAATTAGTGAACGATAGTGTTTTGCAAAGGAGCTTTTAGATAGATCGAAAAGTTCAACAACCCTTTCTATTGGCTGGGAGCTGGATGATTGAAGCAGTGTAATCATTTCGTTGAAAAACAGACTGGCTGCATTTAAAGCAATCGCTTTATTTGGGCGCGTAACCTTGGCGAAGCCAGCTGAAGCATACACAGGTTTTGAACTATTCCCTTTAATGGCATGACGGAAAGCGATGTGATGATAGCTGTCCATCTTTTCATGATAATCGCTCATTAGTTTCCGATTTTTTAAGAGATTAAGATTGCTGATGATTTCATAGTTTTGCTCAAGGGCTTCACCCACGAGTAAGCCGTTTTCATTCTTATCGCTAAGTAAATACACTAGATCAAAAAGCGGGGCAGGGGGGTGAACGACGGGCAGGGATAAATGGTCCTCTGTTAGTTGCAGCGGTTTAGCAAAACTGTATATATCCTGTTGATAACTATCCAGTTCTTTTAAAAAACTGATGCCAAAGGAAGAGGATAGAGCAAAATTTTCCCCATCTTGTTTTTCCTTTATCAATCCGTACAGATCAACCTCAACGGTTTTAAACGACTCTTGTAAAATAGTTTTTAATAACAGTGTCAATTCCTGAATTAAAATATTTGCAGGGTCATCGACAGCTGTAATGACGACTAGGTTCATTTTTCGTAAGGACGAATAGACCTTTCCATATTTAGCGATTTTTGATGTCAGCTGGCGGAAGGTCTTATTGAGTTCGATTAATAAATGATCATCCTTGTAAAAATTATCAAATAACTGCATCCGTTTATACATGCGATCAAAATCCGCACCGGGGAGTTTTACGGACAAGACATTCTCGTTGGTGCTGGTGATGGTTTCATTTTGATAGGCATGAAAATAAAGGACGCCGGAGCTATTGTGCCACTTTTTTTTATTTATCGTAATGATTGATTTTAGGGCCTTGGCTACAAGGTCACCAAGGAATAAAAAGACGACAGGATGATTGACACTGCGTTGCTCCGAGTCTTCATGCGTGATCATTTCGAGTTGATTTGAAAAGTCTTCTGCAAATTTTTGCAATTGATTTCTCAAAGCTGTAACCTCCCTATGGTGAGTTGGCCACAAGTATCAGTGTTTGTGGCCGAACCCATTTGAAGTTTATAAGTCTAGCGTTGATTTTTGCGAAATCCGCTTCGCTTTCCGCAGGCTCACCGGTGAGCCTCCTCGTCGCTTCGCTCCTGCGGGGTCTCACCAGGCTCATGCTCCTGCAGGAGTCTCGCAGATTTCGCAAAAATCTAACCCATATTAACCTTCACCGCTTTTCATACAGTCTTATAAAATATCTACCAATCTAAAACTTTAGGATTTCAATTGTCTTAGCATATTTGTAACCTTGATTAGCATTTCTTTATAGAATTCGTAGAGTTCCTCGCCGTTGGATAAATCTTTGTAGTCATAATCAAGTACTTCTTTTTCTTTTTGATAGGCGGCGGCCATTTCCTCCAGCGCCCAGATGAGCCCGGCGGCACCTTCTTGATTAATTAATTCCTGGCTGCGGAGAAGCGATTTTTTTGCTAATTGGTCGAGCTGTTTCGGGCTTAGCTCAGTGAACGATTGGAACAGCTCGTAATCAACAAATTGCGTCGTCTTCATTAAATTTACAAAGGGTTCCCAGGCATCTTCCTCAATCTCTTTATCGTAAACGTAAAGAGCGCCTCTTTTACGGATGGTTCTTGTGTAGATTGCCTCAATAAACTGATTTAGAGCGGCCTCCCGGTCTTTTTGTGAATCAAGAAATCCCTGGATTTCAGCGATTTTTTCTTGAATTAGGCTAAACTTTTTTACTTCCTCTTTGATGCGCTCAATCAGCTTCGGAGAGCGGATGAAGTTTTCCTTGGCCAGTTCTAACGTTGTACTGCCAAAAATATCGCTTGCACCATCCGTTTCAAGACCGCCCGCGAGCATTTCCTTTAGCTCACCAAGTGCTCGCTTCAAGTTCCCAAGAGTAGCCTTCTGCCACTGCAAGGGATTAATCCCATGGCTTTCGAATACAGCTTCAAGCAAAGCGGGCTTTGTGAACTTACACTTATAGCGGGCACTTGTGTTTTGATCAGCATTCTTTTCGACAATCCTATCAAAACCTTGTGCCTTTTCAAATAGGTCACGAATCCTATTATTGTAGTTATGAACACGTTCATTATGGTGTGTATCTCCCCATGACTTTTCCGGAATCGGTGAAGGGAGGTAGGCCCAGTTTTCCTTATCGGTTTGGACAAGATGTCTGCCGATGCCTTCTTTGCCAAGAATCGTTTTTTCATATGAATTTTCATAAATTTTTAAGGGTGCGTATGCATATAAAGGGACACCATTATGTGTATTCAGCCAGAAAATACGATTTTTTAGCTCACTTTCCTTAATTGTAAAGCGTGAATGGCTTAAAGCATGCTTTTCGAAGTTTTTGATGCCGTTAAAAATATTTGGAGCCTGGACCGGTACGGATACAAATCCCCATTGTGGAAAATGAAGCTGGCCATTACTATTGGAAAGATGGAACACCGGCAAGGCATCACGGTCCAAACGGGCAGCTATTTTCTGTTCAATAATTTGGTCAATTGGCAGGTCATCGCCATATTTTAACCGTAAAAAGTCTTCCATTGATTTTGTTATCAGCTCACCAAATTGGTCGGTGAGGAAAGATGAAACGGTGCCAACAACATCGATATCCGTTTCCTTTACCCAATGGACGGATTTTTCGAGGAGCATCTCGGACCATTGTTGTACCAAAATTTCACCATCCCTTGTGTCGAACATTCGTTGTATTTCACGGGCAACGTCAGGGACACTAACCAATTGCCAATAATAGGTGATACCAGAATCGCGATGCACTTCTTCACCATTTACGAGGATATCGGCATTCTTTTGAAAAATCCCTCTTAGGGTTTCAAGGATTTCTTTGTACACCTCATAAATCTTTAGATTCTGGTTATTGAGAAGCTGATAGAGGTCCTCGTAGAATTCAACCATTTCCTCCGTACGTGCCTTTTCGGCACGTGCATCATATTCCGAAAGCTTCGCCTCAATATAGGCATTCTTTTTGCGATCCTTTGAGATAAACGCACTTCGTGCATCTTCAAGTTTGCTGAAGGCATAGTCCTGCTCGGATTGGATAGTTCTCGGCAGTCTTTCTAACCTGTCACGAAGGCCATCAATATAGGATTGCAGTGTTTTTAACAGGCAGAAGCCTTCGTTTGAGTAAATCAATTTTGAGGCATAAATCGGTCCTTTTTTTGGGTGTAGAAACAAGCGAACCACTTGACTGCGGAATTCTTCGACGATTTCACCAGGAAGCTGACGCTTGCATTTGCGGTATTGGTCCTTTGCTTTGCGTAAGAACTCCCTGTCTAGTTCTTCATCGACGTTAATTAACGACTGCTTAATCACATTGTTGTAGGAGAAACGGTCGCTATTTTCAAAGCCTGATAAGGGTTCCGATACACGCTCGTTGAAACGCTGGTGAACAGAATCAGGATCAATCCGCAGTTTTTCGGCAAACTGCTCTACCTCGGTTTGGTCTGGGTTTGAGACAAACATTCTGTTCATTTTTTCAAATAGCTTGTAGCCGACATAGGTGGTCATCTCTTCGAGCGGGATTTCTGCCATCGAAGCGCCGATGATATTGTATTGATAATTGGCTGCATACGGTTTAGGCATTTGCGCAATATTGGTACGGATATTGCTGATATAATCGTGGATTGCAAATTCTTCACTGGATTTTTTATCCTCATTGATCATGAAGTTCGTGATATTCTCAGCAGTCACATTCATGCAGTAATCATAGGCATTCTCGAGCCATTTGCCTTCAAGGTTCTTCCCGGAAATTAAGTGACAGAGATTAAAGGGCGGCAATGGCGAGTTGACGGAAAGCAGACTGCCGTATTGCATTTTGAACCGTTCATTTCGTTCATCCACATTCATCCAATAATCAAGCTCTTTCAAGGCTGCATAGCCATTTTTCTCAATATATTCGACAGTGTGCGAGCTTAAGCCCCGTTTTGATAAATTCACATCTGGGGTGAATAAATAACCAAGCAAGCTGATTTTATCAACACCGCTTGAGCCGTATTTCCGTTCGATAATTCCTCTTGTAATGTAGGAAATATCAAGATAACAGCCACTGCCTGTTCCTCCCGCTAAACCGGTGAGGATGAAGACATAAAGACGCTTTCCTGTACCTTCCATTACGGCATCAATTTTGCGCTCGATGGTTTGGACGACTTGATTGATTTTTGTGAACAACAGGAGGCGTCCTGCCTGGCGCACGCCAGAGGCCCCACTAATCCCATCGGTGATCAACAACTCAGGAGATAACCAATCCTTAATGTAGGGTTCGATTATACTCCGGTTTTGGAGGAGGCTGCCGATTTCAGGGTTCGAGAGCAGGACAAATTCTTTATTCGGGTCCAAGCCAACGCCTTTGTAATTTTTATTGCGGTCATATTCATTTGTTTCAAAAGCTAAAAACTCAATATTATTTGGTTTTTCACGTTTCTTTTTTGTTAGTGGTTCCTGCGGGAGTTTGAAACGGCGGTTGACCTGGTATTTTAACCGTAAAAGGGCATCAATACCGGTACCACCAAGGCCGATAACAAGCATCGGATTGTCGATTGTATCAACACGGATTTTCTCCGAAATGATGCCTCCTCCCAAGGAAACATCTAACTGTTGGATATGTTCTCTTACCATTGCTTTCATACTTTTTTCCTCCTTACGCTAACTGATGTACTCAATATAAATAGATTTATTAACTTTCTTTAAAATGATCCGCAGCCGGTCGTTGCGTTTTATTTGTACGCCGTTTTTCGCATCGATGGCGCGGCCAGCTTTTTCAACGGTGCAGGCTGAGTGATTTAAGAGCAAAAGCATATCCCCGGCAAGCGGCTTGAAGGTAATTTGCTCAGTTTCTGTGAATTCAGGTGCAAGTGAAAGTAGTTGATGCAATCGGAATCTGCCTGTAAATGTCTTTAGTTTCTTGTACTGCGGACTGCTTCGTTCACCCGTGTCGTCATCCTTGATTTCCACAACGATTTGGCCGCTAAAGCCTTGTTTTGGTTTTTTTCCAAATAGGAAGCTGGCAAGAAAGACCAAGAGGAGAAGGGCACCAGCCACAGCATAGAGCCAAGGAAAAGGTTCTTCTTTTTCATTCCCTGGACCAACCTTTGAAATAGCAGGTGCGTCTTCATTTTGAACCTCAATTGTCTGAGCTTCTGTTTCTCGGAAAAAGCTAGTATCCTCCGCCTTAACCTTCACTTCGTAGTTTTCTGAGTCACCAAGCTGAAACTCACCTGTAAAGCCTTTATTTTCTGCCTTTAAAGGGACTTCCTCTGTTTTTCCGTTAGCTAGATCCTTTACAAACAGCGTTGCTTTCATATTCTGATAGAGTTCTTTATTTGTAAGCGTTTGGCCGTTGTCCTCAAAAAATGAAGCAATCTTTACGGAATCACCAGCCTGATAGCCTTTGGCAAGAGGTGCTAATTTTAGCTGCAGATCATAGTTGAATACGAGATTAATATCAATATTTTCCTGTGGGACACCTTTTACCTTTAACATCCACTCCCCTTGAACGGGATTAATCAGCTTTAACATGGAGTAAGTCTTAGATGTTGAGAGAAGAAGATGATCTGAAGGTATCATTTGTTCGGAACCAGAAGGGTCGAATAGCTTCACGTCCACTGGACTGTTTGAAATCATTGAAATGTTCGCTTCCATGACATTTTCATTTGGAACATTGATTTTTACTTCCTGAAAGTCACCATTGGCAATCAGATGCTCAATCGGGACAATTCTTAGTTTTAGGTGATTTGCAAATATCTCACTTAAAATCCACGGCAGGGTATCGGCGGTATCCGTTTCAAAGAACCTTCCGTTCGTACTTTCAGCGATCATTTGCAGCGTATCTTTATTAAGATTGCCGCCTGAATTCAAGCCAATCGTATAGATTGGATAATCCTTTGATTTTGCGGAAGCGACCGCTGTCGCAAGGGCTTCCTCTGCTTGCTTCGCCGTTTTCGATTTTGCTGTATTCAAATCATTATTGCCGTCTGCTAGTAATATAATGAGAGGATAGTAATCTTCTTCATGACTCATATCCAATAGCTTTACTGCTTCCTTCACACCAGCAGATATGTCGGTATAGGGGTATTTGGCCAGTGAATCGATAAAACTTTTCAAATCTTTTTTATCTTGCTCAGAACGGATATTGACGAGTGCAGTCTCGCGCATGACTTCATCTGCATAGGCGATGACCCCGATTTTGTCTCCCTTAACCGAAGACATATCGACAAACATTTTCATTGCTTCGCCGCTAATTAAGTTTGGATCACTTTCAAGCATCGAGTTACTGACATCAACCACTAGCATTGCTTCTATTCGTGATGTCGGGTGTAATGGATCTGCGGCAAAAACACTTTGAATAGTAATAGTGCAAAATAGGGATGTAATCACTGCTAAACTACCAATCCATTTTTTTATCATCTGTAGACAGCCTCCACATGCAGTTTTGAAAATTTTAATCCGTATCTTACCGAATATGGCAAAGAAGGTGATTGTAAATGTATAGTGTAATATTCACGCTATTTTTAGTATTCATCCTGATTTGGAAACTAACTAAGTTATTGAAAAATAAAAAGCTTAGTAGGGACTATGAAAGCATCGACCAAGATTTAATTATCATGCTTAATGAGGGGGATCAAGTTGGGTAAGCAGGCCATCCATCTACCGAAAAAAAAGCAAACCCAATTCCAATTTCAAAAATTAAAAATCTGTAAAAAGTGCCAACGTTATTCTGTCATCAAAGAAGAGAACTGTCCTGAATGTGGTGCGGTTTATGTGGGTGCTCAGGCGCTAGCAAAAGCAATTTTTAAAAATCATCTGTTCTCAGAAACCTTATGGATTTTGATGTTTGTGTGTATTGGTGTTATTTTTGCACCAACGGTTGAAGCACGCTACTATTCACTAATTGTTGGTGTGAGTTTTGCACTAGGGTATGTCATTTTAACTATTCCTTTTATCAAAAGTGAGTATTTTTACCAATTAAAACAGCTGTTTTTTACAGAATTATTGAAAATTAAAGCAGGTATCCAATACGATAGTAACCGAGCAAGGGAGGATATCAAGGAAGGCAATGTGATGGAAGCCTATGATAAACTCCAGGAAATCAGGGACTTTATTGATAATGATCAGATGAAAATTCGGACGGTGAGGGCTTTAAATAAGATTGCACTCCGAAAGGATATGCTGCTAGAGCTTGAACTCCTTCTTCCTTCATCATATGATAAGGATTTTGTGAAATATGCACTTGAGGTGGTAAAAATCAATCGTCAGCTTGTCAGAAAGAGCTGCATCAGCTATTTTATTAAATACCAAATGGAGATAATCCGTGATTTTGGAATGGATAACTTGTTATTTGTCGCAGGCTCTGCACTTAGAATGAAGCTTTACATTCAAGAGTTTTCAGAGTTTATCCAAGAATTCGTCGACTATTTTCCAAAGGAAAGAATACTTCGCCTTTGTAGGATCATTTATTCTAATCCTGAGGAGAATTGGGGAGGTCTTGCTGAAAAAATCAAACGACTTGTCGCAGTAAAATACAGCTATGATCCTGACTTCAAACCTTATGTGCAGGAAAAATCCCAGACTATGATTAAACGGACCGTTTATCAAAAATAAAAAGACCAAATGGAAAAATCCATTTGGTCTATTTTTTACTTTTTGAGATTGGTATAAATTGATTAAAGATTCCGATACAGGTGACTTTTCCGAAACCAATTTCCGTAAAGTCCGTTTTGTAGATGGAGAATAGAAGGTAATTATTATGTGTTGTAGCCATATCAAAGACAGATTTACCGGCTAAGGACAAAATCCCTTTCTGAACAATGTTTGAAGACTGATCCATCGCTTCATGATTGACCCAATCTACATATTCAGAACGCCCAGGATTCGTTTCCGATAAAATGAACAATACAACGATTAAAATAATAATAGAAAGAATGCGCTTCATCTTAAGGCCTCTACTTTCGCATATTGGAAATTATTGTTTGTAAATATTAGATATATAAACTAAACGTACTTATTATACTGATCAGGAAAGAGATTAATGACAATCAATTTACTCGCATATCATTTGTATTGAAATGCCTTGTCATTAAACCAGTAAGAAATGGTACCGTCTCTTACTTGTTCGTACTCAATCTTCGCATTTTCTAAAGCCAGGGCTAAACTATCCCTTTGTAATTCCTGCTTTATTTTCAGTTCAAGTAAGTATTTATTTAGAGTGGATGTGTCGGTTGATGCTGTTGCTAAATAGGATAAAATTATGCCTCGCTGTTCCAGCATATTAATGAAATCGCGTTTATGGTTTTTGAAGTTGCTAGGAGTTTGTAAATCCTTCACCTTTAGAAGTAGGTCCTCATGACTTTCTATTGCCTGCTGTATGGCTAAAGTATTCAAGTTAATTTTCCTTGGATCTTGATTGAACATTTGGTCACTTTGCCCGTTAATTGTTTGGAGTTCTGATAAATAGCTGATGGCTTTTTCAGTGCTCTCTTTCGTATAAAATTGGTAAATGACGAGTATGATTAATGAAAGGATTAGCAGGGGACCAAAAAAGCCGCGCTTCACCCTTTTCTTTGGTTCTGTATGCCTCATGACTGGAGGGACCTTTGCAACACTATGACGGAGTTGGCCATTAATCTGCAGCTCTTCCATTTCTTGGCGGACTTTCTTCTGGGCAGGAGTCAGCATCTAAATTACCTCCGGTTTACGCAGTTTAGTAGAAACTATTACTATCCTACTATAAATCGGAGTAAATACCCAGATTTTATCCAATTTTTTCAAAAAAAGGCGAATTGGATATATATTACTTATTATATAGAATAGTTGAAAATTAGTCAAAAAATGGGTAATAACCTTGGTCGCTTACTTATCTTTACCAGTAATAATGAAGATGATAGTATGATAGTGAAGAGGGCATGTAAAATTTACCCAAATTTTTAGAAACCTAGAGGAGGAAAGGTACTTTGAAAAAGGTAAGGAAAGCAATCATTCCAGCTGCCGGATTAGGAACTAGATTTTTACCTGCAACGAAAGCGATGCCAAAGGAAATGCTTCCAATATTAGACAAGCCAACGATTCAATACATAGTAGAAGAAGCGATAGCTTCAGGGATTGAGGATATCATTATTGTTACTGGTAAGGGGAAGCGGGCGATTGAAGATCATTTTGACTTTTCACCAGAACTAGAGCGAAACCTAATCGAAAAGGGAAAAGTGGAGTTGCTTGATAAAGTGCGATACTCAACAAATCTTGCAGATATCCACTATATTAGACAAAAGGAGCCTAAAGGACTTGGTCATGCTGTTTGGTGTGCCCGTAAATTTATTGGGGACGAGCCCTTCGCTGTCTTACTTGGAGATGATATTGTACAGAGTGAAGTACCTTGTTTACGTCAGTTAATGAATGAACATGAAAAAACTCACTCATCTGTCCTTGGAATTCAACGTGTACCTGATGAGGAAACGTCGAAATATGGTATCATTGAACCTTTGTCTAAAGAGGGAAGACGTTATCTAGTGAATAGTTTTATTGAAAAACCGGCACCAGGAGAGGCCCCTTCAAACCTAGCAATCATAGGTAGATATATTTTAACTCCTGAAATTTTTATGTTTCTTGATGAGCAAAATACCGGGGCTGGCGGAGAAATTCAATTAACAGATGCGATCCAAAAATTAAATGCAATTCAACGTGTTTTTGGCTATGAATTTGAAGGTGAAAGATACGATGTAGGTGAGAAGTTAGGGTTTGTAAAAACAACGATTGATTTCGCCTTAAAAGATAATGATCTTAGGGACGACGTTTTATCCTATTTAAAAAGAATCGCGCAGGAAGATAATTAGGTTTTGATTATTTGGAAAACACCCGAATAGGGTGTTTTTTATCGTTCTTACCGTTTTCGGCGTTTACGTAGTAAAATCACAGCAAGCGGAGAAAGCTATGCAAAAGGGTAACGGACTAAAAATTTATTTAAAAATGGTGATGAAATTGCGCTTCTTATTATTACTAATATTGAGCTTAGTGGTGAATTCCGGAACGGTATTTGGGTCAATAAAAGATGAAAAAGGGATTCAAATTATTGCTCATAGGGGTGCTTCTGCGGATGCACCTGAACACACAATGGCTGCCTATGAATTAGCCGTAAATTTGGGTGCAGATTATCTTGAAATAGATTTAGGGATGACAAAAGACGGTCATCTAATCGCCATTCATGATGATACCATTGACCGAACAACAAATGGGAAAGCGAGGGTTCATTCACTAACTCTATCTGAAATAAAACAGTTGGATGCAGGGTCTTGGTTCAATAATAAATTCCCAGAAAAAGCTAGTCCAGCATACATTGGACTTCCAATTCCTACAGTGGAGGAGGTTTTCAACCACTTCGGGGATTCCGTAAACTATTATATTGAAATAAAAAAACCGGATGAATATCCAGGAATGACCGATAAATTACTCCATGCCCTAAGCACACATCACTTAATAGGTAATAAGGCACATCAAGGAAAGGTTATTATTGAATCCTTTCATTCAGAAAGTCTAAAATACATTCACAAAAAGTACCCAAACCTTTTATTAATACAATTAGGTTTTTCCTCGAAGCGAATGAACCTATCGAAAATAGCCAGTTACGCTAACGGTGTTGGTCCAGAGTTTACTACCTTAGACAAGGAGTTCATCGAAAACGCGCATAAGCATGATCTGCTTGTCCATTGTTGGACGGTTGACAACGCTGTTGATATAAGAAAAATGATTGACTTGGGAGTCGATGGAATATTTACAAATAAAGTGGACCAAGTAAAATTTGGCGTCTGGCTGACCCCCTAGAACAAGGTGGTTTATGTTAATTCGGTTATTATTAATGAGCATGAATTTCCATTTTATACTAATCATGTAAGTGTTTTAACTATACAGAATAGAGTCCAGAAGATGAAGCTTATTCTTCCATATTATTTTACAGAGAATTTACACGTAATTTACCGAATCTTGTAGAATGTTAGGTGAATTTGAAATATAATTAATTTTGGTAATAGAGAATGTTCACAGGAGGGGTAAGGTTGAGGTTACTAAGAAAACAATTATTTGTTTTAACAACAATCTTCACATTGTTGGCAAGCTACGTACTGCCATATGTAAGCAGTGCTAGTGCGGCTGAAAGTAATATTATTACAGTGGCCGAAGCATTAACGACAGAAGCGGGGAACGCGGTTACTGTCAAAGGGTATATTGTGGGGCATACATTAGGAACAAATAAATATAATTTTGTTGCTCCGTTTGGCAGCGATACAAACATGGCAATTGCAGACAGTCCAAATGAAACGGACCCTGCAAAGATTATGCCAGTGGAATTACCAAGTAGTCCTTCAAGCATTCGTGCTACATATGGACTTAAGACAAATCCTACTAATCTAGGGAAAGAAATTGTTGTTACTGCTACGGTAACACCTTACTTTACTGTCCCAGGGTTAAAGACACCAGCAGAAATTTATTTCTTTGGTGAAGAGCCTCCGGTTAAGCCGCCATTCGTAGGCGTTGAAGGCTTGAAAATTGCTGATATTCAAGGAGAATCCCATATCTCTCCATATAAAGATCAAAATGTTAAAGGGGTAGAAGGAATTGTTACATATGTAGTCGATAATTCCAATTTCTTTATGCAATCCGCTACACCAGATGATAAATCCTCAACGGCTGAAGGTGTCCTTGTTTACAAAACAAGTCACGGGGTGACTGAAGGTGACCGTGTAGCTGTTAATGGTTTAGTAAAAGAATGGGTTCTTGAGGGCTATGCTGAAAAGCTTGAAACGGACCTAGCTATGACTGAAATTAATGCATTAGATGGTTCAGTAACAAAATTAGACAGTGGCAACTCTCTTCCTGCTCCAGTTGTCATTGACAAAGACTCAATTCCAACTCAAGTGGTTGATAATGATGCCTTTGCAACATTTGACCCAAGCGAAGACGGCATTGATTTTTATGAAAGCTTAGAAGGGATGCGTGTTGCACTAGAGAACCCAACAGCTGTTGGACCACAAAAATACAAAGAAATTCCGGTTATTGTCGGACAAGTTGACGGTAAACTTTACACTGATGCAGGCGGTACCATCCTTACAGACGGAAATGCTAACCCTGAAAGGATGCACATCTTAACTGATGATAGTAACTTTGTTGCGAAAACAGGCGACAAATTTAATGGCACGGTTACAGGTGTTGTTTCTTACGGTTTCAGTAACTATAAAATATTAACTGACGCTGCTGACCTTCCAGAATTAGTAGAAGGAACCAATCAGCGTGAAGAGCTTGAATTAGAATTTAATGAAGACAAGCTAACAGTTGCTAGCTATAATGTCGAAAACTTCACTGCGCTAGACGCAGCGAAAATGAACAAAATTGCAAAATCAATGGTTAACAATCTTAAAAATCCGGATATCATCGGACTAGTAGAGGTTCAGGATAATGACGGACCAAAAGATAGCGGCACTGTTGAGGCAGATGCTAACTATACTGGTCTAATTGAAGCGATTAAAGCAAACGGTGGTCCAACGTATGCATGGACTGATATTGCTCCTACAGATAAAGTAGACGGAGGACAACCAGGTGGAAACATCCGTGTGGGATTCCTATACAACCCAGAACGCGTAATTTTAAATGAAGGCCAAAAAGGAAGCGCTACTGAAGCGGTTAAATATGTTGATGGTTCATTAACATTAAACCCAGGTCGTATTGACCCTGCAAATGCAGCATTCAATTCAAGCCGTAAGCCATTGGCTGCTGAATTCACATTCAACGGCGAAGAAGTAATTGTAATTGCTAACCACTTCAACTCTAAGGGTGGAGACCAAGCGACCTTTGGAAAGCACCAGCCGCCAGTACTTGGCAGTGAAGAACAGCGTATGGAAATTGCTAAAATTGTCAATGGATTTGTTACCGATGTATTAACTGATAATGCTGATGCAAATGTCGTTGTACTTGGTGATTTAAATGATTTCGAATTCTCTAATCCAATCAATACATTAGAGGGCGATATCTTAAAAAATCTTGTAGAAACTGTTCCGGCAACAGAACGCTATACGTACAATTACCAAGGTAATGCACAAGTTCTAGATCAGATTCTTGCAACAAATAAACTTGCTGCAGGTGCCGAAACGGATATCGTTCACTTGAACTCTCAGTTCATGGAAGTACATGGCCGTGTAAGTGACCATGATGCAGTTGTATCTCAGTTCAGCTTTGATACTGTTGTAGAAGATCAGTTCAATTTATCTATCATGCATGTAAACGATTCTCATGCCAACGTAGAAAAGTATCCATTACTAACTACTGCAGTCAATCAAGTAAGAGCGGAGAAGCCAGATGCTTTACTTGTCGATGCAGGGGATGTATTCTCTGGTACTCTATATTTCAATAGATATGAAGGTTTAGCAGATTTATGGTTCATGAATAATCTTGGCTATGATGCTATGACGTTCGGAAATCATGAATTTGATAAGAATTCTACGGTTCTTGCAAACTTTATTAAAGAAATGCAGTTCCCAATGGTAAGTGCAAACGTTAATGTAACAAATGATGCGGACCTAAGTCCTTTATTCAAAAATGAAATTAGTGCTGCTCCAGTTGGCGGTAATATCTACCCTGCCATCATTAAAGAAGTTGACGGCGAGCAAGTAGGTATTTTCGGATTAACAACTGAAGATACAAAAGTATTAGCAAGTCCTTCAGAAGATGTTGTTTTTGAAGATGTGGTAGAAGAAGCAGAAGCAACGGTTGCTGCTCTTGAAGCAAAAGGTGTGAACAAAATTGTTATCCTTTCACACTTAGGTTATGGTCCAGATAAAGAATTGGCGGCTGCTGTTGATGGTATTGACGTCATAGTGGGTGGTCATACACACACCACGTTATCTGCTCCTGAGGTAGTGGGAAAAGCTGAGCCAACGGTTATCGTTCAAGCAAATGAATACCTCAACTATCTTGGTGTACTTGATGTAACATTTGATGACAACGGTGTAGTTGTTGCAAATGCAGGTAAACTTATTGCAACGAAGGGCATTACAGCTGATGAAGCAGCAAAAGCTCAAGTAAGTGTTTTTGCAGGTCCATTAGATGAATACAAGCAAACCCTAGTGGGTAAAACAGATGTTGTACTTGATGGGGTAAAAGCAAATGTAAGAACAAAAGAAACTAATCTTGGAAACCTGATTACGGATGGAATGCTTGAAAAAGCAAAATCCATTGATCCAAACACCACGATTGCAATGCAAAATGGTGGCGGTATTCGTACTTCAATTGACCAAGGTGACATTACCTTAGGTGAAGTTACAACAGTTCTACCATTTGGTAACCTACTTGTAACGCTAGACTTAACAGGTGCTGAAATCTTAGAAGCACTTGAGCATGGTGTCAGCAATGTTGAAGCGGGCGATTATGGGGCATTCCTACATGTGGCCGGACTTCAGTATAAATATGATGTGAGCAAACCTAAATACGATAGAGTTTGGGAAGTCAATGTAAAAACAGCTGATGGCAGCTATGCGCCAATCGATTTAGATGCAACGTATACTGTGGCAACAAATGCCTTCACTGCTAATGGTGGAGACGGATACACAGGCTTAAAAGCAGCCAAGGATGATGGTCGGATCAATGAATTATTGATTGTAGACTTTGAAATCATGGCTGAATATATCGAAAAGCATAGCCCAATAGCTCCAACTGTTGAAGGTAGAATTGTGGCTGAAGCTGAGCCGTTTAACCTGTCAATCATGCATGTAAACGATTCTCATGCCAACGTAGAAAAGTATCCATTACTAACTACTGCAGTCAATCAAGTAAGAGCGGAGAAGCCAGATGCTTTACTTGTCGATGCAGGGGATGTATTCTCTGGTACTCTATATTTCAATAGATATGAAGGTTTAGCAGATTTATGGTTCATGAATAATCTTGGCTATGATGCTATGACGTTCGGAAATCATGAATTTGATAAGAATTCTACGGTTCTTGCAAACTTTATTAAAGAAATGCAGTTCCCAATGGTAAGTGCAAACGTTAATGTAACAAATGATGCGGACTTAAGTCCTTTATTCAAAGATGAAATTAGTGCTGCTCCAGTTGGCGGTAATATCTACCCTGCCATCATTAAAGAAGTTGACGGCGAGCAAGTAGGTATTTTTGGATTAACAACAGAAGATACAAAAGTATTAGCAAGTCCTTCAGAGGATGTTGTCTTTGAAAATGTGGTTGAAGAAGCAGAAGCAACAGTTGCTGCTTTAAAAGCAAAAGGCATTAACAAAGTTGTGGTTCTTTCACACCTAGGTTATGGTCCAGATAAAGAATTGGCTGCTGCTGTTGACGGAATTGACGTCATCGTGGGTGGTCATACACATACCATGTTATCTGCTCCTGAGGTAGTGGAAAAAGCGGAGCCAACGGTTATCGTTCAAGCAAATGAATACCTCAACTATCTTGGTGTACTTGATGTAACATTTGATGACTACGGTGTAGTTGTTGCAAATGCCGGTGAACTTATTGCAACAAAGGGCCTTGCAGCGGATGAAGCAGCAAAAGCTCAAGTAAGTGTTTTTGCAGGTCCATTAGATGAATATAAGCAAACAGTAGTCGGTTCAACAGATGTTGTACTTGATGGGGTAAAAGCAAATGTAAGATCTAAAGAAACGAATCTTGGAAACCTGATTACGGATGGAATGCTTGAAAAGGCAAAATCCCTGGATCCAAACACCACGATTGCAATGCAAAATGGTGGCGGTATTCGTACTTCAATTGACCAAGGTAACATTACCTTAGGTGAAGTTACAACGGTTCTACCATTTGGTAATCTACTTGTAACACTAGACTTAACAGGTGCAGAAATCTTAGAGGCACTTGAGCATGGTGTAAGCAATGTTGAAGCGGGCGATTATGGGGCATTCCTACATGTGGCCGGACTTCAGTATAAATATGATGTGAGCAAACCTAAATACGATAGAGTTTGGGAAGTCAATGTAAAAACAGCTGATGGCAGCTATGCGCCAATCGATTTAGATGCAACGTATACTGTGGCAACAAATGCCTTCACTGCAAATGGTGGAGACGGATACACAGGCTTAAAAGCAGCTAAGGATGATGGTCGGATCAATGAATTATTGATTGTAGACTTTGAAATCATGGCTGAATATATCGAGAAGCACAGCCCAGTAGCTCCTACAGTTGAGGGCAGAATCATAGCCGAAAAGGAAACGGTTATAGAACCGATCCAAACAGGTTGGGTTCTTACAGACGATGGCAAGTGGTTCTTCTTTGGTGAAGATGGTACAATGCAAACGAAGTGGGTAAATGTAGCAGGTAAGTGGTACTACTTCAATGAAAACGGAGAAATGCAAACAAAGTGGATCTTCGTAGGTGGAAAATGGTATTACTTAGATGCAACAAACGGTGACATGCAGATTGGCTGGGAAAAAGTAAACGGCAAGTGGTATTTCATGAATGCACACGGCGCTATGGAAACAGGCTGGGTTCTAGACAATAAAAAGTGGTATTTCATGAATGCGCACGGCGCTATGGAAACAGGCTGGATACTAGTTAATAAAAAGTGGTATTTCATGAATGCACACGGCGCTATGGAAACAGGCTGGGTACTAGTTAATAAAAAGTGGTATTTCATGGATGCACACGGCGCTATGAAAACAGGCTGGGTGTACGTGAGTAATAAATGGTATTACCTATACAAAGACGGAAAAATGGCAGCTAACACAACAGTCCAAGGTTATAAGCTTGGGTCTAATGGTGCCTGGATCCGCTAACAAATAATTGAAAGGCTAACCTTACATCAGTAGGGTTAGCCTTTTTTAATATAGTATATTGGTAAAATGGATTTTTACAATTATACTAAAATCTAACATCTCCCGCTAAAATTCTCCCCCAAAAGAACTTACTATTCCACAGACTGGAAAATCCCTTGTGATTATCGGCCTATATAAAAATGTCGAATATCGCGAAAAATATTTCTTCGATTTGCGAATTATCTATTGCCTTTACTAGACTAAAATACTATTATTATATTTATCTATTCCAATTTTTCTCTCAAATGAGAAAATACGGAATAGACAAAAAGATTAGGCCGCTAATCTATGAATATATTACTAGGGGGGAAATTCTGTAATGGTCAAAAAGAATCACGGTAAGAAACGGAAAATTGCTACATACGCATTAGCTTCAGCTCTTGTTCTTTCGAACTTTGCCGCAGTAGCACCGACATCTGCTGCTACGTATAAGCCAGGTGATTTAGATTCAAAGGTTAAGCAATTACTTCAACAAAAGTCAAAGGCTTCTGCTACTACGAAAGCTGCTAAAGTAACAAGTGCTAAGGCAAACCTAAAAGCTTCCGATAAAGTTCGTGTAATCGTTGAGGTTGAGGGTCAAACACCTGTTGAATTTGCAACTAAAGAGGGAGTGTTGTACAAGGAATTATCTGAAGATAAGAAATCTTCACTCTCCTCGAAATTAGAAAGTCAACAAAAATCTGTGAAAGATAAAATTGCTTCAAAGGGTGTCAAGGTCCAGTATAAGCAGAAGTTTTCAACTGCATTCAACGGTTTCAGTGGTGAGGTTGCCTATGGTGACGTAGCAAAAATTGAAGCTGTTGCTGGTGTTAAAAATGTTTACTTAGCAAATGAGTATAATCGTCCTGAAATTCAACCAAATATGAAAACAAGTCATCAATTCGTCCAAGCCAAAGAAACATGGGCAAACAGTGGATTTAAAGGTGAAGGAATGGTTGTTGCTGTTATTGATTCAGGGATAGATCCTTCTCACAAAGATTTTAAATTAACCACTTTTAATGAAGAAGGATTATCAAAGACTGAAGTAAATCAACTAGTTCAGGAAAATGGCTTAAAAGGTAAATTCTATACAGATAAGGTCCCTTATGCCTATAACTATTATGATCAAAATAGCACCATTCTTGACCTGGGACCAGAAGCAAGTATGCATGGTATGCACGTTGCTGGTACAGTTGTAGCAAACGGTGATGAGGCAAATGGCGGAATTAAAGGTGTGGCACCTGAAGCACAAGTGCTTGGCATGAAGGTATTTAGTAATGACCCGCTTTATCCATCTACATGGTCTGACATTTACCTTGCTGCCATTGATGATTCAATCAAGCTTGGAGCAGACGTATTAAACATGAGTCTCGGTTCTACTGCATCTTTTTATGATGAAAATAGTGCAGAAGACCTAGCAATCCAAAGAGCAGTTGCCAACGGTATTGTAAGTGCAGTATCTGCAGGTAACTCCAATCATATCGGCGATGGCTGGGATAATCCCTATGCGCAAAACCCTGATATTGGTGTAGTTGGTGCTCCTGGATTAAATCCTGATACGATTTCGGTTGCTGCCTCTGGAAACCAAGCATACTTGTTTCAGCATAATCTTACGATTGATGGTGTTGAAGGATCTGCTGGTGTAGGTTACGGTATTGACGACTGGTCTCAGCTTGAAGGCAGCCTAGAGCTCGTTAGTCTTGGGGACAAAATTGGAGCACCTGCTGACTACAACGGACTTGATGTAAAAGGTAAAGTAGTTGTAGTTCCACGTGGTTCCCTAACATTCTTTGATAAAACAGTTAATGCAGCTGCAGCCGGTGCGGCAGGTATTATTGTTTGGAATAAAACAAACGGCTTCTTCTTTGACAATCAGGGTGGCTGGGATGTTCCATTTATGATGGTCTCAAAAGCAGAAGGTGAAGCGATTAATGCTGCAATTGCCGCAGGTAAAACGACCGTTCATGCTTCTCAACTAAATAAAACAGATAGCCCAGAAATGGGTCGTATGACAGCGTTCACATCATGGGGGACAACACCGTCTCTTGAAATGAAGCCTGAACTTACAGCTCCGGGTGGAAATATTTATTCTACTGTAAATGATAACAAATACACTGTTATGAGTGGAACTTCGATGGCAGCGCCACATGTTGCTGGTGGTTCTGCACTTGTTCAACAATACCTACAAACGGATGCTCGCTTTGGTGACCTTTCTGTTGCCGAGCGTACAGCGCTAGCAAAGGTATTATTAATGAATACTGCTAGTGTTATTGACGACTTAAATGGTCAGCCATTCTCTCCTCGTCGCCAAGGTGCAGGTATGATGCAACTTCAATCTGCTGTAACAACACCTGTCTATGTTGTAAACAAAGCAGATGGTGAAGCAAAGGTTGAATTGAAGGATTTCCAAGAAAAACAATTTGAAATGAACTTTACGGCTCAGAATATTTCTGACAAAGATGTAACGTATACTGTTAATACGGATGTCTTAACAGATACAATTCAATCATTTGGCGAAGATATCCCTGAATATAACGCGCTTATTGCTGGTGACCTTGCAGGTGCGGTTGTTGACGCTCCTGAAACAGTTACAGTTCCAGCTGGTGGTACTGCAGAATTTACTGTTAAAGTTAACTTTGCAGATGCAAAGATTCCTGGACTTGATGCGGATGGTAATAAAACAACTCTAGATTTAAGAGAAGACATTTTCGTTGAAGGTTCTGTTGCATTAACAAGTGAGTCAGCTCCTAGCTTAACAGTTCCATATGTAGGATTCTTTGGTAAGTGGGATAATCCTGAAATTGTTGATGGATTTAAAGGCCTTGGAGAAGACCGTTTCTATGATTTAGATTTTATCTTTGGTGAAGGTGTACCTGAAGTTACAGATGCGGCTGGTGAATTCACTGAAAATCTAATACCTGAAAAGAATGTTTACGCTTTATCTCCTAATGGAGATGGTATTTATGAGGATATTAACCCTATTCCATCCTTCTTAAGAAATGCGGCCGAAGTTCAATACAATATTTTGGATAAGGACGGTAATCAACTACGCCGTGTGAAGGCAGAGGCAGATGTTGTTAAGAATGCTTTTGATTCTGCCAATCTAGGTACTGCTTTCTCTTGGAGAGGAGACCGGGTTTGGGATGGAAAAGTAAAAGGTGAAGTAGTTAAAGATGGTTTATACTATTATGAAATCAAATCTGTAATCGACTATGCAGGTGCCAAGTGGCAATCTAAGAAAATTCCTGTTTTAGTTGATACTACTGCTCCTAAAGTAAAAGCAATCTATGATGAAAAGAAAACACTTGTATCATGGGAAGCAAGTGACGAAGGTTCAGGAACATATTTCTATCTTGTCTTTGTAAATGGTGGATTTGTAGCTGAGCTTGACGGAACAACGACTAGTTACCAGCTTAAAAATGCACCGGAAAAAGCAATTGTCGAAGTAGTTGCAGTGGACTATGCATGGAACTTTGCTGATGATACGGCTGCAATCGGCGATGTGGATCTACCAATCGTGTTTGCGGATGATAATGCTACTGTTCCTTACGGAGCATACAACACTTTTGAAGTACCTGTTGCAGGATATGTAACAGATGATATCGGTGTAAAGGCAATTAAGGTTAATGGTAAAGAAGTTGCTTTTAGCCGTAATAGTAAAGGTCAATATGCCTTCTCTACAACTGTAACTTATGATAAAGATGGTGCTTATGCGATAACAGTTGAAGCGATTGACCATTCAAACAAATCTTTCGCAATTGCTCGTCATATCTATATTGACACAACCGCGCCGGTTATCAATGTAACAGCACCGGAAAGAGTTGATTTGGATGTTAAGGAAGTTACTCTGGATGTGAACCTTCAAGATAACTACAACTACTTGAATTTCTTTGTTGGTGAAGACCATGAGTTTGAAGTACCATTTAAGAGTCCGGTAGATGGATTAATTCCATTAAATAAAGATTATCAAGTAACTGTTCCGTTAGTAGAAGGTGAAAATGTTGTAACACTAAGGGCAACTGACCTTTCAGGAAATGAAACAGTAAAAGAAGTTGTCATCAATCGTGCAGATGAGCAACCAGTAATTCAAACTGGTTGGGTGGAAGAAAATGGCGTTTGGTACCTCTATAACGAAGATGGTTCATTGTATACTGGATGGTATACAGAAGAATATGAAGAAGGTTATGGCGCTACCTATTACTTCAATCTTGTAACCGGTGCAATGCAGACTGGCTGGTTAGAGCTTGATGGAAATCGTTACCACTTTACTGAAGATGGTGCAATGGAAACTGACTTTACCTATGTACCAGAAAGCAAAAACGTTTTCTTCTTTGATGAAAATGGTGTAGCACAAACTGGTTTACAAGAAATGTATGGAGATTATGCATACTTTGATGCAAAAACTGGTTTATTAAAGAACAGCTGGAAGCTAGTAGATGGGAACTGGTATTTAGCAGACAAATATGGTTCTTTGGAAATTGGCTGGGCACAAGATAAAGGTGGCGTTTGGTACTACTTTAATCAAGAAGCCAAAATGCAAACTGGCTGGGTTCATGATGGTAAATCTTGGTACTATCTAAACAAATCAGGTGCAATGGCAACTGGTTGGGTTAAAGACGGCGGCACTTGGTATTACTTAAACAAATCAGGTGCAATGGCAACAGGCTGGGTACTTGATAACGGAAAGTGGTACTACACGAATTCAAACGGTTCTATGGTTGCTAATGGCTGGAAACTAATTAGTGGCAACTGGTATTACTTCTATTCATCTGGAGTAATGGCAGCTGATACAAAAATTGGTGGCTATAAAATAGGTAAAAATGGAGCTTGGATCAAATAAAAAGAACCGAATACCGGAAGACGAACAGATTTTATCTGTTCGTCTTTTTATTCACAGTTATTGTTTTAGCTGTGAATTCTGTTAAATAAAGAAATGATATTAGTAGAATCGTATAGTATTTTCATTTTTTTGTTGAAAAGATGTCGAAAAATGAGAGAATAGTAGAGTACATAGAGATAATGGAAATATGTTTAAAAATAGCGTAAATAGGCAATTTATCAAGCTTGCAAATCCAATTATTCTAGGTAATACGGCATATTTTTCCATTTCCGTTAAACTGGGAATTTTGTATAATTACCGTAGAAGTTCTTACTGCAATGTTTGATATTAATTTCCTCAGTAAATTTAACATAATCCCGATCTATTGTTTATCCTCTATATTAGATGTTTTAGCTATTTTTAAATAATTTCCTAGAGTTAGAGAGAAAAATACTAGAGATATATTGTTTAGGAGGAAAGAGAATTTGAAAAAAAGACGAATAATAGCGTTAGCTTTGGCTGGGATGTTGTTTACCTCAACTGCCGATGCAAGTGGGACGTATACCTGGAAGCTGCAAAACAGTAATTGGTACTACCTGACATCTACTGGTAAAACAGTTACTGGTTGGGTAAAGGATAGAAATGTATGGTACTTTTTAGGTAGTAATGGTGCAATGAAAACTGGCTGGCTGTTGGACAAAAATTCATGGTATTACTTAGATAAGAATAGTGGTGCAATGAAAACTGGCTGGGTAATTGATGCTGGCAAATGGTACTTTCTTTCGACTAGCGGTGCGATGAAAACAGGTTGGGTCTATACTGGTGATAGTTGGTATTTCCTTGATAAAAGCGGTGCAATGAAAACAGGTTGGGTCTTTACTGGTGATAGTTGGTATTTTCTTGATAAAAGCGGTGCAATGAAAACAGGTTGGCTTGATGATGGCACGGCTAAATATTATTTAAGCTCAAGCGGTGCAATGGTTACTGGTCAAAAATTAATTGACGGAAAACCTTTCGAATTTGCCCCGTCAGGTTCAATGGTCACAACAACCGTTGGTTGGTTTCAAGATGGTACAACACGCTTATATATTAATGCTGATGGATCGTTGCATACAGGCTGGCTGACAGAAGAAGACAAGACCTATTTCTTTAATGAAAATGGCCGTGTTATTACAGGCTGGTTGACCGACGAAAATATGAGGTATTATTTCGGAGCCGATGGTGTAATGGTAACTGGCTTGCAAACGATTGGCGGTCAAGTTTACTATTTTGGAACCGATGGTGTCATGCAAACTGGCTGGCTGAGTGAAGCAAATAAAACCTATTATTTTGGATCAGATGGTGCTGCTCATAAAGGCTGGTTTACAGAAGACCAAAAAACCTATTACTTCAATGCCGATGGTTCAATGCAAACGGGTTGGCTGACTGAAGGCGGAAAGATGTTTTACTTTGGTAACGATGGCGTAATGCAGACTGGTTGGTTAACAGATAGTGAAAAGCGTTACTTCCTTGGATCGGATGGAGCAGCAAAAATTGGCTGGTTTAACGATACAATTAATAGTTACTATTTTGGTACAAATGCAGAAATGTTAACAGGCTGGGTGTTAGATAATAATAATTGGTATTACCTAAATGCCGATGGCCCGATGGTTAAAGGCTGGATTTTGTCCAATCAAAAATGGTATTTCCTTAATAACAATGGGATCATGCAAACAGGCTGGTTATTAGACGGGGGATATTGGTATTATTTAAACACTAAAGGCGATATGCATATTGGTTGGATCTTAGTGGATAGTAAATGGTACTACTTAGATGCAAAAGGCAAGATGGTAACGGGTCAACAGATAATTGGCGGCAAAACATATGTGTTTTTCGATAATGGCGCGTTAAACGAAGGGCCAATTATTACTAAAACAAACTATAGTGTCACACTTGAGCAAATGGTCGATATCCAAATAAAGCTGAAGGATAGTCCGCAAACGGATAAATATCGCAACAGTAAAGCCTATGTTCATAGTGACTATATTACCGTTGATCCAGCGACCCCAACGAAGGGGATTGTCAACACGAATATCTTAAATGTTAGAGAAGCAACTAATGTCACCTCGCACATTTTTGGGATCTTAAAACTAGGCGATGCTGTCACGATTAAAACAACGGTAGGAGCTTGGCATGAGATTGCATATAACACGTGGCGGAATGCGAAACCAGAGGATGTTTCAACTTACGTTAACCCAGCAAATATTAGCTCAACTAGTGCAGAATACTTCCAATTCTTGATTCTTAATAAGAATGCGGGGACAAGTGCGAAAGAATTGAATGAGAAAACTTTGGCTGGAAAAGGAATTCTTGATGGGAAAGCTGGAGCATTTATTGAGGGAAGCTTAAAATATAATGTAAATGAAATTTATCTTATTTCCCATGCCTTGCTTGAAACCGGGAATGGCCTTTCAAATCTTGCTAAAGGAATTCTCGTTGATTCGGTGGATGGAGTGTCGGTAACACCTAGAACGGTTTTCAATATGTATGGTATTGGTGCTGTTGATCTCAACCCTGAAAAATTAGGAGCTGAATATGCCTATAAAATGGGCTGGTTCACTCCTGAATTAGCAATTATTGGTGGCGCAGAATTTATTGGAGAAAAATATATCAACCATCCAACCCATCAACAGAACACCCTTTATAAAATGAGATGGAATCCTGCAAATCCTGGCGTTCATCAATATGCCACAGATATTGGCTGGGCAACAAAGCAAGTATTTAATATAAAAAGAATCTATGATTCTATTAATAACTACACATTGTATTATGATATTCCACTATTTAAATAGGCATAAAGGCTGAGCTCATTCGAGCAAGGCCTCTTTTTTTTTGGGTAATTTTAAACCTTATTTTAAGAGTTTTGCTATGTTATCATTTAAAAGGCCAATGATTAATAGGAAAATTATTTCCTAGTTTACTATTTTAAGAGGGGAGTGGAGGAAGTGAAAAAAATCCTTTCCACAATTATACTATTCAATATGTTAGCTTTTTCGATGCAAGGAATAGCTAGCGCAGAATCAAGGATTTCAGGCGACCTTCAAGATCCCGTCAGTCAAATTGAATCATCCACTTCGACTACTGATCCTGTTATGGATTCAGTAGCAGCTGAATCGGTCCCGACACCATCTGCACCTGTTAATCAACCAACGCAGACAAATTCAACAACCAGTGAAACAACAGGTGAAACAACTAAGGACGAAACAACCATCTCAAAAAGCGGAATGGTTACGGAAGATGGAATAACCTTTTACTACAATCCGGATACAGGCGTCATGCAAACTGGATGGGTGCTTGATAATGGTAAATGGTATTATTTTGACCTGCAAACAGGTGCGATGAAAAAGGGGTGGGTGTTTGATCAAAAGTGGTATTATCTCAACGGAAATGGTGAGATGAAAACCGACTGGATCTATGATCAAAATAAGTGGTACTACTTAAATAAGAGCGGTGCAATGCAGACAGATTGGGTATTCGTTGGTAACAAATGGTACTACTTAAATAAGAGTGGCGCAATGCAAACCGACTGGGTATTTGCTGGTAACAAGTGGTACTATCTTGAGACGAGCGGGGCAATGAAAACAGGCTGGTTACTCTACCAAAAGAATTGGTACTTCCTTAAGGAATCCGGTGCAATGGCGATTGGATGGTATTTGGTGGGTGACCTTTGGTTCTATTCTTATTCAAGCGGTATCATGGCAAAAAACACTACGGTACAAGGATATATTTTCGGCAATAGTGGTGCATGGATACCAGATCTGGTAAGTCCAAAACAGGTTTATTCTCACTCCGACATGGTTGCGGACATTAATGAGTTAAAGTCCAGTTACCCCGGTTTTATTAAAACAGAAATCATCGGGCAGTCCGTGGATGGCAGAAATCTTTATGCGGTAAAAATTGGGAAAGGTGAAAAGGAGATTTTTATCAATGGTTCCCACCATGCCCGCGAGCATATGACCACAAATGTGTTAATGGAAATGCTCGATGAATATGCCAAAACATATGCTTATAATGGTACATTTAATGGTTACAAGGTGCGTGAGCTATTGAACCAGGTTTCCATATGGTTTGTACCAATGGTCAATCCTGATGGCGTCATGCTTGTTCAGGAAGGTGCGAAAACAGCAAAAAATCCACAATATGTCCTAAACTTAAATGGAAACAAGACCGACTTTTCTGCTTGGAAGGCAAATATTCGTGGGGTCGATTTAAACCGTCAATATCCTGCTGATTGGAATTTGATTACTGGTGATACAGGAAAGCCAGGACCGTCTAACTTTAAAGGATACCAACCGTTAAGCGAGCCGGAGGTAAAAGCGCTTGTCACATTTACAAAAGCACATCAATTTAAAATTGCAGTGGCCTATCATTCCTCAGGTCGTATCCTTTATTGGGAATACAAACAGTCCGCGGCTGATAGACAGCGGGATTATCAAATTGCCTTGAAGTATGCTAACCTAACTGGCTATAGTCTTATGTATCAAGGAGCAAATCCAATCTATGGTGGGTATTCGGATTGGTTTATCCAAGAAACGAAGATGCCGGGCTTCACCCCGGAAATTTCGACGTATACGTATAACAAGCCAGTGCCAATTGCTAACTTTGATAGCATTTGGAGGGAAAACCAATCAGCTGGCCTGCTAATGGCATATGAAGCGTTAAATTTGTAAATAATACTATGGAGATAGAATTCCTTCTATCTCCATTTTTTTGTTTACAGACATAGAGGATTATTATACAATAAAAAAAGGATTCAAAAATTGAATGCATTAGGGAAGGGGAGGCAGCATGGAACAGCACTTATTTCAATTATTAGAGGCAATAAATCAAAATGCAAATCTTAATCAAAAGAGAATGGCCGAGATTTGTGGGATTTCTATCGGCAAGGTTAATTATCTTATTCATGATTTAACGATTGGCAATTATATATATAGTGAAAAAACTGGTAGGAATATTCGCTACTTTTTAACACAAAAAGGCATCGACTTTTTACATAGTGGCATCGAGGCCTATCAGGACAAAAAGGTTAACATCCACCAAGAACCAGTTACAGAAATTAAACAGGCGGTTATTTTAGCTGCAGGGACTAGAAAAGATTTCCCTCATCCAGCAGGCTTAATGGAGATTGATGGAATTTCATTATTAAAAAGAAATCTCGATATTCTCCAAGAGAATGGAATTAACGACATTGTTATTGTAACGGGATACAAACGTGAAGCGCTTGAAGAACTCGCTGAATTTAGCCATTATCAATTTGTAAATAATCCAAAATACAAATGGACTGGTTCCATGGCATCCTTAGCGCTGGCACAGGATGTAGTTAAAGGTGATTTTCTTTTAATCGAAGATGATATTTTAATCGAGGAACGGGCAATAAAGGAACTTTTAACCTACCCACAGCGAGATTGTATCTTGATTGCAAATGAGAGTGGATCTGGTGATGAGGCATTTGTTGAAATCAAGAATGGCTATCTTCATAAAATCTCTAAGGATAAGCATCAGTTTAATAAAATAGACGGTGAAATGGTTGGGGTTAGTAAACTTTCCTACGAGGTTTATACGAAAATGGTTACCGAGTATAAGCAAAATAATAAAAACCCGTTCATGCATTATGAATACATGCTCCTCGATATTTCAAGGCATTACAAGATTGGCTACTTAAAAATGCTTAATCTGTATTGGGGCGAACTTGATAGTTTACAGCATTATGATGTAATTACAAAAAATGTCTATCCAATCTTAAAACGAAAAGAAGCCGAATTTAGGGAAATTCTCATTAAAAGTCATTTAATGGAGGCTCTTGATTTAGCCTATGAGGATATTGGGGATATTCAGCCGTTTGGCGGGATGACGAATAAGAACTTTAAGGTAGTTTTTAAGGGTAAAGAGTATGTGTTAAGGATTCCGGGGAATGGGACGGAATCGATGATTAACCGGAAAGAGGAAAAGGTTAATGCCGCACTTGCCAGTAAATTGGGTCTTGATGCAGAGTTGGTCTACTTTAATGATGAAACGGGTGTGAAAATTGCTGAGTTGATTCCTGAGGCAGAAACACTAACGCCAAAAATGGCGAAGCGACAGGATATAATGGAGCAAACAACAGCCATTTTTAGAACGCTTCACTCGGCAAATATCCAAATGGCCAATCGTTTTGATGTATTTGAACTAATCGAGAAGTACGAACAGTTGATGAACGAAGCGAATGCACTGCCCTATGAGAACTATGGAGAGGCAAGGGCACAGGTCATGGCTTTAAAAGAATATTATCAGGGAATGAGTATTCAACTTACTCCTTGTCATAATGATGCACTACCACAAAATATGGTGAAAAGTGGCGAAGACAAACTCTATTTAATTGACTGGGAATATAGCGGCATGAACGATCCAATATGGGATCTTGCTTGGCACGCAATGGAAAGTGACCTAACTTCAGAGGAAGAAGAGTTATTTTTAACGCTTTATTTGCAGAAGGATGAAATACCTGATGAAGTTCAGCAACGGATGATTATCAACAAAATTTTCCAAGATTTCCTCTGGACAATTTGGACGATTATTAAAGAAGCAAAGGGAGACGATTTTGGTACGTACGGGATTGATCTCTTAAATAGATGTAGAAAGAATTTAAACCACCACTTAGTAAGGGAGATGCTTTATGAACTTAAAAAATAAGGGAACTTATTTCGGATTGATATCGGGATTTACCTGGGCGCTTGATACGGTATTAATCGGAATAATATTATCCTCAACCTTGCTCGTGTCGACGGAGCAAATCATTTTTTTGGCCCCATTAGTTAGTACCTTTTTCCATGATTTATTATCGAGTCTTTGGATGATGGTATATATGACAATTAGAGGAGAGTTTAAAGTTCCTTTTAAAAAAATCGCCACGCGGAGTGGCCGATTCGTTATGCTAGGTGCCTTGCTTGGAGGGCCGATAGGGATGACTGGTTATGTCCTTGCAGTAAAATATTTAGGTGCCTCACTATCGGCATCGATTTCCGCTATTTATCCAGCGGTTGGTGCCTTTTTTGCCTTCTTCCTTCTAAAGGACCGATTAACAATAAAGAACTGGATTGGTTTGTTTATTAGTATCTTATTTATTTTCCTATTAGGATTTTCTGGGGGAGCCCCGTCACCTAGCTATGTTCTTGGATTCTCTTTTATCCTGTTATGTATCTTTGGCTGGGGAATGGAATGTGTGATCCTTGCGTACGGAATGAAGGATGATGAAATTTCGCCAGAACAGGCATTACAGATCCGCCAATTGGTTTCAGCAGTTACCTATGCTGTTTTGATCTTACCTATTTTCAAAGCGTATCCACTTGTTGGCGAAGTAATTGTCAGCAGTGAATTTTTCTTAATCGCCTTAATTGCCCTCTCAGGAACAGCATCGTATGTGTTCTATTACAAAGCGATTTACACCATGGGGCCAACAAGAGCAATGGCCTTAAACATTACCTATTCGGCTTGGGCGATTATTTTAAGTTTTTTCATTTTAGGTACTCCGATTACTGCAAAGCTTGTCATTTTTAGTATAATGATTTTAGTCGGCTCGATTATTACAGTGGCATCACCAGAAGAACTGAAATGGAAGAATATTATTAAAGGGTGGAGAGCAGCATAATGAAGGCAATATTACTTGCAGCAGGAATGGGTACACGATTACGACCTCTAACATTAACAACACCTAAATCGCTTACAGTGGTTAATGGAAAGCCAATGCTTGAAAGACAAGTGGAATATTTACAAGAGATTGGTGTCGAAGAAATCATCGTGGTTACTGGTTACCTAAAGGAAAAATTTGAGTATTTAAAAGAAAAGTATGGTGTCACACTCGTCCATAATGATAAATACGACGTTTATAACAATATGTACACGATGTATTTAGTCAGGGAATACCTTTCAGATGCGTATGTTATTGATGCGGATGTCTACTTACATCGTAATTTCCTATTGAAAAATCCATCAACATCAATGTATTTTAGCGCCAGGAAGCCAGAGTTCAAGGCTGAGTGGATGATTCGCTACGATGATAACTACAAGGTGACGGATATCGAGGTTGGTGATGGGGATCATGAGTATATTCTCTGCGGTGTTTCTTACTGGTCAGAACAAGATGGTCGATATATTGTCGAAAAATTGGAAGAAGCTATTAAAAGTGACAACTTTAAGGAGTTCTGGTGGGATGGAATTGTAAAAGATAATATTCGTGATTTAAATGTTTACCTACAGGAAATACATCCTAGTGATAGTTATGAAATTGACTCTTTGGAGGATTTAGAAAAAGTGAATAAAATTTTGGAACAACAATAACGGACACTTTGTGTTCGTTTTTTTTTGCGTAAAACCAGGTACATCGTGTAAAAAGAGAGTTACTTGGTTTTACAGGATAAACAACCTTAAACAATGAAAATGTAAATAAAGGAATGATAGAATAGTAGAATACTACATAAGATTGAGGGGAATAAAAATGAGTAGAATAGTTTTTCGTAGTTTCCTACTGGCATTTCTATTTTTGGGGGTATTTACTAGTAACGGATTAGCTGAGGAAACGGTACAAAATACTCAAATGAGTGTTACGTCGATAAAATTACCAGTTTATCGGAATTTTGAAGAGCTTTCAGACCATCGGATTCATTTGGCCGATGGTTATGATTGGTTAGCGGAATTGTCATTTAATGATAAGATTACTGTACTAAGTGAAAAAGAATATGCAGCCAAAATTATGATGCAAGATGGCACGATTGGCTGGGTTCATAAGGATTATTTGCGGAATAGTGTGATGAACCAAACCTGGTTGGTTAAAGAATGGAGAAATTTGCGGGAGGGACCTGGTACGTCCTATCCAATTAAGAGACAGGTACCCGACCAATCAAAAGTAATCGTTCTTGATTATCATAAGGCTGCCAACTATTATAAGATACAAACAGAAGATGGGGAACAGGGTTGGATTTATGGGTTCTACCAAGGGGAAAAAAATGGTGAATTTATTGATTATCGGGCTGGCAGTAATGTTATCCCGTATGATTTTGAAAGTGAAGGAAAAGTAACAAACAAGATCACCATTTTCACTCCACTTAATACACTTTCTACCATAACGGCTAATCAGATTAACCAGTTCATTAACTATAAAACAAAAGGTAACGAGTCGTTAATGAAGGATAGGGGATCCGCTTATATTGAAGCGCAAAAAGTGACCGGCTTAAATGCTGTCTATCTTCTTGCCCATTCAGGGGTCGAGTCAAAATGGGGAACTTCCGACATTGTCAAAAATAAAAATAATTTCTATGGGATTGGAGCGGTGGACTCTCAGCCTGGAGAAGGCGCCAATCAATTTCCAACACCCGAAGAGGGTATTATTAAAGGGGCTACTTGGATTAAAGAAAATTATGTAAGTCGGAATCAATCCATTGTGGACTTCCCAATTCCACAACCAACACTGGATAATATGAGATTTAATAGCAATTTGCATCAATACTCAACGGATGAAGCATGGGCAGGGAAAATTGCTTTTATTGCAAAGGAGTTTTATGACTTCACATTTGCAAGGGGCTGGCAATTTATTGACAGTAAATGGTACTTTTTCAATAATGATGGGACCAACAAAACGAACTGGCTTCTCGATAACGGGAAATGGTACTATCTTGATCAATCAGGAGTTATGTTAACAGGCTGGCAGTTTATTAATGGTAAGTGGTATTTCCTAAACCAGGCAGGCGATATGAAAACAGGCTGGTTGTACTCAGGTGGTAAGTGGTATTTCCTAAACCAGAATGGTGACATGAAAACAGGCTGGTTGTCTTCTGGCGGAAAGTGGTATTTCCTAAACCAGAATGGTGACATGAAAACAGGCTGGTTGCCCTCTGGCGGAAAGTGGTATTTCCTAAATAGTGCCGGTGATATGAAAACAGGTTGGTTTGATACTGGTGGTAAGTGGTATTTCCTTGATACTAGTGGTGCCATGTTAACAGGCTGGAAAATCTCCGGAGGTAAATGGTATTACCTCTATAGTGATGGTTCCATGGCCAAAAATACAACAATCAACGGCTATAAACTAAACGGTAGTGGAGCATGGATCCAATAAAAAATGAAACAAAAAAGCAAAACTATGGTTTTGCTTTTTTTTATGGAAGGAAGTAATTTTCCTGTGTAGATGGTTCTACAAATTAATACCTACCTCCCCAATTTACCGCAAAATATATACCAAATGTAGGTGAAATTTCAATTATTTACTACAAAAATCGGATTATTTGGTATAATAGACCTAATTTAATTGGGAGGTTAATAGAGATGAAGAAAATCAGCAAATTAATGCTAGTCTTCGTACTTCTGCTTTCATTTATGGCACCATTAAGTACGAAAGCAGCAGAGCAGACATCTACGAAAGTAGAAGAACCAGCACTAGGCAGTGAAGGAACAGTTCCCAGTGTAGAGCCGTTGACTGATACAATGGAAACAGAATCAGCAACAGAACCACAAGAAGAGCCACAAACAGAACCACAAGCAGAGACACAAACAGAACCACAAACAGAAACAGAATCTTCAGAGGTTCCTGTTAAAGAACACTCGACACAGGAAGTGATTAAGGAGCCTGTAAAGCAAGAACCTACAGTAAGCAGTGAAACAACACAGGAAGAAAATGTTACTACTCAAGGTTTCTATACTGAGGTTACCTTTAATGATGCTGATTTAGAGCAAGCAGTAAGGACTGAATTAGGACTTGGGGACTATGAGACAATTACTGAAGGCACTATGGAGCAGCTTATATACCTAAATGCTATCGATTTAAATATTAGCGACCTAAAAGGGTTGGAATATGCTATTAACTTATCTTATCTTGATTTGTCATATAACAATATTAGCGATTTAACTCCGATTAGTGGGTTGAACAATTTAACTTCTTTACAATTATCATATAATGCTATTTCGAATATTTCTGCGTTAAGCAATCTTACTAGCTTAGAAGATTTAAGTCTTTGGACAAATAATATTAGCAATATTTCTGCATTATCTAGTCTAACATCGTTAGTCACTCTAGATTTAGATGAAAATATTATTGCGAATGTGGAGCCATTAAGTGGGCTTTATAATTTAAAAACATTATATCTATCCTTTAATCCTATAACGAACATAGGTCCATTACAATTATTAACTGGCTTAGATTATTTATCTTTATGGGAAATGCCGTCCCTAGATTTATCTTCGGGTTCAGCGGCAATGCAAGTAATTAACTACTTACAATCAAATGGTGTTGAAGTTGGTTATAATGAAGCTCCTGAAGAAGGTATTGTTGGCTGGTATTTTGACGGCTACGATTGGTATTACTATGACGAAAACAGCAACAAAGTTAAAGGTTGGTTAAAATACAATACTAAATGGTACTATTTAGATACTTATGACGGTGCCATGGCTACAGGCTCCTATGAAATTGATGGATCCATGTATTACTTCAATAATACTGGTATGATGCAAACAGGTTGGGTGGAATTAGACTATACATGGTTCTACTTCAATTCTTACGGGAAAATGGTTACCGATGATTGGGTATTAAGCGGTGGAAAATGGTATTTTATGAACTACTATGGTGAAATGTTAACAGGTTCCCAAGAGATTGGTAATTCATATTACTTATTTGCAGATAATGGCGTAATGAAATCAAACGGTTGGGTCACAGATGGATATTATTGGTACTATAGTAGTAAAACTGGTAGGCTTCAAACTGGTTGGCTTTCATCTGGTGGAAAGTGGTACTACTTAGATCCATACTACTATGGTGAAATGGTAACAGGTGCAACTAATGTAGGCGGAACCAATTACTTTTTTGATAAACATGGTGTTATGAAAGCAAATGGTTGGTATTCTGATGGATATGATTGGTATTATGCTAAAAGTAATGGTGCACTATACAGTAATGAATGGTTAAAATTAAACGGAAAGTGGTATTACTTTAGTTCATACGGTTATATGCTTTCTGATGGCAGATACTATATTAATGATACGCTTTACCATTTCCATAAAAATGGTACGATGGCAACAGGTTGGGTAAAATTAAGCGGTTCACAGAATGCGTGGAGTTTTTACAAGAGTAACGGAACAGCACAGTATGGCTGGTTGTTATCTGGTGGAAAATGGTATTACTTTAACAATTACGGCTTCATGTTATATGATACCTATCTCACATATGGATTTACAGTCTATTTCTTCAATGCTAATGGAGTATGGGTTGATTCAAGAGTAATCTATTAATAAAAGATTTCAATAAAACGGGCAGGACTTTTCCTGCCCGTTTATTTTTTGTAAAGAATACATCCTAATTTAGGACATGTTTCCCATATTTTTAAGAAATATAGTTGAATAGGTCGGAAAAGGTCATTTTTTGAAATATTTCTGTAACACTAATAATAACTAACTGTAAATTAACTCTAGTAAATTCTGTGAGATACTATTAATAATAGAAAAAGAGATTGAAAGACGCGGAGGATATCATGAAAAAATTAATATTCAGTGGTTTACTAACATGTTCTTTACTCTTAAGTGGATTAATAGCCGAGCAGAAAACAGAAGCAGCATCCATTGGGGAAACGGTTAGTAATGTTGCCCTTAGTGTTAAAGGTGTACCATATTCATGGGGTGGAACGACTACAAGTGGATTTGATTGCTCAGGTTTAGTTAATTATGCATATAAACAAGCAGGAGTATCGTTACCGCGAACATCTGCAGATTTATATAATTATGGACAAGTAGTTTCGAAAGGTAACTTAACAGAAGGCGATTTAGTTTTTTTTAGTACATACAAAGCAGGTCCTTCCCATGTAGGGATTTATTTAAGTGATAATCAATTCATTCATGCTTCTAATAGTGGTGTTACCGTTGATTCATTAACGAGCAGGTACTGGAGTGGGGCATATTATGGCGCGAAAAGAGTATACACCCAAACTGGATGGGTTAAATCAAATAGTACTTGGTACTATTATAATCAAGGTGAAATGAAAACAGGCTGGCTTTACACTGGCGGGAAATGGTATTACTTAGCATCTGATGGTTCCATGAAAACAAACTGGGTTAAAGTAAATGGTTCATGGTACTTTTTAACTGCAAACGGTGATATGAAAACAGGTTGGGTATATGTGAATAATGAGTGGTATTATCTTGCGGGTAATGGTGCCATGAAAACAGGCTGGATTTGGTCCAATAATAAATCCTATTATTTAAAGTCTGATGGTTCGATGGCAAAAGATACAATCATCGATGGATATGTAGTAGGATCCGATGGGGCTTGGATACAATAAATATAATAAAAAGATACAAAAAAGAAGCTGGGCACCCCAGCTTCTTTTTTTATAATAGTCTATTAAACTATGGTCATGGGAATAAATTGTTTATTTGGGTAGTGATAGCCGAAACTGTGCAAAGTGTTGATTAGATACTGAGTGTCTTGTAATTTTTTGGAATATAGGATAAAATTTTTAATGAAGAAAAATAGAATGATATTATACGTATCGAGGGAAGAAAGGAAATGTTACTCCTGAAAAATAGATTACTTGCCATTTTACTACTCTTGGGTATCTTTATTTGTATAGGGCCTTTCCAATCAACGCATGCAGAAACGGTAAATCAAATAGATGAACCTATTCTTCAGTTTCCAGTGTTTAGCGATGTTCACATAGGTGGTGAATCAGAGAAGGAAAAGTTTATTAGGGCGCTAACAGACTATCAAAGAATGGCTCCGAACTATCAAGCAATTGTGATGTTGGGGGATTTAACAAACTTTGGTGCTGAAAAGGAATATGATGTTTTTAATATGATAGTAAACTCATATATAAACCCTAGTGCTGATAAAGTAATCACAATTGGAAACCATGAATATATGGAAGGGCAGTTCGCACCTCAAGGATTGGATGAAGAACTTTATCGAAATAGATTTTTGAATAAAACAGGTATGCCAGGAATAGAGTCGCAAGTTTATTATGATAAATGGGTAGAAGGCTACCACTTTATTGCTATGGGGACTGAGGGGTATTTAACTCCAGATATCAAAGACCACGCTGAAATTTCAGAAAAGCAATATACCTGGCTTGAAAAAAGATTGGCGGAAAATGCTGACCCAGCGAAACCAATCTTTGTCTTTTTGCATCAACCCATTGATCAAACAGTGTATGGTAGTGAAAAATGGGGTGCTGGATTTACAGATACTCGGCTAAAGGATATATTGAACCAATATCCGCAGGTTATCCTGTTTTCGGGACATTCCCATTATTTATTAAACCATCCAAGAGCCATTTATCAGGATGGTTTTACAATGGTAAACACTGGTTCTGTTGCTTATAGCTATTCTGACCTAGGATATAATCAGCTCTCACAGGGGTTACTTGTAAATGTGTATCCTGATCGGGTAGAGATTAAAGCAAGGGAATTTACCAACAATACATGGATTCAAACATTTCAAGTAAAAACACCTTATGAAAAAACTTACAAGGATATATCAAAACCATATTTTATGCAGGGGTCAATGGTGGAAATCAAGGAAAATGAAAAAGGCAACCTCGTTACTCTTTCATGGGATGCTGCAAGGGATAATACGCTTGTTGATAAATATGTAATTAAACATGATGGTAAAGTGGTCCAGACAATCCCTACAAAATTCTGGGAAAATGGCGAACTAAAACAAGTTGACGGGAAAATTCCTAATTTAACTCCTGATACCGAATACAATTTTAAACTATTTGCAGTAGATGCATGGAATAATGAATCACTTAATTCCTTGCCGATAGCCTTCAAAACTTCAACCGCTGTTGGATGGATGATGGTGGACGGAGAGTGGCGATTTTATGATGGTGGAAAAAGTGTCACTGGCTGGAAGTATATTGATGGACATTGGTTCTTATTCCTTAATGATGGGAAAATGCACACTGGCTGGTATTCCGAGGGCTCACAGTCATATTATCTGAATAAAAGTGGCTATATGCAGATAGGATGGAAGGATATCGATGGTAAATCGTACTATTTTGGACTTAATGGTGCAATAAAGACAGGTTGGATCTATGATTCTAATAAGTGGTATTACCTGAACAGTGATAGCAGTCTTAAGCTTGGTTGGTTTCTCGATGGAGGGAAATGGTACTTCCTAAAGTCAGATGGAATGAAAACTGGCTGGGAAAAGTTTGACAACGATAAATGGTATTTCTTTAATAGTAGTGGAGCGATGCAGACTGGCTGGATCCTATCAAATGGTAGATGGTATTATCTAGGTAATAACGGAATAATGAAAACTGGCTGGGTTTTAGTAGGTAATACATGGTATTACTTGGAATCTAGTGGAGGAATGAAAACTGGCTGGTTGTTAGAAAAAGGGAAATGGTATTACCTTATGAATGATGGGAGCATGCAGACCGATTGGGCAAAAATTAATCACGTATGGTATTACTTTTCGAGTTATGGTGTATTAACATAGCCTTTCATACTCTAATGAAAGAGGTTGGCCAAATTCCACATTGGTCAACCTCTTGTGTTTTGGGATACAACCATCACTGAAAAAAGAGCATTTTCTCTATATGAGTTAATCACTTACCATCTTAATTAGCATATGCTAAAACGTTGATATCCTTTTGGTATATTCATTAGTAATTCTTACAGTTATGTGAAAAAATAAACAAAAGATGTATAATTCGACATCCTTTGCGGCTATTAGTTTCCTTTCAATATATTTTTTGTTACAATAAGTTGTAAAAATAATTAATATCATAGATATTGCGAGTAGACTATCTCGCAAAAGTGAATTATAAAATTATCAACATTTAATGATTAGGTTTGGAAAGGAAGTCACATAATGAATAAAATTTGTGTCGTTGGTCTTGGCTATATCGGTCTCCCAACATCTGTTATGTTTGCAAATAATGGGATTCAGGTTCATGGTGTAGACGTTAATGCTACGGCCGTTGAAAAAATCCAAAATAAACAGCTTCATATCGAAGAAAATGGATTGGAGGAAAGGCTGATTGCGGCAATTGACAGTGGCAATCTAACTGCTTCAACAACACCAGAAAAAGCAGATGTTTTTATTATTGCAGTGCCTTCACCTATCAATTCTGATAAAACGGCAGATATGAAGTATGTTGAAGCTGCTACAAGGACGATTGTTCCTTATTTGGAAAAAGGTAACCTTGTCATTCTCGAATCAACTGTACCTCCTCGTACTGTAGAGGATGTCATGCTCCCAATATTAAAAGAAAGCGGACTGGATATTGGAACTGATTTATTGGTGTCGCATTCACCAGAAAGAGTTATTCCAGGACGTGTTTTTGAAGAGTTAGTCAACAATAGTCGAATTGTCGGTGGGATTAACGAAGAGTCTTCTGAGAAAACAGCAGAGCTATACCGGGCATTTGTAAAAGGAGAAATTTTCTTAACGGATGCGACCACAGCTGAAATGGTAAAAGTAATCGAAAATACCTACCGTGATGTAAACATTGCCTTTGCTAATGAACTGGCTCGTGTTAGTGAAACGATCGGGGTTAATGTTTGGGATGCAATTAAACTTGCAAATCATCATCCGCGTGTAAACATTCACCTTCCTGGGCCAGGAGTGGGTGGACATTGTATTGCGGTTGACCCATGGTTCCTTGTTGAACTTGATAAAGGAAATGCAAATATAATCCACCTTGCTCGAAAAACGAATGACTCGATGCCACATTATGTTGCCAATAAAGTAAAAGCAATTTGCGATGAGTATCAGATACTTAACCCGAAAGTTGCTGTGTTAGGTTTATCGTTCAAGGCAAACATTGATGATATGCGTGAAAGTCCTTCGCTTGAAGTGATTCGTCAATTAAATGAATTGAATCTCGAATTGACCGCTTTTGATCCACATATACACGAACAGAAGATTCCACAGCAAGCATTAAAGCTGGAGGAAGCATTAAAACATGCTGATATCGTGTTGGTATTGACTGAACATGAAGAATTAAAAATTCTTGATCCAAAGCTAACGGCTAATCTTGTCCGGTCAAAAATTGTTTTTGATGCAAAGAATTGTCTTCCACGTGAGGCTTGGGTGAAAGCAGGATTTGATGTGAGGGTATTAGGAGATTCTAAGCATAGCTAATGAGCAATTTATGAGCAAGTTAACGCTAGTAAAGTCGCAGCTCGTTTAATGTGAGAATCCTAACTGAATAACAGGTGGTATGATATGAAAGAAAACTTTCTCGGGGTTGATGTTTGTAATTATGATTATGACCAACTAGCCTCGTTATTAATGAAGGATATTGAAAATAAAAAGAAGTCATTTATTGTGGCAATTAATCCAGAAAAAATTATGAAAGCACAGGAAGATAAGGAATTAACAAAGCTTCTGAACCGTGCTGATTATCAAATTCCGGATGGTATTGGAGTTATTTTGGCATCTAAGCTAAAGGGCGGCCAGGTGAAGAGTCGTGTAACAGGAATAGATATGATGCTGAAAATCTGTCAAACTGCGGCTGAACAAGGGAAAAGGATTTTTCTATACGGTGGAAAGCCAGGAGTGGCCGATGCGGCAAAGCGGGAACTTGAAAAGCAATTCACTGGGATTCAAATTGTTGGTACCTTACATGGCTATGAGAAAGATGAAAAAGTCATCATAGATACAATTAATCAGCATCAACCAGAGGTAATGTTTGTCGCCTTAGGCAGTCCAGCTCAAGAATATTGGATTGTCAATCATATGGATAAAGTGACACCCTTTGTTTTTCAAGGGGTTGGCGGTTCATATGATGTTATTTCAGGGAATCTTAAACGAGCGCCACAGCTTTTCCAATCACTGGGACTCGAATGGTTCTATCGCCTTGTTAAGGAACCATGGCGTTTGAAACGGCAGCTTATTTTACCGAAATTCCTGTTAAAAACGATAAAGAAATAACCATATTGCCTTTTCTCAGCATATATGAGGAGAGGCTTTTCATTCATGGAGAGAAGGGAGAAAGAAGCAATGATTGTTGACAATCTAATTAAACAATTACGGGCAAGCAAATTTTACCGTGTTGCTAAAAGTAATCCTGTATTAATTAAAATGAAAAGAAAATATGACAAAGTCCAATACGATAAACAGAAGAATAGTGTCCATCTCCACGGTTCAACCATCCTAAAACTTATGAAGGAAGGCTTTGCCGAAATTGGCGAGGAATTCTGGCTTGATTATGGTACCTTACTTGGGGCTGTTCGGGAAAAGGACTTTATTGCGCATGATAAGGACCTGGACATTGGCTGCTTTGATTTTGATGACGAAAAGAAGGACAAATTGGTTAACATCTTAGAGAAAAAGGGTGTAAAGCTGTATAAACAATATGAAATGGATGGAAAGATTTTTGAGCAAGCATTTCATTATAATGGCTTACATATTGATGTATTTTATTATTGGAAACAAAGCGAAAACATTGTCTGGTGTTACTTCGGTGAAATTGGTACAAAAATGGAGTTTGAAAATCGTCCAAAGTACCAAATTGCCAAAGGTTATCTTACCTCTAAAGTGACAGCCCATTTTACAGGGTTAATGGACTATGGATTTAAAGGGGAAACATATAAAATCCCAGTTAATTATGATGAGTATTTAATTGATAACTACGGGACAACTTACATGCAAATAGATGAAGGTTGGTCATCTGGTGAATCCCCAACCAACCTTGAAGTGGTTGATAAGGATGTAATAGTTAAGGAATATATATAAAAGGGCTGTCCCAGTGGACTGTCCCTTACTTTTTGATTTGAGGGTTGTTCATGCAAAAATCGTTATTTAAAAATGCTTTTTATAAAATTGCTTTAAATTTCTTTAATCTGATCGTGCCTGTGATTATTGGGGCGTACGTTTATCGGACATTAGGTTCTCATGCGATCGGAAGCATAAAGTATGGCGAAACGATTTTTAATTACTTTTTTATTTTTGCGGCCTTTGGCGTTTATCAATACGGATTGCGTGAGGTCAGTAGAATAAAAAGTGATATCAAAAAGGCATCCCAACTTTTTACTAACTTATTTATATTTAGCCTTCTGACTAACATAGTTACCCTTATAATATATCTGGCTGTTGCCTATTTCGGTTATGGAGATAATGCTCTTTTTCCAATTTTACTGATTTACTCGATTAATATCTTCTTTAACCTTTTTTATGTCGAGTGGGTAAATGAGGCCTTTGAGGAATATGGGTTTATTACACTAAAAACAATGATAATAAAAATGATTTATGTGGCTTTATTACTCTTGTTTGTTAAAAGCTCAGATGATTATCTCATTTTTGTTGGTTTGTTAGTGCTGACAACTGTGTTAAATAACATTATTAGCTTCATATATGTAAAAAGAAGAGTGAAATTCGACTTTAGTGACATTCGGTTGCGGACCCATTTAAAGCCTATGTTTCTTGTTGTTATTTTTTCCAACGGAAATATTCTTTACACGCAGCTCGACCGCTTCATGCTTGGGGAATTTGTAAGTGAGACATCAGTAGCCTATTATACAATGGCTCAGCAAATCTCGACTATGATTAATGCGATTATGCTTAGTATTATTCAAGTGACGATTCCTAGATTGTCGTTTTTAGTGGGCAGCGGTGATAATGAGGAGCAGTATCTTGACTTGCTGGGTAAAATAACTAAAATCTATTTGTCCATCTTATTCCCTGCTGCTATTGGACTTTATGTGATTTCTGATCTCGGTGTAAGGATTTATGGGGGAGCGGAATTTATAAATGCTGGATCGGTGTTGGCGATTTTTGCCCTCTACATGATTACCCTCGGGTTCGAATCAATCCTTTCCAATCAGGTTATCTATATAAAGCAAAAAGAAGCTATCCTGGTACGATTTATTTTTATTGGTGGATTTGCCAATTTAGCATTAAATTCCCTATGCATTTATTTTGGTGTGCTAAACGCGGGAACCGCAATTTTAACTACTGCTATAGCGAATTTGGTGCTAATAACTTGTGAGTACACTTACATTAAGAGGGTTCTTAAGATTCCAATCCGTCTACTATCCTGGACGAATCTAAAGTATCTTGTCTATTCACTCTCATTCATTCCTGTATCACTGGCGATTCGCTCTATTTTCAGTGGAACAATTTTACTATTTGTGTTAATCATCGTTGCCTGCGTCAGCGTGTATTTGATCATTTTACTACTGACAAGGGATGAAATCGTCACTTTGTTTACTTCAAAGGTGAAGGGGAAGTTTTTGAAAAGGAAATAGAAGGACTCAAGTCCTTTGTACGGTTGCTAAAGCTGTTGGGCTTTGGTAGTGTGTTGATATTTGTAAAAGATGAAAATGGCTTATTTTATATACAGTCCTCATGGGGACAGCTGTCATTATTGGCAATCTAGCACCATTTTACCGCATTAGTCAACATGTTCAGTTAACGCTCCTACTAATGAAAACAGATTTTACCCGACATTTAAAACAAATGCTCACCTTGTTTATCCCTAGTTTTTCAGTAACGATTTACTCTGTTTTAGATATAACCATGCTTTTAATTTTGCTTTGAAAGGGGAAGCAACTTGGTTTTCAGCAATTTGGTTTTTTTATTCATCTTCCTACCGCTCGTTCTGGGATCTTATTTTTTAGTTCGCAAGGAATTGCAAAACTACCTGCTATTAGGCTTTAGTTTGGTTTTTTATGCATGGGGCGAGCCTAAATATGTTGTAATTATGATTTTTTCAATCATTCTAAATTATATAAGTGGGTATCTTGTTCATACGTTCCGTAATCATAAAAATTTAAAAAAGATTACACTAACGGTAGCCATCATAAGTAATCTTCTCGTCTTAGGCTACTATAAGTATATAAATTTCTTGGTCGAAAACATTAATGAATTATTTTCAATGAACATTCAAATTGATCCAGTCGTATTACCAATTGGAATTTCCTTCTTCACTTTCCAATCAATGTCTTATGTCATTGATGTTTATCGACAACCAGATGAAGTTCAAAAAAACCCTTTTCATTTAGCCTTATATGTAGCTCTCTTTCCGCAATTAATTGCAGGACCAATTATTCGATACAATGAGATTGCAGCTCAAATTAGGAAGCGTTTTGTCAATCTGGAGAAATTCTCAGAAGGTCTTAGGATTTTTATTATCGGTTTATCAAAAAAAGTATTAATTGCTAATCAAGTCGGCTTTGTTGCTGACGCTATTTTTAACAAACCAGCCTCAGAGATGAGTGTTTTACTTGCCTGGATAGGAATTATCGCCTATTCTTTGCAAATTTACTTCGATTTCTCTGGTTATTCTGATATGGCGATTGGTTTGGGGAAAATGTTTGGTTTTGATTTTTCCAGGAACTTTAACTATCCATACATTTCAAAATCAATCGGTGAATTTTGGCGGAGATGGCATATCTCCTTGAGTTCTTGGTTTCGGGATTATGTTTACATCCCATTGGGGGGGAGTAGAGTTTCAAAATTCAAAAGCTATCGAAACCTATTTATTGTCTGGGGACTAACAGGGCTATGGCACGGTGCAAGTTGGACTTTTATTGCTTGGGGCCTCTATTACGGAGTTATTATTGCGATTGAAAGAGCTTGGCTAGGTAAGATTTTAGAAAAACTATGGAGCCCAATTAGACATACATATGTCATCCTTATTTTTTTAATTGGCTGGGTGTTCTTTAGGGCCGATAATTTTTCCTATTCTTTTGACTTTATCAGGACCATGTTTGGTGCAAACCACCAACCACTTTATGATAAGCTTGCTATTTATTATTTATACGACTATGGGGCTGTTCTGGTTCTTGCGATGATTGTCAGTACACCAGTAATTCCCTATCTAAATAAAAAGATAAATAAGCTCATTACTGGAGCGGTATTACACCATTCAAAACAACTAATGATCTCCGGAATTTTCTTATTCTTATTGATCATTAATATTGTCCATATGGTAAACTCAACCTTTAATCCATTTATTTACTTCCGATTCTAGGTATAAAGGAAGGATTCTTATGAAAAAAATCATTCATTTTTTGTTTGTACTGGCCTGTTTATTAATCATTTTTAGTGTTGGGATTTTTACCTTTCTAGAACCTGATCGTGAAACTTCAACTGTTGAAAATAGATCCCTTGCCCAGCGCCCTGACATTACAAAACAGTCAATTCTATCAGGACAATTTTTCAGGGATTTTGAAACCTACTTCTCAGACCAATTATATGGTCGAGATAAGCTCATTTTGGCGTACACAAAGGAACAACTATTCCTAAACAAGACAATCATTAATAATATTGTCGTTACAAACGATAATTGGCTTTTATATACCCCTTCTACGACGAAGATGGATAAGGAAATAGATTATTCTTTAGCAAACTTAAAAGCGTTAGCAGACCCAATTCAAGCGTCTGGGGTCGAAGTCTTTTTTGCAGCAGCTCCATATAAGATGAATATGCTTGAAGATATCTATCCAACATACATCAACGAACAAATCGGTGTCGAGAATCGGAACTATTTTATGAATCATTTGCCAAATACCATCCAAGGTATCGATCTCTATCAAAGTTTTAAAGAAAGCTATTCCCAGTCACAATTAAAAACGATGTATTTTAAAACTGACCATCATTGGAACATTGAAGGAGCTTTTGCGGGTTATCAAAAGATCATTCAAGAGATGAATGATAAATCGAAGCTATTTAAAGGAAAGCCAGTACAAAAAGAAAACCTTACATTAGTATGTAATAATGAATCTTCCTTCGTAGGGAGTCTTAACCTCCGTCTATACAGCATTATTGATACTTCAGAAGAAAAGATTTGTTATTATAACCCGGTCTTCAATTCTAAGGAAGGAAAAGTAACAGCGAAACAAATGACTGGGGAAACTTTAACATCGATTAACGATATCTATGCGACAGGTTTAGAAAGAGATAAGGTATTTTACGGACATCTATTTACATGGGATCTGCCTGAGATTAACTTTGAATACCAAAATACAGGTAATGACCTACATCTTTTAGTTCTTAAGGATTCATACGGCAATCCAATTCAACCATTCATTGCTCAGCATTTCAATAAAACATCAATATTGGACATCAGACATTATAGTGAAAAAACTGTTTCACAATATATTATAGATAATAAAATAGACATCGTGCTTTTTGTTTATAACGACTCAAATTTAACAGGCCAAATGTTCGAATTTTAAGGAGTTCAACCTCGGGTAATTAGGAAGTGCTAATGCTAAGTTGGTAGTGAAAATACTTGATAAGACAGGTGATTAACGATACCATAAAGTTGGTTTGGAAATAAGGGATGTATAATTGCATTTATAAGAGGGGTTTCTATTGTCAAAAATTCTTTATTTATTAAACTATGTTGGTAAAGGTGGCACGGAAAAGTACGTCTTAGATTTAATTCAGTCTGTTGGGCCAGAAAATTGTTTATTTGTTTACTCGGAAGAGGGACCCGGTCTCGATGATTTTGTCTATGCCAAGGTCAAGATGTTTCAGGTGAAGATGAATGGTCCTTTTGATCTTAAAGCGGCAAAGCAAATAAAACAAATTGTCCTAACCGAACAGGTAGATGTTGTTCATGCCCAATTTTTACGTGAAAATTACGTAGCCATTTTAGCAAAAATAATGGGAGCAAAATGTAAAGTGTTCTGGACCTACCATGTGGATGTTCCAATGGGAAAGGGAATTAGAATTATAAATAAAATTATGACTGCGTTCAATACTAAGGTTATAACCGTTTCACGTTTTATGTATCAGCAATTAGAAAAAAAGGGTGTTTCCGCTAATAAGCTAAAGTTGATCTATAACGGTGTAAACGGACCTGCTGTCTCGTATCCACTAAATAGTTTAGGGGAAGTTCCTGTTATTTCAGTCATAGGCCGGCTTCGTGAGGAAAAGGGGCAAGTCTTTCTCCTCAAAAGCTTAGCTGTTTTAAGGGGATTAAACCCAGGATATAAATGGGAATGCCATATATATGGAGAAGGTCCACAGCAGGCTGAGTTAGTTTCCTTAGTAAACGAGCTTAATCTTAAAAACTTTGTTCATTTTAAAGGTTTTTCCTCAAATAAGGAAAAGCTATATTTAAGCAGTGACATAGTGGTCATACCGTCAAGTAATGAAGCATTATCTTATGTGGGCATGGAGGCACTCTCCTATAGCAGAGTAGTGGTGGCGACGAATGTTGGTGGCCTCCCAGAGATTATTAAGAACAGAGAAACTGGCTTGCTTGTTGAGTATGGAGATGTAGAGGAGCTTGCGAATGTTCTTAACAGCCTTTTGACCGACCAAGAGCTCGTCCAGAAACTATCGAAGTATGGGAGAATATATTTTGATCAACACTTTACTCTTGCGAAAATGATTGAGGAAACGTCAGGCTTGTATAAGCAATAACTTTAGATATAGGGGTACAATGTTATGAAATTACTTCAGGGAAACCTTTCATTTTTAACCTTAGGAATACTAGCAGTTGCAGCAGGCACTATGTTGGAAAATACAATGGTAGCCATGCTGATTTCAATATTAATCGCGTTTATTTCGTTTTATAAAAAAGAAACCGGGTTAATATTTCTCGTTATTTTTATTCCGCTTCGTCCATTTTTAATTACGATGAACCCAGGTTTTAAAATTCTTGGGGATGCAATTATTGGACTCCTTCTTATTAGGACCTTCTGGGATTACCGGAGAGATTATAAAAAACTGTTCACTTTTCACCCCTTTGAATGGGCCTTTTTTGCCTTTGGGATAATTGGTGTACTTTCAGCATTAATAACGGATGTATCAATTAAATCAATTATCTTCCAATTACGGGCATACTTTCTATTCTATTTAGTTTTCTATGTAGTAAAACGAATGGAGATTCGGCTAGATACGATTCGAAAAATGGCAATTACGACCTTTATCTTGGGGGTAATTCTTTCCTTGCAGGGGATCATTGAAAAAATCTCGCATAAAACGATGTTGATGCCACAAGAATGGCAGGAGTGGTGGTTATCACCGACAAATAGAATCCGTGTTTACGGATTGCTAAAAGGACCGAATGAATTGTCGCTGTACCTGTTAATCGCTTTTATTATTTCGCTCTTATTACTTAAATATGTTCATGGGAAAATGCGATATGCCATCTATGCTGGGTTATCATTAATTGGGACAACGTTCCTGCTAACGTATTCGCGAGGGACGTTACTAACACTCATTGTTTTTCTGCTTGTTTACATTGTCCTTAACCGGAAATGGAAGCCCCTTGTGTCAATTGGCTTAGTTTCATTGGTTTCCTTTGGACTGTTTTATGGGGTTAACCAAGCTGCGGATCAATATTATGGTCATTATTTATCGGATACAAGTTATGAAGAACAAGGGGAAGAGAGTGAGACTGAATCTGAGGGCGGCAAAAGATTTAAAAATACCTTTTCTGATGAAACGATTGGACAGAGCAACACGAGCGGACGTATCTATTATGTGAAAAAGGCAATTGAAATCTTTAAAGATCATCCGATTATTGGTACTGGTTTTGGAACATTTGGAGGCGCAGCAACCCTTGCCTATTCCTCGCCGATTTACGAAAATTATGGGATTGAAACTAATTTCTACTCGGATAATCAGTATATCTTAATCCTTGCGGAAACAGGCGTGCTCGGAATGCTTGCTATTTTGCTGATCGGATATATTTTATTAAAAATCACCTGGAAAAATCGTAAAGAATTTTCCAGTCCACTCCTCATCTATCTATTTGTTGCACTTATTGTCGGCGGAACCGTTTATAACATTTTAGAAAACGATACGTTTATGATGTTTTACTTTATTCTTCTCGGCATTGTTTTAAATCAAAATAATAATATAAAACACAGAGTCATGTAGGACTCTGTGTTTTTATATTTGTTGAAATGTGCAGCTCATAAAAAAATATAAACTAATACTAATTTTTCAAAATATCTTGGGTATTAATAATTTGTTCAGTTGGTTAAAATATTCACATATTTATAGCTGACCCTACCAAGTAAATACTCGAATGAAAGTGTTTGGCAGGGTGATAATAAAAGTATTATGATAACATTTGTGAGAGTAAAGGAGGGTGAATGGCACGGAAAGAATTATTAGTGGCAATTGCTATATTAGTAACAGGTGGAGCAGGGTATATTGGGAGTCATGCATGTGTGGAACTTCTAAATGCAGGCTATGAAATAATTGTCGTAGATAATTTTTCAAATAGTAACCCTCAAGCATTACTCGGTTGGGTAGCCAAACGAGGAATTGAAGAAATGTGCCAGGATTCGTGGAAGTGGCAGAAACAAAATCCCAATGGCTATCATGCCAAAAATCAAAAATAAAGATGATAAAAGGGCGAGAATCCCCTACCTGGGGATTCTCGCCCTTAATTTAGTCTTTTTTTGCGTAGTGCTCTTTGATTGTACTTTCTTTTTCAAGTTGATTAATGTCAAAGTTTGCGATTTGCTCTTTGAAATCCTCGAGTTTTGCCGCATATTCCTTGTCTGATTGAACTGGTTTATTCGTTGCAATATAATCAATAATCCAGTTATTGATAAAGGTATAATAATGGACCAGGTCACCTTGATAATTTCCAATATTAAAGGTAATTTCCTTCATATCCTGAAAATCATAAATCTCAACATTCGGGTACTTTTGTGATAGCTCATATACTTCTTCTTTAAACTTCATCCTCTCAGTTATATAATCAGGATGCTTTTTATAAAAAGTAACATGGTTATAAATCGGATATGGTGCATAGAACAGGGTGAATGTTGTATTTGGATGTGCCTCCACAAGCGATATTACATTTTCTTTAAATGACTTCATTAGTACAGATGATTGCTCAAATGTTGGCAGTTGATTTAGAGGCTGAACCTCATTTAATTTTGTTTGAATATGCTCAATCGATTCAACTGGGGCAACTTGACCAAATTTATAAAGACTTTCAACTTCTCTCCATCTTTCGTCACCCTTTTTATTGGCCATTAGGTTTTTATAAAGAGTTTCGACTGAATAAGAATTAAATAAGTATTTAATATCATTTATTCTTGATTGATCATACATGTAGGTCGGGAAATCACTCGGCGGGCCAGTAACCCATTCTGGATCTCCGGCAAAGGAATAATAATTCAGTTCCCAAATGACCCGTTTCAAGTTTGGTTTATCATTTAATGCCGCTTCCGCCACCATCGATTGTTCTTTTGCGGTAGATGCTGGCAAGGAGGCGTTGAAGTTTTTTCCGCCTAGTTTTTCATTTGCATAGCTTTCGCGGAAATTCCGCCCCATCGAAGTGGCGGTAAATAACGTATCATACTCCAAAGTTTTTAGGAGTCCGGGCATTTGATACCGTTCCGCCGCGAGAAATTGTGGTCGATAAAGTTCTGTCTTTCTGAAATAAAACAAGGGATCAATGGTATAAATAATAATCGAAACAAACAGGATTAATACAGAGGCCATGACGGTAAATGCCCCAAGAAACTTTTTATGTGACATACGTTTTCTCCTCAAAATTGAAAGTATAAAAATTCGCTTACTCTGTTTAGGTACAAAAGTGCGATAACGGTAATCAAGCTAATGAAGGCAGCTGCTCGATAACTAGGTTTGAATGAATTTAAGCGCTCAATCGAATTTCTTGCTAAGATCACAATGGCAAGGGCAACGATAAATATGCTAGTTAATTTTAAATCAAAATAATAGGTTCCCGGTATGAAGTGGGTACCCAGCCGTTCATTAAAAAATGCTGTCATACCCGCTGGAAAATGAAACCCTTGAAGGCTGAACATTTTTTTCAGCATTATATTTGCCGTCTGCAAATCGGGTGAACGGAAGTATACCCAGGCAATATGAACAAATAAGAAAGTAATGAGCCAGGCAATGAACTTAGGTAGTTTGAAATTTAATCCCTTCCAGAAGCGATTAATCATACTAGCAATTCCATGCATGATGCCCCAAATAACAAACGTCCACCCAGCGCCATGCCAAATCCCGCTAACAAAGAAAATGAAAAAAGTATTAAAATAGGTCCGTATGTCCCCTTTTCTGCTTCCACCTAAAGGGATATAAAGATAGTGAGTAAAGAAGCGGCCTAAGGTCATATGCCATCTTCTCCAGAAATCTTGAATATCTAATGCCTTATAAGGCGAATTAAAGTTAATTGGGAGTTTAATATTGAATAACAGACCTAAGCCGATGGCCATATCACAATAGCCGCTAAAATCAAAATATAATTGAAATGTATAGGCCAAGGTTGTAATCCAACTATCGAACATGGTTAAGGCACCGATATTGTTGTAACCAAGATTTGCCCACTCAGCAAATGTATCAGCGATAATAACTTTTTTAAAAAGTCCAATTGCGAAAATATATAACCCTGATGCTAGATTGTCCGTTTTTATTTTGTAATTAGAACCATCGTGCAGCTGGTCAATAATTTCCCTATGGTGAACAATTGGTCCCGCAATCAAGTGAGGGAAGAAGGTTACAAAGAATGCATAATCCAACAAAGTATACTCTTTTGTTCCCTCGCGGTATGTATCAACCAAATAAGCAATTTGCTGAAAGGTAAAGAAGCTGATTGCTAACGGCAATGCCAGATTTAGCAACGATATATTCGCTGAAAAAACAGTATTAATATTGGTTATAAAAAAATCAAAATATTTGTAATAGCCAAGTAATCCAATGTTAAAGATTATCCCTATCGTCAAAAAGGCTCTTTTTAGACGCAGATTTTCCAATTTATTTAGGATGGATGCCATCGTAAAGTTTATTGCTATCGAACTAAGAATGATGGGTAAGTACTTTATATTCCAATAGCTATAAAAATATAGATTGGCTATAACAAAGAATATTTTTGCGATACTTTTGTTTTTTAATTTCAAAAGCAGGTAATATCCTGCAAACACAATTGGAAAAAAGATAAGTAAAAATACATAGGAATTAAATAACAAATTTTGAACCTCCTGAATGAAATAAAAACACCGAAATTATTATAACATATTGACTGAAAAACAAATAATTTGCATTAAATTGATGAGTAATGTCAACTATTGTTAATAATAACAAATGAGTAACTTTAAATTTATGTTTTTCGTCATAATTCATGGTATAGTATGAATTATGAAAAATGTAGAATCAGCAATATATTTATATAGGAGAAATCATGAAAAACAACAAAGTAACAGTCATTTCTAATATGTACCCGACGAGTGAACATAAGAGCTTTGGGATTTTTGTAAAAAATCAGGTGGAGGCACTTCAAAACAAAGGACTGGATGTTGATGTGATTGCCATTGACAATCCCAATAAAGGCAAATTGAACTTAATCCGTAAGTATGGAAAATGGATGATCACTTTTCTGTTTCATTTGGTTTTCAAGGGAAAGAGAACCTCCGTGGTTCATGCTCATTATGTATTCCCAAGCGGCTATCTGGCAAAGTGGTATAAAAAAATGTTTGGTGCTCGGTTTATTGTTACTGCCCATGGAGGCGATATCGATAAAATGGTTAAGAAAAATGGCCGTATTTATACGGCCACCAAAAGTATTTTAAAAGATGCAGACCACGTCATTGCTGTCGGGCAAGAATTATTTGGGACACTCGAAAATGAATTTGGCGTTCCTCGTGAAAAACTTTCTCTCATTAATATGGGAGTTAATCTTGAGGTGTTCCAAAACATTGATAAGGCCCAAGCACGTGAAGGGTGTGGAATTTCCAAAAGGACAATCCCGCTCCTGTTTGTTGGAAATATCATTGAACAAAAAGGACTTAATGAGTTTGTGGAAGCCCTAGCAATGCTAAAAAGAGATAATCAAGATATTGAATTATTTGTGCTTGGATCAGATAAGGACCAGTCATACTTTCAAAAGCTGAAGACACTCATTGCAAATAAGGACCTAACTGAGTGTATCCATTTTCTTGGTACAAAAAGCCAAGCGGAAGTAGCACGATGGATGGCGGCGGCGGAGGTGTTTGTCCTACCCTCACATATTGAAGGATTTGGACTTGTAGCATTAGAAGCGATGGCTTGTGGAACACCAGTCGTGGGAACGAATGTAGGCGGACTTAAATACCTGCTCGGACAGGGGAATGGAATACTTGTCGAAGTGGGGAACGCTGAATTGTTGAAAAATGGGATTCAACAGGTATTAACTTCCGAAAATATCAAAAATGAGCTTATTAAAAATGGCTTAGAAAAGGCAAAAGAAAATGATCAAAACATCATGACTGATCGTGTTATTGCTCTTTACAATGGCAAGCGGAAGGAAGCAAGAGCTTTTTAAAATGGTTTAGAAAATTTTTCACAATCCTACCTTTAGCACTCATTGAATTTTTTTGAAAAGGAATTGAAACCTTTCCCATTCGAATTCGTCTTATTTATTGAAGCAGAGTTACATACCCATTATAATATCAGTGATATCTACTTTCGTGAGGGTTTCTACGTTGTATGCAAACTATGCCATCACTAAAAACTATTTCATTCTGTATGTTTCTGTGTTATAATCCATTAGGATTATAGGCTAAACAATACACACCACAATCCACCCTGAATATTTGTAGAAATAGAGACAGGGACGGATTATGAATTCGGAGGCGCTGTATGTTTTACGTTACATTAATTGTTTGTTTCTTGGCCTCAATTCTCCTCACACCTGTTGTGAAAAAGTTAGCATTTAAAATTGGAGCCACAGACAGTCCAAACCATCGGAAGGTTCACAAGAATGTGATGCCGAGATTAGGCGGACTTGCTATATTCATAAGTTTTATTATTGGTATTTTAATTATAAATCCTGAAAGTTCTTATCATCTGCCAATTGTCTTAGGAAGCATTGTTATACTTCTCACAGGAATGGTTGACGATATAAAAGAAATATCCCCCAAGGTTAAGCTTGGAGGACAAATAATTGCGGCCTTAATTGTTGTCGTTATGGGCGATATTAGTGTGCAATTTATTAATCTACCATTTGGCGGTAAAATAGATTTTGGTATTTTTAGTATCCCAATTACAATGATTTGGATTATTGGGATTACCAATGCTATTAATCTAATTGATGGATTAGATGGGTTGGCAGCTGGTGTATCATCGATTGCCCTTCTGACTATTGCTGGAATGGCGGCAGTTATGGGGAATGCTTATGTATTGGTGATCGCTTTAATTCTAGCTGTTTCAACTATTGGTTTTCTTGGTTACAACTTTCATCCAGCGAAAATTTTTATGGGTGATACCGGTGCACTGTTTTTAGGATTTATGATAGGTGTTTTAGCACTGCTAGGGTTTAAAAATGTAGCATTTATTTCATTTGTTATTCCAATCATTATATTAGGTGTACCGATTTCTGATACATTTTTTGCGATTATCCGCAGACTGGTTAATAAACAGCCGCTCTCGGCACCAGATAAATCTCATCTCCATCATTGCTTAATGAGAACAGGATTTTCACATAAGCAAGCAGTATTGTTGATCTATGCGATGGCTGCAGTATTTGGTCTGGCTGCGTTCATTTTCTCACAATCCACTGTTTGGGGATCGTTAATTGTTATCTTGGCTCTCTTAATAACTATTGAAGTAATTGTTGAAAAAATAGGCCTCATTCGTGAGGATTATCAACCGCTGTTGAAGTTCATGAAAGGACTCCGACCGGTTAATGTCAAAAACCGATAGTAGTAGATTTATAGAAAGCCTTTAAAACATTCATGTTTTAAAGGCTTTTTTCTGCTTTAAAAGTTTAATTCAGCACCATTCGACTTTTCCAAAATAACGCAATAAAAATACAAAAAATTTACAAAAGGTACTATGATTCTAGTAGATTAACTAGTAAAATAATTTATGCAATACAAAATTTTTGTCGAAGGGCGGAAAAAGTGTTGAAGAGAAAGATTAAGAGAAGTATGAAAAGACGAATGCTTAATGGATCACTAGCAGCTGCGTTAGCGATTACAGTTGTTCCATTAAATGTTTTCCCAGGTACTGCCAAGGCCGAAGGAACAGCAAATACTGCAACTCTTCGTATCTTGGAAACTACTGATCTTCATTCAAATGTAATGCCGTATGATTACTACCAGGACACAGACAAGGGTATTAATTATGGCCTTGCAAAGACCGCAAGCTTGATCCAACAAGCAAGAGCTGGGCAGCCTAACAGCATGCTATTTGATGCTGGTGATACAATTCAAGGAAACCCACTAGCAGATTATGTAGCTAGAGGTGAACACAAATTAGCTCCCGATGCTACACATCCAATCTTTAAAGCAATGAATTATTTGGAGTACGATGCAGGTATTGTGGGTAACCATGAGTTTAACTATGGATTGGATTATTTAGATGATGTTTTACAGGAAGCAGATCACGCTATTGTAAACGCTAACATCTATATTGATGATAAAGATGATAACCCTGACAACGATGTAAATTATTTTGATCCATACAAAATTATTGAAAAAGATATTATTGATGCACAAGGAAAACCAGCGAAAGTCAAGGTTGGCGTCATTGGTTTTGCACCACCGCAAATTATGCAGTGGGATAAGGATAACCTAACAGGTAAGGTTATTGCTAAGGATATTGTTACTCAAGCTAATAAATTTATTCCAGAAATGAAAGCTGCTGGCGCTGAAGTAATCGTTGCGATTGCGCACTCAGGCTGTGACATTGCTGCTGAAGGACAAGAAGAAGCAGAAAATGCTGTTTATGATTTAACCAAAGTGGAAGGCATCGATGCCATGCTTTTTGGCCATGCTCATTTAAATTTCCCTGGTGACAAGTCCTTTAATGGTGTCGAGGGAATTGATAATGTTAATGGAAAAATCAATGGCACTCAGGCAGTTGAAGCTGGATTCTGGGGAAATAACCTAGGTGTACTTGATTTAGCTTTAGTTCAAGATGCTACAGGAAAATGGACTGTTGATAAAACAAACTCTAAGTCAGTTAATGTCCCTGTAACAGCTGATACGGCAGTTAATGCTGAAATAGTCGAGGCAGTGGCAGTTGAACACCAAGGCACACTTGACTATGTACGTGGGAAAATCGGCGAAACCGTTACACCAATGCATAGCTTCTTCTCACGTGTAATGGATGATCCATCCGTACAAGTAGTTAACAACGCACAAATTGATTATGTGAACAACTGGATCAATACGAAAAGTCCTGAACTTAAAGGCCTCCCAGTCATTTCTGCTGCAGCACCATTCAAAGGCGGCCGTGGCGGCGTAGGTGACTTCACGAATATCACAAAAGGTGACCTTTCGATTAAGAGTGCAAACGATTTGTACTTGTTCAATAACACCTTAAAAGCTATTAAATTAACCGGTGCACAAGTAAGAGAATGGTTAGAAATGTCTGCTGCGCAATTCAAAACAATCGACCCTGCTAAAGTGGGAAATCAAGAATTGCTGGATTACAATTTCCGCCCGTATAATTTTGACGTGATTGACGGTATTAAATACCAAGTCGATGTCACTAAAGACAGACGATACAATTGGGAAACGGGTGCAATTGAAAATGCTGATTCCCATCGTATTATTAACTTCACGATGATGGACGGAACACCAATAGCAGACGATCAAGTATTTATCGTAGCAACAAACAACTACCGTGCTAGTGGTGGTGGCGGCTTCCCAATCAAAGGGGCAGAAGTAGTCATTGACTCGCCATATGAAAACCGCGAGCTTTTAATGGATTACATTAAAACACAAGGTGTTGTGGATGCAACTGCTGACGAAAACTGGAAAATTGCTCCTGTTGAAGGCAATGTAACATTAGCATTTAACTCTTCTCCTGTTGCCAAAGACTACCTAGGTGTAACTCCAAATGTTAAGGACCTTGGTGTTTCAACAACTAAAGAAGGTTATCAAACATATCAACTAGACCAAAACATTCATGTTCAATTACTAGGTATCAACGACCTACATGGCCAGCTGGATACTTATAGATCAATTAAAGACAGCACAGGTGCTACTGTCGACAAATCTGGCGGAATAGAATACCTTGCTGCCTACCTAAAACAAAGTGAAGAAACGAATATGTCTAACACATTAATGCTTCATGCTGGTGATACTGTTGGTGCAAGTGCCCCAGTGTCTGCATTACTACAGGATGAGCCAACAATTCGCTTCTTAAACGATATTGGCTTTGATGCTGGTACAATCGGTAACCACGAGTTTGATGAAGGTGTAGAAGAAATGCTTCGACTAATCAATGGTGGTGCACATGAAAAAACAGGTGAATTTGAAGGTGCGGACTTCCCGTACGTAGCTGCAAACGTTGAATACAAAGAATCAGGAGATCTTGTATTAGACCCTTATGTAATTAAAGAAGTTGATGGGGTTAAGATTGGTATTATCGGTGTTGTTACAACAATCACTCCAAACATCGTTATTCCAAGTGCAGTAAAAGATGTTGTCTTTACTGACGAAGTAACTGCTATTAACAAATACACTGCAGAATTAAAAGCAGAAGGTGTAGAAGCGATTGTGGTTCTTGCTCATAACCCTGGTTCCTCTAAGACGGATGGAACAGGTGCAACTGGAGAAGTTGTTGATTTTGCAAACAAGGTTGATGACGAAGTTGACGTGATATACGGAGGCCATGACCACAAATATTTAAATGCAACAATCGATAATAAGTTAGTCGTACAATCTTGGTCTTACGGTACTGCATTCTCAGATATTGATTTAGTCATTGATCCAATTACAAAAGATATTGTAATTGAAAAGTCAAAAGCTAAAATTGTAGACACATTGCATTCTAAAATTACTCCTGATGCTACTATTGCAGCTGAACTTAAAGCTTACAAAGAAGCAATTGCACCAATCCTTAATGAGGTTATTGGTGAAGCTGGAGTTGAATTAACAAGAATTGCAAATGAACATGGTGAACAGATCCTAGGTAATATGATTGCTGACTCAATGCGTTGGCAAATGGACACTGACATGGGTTTCATGAATCCAGGTGGTATCCGTAACGACCTTAACGCTGGTGAAATTACTTGGGGTGAACTATTCAATGTTCAGCCATTTGGTAACGACCTTATCAAAATGACTGTAACTGGTGAAATTATTAGAGAGTTGTTAAACCAACAATGGGCTGACCCAACTCGTGCGAAAATGCTGCAAATTTCAGGATTGTTCTACACATATGATGACACTCTTGAAAGAGGAAATAGAATTCTAGATATTTACCTTGAGAATGGTGATGAAATCGACCCTGCTGGAGAATACACGATTACTGTGAATAACTTCATGGCTGGCGGAGGCGATGGCTATCAAGCACTTCTAAAAGGAAAAGATTCTGTCCAAGGACCAACGGATTTAGATGGTCTCATCAATTACGTAAAAAATTACGAAGGCCCTATTTTTGGAGAATATGAGTACAGAATGGTAAATATTAATTATCTTGAAGAAATAGAGCCAGGCTGGCAGCAAGACGGCGATAACTGGTATTACATTCACCCTGAAACTGGTGAGCTTGTTGTCGATGAGTGGGAATTCATCAACAATAAATGGTATCTATTTGATGAAGATGGTTTGATGAAAACAGGCTGGATCTTAGAAGGTAACAAGTGGTACTACTTAGATGCAGTTAATGGCGACATGAAGACCGACTGGTTTAAGGTATCTAACAAATGGTACTTCTTTGAAGGCTCGGGTGTTATGAAAACAGGCTGGTTGAACAGCAATAAAACATGGTACTTCCTAGGCACAGACGGTGCAATGAAAACCGGCTGGGTATCCACAGATAAGAAGTGGTACTTCCTAGGCACAGACGGTGCAATGAAAACTGGCTGGGTATCCACAGATAAGAAGTGGTACTTCCTAGGCACAGACGGTGCAATGAAAACCGGCTGGGTATTCACAGGTAAGAAGTGGTACTTCCTCGACTCAAAAGGTGCAATGAAAACCGGCTGGGTACAAGTAGGTACCAAGTGGTACTTCTTATACGATAATGGCAGCATGGCAGCTAACACAACAGTAGGCAAGTACAAAGTAGGTAAAGACGGAGCATGGATTAAGTAATTTTGAGAAAAGAAGAGGTGATTTTCCAGGGATAGTCCTGGGGAATTGCCTCTTTTTGTTAATTCATAAAAAACCTTTAAACACGTGATAATGCTGTTTTTCTTTTGAATTTAATGGACAAGATACTATGGAGGAGGTTTCTATGATATTTCTTACCTTGATAGTATGCTTTTTCATCTCTATTCTTATTACTCCTATTGTAATTAAAGTAGCCTATAAAGTTGGTGCAACAGATCGTCCCAATAAAAGAAAGGTACACCAAACGTTGATGCCGCGACTTGGAGGCTTAGCTATATATATAAGCTTTTTGGTAGGAGTTTTAATTTTTCAACCTGAAAACCAATATTCAACATCAATTATGATAGGTAGTGGCATTATTATTATAACGGGGATTTTTGATGATTTATTTGAGCTATCGGCGAAAATAAAGCTTCTGGCACAAGTAATCGCAGCATTTGTTGTTGTTCTATATGGAGGCTTAGAAATCACTTTTATTAATTTGCCACTAGGAGGCTTGTTTGAATTCGGGTATTTAAGTATTCCTCTTACCATCCTATGGATCATTGGGATTACCAATGCGATAAATTTAATTGATGGTCTGGATGGTTTAGCTGCTGGAGTATCTTCTATTGCATTAATATCGATTTCTGGTATGGCAATAATCATGGGCAATCATTATGTAGTTGCGATTGGTTCGATTCTCCTGGTAAGCACTCTTGGGTTTCTTTACTATAATTTCCATCCTGCAAAAATTTTCATGGGCGATACAGGTGCCTTGTTTTTAGGCTATATGATTGCAGTATTATCCCTTTTAGGCTTTAAGAACGTTACCTTTGTATCTTTTATTGTACCTATTATCATTCTAGGGGTGCCTATTTCTGATACTGTTTTCGCTATTGTTCGCAGGATTATTAATAAGCAGCCAATTTCTATGCCTGACAAGTCACATTTGCATCACTGTTTACTCCGATTGGGTTATACACATCGGCAAACGGTGCTACTAATTTATGCTTTGGCCACCTTTTTTGGGATGGTGGCTGTAATCTTTTCTCAAGCAAAGCTCTGGGGAGCAATGGTTTTAGTTGCTATACTCCTTTTCCTAATTGAAATAATAGCCGAGAGAATCGGATTGTTTGGAAAGGATTTCCACCCCCTGTTAAAACTAATAAAAAGTATTAAATTATCAACAGAGAAAAAAGGGTGAGAACCAAAAAGGGTGAGAAGCTTTTAAAAAGCTTCTCACCCTTTTTATCTAATTATTACTTGTAGAATTGTTTATATCTATCGTTTTAGCTGTTTTAGATGTATCTGAAAGATGATTTTTTAGCGTTTCTTGTGTCTGTGCCAGTGCGGCCTCATCTAGTTGATAATAATAGATTCTATCAATATACGAATCGCCGCCAGCTAGACTTAAGGATTCAATATTGATACCGCTGCCTGCTTGTAAATAACTAATAAAAGATTTCATTTGATTAAAAGATAAATCGGTGGTCATGTTTTTACCAACAGCTTCGATTACATTTGAATATTTACCTACAGATTGAACAGATATAGCTTTGGAAAGGACAGCTTTAAAGATTTCTTGCTGACGCTCACCTCTTTTGATATCACTATCCATTTTCCTAGTACGTGCAAGAGCAAGTGCTTCTTCACCATCTAATGTTTGTAAACCTTCTTTAAGTGTAATTGCGCGTGCTTGGTCCTTAGAGTTTTGTTCTGAGAAGGTGTATGGAACTTCGACATCAATTCCATCTAAAGCATTTACAACGTCAATAAAGGCGTTAAAATTCATTTTTACATAATAATCAACTGGGATATCTAGCAGTTCCTCTACAGTATCTAGAGTGAGCTTTACTCCGCCATATGCATGGGCGTGATTAATTTTCGTATAGATATCCTTTTCAGGGATATGAACGTAAGAATCACGAGGGATGCTCAATAATTTGACTGATTTTTGATTCTTATTGAACGTTGCTAATAATAATGCATCTGTACGGGAACTATCGCTAAAATTTCGTTTACTACTGTCATCTACTCCAATGAATAAGATTGAGGTATTTTCTACATCAACATCGGCCGCTTTTACAGTATTCCGTTCAACAGGTGTATAGGAATCATTCATTACAGTTTCAGCTTTATTGTATAAATATGTTGCGTAGGCCGATACACTTATCAGTACGATAAGAATCGGTGTCATAATCCAGAGCCAAAGCCTTTTACGCTTTTTCTTGCTCCTTTTATATGATTGTCTATTAATAGACATAAAGTACCTCCTATATAGTTAAAGTAGAAAAGTGTCTAACTTTGTTGAAAAAAGGATAGTAAGCCATGTACCATTGTATAATATTATTCGTGATTGGTAAATTAAATTTATTAAAACTACATAATTTATTAGTTTTTTAATGGAGCTCCAGGCACTTCGTTTTCCGAAATCAACAATGAACTTTCAAGTATATTAAAAAGAAGCGGTTCAGATGTCCACTTCTAGGTAGAGTCTTTCTCCTTCTTGGATTTCCGCTTGTCCATTAGTTAGTTCAGTCATCCATTCATGAAAAGAATTTTTTTGTTCATCTTCAGCATATATTTCAAATTTGACTGTATCAAGGTAATGTATATCCTTGATGCTATAAACAGATGTGCGTAGTTCATTTTCGACTTTCCCAAGCCAAGTATAATCTACTGTTACATGAAGAATTCTCATTAGTTTCCTCTCTACTATTCCAACAGCAAGGATTCCTTCTGATGTCGCCTTACCGTAAGCGCGAATAAGCCCGCCAGCTCCCAATTTAATACCGCCAAAATAACGAGTAATAACTACAACTGTGTCTTTAAGGTTCTTTTTTTTCAAAACTTCAAGGATGGGAACACCGGCAGTCCCGCTCGGCTCGCCGTCATCATTGGCTTTTTGAATTTGGTCGTTCTCGCCAATGAGGTAGGCAGAACAATTATGGGTAGCATCCCAATATTTCTTCTTTATGACTTGGATAAATTCCTGTGCTTCACTTTCTGATTCTGCTCTTGAAATATGTGCGATGAACCGTGACCTTTGAATGGTAATTTCATGGCTGCCAGATTCCTTAACCGTGTAATAACGAGAAAGCATAAAGTGTCTACTCCTTTCGCTGCCTAAAGTAATAATAAAATATTTGTGTAATATATCTTTAATATTGAAGTAACCTTATCATGTTATAATGAGTCAAATATAAGTAGTGTTATATAAATTTTTCAATATAATAGTTTGTTATTTATCATTATACTACTTCGGATATATTGGATGTTGGGAAAATTTTTGGAATCATAGTTCTTAATAGTAAAATTTCCCCATTCGATGTAAACTATATAAAAGATCTCTGGAGGATGCAATGACGAACATTCAGAAGATTAATATAAAATCAATTGATGAAATCCGTGAAGAAATGATTGACATGGTTACAAGCAGCAAAAGTGACATCTTTCAGATTAGCGAGCAATGTCGTCAAGACTATGAAGATATGACAACCGAATTAGTAAATATGAGACAAATGATGGTCAGGCTTATTGGAGAGGAAAAACGGCTTGAACAACAGGTGAATCAAGCGAGATTAACTTTATCAGAGTTAAGCGTAAATTTTAAAGCCTATTCAGAAGCAGAGGTTCGGGAAGCTTATGAAAAGGCACATCAGCTCCAAATGGATCTATCGATTAACTGGCAATTTAAAAAACAACTCCTGGAAAAACGAGATGACCTTGAGCGGAGGTTATTAGGGTTAAATGAAACGATGGATCGTGCAGACCAGCTTATCTCTCAAATTTCAGTGGTCATGAATTATTTAATGAGTGATTTAAAATGGATGGGTGAAGAACTGCAAAATGCTAAAGCAAAGCAAGACTTTGGTTTGAAAATTATTGAGGCACAAGAGGAAGAGCGAAAACGTTTATCGAGGGAAATTCATGATGGCCCAGCACAGATGCTTGCAAATGTTATTGTCCGTTCCGATTTAATTGACCGTGTCTTTCGAGAAAGAGGGCCAGATGAGGCTTTAGAGGAGATTAGTAGTTTCAAAAAAATGGTTCGTTCAGCCCTCTATGAGGTACGAAGAATTATTTATGATTTGCGACCAATGGCACTTGATGATTTAGGGCTTGTCCCTACCCTCAGAAAATATCTACAGACAATCGAAGATTATCATAAACAATCACAAATTGAGTTTATCAACATCGGGTTAGATTGCCGGCTTCCTGCCAAATATGAAGTCGCTTTATTCCGAATGATACAGGAATCTGTGCAAAATGGACTAAAGCATGCTAATGCTTGCGAAATAAAGGTCAGGTTAGAAATGACCAAGTCTAGCATAAATGTCCTAATTAAAGATAATGGTGTTGGTTTTGATATTGCACAGAAAAAGCCGGAATCCTTTGGGATCATTGGCATGAAAGAACGAGTGGATTTGCTTGATGGCAGCATGAAGATTGAATCGAAAATGGGTAAGGGGACGAGTGTTGTTATCAATGTTCCATTGCCGCAGCAATTAAAAGATAAAAACAAGAGTGAATAGGGGGCGGAAAATAATGACGACTAAGATAGCAATTATTGATGACCACCAGTTGTTTAGAGAAGGGGTTAAACGAATTCTTGAATTTGAAAAAGGATTCGAAGTTGTTGCTGAAGGTGATGATGGTAGTGATGCCTTAGGAATTGTGAAGGCCCACAATCCGGATGTTGTAATTATGGATATTAATATGCCTCAAATGAATGGAATCGAGGCAACTCGTGAACTGGCGGAAAAATACCCGGAAATTAAAATCATTATTCTTTCCATCCATGATGATGAGAACTATGTAACCCATGCCCTCCAAACAGGAGCGAAGGGATATTTATTAAAAGAGATGGATGCTGATGCGCTTATTGATGCAGTCCGCGTGGTCGCTGATGGCGGATGCTATTTACATCCAAAGGTAACGCATAACTTAGTAAACGAATACCGTAAGTTAGCTGCTGGACATCATGGCGGCGGTGCCTTTCAAATGGCTGAGCTCCGTCGACCGCTTCACTTATTAACACGTCGCGAGTGTGAGGTGCTCCAAATGCTTGCAGATGGAAAAAGTAATCGCGGCATTGGGGAAGCTCTATTTATTAGTGAAAAAACAGTCAAGAACCATGTCAGTAACATTTTACAAAAGATGAATGTCAACGACCGTACACAAGCCGTCGTCTCAGCCATCAAAAATGGCTGGGTCGAGGTACGTTAATTTGATTTGAAGAGCATGCTCCAGGTGAGTGTGTTCTTTTTTTGGGTGTTATATGGTATCTTTTTAAATATTAGATAAAAAAATAAGGATGGTCATTCAGATATGAAAACGGCAGTTGTTACGGACAGTACGGCTTACATACCCAAAGAATTACGTGATGAATTTAATATACATATGGTCCCGCTAAATGTTATTTTTGGAAACGAGGTTTACCAGGAAGAAGTTGATATTAGTGCAGCCCAATTTTATCAAGAGGTGAAGGAAAAGGAACTGCCAACAACGTCACAACCGCCAATTGGTCAAATTGTTGAGCTGTTTGAGCGTCTTTCCAAAGAATATGATGCCGTCATCAGCATCCATCTTTCAAGCGGAATTAGCGGTACTTTTTCTGGTGCTGTCACGGCAAGTACAATGGTAGAAGGAATTAAGGTTTATCCTTTTGATTCCGAAATCAGCTGTATGCCGCAGGGGTTGTATGCCATCGAAGCAGCAAAAATGGCGCTAGCTGGCGAAGAAGCAGAAGCGATTATCGCTCGTCTTGCCGAATTGAAAAAGACAGCAAGAGCCTATTTTATGGTTGATGATTTATCACACCTGCAGCGTGGCGGCCGTCTATCCAGTGCCCAAGCCTTTATCGGCAGTCTGCTCCAAGTAAAGCCGCTCCTCCATTTCGAAAACAAAGTCATCGTCCCATTTGAGAAGGTCCGTACCCGTAAGAAGGCGCTGAAACGAATTGTCGACCTGCTTGGCGAAGATGCTGCAAGTGGTGAGCCGCATCAAGCTGCTATTATCCATGCAAACCGAGAAGAAGAAGCATTAGAATGGAAGGCTGAGCTTGAAGCATTATATCCCAACGTCGAATTTTCTATCAGTTACTTCGGAGCTGTCATCGGTACCCACCTTGGCGAAGGCGCAATGGGTATGGGCTGGATGAAAAAATAACTTTAATGGGCCAGGCAATCGAAGCATGGCTTTACTTTGAAACATAAGAAGGTATAATTTTTGAGGTTTACCACAGTTCTTAGGACTGTGGTATTTTTTCTATGGATAGAAGTATTTTGAAACTTTGATAACATGTTTATTGGGTTCAATTCCATACAAAAGGAGGGGTTCATAGTGACCGAACTTCGGTGAGAGAAGCCGGAGCGGTAACTAAGAAGGGTTCATAGTGACCGAACTCTGGTGAGAGAAGCCGGAGCAGTATCTAAGAAGGGATTAAAGTGACCGAACTGTGGTGAGAGAAGCCGGAGCGGTAACAAAGAAGGGTTCATAGTGACCGAACTCTGGTGAGAGAAGCCGGAGCGGTAACAAAGAAGGGTTCAAAGTGACCGAACTTCGGTGAGAGAAGCCGGAGCGGTAACAAAGAAGGGTTCAAAGTGACCGAACTTCGGTGAGAGAAGCCGGAGCGGTAACAAAGAAGGGTTCAAAGTGACCGAACTTCGGTGAGAGAAGCCGGAGCGGTAACAAAGAAGGGTTCAAAGTGACCGAACTTCGGTGAGAGAAGCCGGAGCGGTAACAAAGAAGGGTTCAAAGTGACCGAACTGTGGTGAGAGAAGCCGGAGCGGTAACAAAGAAGGGTTCATAGTGACCGAACTGTGGTGAGAGAAGCCGGAGCAGTAACAAAGAAGGGTTCAAAGTGACCGGACTTCGGTGAGAGAAGCCGGAGCGGTAACAAAGAAGGGTTCATAGTGACCGAGCTGTGGTGAGAGAAGCCGGAGCAGTAACAAAGAAGGGTTCAAAGTGACCGAACTGTGGTGAGAGAAGCCGGAGCGGTAACAAAGAAGGGTTCATAGTGACCGAACTGTGGTGAGAGAAGCCGGAGCGGTAACAAAGAAGGGTTCAAAGTGACCGAACTGTGGTGAGAGAAGCCGGAGCGGTAACAAAGAAGGGTTCAAAGTGACCGAACTGTGGTGAGAGAAGCCGGAGCGGTAACTAAGAAGGGTTCAAAGTGACCGAACTGTGGTGAGAGAAGCCGGAGCGGTAACAAAGAAGGGATTAAAGTGACCGAACTGTGGTGAGAGAAGCCGGAGTGGTAACTAAGAAGGGTCCAAAGTGACCGAACTGTGGTGAGAGAAGCCGGAGCGGTAACAAAGAAGGGTTCAAAGTGACCGAACTGTGGTGAGAGAAGCCGGAGCGGTAACAATAAACAACCACAGAATATTTACTCGTATTAAAGAATTTTCAAAACCAAGCAGGAATATAAAGGTTTTTGTCGAATCTTAAGAGAAAAGGAGTGATGCTCATTGATTTTAAAGGAAATACCTACCCTTCTAAGAAGATTTCTGCTCAGCAATGGGATAAATGTTGGCCCCAAGATTCTCCGTTCCCTACAAATCCAGCGGAAAGGAAATATCAGAGACCGAATTTATTATCTAAAGAAGGTGCCCCCTTGCATCTTGATATGAAAAATGAATCAGTAATTCCTCAGAACCTAAAGCTAGTACCGATCATTCCAGAGCCGCAGCTTAATCATGACTTCAAATTTAACCGCGAACTTCAACAACTTCTCACTGGTAAACAACTATTGCTTGATGATATCTCTTTCTCCATTATCGAAATTCAAAATCATTATGAAAATGGATATATTTCTTATCGAAAAGGGATTGAGTCTAGCAGAAATATGCCTTGTTGCGCCAGGTGCGGCAACAGAGAACCGCACTGGTTTGCACATTTCCCTTGCTCGAGATGTGATGAAACCTGCCTATATTGCCGCAAATGCCTAATGATGGGGAGAATAAGCGGGTGCACGCCGCTTATTGGCTGGAAAGGACCTGCGCCGTCCAGCGACCTTCCTGCAAGCATCCTACAATGGCAGGGGAGCTTATCGGGCGGTCAGCAGCAGGCCTCGAACAAAGTTGTTGAGGCAATCCAGCAGAATGGAGAACTCCTTGTCTGGGCGGTGTGTGGGGCGGGTAAGACAGAGGTCCTATTTGCAGGGGTTGAGGCGGCACTTGCTGCACGAAAAAGAGTTTGTATTGCAACACCCCGTACAGATGTGGTCCTTGAACTCACGCCCAGGCTAAAGGCAGCATTCCCTGAAATTACGGTTGCCCACCTTTACGGAGGAAGCGAGGACCGTCACCTCTATGCCCCATTGACGATTGCAACCACCCACCAGCTGCTCCGTTTTTACCAGGCCTTTGATACAATCATCCTCGATGAGGTAGATGCCTTCCCATATACTGTCGAGGAATCGCTGCAGCATGCCGTGATCCAGGCGCGAAAACACAGTTCTGCGATGATTTACCTGACTGCCACCCCCAGTGAGAAATGGCAAAGAGAATGTCGTACAGGCAAAAGGGCATTTACGACGATTCCAGCTCGTTTTCACCGCCGTCCACTGCCTGTCCCAGAATATACTTGGTCGGGTAATTGGCAAAAAAGTCTGAAGAAAAACAAACTCCCGCAAAAGGTCATTCGCTGGGTTACCAATCGTCTCCAAAATCAGAAGCAAGCCTTACTATTTTTCCCTCATATCGCTTTAATGGAAAAGGCACTTCCCATTCTTCAACACTATGATTCCGCGATATGTGCCGTTCATGCCGAGGATCCAGACCGGAAAGCGAAGGTTCAAAAAATGCGCGCAAAACAGATTCCGTTATTGCTGACAACGACGATTCTTGAACGCGGTGTTACTTTTCCGAACATTGATGTTGCCGTTGTCGGAGCCGAGGATGATGTCTTTACTGAAAGCGCCCTAGTACAAATTGCTGGCAGAGCAGGGCGTAGCAAGGATTATCCTAAGGGTATTGTGACTTTTTTTCATTATGGAAAAACCAATGCGATGTTAAAGGCAAGGAAACAAATTCTATCAATGAATCATGAAGGCATCAAAAAGGGACTGCTTGATCAATAAATATAGGAGTGATGTCCATTGAATCCCTTCCCGCAAATGTATTGCCTATTGTGCCATGAGTTAATCCGCACACCCATTGGCTGGAAAACGCTTTTTACTGCATCACAAGAGCTGTTTACATGTTCTGACTGTGAGGTCAAGCTTGAAAAAATTAACGGTGAAAGATGCCGAATATGCAGCCGGCCACTCCAACTGCTAGAAGAAAGGTTTCAGCATGGCGATAACTGCCATGATTGTGTCCGATGGGAGGAAGATCTTAATTGGAAAGGATATCTTGATGCCAATTTCTCTACTTTTCTCTACAATGATTTTTTTAAGGAGGTACTGGCACGTTATAAATTTCGCGGGGATTATTTACTTGCCAAGATATTTTCTCTTTCAATGAAGGAAGCGCTATGTAAAATTACCTTTGATTTCCTAGTACCGATTCCGCTTAGTGCTGAGCGCCTGTACGAGCGCGGTTTTAACCAGGCAGAGGCGTTAATTATCGAATCAGGCTATACTTCCACTCCGCTTCTTACTAGAATCCACTCGGAAAAACAATCAAAAAAGTCCCGATCAGAACGAATTCACCTTGCCCAAGTCTTTCAACTCGCCCCGCTGATTGATGTAAAGGGAAAAAATCTGTTATTAGTTGATGATATTTATACAACTGGTTCTACATTAAGACATGCGGCCAAGCTTTTAAAGGAAGCGGGAGCCCAGAACGTTCAATCCTTTACACTTGCACGCTAAAAAGGACGGATACACCGTCCCAAATCATTCCCTTTTCACATACTTGTAACCTATGCTCAAGTGTTAAAAGTGGCAATTTGTCCCTAAAGAATATACACTAAAGGTGTAGGAAGCTTATTTTCAGAAAAATTAATGCATTCTAGGGTTGTCACTATTTCCCCTGTGTTTTTGTCAAATTTTCGACAAAATTTTTGTTCTGATTTAGCAGGATAAACATAGGGTAAAATAGAATTGTAATACATAGTACTATTAAAGGAGGAGTCCACAAATGAATTATAACGTTCGTGGTGAAAACATTGAGGTAACTCCAGCAATTAGAGAGTATGTTGAAAAGAAAATTTCTAAATTGGACCGCTATTTCACTGAAGCACCTGATGCAAAGGTAAATGTGAATTTAAGATTCAATCAAGATAAATCTTCTAAAGTTGAGGTAACAATCACTATGCCGCAACTGGTTCTACGTGCTGAAGAAACACATATTGACATGTATGCTGCAATCGATTTGGTTACTGACAAACTAGAGCGTCAAATTCGCAAGCATAAAACAAAAGTGAACCGTAAATTCCGTGAAAAGGGTGAATTCCCAATTACGTTTGCAACTTCAGATAACACTGAAGTTCATGATTCAGATGAAGATGAATTAGAAGTTGTTCGTACTAAGCGCTTCGATCTTAAACCAATGGATAGTGAAGAGGCTATTTTACAAATGAACATGCTTGGTCATAACTTTTATGTATTCAACAATGCTGAAACAAACCGTACCAACGTAGTTTACAAGCGTCAAGACGGCCGCTATGGCTTAATTGAAACGCATTAATCCTTCGAAAAATGTAGTTCCGAGCAATCGGAGCTGCATTTTTTTTATGAATTATTTAATGGAATTCTTAAATATACTACTTTTAGAATTTTTTGTATAATGAGAATAATAGAAAGGGAGTTACGATCTGTCCCTGATAATTCTTAGAAGAATAATAGGAGGTTGGTTTAGAATGACATTTTCAATTGTTGGTTACGACCCAGTCGAAAAAGTATGGGGAGTAGCTGTTCAATCAAAATTTTTAGGTGTTGGTGCGGTTGTGCCTTGGGCAAAGGCGGGAGTGGGGGCGATTGCTACCCAATCCTATGCAAATACTGCATATGGTCCAAAGGGTCTGCAATTGATGGCGGAAGGCAAGTCGGCCGAGGAAACACTTTCGCTCCTTCTTGCTGATGATTTAGATAGAGAGATGCGTCAGGTAGGGATTATTGATGCAAACGGTAATGCAGCAACCTTCACCGGCAAGGCATGCTATGATTGGGCAGGCGGGGTGACAGGCACCCATTTTGCTGCCCAAGGGAATATTTTAGTTGATGAAAACACCGTCGATGCCATGGCACGTGTTTTTAAAGAATCAAAAGGCCAGCTTGCTGACCGGCTATTAGCTGCATTGGATGCGGGTCAGGAAGCTGGGGGAGATAGCAGGGGGAAACAGTCAGCTGCCGTTTATATTGTCAAAGAAAACGGTGGGTATGGCGGCTTTAATGATCGCTTTATCGATTTAAGAGTGGACGACCATCCCGATCCTATCAAAGAATTAATTCGTATTTATCAGCTTCAGCAGTTGTACTTTTCTCCATCCAAACCAGAACGAGTGGCAGCAATTGAAGGTGATATCAAAATTGAATTGGTAGGGAATTTGATTAAATTTGGCTATCTCAGCGACAAGGAAGCCAGTGATGAACAAATGGATAAAGCATTAACTGCGTTTATTCATACAGAAAACTTTGAAATGAGAGAGCAAGAAACGGGTATGATTGATCTCGAAATTCTTGAATATATGAAAAACAATAGCTAATTCACAAATGCCCTCCAAATAGCAGGAGGGTATTTTTTATAGATTTTGCCGGTGGGCAGGTTACATTAATAAAAACCTAAGGTATATTACATATGAAACCGTCAAAAATGGTACTATTATATAAGAATTAGTTTAATCCAATTGGAAAGTAAAAATAGAAATTTATACATATGAGACATAAGGATATTAAGGGGGCGAGCAAGGTTGAATGAATCAGTAGGAAGGAATGATCCTTGTCCGTGCGGGAGCGGGAAAAAGTATAAAAAGTGTTGCGGGGCTAAGGAGATTGTTTCCATAACCCATATGCTTGAGAGTGAGATTGATGATCTGCAAAAGCAAATTCTTCAATTTGCTGCGTACTACTTTGGGGATGAGTTAGAGGAAGATTTTTCAGATTATGAAGAACATCTCATGATTATTGAGGAACAAGAAAAACAATTTTACGAGCTCATGCATGCCATTTGGTTTATTCTTTTTGAGCCTCTTGAAGATGGAGAAACGATTCTTGAAAAATTTATTGAGTCAGAGAGTGCAAAAATTAGGCGACCGAAGCTTAGAGAGATTTTACGATCATGGACAGACGCAAGGACGATTGCTGGAACGGTTCTTGAAATTGAAAATAACAAACTAACAGTGGAGGATGGGTTAACCACAGAGGTGCTAAATGCTCACATTGTTAACAAACCCTTTGAGATTAAAAAAGGGGATTTTTTCGTGGGTGTGATTGTTCCTTACGAAAAAAATTATCTCTTTTTCCCGACAGCATTTGATCTGTCGCAGCTACAGCCAGAGCATGCGATTGAATTTATTAAAGACAGCAGTCTTGAATATGGGTATGATTCACCAACAGACTATTATACGGATTTCTTTGTTCAGATTCTTCACGACCTGCCAAGGCTAGGGGACGAAAATACAATTGACACGATTGAATGGCCAGCCCCAATCTATAGAGAAGTCGCGGAACTTTTCCAACAGGAGCTTGAATTACAGGGTGAAGGGGAATTAGTTATCCAGACAGGTGTGTTGCTTTGGTCAATGTTTTGCGAAAAGAAGCAGAAACGAATCAAAAGTCCAATGCTCTATGTGGCAGCTCTGCACTATTTACTATCCTCAATTGCACCTATGTTAAAGGAGTATACGCAAAAAGAGGTTGCAGAATTATATCAGGTCTCAGTAGGGACTGTTTCCGCCATTTATCGTGAAATGGAGAATGTCTTAGAACAGGAATTAACCGAACTAACGGAAATGGTTTACGGGGATGATGATATGCCGTCGCCAGACAACCTAGCGCCGGTTGTCCAGTTTAATGGCGGATCCAATGGACCGCTGGCAACAGAGCGGATCCTGCAGGAGGCAATGGCGGAACTTCAGGAGCAAAATATTGAAAGTATCGAAGAAATCAATGAATTTATGAATAAACGGTTAAATACACCATTACCTAAAAAAGCAGCAAGATCGAAAAAAGAGCAAGCCCAGGAATTGATCTATGATGCTTTTGAAACAGAGGGGCCGCAGCGCTACAAACTGGCTAAGGATGCGTTACAATTGGATCGTAATTGTGTTGATGCATACAATATCCTAGCAGAACAAGCTACTAGCCTTGAAGAAGCTGTTGTAATGTATGGAGAAGGAGTGAAGGCAGGCGAAAGTGCTCTAGGAAAGGCATTTTTTAAGGAAAACAAAGAGCATTTTTGGGGACTGATTGAAACAAGACCCTATATGCGTGCAAAGATAAATTATGCGGAATCACTTCACAAATTAGGAAGTGTATCGGAAGCTATTAATCAATATGAAGAAATTCTCAAGCTCAATCCATTGGATAGTCAGGGTGTCCGCTATTCATTGTTTCCTGTCTACCTAGAGCAGTCGGATATGCAAAAGGCGGAAAAGATACTGAAACAGTTTGAAGAGGGCGGGGCACATGGTATATACAATAAGCTTTTACTTGAGTTATTAAAAAATGGCTTTACCCCGAAAGCTACTCAACTTTTGAAGGTTGCTAAAAAGGAAAACAAGTACGTTCCTGCCCTGTTAACAGGAAAAAAACGGTTGCCTAAGCAATTGCCTGATTACTACGGTGTTGGAGACGAAAATGAAGCAGTGATTTATACAGATGAACATCTTCATTTATGGAAAAAAGTCAAAGGTCTCAAGGAATGGCTAAAGTAGATTAGTGTTTATTCCTTCAAAAGGTTCTATTCGTAAGTTTTTTTGTTTTTTGTACTAATCAGTGTATACAAAGAGATAAATTCAGACAGGTTTGGTGATTCTGAAGGCAACTGTGTCCGAACCAGCCCCCTTTTGTAAAAAAAACATAAAATTAACTATGTTTGGAAAACAACAATCCATGCGAAAATAGCCTTTTTAATAAAGAAAAGGGGTCGGCAATTTCGCCGACCCTTTTGTGTGGAGATATATCCGCGGTTTAAAAAGAGATACCTGCGTTTCCACAGATATCTCTTCAATCAATCAAATCAATTATTTCGCTGCACCATGGCAGTTTTTGTATTTTTTACCGCTGCCACAATAACATGGGTCATTCCGGCCGATATTGATTTGGTTGACTTTAGGCTTTTTCTTAACAGGTTCACCATCTTCTTTAGGATTCACCGCTTGTCCCTTCGCTACCTCTTGGCGCTCAAGGTTATTACGAATTTCCGCCTTCATAATGTACATGGCAGCTTCCTCTTCAATTGATTGAATCATCTCATCAAACATTGCAAAGCCTTCTGCCTGATACTCGCGAAGCGGATCGATTTGTCCGTACGCACGCAGGTGAATACCTTGACGAAGCTGGTCCATCGCATCAATATGATCAATCCATTTTGAATCAACTGCACGAAGCATGACAACTTTTTCGAATTCGCGCATTTGCTCTTCAGAAAGAATTTGTTCTTTTTCAGCGTAAGCCTCTTTAACCTTTGCAAAGATAACTTCGCTAATTTCTTCAGGTTCTTTACCGCGAATCGCTTCAATTGTAATGGCGCCCTCCCGAAGAAGGGTGGCATTTACATAATCAATGATCCCTTGCAGGTTCCAGGCTTCTTCGTCCTCGTGTCTAGGTGTGTGTGCCTCAACATTGCGCTCAATTGTTGTGGAAATCATTTTTTGAACAATATCACGTAAGTTTTCAGATTCTAGCACCTCGTCACGCTGAGTGTAAATAATTTCACGCTGTTGACGAAGAACATCGTCATACTGCAAGAGCTGTTTACGGGCATCGAAGTTATTGCCCTCTACACGTTTTTGCGCAGATTCAACGGCTCTTGAAACCATTTTACTCTGAATTGGCTGGGTATCATCCATGCCAAGACGTTCCATCATTGATTTCATATTGTCAGAACCGAAGCGGCGCATCAATTCATCTTCCATTGATAAATAGAATTGAGTAACCCCTGGATCTCCTTGTCGGCCAGAACGTCCGCGAAGCTGGTTATCGATACGTCGGCTCTCATGACGCTCCGTACCAATAACAGCAAGACCGCCTACTTCAACAACACCTTCGCCAAGCTTGATATCGGTACCACGACCAGCCATGTTTGTTGCGATTGTAACGGATCCTTTGTGACCCGCTTCAGCAATAATCTCCGCTTCACGTTCATGGTTCTTCGCATTCAATACATTATGTTTAATTCCCTTTTTCGATAAATACTTGGAAATAAGCTCAGACGTTTCAATTGCAACTGTACCTACAAGAACAGGCTGTCCGTTTTTATTGCGCTCAGCAATATCCTCGACAACTGCTCTGAACTTACCGTCCATTGAAGAGTAGATTAAATCGGCACGGTCATCACGTACAATTGGCCTGTTCGTCGGGATAACGATAACATTCATATTATAGATGTTACGAAATTCTTCCTCTTCCGTTTTCGCCGTACCCGTCATACCTGAAAGCTTCTCATACATCCTGAAATAGTTCTGGAAGGTAATAGTGGCCATGGTCATGCTTTCGTTCTGGACTTCAAGCCCTTCTTTTGCTTCAATTGCCTGGTGCAAGCCTTCACTGTAGCGACGGCCCTTCATTAAACGGCCAGTGAACTGGTCAACAATAATAATTTCGCCTTCTTGAACCACATAGTCGACATCTAAATGCATACTAACATTGGCTTTTAATGCCTGGTTAATATGATGGTTTAATGTTACATGGGACATATCAAACAGGTTCTCGATATTAAAGGCACTTTCTGCTTTGCTGATTCCTTCTTCCGTCAGCATGACGCCTTTTGTTTTTTCATCATAGGTATATTCTTGATCCTTCGTAAGTGTCCGAACAAACGCATTTGCTTGAATATAAAGGACTGCTGACTTTTGAGCGGAACCTGAGATAATCAGTGGTGTCCGTGCTTCATCGATTAAAATCGAGTCAACTTCGTCAATGACGGCAAAATAAAGCGGGCGTTGTACTTTCTGCTCTTTATAAAGGACCATGTTATCCCGTAAGTAGTCAAAACCCAACTCGTTGTTTGTAGAATAGGTAATATCACAAGCATAGGCTTCTTGCTTTTCTTCCTTTGTCATGCTGTTTAAATTCAAGCCAACGGTAAGACCTAAGAATTGATAAAGCTCGCCCATTTCCGTCGCATCACGGCTTACTAAGTATTCGTTGACAGTGACTACATGAACACCTTTGCCTGAAATCGCATTCAAATAAACAGGCATCGTGGACGTTAAGGTTTTACCTTCCCCAGTCTTCATCTCCGAGATATTACCTTCATGGAGAGAAATACCGCCCATTAGCTGAACATGATACGGATATAAACCAAGTACACGGCGGGCCCCTTCACGAACTACTGCAAATGCTTCAACCAACAGATCATCAAGCGTCTCGCCCTTTTGATAGCGAAGCTTGAATTCCTCTGTTTTTTCTCGAAGTTGGTCATCAGTTAGCTTTTCAGTATCGGCAGCAAGTGCATCAATCAGTTTTGCTTGTTTGTCTAACCGCTTTAGCTCACGCTTATTTAAGTCAAACACTTTATTTAAAATCCCCATCATATGATGAAACGCTCCTTTATTTCAGATTTAACAAATATACGGTTTAATTATAGTAAATCCCTTTAAAACTTTAGATAATTTCCCTTCTAATATTACCACTTCCACTATTGAGTGACAACAATGTTACCGTTTTAGCCATATTTGTCGAATTTAGATTCCCTTCTCAAAAAATGTAAGGATACGGTAATCACTCTATTTCTTGAAAGTGTCCTTTATCTACTAAGACATATGTATATTTAATCACCAAAATGTATAAAAATTAATTTTAATGCAATTTAATACTGTCTACGCGATGTTAACCTTTTGTTGAATTAACAACGTTTTTATGTTGTTTTTAGGAAAAAACCCTTGAAGATATGTAATGAAAAATTATTCACAAATTGTACATTGGAAAATACCCTTACAATGTTAGATACTACCATTAGAGAGGTTAATATGGAAAATAAATAGAGAGAAAAATAAAATGGGAAGGGTGAGTTAAGTGGCCTTTTGGGGAAAGAAAAATAAAGAGAAAGATCCCGAATCTAAAGAAAAGAAAAAGAAACCTGGCCTTTGGCAGAAAATCAAAAATATAAATTGGAAGGATCCAATCAACCGGTGGAAATTATTATTTGCATCGCTTGTTGCGTTCATTATTATTTTTGGTGGCGGGTATGGAGTTATCTCCTTTACAAATAGTCCAACATTCTGCGCAAACTGCCATGAAATGGCACCTGAGGTTACCACCCATACAGCAAGTGCTCACAGTGAAATCACATGTGTCCAGTGTCATATAAAGCCAGGTTTCGTCAATATGATGACTCACAAAGTGATTTCATTAAAAGAGGTATATCACCATGTAATGGGTATACCTGAACAAATTGTTCAAACCGAACATGAGGCGGTTTCGGATGAAAACTGTTTACAATGTCACTCTAAGAACCGTCTTGTTACCGCATCAAAAGACTTAATCGTTAACCATAAAGGGCATATCGAAGAAGGTGTCCCTTGTATAAGCTGTCACGCTGGCGTGGTTCACGCTAAAATGGCTGCGCGTGGTATTAACACCGAAGAGGTTCGCGGTCATTGGACAGTTGATGTAGCTGAACAAATGATGGAACAGAAATACTTGGCGCCAAACATGGGGACATGTATTGACTGTCACGATAAAGTAAACAACGGTGAAAAGCCATGGAAAGATGTTGCCTATTTGGTTCCACCAAACGCCGAGCATGTCGAAAAAGAAGTCAAAGAGAAGACAACTCCTGCAACAACAGAAGCGACAACAGAAGAAGAAGCTACTGAGGCGATTGCAGCTCATGAAGAAAAAACACAAGAGGTAATCCTACAAGCAATTGGAAAACAAACGAAAGATGTTAAGTTATCCATGGCTTGTGAAACCTGTCACCAACGAGTTAAGGTGCCACAAAATCACAGAGTTGCAAACTGGAATGGAGATCACGGTGGTACAGCTCTTCAAGAGTTAGACCAATGTGTTGACTGTCACCAGGATTCTAAGTGGATTAGAGATATTCCAAAAGAAGATCTCGTCTCTTTACTTAAAATGGCTGAAGTTAAAGAAGAGGATAAAGATCACAAATATACAGCAAATATTACTGTCGTTAGAGAACAATCACGAATCAATAAGTTCTGTAGCGCCTGTCACAGCGAACGCCCTGAGAGCCACGCAGAAAGTGAAACATGGTTAACTTCACACGCGGATAAAGCAGCAACACCTGACTTAAAAGCAGAATGCTTAGTCTGTCACGATCGTGAAAAACCAAAAGCAGATGCAACTGATCTAGCAACAGCACCAACAGATGTTTATTGCCAATATTGCCATAGAACTGGCTTTAAAGATGATGTGAAGAAGTAAAGGTTTATTGTTTAAAAGTATAAGGAGGGAAGAAGAATGGAAGATGAACATATAGAACAGAGCCCCCCTCCCCGGAAAGGTTACAAATTATTTAAATATTTAACAGTAGGAGTAATGTTTATAGTTGTGTTCTTCGCATTGGGGCTAATAGGAGTAGAGACGACTTCAAGTCAAGAGTTCTGCTCCTCCTGCCATGAGATGAAACCGCAGTATTATACATTAAAGGCATCGAGTCATAGTGAGGTCGACTGTGTCAGTTGTCATATTGATCCAGGTGTTGAGAATTATGCAAAGGCCCAAGCAAACGGTGTAGTTGAATTTTATAAAAAGCAGACAGACACCTACCTTGCACCGATTAAAATGCCGAGTTTGATACCGGATGAAGCCTGTGAAAGATGTCATAATATCGAAAGTCGCGCCGTAACTCCATCTGGGGATATTATTATCCCGCATGATAAGCATAAAACCGAAGGAATTGAGTGTGTTCAGTGTCATAGCGGTACAGCGCACGGGGAAATTTCAGATCGGAAAATGACCTACAAAAGTGATTATGGAAAATGGAATCACAAGTTAGGGGCCTCGGTAATGAGTGACAGTAAGTACATACGTCCACAAATGGATACATGTATGGAATGTCATAAAGTAAGAAAGGCACCGCTGGAATGTACAGCCTGTCACGAATCGACAATGATTCCAGATGATCATAAAACAGAAAAATTCAAAGCTGGCGATCATGGGAAAATAAAGCCTTCAGAATTAGAGACATGTGAGAAATGTCATTCCTATATGTCGTCAGCAGAATATGATTTATTTAAGCAAGATTCGACATATAAAAAGTATTTGAATAATGAAGAAACTGACTCAACTAATGTAACGGTTAATGTATACGCAAAGACTAATACCTTCTGCAAAGACTGTCACGGAGAAAAACCAGAAAGCCATAAAATTGACTCTTTCGCGACAGAGCATGGACACCAATCAAAGGATACACAAAAGTGTTTCACTTGCCATGAAAATCGGATTACAAGTAATTCGCCTGTCACAAAGGTTCAATGTGCTTCCTGTCATGTAAACAAGCATAAGGAAACATGGAGGCGTAGTCATCCAATCGAAGTAGCTGAAAATCAAAAATATAATAAGTCCTGTTTAAAATGTCATGTTGAAAAAACGTGTACTAAGTGTCACACAAATAAAAAGTGACCATAACAGCAAAAGAAAAGATTCCGAGAGGGGAATTAAGTATGGAAACAGAAAAGATACCTCAGGAAGTAGAGGGAAAAACAGCAAAGAAGCAGCCAAGGACTTTCAAAAAGAGAACGAGTGTTCTGCTGTTGCTTATCACTTTAATCATTTCAGTAGGTACAGGATATGCTCTTGGTCACTTGTATTTTTGGAATGACCTTGATATGAAAAGAGTGAAGGAGCAGCTCGCGTATTACAAGGAAGAGGTTAGAAAAGATCCAGCAAATCTGCAAAACCGTATTGTGTTAGGTTATACCTATTTCTTAAAAGGTGATAATGAAAAAGCAATTAAAGAGTTTGATTTCGTTCTAGAACAAGACAAAAATTATTATGATGCCCATTACAATTTGGGCTTAGTGTTTTTAGATGAAGAGCGTTATAATGAGGCGCTGATTGAGTTCGAAAAGACTGTAAAAATCGCTCCTAAAGACTTTAAGGGACATGTGCAAATGGGAATCGCTTATCGCGGGTTAAAAGAGTTTGATAATGCGACAAAGGCACTGGAACTAGCTAACAAGTTAGCTCCAACAAACTCTGATATTATTTACCAAATTGGAATGGTTGCTGAAGCAAAAGGTGATTATGAGGACGCGATTCTTATTTACAAGGATGCTCTTGCATATGATCCATTGTATACCGACGCAGTAGATGCCCTAGATAGACTGAAAGATAAAGACACAAAGGCTAAGGGTGAATAACGATGAAAAGACGTAATGTGTATATTGGAATGGCTCTCATTGTTATAGCCACGGCAGCGGTTTTTACCTTCTTATTTCTAAATAATACAAAAGCAATTGATACTGGATTATTAAAGGTTCTTGATCCAAAAGGGGCACCAAATTACAGTATGTCGCTCACTGGTGACTTTGACAAACCACTCAAAAAGCCCATGGATGTAACAGCAAATGAATCTTTTACCTATGTATCGGATACGGATAATAAACGTGTTCTAGCATTTGATGTCGGCGGAAATTTACTCTTTTCCTTTGGCGAGGATGGTTCTGGTGAGGGACAATTTAAGTTCCCATATGGGATTTCGACAGATGAAAAGGGAAGAGTTTTCGTAGCAGATTTATATAATGGAAATATCTCAATTTTTGATGAAAAAGGTAAATTTATCGAGTACTTTGCTCCTGAAGTAAGCAAGGATGGGAAATTTTCATCTCCAGCGGCGCTGCGTATTCTCGATAAGAAGGTTTATGTAACAGATATAAAGGACAATAAAGTATATGTGTTTGATATGAAGGGTAAGTTACTCCTTGAAATTGGTAAGCCTGGTACAAATGAGGGTGAGTTTAACGCACCAAATGGGATTACCGCTGATGAGGAAGGTGATATTTACGTAGTTGATACAGGAAACCAACGAGTGCAAATCTTCGACAAAAAAGGGAAGTTTGTAAAAATAATTAATGGTTCCAATAATGGAAAAGGTGAATCCATTTTTGTTAACCCTAGAGGAATTGGCTTCGACAGCCGCGGTATTATGTACGTTGTCAGCAACCTAACCCATGTGGTATATGGTTTCGACAAGGATGGTAAAAAAGTATTCCAAATGGGTGGCATGGGTGAACAAAATGGACAATTCTACCTCCCTAATGGATTGTTCGTCGACCAGAACGATAATGTTTTCATCACCGATACAGTTAACCTAAGGGTTCAAGTTTTCAACTAATAGTCAGAAGCATAATAAAAGAATCAAATAAGTAAATAACCAATTTCCTTCACATTTAAGGGGGGTGGTATAGAAAAGTAAGTACAGATTGTTTTTTCATAACAAATCAAAGAAAAAGAGAGAAAAAAGAGAGAGAAAAAGAGAGAGAAATTTGGGAGGTTTTAAGAATGAAAAAGTTTAGTTTAAGCTTTTTATTTGCACTTATGCTGTTTGGCATATTTGCAATCGCAGCTTCTGCAGAAGGTCCAATGGTTCCAGGAACAGCTGAACCTGTAAACCAGAACGCAAACAAAACTGCTGAGGGTGTTGACACAAATGACGGTACCACTGCTGGTACGGTAATTAAAAATTTACAAGGTCATAAGACTCACACTTCTTATCAAAATAATACAAACTCTTGTGCAAGCTGTCACCAAACACATACTGCAAAAGGCGATCAATTGTTATTTGCTGATGGTGTTTATAATACTTGTACTGCTTGTCATGATGGTACTTTAGGATTCTTAAACGTTTTTACTCCAGGTGAATCGGCTTCTGCGACTGGAGCGGGTACTTTCGGAGGTTCTCACGGTTCTTCTATGCATATGTCTAACGATTCTGTGAATATCAGTGCTGCTCCTGGTGGAAATCCAGCTGACCAAACTGATGCGGACACATCTGATGACAAAATTAGAGGCACAATGTGGGGAGAAAAATTCAACTGTGCAAGCTGTCACGCTCCACACGGATCTTACTCTGACCGTTTATTACAATACAATCCAAACGGAATTGCTTCAATGCCAGCTTCTAAAGGTGGTAACCAATTAGAAAACGTTCCTGTTGTGGATGCATTACCAGCTGTTGATGCTTCAGCTCCTGCTGTAGTATTACTACGTACAGAAGATGTTGATGGTAAAGTAACCGTAGCTCAATATAACAAAGGTGCTTCTGCTTACACAAAATCTACTGCACCATGGTTATATGGTTATGACAGTCGTACAAATGGTCTATCTTACTGGTCACGTTTAGTTAAAGCAGATGCTACTCCTGAAACTACAGATGATATAATTGCTGCTTACGGTTCAACTTCAGGTGTTTATTTCGATTACGAACATGCTGAAGCATACTCTACCTCTACTGCAGGTGCTGATGCACTTAAAACTGCTGGTAAAGGTTTCATCGCTCGTCCTGTAGTGGTTCAAATGGCCCAAGAGGGACCATATAACCACACAGTACAAAGCGCTTTCTGGAGTGGTGCCCCTATCGCTCAATTTGGCGGTAAATCTGAACAAGAATTAAAAGACCTTGGCTACACAGTATCTGCTGGTACTGTTAAAAACGTCGGTGTTCAAATGTCTAAATTCTGTGCAGCTTGTCATACTGACTACTTAGTTTCAAACAGTACTAGTGGTGGTTCTCACTTCGGCGATGAAACTGCTGCATACCGTCACAGCACAAACAGCGATAGCTACACTTGCGTACGCTGCCACTTCTCTCATGGTACTGATGCTTACATCATGAAGGATGCTCAGGGTAAGACGATTGCTGACTTAACTGCAACAGGTGGAGCATTTGTAGGTGATGAGACTGGAGCTCTTGGTTACATGCAAGACAACAACGCTTCTTCAGCTCTTAAGAAGTTCACTAACATGTCAGTATGTTGGGCATGTCACAACAGCTCTCATGCTGAGACAATTAAGAACGCTGAGCGTCGTGCTGATCACCCAAATGGAATGCCAACAGGCAATTAATAAAATAAGCTAACAATTAGCTGCAACTAATTATTAGCTCAAAGAGTAAATAGCATGGAATAAGGTGTTATGCTTCGGCATAGCACCTTATTATTTGCTGTAATTTTAACATTTCAGTCATAAAATTGTCAAATATATCTATTTACAAAATATGATATTAGTGCCTTGACTTTGTAGTTATTTCCTTTGAATAGTAATCTATATTTTAACATTATATATATGAATATTTGTTGAATTATCTCCCCATTCTCTAGAACCTTCCCTTAAATAGGAATAGAATATATATTGAGAGAACAACATTTTGCCACTGCAAATATAGTAGAAATGAGAGGTGCTAAATGAGGTATAGAAGCCTTCTAAATAAGACCAAATTTCAAGTACTTGTCATACTTGTTTTATGTATTCAAATGTTAGGTCCCCAACAATGGTTACCAATTTCAAGCGTTAATAGTGAAGGAATTACTGGCACCGAGCCTAAGATAACGATCACTTCTCCAAAATCGGATGAGTTTTCAAACGTAGCTAACGTAATTATTTCCGGTACAGTTGAAAATTATATAGCAGGGATGACTATTAGCATTTTTATTGGTGCGGAGAAAAAAGGTACATCATACATTGTAAACGGGAATAGCTGGAGTATTACGGATGTTTTTTTTCCAGAAGGCACACATAATATAGAAGCTAGGCTTGTCGATGCTGACGGGATAACTGTTGCCTCCACGACTATAACTAATCTTACAATTGATTTTCCACCCGCCATAAAGTTTAAAGACTTGGATGAAGGTGGCTTCTCAAATTCTCATTCGATTGAGTTAATTACTGAACCGAATGCAACTGTGCAAATTTGTTTGAAAGATTGTACTGAAGAGGCTTCTAGTACATGGATAACTGTCGAGAAAAATAGTAGTGAGAAATGGATTTATACTAATCCGCAGCTGGCAGAAGGCCCTCAAACCGTTTATGCAAGAGCGATAGACTTAGCTGGGAATGTCGGAACACCGCAAGGTATTACTTATACTAAAGATACGTTACGTCCAACTATTGTATTGGGTAGTATTGTTCCAGCTTATACAGAGGATATGACGCAAGTTTCAATAGACACGGAAATAAAATTTAGGGTTTCAGATGCCAATGCATTAAAGGAAGTAGACATTGACAAAAGTATCAGTGTTACAAGTAATGGTAAGGATGTTCCGGGAGACATCAAATATAACTCGGACACAAAAGAAATTTCATTTATACCTTCAGTAAAGCCTTTAACAAGGAGTACGAAATATAATGTTTTTATTAGTCCGTTAGGAGTTATTGATTCTGCAGGTAACAGTGCTTTTCCTAAGTTTTGGTCATTTACGACGGAAAGCACTCCACCAATTACAGATGCAGAAAGTGGACAAAAGCTTTATGAAATAGATTATAACGGAAAAAATGGTGAAAAAGTTCACCGGGAAAGTCCTCATGCAGCTTATGCAGATAATGTGAATGTCTGTGTCAATTGCCATAATACACACGAAGCAAGGAATCAAAACCTATTAGAACAGAAACAGAATAGTGAAAATGGTAATACTGATAAACATGTGGATGATTATTGCATGGCCTGTCATGATGGTACAGTTGCACCTATGCCTGAAAATAGCCAAGCTAGACACAAGCATTCTGCAGCAATTGATATTGCAGGAAAACCGAGCGGCAGCTCCTGTGCAAGTTGTCACAGTCCACATAATGAGAGTTCAGAAGGTAATCCTAATTTAGCACCCGATCAAATTACTTATACGCATGATTCTGGTATCCTAAAGGACGACAAGCCCGTTGGAAAAATAAATAGCAAAGAACAATTATGTGAGTCCTGTCATGAATCCGGTCTTGGTGAACTGTTTGCACAATCTGAAGTAGACGTAGAGTATCGAGTCTTCCAATATAAAAAGAATATTAGTGCAATCGGAATCTATGAAGATTTTGATCTCTGTCTTCGATGTCATAATTTGAATACCAAAAATAAATATAGTAAAATTGCGGATATCGCAAGCTATTACAATAATTTGACCGAAGAAACCAAAAAAAATTATGAAACAAATCCTGAATTATCTTACTCCGATAGGGAGTTTACATCAGACGAGATGCAATTTTCCAAGCATATTATTAAAGCGCAGGATGGCAGTCCGCTAGCGGGGCACCTTCCTTGTGCAGAGTGTCATGATACACATGGGTCTAACAATATTAAGCAACTTAATACATCGTTAGGACATAGTAATATAAAGTCCTTTACTGCCGAGGATAAAAATGAAACAGAACCAGATAGTCAAGTTGTAAAAGTTAATATTGGTGGCAAGGAGATCGAGTTTAAATTATTATCTGATAAAAAGGAACGTGATTTCTGCTTGGCATGTCACAGTGATGGTAAAACTGCCGTTTATGGGGTCGAAGGTAAGAAGTATGAGTCAACTCGTCCAGAACATACAGCATATCCAAGCGAGCCCTGCTCATTCTGTCATGGAAGAGGGGCAAATAAGGTTGAAAGAGCCTTAAGTGCTGCACATGCACCTAAAACAGGAATGGTACCAGAGTAATAATTGAAATCGGGAGGATTTATTCTTCCCGGTTTTTTTTATTGCAAACACTTATTCATTTAATGAATTTTTATGATATAATGTTCTTAAATAAGAACGAGTTTGTTCTTTTTGTTTATAAAAGTTTTATATACAACTTGCTGATTACAGATCTATTAATTAGGTCTGTTTGTTTTTTTTTTAGTATGGTTTGAGGGAGGGATACGATGATAGTTAAAGATGATTTTTATTAGAGATTATAGAGAGGAGTATAAAAATGTCTCGACAAGTGGGAAGTTTTAGATTAGAAAGTAAACTATCATTTATTTTCATCTTATTTTTTTCTACAATTTTAATTTTAAGTACCTTTAATGTTTCAGCGGTTGATACTTACTATACGAATCACTATCCTGCCAAAAACTCAACAATCACCGTCTCTAATCCAAAAATATCGGTTTATGTAAAAAGCGTCAATGAGTTAAATGATTCAAGTGTAATGTTGTGGATAAATGGTAACCAAGTAGATGCATCCTTTTTTTATAAGGGCAGTTGGGTGAATGATTATTACGAAGGACGCGTATGGCGAATTAGTGACCGCAGGGAAGGAACGATAAGTTTTGATGCTTCTAATCTTACAGATGGTGTAAACAAGCTTGAGGTCAGTATCAAAGATAAGTCTAGCACACCGAATATAATTAGTGACACCTGGAGCTTCACCGTAAAGGAGCCTCCTAAGATTAACAACATCAGCCCTGCTAATAAAAGTAAACAAACTACTTTAAACAAACTAACCATGGTGGTAAGTGATAATACTTCAGTCGATTGGGACACTGTTCAGCTTAAGATAAATAACGTAGTTAAAAGCCCGCAGGAAATCAATACGGAAACTGGGGTGATTACCTATAATCATGACTTTACAACAGGCAGCTATACGGCCGTACTTGAAGTAATGGATAGCGCAGTAAATAAAGGAATAAAAACTTGGAACTTCATCGTAGATTCTGTTGCACCAGAGCTCGTTAATGGTTTTAAGGATGGTACGGCCATCACTGATGGCCCCCTAAGGATAAATATGCAGTTAAAGGATTTAGTAGATATTAAGGACAATGTAACATTAAAATTGGATGGTGAAGATTTACCTTTTGATTTTAGGTTTGAAGGCTACGTTGATAGCTATTATGGAAATTACATTATAACTTCAAGAAATAAAGCTTATATATCATACGAGGGAATGGTTTCTAATGGCAGCCACACTTTAGAATTATACAAGGAAGATGAACTCGGTAACCATATCACTCGCACATGGAATTTTTCTGTGTCTGTAAAGCCGGTAATTTCCAATGTATATCCGATTAAGTATGGTGTGACGGATTTAAAACCAACTATATCAGCGGTTGTAAAATCTCCAAATGGTTCAGTAAAGCTTGAATCCATTGTATTGAAGGTAGATGATAAGGTAGTAAGTCCAAATTACGATCAAGATTCTGGATTAGTAAGTTTTACACCAACAGAAGATTTAAAAAATGAAAGTAACCATACTGTTAATTTAACTGTAAATGAATCAGGGTACTCCACGGAAAAAGAGTGGAGATTTTATGTAAATACCTATCCAGATATGAGTGATTCCAATTATACAGCTTGTATAGCATGCCATGATGCTTCTAGTTATACAGGATCAAATGGAGTATTAGAGGATGTTCATAAATCTCTTAGCTTTGGAGGAACGCATTCCAGAAACCGTTGTGCAAACTGTCACAATTATATTACTGTGGAGGCAGGATGCAGTCAGTGTCATGATGACCCAGATGAAGGTGCCTATGCCTATGCTCCTCATGGATCAACACCAACGATTCATTATCAACCTAAAAATTTTGACCCTGCTATCCCGCTTCGTGTAACCGGAAATCGTGAGATGAATGATTGTATAATCTGTCATCAGCCAGGGGTTAGTGTAAAGGGTTATGAAGGTTACTTAGCGCAGCCAACCAGAATATTAAACAACCACGACATCCCAGAACTCCACAAAACCTCCGACGATTCCTGCACAAAGTGCCATGCACAATCTCTCACCCACGAACATGCCCGTGATGATCGGACCGAAAAGGATGGTAACCCTATCAGCTGTAATACATGTCACCAAAGTTCGGTTCCTGAAGTCGTGAAAGCAATCAGTGAGAAGGATACTTCTTGTTCAGCATGTCATGGTGAAGCTTCACACGATGAACTTCACGTTTATGAACAGATGGACAGTAACTGCGTAGGCTGCCATACCAATACACTAACCAAAGCACACAAAGCAGTAAATGTAACCTGTGCTAATTGTCATGATAGTCAGAATCAAGTTGTGGTCAACGCAATTGCCAATAACGATAAGGCATGTCAAACATGTCATACTGATCCAATCCATCAAAATCAGCACATGGATTGTTCTACGTGTCATAAGGAACCACTTCCTAACATAAACATTCCGGCACATTAGACTAAAGTTAACTCAAATTTCACAATAAAAACGAGAGGATTCGTCCTCTCGTTTATATTGTGAAACATGTGGATAAGTAAATACCTTGGTAAGGAAGATAATAAATTCTGTAGATAAGTTTGTTGTATATGTAGATATGTGGATAAATATTTACTAAAATAATTAAAAACATGTGAATATCTTGACTTACCCACAACTCATCAGGTGTTTTTTTCGAATTCATTTTACCAGTTGTTGATAAGTGTTGTTTTCTAGTGGGTAGTTGATTTTCTATTTAAAAAGGCTTTAAAGAATACGTTTATTCAGAAGATTACCCATCTTTAATAGAAGTAGGAGGTCTGATTCCGCGAGATTATGGATTGATTCCGCGTGTTACCACTACTATCCTGCGAAAATCTGCCTACATTCCGCTGTTTATTCCATTGATTCCGCGTACCATCCAAATCAAGCCCTTTTTACCAATAAATTAAATCATTTTTTGAAATATCTACTCTATACAAGCTATAATGGATAAGGAACCTGTAAATGACATATTTATATACTAATAACAGATTGCAATTTTTTATAGAGGTGATGGAAATGGAAATATCAGAAATCCGTAATGAACTTGAAAAAACAGCTAAAAAATTAACCGACTTTAGGGGGTCTCTTTGACCTAGAGAATAAGGAAGCACGTATTGCCGGGCTCGATGATGAGATGCTTCAGCCTGATTTCTGGAATGATCAAGAGAAGGCGCAAATTGTTATCAATGAAGCAAATGCACTTAAGGATCAAGTAAATGAGTTTCGTGAGTTAGTGGAATCGTATGAAAATCTTGATTTGACTTATGAGCTTGTGAGGGAAGAAAGTGATGCTGAATTACAGGCAGATCTTGAAGAAGAACTTACCCAACTGACTACAAGGCTAAACGATTTTGAACTTCAGCTGCTGTTAAGTGAAGAATATGATAAGCATAATGCGATTTTAGAGCTGCATCCTGGTGCAGGTGGAACAGAGTCTCAGGACTGGGGTTCGATGTTATTGCGGATGTACACAAGATGGGCGGAGAAAAAGGGTTTTAAGGTCGAAACTCTTGATTACCTTCCTGGAGATGAAGCGGGGATAAAAAGTGTTACCTTGGCAATTAGAGGACATAATGCTTACGGCTATTTGAAGGCTGAAAAGGGTGTCCACCGCTTGGTTAGGATTTCACCATTTGATTCATCTGGTCGCCGTCATACTTCCTTTGTATCATGTGAAGTTATGCCTGAGTTTAATGATGAGATTGAAATTGATATCCGTACAGAGGATTTGAAAATTGATACGTACCGAGCCAGTGGCGCGGGTGGACAGCATATTAATACAACGGATTCTGCTGTAAGGATTACGCACTTGCCAACAAATGTGGTTGTTACCTGTCAGAATGAGCGCTCGCAAATTAAGAACCGTGAGGCAGCGATGAAGATGCTTAAAGCAAAGCTGTATCAACGCGAAATTGAACAGCAGGAAAAAGAACTGTTAGAAATCCGTGGCGAGCAGAAGGAAATTGGCTGGGGCAGTCAGATTCGCTCCTATGTCTTTCACCCTTATTCGATGGTAAAAGACCATAGAACAAGTACCGAGAGCGGCAACGTGCAGGCTGTAATGGACGGAGATATCAATCCATTTATTGATGCTTACCTTCGTTCAAGAATTTCATAATAAAAAAGGGAAACTTGCTGAATGAGTGGCAAGGTTCCCTTTTTTATTAAATGGATACATAACTCAATGGGAGTAAAAATATTTTAAAATAACATTTTCAATGTTAAAATCGGGCAAATATTACTAATTTCTTGAATGACTTTAGACCTAAATTCGTACCAATTATCCTTGGAAATATCTATCTGACAAAAGGGGATTTTGGTAAAATAGTTTAGTAAGAGGGTGATTAGTATGAAATTATGGAAGAATAACAAAAAAGAAACTGAACAAGAATCTGACTGGGATAAGTCACAGGAAACTAACAGGGAAGAGATAAGAAATAAGAAAACATTGAAAAGATGGAGACTGCTAGGTGTTACTATAGGATGTTTTATTACCATGATTGGTATATTATATGGAGCCATCACCTATACCTCAACACCATCCTTCTGCGAAAATTGTCATGAGATGGCACCTGAGCATGTCACGTTTCAGGCTAGTCCCCACAATGAAATAAAATGCACACAGTGCCATATTGAACCAGGTATAAAAAACTTAGTTGTACATAAAGTAGAATCTCTTAAAGAAGTTTACTTTCATATTGTGGGGCCGCCAGACCCAATCGTACAGACAGTAGCTGTAACAAATGAGAGCTGTGAACAATGCCACTCGAGAAATCGATTAGTCACTGCAACTGGTGATTTAATCGTTAATCACAACGAGCATGTGGATAAAGGAATTCCTTGTATCAGCTGTCACAGCGGAGTGGCACACGCTAAGATTGTAGAAAGGGGTATTAACGGCTCATCTACATATGCAGCTTGGACAAAGGAAAACACCAAAAAATTAATGGGTCAAGAATATGAAAAGCCTAATATGGGGACCTGTATTGATTGTCACGATAAGGTTAATCAAGGAAAAGAGCCTTGGAAGGATACAGCCTATATTCTACCCAAAAATAACCATTTCAAGGAACAGGGAACGGTCAAGGAAGTATCTACAGAAAATATTGATTCTCCTGAGGCAAATGCAGGTGTGCTAGAGAGAAATTTACCTAAGAATACCCAAAAAACAATCCTCGAAGCACTAGGCCAGCAACAAACAGATGTAAAGCTTTCGATGGAGTGCGTTACCTGCCATCAGCAAATCAAAGTACCTGAAAATCATGATAAAAAGGACTGGTCAGATAATCATGGTAACAACGCAATTGAACAGCTGGAAGCTTGCCTCAACTGCCATAAAAATTCCTTATGGGTCAAAACATTGGAACGACAAGATATTAGAACATTATTGGCAGATAAAAAACAACCAGGAGTAAATAATAAGGATGGACATTCAGTTACGAGAGAAACAAGCAGCAATTATTTCTGTTACGTGTGTCATGCTACTATGCCTGATAATCACATGGACCGTTACTCATGGTTATATGACAAACATCGTCTTAATTCAGGAACACCAGAAGAAAGAAAAAGCTGTTTTGTCTGTCATGATAATAAAAAGCCAGTTGAGGGAAAATCAAAAGCACCATCTGATGTATACTGTGAATTTTGTCATCAACAGGGTGAGTTTGAGGGCGAAGCGAATTAATAAAGAATGAGATTACGGAAATGTACGATATTTATGATGAAAGTCTAGATGCCATGTATATGTTTGATAACATTTTTATAGCCTCTGCCATATGATTCGGCAAAGGCTTATATTTTTGGATTTTAATTTGCCAATCATGCAGTGTGGGTAATGATAAGTATTTACGGGGAATGTCTTTGGTGAAAGGAAGTAAAAGGTTACTTTAGACTTTTTACTAACTAATTCCTAGGTAACAATGCAAACATTTTATCATGGTGCTCAAGCTTCGTTTCAATATGTTTGAAATGGCTTCTAAACTCAGTTGCATTATTTTCAACTGTTTCTCTAAGGGACTCAATGCTGGCTTCTACCTTGTCTAATCGGTGATCTATGCCATCAAACCGTTGATCCATGCCATCAAAGCGTTGATCCATCACATTCAAACGTTGATCAATTCCATCTAATCGAAGTTCAATTTTATCGAAATGGCCATCAATTTTTTCAAATTGTTTGTTCATTTGATCCATCATTTGCATTAACATTTGCTCCATCATTTTCACCTCCTCTTTTCGACATTATACCATCTTTAGAATAACCAAAAACATCATTTTTTAGATTCCCTTATGAAAATCACAACATTAACAAATGATAATAAAAATCCTTCAATGAGGAATATATCCACGAATTGTAGTTTTACTTTAATGCGTCACTTTACTGGCATTTACAGCACAAAATGTCCATGCTATACTCACTTCGGTTAGTATGGAAAGTTATTTTAGAATATGGGAATATGAGGAGAAATACAGTATGAATAGAAAAAGAGGACATCGTCAAAATCCTAGATTTGACCATGTGTTTGAATATGTAAATGTATTGGTTGGTGCAGCAATTATAGCATTATCATTTAATGTTTTTTTACTTCCCAACCAAATAGCCTCTGGAGGGGTTAGCGGTATTAGTACCATCTTAGTTAGTGTGTTAGGCTGGGAGCCGGCGTATGTTCAGTGGGCTTTTAATATTCCACTGTTTATTGCCGGAATAATTTTCTTGGGAAAACAATTCGGGGTAAAAACACTTGTAGGGACAATCTTTTTACCTTTTGTTGTTTTTATTACAAAAGATATTGAACCGTGGACGAATGATGCATTATTGAGCTCTTTATTCGGCGGAATTGGTGTGGGGCTTGGATTGGGAATTGTATTTAGAGGAAATGCTTCTACAGGTGGAACGGACTTGGCTGCTCAGATTATTAATAAATTTACTGGCTTAACACTTGGAACCTGTGTTGTTTTGATTGATGGACTAATCGTCATTGCAGCAGCGATAGTTTTTGATATTGAACGAGGGCTTTATGCGTTAATTGCACTTTATGTTACCAGTAAAACGATTGATCTCATTCAGATTGGTTTTGGTCGATCGAAAACGGCAATGATCATTACGAATAAGCAAGAAGAAATTCGTGAAGGAATTTTGAATAAAATTGACCGTGGTGTGACAAAACTATCAGCATACGGTGGGTTTACTGATGATGAACGTCCTGTCCTCATGTGTGTGGTCGATCAAAGAGAGTTCACAAAATTGAAACAATTGGTTAAATCTCTTGACCCTTCTGCGTTTGTCGTGGTTATGGATGCTGCGGAAGTGCTAGGAGAGGGTTTTAAACGCGCATAGAAAACTGGTATACTAAATGCGTATGGAAATATTTTCTGAAGGGGGAGTAGTTATGAAGAAGAAACTACTGAAAATGTTATTGGGTACAGCACTTATACTGGGTCTTGCAGCCTGCGGAGGCGGCGATGATGAAGCTGGAAAAGGCACTGACACAGCATCAGCTGGGGATGCAGAAAAGATATACTCTCAAAAGTGTTCAAGCTGTCACGGTGGAGATTTAACTGGCGGAATGGGTCCAGACATATCTGCAATTGGAGCAAGTAAGTCGAAGGATGAGATTGCAGGAATCATTAAAAATGGTCAAGGCGGAATGCCACCAAACCTTATTTCAGGTGATGACCTTGATGCAGTAGCAGATTGGCTTGCAACTAAAAAATAAATATTTTTTGTATTAAGACGTTCTGTAATTAATCAGAACGTTTTTTATTTTCTTAAAACTCCTTTAAGACAGTGCTCACTTATGCCAGTCGCCCCTAAACAACGGGCGATTGGCATATTTTTATTTGTCGAACCCCTCGAAAGGAATCAGAGGATAGATATGTCAGTTTATGTAAGGTTTTGAAAAGAAACTGTAATATTTTTATCGCTTTTAATAGTGATATAGAATGGTATAATAAGTTTATGCGAAATCCTGCACATTTTGTCTAAGGATTTTGTTTTTATGCAAGAAAATAAATAGTTTTGTCGAATTGTTTAATTTGAAAATAAACTATACGATAGGTGATTTTATATGATAGAAATGCAAGAGGTATTTAAGAAGTACCCAAATGGGGTTACGGCTATTAATGGGATAGATGTACGAATTAATCAGGGTGAGTTTGTTTATGTAGTCGGTCCGAGCGGTGCAGGTAAATCGACATTTATAAAAATGATGTACCGTGAGGAAGTTCCAACCTCTGGAACGATTACTTTGAATGGCGTGAATGTTGCAAAATTAAAGGCCAAGAAGGTTCCCCATTTTCGCAGGAATCTTGGCGTTGTCTTTCAAGACTTCAAACTGCTTCCGATGCTAACTGTCTATGAGAATGTAGCTTTTGCTTTAGAAGTAATTGAAGTGCCTCCAAAGGTTATAAAAAAGCGAGTGATGGAAGTTCTGGAACTTGTAAACCTTAAGCATAAAGCAAGAATGCTGCCGACAGAGCTTTCCGGGGGAGAACAACAACGTGTTTCGATTGCAAGATCGATTGTTAATACTCCTAAACTTGTAATTGCGGACGAGCCTACAGGTAACCTTGACCCTGAGACATCATGGGAAATTATGAATATTTTTAAAGAAATAAATAATCGCGGAACAACCATTGTCATGGCGACACACAATCGCGAAATCGTTAATACGATCAAGCACCGAGTAATTGCCATTGAAGGCGGAAAAATTGCTCGTGATGAACAAAGAGGTGAGTACGGTTATGAAAATTAGAACGATTGGCCGTCACGCCCGTGAAAGCTTAAAAAGTATTACTAGAAATGGCTGGATGACTTTTGCATCTGTTAGTGCCGTAACAGTAACGCTCATCTTAGTCGGAGTCTTTTTCGTTATTATGATGAATCTTAATAAAGTGGCCGAGACCATTGAAGAGGACGTGCAAATTCGCGTTCACATCGACGTTGCTGCAAATGAACAAGATCAGCAAAAACTAAGAAGTGAGATTGAAAGAGTTTCAGAAGTTAAAAGCGTAGAGTACTCCGCGAAAGAGGAAGAGCTCAAGGACCTTATGGAAAGTATGGGGGAGAATGGTACCGCATTTAAGCTTTTTGAACAAGACAATCCACTAAACGATGTATTTATCGTAAAAACGAAAAATCCGACAGACACAATGAAAGCAGCAGCAAAAATTGAAAAATTGGAGTATGTCGCAAAGGCTGTTTATGGTAAGGGTAAGGTTGAGAAGTTATTTAAGTTTATTGATGCAAGTCGAAACGTTGGAATCGTCCTGATTATTGGCTTGTTCTTTACTGCAATCTTCTTAATCTCAAATACAATCAAAATTACCATTATTGCACGAAGTAGAGAAATTGGGATCATGCGATTGGTCGGGGCAACAAACTCATTCATTCGTTGGCCGTTTTTCTTAGAGGGTCTATGGCTAGGTGTCCTGGGCGCGATTCTACCGATTATCTTAATCGCGATTGCCTATTACAATGCCTACGAATATTTAGCTCCGAAATTGGTAGGAAACTTTATTCAAATCTTACCTTATGAGCCATTTATTTATCAGCTCTCTGGGTTACTTATTTTAATGGGCGCTTTAATTGGTGTATGGGGTAGTCTCATGTCAGTAAGGAAGTTTTTAAGGGCGTAGATAGATAAAATCAAGTCAGTGGGGCGAGTTTGCCCCTTCCTGATGATACATAGGATTGGAAGGAGAAATCGGACATTGAAGAAATCATTTGTAATTCTAGCTGTTTCAATAACGGTGGGTATAGGCAGTATTTTTGGGGGAGTCGTTGAAGCAGAGTCGATTTCTAGCTTGAAAGACCAACAGAGTAAGATTCAATCAGAACAGTCAGAATTAAAATCGGATATTAATGATGCAAATCAAAAGATTAATAGTTTAGAAGGTCAGAAGGCTGATGTTCAAACAGAAATAAAACGTATCGACCTTGCGATTGGCGATACACATCAAAAGCTAAATCAAAAAACAACCGAGGTTGAAGAAACAAAAACAGATATTGCTAAACTTAAGGAAGAAATTAAGGTAACAAAGGAACGGATTGATAAACGAAATGAACTTTTGAAGGACCGTGCTCGAAATTATCAACTAACTGGTGGATTAGTTAGCTACATAGATGTGTTAATGGGTTCAGAAAACTTTAGTGATTTCATTGATCGTGCTAATGCGGTTGCTACCATTATGCGTGCGGACCAGGATATTTTAAAGCAGCATGAGATAGATAAACAAGACCTGGAAAATAACCAAGCTAAGGTTGAAGAAGAGCTTGCAAGCCTTCAAACGATGCTTGATGAGTTAGAAAAAATGAATAAACAATTAAATTCGCAAAGAGCGGAGAAAGATAGTTTATTGTCTACTTTAGATCTGCAGGTAAGTGAAGAACATACTCATAAATTAACACTAGAAGAAGAACAGCAAATACTTGCTGCTCAAGATGCAGCCATCCAAAAGGCAATTACACTAGAAAATGAGCGTATCGCTGCTGAGAAAGCAGCAGCAGCTGCTACAGGTAATACATCCGAATCTGGCGGTACGGTGACGGCACCAGTTTCAAGTGGCGGATTTATTCAACCTGCTAACGGAATATTCACCTCTGGATTTGGATCACGCCCAGAATTTTCCCCAGGTATCCATTATGGTGTCGATATTGCAAACCGTGCTCCAAATGTGCCAATTTGGGCAGCTGCTGATGGTGTCGTCGTAACGGCTGCTCATACTGGACAAGCCTTGGGTAACTATATTATTATTGCTCACTCTATTAATGGGGCTGTATATGCCACTCTTTATGCACATATGAAAACACTAAATGTTGGAAATGGTGCAGTTGTGAAACAAGGTCAACAAATTGGAATTATGGGAACCACAGGTAACTCCACAGGTGTACATTTGCACTTCGAACTTTATAAAGGTGGATATAATGGCTACGGTGTTAATGCGATAAATCCAAGAGGGATTGTACCTCTACCATAAAAAAGGAAGAAGCGAAGAGCTTCTTCCCAGATTGTCGAGAAAGGGTATCTTTCTCGGCAATTTTTTGTTTTATCTTTATCGAATACAAATTTTCATAAGATTGTTTCTGCTAACAGGCCTGTTGATTTCCGCTCCAGGTGCTTCGCTTTCCGCGGGCGTGCCGGGGAGCCTCCTCAGAGCTGCGCTCTTGCGGGGTCTCCCCCTGCCCCGTACTCCCGCAGGAGTCTGCGCACCTTCCGCGGTAATCAACAGGGGGTAAATAACCTAAGTATTACCACACACTTATTCTAGCCAAGCTAAGTTTGCATCAATCCTTTTCCTATTGTGGCAGGCGGCCATAATGTTCGCTTGATTCTTTTATCCCCTGAACCTAAAATAGCGCAGCCCATGGAGTTCTTTGATCCGCAAAGCTTTGCTCCACTTTTACCTTAATTTTGGTAGTGTACATCGGGCTCGAGAGATAAGGTGATCCTCAGGAACCCATTTATTAATAGAAACAAATCCATATTCATTTTTCTCGATACTCTTAGTTTAAATATAGATTTAACTACTAAATATTTTTCTTTTTTGGGTGTGTCAAGAGAGGTGTACTATTGATTTTATAACCCTGTTGATTTGCGTGGAAGGCACGAAGGACTCCTCGAAAATGCTACCGCATTTCCTTCGTGCGGTGCAAATTCAAGGAAGCTTATTCAATGTCCTGCGGGACTAGCAGGTCAGGGTGAGACCCCACAGGCGCGCAGCGTCGAGGAGGCTCACCGACCGCCCGCGGAAAGCGAAGTGCCTGGAACGCATATCAACAGACATGTACAAAAAACTTAAATCAATAAGAGACTGAGACTGTCGAAAGTTTCTCGACAGCCTGGGAAGAAGCGAAGAGCTTCTTCCTTTTTTTATAAGCTAGAAGAGAGACTATTTGAACATAATATGATTAGGCGACTTCCATCAGATACTAATAGTAGGGGCAATATTTAAGGGCAAATGGAAGCTTGGTGATTTAATTCATAACTCGTCCACTCTCAACATATATGTTAGTAATACGGCAGGAATTGGATGCCTTTTATCTAATAATATAGTAAGTTGGCAAATTACTGCTTAACATGAGGGGGACTGGCATGAATAGAAAATGGCTTGCCCTGCTGCTAACGGGATCGCTTCTTACAGGAGCCGGCGGTACCTATGCGGGGATGAAGTGGCTGGGGAATACAAATGGAAACTCGGTCCTGGAGCAGACGATTTTTGAAAAGGAAAAAGCTAATTCGGAATTAGCGGATTCCAAGGATCTTGAAAAAGTAAATCTTGCTTATGATTTAATAGTGAAACGCTATGTTGAACAGGTTGATAGTGAAAAGTTAATCGAGGGAGCTATCCAAGGTATGCTTACCGTCTTGGATGATCCATATTCAGTTTATATGGATAAGGAAACGGCCAAACAATTCAGTCAGTCATTAGATTCATCCTTTGAAGGAATTGGTGCCGAGGTCGGAATGGAGAATGGAAAAATTGTCATCGTCTCACCATTTAAGAATTCTCCAGCAGAAAAAGCAGGCTTGAAGCCGAATGATGAGATTCTAAAAGTAGATGGGGTCAGAGTTGAGGGGCTTGATCTCAATAAAGCAACCTTAAAAATCCGCGGTAAAAAAGGGACGAAGGTAACTCTGGAAATTAGTAGAAAAGGTTTAAAGGTACCTCTTTCAATCGACGTTACCCGTGATGAAATCCCGCTTGAAACCATTCATGCCTCCGTTAAAAAGCAGGATGGTGAGAAAATTGGCTATATCGAAATTACCTCTTTCTCTGAGGATACCGCAGCAGATTTTAAAGAGGAACTTCGCGCACTAGAGAAGCAAGAAATTGAAGGATTAATTATAGATGTTCGCGGTAACCCAGGAGGCTATTTATTAAGCGTGGAGGAAATTTTAAAGGAATTTGTTCCGAAGGATAAACCGTTTGTTCAAATAGAAATGCGTAATGGCGAAAAGGAACGGCACTTCTCAAGTCTAACCAAGAAAAAGGAATACCCTGTCGTTGTCCTAATCAACAAGGGAAGTGCATCAGCATCAGAGATTTTAGCAGGCTCTCTAAAGGAAGCAGCTGGTTATCAGTTAGTCGGTGAAACAACCTATGGGAAAGGTACCGTTCAGCAGCCACTATCAATGGGGGATGGAAGCAATATTAAATTAACCTTGTTTAAATGGCTGACTCCAGATGGAAATTGGATTCATAAAAAAGGGATTGAGCCAGATATTGCGATGAAGCAGCCAGCGATATTTGAAACACATCCTATTCAGATTGAGAAGCCATTGGAAGAGGATATGAATAGCGAGCAAATCAAGAATGCACAAGAGATACTTGTTGGTTTAGGATTTGAGCCAGGAAGAACGGATGGCTATTATAGTGCAGAAACCACTGTTGCCGTAAAGGGCTTCCAGCAGCATTACGGCCTGCAGCCAACTGGAAAGATAGATGCTAAAACAGCCGCTAAGCTGGAAGATGAGGCAATGAAAGAAATGAAAAAAGAACAAAATGATCTTCAGCTGCAAACAGCACTAAGGCTAATTACACAGTAAAAAATAGAGGCTTCGGCTTCTATTTTTTTTGTAATTAATAAAAAACCTACTCGTTTGTGTAAGTTTTAGAAATTTCCACGGAAATAATGTAGAATTCTGTAGAAATTAGGCATTTGCAGAAGTAACTTCATAGAAATCCTTTCTCCAAAAGGATATGATTCGACATTTTTCTGTTTTTAAGAACTAGCAATAGGCTTTATTGCTCCAATTTGGTAAAATAATCATATGAGACTTTATGGATAATAGTTTTTGAAATTTTTTTAATAGAGGCAGGTGGCAGGAATTGGTACAAACATGGCTTTTTGAGCTGTTAAAAGGGACAGGTAAACTTTTTCTACATCCTGTGTTTTACTATATCGTTTTCCTTTCGGGAATTTTAGGCGTGATGCGAGTAAAGCGGGAACGGAAGAACTTCCATATTCGGGCGTTTGATGCATATTTTGAGCTAAGACAGTTATTTCCATTCGGTATTATAGCCGGCCTAGTGATTTCGCTTGTTGCTGTTGCTGTAGGCATTGCTGTACCATTCGCCGCAATCCTCCTCATAGCTGTCTTTACAATTATTTGGAGTTTAACCGCAAATATTCGGCTTGTGTCTCCAGTATACACAGTGGGTGCTGCTTTTTTTGCGATTATCCTATTCGCCGAAAACAACTGGACGTTTCCGCTTTTTTCTGTAGCGTTCGAATCGATTGATTATAAAGTGTACCCGTCCATCATTGTGCTATTGGGGCTTTTGTTGGTAGCTGAAGGGTTTTTAATTATAAAGAATGGCAGTAAAGGCACCTCTCCGAAGCTAGGAAAAAGCAGACGCGGTCAAAGTGTGGGTAACCATGAGGTAAGACGGTTCTGGATCGTACCGATGTTTCTGCTAGTACCGGGAAATGCCTTAACACTTCCCTTCGAGTGGTGGCCGGTTTTTCATATTGGAGCAGAAACTTACTCACTTTTATTTGTTCCGTTTGCGGTTGGTTTTTTTCAACGAGTCCAGGGAATGCTTCCGAAACAATCAATTGAGTTACTTGGACGTCAGGTACTGGCTTTCGGAATTTTGATTACGCTTCTTTCTATAGTGGGTTACTGGTACCCGCTTGTTTCTATTGTTGTGGCAGCAGTCGCAATTATTGGTCGTGAAGTCATATCGTTAATGCAACGGATGAAGGATGATAGCATGCCATTTTACTTTTCAAAAAGAAACAATGGTCTAATGATCCTTGGGATTATTCCCGAATCACCAGCGGATAAGATGGGGCTTCAGGTAGGAGAATTAGTTTCTAAGATTAATGGGGTCCAGGTTCGCGATGAAGAGGTCTTGTATGAAGCCATCCAAAAGAATCGTGCCCATTGCAAGCTGGAGGTTCTCGACACAAACGGAGAGGTCCGTTTTGTTCAGAGGGCACTTTATGAAGGCGATCACTATGAACTTGGTATATTATTTGTCCAAGACGGCCGAAAGTATGATAAAAAAATAGGTTAAAAAAAGTCAAAGGTGTATTTCTTTGGCTTTTTTCATTTTCGCAAGTATATGTGTTGACAAAGAGTATTAAATATTATATTATTATCTTGAATTAAAAATATCTTAATTGATAATAATTGAATTTAGGGTTTTTAATTTTTTATACTTGTTAATTATAGAAATTTCCTATTTGGGGAAATATATTTCTTAGTAACAGGGATAGCATTTAAAAATAATTTTATTGGTGGTGTAAGCATTGGGCTTTTTGGATAAATTATTTGGAAAAACAAATGAGGAGGAAAAAACAATGACAAAATTAAACATCGGTATTATCTTAGGTAGCACACGTGAAGGACGGGTAAGTCCACAAGTAGGAGAATGGGTAAAAGAAATTGCGGACAAACGTGGAGATGCAAATTACGAAATCGTCGATATCGCTAGTTTCAACTTGCCATTCCTAGGTACTGGTGACCAAGGCGTTCAAGCTTGGAATGAAAAGCTTGCTAGCTTAGATGGTTTTGTTTTCGTTGTTCAGGAATACAACCACAGTATTACAGGAGCATTAAAAAATGCATTAGATTCAGCACGTGATACTTGGTACAACAAGGCTGCTGGAATCGTAAGCTATGGCTCAACAGGCGGCGCTCGTGCTGCTGAACATTTACGTGGAATTTGTGGAGAATTGAAAATTGCAGATGTTCGTACACATCCAACTTTGTCATTATTTACAGATTTTGAAAACGGAAGTGTTTTCAAACCACAGGCTTTACACCAAGACAATATGACAGCAATGCTTGACGAAGTTATCGCGTGGAGCGGTGCATTAAAAACTGTAAGATAAATGAATAGTTAATTAGGGGGGATGATCATCATCTCCCCTTTTTTGCGTACAAAGAGTCATTTTTGTTCAATTAGGAGTTTTTTTGTTTATTGCTTTCCTTCAAAAATCCATTAAAATATACTTATAGAGTAAATTTACACTGGTGTAAAGCCGTGTTGAGCAGAAAGTAGGGGAGAACCATGAGTAATAAAGCTAAAAAAGCTTATTCTAGAATTCTGCTTGCAGCATTGGTTTTGTTATTAGGTATTTCTTTTTATATGCTGAACAGAGATTTATTCACCACCCTAATGGATGGTGATATTGAATCAATAAAATTGCTGTTAGGTGAAAATTCAGCTTACTCCTACTTGTTTACGTTTATTATTATGTTAGTCCAAAACTCCTTTACCATCATTCCACTAATTCTGGTTATTACGATAAATATTGCACTATTTGGTTTTGTGAAGGGGTTTATATGGAGCTGGGTTACAAGTATAGCAGGCTCCATTTTCCTGTTTATGATTGTTAGATATGTTTTTCAAGATGGACTGATAAAGAAAGTAAGCCCAATACTGATCGAAAAATTAGAGCAGGAAGGGTTTCTTTATGTGTTTCAGGCAAGGATTTTCCCTCTTTTTCCAACGAGTCTTGTAAATCTAGTAGCTGGTTTAAGTACCATTCGTTTTTATCCTTTCTTATTTGGGACATTGTTTGGAAATTTTATTTACTTTTTTTTCTTATCCCTTATACCTGCAGGTTTCATTTCGAAAGAGGTAAATGAATACGTCTTGGGGGGACTTGTTCTCCTGTTGTTTGTCATTTACTATAGCTATAAAAAATTCTATAAAAGAAAATGGACCGTTACTCATCAAAGAGAAGGTGAAACCTCCCGTTTTGAAGAATGAGAAGGAAAGAACGAGCTAGCTTATTTGCTAGTTTTTTTTATCGATTTTATTCATGACCATAAAAATATGAAAAAGATATGGGGAATTTTCGGTATAGACACTAATGCATCTGCAAAACCTAACAAGGGAATTTCTCATCCATGAAAGGTGGTTGGTCTGTGTGATTAGCTTTTTAGAGTTTACCAATCCTGTACGTTTTAATTTAGACGGAGCGGCGGTTATCCTATTTTATTTTATGATCTACTCGCTTGCCGGCTGGCTGCTCGAAAACAGCTATAGTTACTTCACTAAACGGAAATTTTTTAAGCCGAATTTTTTCTTGGGACCTTTTAAGCCAATGTATGGCTTTGCACCTGTGCTCTTGGTGCTTCTGATTGGGCCTGATACAAAGCTGGCGGTTATCCTCCTTCTTTGCTTTTTTATCCCTACCTTCATTGAATATCTCAGTGGAGCGTTGTTACAGAAGCTATTCCATCAGCAATGGTGGGATTACTCTGAAATGCCGCTGCAGTTGCACGGCCATATTTGTTTGCCTTTCTCCCTATGCTGGATACTGCTTTCTGTCGTATGTATAAAATGGCTCCATCCTATCATCAGTTCTATTTATGGAGTTGTTGAGCCGTTGTGGGCATGGGTGTGGCCAGCGGTTGGTTTATATTTCATCGCCGAGCTGGCGTTAGCGATCCGGAGACACTCCTACCAAACTCTCGCCCCAGAACCTTCAAACCAAACACAATAATAAGTGGAATAGGAAGAGGCCTCGTGTCTCTTTTTTTGTTTGAAAAAATTTCAAAGATATTCGAAAAAATAGCCACTATGAGTCATATGAAATATTTATGAAACGGTATATTTTATAACTATAATATGCAATCACTATGTCCCATTTTAAATATGTTCATAGGAGGACTCAAATTCGAATGAAATGGTTAGTGAACGTGTTATTTTTTGTTGTGCTGCTGGGAATATTCGGTGAGGGCGTATCCGCTGAAAATTCCCTGCAATTACGAATTAATGCTATTCCAGAGGGTGGTACTCTAAGGCTAGAGGCCGGTGTTTACGAAGAGGCTATTCAATTAAAAAAACCTATTGTGTTGGAAGGTGAAATGGGAACCATTTTTAAATTTTGTTCTACCGAACCAATAATTACGATCTCAGGAAAAAACGTAACCCTAAGAAACATTAAAATTGTGGGTTGTAGTAATCAGGAAAGTCTAGCCGAGATAGTTGTAATGGGTACCAACCATCTTCTCGAGGATCTAACCATTAATACTGGGAAAATCGCAATAAAGTTGGAGGATGTTGAAGACACACATATCCGTAAGGTTGGGATTACTGGTCTCTCGAATGAAAACGGGATTGATCTTTGGCAATCCAACCGGAATGCCTTTGAGAATATTGAAATCAACGGTGTCCAAGACGGTTTTTACCTTGAAAATAGCGATAATAATATCCTGTTTGGAAATACCATTAGGGATTCGAGGTATGGAATCCATGTTATGTTTTCAAATAAAATTACGGTAAAAGAGAATGTATCCGAGCACAATTTTACAGGTGCAATGATAATGGCTTCCAACCAATCTATCATAGAAGAAAATAAGTTCACCGAGAATAATAAGAATGTGAATGCCCAAGGTATTCTCCTCTATGATGTCCACAATTCGGAGGTAAGTAAAAATCATATTTCCAACAATCGGGTAGGAATGTTTATTGAAGGTTCTAGCGGCAATAAGATTAAAAACAACGAATTTATTGCTAATTTTATCGGCACGCAATTGTTGAAGAATAAGGGAAATGTTATCGAAGGAAATTCCTATATTAGTAATGTAACAGAGATTCAAGCAAAACAGGGAACCGATAATTATATCTATCGTAATTTTTGGGATGCAGCGATGAAGCTTGATATGGACGGCGATGGAAAAAGTAATCTACCCTATCAGGCTGATCCATATTTTTTAAATCTTACCAAGGAAACACCAGCCTATCAGCTCTTTTTCCAGCACCCTGGAATGGTATTGCTGCAAAAGGTACTAAAAAGTCCGACAGAAATGCTAGTAACAGACGAAGAGCCATTAATGAATCACCAAATAGAGAATAATGACCAACAAAAACAAGGGAATTATCCAGCCTGGTTTATGAGTCTGTTCATGATTTCTAGTAGTTTAGCATTAATTTTTTTCGGGAGGAGAAGAAGATGAAAACTCAAATAGTTAAATTATTTACAATGTCATTAATTTTGTTAATTATAATTTCAGGCTGTGGAAAGAAAGAAGAATATACACCTGTTGCAATTAACGAAGATACAGATAAATGTGAAGTTTGCAATATGGCAATAAAAGATGACCAGTTTGCTACTCAAATTATTCTTGAAAATGGCAAGGCAATCGTTTTTGATGATCTTGGTTGTATGTATAAATGGATGAAGGAGAATGAGGAAAAGAAGATAGCCAAATCATATGTAAAAGACTATCAGTCAAAGGAGTGGCTAGAGGCAGATATGGCCTTCTTTGTGTACGACAAACCAACTAAAACACCAATGGCTTACAATGTCATCGCTTTTTCTACAGAAGAGGATGCTCAAAAATTCATTACTGAAAATGATGGAAAACTATTAACTTCTGATGAACTTGATAATCATTCTTGGGAACGTAATGAAGAAATGATGAAAGAAATGAAAGAAATGATGAAGAGTGGAATGGACCATTCTAAGGATAGCCACTAAGGAAGATAAGAACAAAAGGACAGTCATTCTTGATTGTCCTTTTGCTTGAAAGGAAGTTCGTAATGGGGAATTTATGGTTGAATGAATGGAAGACGATGACTAGACAGCGCTCCTACTATAGTATTTTACTCCTTTGGGTCATTGTTTTTTCGCTATTGTTTTTATTGGCAAGAAATACAGAAGGGATATCAGGATTTACGAATGTAACGGGAACAATTATAAATATACTCCTTTATCTTTTACCTCTTTTTATGATGATTATTGGTTCATTTTCGATTGCAAATGAAATGGAAAATGGACAATGGAAACTCCTATGTACCTATCCGATAAGTATTCTAGCGTATATAATTGGTAAGTTTGCTGGATTACTGACTGCACAGGCTGTTGTTTTCACCTTTAGCTTTGGGATAAGTATGGCGATTGGTTTAATAGCTGGAATTCAGCTAACCGTGCAATGGCTATTGGGTATTTACCTTTTTTCGTTTCTGTTAATCTATGTTTTTTTAATACTTGGTATTTTTATCGGCACACTCGTAAAAACAAGATGGAAAGCTTTGATGATGTCAGTGATCTTCTGGTTCTTCTTAATTATGATTTGGCCAACGGCTTTAATTGCTTTATTAGGCTTGGTTCCGTATACCCTGATTGATCCGTTAATGAAAATAGCAATGTACCTAAATCCAGCCGAGTTTTTGCGAGTGTTTTTAATGATTAAGTGGGATAGTGGGGCAATCTTTGGGCAATCGTATGATGCAGTTGTCCAGCTATTCCAATCTAATACTGGTTGGCTTATCTTTATAGGGTATATGGTTGCCTTTTTACTGACGTTATTTTCACTATCATTACTAAGTCTGAATAGGAGTAGAATGCAATGACTCGTCTGGAAATAAGTAGTGTATCGAAACGGTTTAAAAATAGGACGGCACTCTATCCTTTTTCCTTAAATGTAGACTCTGGGGAGTGTATTGCCTTGTGTGGAGGAAACGGAGCTGGGAAAAGTACCCTGCTGCAAATAATTGCCGGAATCTCCGATTCAGGCGAAGGGACCGTTAAGATTGATGGGATCGATTTAAAAATCAATCGAAGTGAGTATGTTTCCTCTCTCGGATATATGCCCGATGAATTTTTCGCTCAAGAAACAATGACTGTTACGGAGTTTCTAACCTTTTATGGGACATTTCGTAAGGTAGGGCAAACGCGTATTAAGGAAGTCATTCAAGTCCTTGGCTTAGGGGGAAAAAGAAATACGATGATTAAACACTTATCAAAAGGGATGAGGCAACGGCTTCTATTTGGTCAGGCATGGGCTGCCAATCCTGCTGTTCTAATTCTTGATGAACCGACAAATGGACTGGATCCCTATTGGATTAATATGTTCATAGACCTCTTAAAAAAAAATAAAAGTGATGGAACAACTATCCTTTTTTCAACACATATGATGGACGTTGCTGCAGAGGTCGCAGACCAAGTGATTTTTATGGAGAATGGATGTCAGCTAGAAGTAATAAAAAATGATCACGTTAGTCCGAAAGAGTTTATGATAGCTTTGTTAAACCGATATCGACAAAAGGATAAAGTGGAAACATCTATGGTTTAATAGTGGTAAAAGAAAGGTGGGGAAAACAGATGTCCTACCGTACGTTAAAAATCATTGCAATATTATTACCACCGCTGCTTATTGGGGGCTTTGAATTAATCAGGCATAGTGTCTTACTCGACAATTTATCGATGGATGTAGGAAATTATTTGATAACGATACTAACACTAATTATTTCCTACGTATTTACAACGTGGATGTTCAAAAACATTGAAGAAAATAACCAACGGCTTACAGCGGAGCGAGAAATGCGGGCCGTCTATGAAGAACGAGAACGGTTAGCAAAAGAGTTACATGATAACATTGCCCAAACATTGTTTTTGTTAAAGGTAAATTTAAAAAAAGGGAAAGTTAATGAAGCTAGTGGTCTTGTAAGTTCAATTGACGCTAATGTTCGCCAGGCGATATATAACTTGCGAATGAATCCTTCTGAGATGATTTCCTTTTCTAAGCGGGCCGAGATTTGGTTGAATGAGTGGAGTACCGTATCTGGGATTGATACAACGGTTTTAATGGAAGATATAGAGGGGTTATTTAGTCCATCGGAAGAGGTTCAGTTATTTGGAATCATTCAGGAGGCTTTTACTAATATTCGGAAACACTCTGGAGCAAAATCCGCTGTTTTGTTAGTAAGCTTGAAACCTCATGGATGGGAAATGACAATTAAAGATGATGGCAAGGGTTTTTCAACAGATGCAATCACCTTAAATCAATATGGTCTAGCAATGTTGAAAGAGCGAGTAGATAAGATAGGTGCTGTCCTTGACCTCTCCTCGGAAAGGAGCCAAGGGACGAAACTTACGATAAAAGGAAGCGATAACCATGATGCCTTATAGAGTTCTAATCGCGGATGATCACCCACATGCTCGGCAAGCAATAATGGAAATACTCGAAGACGATAGCTGTTTTACTGTTGTTGGCCAAGCGAAAAATGGCAGGGAAGCGATTCAACGGTGTGAGGAACTGCTTCCAGATATCTTATTGATCGATATTCAAATGCCCATTATGGATGGCCTTGAGGCAACGAAAATTATCAAAGAAAAAAATCCTTTTATAAAAGTGATTATATTAAGTGTTTCAGATCATGTAGGAGATTTATTTACCGCAATTCAATATGGTGCCCAGGGGTATTTGTTAAAGAATATGGACCCCGATGATTGGCTACAATACCTTCATTCGATTGTTGATGGTACCAGTGAGGGTACGAGAGATATAGCTGGAAAGCTCCTTTACCAATTTAGAGAACGTGATATACAGAATACCCCTGCAATTAATTCTTTGACACCCAGGGAAAGGGAAATACTCCAATTAATCTCAGAAGGAAGGACAAATAAACAAATTGCTGAAGCATTGTTTATTGCGGAAAATACCGTGAAAAACCATGTGAAGCATCTATTAGAAAAATTGAACCTCAACAACAGAGTACAGCTTGCTTCCTACGCAGTTAAATACATATCCAATTAAACAAATGAAGAAGGACTTGAAATCCTTCTTTTTCTTATACCTTCGTAAAAATATTTTTTAACTCTCCTGGTTGAAGCAGAAATCAACAGCCAAGTTTAAAGAGCTAAAAAAATAAAAATGATTGACATTCAAATGCCTATTTGAATATCATATAATCAAATGAAGATTTGAATGAGGGTGTGAGTTGATGAAAGAGTGCGAAATTTTCTAGAGAGTATATAGTGAAATGTATCGTTAGTAGCGATAGGAAAAAACTAAAAAGATAACCGATAGAGCTGCTGCTCTTTTTGGGGGAGGAAATTTTTATGGGACATCATCATGGACACTCACATGGTCATTCACATGGACACTCACATGGCCATTCACATACAGGAACAGGAAATAAAAAAGCATTATTAAGTGCCTTTATTTTGATCGCTGCCTTTATGGTAGTCGAGGTTATCGGCGGACTTTTAACGAATAGCTTGGCCTTATTATCGGATGCGGGACATATGCTCAGTGATGCAGCCGCACTGGGATTAAGTTTTTTTGCAATAAAGCTTGGTGAAAAACAGACTTCACAAGGAAAAACCTATGGATATAAACGATTTGAAATTATTGCTGCCGCGCTAAATGGTTTAACGCTCATTGCGATTTCTGTTTACATTTTCTATGAGGCCATCCAACGCTTCATTGCCCCTCCAGAGGTGCAGAGCACAGGTATGCTGATTATTTCATCGATTGGGCTATTGGTGAATATTATTGCTGCGTGGATTTTAATGGGAGGCGATAAGGACGATAACCTCAATGTTCGAAGTGCGTTCTTACACGTACTTGGTGACATGCTTGGTTCAGTTGGAGCGATCGTTGCCGCATTATTGATTATGTTCTTTGGCTGGACTCTAGCCGACCCAATTGCCAGTGTCATTGTCGCTGTGTTGATTATCATCAGCGGATTTAGAGTTACGAAAGATTCCTTTCATATTTTAATGGAAGGTGCTCCTTCGCAGATAAATAGTGAGCAGGTGAAAGCAGCACTTCGCGGAATTCCCTCGGTGGAGGAAGTTCATGATTTGCATATTTGGACGATTACCTCTGGATACCCGGTGTTAAGCTGCCACATTAGCATTGCTGATGAAGCAGTGAACGATGAGATTCTTCATCAAGCACAGAAAATTCTCCATGATGATTTCCATGTTGAGCACAGTACCATTCAAGTAGAAAAAGTCGGCAGTGGCTGTCCGAGTCCACATGGAACTTGTAATTAGTTACGTTAAGGCATATAAGGTATCTGTATTAAGACATTTTCATTGCAATTTGCCGTATATATTTCTAAAATGAATAAACGACAAATCAATGAATGAGGTGTACCGGCTTGGAAATAGTTATTAGGTACTTGTCAGCGCTTATTCTGCCAGGGTTACTCGTTTTGCTTTTTACCCGAGTCACTTATAATCGGATTATTGGTCTTGTGTTAACGGTGGGACTCATTGCTGCCTCTGCTTTTAAAGGGTATACGAATACAATCCCGCTCATTGTAGTTGATGCCTTTTCACTTACTGCCGGCTTCTGGTTAGCCGCAAAAATGAAGCAAAGAGCCGTCAAAAGAAGTTAAGATTAAAGTCTGTCAGATCATCGGCAGGCTTTTTTGCTGATAATCTTGCAGGATTTATTTCTCAAATAAATTGCTTCATTTCGCAAATCATAGCAGCCTTGAGCTAAAATGCAAAAAAACGAATGTTCGTTCGCATATTAGTGGTTTGTTTTTGAGTAATTGTGTTAAAATGGTAGTATTAATACTAAAGGGTACATATCTCTTCACCCTTTCCGGTCAACAGCCCAAATTTCCAAGCTGAAGAATGCCGGACCGAATCCTATTTTCAGGAGGAAAAATCTCTGTGAAGGACCAATTTGAATTAGTCTCCAAGTACTCACCTCAAGGTGACCAGCCAGAAGCTATTCGCCAATTAGTAGAAGGAATTAATAACAATAAGCGTCATCAAACGCTTCTAGGTGCAACGGGTACGGGGAAGACGTTTACCGTTTCAAACGTAATCAAAGAGGTAACTAAGCCGACGTTAGTCATTGCCCACAATAAAACCTTAGCAGGACAGCTCTACAGTGAATTCAAGGAATTTTTTCCAAACAATGCCGTTGAGTATTTTGTTAGCTACTACGATTACTTTCAGCCTGAAGCCTATGTTCCCTCGACAGATACATTCATTGAAAAAGATTCCAGTGTTAACGATGAGATTGATAAGCTACGCCACTCGGCGACCTCGTCGTTATTTGAGCGCAAAGATGTCATCGTTATTGCCAGTGTTTCCTGTATTTACGGATTGGGTTCACCTGAAGAATACCGGGATATGGTGCTTTCACTCAGGAAAGGCATGGAAATTGAGCGTAATAAGCTTCTGCATCGGTTAGTTGATATCCAATATGAACGAAATGATATTGATTTTAAACGCGGTACCTTTCGTGTCCGGGGCGATGTTGTTGAAATTTTTCCTGTTTCCCGTGATGAACATTGCTTGCGGGTTGAACTTTTCGGTGATGAAATCGACCGGATTCGTGAAGTTAATGCACTTACAGGAGAAATAATTGCCGAGCGTGAGCATGTCGCAATCTTCCCGGCCTCCCACTTTGTTACCGGGGAGGAGAAACTACTTAAAGCCATTGAAAATATTGAAAAAGAATTGGAAGAGCGACTAGCTGAACTTCGTGAAGACAACAAATTACTTGAAGCCCAGCGGCTTGAACAGCGTACGCGGTATGATCTTGAAATGATGCGGGAGATGGGCTTTTGCTCTGGAATCGAAAACTACTCGCGCCATTTAACCTTAAGGCCAGCCGGTTCCACACCCTATACGTTAATCGATTTCTTTCCAGAGGACTTTTTAATGATTGTCGACGAATCCCATGTTACCCTGCCTCAGGTTAGAGGGATGTTCAATGGTGATAGAGCGCGTAAACAGGTATTGGTAGACCATGGTTTTCGCCTGCCTTCCGCACTTGATAATCGACCATTAACCTTTGATGAATTTGAGAAGCATATCCACAATGCCATCTTTGTTTCGGCTACACCAGGACCTTATGAGCTGGAGCATACACCAGAAATGGTTCACCAAATCATACGGCCAACAGGCTTGCTTGATCCAACGATTGAAGTGCGTCCAATTCAGGGCCAAATCGATGACATAATAGGTGAAATTCAGGAACGGATAAAGAATAATGAACGGGTGTTAATTACAACATTAACAAAGAAAATGTCCGAGGATTTAACGGACTATTTGAAGGAAATCGGTATTAAAGTACAGTATTTACATTCTGAAGTAAAAACACTTGAACGAATTGAGATTATACGGGAACTAAGACTGGGCACGTATGATGTCCTTGTTGGTATCAACCTGCTCCGTGAAGGGCTTGATATTCCGGAGGTATCGCTGATTACCATTTTAGATGCCGATAAAGAAGGATTCCTTCGCTCCGAACGATCGTTAATTCAAACTATTGGCCGTGCAGCCCGTAATGCCAATGGTCATGTCATCTTATATGCGGACAGGATAACGAACTCAATGGAATTGGCGATAAATGTAACAAGGGAACGCCGTGCCATTCAGGAAGAGTATAATAAAAAGCACGGGATTACTCCAATGACGATACAAAAGAGTATTCGTGATGTGATTCGTGCCACTCATGCGGCAGAAGAGCAGGAAGATTATAAGCCGTCATTTGGTAAAATGTCAAAGAAGGAAAAAGAGAAATTGATTGCCACGATGGAAAAAGAAATGAAGACAGAGGCAAAAGCGCTTAATTTTGAACGGGCTGCCGAGCTTCGTGATTTAATATTAGAGTTGAAAGCGGAAGGATGACAAAAACTTGGTAATGGATAAAATAATCGTAAAAGGCGCCAGAGCCCATAATTTAAAAAATATTGATGTCACGATTCCGCGTGATAAGCTCGTTGTAATAACGGGGCTTTCTGGTTCTGGGAAGTCGTCGCTTGCTTTTGATACGATTTATGCGGAAGGGCAGCGGCGCTATGTTGAATCTTTATCAGCATACGCAAGGCAATTTTTAGGACAATTGGACAAACCCGATGTCGATTCGATTGATGGACTATCACCAGCCATTTCTATTGATCAAAAAACAACAAGCCGTAACCCCCGTTCAACAGTGGGGACGGTGACGGAAATATATGACTATTTTCGACTTTTATTTGCACGGGTTGGCCGACCTACCTGTCCTATCCACCATATCGAAATCAGCGCACAAACAATTGAACAAATGGTTGATCGGATAGTAGAGTATCCAGAAAAAACAAAAATGCAAATCCTTGCACCAGTTATATCAGGCCGAAAGGGAGCGCATGTTAAAGTTTTTGAGGATATTAAGAAACAGGGATTTGTCCGTGTTCGGGTAAATGGTGAAATGCTTGACCTTGGGGATGAAATCACATTAGATAAAAATAAAAAGCATTCGATTGAAGTAGTAATTGACCGAATCGTCCAAAAGGAAGGGATTGCTGCCAGGCTAGCCGAGTCACTTGAAATGGGTCTTAAACTGGGTGAAGGCAACGTTATCGTTGATGTGATTGGTGAGGATGAACTACTCTTCAGTGAAAATCTGTCCTGTCCCCATTGCGGTTTTTCTATTGGAAAATTAGAGCCGCGGATGTTTTCGTTTAACAGTCCATTTGGGGCATGTTCGGAGTGCGATGGACTCGGAGCGAAGCTTGAAGTCGACGTTGACCTTGTGATACCAAATAAGGATTTATCCCTTAAACAGCATGCGATTGCGCCATGGGAGCCGACAAGTTCACAGTATTACCCGCAGCTGCTTCAAGCGGTTTGTGATCACTATGGTGTCGATATGGATATGCCAGTTAAGGATATTCCAGACAATCTTTTAGAAAAAGTTCTATATGGCACCAAAGGGGATAAAATTTACTTTCGTTATGAGAACGACTTTGGTCAGTTCCGTGAAGGACATATCGAGTTTGAAGGTGTTATTAGAAATGTAGAGCGACGCTTTAAAGAAACAAGCTCTGATTATATCCGTGAGCAAATGGAAAAGTACATGGGCGAGAAACCGTGTCAGACTTGTAAAGGACACCGTTTGAAAAAGGAGAGCCTTGCCGTACTCATTTCCGGTCGTCACATTTCCCAATTGACCGAGCTTTCAATTGAAGATAGCCTTCAATTCTTTTCCGAATTACAGCTTTCAGAAAAAGAAATGCAAATAGGCAAGCTAATTTTTCGAGAGATTTATGAGCGCCTTGGTTTCCTTGTAAATGTAGGGCTGGATTATCTGAGTTTAAGCCGTGCAGCTGGAACACTTTCTGGCGGCGAAGCCCAGCGAATTCGATTGGCAACACAGATTGGTTCCCGATTAACTGGCGTTCTCTACATTTTAGATGAACCTTCTATCGGACTTCATCAGCGTGACAATGACCGCTTAATAGAAGCATTAAGGACGATGAGCGAAATTGGCAATTCACTCATTGTTGTTGAACATGATGAGGACACAATGCTTGCAGCCGATTATTTAATTGATATTGGTCCAGGAGCAGGTGTTCATGGTGGTAAAGTTGTTTCTGCCGGGACTCCACAAGAAGTGATGAATGATCCGAATTCATTGACAGGGGAATATTTATCAGGGAGAAGGTTTATTCCATTGCCATTAGAGCGCCGAAAGCCAGATGGTCGTTATCTCGAAATAAAAGGTGCTTCTGAAAATAACCTAAAAAATGTGAATGTTAAGCTACCGCTTGGAATGTTCATCGCCATTACTGGTGTTTCTGGTTCAGGTAAGAGCTCGCTTATTAATGAAATACTTTATAAGTCACTCGCACAAAAGCTTAATAGGGCAAAAACAAAGCCTGGAAAACATAAGGAAATTAAAGGGTTAGAGTATTTAGAAAAAGTCATCGATATTGATCAATCAGCAATCGGAAGAACCCCCCGTTCAAACCCGGCTACATATACAGGCGTATTTGATGATGTTCGTGATTTGTTTGCTTCGACAAACGAAGCAAAGGTACGCGGATATAAGAAGGGTCGCTTCAGCTTTAATGTTAAAGGTGGGCGCTGTGAGGCTTGTCGTGGGGATGGAATCATTAAAGTTGAGATGCACTTTTTGCCTGATGTCTATGTTCCATGTGAAGTCTGCCATGGAAAACGTTATAATCGTGAGACCTTAGAAGTGAAATATAAAGGTAAGAGTATTTCCGATATTCTTGATATGACAGTTGAGGCTGGTGTGGAGTTTTTCGAAAACCATCCAAAAATCAGCCGCAAGCTGCAAACAATTTTTGATGTCGGGCTTGGTTATATTACACTTGGTCAACCTGCTACCACATTATCAGGTGGGGAAGCCCAGCGAGTTAAGCTTGCTTCTGAGCTGCACCGCCGTTCATCAGGTAAATCCTTCTACATCTTAGATGAGCCGACAACTGGTCTTCATACCGATGATATTTCACGTTTATTGGTTGTTTTGCAGCGGCTAGTTGAAAATGGTGAAACCGTACTTGTAATTGAACATAATCTTGATGTAATTAAAGCAGCGGATTATCTTGTCGATCTTGGCCCTGAAGGTGGAGATAAGGGCGGGACGATAATCGCCACAGGTACACCTGAAAAAGTCGCCGAGGTGGCTGAATCCTACACAGGTCAGTATTTAAAGCCAGTTCTAGAACGCGATCGTTTACGAATGAAACAACAAGTTCTAGAAAAAGAAGCCATTATAAAAAGCTAAAACCTCGTGTTTTAGCTTTTTTATTATGAAAATCATAACTTGCAGAATGCTGTCCGTATCCTGCGGAATTGTAACCAATTCGCGCGGAATCAGACGTCAGACCTCAAAAAAACAAGCCAAAGGCACAAAATACCTGACCAGTAGAGAGCAATCTTAAAATTTTCAAAAAAATGAAACTTTAATTTATGCGGTTCGTAGAAATAGAATAAGGAGTTGAACGTTATGGAGACGAGAAAGGTTCTTTCCGCATTATCTTATTTTAGTATCTTTTTTGCCGGGTTTCTTTTTCCGCTTGTTGTCTTCTTTGCCTCAGGTGATGATGAAACAAAAGTACATGCAAAAAAGGCTTTACTTTCGCATTTGATACCTATCATCCCTGTGCCTCTGCTGATTTTTGCGATAATAAATGATGCCTCAGCGATTAACAATAATGTTGTACCCGTATTTACAATTGTAACAGTTGTTTTCATGATTCTAGTCAGTATTATTGTCGTCATCTGGAATGTGATAAAAGGCGTAAAAGTACTCACAAGGGAATAAACTATCAAAGAATAAAATAATTGAGGTGGAAATGATGAAAGAAGAGCGCAAACGTATTTTAAAGATGGTCGAGGAAGGTAAAATAAGTGTTGATGAAGCACTGTCATTGATTGAAGATCTCGAAAAAGCAACACAGACACAGGAGCAAAAGCAAGAGAAAATTGCCCAGGAGTTATCAACCGCATTCAAGTTTGAAGAAGCGAAAAAAGAAGAATCAGCATATGGAAAGGTTCAGTCGACAAAGGATAAGATTTTTGATTTTGTTGATTCGGCTTTGAAAAAAGTTAAGGATCTAGATATTGATTTAAACTTTGGAAAGTCTGTTGAAATCTCACATATTTTCCATCAAGCTGATGTTTACCTAAAGGATATTGATATTGACATTGCCAATGGTTCATTAAAGATTGTTCCTTGGGATCAACTGGATGTCCGCATCGAGTGTCAGGCAAAAGTATATCGTGTGGAAAATTCAGATCAGGCGCGGCAAAACTTTTTAAAGGATATTCTTTTTGCCATCGAGGGCCAGAAATTACGTTTTATGACCCAGCAAAAGTGGATGAAGGTCGATGCAGTGGTTTATATTCCGCAGGCAGAATATGAAAGAGTTCGTGTCAGGTTGTTTAATGGACCGATATCTGGTGAGGAATTGACGATAAGAGATTTCCGGGCAAAAACAGCAAACGGCAAAATGGAATTTGCACGATTGAACGGGAAAAAGGCCGAAATCGAAGCGGCAAACGGGCATATTACATTAAAAAGCAGCGTAATCGATGACCTTGAGGCCGAGACGCTAAATGGTGCAATCAAAATCGATGGTGACTACAGAAAGATAGAAACACAAACCTTTAACGGGAACACTACGTATCATCAAAGTGGAACTCGTTGTGAATTAATTTCGGCAAAAGCTACAACTGGCGGGATTGATTTGTATATTCCCGATGGAGTAGCCGCTAGCGGTGAATTAAAGACGAATCTCGGCGGGTTCAATATAAAGCTGGATGGGATTCAGATTCTAGAAGAAAAAAGCGAAATGATTCAAAAGGTTCTTCGCTTCCAATCAGTCAATATTCCAGAGCGTACATTAAAGATCTTTGCAGATACGAAAACGGGATCGGTTACGATTCATAAATCTGACGACCTTAGTTTTTCAAAATAGGAGAAGCATAGAAAATGAGATGGCTGATAGGCATATTGATTAATGCATTCTTATTTATGGCAATTGCAGGCTATTTTTCTGAAAGCTTTTATTTAGAGGGCTTTAGTTCAGCACTGGTAGCGAGCTTTTTATTATCAATCTTAAATGTTTTAGTGCGGCCGATACTTATCATTTTTACCTTACCAGCCACCATTTTAACATTAGGTTTGTTTCTGTTCGTAGTTAATGCGATTACGCTCGAGCTGACAGATTATCTCATGGGAGAAACGTTTGAGATCGCTGGTTTTGGTATGGCTCTATTTGCTGCTATGATCATGGCGATTGTTAATTTAATTATTCAAAAGACTCTTTTGGAACCCTCAAAAGCATCAAAAAAGAAATAGCATAGCGCTATTTCTCTTTTTTTCGTTTCATTTTATGTGTAAACCGATATCTGTCTGCCCTAAACGATGACTTAACGAGTTCAAACGGGGTGCCGTTAGCTAAATAGGAAATTCGGACTATTAGCAGGATCGGTTCACCTGGTTCAATTGCCAGTGATTTGGCTTCCTTAATGGTGGCAATTGAGGCCTCTATTTCCTGTGATGCCTCACTGATTGATAGGGAGAGGTTTTCCTCGATATACTGGTATAGTGACTGATTACTATTCCCCTCTGTTAGTCCTGGAACAAGATTGACAGGAATATAAGCTGTTTCAAGTGCCATTGGCACACCATCTGCTAAACGAATTCTTTTGATAGTATAGACAAGGTCATTGGGAGTAATTTGTAATTCCTGGGCTGTCTTTTTATCTGCAGGATGGATTTGAAAGGAAAGGAGCTTGCTGCTCGGCTGCATTCCCCGTGATACCATATCCTCGGTAAAGCTCGTCATCCCCTGGAGTTCTTGTTCAATCTTTATTTTATTAACAAATGTCCCTCGTCCTTTTTGTCTTTTTAGATATCCTTCTAAGACTAAATTATTGATTGCTTGTCTTACGGTCATGCGGCTAATTTGAAAGGTTTCGGCAAATTCCCGTTCGGAGGGAATGGCCGCTTCTTCCATTAAAATACCACTTTCAATTTGCTGTTTGAGATATTCTTCTAGTTGATGATAGATAGGAATGGGCGAACTTTTGTTAATCATCCTAAACACTCCTTACAAAATCTACTAAATATATTTTAAAGCATCTGCATCCGCAACGATAGTGACATTCTGATGTAACTTTAAAGCAGATGCCGGGAAGTCCTCGCTAATTCCATCCTTAATTAATCTGGCAAGCGCATCTGCCTTCGCTTCACCTGAGGCAAGAAGGAAGATTTCCTTGCTCTTAAGAATTGTCGCAATTCCCATCGTAATCGCTTGTTTTGGCACTTCGTCTATAGAGTTGAAAAAACGAGAATTTGCTTTCCTGGTATCTTCTTCAAGGTTAATGATATGGGTTCGGCTATCAAAACTTGTCCCCGGCTCATTAAAGCCTATATGACCGTTTTGTCCAATCCCTAATATTTGCAGGTCTACACCGCCAATATCTTCAATCAATTTTTCGTAGCGCTCGCATTCTGCCTCCAGGTTACTAGCTGCTCCATTTGGAAGATAGGTGTTTGCCTCGTGAATATCCAAATGTTCAAATAAGTTTTTTTGCATGAAGTAGTGATAACTATTCGGGTTGCTGGGCGCTATCCCGATGTATTCATCCAAATTAATAGATTTCACCTGTTTATATGTCGTGCGGTTGTCTTGATGATCTTTAATTAAATACTGATAAATTCCTTTTGGCGTACTGCCTGTTGCCATGCCAAGCGTGATGCTGGGATTTGAGCGAATCTTTTCGGTTAAAAGTAAACCTGCTTTTAAACTCATTTCTTCATAATTTTCGGTGCGAATAATCTTCATTCATATAACCCCCTGTTAAATGCAATTTCTCCACGGCAAAGCGTAAAAGTAACCAGGTAATCCTCTGATAAAATCGTTATGTCCGCGTCTTTTCCAATCGTAATGCTTCCTTTGCGGTCATAGACATTTAATTGTTTCGCAGGGTTAGCGCTGGCCATTTTTACCGCTTCAGCTAAAGAAATTTGTGCTGCATTGATGATGTTTTTAATCGAATCGTTCATTTTTAAAATACTACCTGCTAATGTTCCATCGGCAAGCAGTGCTTGTCCATTTGCCACCGAAACATCCTGGCCACCAAGGTCATAAATTCCGTCTTTAAGACCTTTCGCTCTCATCGCATCGGTTATAAGGATCATGCCATCTGTCCCTTTAGCGTTTATGACAAGTTTCATCATTTCCGGTCTAACGTGAATACCGTCAGCGATTAGTTCCGCCATTAATTCTTTAAAAAGAAGCGCAGACCCAGCGACACCTGGTTCACGATGATGAATTCCTCTCATCCCGTTAAATAAGTGGGTTACTTGTTTAGCACCGGCTTGAACAGCCTGTTCCATTTCTTCATAAATGGAATCAGAATGACCGATGGAGGCAATCACATCCGTTTTATGTAAATAACGGACAAACTCCAATCCGTTTGCCATCTCTGGGGCAACTGTAACTATTTTAATCGATCCGCCTGAAAGCTCCTGCCACTGTTTAAATAAATCTATAGAAGGGTCGATAATGTGTTCAAGCGGCTGTGCCCCTTTGCGTTTCGGATTTATGAAAGGACCTTCTAAATGAACACCGAGCACTTCTGCTTTACCGGAATCATTATGGTTTTGCTGATAATCAGCAGCATTCCTGAGTGCCTGATCAATATTTTCATACTTTTGGGTGATGGTTGTCGGCAGAAAGCTGGTTGTTCCTTCTGCAGGAAGGGCAGTGGCCATGGTGGTCAGCGCTTCTGTTGATCCATCCATCGTATCTGCTCCTGCTGCCCCGTGGATGTGGACATCAATGAAGCCTGGAACAACGGTATGTCCAAGCGGAATTTCTATCTTTTTAACATTTTTTAGATGTATTGGAAGATCGCTTAATGGACCCAGTTCTTGGATTTTTCCTTGCTCAATAAAAATATAGATAGATTCTTCAACACTTGTTGCTAAAACAGCCTGTCCATGAACTATTAATAGTAGACTCAATGCTTTCAGCTCCATTCTTATTAATCATCCTTTAGGCCTATTATAATCTAGTGTGGATTAGTTGTCTATACCACTTAAAATCATTCTTCTCGATAATTTCCCCTTATTTAAAAGAAAGTATTAGAAATGGTGAGGCTTTTATGCTCTAATTTTGGTTATCAAATTCAAAAAATGCTAAAATAAGAAGAATATAAATTTAATATTAGAATTTGATTACTGTCAATTACTAGCAGCCTCGTTTTTTGTATATTTAGGGAGACATTCTCTCTGTCTAATCCAGTCGACTAGCTCCCTCTATCTGCCACTGACCAGGCGCTTACGCTTTTATAATAAGGAGGAAATTCTTTTGCCAAAAGTACGGACGAAGGATATATATGAAAAATTTCAGCTTGAATTAGTTAGTGGTGAGGAAGGAATTAATCGCCCGATAACAATGAGTGATATTTCCCGCCCTGGAATTGAATTAGCTGGATATTTTGAGTTTTATCCCGCAGAGCGAATTCAATTACTTGGAAAAACGGAGTTATCCTTTTTTTCCGAATTGCCTTTAGCAGAACGTATCTCGAGAATGGAACGGTTATGCACCGACATTACTCCAGCAATTATCGTTACAAGGGATTTAGAAGTTCCCACTGAGCTCATTGAAGCATCTGAGCGTGAATCTGTGCCTATTCTTCGTTCCAGTATGAAGACAACAAGGTTTTCAAGCAGACTAACGAATTTCCTTGAAAGTAAACTTGCACCTACAACAGCTGTTCACGGGGTTTTAGTCGATATTTACGGAATTGGTGTGTTGATTACCGGAAAAAGTGGTGTCGGTAAAAGTGAGACTGCTTTGGAATTGGTTAAACGCGGACATCGGCTGGTTGCGGATGATTGTGTTGAAATCCGCCAAGAAGATCAAGACACCTTGGTTGGGACTTCCCCTGATTTAATTGAGCACTTATTGGAAATCCGCGGCCTGGGAATCATTAATGTCATGACCCTTTTTGGAGCTGGAGCGGTCCGCAGTAATAAGCGGATTACCCTGGTAATGAATTTAGAAATATGGGATTCGAAGAAGCAATATGATCGCCTCGGGTTAGATGAGGAAAAAATGAAAATCATTGATACCGAGGTAACAAAGATTACTATACCAGTTCGTCCTGGACGAAACCTTTCTGTAATCATAGAAGTAGCAGCTATGAATTACCGCCTAAAGAGAATGGGTGTAAATGCTGCACAGCAATTTACTGACCGTTTGTCAGATGTCATTGAAGATGGCGACAATGAAGATAATTAATGATAAGGGGTTATGGAGATGAATGAAAATATACAGCCACTAGATCCAATTGCCTTTGCACTCGGTCCAATTCAAGTGCATTGGTACGGGCTAATCATTGGTATTGGATTAGCGCTTGCTCTATTTATTGCGATAAGAGAGGGAGATAGAAGAGGACTGCCGAAGGATTCTTTTGCGGATTTAATGTTATGGGCGATACCTATTGCCATCCTCTCGGCACGTTTGTATTATGTAATATTTGAATGGAGCTATTATGCCGATCATCCTGGCCAGATCCTACAAATTTGGAATGGCGGTCTCGCCATTCACGGTGCCTTAATTGGTTCCGTTATTACTACCTATGTTTTTACAAAAAAACGCGGGATATCTTTCTGGAAAGTAGCTGATATTGCGGCACCTAGTATTATTTTAGGTCAAGCCATCGGGCGTTGGGGAAACTTTATGAATCAGGAAGCCCATGGTGGAGAGGTAACGAGATCATTCCTGGAGGGTTTGCAGCTGCCAGAGTTTATCATTAATCAAATGTATATAAACGGTGCGTATTATCATCCAACCTTTTTATATGAATCTGTCTGGAACCTTGCGGGATTTATCCTGTTAATCCTGCTACGCCGTGTGAATTTACGCCGTGGAGAGCTTTTCCTGTCCTATGTAATCTGGTACTCCGTCGGGCGTTATTTCGTGGAAGGTATGAGAACAGATAGTTTAATGCTAGGTAGTCTTCGGATGGCGCAAACGATTTCGATTGGTTTGATTGTTGGAGCAGTTTTAATCATGCTGTATCGTCGCAAGAAACGTCTCGCTGAAGATCGTTACTTAGATAAAAATAACCAGGCTTTAACAAATTAAGATGCTTAGTTTTTAAAAAGAGGAGTTTGGAGAAATGCTGATTAACTCGATGAAGAAGGGTTTACTTGTAGGCTTTAAAACAACATGGACATTGGGGAAAATCATTTTTCCAGTTACGCTCATCGTGGCATTGCTGCAATATACACCGGTATTACCGTGGCTTATCGAGGCCATTTCCCCGCTGATGAAGCTTTTAGGCTTATCAGGTGATGCAGCGATACCGCTCGTCTTAGGAAATTTCCTAAACCTGTATGCAGCGATTGGTGCGATATTAACGCTTGATTTTACGGTAAAAGAAGTTTTTATCTTAGCGATCATGCTCTCATTTTCTCATAATATACTCGTTGAATCGAGTATAGCTCTAAAAGCAGGCGTGAAGCTTTGGATTGTTTTTACTACAAGGTTTGGTCTTGCCATTCTGTCTGCTATTGTTATTAACCTTGTATGGCAGGGTGGAGCGGAGCCTGCCCAATATGGCATGATTCAGGCAGAAGCGGAGCAGGTTTCTGGAGTCGTTGCAATCTTAATGGTGGCATTGGAAAAAGCAATGTTGGGGATTTTACAGCTAGCCATGATTGTCATCCCGCTTATGATTGGTATCCAAATTTTAAAAGACTTGGAATGGCTAAAAAAATTCTCTTCTAGTATGTCGCCGGTTACAAAATCTCTTGGCATGAATGAAAATACCTCTACAACAATGGCTGCCGGTCTGCTATTTGGGCTTGCTTATGGTGCCGGAGTGATGATTCAAGCGGTAAAAGAGGATGGTGTTAGTAAAAAAGATGTAACGCTCGCGTTTATATTTCTGATGGCCTGTCATGCGGTAATTGAAGACACACTTATCTTTATTCCGCTTGGGATACCCGTTTGGCCGCTTTTCTTGATTCGGTTGGGGGTGGCTATTGTATTAACGCTGGTTGTCGGTTTTATTTGGAAACGTTCAGGCATCTTAAGAAGAAAGGAAACAGGTGTGACAATTGAAAAATAACATTACTACGATTCTATTTGATTTAGATGGAACCTTAATTGATACAAACGAGTTAATCATATCGACTTTTTTGCACACGCTTGGCAAGTTTTATCCGAATAAATATCAGCGGGAAGATGTTTTGCCTTTCTTAGGTCCAACACTTCATGAAACATTTGGTGCGATGGATGCTGAACGAGTGGAGGAGATGGTCTCTGACTATCGTAAGTATAACGTCGAAAACCATGATTTAATGGTTAAGGAATTTGCAGGTGTGTTTGAAACAGTCGAAACATTGAAGGAGAAGGGATATAAGCTGGCCATTGTCACGACCAAACGTGAGGATGTTTCACTTAAAGGCCTGCGCTTGACAAAACTTGATCGTTTTTTCGATGTGATTGTTGCCTATGATCATGTGAAAAAGGTTAAGCCAGATCCTGAACCCATTATGCTTGCCTTGGAGAAGCTTGGTTCAACACCTGAAGAAACGCTGATGGTCGGCGATAATTTCCATGATATATTAGCTGGAAAAAATGCTGGGACAAAAACGGCAGGGGTCGCTTGGTCCATTAAAGGTAGAGACTATATAGCAAAATATGAACCAGATTATATTTTAGAGAATATGGCAGACCTAATATCACTGCTCGGAGAGTGAGAAAATGAGGAATACGACCCGCTTCCCTGTTGAAGGGGCAAACTCCTTATGGCATGTTTATAAAACGGTGCCATTTTGGAAGGTTGTCAGAAATTTCATTGTCATTCAATTAGCACGCTACACCCCGTTTCTTGGGATGAAAAATTGGCTTTACCGCTTTTTCTTGGGACTCAAGGTGGGTGAGCAAACATCCTTTGCCTTAATGGTGATGCTAGACGTTATGTTTCCTGAAAAAATTAGCGTGGGCCGTAATACGGTGATCGGCTACAATACGACCATTTTAGCACACGAGTATTTAATTAAAGAATACCGGCTCGGTCCCGTTGAAATAGGGAGTGAAGTGATGATCGGCGCAAACTCGACCATTCTCCCCGGTATTACAATTGGCGATGGCGCGATTGTTTCAGCCGGTACCTTGGTACATAAGAACGTCCCGGCCGGAGCTTTTGTCGGCGGTAATCCAATGAGGATTATCTACACAAAAGAAGAAATGGATAAACGGTGGGCAGAAGACCCGGTCTATGGAAAAAAGAATAGTTGATGTAGGAGCCTGGTTCTTTGAATCAGGCTTTTTTCTATGGGGAAACTTACCTTAGAGGACATTCCCGCGGAATCAGACGTCCGACCACATTAACATAGTTAAGAGATATACAACCTAAAGCAAGGCTATTTAATAGAAATAAAAGGAAGTCCTGAGAGAATTAGCAAAATTGGACTTTTCCATTGACGAGAAGTTTCTAAACAGTTAGAATACTAATAAATTACTTTAATTCATTAGTGAGGTAAAGGAATCTGAAAATAAAGGGTGTTTGCTGATGAGCCGTTTGTTTATGTTTGAAAAGCCGTTGGGCATGAGAGATACACTTCCGGAGTTATATGAAAAAAAGCATCGTGTTCGTTCTTTAATGGAGGATGCGATTAAACAATGGGGTTATCAGTTTATAGAAACCCCTACACTAGAATACTATGAAACCGTTGGGACTGCTTCAGCCATTCTCGACCAAGAGCTGTTCAAATTGCTTGATAAGGATGGACATACTCTCGTATTACGGCCAGAAATGACGGCCCCGATTGCAAGGGTGGCTGCCTCAAGACTACTCGAGGAGGATATACCGCTTCGTCTCGCCTATGATGCGAATGTTTTCAGAGCGCAGCAGCGTGAAGGAGGCAGGCCAGCGGAGTTTGAACAAATCGGCGTCGAATTTATGAATGATGAAACCGTATCGAGTGATGGAGAGGTTATTGCCTTGTTGGTATCATCGTTAAAAAAAGCCGGACTTAGCGATTTTCAAGTTTCAATCGGACATATTGGCTTTGCTCAGGAATTGTTCATGCAAATTTTAGGAACGAATGGACGTGCCGAGGCATTACGCCGTTTTTTATATGAAAAAAATTATGTTGGCTATAGGGAGCATGTAAACTCTTTGGCCTTATCCTCTATTGATAAGCAGCGGCTACTTCAGCTTCTCGATTTAAGGGGCGGGGAAGAAGTGATTGGAATGGCCCTCGATTTGATTGAGAATGAACAAGGTAAGCGAGCGATTTTACAACTAAAGGAATTATCGGAGGTAATTAAAGATTACCGTGTCGAGGAACAAGTGAAGTTTGATTTTACGATTGTCAGCCATATGAGTTACTACTCTGGCATTTTATTTGAGGTCTATTCCGGCAATGTTGGCTTCCCCATTGGAAATGGCGGCCGTTATGGATTGATTGAGAAATTCGGAAAAAAAGCAACGGCTACCGGGTTTGCCATTAGGCTTGACAAACTGTTGGAGGCGCTTGGTGGTTTAGGTGACTCGACCGCGATGGAGTGTATTTTTTTCAGTCAGGAAAGGCGAAAGGAAGCCTTCCAATTGGCGGAGGAACTAAAAGAACAAGGCAAGCGGATCGTTCTTCAGGACATTAATGGTGTGAAAAATTTAGATTTCTTTACAAAGAGGTTCGCCAATACGACCTTTTTAATCGGGGGAGCACAATGATGAACGAGTTGTTAACTATTGCGATGCCAAAGGGGAGGATTTTTGAAGAAGCCGTAGATTTATTGCGGCAGGCAGGCTATAAATTGCCACCGGAATTTGTTGAGTCCCGAAAGCTGATTATTGAAGTGGAAGCAGAAGGAATTCGCTTTATTTTGGCGAAACCGATGGATGTGGCTACATATGTTGAGCACGGGGTAGCAGACATTGGGATTGCAGGAAAAGATGTTTTACTCGAGGAAGAAAGAGATGTTTATGAACTCCTTGATTTACGGATCAGCGCCTGCTATTTAGCGGTTGCGGGACTTCCAGACACGAAAATGAACCTTGTCGCACCCAAAGTGGCCACTAAATATCCGAACATTGCTGCCGCCTATTTTCGCGAGCAGGGAGAACAAGTGGAGATTATCAAATTAAATGGGTCAATTGAGCTTGCACCAATCATCGGCTTAGCTGACCGGATTGTTGATATTGTGTCAACAGGACGAACGTTAGTGGAAAATGGACTGGTTGAATATGAACGAATCAAAAGTGTAACGTCAAGGTTAATTGTTAATCCAGTGAGCTATCGGATAAAGGACACAAGAATAAATGAACTGGTAAAACGGTTGAGCAGAGTAGTTGTGTTGGAGGGAAAATGATGAAAATTGTAAAAGTAAATGACCTTGTATCAATTAAACGCTCAGTTGAATCCGGAACCTCCGAACAGGAAGCCGCCGTTAAAACGATTATTTCTGAGGTCCGCAAGCAAGGGGATAAGGCGTTAAGAGACTACACGGATAAATTTGACCGTGTCCAGTTAACTGCTTTTTTAGTAACGGAAGATGAAATCACCAGAGCATATGAACAGGTAGACCCTAAATTTATCTCAATTGTTCGTGAGTCTGCAGAAAACATTCGCACCTTTCACGAAAAACAGCTCCGGCCATCATGGATGACAACCGAAGAAAATGGCACAATTCTTGGTCAGAAAATTACTCCGCTAGATTCAGTGGGTGTTTATGTACCAGGCGGGACGGCAGCCTACCCATCCTCCGTTCTGATGAATGTCATTCCAGCAAAAGTGGCAGGAGTTAATAGAATTGTGATGGTATCACCTCCTGATAAAACAGGTAACCTGCCTGCAGCCGTGCTGGTTGCCGCAAAGGAAGCGGGAGTTGAAGAGATTTATAAGGTTGGAGGTGCCCAGGCAATTGCTGCACTGGCATACGGGACCGAGTCGATTATAGCTGTCGATAAAATCACCGGGCCTGGAAATATTTATGTGGCCTTGGCAAAGCGCGAAGTCTTCGGGGATGTCGCGATTGATATGATTGCCGGACCGAGTGAGATTGCCATTATTGCCGACGATACTGCGTTTGCTGATGAAGTAGCGGCCGATTTGTTATCACAAGCCGAGCATGATCCAAGGGCTTGCAGTGTTCTAGTTACACCATCGATGAAGCTAGCAGAGGCAGTGGCGGTAGAGGTTGAAACACAGCTAGCGTTATTGCCGAGAAAAGAAATTGCTGCACAATCGATTGCAGACTTCGGAGTGATCTACGTGACCACTACCCTAGAAGAGGCGGTTGAAACAGTAAATGTATTGGCACCGGAGCATCTTGAAATCATGACTGAAAATGCGCTGGAACTCCTCGGGAAGATTCGTCATGCAGGCGCGATTTTTATCGGGCGTTATAGTTCGGAACCGGTGGGTGATTATTTTGCCGGGACGAATCATGTGCTCCCGACAAATGGGACGGCACGATTTTCAAGTCCGCTCAATGTGGATGATTTTCAAAAAAAATCAAGCGTGATTATCTACAGTGAAAAGGCATTACATACAAATGCAGAAAAAATAGCTGAATTTGCCCGCACAGAGGGCTTGGAAGCACATGCAAGGGCAGTGGAAATAAGGCTGAAAAATAAGCGCTAGGGGGTCCCACCATGGACAGGAATGCAAGTATTGAACGAAAAACAAATGAAACATATATCAATCTATCATTAGCCATTGATGGCGAAGGGCATTCAGAACTTGAAACGGGTGTGCCTTTCATGGACCATATGCTTGACTTGTTTACAAAGCATGGCCAATTTAACCTTGTTGTTGATGCCAAGGGTGACATTGAGGTAGATGACCACCATACAACAGAGGATATCGGCATCTGTTTAGGTCAGGCGCTCCGCGAAGCGCTTGGTGATAAAAGGGGAATAAAACGGTATGGAAATGCCTTTGTGCCGATGGATGAAGCCTTAGCGCAGGTGGTCGTCGATTTGAGTAATCGCCCACATCTTGAAATACGTGCTGAATTTCCGAATCAAAAGGTTGGAACCTTTGATACGGAGCTTGTTCATGAATTTCTATGGAAGCTTGCGCTTGAAGCTCGAATGAACCTTCATGTGATTGTACATTATGGAAAAAATACACACCATATGATTGAGGCTGTTTTTAAAGCCTTAGCCCGGGCGCTCGATGAAGCGACAACAATTGATCCGCGCATCAAGGGAGTGCCATCAACGAAAGGGCTGTTATAGATGATCGGCATTGTTGATTATGGAATGGGAAATCTATTTAGCGTCAGCAAGGCCCTTGAGCGCTTAGGAGCCGAATATTTTATCTCTGGTGACCATGAACAGCTGCTTCAAGCAGATGCAATGATTTTACCTGGTGTTGGATCGTTCCGTGATGCAATGGAGCGCTTGCCAGCAGAAACCATTAGAGAATTCGCCGCATCAGGAAAGCCTCTCCTCGGCATTTGTCTTGGGATGCAACTGTTGTTTGAGGACAGTGAAGAGAATGGCTTAACAAAAGGGCTTGGCTTACTTCCAGGCAGTGTCCGGCGCTTTCCGGGAAAAACGCAAGAGGGTGAATCCTACAAGGTCCCGCATATGGGCTGGAACCGGCTTGAATTTGTCCAAGACTCTCCCCTTTTGAAAAATGTAACTGAGGACTATGTGTATTTTGTCCATTCCTACTATGTGAGTGCGGAGAATTCTGAAGTGCTTTTAGCAAAAGCAGCTTATCACGAAGAAGTTTCTGCAGTTGTTGGCCGTGATAATATTTTTGGGATGCAATTTCATCCGGAAAAAAGCAGTAAGCTCGGCATAGCCCTTTTGAGTAATTTTTTACAAATGGTTGATGAAACGGAGGCAGTAAAATGACAATCACAATCTATCCGGCCATTGATATGCGTGCTGGAAACTGCGTTCGCCTCCTTCAGGGAGATTATAATCAGGAAACCATTTATGGAGATTCGCCTTTTGAAATGGCTCAGCGTTTTTCAACTGAGGGTGCCAAATGGATTCATATGGTTGACCTCGATGGGGCGAAGGATGGTAAGCGTGTGAATGACCGCTTTGTCATTGAAGCTGCCACGAAGTTAAAGGTGAACATTCAAATCGGCGGAGGAATCCGTACCGAAGAGGATATTCTGCACTACTTAGAAAATGATGTGGCGCGGGTGATTATCGGAAGCATTGCTGTTTCGAATCCAGCGTTTGCTATTGATATGATAAAAAAATACGGTAAACATATTGCGGTAGGGATTGATGCGAAAGACGGCTTTGTTGCAACACATGGCTGGCTCGATACTTCTGAGACTCGGGCGACTGAGCTTGGTAAACGTTTTGCAGAGGCTGGTGCAGATACGTTTATTTTTACGGATATTGCTACGGATGGGACACTTTCGGGACCGAATCTTGCTGCCGTTTCTGAAATGGCTTTAGTAACGGGGAAAAATGTGATTGCTTCAGGCGGAGTTAGCAGTTTGGCAGATTTACAAGCATTGAATACTGTTGCTGTCGAAGGAGCGATTGTTGGTAAAGCCCTTTACGAAAACCGGTTTACACTTCCTCAAGCATTGGAAGTGGTGATGGTATGACATTGACCAATCGAATTATTCCCTGTCTAGATGTAAAAGAAGGAAGAGTCGTTAAGGGGATTCAATTTGTTCAGCTTCGCGATGCAGGGGACCCTGTTGAACTGGCCCGTTTCTATGATGAGCAAGGAGCGGATGAACTTGTTTTCCTTGATATTTCTGCCTCCGTTGAAGGAAGAAAGACGATGACTGAAGTGGTCAAGGCTGTTGCTTCCGAGCTTGCCATTCCGTTTACAGTTGGCGGTGGGATCAATGCACTCGAGGATATGAAACGGATCCTTCGTGCTGGCGCAGATAAAGTGTCGCTGAATACGGCCGCGGTCTTGAATCCAGGGTTGATTTCTGAAGGTGCAAGCTACTTTGGTTCCCAATGCATCGTCGTTGCGATTGATGCAAAGTATGATGAAGAGCTTGGTACATGGCGTGTTTATACGCATGGAGGCCGGACGCCGACGGAGCGAAAAGTGGTTGAGTGGGCAACGCTTGCTGCGGAGTTAGGTGCCGGAGAAATTTTACTGACAAGTATGGACAGTGACGGTGAGAAAAATGGCTTTGATCTCAAATTGACGAAGGCGGTTAGTGAGGCAGTCACCATTCCAGTTATTGCATCTGGCGGTGCTGGGAATGCCTGTCATTTTGAAGAAGCATTTACAAAAGGAAAGGCAGATGCCGCTCTTGCAGCGTCGATATTTCATTATAAAGAAACCTCCGTCCATGAAGTGAAGGGATACTTGCGCGAGAAAGGAGTGGCAGTTAGATGAATATAAAGTTTGATGAAAAAGGACTTATACCAGCGATTATACAGGATGCAGCTACGAAAGATGTGTTAACACTCGCATACATGAATCAGGAATCACTTACGAAAACACTGGAAACAGGGGAAACATGGTTTTATAGTCGGTCCCGCCAGGAATTATGGCATAAGGGTGCAACAAGCGGAAATACCCAGTCAGTCGTCAATATGAAGTATGACTGTGATCAGGACGCAGTACTTGTCCTAGTTGAACCAAAAGGACCAGCATGCCACACAGGAGCAGTTAGCTGCTTTTCAGAAGGGGTCACCGAAAGAAAGAGCAGTCTAGCTGATTATCAAATTTTACAATCCCTAGAACAGGTGATTTTGAAGCGTGAGCAGGATCGTCCAGAGGGTGCTTATACTACCTACCTTTTTGAAAAAGGAGTAGATAAGATTTTAAAAAAGGTCGGCGAGGAAGCTTCAGAGGTAATTATCGCAGCCAAAAATCGCGACCAAGAAGAGCTTAAATGGGAAGCAGCAGATTTACTGTATCACTTGCAGGTGTTGCTAGTGGAACAAGGACTCCCATTCACAGAAGTGCTGAAAACACTAGAAGAAAGACACAAAGACCGGCAATAATGCTGGTCTTTTATTTATAGGAAAATTTCGTCGATGAAAGATGTTCCATCCGCCAGTAGGGGAGGCTATCCGCCAGTTGGAGGGGATATACGCCAGTAGGGGAGTTTATCCGCTAGTGGGAGAGTTTATCCGCCAGTGGGAGAGTTTATCCGCCAGTGGGAGAGTTTATCCGCCAGTGGGAGAGTTTATCCGCCAGTAGGAGAGTTTATCCGCCAGTGGGAGAGTTTATCCGCCAGTAGGAGGGGTTATCCGCCAGTAGGGAGAGGTTATCCGCCATTGGGAGAGGTTATCCGCCAGTAGGGGAGGTTATCCGCCAGTTGGAGCTGCCATCTAAAACCATCTCTTCTCGTACACGCTCCAAATATGATATAATACCTAGGTTAGTTTACGCATAAAGATGGAGGACTTCATGATTAATGATTCGAAAGCAAGAATTCAAAAAGGAAAGCTATTGTCATTTGTTCCTACAGGTGAATATTATTTCACAAAGGGTGTAAAGGCATACCACCGCCGTGACTTTATCAAAGCAAAAAAATATCTTGGGCGGGCATTGCAGCTTGAACCAGGGGAACCGATGATTACTTGCCAGTTGGCCATAGTGTTAACTGAACTTGGTGAGTTTGAGAATTCCAACCAACTCTTGCATTTAATCCTCGAAGATCTTGATGGAGAAATGGCTGAATGTCATTATTTCTTATCTAATAACTATGCACATTTAGGCTTTTTCAAAGATGCCTATCACCATGCAAAAATATATTTAGAAATGGACCCTAATGGGGAATTTATAGATGATACAGAGGATCTGCTTGAGCTACTTTCATTTGAAGCGGAGGATTCAGGAGAAGAGCTTTATCCGCAGGACGATCTTATCGTCAAACAGGAACGAGCCCGAGGTTTATTGGAATCGGGTTATTTTCCGAAAGCGATTGAGCTATTAAAAGATGTTGTAGAGCAATATCCTGAATATTGGTCTGCCTATAATAATCTAGCGCTAGCCTATTTTTACTTGGGTAAAACGAAAAAGGCTGAAACTATATTAGATGATGTTTTAGAACGAAATCCTGGAAATCTCCATGCTCTTTGTAACAGGCTTGTTTTTGCTCATTATCAAGGAAGGGCAAAATCTGTAACAAGTTTAATGGAAAGCTTGAAAAAAATTCAACCGATGCTAACCGAACAACAATTCAAGCTCGGTGCCACCTTCGCATTAGTCGGTGAATATGAACTTGCTTATTTTTGGCTGAAAAGGCTTTATAAATATGGCTTTGACGGGGATGGCCCATTTTATTATTGGCTGGCCAATTCTGCCTACTATACTGGCCGGGAAAGCTTTGCGAAAACAATATGGAAAACTGTCCTTGAGATTAACCCTGAAAAGGAAGGGACAGAGCCATGGAATGAAGAACAATCGCTGGCTAATGGGTTTGAAGACCACTCAGGTTCAATTTATCAAAAGCTGGAAAGCGACTATATTGAGGAACGGTTATTTGCGATATTTTTGGTTTCCGTTTCTGGAAAAATGGGGGAAGTTTTTGCTTCTAAGCGTTTTAACCAAAATCAAAAGCTTTCGGCTATGGAAAAAGAGTATGTCTCATTAGTTAAGTTTGGTAAGCCAGCAGCAATTCAAGATGCCCAAGAAATTGCGGAGGTCTTATATCAAAACCATCATCCGATTGGTCCGGTTGAATCGGGATTGTTTTTAATGTGGTTTTCTGTGTTTGTTGAACTTTCCAAGTCAGCTGTACGGTTAAATAACAAGCAGGCATGGGCTGGAGCCATGGAATACGTTTGGTACAAAGCAAGTCATGAAAAGGTATCGCAGCAAGAAATTGCGAACCGCTATGGCATCTCGACCGCAACCATAGGCAAATATGTAAAATTCGTGAATAATCATTTATCATAAGGCTTTGAGGTCTTTGGTTTAAGCAGATAAATGGACTTAAAATGGATTGTTTTATACGATTAAGTAGGGAATACTATACTTAATCGTTTTTTTTATATAAGGAGTGTTAAGTTATGTCTGAGGAAAAAATTTATGATGTAATTATTGCTGGAGCTGGTCCTGCTGGTATGACAGCTGCTGTATATACATCACGTGCGAACCTGTCAACATTGATGATTGAAAGAGGAATGCCAGGCGGCCAAATGGCGAATACAGAGGATGTTGAAAACTATCCTGGTTTCGAAAGCATTCTTGGACCAGATTTATCAACGAAAATGTTCGAACATGCCAAAAAGTTTGGGGCAGAATATGCCTATGGAGATATTAAGGAAATCATCGACAATGGTGACTATAAAACAGTTATTGCCGGTAAAAAGGAATATAAGGCATATTCCGTGATTATTTCAGCAGGTGCTGAGTATAAGAAGGTTGGCGTCCCAGGTGAGAAAGAGCTAAGTGGGCGTGGAGTTTCCTATTGCGCAGTTTGTGATGGGGCTTTCTTTAAAGGAAGAGAACTTGTGGTTATCGGTGGCGGAGATTCTGCTGTTGAAGAAGGTGTTTATTTAACACGATTTGCTACCAAGGTGACAATTGTTCATCGCCGTGATGAACTTCGTGCACAGAAAATTCTTCAGGACCGTGCCTTTGCGAATGAGAAGATAAATTTCATCTGGAGTCATACGATTAAATCGATTAATGATAAAGATGGAAGCGGAAAGGTTGGCAGTGTAACACTGGTTTCTACAAAAGATGGTGAAGAAAAGGAATTAAATGCGGATGGCGTGTTTGTCTATGTTGGGATGCTTCCATTGTCTAAACCGTTTGAAGGTCTTGGAATAACAAATGAAAATGGGTACATTGAAACTAATGAACGAATGGAAACGAAGGTTAAAGGAATTTTCGCTGCGGGTGATATTCGCGAAAAAACACTTCGTCAGATTGTAACTGCAACCGGAGATGGAAGTATTGCCGCTCAAAGTGCCCAGCATTTTGTCGAAGAGATAAAAGAAGAATTAAAAATTAAAAACTAGGATTGTAAATTTGGGTTTACAAAAAGTAATCCGCTTTTAACTCAACTGTAACAGTGATGAAATAATTATAGGGTATTATAAAATTAAGAATTGACCCCCTTTAAAAATATATTATTTGATGCACAGGCTAGAGCAGCCTGTGCTATTTTTTTTTGTTGAGCCATCAATCGCCATTCCCGTAAAAATCCTCCGTTTGTAAATTTACATAATTATGAAATCGGATTTCATTGTTTGAGCTTGTTAATAATAGTATAATGGAGGAATATATATTCATTATTTTACGATACTTAGCATCTGCTATTAGAGGGTGAATGGTGTGCAGCGAGTCACCAATTGTGTATTAATCAGGGATGAACAAATATTAATGCTTAAAAAACCGCGACGAGGCTGGTGGGTGGCACCTGGAGGAAAAATGGAGCCAGGTGAATCCGTAAGGGATTCTTGTATTCGTGAGTTCCGTGAAGAAACAGGAATTTATTTAAAAAACCCGCAATTGAAGGGAATTTTTACGTTTATCATAAAAGAAAATAATCAATTAGTTTCTGAATGGATGATGTTTACTTTCCTGGCGACTGATTCAGATGGTATGCGCTTTGAGAATTCCGATGAAGGAAAGCTCGAATGGAAGAAAGTCGATCAAGTTAAAGACCTGCCAATGGCTGCGGGTGATTATCATATTATTGATTATATGATTCACGGTAAAGGAATTATTTACGGTACTTTTACGTATACAAAAGACTTTCAACTAATCAGTTATCGATTAGATCCAAGTTAACTATAGGGGGAATGGACATGAGTACCGGTTCACAAATTGAAACACAAATGGTCATCATTACAGGGATGTCTGGAGCTGGAAAAACAGTTGCTATCCAAAGCCTGGAGGATCTAGGATTTTTCTGTGTAGATAATTTGCCTCCTACGCTGTTGCCAAAATTTCTAGAACTCATGAAGGAATCTGGGAATAAAATGAATAAAGTAGCTTTAGTTATGGATCTAAGGGGAAGGGAATTTTTTGATTCTTTATTTAAAGCATTAGATGAGCTGGCAGAAACTTCATGGGTAAGCCCCAAAATCCTCTTTTTAGATGCCGATGATGCTACTTTAGTCAGAAGATATAAAGAAACCAGACGGTCACATCCGCTTGCTCAATCGGTTTCACCACTAGAAGGAATTAAACTAGAGAGGGAACTCCTTGAAGAATTAAAAGGAAGGGCCCAACTTATTTATAATACTTCACAGCTGAAGCCACGTGAATTACGTGAGAAGATTTTAACTGAGTTTTCCTCAAATAAGAAATCAATCTTTACTGTTAATGTCATGTCATTTGGTTTTAAGCATGGGATTCCAATCGACGCTGATCTTGTTTTTGATGTTCGTTTTCTACCAAACCCTCATTATATTGAGCATATGAGGCCAAAGACTGGGTTGGATGAAGAGGTCTCAAGCTATGTCCTAAAGTGGAATGAAACACATAAATTTTTGGAAAAGGTTACGGATTTGCTCAGCTTTATGCTTCCGCATTATAAACGGGAAGGAAAAGCCCAGCTTGTCATTGCGATAGGATGTACGGGCGGTCAACACCGTTCTGTTGCATTAGCAGAGCATCTTGGACGATTTTTCGAAAGTGATTACAAGACCTGTGTTTCACATCGTGACATTGAGCGGAGAAAGGAAAAGACTACATGAGAGAGATTGGACAGCCAAGAATCGTCATCATAGGTGGAGGTACAGGATTGCCTGTTTTGTTACGGGGGTTAAAGCAGTATCCCGTGGATATTACGGCGATTGTGACCGTTGCGGATGACGGTGGCAGTTCTGGAAGGCTTAGAGACGATTTGCATATCCCACCGCCCGGCGATATCCGTAATGTGTTAGCAGCCTTATCGGATGTTGAGCCGCTTGTTGAAGAAATGTTTCAGCATCGGTTTAAAGCAGGGAATGAACTTTCCGGACATTCGCTTGGCAATTTGATTTTAGCTGCAATGACATCGATAACCGGAAATTTTGTTCACGCCATCCAAGAGATGAGTAAGGTTTTAAATGTCCGGGGAAAGGTACTGCCTGCCGCTAATCAAAGTGTTGTTCTGCATGCGGAAATGGAGGATGGAACAATCGTTTCCGGTGAATCGAAAATCCCCTATTCAGGCAAAAAGATTAAAAAGGTATTTTTAACACCAAGAGTGATTCGGCCATTGCCGGAAACGCTACAGGCAATTAGGCAGGCGGATTTAATCATTATTGGTCCTGGAAGTCTCTATACAAGTATTCTGCCAAATCTCCTTGTTCCCAAATTGGGTGAAGCAGTTTGTCATTCACATGCTAAAAAGGTGTATATATGTAATTTAATGACTCAAGCAGGTGAGACACATGGATATACGGCAAGTGACCATGTAAGGGCGATATTAGATCATATGGCTTGTTCTTTTATTGACACGATTCTGGTCAATAATGAAGAAGTACCTGCGGATATTCAGCTCCGCTACAATCAAGAGCTGGCTGATCCTGTTCAATACGATCTGCCACGGCTTTACGAGCTTGGCCTTGAGGTTGTTCATGCTGACATTGCCATTCAGGAAAACGGCGCACTTCGGCATGATCCAAAAAAGGTGGCCAATATTTTATATAATTTACTTGTTACTGAAACTAAAAAGCATTTTGAAGCGTAGTAACTAGTACCCGATATAAAGGGGGTGAAGGAATGTCTTTCGCTTCGGAAACGAAAAAAGAATTAACCAACCTGGAGACAAAGCCGTGCTGTATAAATGCCGAACTGTCTGCCTTAATCAGGATGAACGGTTCGTTGTCCTACTCGAATCGTAAGTTAATAGTTGATATTCAAACCGAAAATGCAGCGATTGCTAGAAGAATTTATACGTTAATAAAAAAGAGCTATGATGTCCAAGTGGAATTGCTTGTTCGAAAAAAAATGCGCCTGAAAAAAAATAATGTCTATATTGTCCGTTTAACACAACGGGCTAAGGAAATTCTAGAGGATATGAAAATACTTGGTGAAGGCTTTACCTTCATCCATGATATTTCTAGTGATCTTATAAAAAAGAAATGCTGTAAGCGTTCTTACCTAAGAGGTGCTTTTCTAGCAGGAGGATCGGTTAATAATCCTGAAACTTCCTCCTATCACTTGGAAATTGCTTCGCTTTATAAAGAACATAATGATTCTTTATGCGAATTAATGAATAAATTTGATTTAAACAGCAAGACCCTTGAGAGAAAAAAAGGTTATATCACATACCTAAAAGAAGCCGAGAAAATCTCAGAGTTTTTAAATATCATTGGTGCAATTAATGCATTGCTCAGATTTGAGGATGTGCGAATTGTCCGGGATATGAGAAACTCTGTTAATCGATTGGTAAATTGTGAAACAGCGAACTTGAATAAAACGATTGGCGCATCCATCCGGCAGGTGGAAAATATCCGATACATCAATGATACGATCGGGTTGAATATATTACCTGATAAATTACGGGAAATTGCCGAACTTCGCTTACATTATACGGATGTAACCCTTAAAGAATTGGGAGAAATGGTTTCAGGTGGTACAATCAGTAAATCGGGTATAAATCATCGACTTAGAAAAATTGATGAGATTGCAGAAAAGCTGCGGATGGGTGATTTAGCTCCAAGAAAATAGAGAAATAATTGAGGAGGATTTAGTAATGAAAGAAATACAAGTTGAAGTTAAGTTGAAAACAGGTCTTCAGGCACGGCCTGCAGCACTATTTGTACAGGAAGCAAACCGTTTTTCAGCTGATATATTTTTAGAAAAAGATGGCAAGAAGGTAAATGCGAAGAGTATTATGGGTTTAATGAGCCTTGCAGTGGGCTCAGGGGTAGAAGTAAATATTATTGCTGATGGCGATGATGAAGAAAAGGCAATTATAGCATTAAGTAATTTTGTTCAAAAAGAAAGCTAAAAAAAGGTTTGGCCAATGAGGCCAAACCTTTTCTCTATTTACTTATCTTTTTTGTCTTCAAGGATGTTACGAGTAATAATATGGTCGATTAGGCCATATTCTTTTGCTCTTTCAGCTGTCATGAAATTGTCGCGGTCTGTGTCTTTTGCGATAACTTCAAGTGACTGTCCAGTGCGCTCAGCTAAAATTCCGTTCAATTTATCACGAAGGAAGAGAATACGCTTAGCAGCGATTTCGATTTCAGTCGCTTGACCTTGTGCTCCGCCTAGTGGCTGATGGATCATTACCTCTGAGTTTGGCAATGCATAGCGATAGCCTTTTTCGCCTGCTGCGAGTAAGAAGGCACCCATTGAAGCAGCCATACCGATACAGATTGTATGTACCTTTGGCTTAATGAATTGCATCGTATCATAAATTGCCATACCAGCCGTAATACTTCCACCTGGGCTGTTGATATAAAGTGAAATATCCTTTTCAGGGTTATCCGCTTCTAGGAATAATAATTGTGCTACAATTGAATTGGAAACATGGTCATCAATCGCGCTTCCAAGCATAATAATTCTGTCTTTTAAAAGACGTGAATAAATATCATATGCACGTTCCCCGCGGTTCGTTTGTTCAATAACTGTAGGAATCAAATTCATTTTTTTCTTCCTCCTTTGAGTATGAAAGTTTTAATAATATGTATAGTAATCATACACTGATGGTCAATTAAGGTCAAACAATTCGCTTTAAATTTGTTCGACAACTTTCCCTATTCCATGATAACCAGTTAAGGAGATTTTAAACCTATCTTCACTTGCAAAGTTGAGGAAGATGACATATAATATGAAAGTCGCATTATCCGCGCGCTCGTAGTGCAACGGATAGCACGCAAGCCTCCGAAGCTTGAAATGCAGGTTCGATTCCTGCCGAGCGCATCATGAAATCAATGAGTTCCTGTGTTTGTATGAGTTTTATACAAGCATAGGAATTTTTTTGTTTGGATGCTGTAAAAAATGTCCATGAAGCACATTTCAATCGGAAAATCCCAAAAGTAGGTCTCATGAAGGGTTCATGAAGCACATTTCAATCGAAAAATTCAAAAAGTAGGTCTCATGAAGGGTCCATGAAGCACATTTCAATCGAAACATCCCAAAAGTGGGTCTCATGAAGGGTCCATGAAGCACATTTCAATCGAAACATCCCAAAAGTAGGTCTCATGAAGGGTTCATGAAGCACATTTCAATCGAAACATCCCAAAAGTAGGTCTCATGAAGGGTCCATGAAGCACATTTCAATCGAAACATCCCAAAAGTAGGTCTCATGAAGGGTCCATGAAGCACATTTCAATCGAAACATCCCAAAAGTAGGTCTCATGAAGGGTTCATGAAGCACATTTCAATCGAAAAATTCAAAAAGTGGGTCTCATGAAGGGTCCAGTTTAATAAACTATTTTTTTGTACACTTAAATACCATATTTAATGTAAAATAGGGTAAGGGGTGATTTGGGAAGATGGACTTTAAACAAGGGTTATGGCAACAGCAAACATTAAAACTAGCAATGACACAGGAACTGACACAGGCGATTGCCCTCTTGCAGTATTCTGCACAAGAGCTGACAGCCTTTTTAGAGGAAAAGGCACTTGAAAATCCCCTTATGCAGGTTGAAAACACGAATATTCAGCCCTTCAATCCGTTACTTGACAGAAAACCTAGGAAACATCAAAAAATAGAAAACGAGTGGATTGATCAAATAGCTACGATCACCTTTTCGCTGGAAGAACAATTACTCTCTCAACTAAAACTAACCAGCTTCACTGCAGAGCAATTGCGAGTTCTCCGGCATCTAATCCAAAATATAGATGTAAACGGTTACTTTACGGGTGACATCAACGAAATATCATTAAAGTTGGCAGTGCCCTTAGATATAATTGAAGAATGTATCATTGTTATACAAACGCTTGAGCCGGCTGGAATTGGCGCTAGTAGCTTACAAGAATGCCTATTAATTCAAGTGGAACGGGAAAACCCAGATAATGATTTAGCTCAGACCATTCTAACTGATTTTTTTGTGCCTTTTGCAGAAAAGAAGTGGAAACATATTTCAAAAGAGTTGAATGTCCCCTTAAAAGCCATCCAAGAGGTTTTTGATCGAATTCAGAAGCTCAATCCCCGGCCTGGGACAGGATTAGTTCAGGATGATACGAGGTATATTATCCCAGATGCGATTGTTGAATGGGCGAAGGAAGGATTCATCGTTAGTTACTGTGATGATCTCCTGCCGAGGGTTAATTTTAACGACCAATATTATAAAAAATTAACTTCTGCGAATGATAGTCAGGTTAGTCGCTTTTTGCAGGAAAAGGTTCAGGATTTTCAATGGATTATGAAGAGTATTGAACAGCGGAAGGAAACACTAACAAAAGTTGTTGCCAAAATCGTGGAAAAACAAACAGCCTTTTTTCAAAAAGGTCCGCAATACCTGGTACCGATGACGATGAAAGAAGTATCTAGCGAGCTGGATATACATGAATCAACCGTGAGCCGTGCAGTCAAGGAAAAATATATGCAAACACCAATCGGTACCTACTCGTTAAAATCATTCTTTACGAGCACGATTCAAACAGTGTCAACGGAAAATACCTCATCAAGCCAGGTGAAAAATGCGATTGCGAATTTAATCCAAAGTGAAAATAAACAAAAACCATTATCAGACCAAGACATAGTTGAGAACTTAAAGCATAGCGAGGGTTTCGTTGTTTCTAGAAGAACGATTGCCAAGTATCGCGAGCAATTAGGAATCGCCTCATCCTCTAAACGAAAAAGGTTTGATTAGAAAGGAACAACAATGCAAAAAAAGATAACATTCTATACCAGGAAAAATTGTTCGCTATGCGAGAAAGCTAAGGACTCCATTCTAGAGTTAAAAGAGGACTTTGATTTTACCTTGGAAGAAATCGATATTAACGAAAGTGATGAGCTAACCGAAAAGTATGGAATCATGATTCCTGTTGTGGTTATCGATGGGGAAGAAGTCGCATTTGGCATCATTAACAAAATAGACATAAGAAATCGTTTACAAGAAAAATCTGAATAGTTTTAGCTTGATATTGTTTTTTACTCCTGTTAGAATGTTAATTGTTAGCAGGGGTGATTTTTTTTACATGTAGTGGGACATAATTTGTCTATGGTGGACATTTTACGACCAACTACATAATATGAAGGAGCATGCTCTCATGCAGTCATTTATTGATATCCAAAAAAGATTATTACCTGACCTCCTACAGCTATTACATAAACGTTATTCTCTCCTCCGGCGGATTGGTTTTATGCAACCAGTCGGCAGAAGAAGTTTAGCAGCCAGTCTCGGATATACAGAAAGAGTTCTTCGTAGTGAAGTGGATTTTTTAAAAGAGCAAAATCTAATCTGCATAAACAATGTAGGCATGAGTTTGACTTATGAAGGAAAAAATCTGCTGGAAGATCTAGAGGGCTTTATGAGGGAGTTAAAAGGTACAGATGTGCTGGAATTAGAACTAAAACACCGTCTTGGTATTCGTCAGGCAGTGATTGTACCAGGCGACAGTGACGAATCGCCAATGGTCAAAAACGATTTAGGTAAAGCCTGTGCTATTTGCATGAAAAAGCTGCTCACCGGGAAGAATATTATCGCTGTAACTGGCGGGTCAACTATGGCCGCCTTGGCTGATGTACTAACACCAGAACTTGGAACGAAGGAATTACTGTTTGTTCCTGCACGTGGCGGGATTGGTGAAGATGTTCAAAACCAAGCAAATACAATTAGCTCAATTATGTCTAAAAATACCCATTCCAAACACCGGGTTTTCTATGTCCCAGATCAAGTTAGCACGGAAATATATGAATCGCTCATCAGAGAGCCAGAAATTCATGAGGTATTAAGTCTAATAAAATCTGCAAGCATGGTTCTCCACGGAATCGGAGATGCTATTATAATGGCTGAGCGAAGAAAAACAAGCCCTGAAGTTAAGCGCAAGCTTGAAATGGGGGAAGCAGTTGGTGAGGCGTTTGGCTATTATTTTAATGAAAAGGGCGATATTGTCCACAAGGTTTCAACCATTGGTTTGCAGCGTGAGGACCTTATTAAAATACCGAATGTGATTGCTGTCGCTGGCGGGAGCTCAAAAGTAAAAGCAATTAAGGCTTATATGAAACAAGCACCGGAATCAACGATATTAATAACGGACGAAGGTGCAGCAAGAAAGTTATTAAAAGGCTAATCCCTTTTTAAAATAAAAACCTTTTTTCATAATAGGAGGAAATTAATCATGACAGTTAAAGTTGGTATTAATGGATTTGGTCGTATTGGCCGTAACGTACTTCGTGCAGCATTAAAAGGATCAAACGTTGAAGTTGTAGCAATTAACGATTTAACAGATGCTAATATGCTAGCGCATCTTTTGAAATATGATACTGTTCACGGAACACTTCAAGAAGATGTTAAGGTTGATGGTGACTATTTAATCGTAGGCGGCAATAAAGTAAAGGTTCTTGCTGAGCGTGATCCTGCTAAACTTGGCTGGGGTGAACTTGGTGTTGAAGTGGTAGTTGAATCTACAGGACGCTTTACAAAGCGTGAAGATGCAGCAAAACACCTTGAAGCAGGCGCGAAGAAAGTAATCATTTCAGCTCCAGCATCAAACGAAGATATTACCATCGTTATGGGTGTTAACGAAGATCAATACGATGCAGCTAATCACCATGTATTATCTAACGCTTCATGTACAACAAACTGTCTTGCTCCTTTCGCTAAAGTACTAAATGATAACTTCGGCATCAAGCGTGGAATGATGACAACTATTCACTCTTATACAAATGATCAGCAAATCCTTGATTTACCTCATAAAGATTACCGTCGTGCTCGTGCAGCTGCTGAGAACATGATTCCTACATCAACAGGTGCAGCGAAAGCCGTTTCTTTAGTTCTTCCTGAGTTAAAAGGAAAATTAAATGGTATGGCCGTACGTGTTCCAACGCCTAACGTTTCAATCGTTGACTTAGTAGCAGAATTAGATAAGAATGCAACTGCAGAAGAAATCAATGCAGCATTAAAAACAGCTGCAGAAGGTCCATTAAAAGGAATTTTAGCATACAGCGAACTTCCATTAGTTTCTACAGACTATAACGGAAGCCCAGCATCTTCTACGATCGATGCATTATCAACATTAGTTCTTGAAGGCAATATGGTAAAAGTATTATCTTGGTACGATAACGAAGTTGGTTACTCTAACCGTGTTGTTGACCTTATTGATTACATTGCTAAAAAAGGACTTTAATCCTAAAGAATATCACCATTTTGGTTTTGATTGGTAAAACTGTCATCCGAACTTTATAATGGTTAGTGGTATGACAAAGGGGAGCGGGGAAGATTCCCCCTCTCCTTTTTTATGGCTAAGGTTTAAAGCAGTTAATACTCAAGGAGGCTTTTTGCGTATGAATAAAAAAACATTAAAAGATGTTGATGTAAAAGGGAAACGCGTTTTTTGCCGGGTTGATTTCAATGTTCCGATGCAGGATGGAAAAATTACAGACGAAACACGAATTCGTGCTGCACTTCCAACCATTCAATACTTAATGGAGCAAGGGGCAAAGGTAATCTTAGCCAGTCATTTTGGTCGCCCAAAAGGTAAAGTAGTAGAAGAAATGCGCTTAACGCCTGTTGGTGTAAAACTTTCTGAGTTGCTTGGAAAAGATGTAAAAAAAGCGGATGAAGCCTATGGCGATTCTGTTAAAGCTCTAATTGAAACAATGAACGACAGCGATGTTATCTTGCTTGAAAATGTTCGTTTTTACCCTGGGGAAGAAAAGAATGACCCTGAACTGGCAAAAGCATTTGCAGAGCTTGCTGATGTATATGTAAACGACGCTTTTGGCGCAGCACACCGTGCCCATGCTTCTACAGAGGGTGTCGCTCACCATCTGCCGGCTGTCTCCGGTCTTTTAATGGAAAAAGAGTTGGATGTATTAGGAAAAGCCCTTTCCAATCCAGAACGTCCGTTTACGGCTATTATCGGCGGTGCGAAGGTAAAGGATAAAATCGGTGTTATTGATAACTTGTTAGATCAAGTGGATAACCTAATTATTGGCGGCGGTCTTGCTTATACCTTTGTTAAAGCACTAGGACATGAAGTGGGTAAATCATTGCTTGAAGAAGATAAGATTGATTTAGCAAAAACTTTTATGGAAAAAGCGAAGAAGAACAAGGTTAATTTTTATATGCCAGTGGATGCCGTTGTTGCCGATGACTTTTCTGCCGATGCCAATACGAAGGTTGTGGCAATCGAGGACATTCCTGCTGATTGGGAAGCACTTGATATTGGACCAAAAACAGCATGGCAATATCATGAGGTCATTCAAAAGTCGAAATTGGTTATTTGGAATGGACCAATGGGTGTTTTTGAAATCGATAAATTTGCAGGCGGCACGAAAGCTGTGGCAGAAGCGCTTGCAGGTGCAGAAGGTACATATTCAGTTATTGGCGGTGGAGATTCAGCAGCCGCTGTAGAAAAATTTAATTTAGCAGACAAGATGAGCCATATTTCAACTGGTGGCGGTGCATCATTAGAGTTTATGGAAGGTAAAGCACTTCCAGGCGTCGTCGCTTTAAACGATAAGTAATTTTTTGAGGAAGGTTGTGCCACTATGCGTAAACCGATTATTGCAGGTAACTGGAAAATGAATAAAACACTTGCTGAAGCAAAGAGCTTTGCGGAAGAAGTGAAAGGTCTTGTACCACCTCATGAAAAAATGGACTCTGTCATTTGTGCACCTGCTTTATTTTTACAAAAACTTGTGGAAATAACAGAGGGCAGCGATGTGAAGATTGGTGCTCAAAACATGCATTTTGAAGAGAGCGGGGCTTTCACAGGAGAAATCAGCCCAAATGCACTTGCTGACCTTGGAGTTCACTATGTCATCATTGGACATTCTGAACGCCGTGAAATGTTTAATGAAACCGATGAGTCTGTAAACCTAAAGACATTAGCAGCTTTTAAATACAATTTAACTCCAATTGTTTGCTGTGGTGAAACACTTGAGCAGCGTGAAAATGGTGAAACAATGGAATTTGTTGGTTCACAGGTGCAAAAAGCGTTGGCTGGATTAACGGATGAACAGCTTAAACAAACAATAGTGGCCTACGAGCCTATTTGGGCAATTGGAACTGGTAAGTCCTCAACCTCCAAAGATGCCAATGATGTTTGTGCCCATATCCGTCGAGTAATCTCGCAAACATTCAGTGAGGATGTTGCCAATGCAGTAAGAATACAATATGGCGGCAGCGTGAAACCGGAAAATATCAAAGAATATATGGCACAGTCGGATATTGATGGTGCTTTAGTTGGTGGAGCAAGCCTTGAGGCAGGCTCATTCCTGCAGTTACTGGAGGCAGGAAGCTATGAGTAAAGCACCTGTAGCCCTCATTATTTTAGATGGCTTCGGATGTAGAGATGAACAAAAGGGAAATGCTGTATTCCATTCGAAAAAACCAAACTTTGACCGGTATTGGAGCAAATTTCCTCATTCTCATTTAACTGCTTCCGGTGAGGCTGTTGGTCTGCCAGAAGGACAGATGGGAAATTCAGAGGTGGGTCATTTAAACATTGGAGCAGGGCGCATTGTTTATCAAAGCTTAACGCGGGTGAACATTGCCATTCGCGAAGGTGAATTTCAAAAAAATGAAACCTTGAACAGCGCGATGGACCATGTGAAGAAAAACGGCACAAACCTCCACCTTTTCGGTCTATTATCTGATGGCGGGGTTCACAGTCATATTGAGCATATGTTTGCATTGTTGAAGAATGCCAAAGAAGAGGGCGTTGAAAATGTTTATGTTCATGCCTTTCTAGATGGCCGAGATGTGGGTCAGAAAACAGCGGCATCATATATTCAGCAAACTCTGGATAAAATGAAGGAGTATGGCATTGGCGAATTTGCGACCATATCAGGACGTTACTATTCCATGGATCGGGACAAGCGCTGGGAACGTGTTGAAAAGTCTTATTGCTCAATGGTTTATGGTGATGGTCCAACCTACACAGATCCATTAGAAGTGGTAGAGGACTCCTACCAGCATGGAATTTTTGATGAGTTCGTCATCCCTTCCGTCATTACAAAGGAAGACGGTCAGCCAGTGGCGACGATTCAAGACAATGATGCGGTCATTTTCTATAATTTCCGTCCTGACCGTGCAATTCAAATATCAAACGTATTTACCAACGAAGACTTCCGCTCCTTTGATCGCGGAGAAAAACATCCGAGAAATTTATTTTTTGTTTGTTTAACCCACTTTAGTGAATCGGTAGATGGGTATGTAGCGTTTAAACCTTCAAACCTGGATAACACCCTTGGTGAGGTGCTTGCCCAAAATGGGTTGAAGCAATTAAGAATTGCTGAAACAGAAAAATACCCACATGTAACGTTCTTTATGAGTGGCGGCCGTGAGGATAAGTTTCCTGGAGAAGAAAGAATACTAATCAATTCTCCAAAGGTTGCTACCTATGATCTTCAGCCAGAAATGAGCGCTTATGAAGTAACTGATGCATTGCTTAAGGAAATTGAAGCAGATAAATTTGATGTGATCCTTTTAAACTTTGCAAACCCGGATATGGTTGGACATTCAGGCATGCTTGAGCCTACAATTAAAGCGATTGAAACCGTCGATGAATGTTTAGGAAAAATTGTTGATTTAATTCTTGAAAAGGGTGGAACAACAATTATTACTGCCGATCACGGGAATGCTGATGAAGTGATTAATTCTAAGGGTGAGCCAATGACGGCACATACAACGAATCCGGTTCCGGTTATCGTAACGAAAACTGGGGCAGAATTACGTGAGGGTGGAATCTTAGGGGATTTAGCACCTACCATTCTTGACCTTCTCGGTGTACAAAAGCCGGAAGAAATGACAGGGAAATCATTATTAAAATAATTTATTTTAAAGGAGAGAAAGAATATGCCATTTATTGTTGATGTATATGCACGTGAAGTTTTAGATTCCCGCGGGAACCCTACAATTGAGGTTGAAGTATTTACAGAATCAGGTGCTTTTGGCCGCGCATTAGTTCCAAGTGGTGCTTCCACTGGTGAATACGAAGCAGTTGAACTTCGCGATGGTGACAAAGAACGCTACCTTGGAAAAGGTGTTCTAAAAGCGGTTGATAATGTGAATGAAATTATTGCTCCATTCCTTGTGGGCGAAGAATTTAGTGTTCTTGATCAAGTAGCTGTCGATAACGCTTTAATCGAGCTTGATGGAACAGAAAATAAGAGTAAATTAGGTGCAAACGCAATTCTTGGTGTCTCAATGGCTTGTGCACGTGCCGCAGCAGACTACTTAGATGTTCCTTTATATCAATACCTTGGCGGTTTCAATGCAAAGCAATTGCCAGTTCCAATGATGAACATTGTAAACGGCGGAGAGCATGCGGATAATAACGTTGATATTCAAGAATTCATGGTTATGCCTGTAGGTGCTCCAAACTTTAAAGAAGCCCTTCGCATGGGTGCAGAAATTTTCCATAGCTTAAAATCAGTTCTTAAAGAAAAAGGCCTAAACACTGCAGTTGGTGATGAAGGCGGATTTGCTCCAAACTTAGGTTCAAACGAAGAAGCGTTACAAACGATTGTTTCTGCGATTGAAAAAGCAGGCTATAAGCCAGGCGAAGAAGTTATGCTTGCAATGGATGCAGCATCTTCTGAGTTTTACAATAAAGAAGATGGAAAATACCATTTAGCAGGAGAAGGCGTTGTGAAGACATCTGCAGAAATGGTTGATTGGTACGAGGAGCTTTCTTCTAAATATCCAATCATCTCTATCGAAGACGGATTAGATGAAAACGACTGGGAAGGTCACAAGCTTCTAACTGAGCGTATTGGTGATAGAGTTCAATTAGTTGGTGATGACTTATTCGTTACAAATACGAAAAAGCTTGCTGAAGGTATTGAAAAAGGAATTTCAAATTCAATCCTAATTAAAGTTAACCAAATCGGTACGCTTACAGAAACATTTGATGCGATAGAAATGGCGAAGCGTGCAGGCTATACAGCAGTTATCTCCCACCGTTCTGGTGAAACTGAAGATACCACCATTGCTGACATTGCTGTTGCAACAAACGCTGGTCAAATTAAAACGGGTGCACCATCAAGGACAGACCGTGTAGCGAAATACAACCAATTGCTTCGTATCGAAGATCAATTAGGTGAAACAGCTCAATACAATGGTTTGAAATCTTTCTATAACTTAAGAAAATAATGATTTTTAACGCAGGCACCCATTTTGTGATGGGTGCTTTTGTGGTGAGGTAACTTAAGTTTCAAAATGGGGCAGAGATCAAATCGGCAGATAGAATGATGTTTTAGGCAGATAGACTATCGAAAAAGGCAGATAGAGCGATCAATTCCGCAGATAAGAGAAACTCCGGAAGCTCTGGAGTATCAAATGTTCAAGGTAATTAACTATTTATTAGACTAAAATTCTATATAAAGGGAATTAGAGTCCGAATGTGGGGTAACTTAAGTTTAAAAATGGGGTCAGAGATCAAATCGTCAGATAGAATGATGATCTAGGCAGATAGACTATCGAAAAAGGCAGATAGAGCGATCAAATCGGCAGATAAGTGAAACTTCGTTGAAAAAATTAAGCCCAGAAGTACCTAATTTTCAAGAAATTCAACTATTTATGTAAGGTCAGGCATGCGCTTAAAACTCCCAAGTAGTAAACTATTATTAAAAGGGCCAAACTAGGAGGAATTAAAAATGAAACGGTTATTGGATTGTACGGCGTCTGATTTTCTAAAGATGACAGGTCAGGAATTAAAACAATCAATCCTTGCGTCAGAAGGAAGGACAATTGTTGCTGAGGTAATTGGGGCGGTGACGCCTTATTATCCAGCAGTTACTAACGCAGAAATGGCAGCCGCCTTTGGCGCAGATTTAATATTACTTAATTACTTTGATGTATTTCAACCAAGCACGGAGGGGTTAACTGTTGAAGACCCAGAGTCAATTGTAAAAAGATTAAAACAGCTTGTTGGGCGCCCAATAGGACTCAACCTGGAACCCGTTGATTTAACGGCAAAGGAGGCTGAAACCTTATTTGAACTTCCTGAAGGAAGAATGGCTACGAAAAGATCCTTGCAAAAAGCCAAGGCATTAGGCTTCGACTTTGTTTGTTTAACCGGCAATCCGAAAACAGGTGTATCAAATGCGGAAATCACAAAAGCCATTCAGGTTGCGAGGAGCGTATTCGGTAAGGATGGATTAATCATTGCGGGAAAAATGCATAGTGCGGGTGTTGCCGGGGAAGCCGGGAGCAGCCTGATGTCCACTGAAACTTTGCAATCCTTTATCGAGGCGGGGGCAGATATCATTCTTATTCCCTCACCTGGTACAGTTCCAGGCTTTACCGTTGAAAGAACAGCAAAATTGGTAGATATTGTCCATGAAAAAGGGGCGCTAGCCATCCTCACCACTGGAACAAGCCAAGAGGGCGCAGATGAAGGAACCATTAAACAGATTGCGTTAAACAGCAAAATGGCGGGTGCAGACCTATTCCATATTGGTGATGCGGGTGCGGCTGGAATGACCATACCAGAAAACATAACCACATATAGTATTGTTGTAAGAGGAAAACGACATACATATGTGAGAATGGCATCATCCATCTTAAGATGATAAGGCCTACACTTCTAAAAGCCGACACAAACCTAGTATTGTTAAAATACAAATATTATGGTAAATTAGTAATACTGTGAAAATGTACGTCATAACAGGAGGTGCCTACATGCATGCATTATTTGTAACATTATTAGTAATTGTAAGTATTGGACTTATTGTGGTAGTATTACTCCAATCAGGTAAAAGTGCTGGACTATCTGGAGCGATTTCAGGCGGTGCTGAATCACTTTTCGGTAAACAAAAAGCTCGTGGTCTTGATTTGATTTTACATCGTATTACTATCGTATTAGCGGTCTTATTCATTCTTCTCGCAGTCGCTGTAGCTTATTTGCAAATATAATTAAGAATGCCCAAAACCTGGCTTAATGTCAGGTTTTTTTGTGCCTTTATCATATTTGTAACATTTATCCAAAATTTGTCGTAACCGGCTCTGGTTTTGTAGTAAGTGATCAATATTGTGTAGTAAGCCATCCCAATTATGTAGTAAGCAGCACAAATTGTGTAGTAAGCCATCCCTTGTGTAGTAAGCAACACAAATTGTGTAGTAAGCCATCCCAATTATGTAGTAAGCAGCACAAATTGTGTAGTAAGCCATCCCAATTATGTAGTAAGCAGCACAAATTGTGTAGTAAGCAATCAAATTCAAGTAGTAAGCCACTATTTCAGGTTATCAACCCTTCTGTCCAAGCCATATTTCTGGATTGTGGAGCTTTTTTTTGCTTAAACTAAGATATACGAGTTTTTAAGGAGTTTTTTATATGAAAATTGCTACACCAAAGCCCTTTACATTTGGTGAGGGAGAAAGAGCGGTTTTATTATTACATGGTTTCACGGGTAATCCGGCTGATGTTCGGATGCTCGGCCGATTTCTTGAGAAAAAAGGATATACTTGTCATGCTCCCCAATACAAAGGCCATGGCGTACCACCAGAAGAACTACTGCATACCGGTCCAGAGGATTGGTGGCAGGATGTGATCAATGGCTACAATTTTTTAAAAAATAAAGGTCATGAAGAAATTGCTGTGGCAGGACTTTCGCTGGGAGGCGTATTTTCCTTAAAATTGGGTTACACTGTACCTATAAAAGGCATTGTACCGATGTGTGCGCCCATGTTTATAAAAAGTGAAGAGGTAATGTATCAAGGAATTCTTGAATATGCCCGTGATTATAAACAACTAGAAGGAAAAGCTGCTGAACAAATTGTAATAGAAATGAATGAGTTTGAAAAGACACCGATGAATACATTAAAAGCGCTTCAAGAATTAATTTCAGATGTTCGGGAGCATGTCGACATGATCTATGCGCCAACGTTCGTCGTTCAAGGCCGTCATGACAAAATGATAAATACAGATAGTGCGAACATCATTTACAATGAAGTAGAGTCTGAAATAAAGAAGATAAAGTGGTATGAGGAGTCAGGACATGTTATCACGTTTGATAATGAGCGTGATCAGCTTCATGAAGATATATATGCCTTTTTAGAAAAACTAGATTGGCGTGAGTAACCCTTGAGGAGGGATAATTTTGGAAAATAATATTCAAGAGCATATAGACAAGCTTTTGCAATATATGAAGGATGAGGCATATAAGCCTTTGACAGTACAAGAGCTGGAAGCAGCTTTTGGGATTACAGATTCCAGTGACTTTAAGGTGTTTGTTAAAGCACTTGTCCAAATGGAGGAAAAAGGATTAGTGGTGCGTACCCGCAGCAACCGCTATGGCTTGCCGCAAAAAATGAATTTAATTCGTGGAAAGTTGATCGGGCATGCAAAGGGATTTGCCTTTGTTGCACCAGATGAGCCAGGGATGGATGATATTTTCATTCCGCCCAATGAAACCAACACTGCCATGCATGGAGATACCGTATTAGCACGGATATCCTCTGAGAGCTCAGGCCAGCGTCAGGAAGGAAGCATTATCCGCGTCCTTGAGCGGGGAATTCAGCAAATTGTCGGGACGTATGTGGAAAGCAAAAGCTTTGGCTTTGTCATTCCCGATGATAAAAAGTTTGCCAGTGACATTTTTATTCCTAAAGCAGCTTCTAAAGGTGCTATAGAAGGCCATAAAGTTGTTGTTAAGCTTATCACCTATCCAGAGGGAAGAAAAAGTGCGGAGGGTGAAGTAATAAATGTTTTAGGTCATAAAAACGATCCAGGAGTCGATATTCTCTCAATTATTCATAAGCATGGGCTGCCGATGGCGTTTCCTGATGAAGTGCTTAAGCAAGCCAATGAAACACCAGATACGATTGATGAGAGTGAGCTGGTGAACCGCCGTGACCTTAGGGATGAAGTCATTGTAACCATCGATGGTGCAGATGCCAAGGATCTTGATGATGCCGTAACTGTAACAAAGCTCGAGAATGGAAACTATAAGCTAGGCGTACATATTGCAGATGTAAGCTATTATGTAAAAGAAGGCACACCGATTGATCTTGAAGCAGAAGAAAGGGCGACAAGTGTTTATTTAGTTGACCGAGTAATCCCAATGATTCCGCATCGCTTGTCAAACGGGATTTGTTCCTTAAATCCGAAAGTTGATCGGTTAGTGCTCTCCTGTGATATGGAGATTACACCAGCTGGTCAAGTCGTTAACCATGAGATTTTTCAAAGTGTGATTAAAACGACGGAGCGCATGACTTATCATGATGTAAATTTAATTCTCGTTGAAAAAGAAGAAGAAACGAGAGCCAGATATGAGCCGCTGGTTCCGATGTTTGAATTAATGGAAGAGCTTGCTGCTGTTTTACGTAACAAAAGAATGCAGCGCGGGGCGATAGACTTTGATTTTAAAGAATCAAAAATACTTGTTGACGAGGAAAGTAAGCCGACAGATGTTGTTCTCCGGGAACGGTCTGTTGCTGAAAAGTTAATTGAAGAGTTCATGCTTGCAGCGAATGAAACGGTCGCAGAGCATTTTCACTGGTTACAAGTGCCGTTTATTTACCGTATTCACGAGGATCCAAAGGAAGATAAGCTAAGGAAGTTTTTCGAGTTTATCACTAACTTTGGTTATCTTGTAAGAGGTACAGCTAATGAGGTCCACCCAAAAGCGCTACAGGAAATTATTGAGGAAGTTCGCGGTAAGCCGGAAGAAATGGTCGTATCAACTGTGATGCTGCGTTCGATGCAGCAGGCAAAATATGATCCTGAGAGCCTTGGACATTTCGGTCTTTCCACTGAATTCTATACCCATTTCACCTCACCGATTCGGCGTTACCCTGACACGATTGTCCATCGCTTGATTCGGACGTATTTAATTGAGGGCAAGCTGGATGAAACAACAAGGGCCAAATGGGATGCTCGTTTGCCTGAAATTGCACAGCATTCATCTAAAATGGAGCGTCGTTCTGTTGATGCTGAGCGGGAAACAGATGATTTGAAGAAAGCTGAATACATGGAAGATAAAATTGGCGAAGAGTATGATGGAATCATCAGCTCAGTGACTAATTTTGGTATGTTTGTTGAACTGCCGAATACGATCGAAGGTCTTGTTCATGTTAGTTATATGACAGATGATTATTATCGTTTTGATGAGCGCCATTTCGCAATGATTGGCGAACGGACAGGGAATGTGTTCCGGATTGGTGATGAAATCACTGTCCGTGTGGTAAAAGTAAACAAGGATGAACGTTCAATTGATTTTGAAATAGTTGGAATGAAAGGGACTCCTCGGGAACGAACAGAAACAACGAAGAAGATATTTAGAACTGGCAGTGATTCGAAAAAGCCGCGCCGTAATCAAGCGCAAGGCGGAACAAATAAAAAGTCCGAATCCACCACCCAGGGAGCCGCCAAGAAAAAGAAAAGAAAGTTTTATGAGAATGTCCCGATTCAGAAAAGTACGAAACGGAAAAAGAAAAGATAAGCTTATGGGGGCCTATGGTTAGGCCTCTTTTCATTGTACGTCTACCTTCATTCTGCTACAATAAAAGACATAGACGAGGTGATACAGATGCCAAAAGGTATAGGGAAAGTAGTTGCGCAAAACAAAAAGGCTTACCATGATTATTTTATCGAAGAAACCTATGAAGCAGGGATTGTTCTGCAAGGGACGGAGATAAAGTCGATTCGGGCTGGTAAGGTTAATTTAAAGGATTCCTATGTTCGAATTCATAATGGCGAAGCACATTTGAATAGTATGCATGTGAGTCCTTATGAGCAAGGGAACCGCTACAATCATGACCCATTAAGAATGCGCAAGCTGCTGCTCCATAAACGTGAAATTGATAAACTGTATGGAGAAACGAAGCAAGCAGGGTATGCGTTAATTCCCCTTAAGCTCTATTTGAAGAATGGCTTTTGTAAGGTATTAGTTGGATTAGCAAAAGGTAAGAAGAATTATGATAAGCGCGAAGATTTGAAGCAAAAAGAAGCAAAGCGTGATATCGAGCGTGCTTTCCGTGATAAGCAAAAAATGTAATTTACATTTACTTACAAAAATTTACAATTGAAAAATTCGTTCAGTGTGTTATAATAAGTTTGTCGCCAAAAAGCGATAAGTTACTTTTGCTCAAACTATTGTTGAGCATCCTAACGTCTGAAGAAAATCTTTAACTAGATTTTTCTCATTTTATAATGGGGACGCTACGGATTCGACAGGGGTAGTTCGAGCTTGGGTTGCGAGTCGAGGGGATCGGCCTCGTTAAAACGTCAACGCCTATAACTGGCAAAACTAACAACAACCTAGCTTTCGCAGCTTAATACTGCATAGCTGTTCGCCCCTCCATCGCCTATGTGGTAGGGTAGCGGACTCACTCTAAGTAGGCTACGCCGGATTCCACCGTCTGAGGATGAAGGAAGAGAACAACCAGACTAGCTGACCGGACGCCTGTCGATAGGCAGAAGGATTAGCGAAGCGCCAATATGTCGACTACACTCGTAGAAGCTTAAGTGCCGATATCTTTGGACGAGGGTTCGATTCCCTCCGTCTCCACCAAATACATATTTGGTGGTTTTTATTTTCTTTTATTTTTTTGGTTTTAGAATTTTCCTTCATATGATATTTTGGTTTACAAGGTTAAATTATCGTTGTCATATCCTTATGGGTATGTGGATTTAATCACCATACATAGGTGGATAACAAGATTAGCAGAAATGCTAGTCTTTTTTTTTGTCTTTCTATATCTGCGATTTTAGAGAAAATCAGCGATTTTGAAGATATATCTACGATATTGGTAAAATAGGCTACTTATAACTGAAAAAAAGAATCTTCGAATGCTACCTTTTATTTTAATAATTCTGGATTATACCTAAGACGAGGATGAAAAGAGAAATCCTATAAGTATGAACAAATAAGAAGGGCGAGTTTTGAGTAAAGATTATTCAAAACTCGCCCTCCTTTTTTTATTTGAGTAGGTATTATATTTTTATCTAAATTTGAAGGAATGAACGACAAAACGCAATTAGATGGCAGTGGAAACCTATAGTTAAAATTGACAATAGAACTGATTATTCTAAATCTATACAATTATAATTTTTGAAAGTGCTTGCACGGGGAAAAATTATATGATATTTTTAACTTGTATAAAAAATAGACATGTCTAATCTTAGTACAAAATGATTGATAAGAAAGATTACAAATTTCTTAAGAATTGTGACATACAATCTAATTGTTTCGAATTTACTAAATGTTGGCGTTGTCAATGCCCGAAAACGGTAGTTCTTTCTAAAAATTTCTAAAAAAGGGAGACTGAATGAAAAAGAATATATCAAATAAATTAAAAAGGCCACTCTATGTAAATGTATATGACGAGCTTCTTCTTCAAATTTCTAAAGGAGAATACCCCACAGATAGCAGGCTTCCTTCAGAACCAGATTTAGCAAAGAAACTAGGGGTTAGTCGTGCAACGTTAAGACAAGCTTTAGCACTTTTGCAGGATGACGGATTGATAAGAAATATACACGGGAAGGGAAACTTTGTCGTTGACTCATTTTACAAACAACAACCCGATATTAAATTAGAAAAATTAAGTAACCCGATGCATAAGTGCCATATAAATACATTCGATCGAATCGATATACAATACTATCTGGACCCGGACACAGAATATACTAAACAAGTATTAAAAAGAGATTCATCTAGAGTAGTAGCAATAGACCGCTTTTATTATAAAGGGAACGATTTAGTAGGCTATGCTTTTACTTTTATATCCATGGAAACGGTAGAAGATTTATCGTTGGACTTAGATAATAAGGAACTACTACTGGATTTTATGGAGAACCAGGCGTATGTGAATGCGATTCATGGAGAAATTGAAATAAAGTTTACACAGACTGCTAATATAGCTAATCGAAAAGATAGCTTATTAGGCCGAAATAATTGTTTTTTATTAATGGAAAGCCTTTACAGTAATGCAGATTACCCAATCATGTTTAATAAATTTTATGTACCTCAGCAGTTTGCGAAAATAAAATTAAATGTAAATAAATAGCTAATAACAAAAGAGAAAGAGGTCGAAGAGTATGAGTCAAAAGTACCCTGATTTAATTCCAGAGAATGAAAGAGTTGGACAACCTAAGCAATTGTTTTGGATATGGTTTGCATTAAATATAGGTATTATGGGGTTGGTTTACGGTGGGATTATTGTTAGCTATGGTCTCAACTTTATTCAATCCGTTATAGCTGCATTCCTTGGAGCGGCATCATTTGCACTTATCGGCTATCTTAGTTTACCAGGTAAGCTAGGAAAAGCACCGACATTTGTGTTATCCCGAGCACCTTTTGGATCAAAAGGAAACTTGATTCCAGCTGTACTGGCATGGATTTGTTTGATTGGTTGGCTGAGTGTTGGTAATGTTCCTACTGGTATTTTTTCCCTTAATGCAATTGTTACTGCACTTGGACTTGAAGTAACAACCACAACACAAGTAATCGGCCTTATCGGTCTTGCGGTTGCGATTATGGCATTATCTCTTGTAAATCAAGAAACACTTGTAAAAGCTCAAACAATATTTACCTATATTTTTGGCGCACTAACAGTAGTTGTATTGGTTATTTTAGTTCCACAAACAGACTGGTCGGCACTTGTGAATATGCCAAATGGAGACTGGATTGGAGGCGTATTGCCTGCTATATCCATCATTATTGCTGGTTCTGCACTTAGCTGGGCAATGGTTGCGAGTGATTACTCTTCTTACCAAAGTCCTCAATCTTCGAATAAAGCGATTTTCTGGACAACAACGTTTGCAGCAGGAGCACCATTATTTGTCATCATGTTCTTGGGCATTTTAATGAATGCAACGAATCCTGAACTAGTTAGTTCAGCGGACCCAATCGCGGCATTAGCAGCACAGATGCCTAAATGGATGGTTATTCCATACTTTATTACAGCACTGGGTGGAATCATTCCGCCGGCAGTTATTTCACTTCGGTCTGGACGTACTGCTTTAGAAGCTACAAATATAAAAATTTCAGATCGAACATCGATTATTTTCCATGGCGCAATCATGATATTGCTTCCGACTTATGTGTTATTCATAAATGGTGACTTCTTAGGTTCATTTATGATGTTTTTAGGGGTTGTCGGTATTGGTTTGGCAGCTTGGACAGCTGTATTCATAGCAGATTATGTTATCCTGCGCAAAAAGCAAGGGTATGACCCTGATATCATTTCAGGTGATAAAAATATTTCTGTGAATAAAGGAAATGTAATTATATGGTTTATAGGTGTTATTATTGGACTTCTTTTTACTTCAAATCCAGTCTTCCCTGCCCCGTTTGCGAAGGGAATTTTCGAAGGTAACAGCCTGGGAGTAATACTAACATTTGTAGTTAGTTTAGTTTTAGCCTGGATTTATTCATCCGTACAATTGAAAAACCTACCAGCAGATAAAGAAGGAAAAGTAGCTTAACATATCAATTTTTTGGAGGTAAGAAGTAGTATGAGTATTCATTTAAATGCAAAGGATGGCCAGCTTTCTAAAAGAGTATTAATGCCAGGAGATCCACTTCGTGCTAAATATATTGCAGATACTTTTTTAGAGGATGTTGAGTGTCATAATACAGTTCGCGGAATGTATGGTTATACTGGGACATATAAAGGGCAGAAGATTTCTATTCAATCATCTGGAATGGGTGCTCCTTCCATGAGTATTTATGCCACTGAACTCATTAAAGATTACGGTGTGAAAAATATTATTCGCGTTGGTACAATCGGAGCTATGAAACGCGAAGTGAAAATTCGTGACATTATCATGGCAATGGCAGCTACAAATGATTCGAAAATGCAAAATATCATTTTTCCGCAAATTAATTATGCACCGAACGCAAGCTTTACTCTTCTTGAGAGAGCATATCGTTTATCTAAACAGAATGACGATTTGAAAGTCCATGTAGGTAATGTGTACACTGGCGATTCATTCTATGAAGACGACGATACCATGATCCATAAGCTGGCTGATTACGGTGTGTTAGGTGTTGATATGGAGACAGCAGCTCTTTATACACTTGGAGCTAAATACAACATCGACGTTTTAAGTATTATGACAGTGAGTGACCATGTTATTACAGGTGAAGAAACAACAGCGGAAGAACGTCAAACAACGTTTAATGACATGATTATTGTTGCGTTTGAGACTCTTATTAATGAATAGTTTTCAGTTATAGTTGGGATTGAAAAAGGAAATCCTATATAAATGACCAAATAAGAAGGGCGAGTTTTGAGTAAAGATTATTCAAAACTCGCACTCCTTTTTTTATTTGAGTAGGTATTATATTTTTATCTAAATTTGAAGGAATGAACGACAAAACGAACGTAGCGGGGGTCAGCGATTCTAGTTAACAATACCCGTGAAGAAACAACAGTAAGACAATTTAATGTTTTTGCAATGTGAACTCTTCCAATTTTATTCGACTGTAATGCCTTTTCTTTTATAGTGATAATGACTTTATAGAATAACTTTATCTGACTTATGAATTAAATGTACAGTTTATTTGCTATCAACAGTCAAATATTACTTAGGAGGAAATTTAGATGGCAAAACAATCAACGGCAAAACAATTGGTAATCGAGCCAGAGCCAGCTTCAAAAGAAAGAATTCCTTATTGGATCAAGATCGTAACCGTATTCTTTTTAGGATGGGTTGCTTTATATGCGACTCGAACAATCTTAAATCCAATAATGGGCGATATCCAACAAGAATTTGGGTTGAGTAATGCGAAGTTAGGAATGATTATGAGTCTCTTTTTCTTAGGATATGCTGCTCTAAATATACCTTCAGGAATTATGGGAGACAAAATTGGTAAAAAACGTGTCTTAGTTCCAGGGGTTATCCTGTTTGGAGTCTTTGCCGCAATAACAGGAATGATGCCGACATTCTTTTTCTTTATGTCAAGCTGGTTAATGGTTGGGATATTCCAAGGTTTCTTCTACGGGCCATCATATGGACTATCCTCTGAGGCAATCCCAAAACACCGTATTACACTGGGAAGTGCGATCATCAATAGCGGGATGGCTTTCGGTACATCGTTAGGATACTTTATTTCAAGTTATACCGTTCATGAATTTGGAATGAGCTGGAGAACACCATTTTTCATTATTGCCATTCCTGTCGTTCTAATAGGTTTAGCTATGTGGTGGGTAGTGAAAGATAAGCCTAAAACCAAGGCAGAAAAAGCATCAGAAAATAATGGCCAGAAGTTAAAACTTGGAGAATTATTTAAGAATCGAAATTTAATTGCTGCCTATATTACGATTTTCTGCGCAATTTATGCATTCTTTGTAGTTATAACTTGGATTCCGTTCTACCTAGAGCATGAACGTGGAATCACTGGCGGAAGTGTAGCATTTGTTTCATCACTCGTACCATGGGCCGCAGTTCCAGGATCGATTTTATTTAGCTGGATTGCAGACAAAATGGGGAAACGCAAGCCCGTTCTTTTAGTTATGATGCCGTTGTCTATCATCGCACTTGTTTCCATTGTAATCTTCGATAATATGGGCGTTTTATATGCCGCATTGATTGGTTATGGAATCTTTGGGAAAATTAGTACAAACCCTGTATTAGTTGCGGTTATTGCCGATAACGCTCCAAAGCATGCCTACAGTACATCATTTGGTGTATATAACTTTATTGGAATGTGCGGATCGATTTTAGCACCGTTCATAACAGGATATCTTACTGATGTTACAGGTAGCTTGAACACAGGATTCTACTTTGCCGCAATACTATTAGTGGTTGGTACTGTGGCAGTTATGTTCATTAAGGAAGATAAAAGACCAAATGTAGAAGGAAGCCATGCATAGGATCGAAGTTTATCGATTTTTAGTAGTAACGACAAAATAAATAAAAACATATGGTATCTGTTCTCGCTTAGTTTTATGTTAAAGTCAGAGCAGGTGCCTTTTTTTTCATTTCGTTTTTATAAAATGCACGAAACGAGTTAATCACAGAAAGGAAGGAGAAAATGAGAAGGTCCCGTTCCTTAAAAAGAGAACTCATCTATTCCTTCTTAACGATTGCGTTTTTTTCAATTGTTATCTTAGGAAGCCTGCAAATCTACCAACTATCCTCCTTAATAAAAGAAAATCAAAAGAGCCAAGCAGAAGCGACAAAATATCTTTCCGATTATATCGGCAATTATATTTTAGAGCATAAAAAGATTATCCAAACAGAAGCACTCCATATTCAGGAAGCCTTTGAAAGTGGGGATCATGATAGAATTCAAAAGCAGCTTAAGGATATAAAATCGAATTTCACAGGGTTTGTTAATTTATATGTAGGAGATAGTAAAGGTCAATCGATGGTTTTCTACCCAGAGGTATATACAAATGGGGAAAGAAGAGAAAATCTTAACTTTAATGATCGATCCTATTACAAAGAATTGTTAAAAACAAGAAGTACCGTTATATCCCCAGTATTCCATGGTCGGGGAGGCACAAATACATTATTAGTTACAATTGTTTCCCCCATCCTCAATGGCGAAGGAGAAATGATTGGTTATGTACTTGGTGCTTTGGATTTGAATGCATTGGGTGAGCATATTAAAAACAGAAGCTTTGGCGAAGAAGGCTATGCGTTGGTCATTGATCAAGAGAAAAATGTCATCGTTAGTCCTTTCGTTGATACGAGGAAAGAGCTAGTAAATCTGACACATTCAGATATTGTCCAGAAGAGTGAAAAGACTCACAAAGGGCAGGGGAGTGGCTTCATCAAGCTAGAAGATCCTCCAGGCAAGGTATTTGCGACCTTTGAAAAAATTAATACTTTAGACTGGACTGTATGGATTAATAAACCAACAGAGGCCATTACAAATGCGTATAAAAATGCCGTTATATTAATTATTGTATTTTTCCTACTAACCGCCATTATGTTGGTTTTCGTAAGCTTTTTTCTGACGAATCGCTTGGAAAAGACCATTCGTCATTTACTTAGTTATATAAAAGACTACACAAAAGACTTTAAAGAAAAGCGGTCATTAACAAAGAAGATACAAGGCCCACAAGAAATGAAGGAACTCTTTTTCCATTTTAATCAGATGATTGATGAGGTTGAGAAAAATAGAAGGGGATTAATGAAATTAAACAAGGAGCTTGAAGGGCGAGTTCAAGAAAGAACGGCTATTTTGCAAAATAAGAATTTAGAGCTGAAGGCGGTAAATAAATTAATTACCTCTGTTTCTACTGATAAAGACTTAGCTCATTTTATTCAACATTGTTTAAGAGAAATTAAACCCTTTATGGACTATTCAATCCATGTTTTTTTTCAAGACTTAGCTGTGACGAATGAGAGGATTTATTCAAAACAAAACCTATTGGATTACCTCAAAGAGCATATGAGGGGCGTTCAACAGCATATTGAACCAATCGTAATTGAAAAAAATCATAAAGGCTTTTTAATTGTTGATTTGCCGAGTGATCAATTAATCACGGCAAGTGATCAGGAATTTCTTAATACCTTTGCTGGTTCATTAGCTGTTATGCTGCAAAATAAATTTTTATTTGAAACCATTCGTCATAAACATGCCGTGTTAAAGGCTGTCTTAGAAAGTATGTCAGAAGGATTAATGCTTGTTAACAATCAAAAAGAAGTTGAATATATCAATGAATTCTTCCTCAATGTTGTTTCAAATGATCAAGAGTATAAGTTAGCCAATCTTGATGATGTTTTTAGGAGATTCAGTAAATTATTTGATATTGATAAAGAGGAGCTATTTGCCTTTTTCACGGATGAAAAGGGTGATCTAAAATTAGAATACAAGCAAAAACCAAAGAAACCAAAGTATTATATTCTTCATAAGTTTTCTGTTATGCTTGATGACGCTATTATTGGAGAAGGTCTGCTCCTTAGAGATATAACGAAGGAAGAAGAGATTGATACATTAAAAAATAATTTAATTTCTTTGGCTTCCCATGAGTTTAAAACGCCAATCACCAATATCAAAGGAAGTGTTGAGACATTACTTCGTTCTGATGTAGAGTGGGATCCTGATTTTAAGCTGGAGCTTTTAGAAGGAGTACATGAGGATATTGAAAGAATTCAGCATCTAGTTAGTGATTGGATGGATATTTCGAAGATTGAATCCGGGTCATTGTATATAGAACGAAATATGATTGTGGCTGATCCGCAAATTAGAAAGTCAATAGAACAAATTCCTCTGGCATTACGAGAAGATGCGATTTTTCACTATCATAATCACTTAGGAGTCGATTTCACATTTTATGCTGATAAGTTGAGAGTGCAGCAGGTTCTTGTTAATTTATTTACAAATGCATTGCGCTATAATGATGCCAAGGTAAAGAAGATTGATATTACATTGGATAGAGACGATGATTTCATAACGATTTCTATTTCAGATAATGGAATAGGGATTTCTGCTGATCATGTTACAAATATATTTAATCGCTTTTACCAAGTTGATGTAACTGCAACCAGGAGAACAGGTGGAACTGGCTTGGGGCTTGCTATTTGTGCGGGAATAATGGAAGCGCATGAAGGAAGAATAGAAGTGACTAGTGAAGTAGGGAAAGGAAGCACGTTCACACTCTTTTTTCCTGTATTGAAAGGAAGTGAGTAAGTATGAAAAATCAAAGGATTTGTTTAGTTGATGATGAACCGAAAATTTTGAGGTTTGTTTCAGCAAACTTGAAATCAGTCGGCTATGAAGTAACATCATTAGGTTCAGGAGAAGAACTATTGGAGAAATTTGATCTTATTTCACCAGACCTCATCCTACTTGATATTATGATGCCAGGCCAAGATGGTTTTTATATTTTAGAAGAACTCAGAAAGTTTAGTAGTGTTCCGGTAATCATGCTTACAGCAAGAAGCAACCCAAAGGATAAAGTGGTGGGTTTGAATGCCGGGGCTGATGATTATTTAACAAAGCCATTCTCATTAGATGAACTATTCGCGAGAGTTAATGCCGTACTGCGTCGGAGTCAATCTAGATTAGGCGAATCCTATCGAGAAGAGTCACCTATTGTTCGTACAGGTGAACTTACGATTGATGTAGGCAGCAAAAGATGCTGGATCAGTGATGTTGAATTAAAGCTAACCCAAACGGAATATTCCGTTATGGAAATATTGGCACTAAATATTGATAAAATTGTCGAGCATAAAACATTCTTGTCAGAGGTTTGGGGTCCGCAATACCGTGATGATGTAGAATATATAAGAGTAGGAATTGCAAGAATTAGACGGAAAATAAAGGACCTCTTACAAGAAGAGGGCGAATATATTATTACCTATCCAGGTCTAGGCTATATGCTGAGTAGCTTATGATGGTATGAAAATCCTAAGACTTTTTATCTTGGGATTTTTCTTTTATATTAGTATAATCACGTACTTTGGGGCTTACTTTTCCCCCCGAAGTTTCTCTTATCTGCCAAATTGATCGTTCTATCTGCCTTTTTCGTTGGTCTATCTGCCAAAATCATCATTCTATCTGCTGATTGGATCACTCACCCCATTTTTGAACTTATATTACGTTGCTCCTGCACCTGTATTTCGAAGTCGCATCAGGTTCGGACAGGCCAGCCCTCAAATTATCCAATTCTCTTCAAAGTCGCCATTAATAGTTTGATATAGTCAATTAAAGAATAGTAGAAAATTCCTATTTTTCCAAAAATAAAAGGGAATCTGGAAAAGTTAGAGAAATACTTATACTATAAATGATTACAAATCGAATCAATGCGAATTTTTGATTCAAAAAGTTATCAACAGGTATTAAGGGAGGAACTCGAGTGGAAAGGCTGTTTACGAGTGAAGACATCTTCATTTCTGAAGATATGACAAAGAATGGTGTGAACAAAACAGAGCTTGAACATATCTTAGTTTCGATTTTCCAGTCGAGTTACGATGGTATTTACGTTTCTGACAACAAAGGTGTTGGAATCATGGTAAATCAAGCGTACTCAAGAATTACCGATGTTCAAAGTCACGAACTACTTGGAAAAAGCATGAAGACGGTAGTGGAAACGGGAGTTGTATCTGAATCCGTCACGATGAAGGTTTTAGATGAAAGGACGCCTCAAACGATCATTCAGATTGTTAAGGGAAAGGAACTGTTAGTAACTGGTAATCCTGTATTCAATCAAAACGGAGAAATTACCTATGTTGTCACAAATGTAAGAGATATATCGGATTTAAATAATATAAAAACCGAATTATATCAATCTAAGCTCCTTACTGAAAGGTATATGAGCGAAATTAAAGAATTTGAAAAAAGAGAATTAATACATATGCATCTGGATGGAATTGTCGCGCAAAGTCAGGAAATTATGAAGGTTTTCCATCTTGCAAAAAAAGTAGCAAAGGTTGACTCAACGGTCCTAATTTTAGGCGAGTCAGGTGTCGGGAAGGAAGGGATTGTAAATTACCTTCATCAGGAAAGCGATCGAGCAGATAAACCCCTGATTAAAGTAAACTGTGCAGCAATACCTGAACACCTGCTGGAGTCTGAGTTATTTGGCTATGAAAAGGGTGCCTTTACAGGCGCAAACAGTAATGGCAAGCCTGGTCTATTCGAGCAGGCAAACGGGGGGACGATTTTTTTAGATGAGATTGGCGATATGCCTATCGATCTTCAAGTGAAGCTATTAAGAGTATTACAGGAATTTGAAATAAGGCGTGTTGGCGGGCGAAAGAGCTTCAAAATTGACGTAAGAGTCATCTCCGCAACGAATATGAATTTAGAGGAAATGGTCGACAAACGTGATTTCAGAAGGGACCTTTATTACAGGTTAAATATTGTGCCCATAAAAGTGCCGCCCTTACGAGAGCGGAAAGCCGATATCGTGCCGCTTGGTTTTTATTTTTTAAATAAATACAATATAAAATATCGCTTAAACAAACAATTTCACCCGGAAGTCATTCGTTACTTTGAGGAATATCTCTGGCCAGGTAATGTTAGAGAACTGGAAAATTTAATCGAGAGATTGGTAGTAACGACGGATCATGATGAAATAACCATGAAGGATTTGCCTCCGGGTATGTGTCAAAATAATGAGAGTAGAAAATCAGAAAAAGGGAAGCTTAAGGAAATTATCGCCAATATTGAACGAAAGATCATAAAGGAGCATATGGAAGAATCAAAAACAACCCGACGTGCCGCCAAAGAATTAGGAATCAGTCAGTCTGCGCTTGTAAAAAAAATGCAAAAGCTTGGTCTATAACGAAGGTTGTTTTCTAATAGAGGTTGTTTTTTTAGAAAAAATTTATATTAACTGCGGTGGCATTAAAGAGCTTTGATGAAAAAAGGAATCACAAAACGGACAAAATCTATGAGTCAACGTCTATCCGTTGGCTTTTTTTCATTGTCCCAAATCAGGCAATTTCAAGTTAATAATGTTTAAACTGTAAATATCATGAAAAATTTGAGTACTTTTGTCAACAAGTGTCGAACTATTGTATATTATCTGATTATACATAAAATTGGCACAATAATTGCAATAGTAATAATTGGGTACATAACAAACCTACAAAATTCTGAAAAGGTGTGAGAGAAGGTATGAATATGCCAACATTTGATCTAAAAGGAAAGGTAGCCCTCATTACGGGAGGAAGTAAAGGGATTGGATTTGGCATGGCGCAAGCCTTAGGGCATTATGGTGCAACACTGGTTATCTCCAGTCGCGGGCAGGAAGAAGGGGAGCAGGCTGTATCACAGTTAAAGGAAGAAAAGCTGGATGCCTCCTATATTTCATGTGATGTTACGAAAAAGGATCAAGTGGAGCAGCTGGTTGCACAAATTGTTGATCAGTTTGGGTCGCTGGACATTTTAGTTAACAATGCAGGAATGAATATCCGGAAACCCCTAGTTGAAGTGGAAGAAAGTGATTGGGATCAAGTTCTAACGGTCAATTTAAAAGGAATTTTTCTAGTTGGACAAGCTTGTGCCAAACAGATGATTAAGCAAAACTATGGAAAAATCATCAATATCTCTTCCATTTTAGGAACAGTTGGAATGCCCTTTCAAACATCCTATGCCGCGACTAAAGGTGGTATAAACCAGCTGACAAAGGTATGGGCTGAAGAATTAGCTCCCCATAATATTACCGTAAACTCCATCGGGCCAGGATATATCACAACACCGATGACGAAAGAGTGGCTCTCTGATCCTGAAAGATCGGAAAAAATAATAAATTCTACCATGATAAAAAGAATCGGAGAAACCTCAGACCTTGTGGGACCAGTCGTCTTCTTGGCATCTGATACATCAGCGTATGTGACTGGCCAGGTATTAAATGTGGATGGCGGCTGGACAGCACGATAATGGAAATAAACCTAAAGGAGGTGTAACGATGAATATCATCAAAGAAACCCACTTTAACCGTGAATTAAAAGTATTTGAGAACCGACCAGAAAATCTATTTGCGATGCTGGAAGCGAGTGCCAAGAAATGCCCTGATCACGAAGCGATAGTAAGGAACGAAGTGCGCTTAACGTATAAAGAGATGGTTGATAAAGCAGAGAAGATTGCTGGCAATTTACAAAACTCCATGTGTGTTCAAAAAGGAGACCGCATTGCTTTGTTATTAGGGAATAGTATTGAGTTTTGTCTGCTGATCTTTGCCTGTGCAAAAATAGGGGCCATTGTCGTTCCATTAAATACAAGATTAAGAGAAAAAGAGCTTTCCTACATGATTAAACAATCGGGTAGCAAACTCTTGTTTGTAGATGATGAATTCCTGGAAAAGGTTGAAAACATGAGGGATGAAGATTCCAGCTTAGAAGTTCAATACTTTTTCTTAGTTGGAGATCAAACGGCTAAACGTAAAGACTATTTGCCTTTTGAAATTTTAGATCAGCCCTCCACCGTGGTCGAGATTAATGTGTCGGAGGATGACCCTTTATTTATTATGTACACATCTGGTACAACTGGTCTTCCAAAAGGTGCAGTCGGCAGTCATTTAGGCGCCATCCACAGTTCGATTAATTATCAATCGGTATTACAGTCCAATCACGAAACAAGAACATTAATTGCTGTTCCGCTCTTTCATGTCACAGGCTTGATTGGCCAGTTCCTCCATATGATAAGGGTTGGCGGAACTTCGGTTATTATGACCAGATATAAAACAGAGGAATATATCCGATTAACGGTGGAAGAAGAGATAACCTTTTTGTTCAACGTCCCTACCATCTACATTATGATGATGGCTCATGCCGATTTTTCATTAAATAGTTATCCAAAAGTCAATTGTATCGCCTATGGTGGGGCACCAATGTCAACCGAAACCATCTATAAATTAAAGAAGTACTTTCCCAATGCCTACCTGCACAATGCTTATGGAGCAACGGAGACGTCCTCACCTGCCACAATCATGCCGCAGGTTTATGATGCAGCGAAGGTCGATTCAGTCGGATTGCCTGTACCTGTTGGAGAGATGATCGTGGTAAATGAGCTAGATGAGCCCTGCTTGCCCGGAGAAGTTGGTGAATTGTTGATTAAAGGGCCAATGGTCGTCGAAAGCTATTGGAACAATGAGACTGCCAACCATACTTCATTTCTTAATGGATATTGGCGTTCTGGTGATTTGGCAAAAATTGATGGTGATGGTTTCGTCTATATCGTCGATCGGAAAAAGGATTTAATCAACCGTGGCGGTGAAAAAATATTTTCGATTGAAGTAGAAAATGTCCTTTATAATCATCCGCAAGTACTGGAAGCGGCAGTAGTTGGTGTTCCAGATCCAGTCTTTGGTGAAATTGTAAAAGCGGTTATTGTAGCTAAGGCGGATGAAAGCATTGATATTGAAGAAGTAAGAGCGTTTGTTGCACAGCATTTAGCAAATTATAAAGTTCCGAAACTAGTAGAATTGGTTTCTGAATTACCGCGTAATCCGGCAGGGAAAATTTTAAAAACCGCGCTGAAAAATATACCCAGCGTTAAATAAGAGAGGATGAGAGAAGAAATGTCTACTATTGTAAAAAAAGCATGGGGATATCGCTATGCAGTTCTAATCATTCTATGGTTAGTTTATATTATTAATTATTTTGATAGAATGGCCGTTTTGACTTTTCTTCCATTCATTCAGAAGGATTTAAATTTAACGCCTGTAGAAGTAGGTCAACTTGCTTCAGTGTTTTTCTTTGCCTATGCTGCTGCCCAAATCAGTGCAGGATTTCTTGCTGATAAATTTGGCGCAAAAAAGGTTATGTATATTGCTATTACCGTATTTACCTTTGTTACGGCGCTAACAGGTGCCGTGAAAAACTTTTCCCAGTTTATAGCGCTCCGCATTGGTTTAGGGCTTGGGGAAGGGCATCATTTTGCTCCGGCGATTCGAGCCATCAATAACTGGTTTCCTAGTAAAGAAAGAGGAAGAGCCGTTTCGTTTTTTGCCACTTCCTGGGCAGTTGCCCCTGCCATCGTCCCTGTTATCGTCACTAGTATCTCTTTCACCTTTTTTGCTGGGGAGTGGAGACCGGTATTCTATGTTCTTGCGATTCCAGGTGTGATTGGAATCCTCTTATTATGGCGTTTTGTAGCAGATTCACCAAAGGAAATGATTGCGAAAGGGAAATTGAGTAAGGATCAGGATATTGAGGAAGATAACGGTTCACCAGTTAAAAAGATGTCAAAAGAAGAAAAAAGAAAAAGTTATGGTGTCTTCCTGAAAGATATTAATTTTTATGTATTTACGATTTGTCTATTTTGTCAGTTAGCAGTTTACTGGGGAACAACGACCTGGTTAACTTCCTTTTTGGTTACACAGCATGGATTAAATCTTAAGGAGATGGGTTTATTCGCCTCCGCTCCATATATTGTTGCCTTCTTCGCGATGATGCTCGGGGGATGGATGATGGATAAAGTCGTTCATCGAATGAAGCCTGTTGCTTTGATTGGCTATATCGGAAGTATTCCTGTGCTCTGGATGCTTGGTGCTGTTGAAAAAGGCAATACAGGTCTGTTACTAACCCTGTTATTGCTCGTTGGATTCTTTGTTAATCTAAACTTCGGCTCCATTTATGCTTATTTGCCTAAATTATATCCAAAGGAAGTCGTTGGAAGTGCCACGGGATTAGCGAATGGAATTGGTCAGATGGGTGCTTTCGTGTCTCCACTTGTTGCCGGTTATTTAGTTACCGTCGGAGCAAATGGAACACAGGACTTTAGCAAAGTTTTCATCTTCTTTGCGATTATTTCTGCGATAGCGGCTGTCTGCGCCATCATTCTTAAAGAGAAGAAGGTGAACACCAGTATTCCTTTGATTAACGAGGATAAATCAGCAAGTTAATCTGGAATCGGCATGATTGTAAGGATTATAGAGGAGGAAAACATTTTGGCAATAGGTACGGGAAATAATAATCCGCTTTATTCATTTGATTTTGAAAAGGAAACAGCACGCTGGAACGGATTTTTAAATGCCGTTAACGGTCCAAAACCTAAGACTGAGCATACCACGAGACAATCGATCTGGAAAAAAAACAAAGCTACATTATGGCATTATCCTGCTGTAGAAAAGAAATACGAAGTACCGATCTTTATTATTTACTCTCTATTTAATCAGGCGACGATTCTCGACTTAGCACCAGGATCAAGCATGCTGGAGAGATCAGTAAATAGCGGCTATGATGTGTATTTATTAGATTGGGGTATCGCAGGCTACGAGGATAAAGAAATAAATATTGAAGATTATATTGAAGATTATATTAAGAAAGGGGTTCGACGGGCATTACGACATTCTGGTGCGGAGGAAGTTACTGTTCTCGGTTATTGCCTGGGAGGTACAATTGCAGCAATGTATGCATCGATTGCAGAAGAACCAATAAAAAATTTAGTGGTCGCGGCTGTCCCAATTGACTTTAGTGTAGCGGCCATGCCAGAAACATGGGCGGAAGGACTAAAGGATGGCAGGTTAAATTTGGACCGCTTCATAGATGTGAATGGGATAATGTCTTCCGAAAACGTCGAGGCAATGTTTAGGATGACCACATCACCTGTTTATTACGGTCCCTATGTAACACTTTTATCTCGGTCCTATGATACGCGTTTTGTCGAGAAATGGCGGCGGATGAATACATGGACATCTGGCCATGTTCCATTAACCGGCGGAGCCTTTCGTCAGTTAATGAAGGATCTCTTTCAGGATAATAAACTTGTTAAAGGTGAGTTTACCATCCATGGCAAACAAGTTGATTTGAAAAATATTCATACTAATCTATTAGTTGTCAGCTCTAGCAACGACAAACTTATCCCTGAAGAGCAGAGTCTGCCATTGATGGATTTAGTCTCCAGCCAAGATAAAACCTATCAGCTTGTGGAATCAGGTCATGTCTCGCTGGCAATGAGCGGGAAATTAAATCAAATTTTAGACAATTGGCTGCCTGAGCGTTCACAAGAAATTGGTAAAGCTAATAAGAAGATAAATAAATAAAACGAGAAAATGCTATCCTCTTTTCCTTTGAATGGGAATGAGGATAGCATTTTTTTGAATTTATAGCCGGTATTGTGGAGTCCTGGACCGAACAAATTATGGACTTTGCGGAATAACTTGTGAACTCCGCGGAATTGGGCGCTAACCTCGCGGAATACATGAACATTTCCGCGGAATAAACACCGAATCCAGCGGAATCAGACGTCCTAGCTCTAAAAAGGGGGAAGAATCCTCTTGAAAGTAGCTTGTTTTTAGAGGAAGGGCGACCTCTCATAATGAGAATCATTAACAATGGAGATTAATGGCTAAATGTTTCAAAAAATAAACAACAGCTGGACCGTAATAATGGTCCAGCTGTTGTTTTACTCTTTCGTTTGCTCGGTTCTTATAAAATCGGAGTGTTTCATAATTAGTAAGGTGTTGTCGATTTTTTCTTGCATTCTATTTGTATTTTTCGTTTTCTTCATCGTCTTTTGATCATATAAAGATGCGGGAAGCTTTGCACTCGGTGCCGTATAGAGCATTTTATCACTGATGAACGACCCGCCCGGCAGGTAATACCTCATCCCAAGCAGATTTTGTTTATATTGAAATAAGTTATGGCCAATCATTTGTGCATCATGCTCGATACCAAGCAAGTTCAGTAGTGTTGGCATCAGGTCAATTTGCCCGCCAAGATGGGAAGAGGATTCCCCGTTAAAGATACCAGGTACGGTAAACAGAACAGGCACCAAGAAGCGATCCTGCAAATTGTACTCATGCCCCAGCAATTCCTTTAACAGTACTTGATCGTGTTCGGTAACCGGAGCACCATGCAAACCAGAATGATCACCATAGATAAGCACGACGGAATCCTCATAAATACCAAGGTCTTTTAACTGTTCAATAAACAGTCCGATTTGTTCATCCGTGTACCGAATCGATTGTAAATAGTTACCGACGTAAGTTCCTTCGTATTTTTCCGGCAAGTCCAGAAACTCAAATTCATCAGGCATTTCAAAAGGAGTGTGGCTTGTCAGGGTAATAATATTTGAGTACATTTTTTCATGGTTACTCAATTGTGATGGTAGCTGTGATTCAACAAAACTAAATAATACTTCATCCGGCGGACCAAAGCCGATTTCTTCCTCGTCAGGGATTTCATCACTTGTAAAAACATAATCAAACCCAAGGGCCGGATATAATTTATCACGACTCCAATAGGTTATGTCATCGGCATGATAGGTGGCCGTTCCGTAGCCATTTTTACTTAATGTACGAAGAAGCGAAGGAACCTCGCTGTCATCAATGAGATTGACCGTTGGATCCATTCCTTCAGGATAAAGGGAGGTATGCATCAGCCATTCCGCATCCGATGTATTCCCTGCTCCGATTTGCTGGTAAACATTATCGAAATAGGCACTTTCTTTAAGCAGTGCATTTAAATTAGGTGTGACTTCTTGACCATTCACCTTTTGATTGATGACAAACTCTTGCAAGGATTCTACCTGAATGGTAAAAACATGGCGGTCTTTCGCCAAACCGAAGGTATCATGCTCGGTAAAAGGAACAAAGTCATTCCCCTTTAATTTCGCTAGTTCCTTATCGGTCAAATTGTCATTCGTTGCAAAAGCCTTGCCAATGCTGCGCTCAAACACTTGCACGATTTGCGATTGAATATACCCATGCTTCTTTGCAAAGTAAGAAACATCAATTAACGGATAACGAAAAGCAATAATCGTCATGATCAGCCCCACACAGCTAAATGTGATTGCCCAGCTTTTCGCACCAGAACGTGTGATAGGCTTAGAAAATCTTGAAAAATACCAAACCATCGGAAGGATTAGCACCACGTCTAAGAAAAACAAATAGTCGTAGGGAGTACCAAGCAGCGCCACCGTGCCACCGACTGAATTGGACTGATAAATTTGTTTTACATCATAATAGGATGGAACGGTTGAAAAATACCTTGTGTAATACATGACGACAACAAAAAGTGTCGACAGAATCAAGCTATAAATCCAAATGGCCAACCAAGTACGTTTCTTAAAAACCATCATTAGTATCATTAACAGCAGTGCCCACATCGGAAATTCCACTAGCAAATTATGCACAATCGATTTATTATCGAAAATGACCACCTGAAAGGCTGTAATTTTAATAAACAAGATAAACATAACGAATGTAATTGGCTGAAAAAAACTCTCCCTCAGATACGTAACCAGCTTATCTTTCATGTAGAAACGCACCTCCCCTGAACATAAATCTCTCTCTCTCTTAAACTTATCAAAAGTACTTCAACTCCTGCAACTGAAACACATAGGTTAAATATATGTAGGTTCATGTTTAAGCATACAGATATATTATCATGTTGAAGGGGCATGTTGGTAGGAGTAATAACCTTTTATTTCTAATTTTTGAAAAATAATAAAAAAAGGTCAGAAACTCGGAGAGGTGGTTGAGTTTCTGACCATTATTTATAGGAATCACTTTATTTATTCTCCAACCGAACATTGAATTATGTTACCAATGTTTATTCCTAATTTTTCTACAGAACCTGCTGGAAGTTCTAAGGTTGAGTATGCTGCCTTTACTGGTTTAGTCATTCTCCAGGGCTTTAAGCTATGATGTATCTCAATCACTTCATTTTGTTCGTTAAGAAGAACAATGTCTAATGGAAACTTCATAAAGAACATATGCACTGCATTGCAAGGCACAATCCACAGCCCTTCATCCTTAATAGGATCCCTTCGAAACATTAATCCTCTTAATCTTTTAAAAAATGAATCAGCCATTTTAATTTGATAAGGGATAGTAACAACCATTTCCTCCATAGTAACGCTCCTTCTATAGATAATCTATTATACGTTCATTATATTAAACTTAATGTTCTTTTGAAAGAACGAGAAACTAAGTAAAAAAGAGAATTAGAGAGAAAAAGAGAGAAAGGTATATAAAAATACGCTAAAACGAACGAAAATGGACGTTTTCAAATCTTTCGGTTCGTTATATATTAAATACAAGTTCTAAATATAGAACGCAATAAAAACTAAAAAATACTAGGAGGAAACAAAATGTTACAAAAAATGAAAAACTTAGTTGTGGAAGAAGAAGGACAAGCAATGGCTGAGTACGGGTTACTTCTTGCATTAATTGCAGTAGTAGTTGCAGTTGTTGCTGTTACTTTAGGTACAGAAATCTCAGCTACCTTTACTAGTGTTATTAACAAACTAAAAGGACTCTAGTACGACTGGTACGAGTGCTACTTGATGGTTAATTAGTTTGAAAAAGCCCTGTTTCTTGCTAGAGAAGCGGGGCTTATCTATATGAAAGGAGGAAGGAAGTATTGGAAAAGGTCATCCTAGTAGTTGTTCTTTTTATTTGTCTCTTTACAGATATAAAGTCAAGAAAAATATTAAATATAGTTACTTTACCCACAATATTTACTGGTTTGATTTACCACATTATTATAAATGGAAATAAAGGTCTCTTATTTAGTGGAAAAGGTTTTCTAGTAGGACTAGGATTACTTATTATTCCCTATTTATTAGGTGGTATGGGAGCAGGCGACGTGAAACTAATGGCAGCGATCGGAGCATTAATGGGACCTAGTTTCGTATTTTACTCGTTTATTTACACAGCCTTAATCGGAGGCGTCATTGCACTACTATTAATTTTTAAAACAAGGGGTTTTATAAACACCATTAAATCATTCTTTTTTAATTTAACAAATCTAGTATTTTTTAGAAGTAACCTAGGATCAATGATAATACCAAAAGACAAAAAAAGTAGTATCTCATTCCCTTATGGAGTTGCGATCGTGCTAGGTACACTTTCTACATTAATTTGGGGTGGATTTTGATGAAATCGCAAAAGGGTCAATCGCTTGTTGAGTTTGCACTTGTCCTACCGCTACTAATTTTACTGCTGTTTGGAATTATTGATTTTGGACGAATATTTCATGCGTATTTAACAATTGATCATACAGGTAGAGAAGCTGCTCGTGCTGCTAGTATCGGTAAAGATGATACAACAATTAAAAACAAAGCCGTGAATGATGCGGTTGGTATTGGTTTAACTATCACTGATATAGGTATATCTCCACCAACAGCAACCAGGGAATCGGGGAACGATGTCACAATAACAATTACATATCCAATTACCTTTCTGACACCTGTAATTGGAAGTGTTGTAGGGCCAATTACCTTAACAGATACTACAGTAATGAGGGTGGAATAAAAATGAAGAGATTAATAAGATTGTTAAATTTGCGAGATGAAGGCGGTTCGGTCTTAGTGATGGTGGCTATTTCGATGGTTGCTCTCTTAGGCTTTACAGCTTTAGTAATAGATGGCGGCAGACTCTATTCAGAGAAAAGCCAGCTACAAAAGGCCTTAGATGCTTCAGTTCTTGCTGGGGCAAGTGACCTAACGGTTAGTCAAAGTAAAGCGGTAAGTACAGCTATAGATATAGCTAGCAAAAACAATTTAACTCTTACTGCTTCGGATATAAAAACGGGTCCTAATTATATTCAAATCAAAAAAACTATCAGTAAAAGCCTCACTTTTGCAAGAATAATTGGAATAGAAACAGCCGAAGTACCCGCTTTTGCAAAAGCCCAATTAAAAGGGGGTCTGTTAGGCAGGGAAGGGATTGTTCCAATCGCTATCCCAGCCGATAAAATTCCTGATCCTACTGACCCATTTCCTGAATTCCCTTTAAATTTCCAGCCTGGAAAGGGTAATGATGAGGAAAACTCATCCATAAGTGGCAACTTTGGCTTTCTATCTATCAGTGGTCCAGGTGGAATGGACCTGCGTTTAGGTATTATGAATGGGGCAGAGTTGGAAGTTTCTGAAGAAATGTATGAGTATACAAAAACTGGATTAAGTTGGGGTAATGTTAAATCCGGGATTAACTATAGGATTGATGAAGATAAAACTGATAGACCGTATTGTTCAACGTATGAGACAGCTGATAGCTCTTGTAGCCGAGTAATTATTGTGCCAATAGTTGATAGTTTTACTGATGTTAGTGGGAAAACATTGGTGAAAATAGTTGGATTTGCTTCGGTTTGGATATCCAAAATAACTGGTCATACTGTACAAACAAAATATATAGAAACTATTACATTTGGGGAGTTTGGAGACCCAAGTGATGTAGATGATTATCACGTGTATGGTGTGTCTCTTGTAGAATAGGTTTGCTGGAAGGAGGAGAATAAAATGAATACCAAAAGAATATGGATAATTTCCTTAATATTAGGACTGACGGTAGCCGGTTTTGTTTATCTAACGACATTCGCAAAAGAAAATAGTGCCACTCCTGCTAGTGTTCCAGTTAGCCAGGAAAAAGATGATAAAGATGATGTAAAAACGGAAGAGGAATTAGCACAAGAAAAACAGGCTAAAAAAGAACAAGCGCTCATAAGAGAATTCATTAACCCAATGGTAGATGTGAGTACAGGAAAGAGAGCAATTTCGTTAAAAATAAATCTTGAACAGGGTGTTTCCGGCTATATAGCTCCGAATTCAATGGTCGATGTTATCGCCTATGAAACGACTAAGGATGACGCAACAAAAAAAGAGTTTAAATCGGCAGTGTTAGTTCTAGAAAATGTAAAGGTTTTAACTTCTGGTAAATCTGCTGACACAAAAGATGCGGTCCTAAACTACGAAACGGTTACCCTAGAAGTCACGGTTGATGAAGGGGTCATGCTTGGCTTAGCTTCGAAAGATAAGGATGGTTTCTATTTAATGCTTCGAAATCCTGAGGACACAGAAACGGGAAAAGCTGGATTAAAGCAAACAAGAGAAGTAATTAAAGAGGAGGCTGAAGAAACGAAATGAGCATAAACTGGGTTTATTTTTCAGATACGAATACACCTCCTGGAGAAATTAAAGTACTACTAGGAAAAAACAATTTTCAACTCACAACTACGAATCAAATTGAGAGACTACATAGTCTGTTAATTGAGAATAACCAGTCTGTCCTTTTTCTTAAGGCCCATACATTGCTTAACGTTTACGAGCTTTGTCAGGAAATCTCAGCACGATACCCGCATGTATATATTATTTTAATTGCTCCTGATAACATGGAGAACCTTAAAAAGGCGATGCTGATGGGGGCTTCCGATACACTTCGCTCTTCTTATGAAACCGAGGAGCTTTCTGAAGCAATCGGTCATGCAAAGAAATATATGCAGCATCGAGCAGGTCAGGATAAAAGTCTTATTAATCTTATCAAAGAACAAAGCAGAGTGATTGCTATCTCTGGTCCCAAGGGTGGCGTGGGCAGAACCATTTTAACGGTTAATTTAGCAGTTGCATTTTCACGAATAGGAAAGAAAGTTGCGATTATTGATGGAAACCTACAATTTGGTGAAGTTGCGCTGTATTGTAATCTGAAACCAAAACGAACGATTTATGAATGGGTAAAAGAAGGGTATGGCCGCCCGAATTATGACATTAACCAATATATGTCTGTAAGTGAATCTGATGTTTCCGTTCTCGCTGCCCCTCCACGTCCTGAGTTCTTCGAGGGGATTTCTGAAGAACATGTAAAAGTAGCGATTGAAGAAGCGAAGAAATTTTTCGACGTTGTTTTAATCGACATTCCAGTTAATCTATCAGATATTCATTTGCGTTGTCTTGATCTAGCAGATGAGATTTTACTTTTAACAATCAATGAACTCTCTGTTTTACGCTTAAGCCAGCTCTATCTCGAAACATTAGAATCGATTAAATTAAAGGATAAAGTGAAGATTATTTTGAATCGAACAGGAAAAGGCCAAAGTCTCGAAGTAAAAAAAATCGAGGAGATCTTTGGTATAAAAGTCTACCATTCCTTGCCAGAACAGGCAGTCGTGGCGGCTGCTTCAATCAATGCAGGCTACCCGTTTATTCTCTCGCACTCCCGGAGCCAACTGGGCAAGGCAGTATTAAAGCTTTCAGAGAAGCTGTACGAAGAGAAAAGTGATGGACAACTAGAAACCAAAAAAGATAAACGCTGGTTTCTTTTAGGAAAGTGAGGAGGAGAGGGAAATGTCATTATTTAAACGTTATATCGAGGATGCCAATACCACTACTACCACAAACCAAACCTCCCAAGAACTTTCTTTTGTAAAAAAATCTCCGGAATTCTGGGACTTAGAAAACGATCTTCACAATCATCTACTAGAAGAGTTGAAGAAATATCCGGGACAGGATAAAGAACAAGAACGAAGTATGATCGAGGAATTGGGCGAAGCGTTTTTTGACCAAGAAGGCACAAGACTCACCTTTGAAGAAAAGCAAGAAATCCTGGGCTATGTCAAAGACGAACTTCTTGCTTATGGACCGATTACACCAATGTTAGAAAACCCGTCAATCAGTGAGGTTATGGTTAATAGTTTTGATGAAATTTACTATGAAAAAAACGGTAAAGTTTATCGGAGTAATGTGCATTTTATTGATAACCAACATGTCATGCGTGTGATTGAACGAATTGTCGCTCCGATTGGTCGCCGTGTTGATGAAAGTTCGCCAATGGTTGATGCTCGTCTCCCAGATGGCTCCCGGGTAAATGCGATTATTCCTCCACTGGCTTTAAAAGGGCCGAGCTTAACAATCCGGAAATTCTCCGATACACCTTTTACGATAAAAGATTTAGTCCATTTTGGAACGGTGAATAACATAATGGCCGAATTTCTCGAGGTTTGTGTTAAATCAAAGCTGAATATCTTTATTAGCGGCGGTACAGGTTCAGGGAAAACCTCTACGTTAAATGTACTATCTTCATTTATTCCAAATAATGAACGGATTGTTACGATTGAGGATGCTGCCGAATTAAAGCTAAATCAAGAACATATTGTCGCCCTTGAGTCTAGACCGCCGAATATTGAGGGAAAAGGACAAATTTCCATTCGCGATTTAGTACGTAATTCGCTGCGGATGCGTCCTGACCGAATTGTCGTCGGGGAGGTTCGTGGTGCCGAGGCCTTGGATATGCTCCAAGCAATGAATACCGGTCATGATGGTAGCTTGAGCACCGGCCATGCCAACTCTCCTCGGGATATTCTTTCACGCTTGGAAACGATGGTATTAATGGCGGGCTATGAGCTACCGGTAAAGGCAATCCGTGAGCAAATTGCCAATGCTCTAGACATTATTGTTCACCAATCACGGATGAAGGATGGGACTAGAAAAATTACTCATATAACAGAAGTGCTGGGAATGGAAGGGGATACAATTGTTCTTCAAGATCTTTTTGTGTTTAAGGAAACAGGCTTCATAGATGGACGAATCGAGGGAAGAATGGTGAGTACAGGTATTCGCCCAAAATTCACCGAACAGCTAGAAATGAATGGATACACCGTACCTGCTTCCTGGTTTGTTGGAGAGTGGTAGAGATGAAAATAGCACTCGTATTATTCAGTGTCTTTCTCGTTGTCAGTCTGTTGATGTATCTATTATTAACAATCTATTCTGCTAAAAAAAGAATCACGAACCGAGTGAAGGAATTCTTACCTACTTCCCAAGTGGAGGAAGCAGCTATCCAGAAGGAAAAAAAACTATCTTTTGGTAAGCAACTGATTCATTCGACTGCGAATATTTTTAAAAATGTCCAATTTAGTGACAGTACTGAGAAAATTTTGCGAGAAGCTGGAAGCGGTTTGAAGCCAGAAGAGTTTTTCGCACTTAGAATTCTCGCTGCGGTGGGTATGGGAATGTTTACCGCCTTTCTCGGACTTCCATGGTATCTTACCTTGTTGGCAGTATTCATTGGCTTTGCTTTTCCAAAATATTCGATGAAACGAAAACGGAAAAAACGCTTAGCACGTGTAAACCATCAGTTAGTAGAAGTGTTGGGGATGATGGCCAATTCGATGCGGGCTGGCTTCAGCTTTATGCAAGCGATGCAGCTTGTTGGTAAGGAATTACCCGATCCACTTGGACCCGAATTTGATCGCGTTGTTCGCCAGGCAGGTTTGGGGGTTTCTTTAGAAGATACATTTCAAGAGTTAGTTGAACGCCTACCAAATAAGGAGATGGAAGTAGTCGTCCGAGCGATTCTTGCCCAAAGGCGAAGTGGCGGGAATTTAGCGCAATTGCTCGAAACGATGGAAGAAACAATCAGAGGTAGGGTTAGAATTCTAGAAGAACTGAACACATTGACAGCACAAGGAAGAATGTCTTCCTGGATTATTACCTTGTTGCCTGTCGGCTTGGGTTTATATTTAGCACTGGTAAACCGAGAATATTTTGCACCGATGCTTGAGCATCCATTGGGATGGACGATGATGTTTGTCGCCTCGGTCTCGATTATTATTGGTTGGGCGATCATCCAGAAAATCATCCGAATTGAGGTGTAAGAAATGCTGGATATTATTTTTATCTTTTTAGTTGCAGGCTTTGTAACGACACTGCTAGCAGGAATATTGTTTATCGTTTTTAAAAGGCAATTAGCCTTCAATGAACGGGTGAATAAGTATTTTGCTGGTCCAATAAAAAAACAACATCTAGATACTTTGAAGGATAGTAACGGTCCGAATGTAAAGAAGGTACTCGATCAGTATTGGAATAAAGGAACGGATTATTTAAATAAGAAAGTTTCGAAGGTGGAAAGAAAAAAATTAGATATGCTAATACGGGATGCGGGCTACCCTTTTCGGACGGCGGTTGATTTTAGACTGTTCCAAATTGTCTTAAGTGCAGGAATAAGCTTGCCGATTTTATTCTTTATTTTACCTGCTGCCGAGAACAAACTGCTTATTTGGATGATGATTGGAACGATGGCGCTTTTAGGATTCCGACTACCAGTCTTTTATCTTGGTAAAAAAAAGACAGTGAGAATAAAGGCCATTAATATTTCAATGCCTGATTTTTTTGATACCGTCAACCTTTTGCTCGAGGCTGGGATGGGGTTGGATTTGGCGTTATCCGAGGTATCGCAAAAAATAAAAGGACCACTCGCCGATGAGTTTTTTCAAACGTTAGAGGATATGAAGCTTGGTAAATCAAGAAGAGAAGCCTTTTATGACCTTCGCAAACGGGTTCCTTCTGATTCATTCCAAGGAGTAATTACCTCGCTAATTCAGGCCGATCAACTCGGAATCGGCATGGCAAAAGTGCTAGGTAACTTAACGGTCCGGATTCGCGAGCAACGTCGTGAGGCTGCCCGAGAGCAGGCAATGAAGGCACCAGTAAAAATGCTTTTTCCAATGGTATTTTTCATTTTCCCGTCGTTATTTATTGTCATATTAGGACCATTGGTGATTACTTTGATTACAAAGGGTCTAGGCGGATAAGGAAGGTTGAGAGTGAATGGAATTTAAATATGGTTAAAAAAGTGTGTATGCTTTCAAGAGGAGCGATACAATGGACGGTAAAAAATTAAAAAAGTTGCGGGACGAAAAAGGAATCTCTTTAGGTAAGTTAAGCGAAATGACAGGCATTTCAAAGTCGTATATAAGTTTACTAGAAAGAGAAATCCAAACCAATCCGGGTCTAGATATCCTAGAGAAACTTGCTGAAACATTTGATGTGGAAGTAGAGGAACTCGTTCGAAAGGATAGTGGGTTCTCAACGCTTATCTCAAGCGGGAAAGCTCATGTAAAGAGCACCTTAAAGGTTGAAATTGAATTGTCTGAGGATCAGTTAACTCCCGAAAAATTCAAGCAAATAAAAAAATTAATCGATGCACTCAATACAGAATAAAACCCGCTGCCGAAAACACGGGTTTTATTTTGGTATTTGCTCCAAAAAGGCTGACCCAATAAGTCCGCAACTTACGAACCTTCGAGTAAGCCTCATAAATCCTAACTGTTATTTAACGTTAAACCGGAACCACTGCACCATGTATAGATACAACCGTTCCGGCTTTTCCCTTGATAGCATTAAAAGCTTGGTCTAAGGAGGTAATAATGGTTTTATGCTTAGGATTTGTCTCAGCAAAGTTGATGGCCGCTTCTACTTTAGGGAGCATGCTGCCAGCGGCAAAGTGGCCTGATTCGATAAAAGTATTTAGCTCTTATATACTTACCGCTTCTAATTTCTTTTGGGTTGGTTTGTTAAAATCAATGTAAACATTGTCGACGGCGGTGAGGATGATTAAGGCATCGGCATTGACTAGTTCGGCGAGCTTTTGGGAAGCAAAGTCTTTATCGATTACTGCTTCGATTCCGATTAAGCCGTGGTCTGTTTCAACGACAGGTATGCCGCCACCGCCTACGCAAATAACGATGTTTCCTTGTTCAACAAGTGAATTAATTACCGAATGTTCTTTGATACTAACGGGCTTTGGTGATGGGACAACTCGTCGCCAGCCGCGTCCGGCATCTTCTTTAAAGAAAGTCTCTGTTTCTGCCATTATTTTTTTCGCTTCCTCCTCACTGTAGAAAGGTCCAATCGGCTTTGTTGGATGAAGGAAGGCAGGATCATTTTTATCTACAACGACACGGGTAACGACAGTAACCACATTTTTCTCAATTCCTCGTTCTTTAAGAACTTTGTCCATTGCGTTTTGCATCCAGTAGCCAATCATGCCCTGACTCATGGCACCGCAAGTATCAAGTGGCATAGGTGGATTTTTACTAGAATCAGCGGCCTTTTGTTGAAGTAGAATATTTCCTACCTGTGGGCCATTTCCATGAGAAATAATGATATCCATTCCTTTTTCAATAAAATCGGCTAACTGCCTTGCTGTTATTTCAAGGGCTAATTGCTGTGCTTCCGCTGTTGCATCTCCTGATTGAATGGCATTGCCGCCTAATGCAATCACAACTTTTTGTCTTTTCATTTTTTACCGCCTCTCCAGTAGTTGTCTTTATTTTGGGTTGCGAGACTAAGCCCGCGCGTACTTTAGCTCATGATTGTTGCTGCACTCATAATCACCATAACGATGATCGTTAGTAGTAAGACCAATTTCCAAACATGCTTTAGGTATCTACTGTAGGGAATTCGAGCAATCGCTAGTGCTCCCATGATTACTGCGCTTGTTGGAGTGAGTAAATTGATGATACCAGAAGCACTTTGGTAAGCAGTGATCATCAAATGTCTGCCTACATCGGCAAAATCTGCTAAAGGTGCCATAATCGGCATCGATAAGGTTGCAAGTCCTGAAGTCGACGGTACTAGAAAAGATAAAGGTAGATAGAATAGGAAGGAAAGGTTCGTGAAGAGCACGGATCCCATATTATCTAACATTCCTTCTCCCCAGTGCAGAACGGTAGCGGTCATTCCGCCCGCATCCATCACAACGGTAATGCCTCGTGAAATACCGATGATAATCGCAACGCCTAATAAATCCCTTGCGCCGTTTATAAACGTGCTTGTAAAATTTTCTTCCCCCATTCTGAAGATAAAGGCAATGATGATCGAGGAGGTTAAGAATAACATCGTTAATTCACCGAACCACCAGTCACCTAATGGAATCATTCCGCCTAGTAAACTACCAATAACCGGAATATTGCTTAGGGCATTGGCAAAGTCTTCGAATATAGTAATATTAAATTTCCATGCCCAGGGGATCACCCCTAAAATCATGATGACAAAGGTTAGTCCAAATACGGAAAGAACGGCTTTATGACGACCAGTGAATTCCATTTCTGTTGCTGTTTCTTTTAGAAAATGCTTTTCATTTTCTTCTTTCATATCAGCAATTAGTGATTTTGAAGGGTTGTCTTTGACTCTTTTTGCATAACGCATGACAAACACAATCGCAATAATTAAGGTAACAACGAGGATGACTAGACGGATTCCCATCCCTTCGCCAATTGAAATTCCAGCAAATCCGGAAGCGATACCTGTTGCAAAAGGGTTAACCGTTGAACCTAAAACCCCGACCCCGGCACCAAGCGCAATAATCGAAACGGCTGTTAACGCGTCGTATCCAGCCGCGATCAAGACAGGGATGAGGATGGGATAAAAGGCGATTGTTTCCTCTGCCATACCGTAAGTCGATCCACCGATGGCAAATAACGTCATGAGAATTGGGATTAGCCATTGCTCTCGCCCTTTTAATTTCTTAATAACACGGGAGATACCCGCATCGATTGCCCCCGTTTTCATTACAACGCCTAGGAATCCGCCAATAACAAGCACGAATAGGGCGATATCCTTCGCATCGAAGAATCCGTTGATCGGTGCATTTAATACTTCCCATAAGCCTTGGGGAGTTTGTTCATCACCAGGTAACTCTTGATAGGTCCCGGAGACAGGGATTTCCGTTTCTGTCGCTTCATCCACTTTCGTATCATAATGTCCGCCAGGGACTACCCAAGTTAATGCTGCAATCACGACAATAATCATAAATAATAGCGTATAAGCGGTAGGCATTTTGAACTTTTTCATTTCAATTCCCCCATTAAATTATTGCAAATCTATCGGGTTAAAGCATAAATTGCTTTTGAATAAATGATCATCGCTGTATACATTTCATCTAAATCAATATGTTCATTTGGCTGATGCTCTGTTTTTGTTGCGTGAGGGAAAACAGCTCCGAATGCTACAAAGTTCTCCATTGCTCTTGCATACGTGGCGCCCCCCGATGAAATCGGTTCTGATTCCAGGTCATTTGTTACTTCTTGATATACGTTCATCAACGTTTTGATTAAATAATGATCTTTTGGTATATAGATGGATTTTAAATAATCAAATTCCTTGTATTCTAATCCACATTCCTTCGCCCTTTGTGATAGTGTGTCCACGATTTTCTGTTTATCCGCTGTCACAGGGATGCGAATGTCAATCGACAATCTTTCTACCTCTGGGTTCAACTCGATTTTTCCGACATTGAATTTCAATTTACCTGAGGCCTCATCTTCAAGTTCACCAAAGATACTCACCGCATATGGATCTTCCTTGACCAAATCATTGATAAACGCAATGGTTTTGGAGGTGTAGCCAATCCGTTTCAATGCAAGACATAAACGGTTAATCGCATTTATTCCTTTTTCGGTTACTTGAGCATGGACGGATTTTCCTATTACGACAATCTCCTCTTCAACTATTTCATAAGCGAAGTCTAATTCTTCCAAACTATCCTTTAATTCATCTATTCTTTCCCCTGCAAACCTAGCATGGTCAGGGACAGCATTAAAAGCATTGCCTGCCTTTATTCTGAGGCTTGTTTCGTTTTTCCCTTCTAAAAGCAGCTGAAGTAGTCCTTTTTCTGCATAAACTAGTGGGAAAGAAGAATCAGGGGTAAAACCCATTGTCGGAATTTCCTCGATTTCACAATAGCGATTCATACAACGCCAAAGCGTTTCTTCATCTGTCCCAAAAATAAATCGTACTCTTTTCGTAAAGGGAGTCCCAAGATTCAGTAACGCTTTTGTAGCAAACAGTGCGGCAAGAGTGGGTCCTTTGTCATCCTGTGTTCCACGTCCATACATTTTTCGCTCTTTAATAGTTGCTTGAAAAGGAGGGGTAGCCCATTCATCCCTTTTTCCGGCGGGAACAACGTCGAGATGTCCAAGGACACCGATCAATTCTTCGCCCTCACCAATTTCAGCGTAGCCATAGTATCCTTTGGGATCATAGAACGTTTTAAACCCAAGCTGTTCGCAAATTTCTAGTGTCTTTTTAAGAGCCAAGTCAATATTTTTACCAAAAGGATAATCTTCTTCGTTTTCTTCCATTACACTAGGGATTGCAACGAGTTGTATTAATGCTTGATGAAAATCATTTTCGATTTTTCGAAGCTCAGATCGTAACTGTTCATCTATCTTTTCCATGCACATCCTCCGTTCGATGAATTATTAATAGAAAAGGAGAAGAGGGGAGAATCGATCCCTTCTCCACCTTCTAAACCCTATTCCATATTGCCTAGAGTTGCTGCCATTACTGCTTTAATAGTATGCATTCTATTTTCAGCTTGATCAAATACCTTTGAATGTTTGCTGCGGAATACTTCATCCGTTACTTCCATCTCTGTAAGTCCATGGTTCGCGTGAATATTTTTTCCGTAGCTCGTTTCAAGGTCATGGAAGGCAGGGAGGCAGTGAAGGAAAATCACCTTGTCATTGCCTGTCATTTCAATCATTTCCATTTTAACCTGATAAGGAGAAAGGAGTTCGATCCTTTCGGCAAATTTATCTTCTTCACCCATGGAAACCCATACATCGGTATAGATGGCGTCAGCACCGGCAACAGCTTCTTCTACCTTGCTGGTGATTGTTACCCGACCACCTGATTGTTTTGCAAATTCTTGTGCTAATTCTACTATTTCTGTTGCTGGGAACAACGATTCAGGAGAGCAGATGCGAACATCCATACCAACGAGTGCGCCGCCAACCAGCAAGCTGTTAGCAACGTTGTTACGACCGTCACCAACGTAAACAAATTTAATTCCTTCTAGCCGGCCAAAGTTTTCTTTTACAGTTAGAAAGTCTGCAAGGGTTTGGGTTGGATGCCATAAATCAGTTAATCCATTCCATACTGGAACACCAGAATGTTCTGCTAGCATTTTTACCTTATTGTGTTCAAAACCGCGAAATTCAATTCCGTCAAACATACGGCCCAATACCTTTGCCGTATCCTCAATCGATTCTTTTTTTCCTAATTGGATGTCATCCTTTCCTAAATATTCAGGATGGGCACCAAGATCCGTACAAGCAACAGTAAAGGCACAGCGAGTACGTGTGGATGGCTTTTCAAATAAAAGGGCGATGTTTTTTCCTTCCAGGTGACGGTGGGGAATACCATGTTTCTTCTCATCCTTTAACTTCATCGCCAAATCAATTAGATAAACAAACTCTTCCTTTGTAAAATCCTTCTCAGCAAGAAAGCTTTTTCCGTATAAATTAGGAATGGTTAGTAACATTTGAATCTTCTCCTTTGAGTTTGATTGGTTACTATGTTATTTTTCTTTTTCTATATATCTTCACGAACAATGGGCATACTCATACAGCGTGGGCCACCACGGCCGCGGGACAATTCTGAACTGCCAATTTCAAGAACCTCAATCCCGTGCTGACGTAGCAAATCATTGGAAATATAATTTCGGTCGTAGGTAACAACCACTCCTGGTGAAATCGCTAGTGTATTAGAACCATCATTCCATTGTTCACGGGAGGCAGCGATTTCATCACCACCACCACATGGGATTAAAACGAGGTCATCTAGATGTAATACTTCTTTTAAAGCTTCCTGGAGGTTGATTCGGTGTGTGATTTTGGCATGCTCGTTATCCAGTCCTTTTTCAAGGATATAAACATTCATATTCCCTTGTGGACCTTGGATCTCAGGGTGGATCGTGAACTTATCGTAATCTACCATTGTAAAAACTGTATCTAGATGCATGAAGGCACGGCATTTAGGAATTTCTACGGCTACTACTTTTTTAATAGAATCTTGTTTCTCAAATAAGTTAAGCGCTAATCTTTCAATCGCTCTTGCCGAAGTACGGGCTGAAACACCAATGGCCACTACTTCATTACTAAGGACTAATTCATCTCCGCCTTCAATGGGGAATCCATAGTCACGGTTTAACCAGACTGGAACATCATGACCTGAAAATCTTGGATGATGGTTAATGATGTATTGCATGAATAAGGATTCACGACGACGTGCAGGTTCGCGCATCCGGTTGATCGATAATCCGTTGCCTATACTTGCTGCCGGATCTCGCGTGAAATACAGGTTTGGCATTGGATCTAAATAGAAGGGATAGTGATCTTCCATTAATTCATAAAGATGTGTTCTTTTACTCGCTTCTATTTCTTTCTTAAGTATTCCACTCATCACTTTATCAACCATATCCGCAGTAGAAAAAGATAGTAAATACTCTTTTAATAGCTTGGCTGCACCGTTGACATTGGCTTTGCTTTCTCGTAAAATATCATCAACAAATTGTTTTTTTATCTCTACATTACTTAAGGTTTCGACAACCAACTTTTCGAGGTATAGAACTTCTATGCCTCTATTTTTTAATGTTTCGGCAAAATAATCATGTTCTCTTTGAATAATTGGTAAATAAGGAATGTCATCAAATAAGAGTCGTTCAAGAAATTCAGGTGTTAGATTCTCGACTTCTTTCCCAGGCCGTTTAAGTAAAACAGTTCTTAAAGTACCAATTTCCGATGTAACATGGATCGGGTGCCTTAATTTTTGCTGTTTTTCCCTCTGAGAAGTGATTGCTCCTATACTGCTCATCTTTCTTCCTCCTTTATTTAGTCTATCCTTGCTACACCTTCAGTTTAATGGATATAAGCGTTTTATAATGTAAGGCTAATAACAAACTAAATGTTAAAATCCTAACGTTTTTTTGTCGTTCATATAAATCAATTTGTATAATTATGTATATTTCTGTGTGAATTGACAATTTCAATCGTGATAGTGTGAATAATCATTGAATGTCATAATAAGTTCACAACTAAAGTTCCAAAATTCGAAAAATTCATATGGTGAAAAAAAGAAAGGCTGACTTAAGGGGAAAGTCAGCCTTTTCTAATTGGAGTTATTGAATGGTTCACTAGGTTCGAATGAGCTTCTTTTAGCTCAGCAAATTTCATTAAAATATTCTGGTTGAAGAATGCGGATTTTTTTTGAGGCTACGGAAATAATCTTGTCGCGTTTCAATTGGTTCATTAAAAGACTAACCGTTTCCCGGGTGGTTCCAGATATTTTGGAGATATTTGCCGCTGTAAGCGGACATGGAATGAGGATTGCGTCTCCGTCCTTCTCACCAAGATCCTCCATTAAAAACTGCAGGGAATGCAAAACACGTTCTTGTGCATTGGGAATGAGAATTTTTTGAACACGTTTCTGATGAAGACAAAGGATATCTGAGAGTTTAGAGATAATCGTTAATAATTGCTTCGGGTTTGATTTAAGTAACCCCTCAAGTACATGGGTTTGGATAAAGTACAAGTGTACATCGGTGACTGCGATGGCCGTGTCTTTGTAAACCATATCTTGAAAGATCCCACCATAAGGGAACATTTGGTTACTTTTGACAAAGTCTAGGTAAAGCATATTGCCCTCCACGCTGCCTCGTTCATACATCACATATCCATCGAGTAAGAAAAAAATTTTGTCCCGGGGATCGCCTTCCATATAGAGGCGTTGGTTTTTCTTGTAGGTTCTAAAATAAAAATTCGGAAGATATTTTTGCAGAGTTCTTGATGGAAGGAAGGAAAAAACATCAAATTGATGTAAATCAGATAGCACATCCATGTGAATCACATTAGAGTTGAGCATTACATCTCTCTCCTATTCTTGTGAGTGGTCATCATCCTCTGACCGCTACTCCTTATATTTTTCAATTTGTTGCTTAATGGCGATCGATTCTTCAGGGCTTCTACAAATAATCAAGCAAGTATCATTCCCGCAAATGGTTCCTGCTTTACCGTCCAATTTTATTGAATCTAACAGTGCTCCAAAAGAATGGGCATGTCCTGGTAACGTTTTCATTATAATGAAATAGTTAATTACCTCCATACTTAGAAGTGCATCCTTCATCTTGTGCTGGAGCTTTTCGGAAATTAAAAAGTATTTGTCCATTTTAAAGCTGTATTTTTGACAGCCGTTCTTTGTGGGAACTTTGATTAGCTTCAATTCCCGAATGTCTCTGGAGATGGTTGCTTGAGTCACTTGTAAGCCATTGTCAAAAAGTAATTGCCCGAGCTCTTCCTGTGTTTTTACCTCTTGCTCTATGATAAGTTTTGTAATTAGCTGTAATCGCGTCTCTTTATTCATCTACGAAACTCTCTTTCTGTAAATTATTCTATATTTACATCATATTGCCAAATACTCTCAATTGAAATGAACAAAAAGTGAACATCTGGGAAGGTGTTGAGAATGTTAGAGAGATTTAAGGTGAAAAAATAAGACAGCCTTGGCTGTCTCGTTTGGAATCATATCCCGACGGTTAAATGGTGAATGACAGGACCCAAGCATGTAAGAGAGACAGAGATGAAAGGAAGGCGATACCACCAGCAATCGATAACCCCCACTTTATTGGGGTCAGGCGGATAAATGAAAATAAGAAGGAGGCACATAAGCTAAACCAGACAAGGATCATTATAATAATGAAGCTATCAAGAACAAGTTGTGAAGGTTGTCCCCAATAAAACAATCCACCCAATAAACTACTTAACAGGATGGGTAAATACACATCCCTGCTTAGTTTTATGATAGGCTCACTCATTGGCTCGAGTGACTTTGATGATAGCAATGGGTAAAGAAAATAGGGCAAAGCCAAACCGAAGCTGGTGCCTGTCACCAATCTCCTTAGGTTATTTGATTCAAACAGATTCATATAGGAACCAAATCCATCTATTAATAAGGGGACGAGAAACAGCAGGAGTAAAAAGCTTGTTTTTTTTGAAGGGATGGTAATGCTTGCTTTGCGTTTAAACAGAAACAGGTATATTAGTGTAGAAAAAATCCCGATATAGATGCCAGTATCTCTTGCGCAAACAGAGAGTGCTTCCCCAGAGATATGAAGGGACCGTTCATCGAGCTGGTGACATATTGCTCGCCCAAAGAAATGCAAAATTTCTTGTAACATTAAATCACTCCTGCTTATAAAAACCCCATTCATTTTTGAATAGGGTTCTTTATATATGTTAGTAACCGACCATAAAGGCTGGGAGAATCGAGAGGGCAGAGAGCGCAAACCAACAGATACAGCCTAAAACAATCGCAATAATCGCAACTATTAAACAGGTTTTGCCCACTTGCTTCTTCTCCATATCTTGTTCATTCATCCAAATTATCCCTAAAATGATCCCGACCACAGGAATAAGAAACGATAAGATGTAAAATAGTGCTTTTTGACCGCCTGACACATCTATCCCCTCCATCAAGTAATATATTATGCGGAAATACCCACTCCTTGAATATGTATGAGCAGGACAGGAGGAATTTGCCAGTCCATTTTTTATTTTAAAAATATGCTTTGTTAAAGGTCATTATTAATATTAAAACTCTGTTGATTGGAGCTCCAATCAACAGCCAAGTTTATCATGGACAAAAAGTAAGGTATCTATTAATCTATTTTTAACAAATTCTTATTGTAATATTTTTAACAAAATTGAAACATAGTATCTAAAATCCCGTCTATAATGATGGTAGAGGATAAATTTCATCAAAGAGGGTAATGAACAATGGGGAACATAAGAATTAAATGGGTGACGGGGGCGGCTCTTGCGACGATCGTTGCTGGGCTTTTGGTATTAGGGGTTATTAATTATTTCCGTGGATATGCGCATGCTGAAGTCAATCAAGCTGGTAATCTTCAAAAAAACCAACCTGAGAATCTCACTGTTGAAAAAGAACAATCAACAAAACTGGTACAAGTGGATAAAGACACGAAGGCAGAAATGGAATGGATGCGTAAGCACCAAATGGAAGCGAAGAAAAACGAAAAACAAAAAGAGACAAAAACAGCAACAGAAGATTCAAAACCCGAAGCGAAACCAGCAAATGAAAACACAAAACCTGCAGCAACACCAACAAAGGAAAACACCAAACCTGAAACAAAACCAACACCAACACAAGAAAACACAAAACCTACAACAACACCAATAGAGGAGAAAATAGAACCAACAGATGCAGGTAAAAAGACCGTTTATTTAACCTTTGATGATGGACCGCAAGTGTTTTCAAAGGAAATCATCGCTCTTTTGGAGCAGTATCAGTTTAAGGCCACCTTCTTCATGCTTGAAGGTAATATCAAACGGTATCCAGATGCCGTGAACCTTATGGTCGACACCGGAAACGCAATTGGCATCCATGGTGTATCACATGACAGCAAACAATTTTATGCATCAGCAACTTCTGTCTTAGCAGAATTAAATCAGACAAGGCAGACAATAAAAGCAATTACTGGATTGGATATCTTTTTAATGAGGACACCCTACGGCAGCAAACCAGGTATGAAAGACGCCTATAAGCAGATTGTTTTTGATGAAGGCTATCAAATGTGGGACTGGACAATTGATAGTAAGGATTGGTTTTACAAGGATGCCAGATTAGTAAGTAGTGTAATTAAACAAATAGAGGAAAAAACAAAGAAAAACGAACCATTGGTCATCCTTTTACATGAAAGGCGAGAAACACTTGAGCAATTGCCGAGTTTACTAGATTATTTAAGTGAACATAATTTCGATTGCAAGGTCATTGACGGCACCATGAATCCCATTCATTTTTAGCACGATAAAAAGTTTTGATTCTTCACGCAATAAAGTAACAAACCAGAACTTATTTGTTATAATAAACATATACTAAAGTTTTGTTATAACAGATGATGGGGTTTGATAAAACAGATGATAAATAAACTATTTCAAAGTAGCGGATTTAAAAGGATATTAATCTTTGCCCTAATGGCAATAATTATATATGCACTTAAGGATATGATTAATTTAATCTTATTTACGTTTATTTTCACTTTTTTAATGGATCGGCTTGTAATCTTTCTATCGAAAAAAATACCAATTAACCGGAAAATACTTGTTATAACCTCCTACGCAACGGTGGTTAGCCTGCTTACCTGGGGGTTAATTAAATACTTACCAATGATTGTTGGGGAAATTACCCAGTTGATTAAGCAGCTAACAGTTTTTTATACATCGAAGCATGATAATATGATTCTGAATTTTATTGTAAACCGGCTCGAGGAAATCCAAATTTCAAACTATCTGGAAAGAGGATTTACCTTCATTATCACTTATTTTACGGATATTAGTACCTTTGGCCTGCAAATTTTGATTGCTCTGTTAATGAGTTTGTTCTTCCTGCTGGAGAAGCCAAGGCTAATTGAATTTACTAAAAAGTTTAAAACGAGTAAGGTTGCCTCTATTTATGCAGAAATTGAATTCTTTTCTAGCAAATTCGTTCGAACGTTTGGTAAAGTAATTGAGGCACAATTAATTATTGCTGTCGTCAACTGTGTGCTAACTACCATTTCTTTATGGATATTGGGCTTCCCACAATTAGGCGGACTTTCTATCATGATTTTCTTCCTTGGTCTGATTCCAGTTGCCGGGGTAATTATTTCTCTCATTCCGCTAACCATTATTGCATATAGTATCGGCGGAATTATGACTGTTCTTTATGTGTTTATAGCGATTATGATTATTCATGCAATTGAAGCCTATATTTTGAATCCAAATTTGATGTCATCAAAGACAAATTTACCTGTTTTTTATACCTTCCTAGTCCTAATCTTTTCAGAGCACTTCTTCGGAGTATGGGGACTGATTATTGGGATTCCTGTATTTGTCTTCATTTTGGACGTATTAGAAGTAACCGATAATGATAAAGTATAGCATCAGTAAACAAGCCCATCCTACTATTTGGATGGGCTTGTTTTTTGTTACTGTTTATTTCAATCTTTTCTGTTATTCTAAACTTATAACTATTAGGAAGGGGATTTTTCCCATGAGCGAATGCAAGCTTGATCATACACATGAAGATGTAAAAAATAAATATCAATCGGTGTCAGCGTTCTTGCCGGAGGACATGAAGCCATTATTTGACCAGTTTTTTTCCGAGGAACACACTCAAGACCTGCTAAACGATGTCTTCCATTTATTAAAAAAATATGATTTAGCAGCTGAAGATGAAAAAACCACTAGAAATAATCGCTTATACATGGTGTTAAAAAACGTCTAAAACAATCCTCATAAAGGGAACGATCCTGGTAGAATCGTTCCCTTTCTCGTGAAAAAGGAAGGGCCAGGGGAACGATACCAGGGGAATCGTTCCCTATTGCAAGAAAAAGGAAGGGTCAAGGGAACGATACCGAGAGAATCGTTCCCTATTGCATGAAAAAGGAAAGGCCAAGGGAACGATACCGAGGGAATCGTTCCCATTCGTGTGAAGAAGGAAGGACCAGGGGAACGATACCGGTAAAATCGTTCCCATTCGTGTGAAAAAGGAGAGGCCAAGGGAACAATTCCAGTAGAATCGTTTCCTTTCTTGTGAAAAAGGAAAGCCAGGGGAACGATACCAAGAGAATCGTTCCTATCATTTCATCATTGTCATTAATCGGTCCCCTTAATAGGTTTATTTTCCTTTTTTTATCATCTGTATTAATAATTGGAAAATTCCTCTTCAATATTTTTGGTTTCAATATTCATGAAATGTCCTGTTTTTGAAAATAGTAAAGATATCTAAAAAGTAAAAGGAAGAAGGAATATGATGGGGGAATTATTTCGATTATTAAAAAAGGGCAATAAATCGGCGATGATTGCGGCAATAGTCAATACAATCATTGCAATTGCAAAAGGAGTGGCCTATTCCGTTACAGGAAATGTTGCGATGTTTGCGGAAACCATGCACAGCCTAGGCGATGCTGCCAATCAATTCTTTGTGTTTATTGGATCTGCCTTAAGTAAAAAATCACCTACAAACCGGTACCCAAATGGATTTGGCAGACTAGTTAACTTAGTTCTGCTTGGAGCTGTATTAATTGTAGGAATCATGGCCTTTGAAACGATTAAGGAAGGATATCATCATATCCTTCATCCGACGGAATCCGAGGGCTTTCTAATCAATGTCGGGGTCTTGGGTTTCGCATTAATTTTAGAACTCTACGTCCTCTTTAAAGCAATGAAGGAGGTTATTCATGAGGTGGGTATAGAGGCTACCGGTATTAACGTGTTTTTCAAAAGCTTTGCCAATTTAGGAAGGGCGAAACCAGCAACAAAGCTGGTCTTCTTGGAAGACATGGTGGCCTCGGGCGGCGGATTATTAGCAATTATCGCTGTTGTAATTTCACACTTTACAGGGATCCTTTGGGTTGAGGGAGCGGCTTCCATTATAATTGGGCTGATGATGTTTTTTGTGGTTGGTAAGGTCTTTTTGGATAATGCTGCAGGAGTCCTTGGCCAAGCAGATGAAGAAATGGAAGAGAAGATTGGCAGTATCGTGCTGGCTGACCCGGATGTGAAGGATATACAGGCTCTGGCTGTTATTAAAGAAGGGGAAGATTTGCATGTGGAATTGGAAATTGAGATTGATCCTAAATTAACTATTGCTCAAGCAGACGATATAAAAGATCGTATACATGCAAAAATTATGGAGGAAAATGGAGTTGTCGATGTCACGATTGAATTTGATGAAGAGGACAATATAAGTACATGGCAAACCGAGAAAAGATCGAAAAGTAAATAATTTATTTAATGCTACCCGCTTTCTATTATGAAAAGCGGGTTTTTTTATGTTTATTGGAAGGTGTTCTGTATTAAGTGTAAAAATTTGTTCTATATAATGAAAAATTTAGCTTTATTTCTTTAGTTATTTTCTTTATAATATGATTATACGTTCGATGTAAAGAACGATTCTTATTTTTATTAAATAATTATTAGATGTGCACTTTGTTTAAGAAAGAATTAAACGTAGAAAACGAATTGTTGTATTGTAGGACTTTAAGTACATTTATGTATTAGGGATACCAAGCATTTTAAGATTTTTTTATTCGTGGATACGGGCCAACTGTAAATTGGTTATCATTGGTATGGTTTTGTTGTTCGTTATAAAGTTATTGTTCGTTAAAGAGGAAGTTTGTTTTCTCGATGATTGTTGTTTTTAGATCAGATTCAAGTTGGATTTTAACAAAGGTTGAACTGTGAGAATATGAAAGGGGACGTTTTTATGAATAAAAGGTTAAGTTATTATTTAAAGTTTCCATTAGCGATTAAATGTTTAGCAGCTGTAATGCTTATAAGCAGTACGTTTATCGTTAACCATTCAGCGTTAGCTACTCAATCTTCATCAACTGTTTTTGTTAAGATTTCAGGAGCTACTGACAGTATCTCTGAGGTTTACATCATTTATCAGGTCACGGAATTCTCTGATCCGATTTCTGAAATGCTTGTTCGTAATAATTCAGCGGATGCAGGTGTGCAGCAATTTGTAGGTACGGCGAATTTTGGAGATACGGAACCGTTCTCTCTTTCGATTAAGGTAGTTAGTGATGGAATCGCAAAAGTATATACCCCTGAATCGCGGGGGAACGGTAATCCACAAGGTAATGGCACATTCGTGTATTGGCTTGATTTTGGTGAAGACCCAGAAGATCCGATTGATCCAGAAGATCCGATTGACCCAGAAGATCCGATTGACCCAGAAGATCCGATTGACCCAGAAGATCCGATTGATCCAGAAGATCCGACTGATCCAGAAGATCCGATTGACCCAGAAGATCCGATTGACCCAGAAGATCCGATTGACCCAGAAGATCCGATTGATCCAGAAGATCCGACTGATCCAGAAGATCCGATTGACCCAGAAGATCCGATTGACCCAGAAGATCCGATTGATCCAGAAGATCCGACTGATCCAGAAGATCCGATTGACCCAGAAGATCCGGCAGACCCAGAAAATCCAACTGACCCAGAAGATCCGGCAGACCCAGAAGATCCAGTTGTTCCAAATGATAATGTAGACTCAGAGAATAAAAACCCAAATGAAGAAAAACTAACAGAACAACCTAAAGTACAAGCAGTTCAGCCAGCTAACAAAACAGTTGAGGGTGGAGAGCTTCCGGATACTGCAACTCCTTGGATGAACTGGTTACTTATCAGCGGATTATTAGCAATTGGTTCAGCACTATCTTTATTAACTAAACGAAAAATATCTTAATATTAAAAAAAAAGTGAGGGATGGAAGATGAAAAATAAGATTTTTCTCTGGTCAATGAGAGTAATCTTCCTACTCTCACTTTTCTCTGTTGTCTTTTGTATATATCAAATTTATTATTCTAATTCTCAAGTAGATGTCACTCTAGCAAAATGGGAAGGAAAAAAGGCAACTAGAGTTGATGAATCCCCGATCTCTGGCATGCAATTTGATGAACAAGAAGGAGAATCAACCCCAATAAAAATTACTGCTGAAAAGGTTGAGTCCAAAAAAACACTTTATTTAACATCACCTGCTAAAGGCGAGGTTTTTGGGAAAATTACTATTCCTAAAATTAAAAAGGAATTCCCAATCATCGAGGGGACTGACCTAGAAGAACTGGCAAAAGGAGTCGGGCATTTTATTGGCAGTGTATTACCTGGGGAAGCAGATAATACCGTGTTAGCTGGGCACAGGGATACTGTATTCAGAGAGCTAGGGAGTGTAGGAATTGGTGATCTAGTCGAAGTCGAGACAGAAGCGGGAAGTTTTACATATAAAATCACGAAACAGCGAATTGTCCAACAAGATGACCGTACCGTCATCGTTCCATATAATCATGCCGTTCTAACTCTGATTACTTGCTATCCATTTGACGCTATTGGACCCTCAACAGACCGATTTATCCTGATTGGGGAATTAGTTGAAAAGTAGCCTTAAAATCTCGTCTTTTCCAATCTTATACTATGTAATTCTTAAGTGTCTTGATAAATGAATAGAAAAGCCTACAATTTGGGAATCTATACAAAAAAGGCTCGCCCACGGCGAGTCTTTTTATTCCCACGGTTTATTTGTTGTAATGAATGCTGCTAATTCCTTACTGTTCTTCCGATGTAGCTTTCTTTTTTCTGCTCTTTCTTGACCTGTTTCATGGAGTTTCTTTTCTTCTTCTGTCTCGGGGATGATCTTTGGAACCGTGGTTGGTTTCCCGTTTTCATCCAATGCAACAAAGGTTAAGAAGGCAGTTGCTGCAATTTTTCGATTTCCTGTTATTAAATTTTCAGCAATAATTTTGACGAAAACTTCTATTGAAGAGGTTCCTGTCCAGGTAACAAATGATTCAAAGCAGACAGAGTCTTGCGGTGAAATAGGACTAAGAAAGTCTACTGAATCAGTGGAGGCAGTTACACATTCTTTTCGGCAATGTCTCGCAGCTGAAATAGATGCAATCATATCCGCATCACTCATTAATTTTCCGCCAAATAATGTATTATGATTATTTACATCATTCGGGAAAATCCTGCTGGTTCTAACGACCCTTGATTCATTACAGGTTTTTTCATCCATTATGATTCCTCCAAGTTAGTAAGTAATTACGTTATCTTAACATATCTTTGCTGGGATTCGAAACTTAAACGTATAGTAATTTTGATTATAAGCGCAGGAAAGATAGTTATGGTAAATTATACATATGATACATATGATGGGGGTTCAATTTATGAGTTTACAAAAGGAAATTATGCAGGCGTTACATGTAAATCCTAACATCCAGCCAATGGATGAAATTAGAAAACGGATAGATTTTTTAAAAACCTATTTGCAAAAAGCAAAGGCAAAAGGCTTCGTCCTTGGAATTAGTGGTGGGCAGGACTCTACGCTTGCGGGACGTCTTGCTCAATTGGCTGTTGAAGAACTAAGAGCGGAAGGGAATGAGGCATTATTTATTGCTGTTCGGCTTCCATATGGGGTTCAGCAGGATGAAGACGATGCACAGCGGGCGCTATCATTCATTCAAGCCGATCGTGATTATAGTTTTAATATAAAAGCCGCTGTCGATGCCGTTCAATCGGAATATAATTCGGTCGGTCAAACAAACCCGTTAAGTGATTTTCAAAAGGGGAATGTAAAAGCGAGGACGCGGATGATTGCACAATATGCCTTTGGCGGGATGGAAGGGCTACTTGTCATTGGCACAGATCATGCGGCAGAAGCGGTTACGGGTTTTTATACAAAGTACGGTGACGGCGGTGCAGATGTACTTCCGTTGACCGGGTTAACAAAAAGGCAGGGAAAAGCCTTATTAAAAGCACTTGACGCGGAAGAAAGACTTTATTTGAAGGTACCGACCGCAGACCTGCTTGATGTTAAACCAGGTCAGGCAGATGAAACGGAACTCGGAATCTCCTACGATGACATTGATGATTACCTCGAAGGGAAAAGTGTTTCACAGGACATAGCGGAAAAAATTGAACACCGCTACCTAGTATCAGAACATAAACGTCAGGTTCCAGCTTCTATGTTTGATAGCTGGTGGCAATAAAGAAAGCGGAAACTCCTTTTTTGGGGGTTTCCGCTTTTTGTTGTAAAATTCATAGAATTGATAAATGTCTGCAGGTTTTTCTTTGGAAGATGCTTTTATAATAAAAAGAAATGAAATATTTATGAAGGGATGTGAGAGTATGAAATCGACGATGACGGAAACAAAGTTCTTGATTTTCACAGTTAGTGCAATTGTATTATTAATGCTGGTTCGTATTTTTCAGCCAGAATTGAATACCATCTATGAACCTAATAATTATGTAGGGATACATACGGTATTAGAGGTTCTTTGCATCGCGATATCTGTTACTATCTTTCTCTATGGTCTTAAGTATTATCGTTCGAGTAGATCTAGCAGAATGTTGTTCTTAGCATTTACCTTCTTTATTGTCGGGATGGTCGACATACTCCATATGATTTCCTTTAAAGGCATGCCCGCTCTTATTACGGAAAGCTCTGTTGCAAAAGCAACCTGGTTTTGGGTGATTGCCAGAGTGATTCAATCATTATTTCTCCTCGTTCTGCTTCTTCTTCCTGACTGGAGATTAAAGAGGGACTATTGGCCTCTTTTTCTGGTAACTGGCCTCCTCCTTTCTGGAGGAATTGGGGCTCTCGTGATACTTTTTGAGGGAAATCTTCCGATGCTAGTTATAGAAGGAAAAGGCACCACAGTATTAAAAAATATCATAGAGTATTTTGTCAGTCTTATCCTATTTATTTCCTTGATTATTACTTTATATCATTATTATTTAGAGAAAAGCGAAGAAAAGCTTTACTTCGCTTTGGCAATGGTGTTCTTCCTTTTAACTGAATTAATTTTTACAATTTATCAAAGTGTCTTTGATCTAGATAATTTTTTAGGTCATGTTTTTAAAGTTTTTGGTTTTTACTTCATCTTAAAAAGCTTTTATTTTTCAAAAATGGCTACGGTGGTCGAAAGGAAAAATGCAATTGCCCTTCCAGATCAGCCAGGAATGTTTTTTTCATTGAAGAAGCGGGGTAATGAGTTTATTTGTCTAGACATTAAAGGTGAGCTGCTGCAAACAATTGGTTATCATCAGGATGAGATTATTGGAAGGCCGTTAACGGAAGTCTTCTTACCTATGGATGCATCGATTAATGATTATTGTTATTTGGCACAAAAACTAAAGGAAACGGTCACCTTTGAAATGGATTGTATGGAAAAATCTTTGCTGATTTCCATTAAGACTTCCTTTAACGAAGAAAACCAAGATGTTATACTTGGGACTGTAATTGATATGACAGGTGTTCTTCAACAAAAACTAAGTCATAAAAATATGAATAATGAAGATAAAAATGTGCGAGTAGTAATGTAGTCCATCCGTGGTTACTTACTGCTTTTTTCCTTTTTAAACTAGACTGTTGATTGGATCTCCAGGTACATTGCTTTCCGCTCCAATCAACAGAGTTAGTAAAACAATATTTATCATTAACAGAAACTTTACACATTATTATAGATGGAAATTTCCATTGACTAAGCTTGTTAAGCCATTTAATATAGTAAAGTCAATTAATGAATATTCATCCCTATGAATTATTAACAGCGTTTTTCTGCTCATTGGCAGCATGAAAAGAAAGGGAGAGCATAATGGGGAATTCAAATAAACTAGGTTTTTGGGTATTAACTTCTCTCGTTGTTGGAAATATGGTCGGTTCAGGAATTTTCATGCTTCCTCGGACATTATCAGAAGCAGCAAGCCCATCCGGGGTAATTCTAGCATGGCTTTTTACTGGCCTTGGTGTTCTGATGCTTGCCTTGGTTTTTGGTAATTTAGCGATTCGAAAGCCGCAATTTTCCGGTGGCCCGCAAATATATGCGAAAGAGCTTTTTAAATCCGGATCCCAAGCATCCATTTTATCTGGATTTATGGCAACATGGGGTTACTGGATCGGGAACCTTGCCGGAAATATCGCGATAGTCACAACCTTTGCAGCATATTTATCAACATTCTTCCCAATACTAACAAGTCAAGCAGATTGGTTCTCCATCGGTGACTTTACATTAAAGCTGGGAAATGGATTAACGTTTATAGTTTGTACCATCCTACTATGGGGGACACATTTCCTCATCCTACGTGGTTTGGAAGGCGCAGGGAAATTGAACTTTGCAGCAACGGCAGCGAAGGTTCTAGGGTTCTTTGCTTTTATTATTATTGGTCTTTTTGCTTTTGAAAAAGCAAATATACTCCCCTTAGTGGCCGAGAGATTTGATGATGCGGGACAATCTATGGGATTGCTAAGTCAAGTAAACAATGCTGCTCTCAATACTTTGTGGGCATTTCTCGGAATAGAGTCCGCGATTGTTTTTGCATCGCGCGCAAAAAAACAGTCAGATGTAAAAAAAGCAACGATTGTCGGTCTGTTTATAGCCCTTACTATTTATATTGGAATAAGTACTCTTGTGATGGGAATGATGGATCAAAATGCACTCATCCAGTCAGATAAGCCGTTAATTGATGCGATTCAAACCGTATTAGGACCCGTTGCTGGGAAGATTTTAGCAGGTATGGGATTAATCAGCTTAATAGGCTCGACAATTGGTTGGGTAATGTTGAGTTCGGAGGTACCTTATCAAGCAGCAAAGCAGGGACTATTCCTTCCAGCATTCTTAAAGGAAAACAAGAAGGGACTGCCGTTATTCTCTTTGATCTTAACGAATGGGATTGGCCAGCTTTTTCTGTTTTCAACCGTATCAAAATCAATTTCGGATGCATTTGACTTCGTCATCGCTATTGCAACGTTATCCTATTTGGTTCCGTACTTTATATCAGCAGTTTATCAAATGAAGCTGGTTGTTACAGGTGACACGTATAAAGGGAATAAATCACGTTACACGGATGGAGTAATTTCCCTTCTTGCGGTTATCTATTCTGTTTATGTGATTATCGCCGGAACCGCTGATATAAAGACATTTGCCTTGGGTGTACTGCTGCTAGCTAGCGGAATATTCTTCTATGGACCACTTAAGAAAAAACAAACTATAGCAGATAACCATAAAGCAGCCTAAAATATTTTTTAACCTATCAGGAGTATTCCTGATAGGTTTATTTATTATAAAAAGATAGATTAATCCAATTATAAAAGGGCAAGATAAAATTAATTGCCATTCATAATTGGAGGTTTTCGAAATGAAAAAATTAACCGTTTTGCTTGCCTTACTATTAAGCATTTTCCTAGTTCTTTCTGCATGCGGTAATGATGAGAAGAAAGAAAGTAAGGAAAAGGATAATAAACAGTCTGACGACCAGAATCTGTTAAAAAAAATCAAGGACGATAAAAAACTATTGATTGGAACAGAAGGTACCTATCCGCCGTTTACTTTCCATGATACCAGTGGAAATTTGACTGGTTTTGATGTTGAAATTGCAACAGAGATTGCCAAACGGTTAGGTGTTGAACCAGAATTTAAAGAAACACAATGGGATGCCATGTTCGCAGGATTAGACGCCAAGCGTTTTGATATGGTTGCGAATCAGGTGGGAATTCGACCAGACCGACAGGAGAAATATGATTTTTCTGATCCGTACATCACCTCAGCAGCTGTTCTGATTGCACACAAAGATAATGAAGAAATTAAAGCCTTTGAAGATATAAAAGGTTTAAATGCTGCGCAATCGCTAACAAGCAACTATGGAGAGCTGGCAAAAAAATTCGGGGCAAATATTGTTGGTGTAGATGGCTTTAATCAAAGTGTAGAACTAATCACATCAAAGCGTGTAGATGTAACTATTAATGATAAACTCTCTTTTTTAGACTTTACAAAGCAAAAGCCTGATGCTCCAATTAAAATTGTTGATACAAGCGAGGATGCGTCAGCTAGCGGATTGATGTTTCGAAAAAAGAGTGAATCGCTTGTGGATGAAGTGAATAAAGCTCTACAAGAGATGATCAGTGATGGCACGTATAAAAAAATCTCTGAGAAATGGTTTGGTGTTGATGTACTTAAATAGTATCTTTGCTGACCCAGAGAGAACAGCACGGCTAATTGACATTGCTCAAAGTTCCTTTCTGCCCCTCTTGAAAGGGGCTATTTTTTATACAATACCCTTAACCCTTATCTCATTTATTATTGGACTAACTTTAGCCATTCTAACGGCATTAGCCCGAATCTCGGATGTTAAGATATTACAGATGGTTGCAAGAGTTTATGTTTCAATCATTCGAGGAACGCCATTATTATTGCAGTTATTTATTATCTTTTACGGACTTCCTAATGTGGGGATTATTATCGATTCTTTTCTGGCGGCAATTATCGGATTTTCTCTTAGTGTCGGTGCTTACGCTTCAGAAATCATCCGGGCGGCAATCCTTTCGACACCGAAGGGGCAATGGGAAGCAGGTTATTCGATTGGCATGTCCTATTCGCAGGTATTGAGAAGAATTATCCTGCCCCAAGCCGCAAGAGTATCCATCCCGCCCCTATCGAACTCGTTTATTAGTCTAGTCAAAGACACTTCACTGGCATCAGTCGTGTTGGTTACGGAAATGTTTCGAAGGGCTCAAGAAATTGCCTCTTCCAACTATGAATATTTATTGGTCTATTCAGAAGCTGGTCTTATTTATTGGGTCATCTGTTTTTTCCTTTCTATCGTTCAACAAAGCATTGAGGGGAAAATGGATCGATATGTGTGATAGGAAAGGGTGAGCATGATGATTTTAATTAAAGGGCTTTATAAGCAATTTGGCCAACTGGAAGTACTAAAGGGGATTGATCTCGAGGTTGAAAAAGGCAAGGTTGTTGTTGTCATTGGACCGTCTGGTTCTGGAAAGACAACGATGCTCCGCTGTTTGAATATACTGGAAACAGCTACAAAAGGATTAATAACAATTGATGGCCAAACGTTAGACTTCTCAAGGTCGGTAGCCAAGAAAAATATTGCGAGCTTTCGGCGTTTAACAGGGATGGTGTTTCAAAACTACAACTTATTCCCGCACAAAACGGCCCTTGATAACGTAATGGAGGGACCAATAATTGTCAAAGGCATCAAGAAAGAGGAAGCACGAAAAAGAGCACAAAACTTATTAGAAAAAGTAGGACTTGGTGATAAAAAGGACTTTTTTCCTGTTCAACTCTCGGGTGGCCAGCAGCAGCGTGTTGGAATCGCCAGAGCTTTAGCGATGGAACCAAGGGTAATGCTCTTTGATGAACCAACCTCGGCACTCGACCCCGAACTTGTTGGTGAGGTATTGAAGGTAATGAAGGACCTTGCAAAAGAGGGAATGACGATGATTGTTGTCACCCATGAAATGCGCTTTGCGCAGGAAGCGGCCGATGAAGTCATCTTTATGGACCAAGGTGTCATTGTCGAACAAAACAGACCAGGGGAGATATTTAATAACCCAAAAGAAGAACGAACAAAGAAATTTTTAAATATGATTCAATAAATTGTAAAGTGTTATGGCCAAGAGCCATAGCACTTATTTCATTTATAAGGTAAAATTTAGTTAAATAGTGAAACTTTTCCTACTATTTAACCGTATAAAAGTTGTATACACAAGAAGGGATTGATGCCTATGGAACTGTTCAATATGCCGATGGAAACGATTTATATGTATGGGTTAATCATTTCAGGTATTTTAACAGTTTTATATGTGCTGTTTGCGGATGTGGTTCATTTTGATGGACCAGATTTTCTAAATCCAGTTATCATCTTTGCGTTCGTGACAATTTTTTCGGCCAGTGGCTATTTGTTCGAACGGCTTTCTTCAGTAAATTCCATCGCAATCCTTGGGATTTCAGCAGTAACAGCACTTATTCTCGTCACATTATTAAATGTATTTGTTCTCGTCCCATTGTCATCGGCTGAGGAGTCTCTTGTTTATAAAGAGTCAGATTTAAGAGGCAGAATAGGAACGGTGATTACATCGATCCCTACCGATGGCTTTGGAGAGGTTATGATTGAAAGTATTAGCGGCCGAATTGCCAAACCGGCGGTAGGTTTTGAAGGAGAACAAATTGCAAATGGCACCAATGTGCTTATTGTCCAAGTCAAAGATGGAGTCCTCCAAGTGACGGCCCATCAAGAAGCAGAGAGATATTTGTAGGGGGTAGATTAGATGGAATTTGGAAGTATTTGGATTGTTATTGGTATTGCAGTATTTATTATTTTAGCACTTATTGGCGTATTTGTTACTAAGTATCGGACAGCAGGACCAGATGAGGCATTAATTGTTACTGGAAGTTTTTTAGGAAGCGGCAGTGTTCATGTTGATGAATCTGGGAATAAGATTAAAATCATTCGAGGTGGCGGTAGCTTTATCTTACCGGTCTTTCAACAGGCAAAGCCACTAAGCTTACTGTCTAGTAAATTAGAAGTTACAACTCCAGAGGTTTATACCGAGCAAGGTGTTCCAGTTATGGCCGATGGAACAGCAATTATTAAAATCGGCGGATCGATTTCTGAAATTGCCACAGCTGCTGAGCAATATCTTGGTAAGGCAAAAGAAGATCGTGAAAGTGAAGCAAGGGAAGTTCTTGAGGGCCACTTACGGTCTATTCTCGGCTCTATGACCGTTGAGGAGATTTATAAAAACCGTGATAAATTTTCACAAGAGGTACAAAGGGTCGCATCACAGGATTTAGCTAAAATGGGTCTTGTGATTGTATCCTTTACGATCAAAGACGTCCGTGATAAAAACGGTTACCTAGACTCGCTCGGTAAACCGCGTATCGCACAAGTCAAGCGAGATGCGGATATTGCAACCGCAGAAGCCGATATGGAAACAAGAATAAAAAGAGCCGAAGCGGCAAAGGATGCCACACGTTCCGAATTAGAGCGTAAAACTGAAATTGCAGAGGCGGAGAAAATTAATCAATTGAAAATTGCTGAGTTCCGTAGGGAACAAGATATTGCCAAAGCCCGTGCTGACCAAGCGTATGACCTTGAAAGTGCGCGCTCGAAGCAAGAAGTTATGGAACAGGAAATGCAAATTAAGATTATTGAAAGACAGAAGCAAATTGAATTAGAAGAAAAAGAGATACTTCGTCGTGAACGCCAATATGACTCTGAAGTGAAGAAAAAGGCCGATGCTGATAGATACTCTGTTGAACAAGCTGCCGCAGCGGATAAGTCAAAGCAAATGGCAGAAGCAGAAGCCAATAAATACCGGATTGAAGCAATGGCAAAGGCCGATGCAGAGCGAATCCGCTTAGATGGACTTGCTAAAGCAGAATCGGAAAAAGCACAGGGTCAAACTGAGGCAGAAATTATCCGTCTAAAAGGTTTAGCAGAAGCAGAAGCAAAGGAAAAGATTGCCCAAGCCTTCGAACAGTTTGGTCAAGCGGCTATTTTAGACATGATCATCAAAATGCTTCCAGAATATGCGAAGCAGGTGGCAAGCCCGCTTTCCAATATTGAGAAGATTACCGTAGTCGATACAGGCGGTTCTGGAGTAAATGGCGGAGCGAATAAAATCACCGGCTATGCAACCAACCTAATGGCAGGACTGCAAGAATCTCTAAAAGCAACAAGCGGAATCGATGTCAAAGAATTAATCGAAACCTATGCAGGAAAATCAAATGTGAAAAACAGCATTCAAGAGCTCACAGGCGAGATAAAAAAGAATAACGAATAAAGTCAAAAAAGTCCTTATCAAAATCTGATAAGGATTTTTTTATTACCAACATTATTAAATGGTGAATTGAAGATTATTGTTTGTTACTATTTTGTTTGGAGCGGAAGGTGCGAGACTCCTGCAGGAGTAAGGGACAGGGGAGACCCCGCAGGCGCTTAAGCGCCGAGGAGGCTCCCCGGACCTCCTGCGGAAAGCGAAGCACCTGGAGCGCAAAACTTAACAAGACTATAAAAAAATAGGCTGCCCCGCAGTTCGGGACAACCGTATGTAAAAAAAGAGAGATTAAATTTGGGAGAGCAAGATAGTTATAAACCATTTATAACTTAAAGAGTTAAGAAGCTCCTTCATTGCTACAGGTTCATCTTATCGAGAAAGATTGAAGATGTTATGAAGAAATTGTGGTGAATTTGTGAAGTTGAAAAAAGTAATCCCCTGAAATGATATATTAAAGCTAAGGGGAGTGAAAACCATGAAAATACTACTTGTTGATGATGAAAAAAGAATTTTAGAAGTCCTCGAAGCCTATCTTGAAAGAGAAGGCTATGAAATTCACTGTGCTGATAATGGAATTGATGCCCTAAAGAAGGCTAAAAATATAAACCCTGATTTAATCGTGTTAGATTTAATGCTGCCGGATATTTCCGGTGAAGAAGTATGCCGTTTAGTCCGCAAAGAATCAGATGTGCCAATCATAATGTTGACAGCCAAGTCCGCTGAAGATGATCGCATCAATGGTATTGTCATTGGGGCAGATGATTATTTAACGAAGCCCTTTAGTCCTAGAGAGGTTGTCGTTCGCGTACAAGCCATACTTAGACGTGTTAAGAAAGTCGAAAAGGTTGACCGCATCGAATTCAATGACAGGCTCTTGGCTATAGATCTATCTAAGAAGGAAGTAATCGTTAAGGGACAGGATGTTACCTTAACACCAATCGAATACAAGCTTTTAACCAATATGGCATTAAATCCTGGCAGAGTATACAGCCGAATGGATCTTTTAGAAAAAATCCAGGATGAAGGAATGTACTATGAGGGCTACGAACGCAGTGTGGATACCCATATAAAAAACCTCCGTAAAAAAATCGAGTTGGATTCAAGACAGCCGTCGTTTATCGTAACTGTTTTCGGAATGGGTTATAAATTTGGAGGGGTATTGGATGCTGCAAACACTCCGGTCTAAGATTCTCTTTTATTTAGTGCTCATCTCGATGATTGGAATTTTATTTGTAAGCTTTTTTATGCAGTGGGGCTTTGAAGAAAGCTTTAAGAATTATCTTGACCGAAACCGCGAAAAGAATATTGATAGAATTATTACCGAGGTCGAAAAAGACTTTAAGAAACATGGACATTTTACAAGTGATCCAGTGTTTGGTTTACTTCATGAGCACGCGATGACAGATCAGCTATATTTCCAATTATATGACCGCTTTGGCCAGCTACAGATGGATTCCTCGAATATCAGAGGAATGTTGAATAGTCTAGGGTTAGCAGAGCCTGAACCAGACGAGGAGGAATGGCATTCTAATTCCTATACACTAAGGGTAGATAACAAGATTATCGGCAAACTAGTGGCCATTTATCCAGTCGGCTTAATTGATGATGAATACAAGTTTATTCAAACCATTCAATTATACATTTATGCGGCGGTTTGTTTAACGATCTTGCTATCGATTCTCTTTAGTATGATTTTTTCAAAAAAATTAACTTCTGGTTTAAATAAGGTTTCTTTTGCAGCCAATCAGCTCCAGCAGCATAATCTGGATATCCGAATTCCTCTATCAGGACTTCCGACAGAGGTAAAACATCTTGCGATTTCCTTTAATAATCTTGCAGTAACCCTATCAAAGGGAGAGATGTTGAGGAAACAATTCACTGGAGATTTGGCTCATGAACTTCGGACGCCGCTTGCCACCTTGAGAAGTCAAATTGAAGCCTATCAAGACGGGATTTGGGAACCAACACAGCAGCGTTTGCAATCTAGCCATGAAGAGTTAATGCGTTTAGTACGGCTAGTTAATGAACTTGAAAAACTGCTTGCTGCCGAAAATCCGCAGATCAGATTGGAGAAAGTAGAGGTCGAAGCCGGTAATGTTCTAAGCGCCTTATGGGAGATGTTTTTACCATCTTTCAAGAAGAAGGGGGTTCATCTCCATATTGAAGAACCTACTGAGGAACTATTCTTCGAAGCAGATAAAGACCGTCTGATGCAAATCCTTTCAAACATCCTGAATAATGCCTTGAAATATACACCCGAAGGGAAGAATGTAACCATTTCTGTTTCATCCCAAAAGGAGGGATTTGTAGGTTTCAAGGTTCAAGATGAAGGGGCGGGCATGGCAGAGGATGATCTACCGCATATATTTGAGCGTTTCTACCGCGGTGATAAATCCCGCGATCGAAAAACTGGCGGAGTCGGAATTGGTCTATCTATTGTTAAGGCATTAATGGATGCCCATAAAGGAACGATTAAAGTAACGAGTAGATTGAATAAAGGAACAAGTTTTATTCTTTGGTTTCCGTTAGAGGACTAAAGTTATGAAGAAAATAAAAATGAGAGCAGAAGGAAGAGATTTCTTCTTCTTTCATTTTTTTTGTTTTATAGATGCCTGAAAACTACAAAAATCCTGATGAGCGGTAACCAAAGGTGATCTATGATGCCCGAGCCCTCGTAAAAAAGTAAGAGCGGTAACCAAAGGAGGTCTATGATGCCCGAGAGCTACGAAAAAAGGTAAGAGCGGTAACCAAAGGAGGTCTCTATGATGCCCGAGCCCTTCGAAAAAAGGTAAGAGCGGTAACCAAAGGAGGTCTATGATGCCCGAGCCCTTCAAAAAAAGGTTAGAGCGGTAACCAAAGGACATCTATGATGCCCGAGCCCTTCGAAAAAAGGTAAGAGCGGTAACCAAAGGACATCTATGATGCCCGAGCCCTTCGAAAAAAGGTAAGAGCGGTAACCAAAGGAGATCTATGATGCCCGAGAGCTACGAAAAAAGGTAAGAGCGGTAACCAAAGGAGGTCTATGATGCCCGAGCCCTTCAAAAAAAGGTTAGAGCGGTAACCAAAGGACATCTATGATGCCCGAGCCCTTGGAAAAAGGTAAGAGCGGTAACCAAAGGAGATCTCTATGATGCCCGAGCCCTTCGAAAAAAGGTAAGAGCGGTAACCAAAGAAGGTCTATGATGCCCGAGCCCTTCAAAAAAGGTTAGAGCGGTAACCAAAGGACATCTATGATGCCCGAGCCCTTCGAAAAAAGGTAAGAGCGGTAACCAAAGGACATCTATGATGCCCGAGAGCTACGAAAAAAGGTAAGAGCGGTAACCAAAGGACATCTATGATGCCCGAGCCCTTCAAAAAAAGGTAAGAGCGGTAACCAAAGGACATCTATGATGCCCGAGAGCTACGAAAAAAGGTAAGAGCGGTAACCAAAGGACATCTATGATGCCCGAGCCCTTCGTAAAAAAGTAAGAGCGGTAATCAAAGGTGATCTATGATGCCCGAGCCCTTCAAAAAAAGGTAAGAGCGGTAACCAAAGGTGATCTATGATGCCCGAGCCCTTCAAAAAAAGGTTAGAGCGGTAACCAAAGGACATCTATGATGCCCGAGACCTTCGTAAAAAAGTAAGAGCGGTAACCAAAGGAGGTCTATGATGCCCGAGCCCTTCAAAAAAAGGTAAGAGCGGTAACCAAAGGACATCTATGATGCCCGAGAGCTACGAAAAAAGGTAAGAGCGGTAACCAAAGGAGATCTATGATGCCCGAGCCCTTCGTAAAAAAGTAAGAGCGGTAACCAAAGGAGGTCTATGATGCCCGAGACCTACGAAAAAGGTAAGAGAGGTAACCAAAGGACATCTATGATGCCCGAGACCTTCGAAAAAAGATATGAGCGGTAACCAAAGGACATCTATGATGCCCGAGCCCTTCAAAAAAAAGTAAGAGCGGTAACCAAAGGAGGTCTATGATGCCCGAGACCTACGAAAAAGGTAAGAGCGGTAACAAAAAGAAGCCCAGATTAGTAATCTGGGTTTTTTGTCTAAATCAGTTCATTGATACTGTAAACCCTGCCACTTTCAGATTCCCCTTTAAGGACTAAGTCTACTAGCGCGTCAGCAACTGCTTCTGCCTTTAAGAGCTTATTACTTTCCTTAAGATCCTTAAACCTTTCAAGATCCTTAAAAGCATCTTTAGAGGAAGAACGAATGGTTTCCTGCATATCTGTATCCATGACACCAGGACTAAAGGCAATAATTTTATTATTGGAATTCTTCTCTGCTTGTTCTAATGCAGCGGTTTGCGTAAACATATTAATACCGGCTTTGGCACTGCAGTAAACACTCCAGCCTTCGATTGGTCGATTTGCGGCGCCGGAAGTAATATTAATCGCAAGTACCTTTGTGCCCGTCTGCCCCGCTTTTTGAAAAAATAAATTGGTGAGCAGGATGGGGGCAATTAAGTTTACTTGAATGTTGCGAATTACAGGTGCTTGTTCAAGATTTCCGACAATATGGATGGGCTCAATAACTCCTGCATTGTTAAAAAGATAAATTTCCTCTGGATTTTTTTCGAAAATATGATGAGCAATATCCAAAAATACTTCCTGGACCTCATTTTCTAAGGCGAGATTACAGGAATGATGTTTATAGGTTAAGCCTTTTTGGATTGCAAAGCTTTTTATTTCCGCGTTCTCTGTCCTTGAAACGGAAATAACAGCTATTTGTTCTTGCAGCAGTCTTTTGGCGATCGCCTCGCCTAAACCTCTAGAAGCACCTGTGATAATGGCGTATTTCATGTTTTTCCCCACTTTCTAGGAACCTGTTAATAACTATATTTTAGTCTTCTCCCTATCAATAATCAACGAACAGCATATAAAAAACAGCCCGATTAATCGAGCTGTTTTAACTACTTTGTGAATAAAACTTTTTCCATTCATTAAGAAAGGGGGAGGTGGCTGAATTAGGATGTTCAAGAACTCTTTGTGTCAGTCCACATTGCTTTACCTCACCGTTCACGATAATTGCTAGACGATTGGTCAGATAATTAATTTCCATCAAGTCATGGCTAACAAAAGCGGTAGTCGTTCCAGCTGCTTCAATGATATGTTTAAAGTCTTCCATTAATTTTATTTTCGTAGGAAAGTCTAGAGCGGAAAACGGTTCATCTAGAAAAAGAATTTCCGGTTCAACAATCATGGCTCTGGCCAAATTTACCCTTTGTGCCTCCCCACCAGAAAGTAAGTGAACGTTCTTTTTCGCTAAGTGACTAATCTGAAACTGATCCATCCAAAGATATACTTTTTCTTTAATGACACTCTTAGGGGTTTTTCGTAGTTTTAACCCAACCGCAATATTTTGGAAGACTGTTCCATCTAAAAGCAACGCCTGTTGTAAGGCGATAGAGAATTTCCTCCGTAATTCAAGTGCGGGATTCCCTTTTGGAATGACTTGCCCACGATATAGAATCTCTCCATTACTCCGACTTTCAAGAAAGGCCATGACTTTTAAAAACGTGCTTTTACCTGCGCCATTAGGGCCCATGATTCCTAGAAATTCACCACTTTGGATTTGGAATTCTGGAATGCGGAGAAGGGTTTTCTCCTGTACCTGATAGGTGATATCCTTAAGCTCAAGTATTGGACTCATGATAATCGCTTCCTTTGCTGTAACAGTGTTAAAGCCGCAGTAATCAGAAGGGCTGCTGTCAATAGGATGAAGGAGATGGCAAGGGCAACATCAAAATTCCCCTTTGATACTTCCATTACAATGGAAGTAGTAAGAATGCGCGTATCTCCCTGAATATTTCCGCCAACCATCATCGCGGCACCCACCTCTGCAATAACCCGGCCAAATCCAGCCATAATTGCAGCTAATATAGCTACCCTGGTTTGCTTTAAGAGTATTGAAAAAGTTTGCAGCTTTGTTGCGCCAAGCGCTTTTATTTGTAAAAGCATTTTTTCACTGATTTGCTGGAAAGCGGAACTGGTTAACCCAGTAACGATAGGCAAGGATACAAGGACTTGGGCCATGACTATCGCCGTTGGTGAATAGAGTAATTGTAAATGGCCAAGGGGACCAGAGCGCCATAACAGCATCGTAATCCAAAGACCAGCGACAACCGGCGGTAAGCCCATACCGATATTGATGAAAACTAATAGTAGTTTTCGTCCTTTAAATCTTGAAAGGCCAAGAAACATTCCAAGTGGAAGTCCGATGAGACTACTAATAACTATGGCCATGAAACATACTCTAAGAGTTAACCACGTAATCTCAAAAATCTCTTTGTCACCAGTAAGGATCATTTCCATTGCTTTCTTAAGACCGTCAGTAATTAGATCCAACCTATCTCATCGCCTTCCCCTTTAAATCGATCTTGCATTAGTCCTATTCAGTATATTTGATGAATAATGATTGTCCAAACTCTTCTTTCCCAAAGGTTTCGATTACATCTTGTGTTTTGCTATCAACCATAAATTCAACAAATTTTTCTGCATCCTTGCTGTTAACCATGTCGTGCTTCTCTGGATTAACCTGCATGACATGGTAAATATTCATTAAATCTTGACCGCCTTCAACGACGATTTTTAGGTTTGTTAAGTTTTTTTCTTGCGCAAGCCATGTCGCACGGTCTGTTAAGATATATCCACCTTTTTCATTCGCAATTTGTAAGGAAGCACCCATCCCTTGACCAGTTGAGATATATGTGTCGCCTGTTGGTTCAATAGTGGCAGCAGTCCAGATTCCTAGTTCTTTTTTATGTGTACCTGAATCATCGCCTCTAGTAATAAAATTCGCTTTTACTTCGAAGATTTTTTGGAATGCTGCTTTGGTATCTTCGCCACTGACTCCAGCTGGATTATCATTAGGCCCAACTAAAATATAATCATTATACATAACACGCTTTCGATTAATGGCATCACCACTGGTTACAAGTTCTTCCTCTGACTTTGGAGCATGAACTAAAAGGACATCTGCTTCACCTTTTGTTCCCATTTCTAACGCTTGTCCTGTACCAACGGCAATTGTTTTAACTTTAACATTATTTTCTTCTTCAAAAATTGGTAGTAATACATCTAATAAGCCACTATCTTGAGTACTGGTTGTTGTTGCAAGGATAAGTTCAGTAGGTTCTGCCTTCGGCTCTTTCTGCTTATCACTTGCATCAGCTTGTTTGTTGTCGGTATTGCCGCAAGCAGATAATAGTAGAACCATGAATACAAAAAGTGTAGCAAAAAAACGATTCTTTAACATTAGATTTCCTCCGTTTTATAGGTGATTTTTCCTAATTCTTCAATATCATAGCCAACTAAATCGGTTAAGCTATTTTTAAAGCTTGAGGACTGCAGGTAGTTAATTAAATCCACTAAGGTCTGTTTGTTTTCGTTGGTGAAGCGGAATACAAGGTCAAACTGTTCCTTTGCAACCGGGATGAAGTCAAGTCCCAAATGGTTCGCAGCTGATTGTATTCCGAAGGCAGCATCTGCGATTCCCCTGCTAACAGCAGAAGCTGTTGATAAGTGGTTCCATTCCTCATTTTCATATCCGTTTATTTTTCCAGGATCTATTCGATGGTTCGAAAGCATGGAGTCTAATAAAAATCGTGTTCCTGCACCTTTCTGACGATTCACAAACTTAACATCTTTTCTTACAAGGTCAGTAAAGTCGACGATTTCTTTTGGATTTCCCTTGGCTACAATTAAACCTTGCTCTCTGGAAGCTAACCTTACTACTGAAATAGATTCATAAATAAACAGCTGATTGATAAAGGGAAGATTGTATTCCTGGGATTTAGGGTCTAATAAATGAATGGCTGCAATATCGCTTTGACCGCGATAAAGCATCATTAATCCCTCTAGGCTGCCAATGTATGTAGGTTGCAGCTGAAGTTGTAAATTCTTTGCTGATTGTTTAACAAAATGCTCAACTAAAAAGTCATGGCTTCCAGACAGTCGTACTGGCTGTGAAGTTTGAATATCTGGCTGCTCAATTTGGTTCTTTTTTGAGGGTGCTTTCGTATTTTCCTTAAATCTTTCAATCTCCGTATGCTCAATTCTCATTTTATTTCCAACTTTAAAGGCCTGAAGTTCACCTCGCTTAATGAGTTCATAAACCGTGTGTTTAGAGATTTGGAATATCTGAGCGACCTCATCGGGTGTGTATGCTTTTCCCTCCATACGTATTCCCACCTTTCTCTTTCTTTTTTTAAGTTACTATAAATATACAATTTTTCTTGTGACTTTTGTTAAACTTTGTTTAGTTTCATTGAGTTTTGTGTAGAATCGTCACGTTTTGTTCAAAAACAACTTCGTTAGTTCACAGTTATTTCATAAATTTCACTGATTGTTCATCTGTGAACAAGTTTGTTTGATGTAAGATATGAATAGATGAAAAAATATTATTAAAGAGGGCGGGATCAGATTGTCAAAACTTCTTTATATTACAGTAAATCCAAAGAATGATATTAAACTATCAAAAGGGATGCAAATTGGTGAGGTCTTCCTTGAAGAATTCAAAAAGCAACAGCCCGATGTAGAAATTGACCATATGCATTTATACGATATGGATATTCCCGAGATTGATATGGACATGTTATATGCCCGTGCTAAATTGTCCTTCATGGGAAAAACCTTTGACGAGCTTTCAGAGGCAGAGCAAACACAAATTAAAAATATGCATGCCCTAGCTGACCGGTTTATCGATGCTGATTATTATGTATTTGTTACGCCAATATGGAACCTTGGCTCACCAGCCATTTTAAAATCATTCCTTGATAACTTATTTATTGTAAATAAAACCTTTACCAATACAGCGGAAGGTCCAAAAGGACTTCTTACCAACCGCAAAGCCATCCATATTCAAACGCGCGGCGGTATTTACTCCACAGGACCAATGGTAGATTTTGAATTTGGTGACCGTTTCTTAAGAAAAGCACTTGGCTTTTTAGGCTTCGAATTAATGGATACTGTATTTGCAGAAGGCATGGATCACTTTCCAAAGCAAATCCCAGAAATTATGGCAAAAGCAAAGGCACAAGCAGTCGAAGCAGCAAAAGAAATGGCAAAAGAAACAGTTACAGCATAATAACAAAAAATGCGACTCGAATTCGAGTCGCATTTTTTAAAATTTTCCGGTGGACTGGAAGAACAATACTGCAAAACCCAGCACCCATACATAAATCGCAAACGGTTTTAATGAACGCTTTTTTAAATAGCCAATCATCCATTTCACTGCAATATAGCCGAAAATTGCTGAAGCAGTAATTCCGACAATCAGTGCAGACAAGGAGATTGTTTCTCCGCTGCCGCCAGCTAACTCAAGGGATTGGAGAACCACTGCCCCGGCAATAGCGGGTGTTGATAATAAGAAGGAAAAATAAGCGGCTGTTTCACGGTCCAACTTTCTCCATAGAGCAGCAACAATGGTCATCCCCGAACGGGAAATTGCCGGAAAAATCGCCACAGCTTGAAACGAACCGATAATAAGAGCATCCCTATAACTTATATCATCCATTTTCTTAAAGCCGTTTTTAGCAGAATCAGCTATCCACAAAAACACGCCCGTAATTAAAAACTCCCAGCCTATTGTTACCCCAGTTGTTGAAATTTCCTCGAAATAATCTTTGAATAGCAATCCAAAAACGACCGCAGGAATCGTTCCGATAATTAGCAGGAAGGTTAGCTTGCTAAACGGATTTTTAATAATTTTAATAAACTCGTGCTTATAAAAAACTAGGATAGCGATTAGTGTTCCAAGATGAAGCATGGTATCGAGCAGCAGCCCAGCTTCCTGTAAATCAAATAAATTCCTTCCTAAATATAAATGCCCTGTGCTGCTAATCGGTAAAAACTCGGTTAAGCCTTGGATAATCCCTAATATGAATGCTTCTATTTTACTTAACAAAAGACTCCCTCACCTTCTCATGAAAAATATGCCTGTACACAATAAAGATATGCAGGTGAATCTGCAATTCATGCTTTAAATTGATTTTTCAGCTAATACGGAAACAAAAAAGTACAAAAGAATGAGACTCTGCCATAAAATAGAGGTAGGAATAAAGGAGAGGAGCGACCTTTTTGAAAACTAACCATCTACACTTCAATACATCCATTGGTGTCTTGAAGCCAGAAAGTATCAGGAATAAACAGCAGGCCTGCCCATTTTGCGATCGAGATCAGTTAAAAGAGTTAATCGAAGTGGATGGACCGATCATTCTCCTGAAAAATAAGTACCCGGTTTTGGAGAATACCTATCAAACTGTATTAATTGAAACAGATGATTGCCATGCAGAGATATCAACCTATGACGTCTCCCATTTACATAAACTGCTAAGATTTGCAATAAGGCATTGGTTAGAAATGGAAAGGACCGAAAATTATCAATCTGTTATTCTTTTTAAAAACCACGGACCGTTATCCGGGGGAACGATTGCACACCCGCATATGCAAATTATCGGTTTGAATGATATTAACTATGAAGAAAACCTGGAACATGAAGTGTTTCAAGGGATATCAATTGAAGAAAAAGAAGGGGTCAAATTCACATTATCGACAAAGCCAAAGGTTGGATTTTATGAGTTCAATGTTGAGATGGATGATTCGGGCTATGTGGAAGTATTTGGGGAATATCTTCAGACGGCTGTACATTATATCCTGCACAATTTCCCATTCAAAGCCTCAAGCTATAATTTATTCTTTTATCATATCGGGCGGAAAATCGTTGCGAAAGTTGTTCCGCGGTTCATCACCACTCCGCTCTATATCGGCTATGGCATCCCGCAGACTCCAAATAACCTGGCATGGATGGTCAACGATATAAAAAGTAAATATTTTTAAAAGAGATGGCTATGTTATTGAGTTCATTATAATTTTGCTCCCCTGTTGATTGGAGCGGAAGGCACGAGACTCCTGCGGGAGTACGGGGCAGGGGGAGACCCCACAGGCGCTTTAGCGCCGAGGAGGCTTCCCGGCACGCCCGCGGAAAGCGAAGTGCCTGGAGCTCCAATCAACAGCTAAGTTTAACAGCCAAAATGTAAATTAATCCATAACTGGTTTAGATGTTGTGATTTCTCCTTAATAAAAATATAATGAAGGAATGTACATGTTCCTTTTTAGGTTCATACATTAAAGGAGAATCAATCCATATGACATCAAATAACGAAAAAACAACTTCTAAACTTGATTATAGTCTCGTTTTTATCTTAATTTTACTATTTCTCGCTAGCTGTGTTGCCATTTTTAGTGCACAAGCGAGCGGACAATATGACAGCAACTTCCTTGTAAAACAAATTGTCTTCTATATCATTGGCTGCTGTATTATCGCAGTCGTAATTAGACTGGACTCCGATCAGTTAAAAAAGCTAACCTGGTATGCCTATGGGTTTGGAATCTTTATGCTTGTTTTATTAATGGTTGCACCCGATAGTATCGCACCAGAAATTAAGGGTTCGAAAAACTGGTTTAAGGTTCCGGGGATTGGTTCGCTACAGCCATCAGAGTTCGTAAAAATATTTATTATTTTGGCGCTCGCAAGATCTATTGAAGACCATCACCAAAAGAACCTTGAAAAAACCGTTAAGTCTGATTTTTGGCTCCTGCTAAAGCTAGGCATAATAACGATGGTTCCATTACTGCTGATTATCAGGGAGGACCTGGGAACTTCGCTCGTCTTTTTAGCTATTTTATTAGGAATGATTTTTATTTCAGGGATTACATGGAAACTGCTGATACCTATTTTTTCCGTAGGAATCGCTCTTATCTCGACGATTTTTTATTTCGTCTTGTTAAAACCTGAATTACTTGAAAAATATTTAGGGGTAGAGCAATATCAATTTGGAAGGATTTACTCCTGGCTTGATCCCTATAATTTTCAAAGCTCGACCGGTTACCATCTAACGAGATCCCTGCTAGCAATCGGTTCAGGCCAAACGGATGGAAAAGGGTATGGGAACAGAGAGGTCTATTTACCGGAAAGCCATACAGATTTTATTTTTAGTGTTGTGGGTGAGGAATTTGGATTTATTGGTGCAAGTGTGCTAATTAGTTTGTTTTTCTTGTTGATTTATCATATTACAAAGGTTGGTATGGAAACGAAAAACAATTTCTATACGTATATTTGCGTAGGAGTCATCAGTATGATTACCTTCCACGTGTTCCAAAATATTGGAATGACAATTGGCGTGTTGCCGATTACTGGGATCCCATTGCCGTTTATTAGCTATGGCGGCAGTTCATTGATGGGGAATATGTTTGGGATAGGTTTGATTTTTTCGATTCGTTATCACTACAAGAAGTACATGTTCTCAACAACTGCATAAAATCAAAAGAGCGAGGTCAGCGACCTCGCTCTTTCCTATTTAAGTCTTATTTTTTTAAAATGATTTCTTCCATTTCATCAAGCATCAGGTTTGCAGCAAGTACGCCTCCTGCTGTATTCCAAGTAACATCATTAACCCTGTATACTTGACCTTTTTTCACAACCTCAAGATTGTTGAACAGTGGATCATTAATCCAATCCTTTTCTAATTCAGAACCTTTTCCGTCACCCGTTTCATAGGTGAAATAGAAGAGGATATCTCCTTCCATTGCTGGAATGCGTTCTTTCGTTACATTTCTTTCCGCAAAATCATCCACATTTTGACTTTCAGGGCGGGCAAAGCCAAGGTCATTTAAGATGACACCTGAGAAGGTATCTTTATGGTAGATACGAACCTCGCCAGCCATAAAGCGGACCATCGAAACTTCCATGTTCAATTTATCGCCAAACTTCTCTTTTAATTCTGCAATTCGGGCATCATAATTTTCAAGAACCTTATTTCCTTCTGCTTCTTTGTTCAGTGCTTGTGAATATAATTTAAAGTTTGTTTTCCAGTCACCACGAAGTGTTTCAGCGAAAACGGTCGGTGCAATCGCTTTTAATTGGTCATAAATTTTTTCCTGACGCATTTTGTTGCCAATAATCAAGTCAGGCTTAAGTGCAGCAATCGCTTCAACATTTACTTCACTTTCAACGCCAACGACTTTTGTCTCTTTTAATTTATCAGCAATATGGTCATACCAAGGGTCACCAGTGAAGGATTTGACAGCACCAACGGGGGTAACATCCATTGCTAAAAGAGCTTCAGTACCTTCGTTTGTCAGGATAACAACCCTTTCAGGAGTTCCTTCGATTGTCGTCGATCCCATCGCATGTTCAATCGTATAGCTTGTTTCTTCAGTTTCATTCGTCTCGTTCGTGTCTTTTGTAGTTTCATCATTAGCACCACCACCGCAAGCAGCTAACAGGAAAATAGCAAAAATAGACAGGAGTGTAAGAAATGGTTTCAGTCTTTTCATTGTATGTAGCCTCCTAAATTTAATTGCAAATGATAATCATTTTCATTCGTACTCTTATCTTAAAATGAACAGTAATCAGTTGTCAACGATTTAATTGAAAATGGTTATCATCCTCATTGACAACCATTATCAATTGAATATACACTTAATACAGGTGAAAATAGCTCAAAACTCCATATTTCCAATCTAAATAGCAAAAACGTTTGAGAAAAGAGCTATATAAAGAAGAAAGAAAGGTTACTAAAGCGATGCTTTTAAAAAATAACACTTTAAAATGGGTCGGTTTGTTGGCCTCCATCTTGCTCATGCTATTCTTCATGTGTGCAAGCATCATTTTTGGTTATACAGAAACAAGTTGGCGTACAGCTATAGATACCTTCACTAATTATAATGGCTCAAATGAGCATATTATTATTCAGAGTGTAAGACTTCCGCGTGCGTTCATTGCTGCAGCGGTGGGAGCAAGCATAGCTATCTCAGGAACACTTATGCAAACATTAACAAAAAACCCGCTCGCTTCACCAGGGATTTTTGGTATTAACGCAGGAGCAAGCTTTGTCGTTGTAGCCGCGGTTACCTTATTTTCTGTAAATAGTTTACAAGCCTTCAGCGGACTGGCATTCTTAGGTGCTGCGATTGCCTCTATTAGTGTGTATGGCATTGGATCTTTTGGCCGAGAAGGGTTAACACCTATGAAACTAACCTTAGCCGGTGCAGCAATTGCTGCGATGTTTTCTTCCTTTACCCAAGGGCTGCTTGTGATCGATGAGGCTGCACTTGAGCAAGTATTATTTTGGCTTGCAGGTTCTGTCCAAGGAAGGAAATTAGAAACCCTCCTGAATGTTTTGCCATACCTGGGAATTGGTTGGATTACTTCCATGCTGATTGCTGGGAAAATGAATATTCTTTCAATGGGGGAAGATGTAGCTAAGGGGCTTGGTTTAAAGACAGGACTTTTAAAAGTAACTGTTGGAGTAATTGTCATTCTTCTTGCTGGCGGTGCTGTCTCTGTTGCTGGTCCGATTGGCTTTGTTGGAATCGTTATACCTCACATTACTAGATCAATCATTGGAATAGACCATCGATGGGTGATTCCATTATCCGGTGTTCTTGGTGCTATATTGTTATTAGCATCTGATATTGCTGCAAGATATGTACTTATGCCTTCTGAAGTGCCGGTTGGAGTTATGACAGCCATTATCGGAACTCCATTCTTTATCTACATAGCAAGAAGGGGGTTCAATGGACGATGAGCAAATACAAAAATATTCGCTTATTTAAAGGGAACTTCTCTTTCTTAATGGACCGAAAAGCTGCCTATGTTTTTATGGTATTGATGATTATTTCCTTTCTGGTCTTTGTTATCAGTACGGGAACAGGAGAAATGAAAATTAGTCCGCTCACAGTTTTAAAGGTTTTGGCTGGCAACGGGCCAGATATGGAAACACTTATCATTACCTCCTTCAGATTACCAAGAATTATCATAGCCCTTCTAGTTGGGATCTCCTTAGCAGTTGCCGGCGGGATCTTGCAGGGGATGATTAGAAATCCGTTAGCTTCCCCAGATATTCTCGGAATTACTGGGGGAGCAGCAGTAGCGGTTGTAGGATTTTTGGCGTTTTTCAGTGATGAAAATAATGCGTTGACTGTAAGTATAAATTGGTTACCGTTAGCAGCCTTTTTGGGTGCGGCGGTTGTTGCTTTTTTAGTTTACTTCCTGGCTTGGAAAAATGGAGTTTCACCGATTCGGCTGGTATTAATCGGGATTGGAATATCCACGCTAATGCAGGCAGTAACTACTTTAATGATGATCCTCGGCCCTATCTATCAGGCTAGCCAAGCAAATATATGGATTACGGGGACCGTTTACGGATCTAATTGGAATAATGTTGCTACACTTTTGCCGTGGACCGTACTATTTCTCCTTATTGCGATGATTGCCGCAAGAACGATAAATATTCAAGAGCTTGGTGATGAGGTAGCAATAGGTTTGGGCGGAAAGGTACAAAGACAACGATTTGGCCTGCTAATGATTAGTACTGCCCTCATTGGAAGTGCGGTTGCTTTTGCCGGAGGAATTGGCTTTGTTGGTTTAATGGCACCACATATGGCGCGCAGGCTGGTCGGTTCTTCTTTTGGCGCTTTATTACCTGCTTCGGCATTAATTGGCGGTATTCTAGTGATGCTAGCTGATTTAATTGGAAGAACGTTGTTTTCTCCACTGGAAATTCCTGCAGGCGTGTTTACAGCAGGAATCGGTGCTCCATATTTTATCTACTTACTTTTTAAGACAAGAAATAATTAATTCAGGTATAAAGGGGCTGGCATGATGAAAAGTGCGATTGAAACGAAAGATTTATCACTTTCATATGGAGAGACCCTCATCATTGATGAGTTGAACTTAACCATTCCTAAGGGTGAAGTTACCGTGTTTATTGGCGGAAATGGATGTGGGAAATCAACTCTTCTTCGTTCAATTGCCCGTCTTTTGAAGCCAAAATCAGGTGCTGTGCTTTTAGAAGGTGATGCGATTGCGAAGCTTTCAACAAAGGAAGTGGCTAAAAAAATGGCGATTCTGCCACAATCTCCGTCTGCACCTGAAGGATTGACCGTCCTGCAGCTTGTAAAACAGGGCAGATATCCTCACCAATCGTGGTTAAAACAATGGTCAGAAAAGGATGAAAGAATGGTAAATGACGCGCTCAAGGCCACTCGTTTAGAGGAGTTAAAAGAGCGGACTGTCGACTCTCTATCGGGTGGTCAAAGGCAGCGTGCCTGGATTGCGATGACCCTCGCTCAGGATACCGATGTGATTCTGTTGGATGAACCAACAACCTATTTAGATATGGCACATCAAATTGAAATTCTTGACTTACTTTTTGAATTGAATGAAGAAGAAAATAGAACGGTTGTTATGGTACTTCATGACCTCAATCTTGCCTGCCGTTACGCTCACAATATCGTAGCGATTAAGGATCAGAAGGTTTATGCGCAAGGGAAGCCAGAGTTTGTGATTAATTGCAGCCTTGTAAAAAATGTATTCGGGATGGAGTGCGAGGTAACAATTGATCCGCTTTTCGGCACACCGCTTTGTATCCCATACGGTAAGGGAAGACGTATCCTAAAGAATGCGGTAGCTTCCCATGGTTAAACTGTTAGAGGAAAATGGCCTGCTCCATTTACAAAAATACAGACTTAGCAGCAATTTACAGCACACTTTTACCATTGCTGATTTAATGGACAAAACATTATTAGCAAACTTGTTCAAAGAACTTACTTACTCACTGGGTACTCCTTCAGAGAAGGTTGCCGCGTCCATTTTTATCAAAAGGTATGCATTTATTGCCGTTATTTCGCTTTATGCGATGTCAGCCAGCAATAAAAAAATAAACCTTTCAATGGATAATATTGAAATGGAAAAGCCAGAGCGCGGCAAAGATTGGCTACCGAAGATTTCTCTTAAGGATCTATCTATTGAGGAGTGGAATGGCGAAGACCGTGACGAATGGAGAAGAGAGACCTTTCGTGAGTTGTTTGCCAATAATATTTATCCGATTATTGAGCAGTTAGAAAAAAACTATAAAATTTCAAGGCTGATTTTATGGGAAAATATTGCTATCTATTTATTTTGGCTTTACGAAACGGAACTAAAGAATAGCGATAACCCTTATGTTAAAAGCGATTTTCATTATTTGTTTTCAGAAGCAGAGGGAGAGTTATTTGGACGTTACCATAACAATCCGCTGCAAAAATACCAAAGTGAAAAGAAGTACCTGGAAGAATTTCAGGAAGAGATAAGAGTGCGGAAGACTTGTTGTTTCTCTTATCAATTGCCGAGTTCGAAGCGCTGTAAAACATGTCCATGTACTTATATTGCCAAGGATGGAGGGTGCTACGATGGAGAAAGCATTTGCTCAGCAGTTCGAAGCTTTACTTGAAAAGTATAGTGAATTGCTCCTAGGTGAAACAAATGAGGATACTAAGGAAAAGGTGAAGGCATGGGCTTTATATACCCATATTGCTAAGTCGATGCCAGCCTTAGCTAAGCATTGGAATGAACTTTACCCAGAAGCAAAGGAAGAAATGAAAGAGATTATTAAGGAAATAAAAGAACTAAATGAACAGCATCGAAAGGCTTCAAAAAAATAACACGTCAGGCAGCTAAAGCCTAACGTGTTATTTTTTTGTAGGATTATTGAAGTCCGTTTCCAGTTGGAAATTGATTCGTATATCCTTGGAATTGCTGATACGATTGCTGGAGCTTTTGTTGGTCCTCTGATTCGATGGCATACCAGCCTTTTCTAAACATCAAGTTGTAAAGATTTCTTTGACAATTTTGTGTTTCAGTGAATATTTGTAATATATCATTGTATAGACCATCGTGGCTGGCTTCATTTAACGCCATATTATAAGAGGTTGTCATATACTTTTCCGTTGTCAATAAATCATTAATAAAGTCACGATCATTCATTTGCGGTGTTTTCGGAACCTGTGTCTCAGGGTTTTGGAACTTTTGCTGATTTTGTGGTTGGTTCATGAGCTTAAACTCCTTTCAAAAGTTATTGAAGATTATTTTGTGGTGATTGTTGTTGCTGATTGATATGACCGCCTAAGTGAGCAAGTATCTGCTGATAATGTCGTTGGTGCATTTGACCGCATTTCTCAGCTTCTGCTTTTAACTCTGGATCCTGACAATGCCCGGCAAAAAAGTGAGCCTTTTTAGCTGCAAGTAAATTCCATGACATCATATCTTTTAAATATAGAGAGTCTTTCGTTGAGATGACTCCCGGAGGCTGTTGCATCGTTCCCTGTTGATTTTGCATATTCATATTTTGTTGCTGCATAAAATACCCCTCCTGCTTTATTTTTTCCTTTACCTCATTAGAATCTCTCAATCAAGTCTAAATATGCAATATAAACTGTTTATAAAAGTTATATTCAAAAAACATTTCTGATGATAAAATAATGAGAGTTAATGTTTGGATTCTTTTTTTTATATATTTGGTATCGCTTACAAGGGGGAAACAACATGGAACAGGTGATGAAGAATTTCTTCTTATTTTTATCACAGAATAAAGCGCTTACAAAAGCTGCGAGGAGATACGGCTTACGTTTTGGCGCGTCCCGTTTCGTTGCTGGAGAGACAATCGAGCAGTCTGTTAAAGTGATAAAAGAATTAAACAGAAAAGGACTTGCCGTAACGATCGACTATTTGGGAGAGTTTGTCGATAACGAAAAAGAAGCAATTGAGAGAACGGATCAATCCATTGCTGCGATCCGAGCCATCGGACGTGAAAAACTTAATTCTCAGCTTTCATTAAAAATGACTTCTATCGGTCTTGATATTTCCGATGAGCTTGTGATGGGAAATATGCGTCGTATCCTAGAGGCGGCTAAAGAGAATAATGTATTTGTCACAATAGATATGGAAGACTTTGAGCGCTGTCAAAAAACGATTGATATTTTTAAAGAGCTAAGAAGAGACTATGATAATGTAGGCACGGTTTTACAGGCCTATCTATATCGGGTAGCAAGGGATGTGGATGATTTAGATAGTTTACATCCAAACCTAAGGCTAGTTAAGGGTGCATATAAAGAGTCACCAGAGGTTGCTTTCCCTGAAAAGGCCGATGTTGATGAAAACTATAAAAAGATTATCAAAAAACAATTATTAAATGGAAACTACACTGCCGTTGCCTCTCACGATGAAGCAATGATTCAATATACAATCGAACTGGAAAAGGAGTATGGTCTCTCAAGGGACCAATTTGAGTTCCAAATGCTTTATGGTATCCGTTCAGAAAGACATCTTGAATTAGCAAAGGAAGGATACACTTTCCGAGTTTATGTGCCATTTGGAACGGACTGGTACGGCTATTTCATGCGCCGGTTGGCAGAACGCCCTGCCAATGTTTGGTTTGTGCTGAAGGGTATGTTTAAGAAATAGCAGGAAAGGCTTGTTAGATTCGAATAGTAATACAGTAGATGACCCTTTCAGATTCGCATTTAGGGCATCTATTTTTTTGTTCTCAGAAAAATAGTCATAACTCAATGAAGGCCAACTCACCGATAAAAACCAAGCAAGATGTCCTTCATAAGCCCGATGAAGGCCAACTCACCGGTGAAAACCAAGCAAGATGTCCTTCATAAGCCCGATGAAGGCCAACTCGGCGATGAAAACCAGGCAAGATGTCCTTCATCCGCTCGATGAAGGCCAACTCGGCGATGAAAACCAAACAAGATGTCCTTCATAAGCCCGATGAAGGCCAACTCGGCGATGAAAACCAGGCAAGATGTCCTTCATCCGCTCGATGAAGGCCAACTTGGCGATGAAAACCAGGCAAGATGTCCTTCATCCGCTCGATGAAGGCCAACTCGGCGATGAAAACCAAGCAAGATGTCCTTCATCCGCTCGATGAAGACCAACTCGGCGATGAAAACCAAGCAAGTTGTCCTTCATCCGCTCGATGAAGGCCAACTCGGCGATAAAAACCAAGCAAGATGTCCTTCATCCGCTCGATGAAGGCCAACTCACCGATAAAAACCAAGCAAGATGTCCTTCATCCGCTCGATGAAGGCCAACTCACCGATGAAAACCAAACAAGATGTCCTTCATAAGCTCGATGAAGGCCAACTCACCGGTGAAAACCAAGCAAGATGTCCTTCATCCGCTCGATGAAGGCCAACTCACCGGTGAAAACCAAGCAAGATGTCCTTCATCCTCTTGATAAATGTAAGGTAAAGCGGGGGTCCCTCTCATGTAACTATAGGGGTGTTGCAATTTACTTCTTGTATTGGTTGTTCTGACTGTTTTTTTATCAGGGCCGGTTGTGTTTTCTGCGCCTGGTCCAGCATTTCCTTGCACGCTAGCAGCGCTTACCCCTCTACTTGAAGGGTTTTTCTTCATTTTACCCATGGATTATCACCTCAGATAATAGGATGCCCAGAAAAGAAAAAATATTAATTTGTAAGTGTTTTCAAAAAAAATGAAATTTTCCGCGTATAATCATTGCGCAAATTTTTGAAATATTCTATAGTAAATAGTAAGAACTCATTCAAATATGTATTTTTTTTGACAAAAAAATGAATGAGTGTTCATTCAAAGGACTTGAAGGGGGAGACAATGTTGAACCAACTTATTAAAAAGGCAGCTGTTTTAGGATCAGGCGTAATGGGATCGGGAATTGCTGCTCACTTAGCAAACATAGGCATACCTACTCTTTTGCTGGATATTGTGCCAAGGGAGTTAACGAAGGAAGAAGAAGCCAAAGGACTAACATTAGCTGATTCACAGGTACGTAACCGCATCAGTACAACGGCTATCCAAAAATTATTAAAGCAAAAGCCGGCACCACTAACTGTGAAAAAAAACCTGGGATTAATTGAGGCTGGAAACCTTGAGGACGATTTAATTAAATTAAAAGATGTCGACTGGGTGATTGAAGTAGTTGTTGAAAACCTTCAGGTGAAAAAGCAGGTTTTTGAAAAGGTTGAACAATATCGTAAACCTGGCAGTCTTGTCAGCTCAAATACCTCAGGAATTTCGGTAGAAGCAATGGTCGAAGGCAGATCAGAGGATTTCAAAAGGAACTTCCTTGGAACCCACTTCTTTAACCCGCCTAGATACTTAAAATTATTAGAAGTCATCCCAACTCAATATACAGATCCGGAAGTCCTTTCTTTTATGAAAACTTTTGGTGAGGATGTATTAGGAAAAGGTGTAGTCGAAGCAAAGGATACACCAAACTTTATAGCTAACCGCATAGGTACTTATGGACTCCTTGTTACAGTTCAAGAAATGCTTAAGGGAGGCTATAGTGTCGGTGAAATTGACTCGATTACTGGTCCGTTAGTTGGACGCCCATCAAGCGCTACTTTCCGTACACTTGATGTGGTTGGATTAGATACATTTGCCCATGTCGCAAATAATGTCTATGAGCAGGTGCAAGGGAAAGAGAAGGAAGTCTTTGAGGTCCCAGCTTTCATGAAGGAAATGCTTGAAAAAGGCTGGATCGGGAGTAAGGCTGGTCAAGGATTCTTCCTCAAGCAAGGGAAAGAAATTCTTGAACTGGACCCAACAACATTGGAATATATTCCGCGGAAAAAACTAAAAACAGCTGCTACGGAAGCAAGCAAGCAGGAAAAAGGCTCTGCAAACAAAATGAAAGCGCTTGTTTATGCAGAAGATCGTGCAGGAAAATTCTTATGGAATACCTTAAGTCAATCGCTCCTTTATTCTGCACAGCTATTAGGTGAAATTGCTGATGATATCGTTACAATCGACCGTGCCATGAAATGGGGATTTGGCTGGGATAAAGGCCCATTTGAAACATGGGATGCGATTGGCGTTGAAAAATCTGTTCAAAAGATCCAAGAATCTGGCGGAGAGGTACCTGTTTGGGTAACGGAAATGTTAGAAAAAGGAAATACCTCCTTCTACAAAGAAGAAAATGGGGACCTTTATTTTTATAATAACGGTGAATATACACTAGTGGAGTTTAATCCAAAGGTGATTGACCTTAAAAAGGTAAAGAAGCAGAAGGGTGTTATTAAAAAGAACAGTGGTGCTAGCCTGATTGATATTGGCGATGGCGTCGCACTGCTAGAGTTCCATTCACCTAATAATGCAATTGGTCTCGATATCGTTCAAATGATAAACTTTGCGGTCGATGAAGTTGAGAAGAATTACAAGGGCCTTGTGATAGGGAATCAAGGTAAAAACTTCTGTGTTGGGGCGAATCTTGCGATGATGCTAATGGAAGCACAGGATGACAATATTTATGAACTTGATATGGTTGTCCGCCACCTTCATAGTGCCTTGTTAAAAGTCAAGTACAGCTCTAAGCCTGTCGTTGCCGCACCATTTGGAATGACGCTTGGCGGCGGTGCAGAGGTTTGCTTGCCTGCGGCACAAATTCAAGCATCTTCAGAAACCTATATGGGCCTTGTTGAAGTCGGTGTTGGCTTACTTCCTGGCGGAGGTGGAAACAAAGAACTTTATATTAAACACTTAGAAGGCATACCAAACGGTGTTAATTTTGACCTTCAGGCAGTGGCTAATAAGGTTTTTGAAACCATCGCGACTGCGAAGGTATCTACATCTGCTGAGGAAGCACGCGAAAATAATTTCTTGAATTTTGCTGATGGAGTTAGCTTTAATAGTGACCATTTGCTATACGATGCGAAGCAGGCAGTCCTTGCTTTAAGTGAAAAAGGGTATAAGCCAAAGGTGCGCAAAAAGATTCCGGTTACAGGTGAAACAGGCTATGCCACCCTTTTACTTGGTGCAGAAGGAATGCGTCTGTCTGGTTATCTTTCAGAGCATGATGTGAAAATTGCCAAGAAAATTGCTTATGTCATCGCCGGCGGAAAAGTGCCATTTGGTACCGAGGTAGATGAACAATATTTATTAGATTTAGAAAGAGAAGCATTCTTAAGCCTAATTAGTGAGCCAAAGACACAGCAGCGCATGCAGCATATGCTCGTAAAAGGAAAACCATTACGTAACTAAATAATAGATTTATATTTTTCAAAAATGGAAGAAAGCGAGGGAACGAAATGAGAGAAGCGGTATTCGTAGCCGGCGCACGGACCCCGGTTGGTAAAGCAAAAAAAGGAACGCTTGCCCAAGTTCGTCCTGATGACTTAGGAGCATTGGTTGTTAAAGAAACATTAAGGCGTGCGGGAAATTATGAAGGAAATATTGATGACTTAATTATTGGCTGTGCAGCACCTGAAGCAGAACAAGGGATGAACATGGCCCGAAACATTGGGGCTTTAGCTGGCCTGCCACATACTGTTCCAGCTATAACAGTAAATCGTTACTGTTCTTCAGGATTGCAAACCATTGCGTATGCAGCACAGTCCATTATGCTTGGACAAACAGATACTGCCATAGCCGGCGGCGCCGAATCAATGAGTTTGCTGCCAATGGGAGGGCATGTTCTGCGTCCCAATGTGAAACTAGTTGAAACCGCTCCTGAATACTACATGGGAATGGGACATACAGCTGAAGCTGTTGCTAAGAAATATGGAATAAGCCGTGAAGAACAGGATGCATTTGCGGTTCGCAGTCATCAGCGTGCGTTCAAAGCCATTCAAGATGGGAAATTCGTTGATGAAATTGTTCCTGTCGAAGTGACTTTCCGTTCGGTCGGTAAGGACAATAAGATAGTAGAGAAAACCGTTCAGTTTGCACAAGACGAAGGAGTCCGTCCTGATACAAGTATGCAAGGATTAGCTAGACTTCGTCCTGCATTTTCCGTTACTGGTTCTGTAACCGCAGGCAATTCTTCACAAACAAGTGATGGGGCAGCTGCATTAATGATTATGGACAGGGAAAAGGCAGAGTCACTAGGTCTTAAGCCATTGGCTAAGTTTAGATCCTTTGCAGTTGGCGGGGTGCCGCCTGAAATAATGGGTGTTGGCCCTGTTGTGGCGGTTCCCAAGGCATTGAAACTCGCAGGACTCGAGGTTTCTGACATCAACTTGTTCGAATTGAACGAAGCATTTGCTTCACAATCGATTCAAGTCATTCGCGAACTAGGTCTTGATGAGGAGAAGGTAAACGTAAATGGAGGTGCAATCGCCCTAGGGCATCCTCTAGGCTGTACAGGTGCAAAGCTTACCCTATCACTCATTCATGAATTAAAACGCAGAAACGAACAATTCGGTGTTGTTACCATGTGTATCGGCGGCGGAATGGGCGCTGCTGGAGTATTTGAACTTATTTAAATAAATTGGCTGTGATAATCAACAGGCAAGTTTAATCAACCACCCTTTTAAAATAGAATAGGAGGAAAATTAAATGACAAAACAAATGGATAAATTAGTAAAAGGCGGAAGCTTTTTAATCGAGGATATTTCCTATGAAAATCTTTATACACCTGAAGATTTTAATGAAGAGCAAATAATGATTGCCAAGACGGCAGAAGACTTCATTGAAAAAGAAGTTCTTCCACAGCATGAACACCTAGAAAACCATGAATTTGACCGGACGGTTAAGCTTCTGAAACAAGCTGGTGATCTTGGTCTGTTGGCAGCGGATGTCCCTGAAGAGTATGAAGGTCTAGGATTAGATAAGGTAACGTCATCGCTAGTGACTGAAAAAATGTCTAAGGCCGGCGGATTCTCCTTATCCTATGGAGCGCATGTTGGTATTGGCTCCCTGCCAATCGTATTATTCGGTAACGAACAACAAAAGAAAAAGTATTTACCTGCGCTAGCATCAGGTGAAAAATTGGCGGCTTACGCACTTACAGAGCCAGGGTCCGGGTCTGATGCTCTTGGCGCAAAGACAACAGCAAAGTTAAATGCAGAAGGTACTCACTATATCTTGAACGGCGAAAAGCAATGGATTACGAATGCCGGATTCGCAGATGTTTTTGTCGTCTATACAAAAATTGATGGTGAACACTTTACTGCCTTTATTGTAGAAAGAGAATTCCCTGGAGTTTCTACTGGAGCCGAAGAAAAGAAAATGGGGATTAAAAGCTCCTCCACACGTACGCTAATTTTAGAGGATGTACCTGTTCCTGTTGAAAACTTATTAGGCGAGTATGGAAAAGGCCACATTATCGCATTTAATATCTTAAACATCGGTCGCTATAAGCTAGCGGTTGGCGGTGTTGGCGGTTCTAAAAATGCATTAGAACTTGCGGTTAAATATGCAAATGGACGTAAGCAATTTAATACAGCAATTTCCCAATTCAATTTAACAAAAGAAAAGTTTGGTACAATGGCATCTAAAATCTATGCAGCAGAGAGCTCTGTCTACCGTACCATTGGATTGTACGAAGAAAACCAAGGTAAGCTTTCTACAGAAGAGCAAAAAGACATTAAATTAGTTGCGAATTCTATTTCTGAATATGCAATAGAGTGCTCGCTTAACAAATTCTTTGCTAGTGAGGTATTAGATTACGTCGTTGACGAAGGTGTACAAATCCACGGCGGATACGGCTTTATGCAAGAGTATACGATTGAAAGAGCCTATCGTGATTCCCGTATTAACCGGATTTTTGAAGGTACGAATGAAATTAATCGTCTGCTTGTTCCGGGCACCTATATTAAAAAGGCGTTTAAAGGCGAGCTTCCACTATTCCAAAAGGCAATGGCACTTCAGGAAGAATTAATGATGTTAATGCCTGAAGAACCAGGCGAAGAGCCGCTTGCACAAGAAAAGTATTTAGTGAGAAATGCTAAGAAGATTGGCTTGCTTGCAATTGGCTTAGCAGCTCAAAAATTTGGTAAGTCTCTGGAGAAGGAACAAGAGATCTTATCCAATATTGCTGATATCGTGTCAAATGCTTATGCAATGGAATCTGTCGTTTTACGTACAGAGAAGGCGATTGCAAAAGGCGGGCTTGAAAAGAATCAGCAAAAGCTTGTTTACACGCAAATCTTCTGTCAGGAAGCCTTTGGTGAAATCGAGCAGCATGCTAAGGAAACCTTGGTTGCTACTGAGCAGGGAGATACGTTGCGCATGCTAGTATCTGCCCTCCGCAAACTTACTCGCTACACGCCAATCAATGTCATTGCGAAAAAACGTGAAGCAGCTGATGTCTTAATTGAAGCAGAACGCTATATTGTTTAATTAAAGGAACGGGCTCCCTATTCATAGTGGGAGCCTATTTTTTCTAACTTATTGGAGGATTTTTTCGAATTTCGTCGAAACTTATCTTTAGGGTAGTTTTTTAACATGCCTATCGTTAGGAATTTAAAAATCATTATGGTACTATTTTAGTGACGTTCATACGTCATGATCATGGTAAGAGGGCGGTGAAATGGATGTCTCTGACTTTTTACTGGTATCCCAAATGCGGTACATGTCGAAAAGCGAAGAAATGGTTGGATGATCATCAACTTTCCTACAAGGAAATACATATTGCTGAAACTCCCCCATCACGTTCTGAGTTGAAGGATTTTCATCAAAAAAGCGGTTTAGAATTAAAGAAGTTTTTTAATACCAGCGGTCAAAAGTATCGTGAATTAGGCATGAAGGATAAAATGAAGTCCGCTTCTGTTGACGAGCTGCTGGAAATACTTGCATCTGACGGTATGTTAATAAAAAGACCGATTTTAACAGATGGAGACAAGATAACGGTTGGCTTTAAGGAAGAAGAATATGAGAAAATGTGGCTTTAAGGAATTATCATTATAGAAAAATTACTGGAGGGATTTAGGTCATGACTACACCAAAGGATTTACGTTATTCAGAAGAACACGAGTGGGTAAAAGTTGAGGGAGAAAAGGTTCGCGTTGGAATCACTCATTTTGCACAATCTGAATTAGGAGATATCGTTTTCGTTGAACTTCCTGAAGTTGGCGATGAAGTAACGGCTGATGAGCCATTTGGCAGCGTTGAATCAGTTAAAACAGTTTCTGAACTTTACGCACCTGTAAGTGGTAAGGTTGTTGAAGTAAATGAAGATTTAAATGATAGCCCGGAGTTTGTTAATGAATCGCCATTTGAAAAAGCATGGATGGTTGTAATTGAGCTTTCTGATAGCAGTGAGCTAGACAAGCTAATGACGGCTGAACAATATGAAGCAATGACGAAAGAAGACTAATTCGTTACACCCGAAAACACCTATTATTAGGTGTTTTTTTAATTGGTAAATAATATGTCCTTTTCTTCTTCTAAAACTAGGGAACACTACAATAAAATTTACCGAAGAGGTGGAATAGGATGACATTAAATCATCAGAAGATAGATGTGACAGACCGAGTGATTGGAAAGTTAAAGAATGGGGAGATTGAACTGTTTTTCGAAAACACATCGATTGGAAAAATACAAATGCCAGGAAATGATATGTCTTTCCAACTAGATCATCACTTTGAGGTAGATCAGCGTAAAATCTACCAAAATGTAACAGTTACCGAGCAGCCCGAGCCAAAATACACCGATTGTGATGATGGAGGATGGTGTTAGTTGTGCCTGAAGCTCCAATAAACAGGCTAGTAACAAAAGAATAGCCATAGTTATCAAGCTCAACACGTTATTAATTTTTTCGAATATGTTAGAATAAAAACAACTTCTATTAATAGGTGTGATGAATGATGAGGGACTCATATGGTAACAAAGTTCTTATTGTTGAAGGGAAATCGGACAAGAAAAAGGTTAAAAGCATCTTAAAGGACCCAATTGATATTATTTGTACGAATGGTACGATTAGCCTAACGAAATTGGATGAATTGATTGATTCCCTAGAGGATAAAGAGGTCTATATTCTCGTAGATGCAGATGAATCGGGAGAAAAACTTCGGAAACAATTAAAAAGGGAATTTCCTAATGCTGAACATCTTTATATTGACAGGATGTATCGTGAAGTCGCAACCGCACCGGCACAGCATCTGGCTACTGTACTGATTGGAGCAAATATCGATGTCCATACAATGTATTTAGAAATGGGCTGATTGACTAATGAACGAATGGAGCCGAGAGGAATTTTCCAGATTAACAAATAAGGGTGAAACAGGTTGTGTTTATTTTTACACACCTTTATGCGGGACCTGTCAGGTTGCCTCAAGAATGCTGCAAATTATCGAGCAAATAGTCGAAGTGCAAATGGGTAAAATAAATTTGAATTTCTACCCTGATATTGCAAGAAACTTTGCAATTGAAAGTGTCCCTTGTCTGATGATTGTCAAGGACGGTCAAGTCGTTGAGACGTTATATGCTTTCCATTCAGTCCCTTACTTGCTAGAAAAAATTAAACACCATGTAACCTAAAAACAGATGTGAAGACATCTGTTTTTTTGTGCAGAAAAAAGGTTGGGTTTTGTCGAACGATTATCAAAGGTTTTCACAACGTTTTACTGAATATATAAAGAAAGCCAGTAAAATTGGAGTGATTACCATGAATGAAGCGATAGAAGAATTCGTCACAAGCATAAATGAATGCAACCATGTTTTACGGTTATTTGATAAAGTTGACAGCTTAACTGTAAAACTTATCTGTAATCAACAGTCGGTTGTAATCGCGTTTCAAAATGGTAAAGCACTATTATTGGATGAAAGTCTGTCAGTGGATACCGTCTGTCAGATTTTTGGAGACCTTGATTCCCTGCTTACATTGATTGAAGGGAAAGAAAGATTAAGAATTCTCGTTAAACAGGGGCAGTTAAAAGTAGCAGGAACATTTCGTACTACCTTACTGCTAGAATCTGCTTTCTATTTAACCCAAACAGGTAAATCTGAAGATATTCGAATATTTTCATAAAACTATTGACTGTTCTATTTACTTAGGTTATCATTTTTATAATATTCAACGAATGGTGAAAATTAAATAATATTTCTTATCAAGAGAGGCGGAGGGACTGGCCCGACGATGCCCGGCAACCGGTTTGATACACGGTGCCAATTCCAGCAGAGTTATGCTCTGATAGATAAGAAGAGACGATCCCCCCTCTTCTTATGAAGTGGGGGTTTGTTCATTTTTGAAAAAATTGAAGGAGGAAAAGAGTATGGGAGAAAATCAAAAAAATTATCGCTTTGAAACGTTGAGTGTCCATGGAGGTTTGTCGCCAGATCCAGTAACAGGTGCCCGTGCGGTTCCCATTTATCAGAATAATGCCTATCAATTTAAGAATACTGAGCATGCTGCAAACCTGTTTTCTTTAGCGGAGTCTGGTTACATATATACCCGAATTCACAATCCAACAACAACCGTTTTTGAAGAAAGGGTTGCTCTATTGGAAGGCGGTGTAGGGGCGCTTGCGGTCGGAAGTGGAATGGCTGCGATTACGCTAGCAATCTTAAATATTGCTGAGGCGGGAGATGAGATTGTTTCCGCATCGAACTTATATGGCGGTACCTATAATTTATTTGCGGTCACCCTTCCTAAATACGGAATTAAGGTGAAATTTGTTGATCCTGAAGATCCAGAAAATTTCCGTGCTGCGATTACAGAAAAAACGAAGGCTGTCTTTGCTGAAACAATCGGGAATCCAAGCCTCCGCATTTTGGATATTGAAAAAGTAGCTGAAATTGCTCATGAATCTGGTATTCCATTGATCATTGATAATACGTTTGCTACTCCATATTTGTGCAAACCGATTGAACATGGTGCCGATATTGTCATTCATTCAGCAACAAAATGGCTATTAGGTAATGGAACGTCCACTGGAGGAATAATTGTTGACGGCGGGAAGTTTGACTGGAATTCGGAGAAGTTTCCTGGATTTACGACACCAGACGCAAGTTATCATGATCTTGTCTATGCGGAAGCTTTAGGCGCAGTGGCTTATATTGTTAAAGCGCGCGTACAGCTGTTACGTGATTTAGGACCTGCTCTAAGTCCGCAGAACGCTTTTCAGTTTATTCTTGGACTTGAAACACTTCACGTACGTATGAAGGAACATGTTGCAAACACCAAGGAAGTCGTTGAGTATTTAATTAGTCATCCAGCGGTAGAATGGGTTTCCTATCCAGGACACCAATCACATCCTGATTATGAGTTAGCAGGAAAGTATTTGCCAAAAGGTGCAGGCTCTATCATTGTTTTTGGTATCAAAGGCGGAAGAGAAACCGGTGCGAAGTTAATTGATTCCATTACACTTTTTGCACATGTGGCAAATGTGGGCGATGCGAAGAGTTTAATCATTCATCCTGCCAGCACTACGCATCAGCAATTAGATGCTGAAGGCCTAAAGTCAGCAGGCGTTTCAGAGGATTTAATTCGTCTTTCCATCGGTATTGAAAATGTAGAGGATTTAATTGAAGATCTTGACGCGGCAATTGAAGCAGCAACAGGTGTTTCTTCTCTAAAGGCAAAAGCTTAAAAATATCTCAAAAAATATTAATTTCATTGACAGCCTTTTTTAATAGTGCTAAGATAACTTTTGTAATAAACTAATTACTTTAATCATTAAACGTGTTAATTGAATATAGGATGTTTTACTCTTATCAAGAGTGGTGGAGGGATGTGCCCGATGAAACCCGGCAACCGTCAATATTTATATTGAAATGGTGCCAATTCACACAAAGCGATTGCTTTGGTAGATGGGAGAAAGGAATGAATTAATGATGCCTTTCTGCCTGTGCAGAGAGGCTTTTTTATTTTTCAAATATAAGAATCTTTTTCAGAAAACAGTCAAACCCTATATGTAAGTAACACGAAGTAATGAAATTATTATAAATTATCTCTGATAAAAAGTAGGTGATTCAATGATTTCTATTAAAGACGTACGAAAGGTTTTCCCTACTAAGCAAGGTTCATTACTAGCAGTAGATAATGTGAACTTGGAAATTCAAGAGGGAGAAATTTTTGGAGTGATTGGCTATAGCGGTGCTGGAAAAAGTACGTTAATCCGAATGTTGAATGGACTCGAGCTCCCGACCCAAGGGTCTGTAACAGTGGCTAAACGGGTGATTTCGAAAATAACTGGCAGGGAGCTTCGAAAAGCACGGCAGGAAATCAGTATGATTTTTCAGCATTTTAATTTACTGTGGTCACGGACAGTGAGTGAAAATATAGCCTTCCCTTTGGAAATTGCTGGTGTGAAAGGTCTGAATAGACAAAAGCGGGTAAATGAATTGATAAAACTGGTTGGTTTAGAAGGAAGAGAAAATGCTTATCCTTCTCAGCTTAGTGGAGGACAAAAGCAGCGTGTTGGAATTGCCCGTGCACTTGCCAATAATCCCAAAGTGTTACTTTGTGATGAAGCAACCTCAGCACTAGATCCGCAGACAACAGATTCGATTCTAGACTTGTTAGTTGATATCAATAAACGCCTTGGCTTAACAATTGTATTAATTACACATGAAATGCATGTCATCCGGAAAATCTGTCATCGGGTAGCTGTTATGGAGAATGGCAGAATCGTTGAACTTGGTCAGGTGTTAGATGTATTTAAGAAACCCGAGCAGCCAATTACAAAACGATTTGTTCAGCAGGTGACAGAGCCTGAAGAAACAAAAGAAACGGCGGAGCATTTGTTAGAACGCTATCAATCTGGCAAGGTTGTCCAATTATCTTTTATTGGCGATTCAGTCGAGCAGCCGTTAATCACCAATTTAATCCGTCAAAATAATGTTACGGTCAACATTTTGCAGGGGAAAATTTCGCAAACGCAAAGCGGTTCATACGGTACCCTCTTTATTCATCTTGATGGTGACGAAAAGGAAGTCAACAAAGCCGTTGACTACATTCGCTCCCAGCAGGTAGGAGTGGAGGTGATTAGTAATGGCTAGCTTTATGGAAATGGTAAAGTGGGAACAGTTATTGGAAGCCACACGTGAAACCCTTTATATGACTTCTATTTCCGTGGTTACTACATTTATTTTGGGATTAGTCCTAGGGCTGCTGTTATTTCTCACTGGTAAAGGTAATATCTGGGAAAATAAGGCGGTTAACGTAATTATTGCTGGATTTGTAAATATTTTCAGATCAATCCCGTTTATTATCTTAATTGTTTTATTAATTCCATTTACAAAATTATTGATTGGGACTATGCTCGGTGCAAATGCTGCATTGCCTGCCTTAATTCTTGGAGCAGCTCCTTTTTATGCGAGAATGGTGGAGATCGCGCTTAGGGAAATCGATAAAGGTGTGATTGAGGCCTCGCAATCAATGGGAGCAACTCATGGTCATATTATTTTTAAAGTATTGATACCAGAATCTTTACCTGCCTTAATTTCAGGGATTACCGTAACAGCTATTTCGTTAGTCGGCTTTACAGCAATGGCCGGAGTAATCGGAGCAGGAGGACTTGGACATTTTGCCTACCTTGAAGGTTTTCAGCGCAATAGACCGTTTGTTACGTTAGTTGCAACCATTGCTATTTTAATTTTAGTTTTTATCATCCAATTTATTGGAGATTATTTTACCAAGAAAACAGATAAACGATAATTAGAGGAGGAATTAGAAAATGAAAAAAGTATTCAGTTTTATAGTAATTGCATTAATAGCTTTGGCCCTAACAGCATGTGGAGGTACTAAAAACGAAACAGCAGAAAAGGATGGAAACAAAAAATTAGTTGTAGGTGCAACGGCTGTACCGCATGCGGAAGTACTTGAAGCAGCAAAACCTTTACTTAAGGAAAAAGGTATTGATCTTGAAGTGAAAGTCTTTCTAGATTATATTCTTCCAAACGTGACGTTAAGGGATAAAGAACTTGATGCAAACTATTTCCAAACACCAGGTTATTTAGAACTTCAAATGGAAGAAAATAAAGATTTTGATTTTGTAAGTGTTGGGGAAGTTCATAAGGAACCAATTGGTATTTATTCTAAAAAATATAAAAGCTTAAAAGACCTTCCAGAAGGTGCAAAAATTATTATGAGTGATTCATTCAGTGACCATGGACGTATTTTACCTATTTTTGAAAGAGAAGGTTTGATTAAGCTTAAAGAAGGTGTAGGCGCGAATGCAAGAGTAGAGGATATTGTTGAAAATCCAAAGAATCTTGATTTCTCTACTTTAATTGAAGCCAAATTATTAGCTTCTTCTTTCGAAAGCGGTGAAGGTGATGCGGTTGTCATTAATACGAACTATGCACTAGAAGGCGGTGTTGATATCGGAAAGACTGGAATCGCATTTGAAGGCAGTGATGTTGTTCCGGCAAATCTAATTGTCGTTCGTTCTGAGGACAAAGACCGCGATGAAATTAAGACACTTGTTGAAGTATTAAAATCAAAGAAAATTCAAGATTTCATTAAAGAGAAGTACCAAGGTGCCGTTCAGGTAGGAGAATAACCTCCTATACAGCATTTAAATTTAGTATAAAAGATAATATTTAACAGTTAAAAGCAGGAAGCCAGAAAGTTTTTTCACTGGCTTCCCTTTTTTTATTTATGTAAATACATGAAACCTGTTCTGTAGGTAAAAATAGGTAGCAATAAATAGATTCTAGGCTTGGCAATATTCAAAAAAATAGGTTATGATTTTAATGATAATTGTTTATATAAAAGCAGTAGCTAGGTTGAAAATTCCAGAAATGTTATCATTATACAAGTGAGCAGTATTGTATTAGTCATTCTCATTTGTGTTGTGTTTAGTGAAAAAATAAATTCTTTTCATTTTCACTAAAGTTAATACTTCTTTGGAGTTGCTAACATATTCTATTTGTTATAAGATTGTAATGAGAATAAAATGAGAATAGAAATTGAGACCAACTGCTTTTGGTCTTCAAGATACAAAACTATCTTTACGGAGGTATAAATATGGCTGGGTCAACTTTAACGGTTAAAGATTTACATGTAGAAATTGATGGTAAAGAAATTTTAAAGGGTATTAACCTTGAAATAAAGGGTGGAGAAATCCATGCAATCATGGGACCAAACGGAACCGGAAAATCGACTTTGTCTTCAGCGATAATGGGTCACCCAAAATATGAAGTAACAAGTGGAGATATTATTTTAGACAATGAAAACGTTCTAGAAATGGAAGTTGATGAGCGTGCACGCGCAGGTCTTTTCCTTGCAATGCAATATCCAAGTGAAATTAACGGTGTAACAAATGCCGATTTCTTACGTTCTGCGCTTAATGCTCGTCTAGGTGAAGGCAATGAAATCTCCCTAATGAAATTTATCCGCCAAATGGATAAGCAAATGGAGTTCTTAGAAATGGATCTTGATATGGCGCAACGCTACTTGAATGAAGGTTTCTCCGGCGGCGAGAAAAAGCGTAATGAAATCCTTCAATTAATGATGCTTAAGCCGAAAATGGCTATCTTAGATGAAATTGACTCTGGATTAGATATTGATGCCCTTAAAGTTGTTTCAAAAGGTATCAATCAAATGCGAGGAGAAGATTTCGGTTGTTTAATTATTACTCACTATCAACGTCTTTTAAACTATATCACTCCTGACTATGTACACGTTATGATGCAGGGCCGTATTGTGAAATCAGGCGGACCAGAGCTTGCACAGCGCTTAGAAGCAGAAGGATATGACTGGATCAAGCAAGAACTTGGAATTGAAGATGAAACAGTTGGGCAAGAAGCGTAAGTTAGGTTAGGAGGATAACAATGACAACAGAAACGAAATTACCATTTGATAAGGAGTTTGTTCGTTCCTTTTCAAAGGAAATGAATGAACCTGCTTGGTTTGAAGCGATTCGTTTAACAGCATTAGAAAACAGCGAAACGTTGCCAATGCCGAGACCAGATAAAACGAAAATAGATAAGTGGAATTTTACCCAATTTAAATCCCATACAGTTGAGAGTGAATCGTACAACTCACTTGAAGACCTTCCATTTGAAGTAAGGGCTTTAGTTGACGTAGATGCGGTAAATAAAAATTTATATATACAACGGAACCAAACACCAGCCTTTTTATCAGTAACAGAAGAATTAAAGAGCAAAGGTGTAATCTTCACTGATATTTTTACAGCGGTTCGTGAACATGGCGAACTTGTTCAAAAATATTTTATGACAGAAGGAATTAAGGCTGACGAGCACCGTTTAACAGCATTACATGCAGCGCTAGTAAACGGCGGGGTATTCTTGTATGTACCTAAGAATGTTGAGATTACTGAACCAATTCAAGCGATTTATGTGCATGATAATGCAGAATCCAACCTCTTCAATCATGTGATTGTTGTAGCGGATGATAATAGTTCTGTTACTTATGTAGAAAACTATATTTCAACTGTTGAATCTAACGATGGGGTATTTAATATTGTTGCAGAAGTTCTTGTAGGAAACGGTGCAAAAGTACTGTTTGGTGCGGTTGATACCCTAGCTCAAGGAATTACAACATATGTTAACCGTCGTGGTGTTACAGGAAGAGATGCTCGGATTGAATGGGCATTAGGATTAATGAATGATGGTAATACCATTTCAGAAAATACAACCAATCTTATTGGTGATGGCTCATATGGCGATACAAAAACGGTTGTAGTCGGCCGTGGAGAGCAAACGCAGAACTTTACAACAAAGGTTGTTCATTTCGGGAAAAATAGTGAAGGCTATATCCTCAAGCACGGTGTGATGAAGGATAGTGCCTCTTCTATATTCAATGGTATTGGAAAAATTGAACATGGTGCATCAAAATCGAATGCCGTTCAAGAATCTCGTGTCCTCATGTTAAGCGAAAAAGCACGCGGTGATGCGAATCCAATTCTTCTTATTGATGAGGATGATGTCACAGCGGGTCACGCTGCTTCAGTAGGGCGAGTTGACCCAGTACAGCTGTATTATCTAATGAGTCGCGGTATCCCTAAAAAAGAAGCTGAGCGTTTAGTTATTCATGGTTTCTTAGCTCCAGTAGTTAATCAACTGCCGATTGAAGGAGTAAAGAAACAGCTAACTGAAGTGATTGAAAGGAAAGTACAATAATGAATATCCAGGATATTCGTCGGGATTTTCCAATATTAAATCAAGAAGTAAATGGTCATCCGCTTGTCTACTTGGATAGCTCGGCTACATCGCAAAAGCCGATCCAAGTAATTGAGACACTTGAAAAATATTACAAAGAAATCAATTCTAATGTTCACCGCGGTGTTCATACATTAGGTACACGGGCAACTGATGCCTATGAAGGCTCAAGGGAAAAGGTCCGTAAGTATATAAATGCTAAATCAACACAAGAAGTTATTTTTACAAGAGGAACGACAACGGCATTAAATACAGTTGCTTCAAGCTATGCGGCAGCAAATTTAAAGACCGGTGATGAGATCGTTATTACCTATATGGAGCATCATAGTAATATTATCCCTTGGCAACAGGTAGCAAGACGGACGGGAGCGGAGTTGAAGTACATTCCTTTACAAGAGGATGGAACCATCTCGCTTGAGGATGTCCGTGCTACCATAACAGATAAAACAAAAATTGTATCTGTTATGCAGGTATCTAATGTGCTTGGTGTGATTAATCCTGTCAAGGAAATCGCGGAAATTGCCCATGCCAATGGTGCGATTATGGTGGTGGATGCGGCCCAAAGTGCTCCGCATATGAAGATTGATGTTCAAGATTTAGATTGTGATTTCCTTGCCTTTTCTGGACATAAGATGTGCGGACCGACAGGTATCGGCGTACTATATGGAAAGAAAAAACTGCTTGAAAAAATGGAGCCGATTGAGTTCGGTGGCGAAATGATTGATTTTGTTCATTTACAAGAATCAACATGGAAAGAGCTCCCTTGGAAATTTGAAGCTGGCACACCAATTATTGCAGGAGCAATTGGACTTGGTGCAGCGATTGATTACTTAACAGCAATAGGTTTAGAAAATATTGCCGAACACGAGCATAAGCTTGCAGCGTATGCCCTCGAGAGAATGTCTGCCGTACCTGGTATGGCTATATATGGACCGATGGATCCTGCTAAACGTGTTGGCGTTGTTACCTTTAATATAAGTGATGTACATCCACATGATGTCGCAACTGTCCTCGATGCAGAAGGTATAGCTGTCCGTGCGGGGCATCATTGTGCACAGCCATTAATGAGATGGCTAAAGGTATCGGCTACGGCACGTGCAAGCTTTTATCTTTACAACACTGAAGAAGATATTGATAAGCTCGTTGAAGGACTTGTTAAAACAAAGGAGTATTTCAGCGATGTCTTCTAATAATTTAGATAATCTCTACCGTCAAGTCATTATGGACCATTATAAGAAACCTCGTAATCGCGGGATTTTAGAGGATGGAAGCCATACAATTAATATGAATAATCCTACTTGCGGGGACCGAATCGAACTGACCTTTAAGGTCGAAGACGGTAAAGTCATTGATGCAAAATTTGAAGGCGACGGCTGTTCGATTTCAATGTCTTCTGCTTCAATGATGACCCAAGCAATTAAAGGGAAAAATGTCGATGAAGCCTTAAAGCTTTCAAAGATATTTTCCGATATGATGCAAGGAAAAGAATATGCAGATGATATCGATTTAGGGGATATTGAAGCCCTTCAGGGTGTTGCTAAATTTCCAGCCAGAATTAAATGTGCTACGTTAGCATGGAAGGCAATGGAAAAGGGTTTAACCGAAGAGGAACAACAATAACAGGAAATGCATAGGGAAAGACTTTTGTCGAACCTAGCGTCATGTTTTTTAAGCAAATGCGCTTGCCTTTCCTAATGAAATGGAGGAATACGATATGGCTAAAAAGATGCCGGAAATCGGTGATTATAAATACGGTTTTGCCGATAAAGACGTTTCCATCTTCCGATCAAAGCGTGGATTGACAAGTGATATTGTTAAAGAGATTTCAAAGCTTAAGAATGAGCCGCAATGGATGCTGGACTTCCGCTTAAAATCACTTGAACATTTTTATAAAATGCCAATGCCACAATGGGGCGGAGATATGGCTTCGTTGAACTTCGATGAAATTACTTATTATGTTAAACCATCGGAGAGATCTGAGAAATCTTGGGATGAGGTTCCAGAAGAAATTAAAGCAACATTTGATAAGCTGGGAATTCCTGAAGCAGAGCAAAAGTATCTTGCTGGGGTTTCTGCCCAATATGAATCCGAAGTTGTTTATCATAACATGAAGGTAGAGCTTGAGGATATGGGTATCGTGTTTAAAGATACGGATTCTGCCTTAAGAGAGAACGAAGATATCTTCCGTGAGCACTTTGGAAAAACGATTCCGCCTACAGATAACAAGTTTTCAGCGTTAAACTCTGCTGTATGGTCTGGAGGATCATTTATTTATGTACCGCCAGGTGTGAAAGTAGATACTCCATTACAGGCGTATTTCCGGATTAACTCTGAAAACATGGGTCAATTTGAACGGACGTTAATTATAGTCGATGAAGGCGCCTCTGTTCATTATGTTGAAGGGTGTACCGCACCAGTTTACACAACCAATTCATTACACAGTGCCGTAGTTGAAATTATTATCAAAAAAGACGCTTATTGCCGTTATACTACGATTCAAAACTGGGCGAATAACGTCTTTAATCTTGTTACCAAGCGTGCTGTTTGTGAAGCGAATGCGACAATGGAATGGATTGATGGTAACATCGGTTCGAAATTAACAATGAAATATCCTGCCGTTATTTTAAAAGGCGAAGGAGCACGTGGTTTGACATTATCGATTGCTATTGCCGGTAAAGGTCAGCACCAGGATGCAGGAGCAAAAATGATTCACTTGGCTCCGAATACATCTTCAACCATTGTTTCAAAATCAATTTCTAAGCATGGCGGTAAGGTTACTTATCGCGGTCAGGTTCATTTTGGACGTAAAGCGGATGGCGCCCGTTCAAATATTGAATGTGATACATTGATTATGGATAATCAATCAACATCTGATACGATTCCATACAATGAGATTCTAAACGACAATATTTCACTTGAGCATGAAGCGAAGGTGTCAAAAGTGTCTGAAGAGCAGCTCTTCTACTTGATGAGCCGTGGGATTTCACAACAGGAAGCAACAGAAATGATCGTAATGGGCTTTATCGAGCCATTTACGAAGGAATTACCAATGGAGTACGCCGTTGAAATGAACCGTCTGATCAAGTTCGAGATGGAAGGCTCAATCGGTTAATATTTTGGGTCCGCTTGCCGCGTTGGCAGGCGGATTTTTCTGTTGGAAATTGATAAATCCGCGAATAGAAGAAGCAAAAAAAGAGAAGGGCTGTCCCTCTCTTTATCAAAACTTCACTGGGTCTTTAAGTAATTTAAGCAGACATGCCTCTAGCGTGTTACCTTCTACCATCTTTGAAATATCTTCTTGTATGTTTTCAGAACAAGGTGTACCAAAACATGCTCTCCAATATCTTGAAAACTTCATTATAGTTAGTTGCCCATTATGACGAGTATTTGCATAATCTTGAGCCAACTGAAAAATATCAATTTCTGTGTTCAACCACCATCCGCTCCTTTTCTAGTTTTCTATTACTATTTATATATAGCTATTAGAAAGGGAGAATTTTTAGAACAGATAGATGGTACAACCATTGCGAGGAATTTTTATAAATTAAGTCCCTAAGTTATAATGAAAATAAATGAAGTGATACATATATTTAAACAATTGATTATCAAGGAGCAACACGAATGTATGAATTGACACATAATCAGGCTCAAACCATTGTTAATAAAATGATGAATGATATTCCTTTTAATATTAATATTATGGATAAAACAGGCGTTATTATCGGGAGTGGAAATAAAGAAAGGATTGGTACACTGCACCACGGGGCAGTGGCTGCCATAGAACAAAGGGAAATAATAGAAATTAGAAAGGATGAAGAGTTCGTAAAAAAGGGCATTAACTTGCCAATCGAATTAAATGATGCAATTATCGGAGTGGTAGGTATCAGCGGCGAGGTTGTGAAAACAAGACCATTTGCAAACCTTGTTAAGTCTGCAGTTATTTTATTAATCGAACAAAGCGTTTCATTGAAAAAGGAGAATCTTGAAAAAAACTTAAAACAGGAGTTTTTTAACTTAATTACAGATCCAGAAACAACATACACGAAGGAACTAACTGACCAGGCATTGGCTTATGGAATCATGCTCAATAATCCTTCCCAAATTGTATATGTGGGATTTCCTTATAATATTGACAAGGAAAACATTAATAATTTCACTTCCTTTAAAATATCCAACCATGCGTATTGTTTTGTAGTTCAGGAAGCAAATAAAATTAAATTACTTCAAGAACAGATTGAAAACCAATTTCCAGATGCATTCATTTCCATTAGCAAAATGAATGATAAAATTTCTGAGGGATTCTTGCAGGCCAAATCAGCCATGCGAGTATTGAAGGGGGTCTTTCCCCATGAGAAAGTCATTTCCTATTCGAGATGTGAATTTATCGCTGATATGGCCGAACTGCAAAGGAAAGATTCAAAAACAGAAATCCAGTCACATTTTCTTGATAAAAATGATGAATTGATAAAAACTTTGCAGGTTTATCTCAGCTGTAACCTGAACGCTAATCAAACTGTCACCCAGCTTATTATCCACAGAAATACATTGAACTACAGATTAAATAGGATTTTTAAAATTACCGGCAAAGATCCCAAAAATATATTCGAACTCGTGGAACTTATCTTTATACTGATTAATCGGCTGAAATAAAAAACAACACACCAATATCTGATGTGTTGTTTTTTATTTTTAATTTAATAAACGAGCAATGCTTTCAGATGTGCGGCTAACATTTTCCTTGCCTGTTACCAGTAAGCTCTCAAGATCTGCAGCTCCTGGAACGATACCAAAAATGGCGTCAAATCCTTCATCGTATAGAGTTTCAACATCCTGACCAACATAACCTGCCAGAGCAATTACTTTAATGCCGCCGTTAACACTTTTGGCTGCTTGGGCAACTCCGAACGGGGCCTTTCCAAATTTTGTTTGGAAATCGATGCCGCCTTCTCCTGTAAAACAGTAATCCACATTATGAAGCTTTTCTTTTAATTTTGTATACTCGATAACAATTTCAATTCCTTTTTTCATCGTAGCATTAGTAAACGCAAGCAATCCACCACCAAGACCGCCAGCACCACCAGCACCAGGTATATCTATCATGTCAATTCCAATCTGCTCTTTTACAATATTTCCGTAGTGCCTCAAATTTTTATCCAAAATTTGAACCATTTCAGGAGTTGCTCCCTTTTGCGGACCGAAAACAGCTGAAGCACCGCGCTCACCGCACAATGGATTTGTTACATCCGATGCTACTATAATGTTTATTTTCTTTAATTGTGGATTAACATCAGACGTATCGATTGTATCGAGTTCACCTAAATATCCACCGCCGAGTGGCAGCTCATTCCCATCTTTATCAAGGAATTTATATCCCAGTGCTGCTGCCATGCCGGTTCCGCCATCATTCGTAGCGCTCCCGCCGATACCCAGAATGATGTCAGTTATTCCTTTTTCTATACAATCCCTAATTAATTCCCCTGTTCCAAAGGTAGTTGTAATTAAAGGATTTTTTGTTTCTTTCGTAACATAATGAATTCCACTGGCTGAGGCCATTTCAATAACACCTGTCTTGCCATCTCCAAGAATTCCATATTGTGCCATAACCGGTTTACCAAGTGGTCCGGTAACTTCCTTTTTTATCAATGTACCACCTGTTGCATCTATCAACGATTGGACGGTGCCTTCACCGCCATCTGCCATTGGTACATGAATGCATTCAGCATCAGGCATCGCTCTTTTTATGCCGATTTCCATTGCTTCACAAACTTCTTTTGCCGTCATGCTTTCTTTAAAGGAATCAGGTGCCAATAAAAATATTTTCCCCATCAATTACACTCCATTCTTTTATAAAATAAATCCGAACAAGATTATTGCTACAATGGTCATCGTTACACCGACAATACTTTCATATCCGACAACCTTCATTCTGTCTTTCATCGTCATGTTCATAGCATTACGTGTAACGTGGAAGTAAGTTCCGTGTGGCAGATGATCGATTACCGTGGCACCTGCATGCGTCATAACTGCAGCTGATAGTGGTGCTACACCTGTATTCAAAATAGCATCTGAGAATGAACCAGTAGCCAAAATGACACCTGTTGATGTTGATGCTGTTGCTGCTGCCATCAATATACCTGCAATTGGTGCAAGGAATGTACCAGAAATGCCTGAGGTCTCTACCAGGGCAACAACCTGTTCAGGAAGGTCTGAGGCTGTAATCAATCCGCCAATAGCACCTGCTCCAATAATGATCAAAATTGTTGGAGTCATTCTATTTAAACCTGCTGTACAATAATCCAATATTTGTTTTCTTTTGCCTAGCGCCAGGGAACCTACTACACCGGCAAACGGCAGGATAAATAAGGAATCAATTTTCAGTTTTGCAAGGGCATCAACCCCTATCATTGAACCAATAGGGCTAATCATCAATAGAACAATCGCGATGACAGGAGTTACTAGGGCTTTTGACAAAACTGGAAGATTAGAAGAGCTAGCCTTTTCTAATTCTGCTGCTTCCGCATCTGTTACTTTCGTTCCTTTATACTTAATTATTGATGCAATAATAACGGTTACAATAACTCCGAAAATTGCAGGGACAAGTCCGCCAATCATTACTTGGTTAACGTCGAGATCGAAACCGCCCGCTGCTGCAATGGTATTCGGGTTTGGAGAAATAATGTTACCAGCTTTACCGCCGCCTGACAAAGCGACCAGGATAGCAATTTTGGAATACCCCATTTTGTTTCCAACAGACAATGCAATTGGTGCAACAATAAGTACGGCAACAGGAATAAATACACCCACTGCTGTGATAATCATGGTCGCTAATGCCAGTGACAGCATCGCCTTTGTTCCACCGAGTTTATCTACAATTACTTTCGCAATGGTCTCCGCTGCTCCAGATTCCATCATTACACCCGCAAAAACGCCTGCAGCGATAATACGAATGACCGTTCCTTGAACACTTTGTGTTCCTGTAACCAAGATTGAAACTGAATCTGCAAAGTTAGCTCCGCCAATGAAGGCGCCAACAATTGCTCCCAAAATCAAAGCATAAGTTGGTGCTAATCTAAACAAAATTAAAATGATTGCCAACGCAAGCCCACTTAAGGCGCCAATCCAGCTAATATCTAATGCTGCTGCCATATTAAATCCTCCTAATTGTTATTGAATCTATTACCTAAGAACGCTTTCATAAAAGCCCTTTCATTAACTACACCTTCATTTTAGTACCATAATGATCCTCAAACAATTGATAATCTAACAAATTATATTGTGCATTTGCACTAAATAATGAGTTTACAATTAGAGTCCAAAAAAAAGAAGAGCACTAATATCAAGCGCTGGACGTATAAATCACCAATTCATTTAGTTAATTCGAGTTTGTTTCAAATATGTAAATTTTGTTACGAGCAAGTGAGCATTTATCCGCGAAAAACAAGATATATCCGCGAGACCGAAATTGCGACCATTTCTAAATAGTATTTACGTGCAACTAGCATACAATTCAAAATAACGATATGCTATGATTAGCAGTCGGAGGTGACGGGGTTGATTTATATTGGTGTAACGGGGTGGGGAGACCATGATAGTTTATATACGAATCAAACTTCATCTAGGAATAAACTCAAGGAATATGCTGGTTATTTTCCAACTGTGGAAGTTGATTCTGCCTTTTATGCGATACAACCGAAGCGGAATGCCGAAAAGTGGGTCAATGAGACTCCAGACTCCTTTCAGTTCATAGTCAAAGCCTATCAGGCGATGACTGGGCATCAGCGCGATGAGATTCCTTTTGAAAATAAACAAGAGATGTTCATGGCCTTTAAAGATTCACTTGAACCCTACATAGAGAAAAATAAATTAGCAATGGTATTGTTTCAATTCCCGCCATGGTTTGCTTGTCAGCGTGAAAACGTCAATTACTTAAGATGGTGCAAAAATGAAATGGGAGAGATTCCTTGTGCATTGGAGTTTAGACACCAATCTTGGTTTGCGCCCCGGTATCGTCAACAAACGCTCGATTTTATGAAGGCTGAAAAATGGATTCACAGCATTTGTGATGAGCCACAATCGGGAGAAGGGTCCATTCCGACCGTATTAGAAGCGATAGACCCGGAAAAGCTACTGATACGTTTTCATGGTCGTAATGTGTATGGCTGGCAAAAGCGGAATGCAGAAAATTGGCGTGAGGTCCGCTATCTCTATCGCTATAATAATCAGGAGCTCGAAGAATGGGCAAATTCCATCCGGAAATTAGCAGTAGATTCTGCTAATCTATATGTGCTGTTTAACAACAATTCTGGCGGAGATGCAGCCGATAATGCAAAAGAGATGATTGACCTCTTAAAGTTAGAGTATGACGGACTTGCACCACGGCAGTTAGATTTATTTTAGAAGGAGAAAATTATGGAATGGATTCTTTTAGTTTTAATTGGGGTTGCAGCTAGTTCGCTCGGGTCATTGATTGGCCTTGGTGGGGGTATTATTATTGTCCCCTCCTTGCTTTATTTAGCTACCTTGTCAGGATTCGGACATGTTACCCCGCAGGTAGCGGTAGGTACATCGCTGTTCACAATGATCTTTACAGGGCTTTCATCGACCTTAGCCTATATGAAATACAAAATTGTTGATTATAAAGCAGGGTTAATTTTTCTAATTGGCAGTGGCCCTGGCAGTATTCTCGGTGCGTGGGTGACGGAAGCATTAAATTTGCAATCCTTTAATATCTTTTTTGGCGTATTTATCCTCCTCGTTTCAATTGTCTTATTTTTAAAAGATAAATTTAAACCTATACCTTATCGAAAAGATAAAGGGATTGTCAGGAATTTTACTGATAACACAGGTAAGACATTTGAATATGGTTTTAACCCGTTAATGGCAGTAATTATTGCATTTGTCGTTGGCTTTCTGTCAGGAATATTAGGGGTTGGCGGCGGCTCTTTAATGGTACCGACAATGATCTTATTCTTTTTCTTCCCACCCCATGTGGCCACAGCAACATCGATGTTTATGATTCTACCAACATCGGTCCTAAGCTCGATTACACATATAACCTTGGGCAATGTCGATTGGTTTCTGGCATTAGCACTAGTTCCAGGGGCGTGGATTGGTGCAAAAATAGGCGTCCTGTTAAATTCTAAACTAAAAAGCAAAACAATTGTCATATTATTACGTACGGTTTTAATAGTTGTCGGCATACGATTAATTTATCAAGGAATCTTTGGTTAAAAAAGGAATGAGCAAAAAAGCATGGAAAGCATTCATATTTATCATACAAATGACCTTCATAGTCATTTAAAGCGCTGGCCGCGAATTCATCATTTTTTAACAGGTCAGAGAACAAGTCACGCAATGCAAGGGGAAGAGTTCTTTCTATTTGATATCGGTGACTTTATCGATCGGTGGCACCCATTATCTGAGGGAACGGCAGGCCAGGGGAATATTGAGCTGTTAAACCAAAGTCTTTATGATGCCGTAACAATAGGAAATAATGAGGGAATTAACTTCCCCTTCGAAGCATTAGACCATTTATATGATGATGCAAACTTCGAGGTTCTCGCAGCTAATCTCTATAAAAAAACAAAAAGGCATCCAGAATGGCTGAAACCTTATAAAATTTATCAGACGAAACAGGGGACACGGCTCGGTGTTATTGGGGTAACGGCTCATTTCCAGCTTCTTTATGAACTGCTTGGCTGGGAATTAACTGAACCTATAGCAGAATTGAAAAAGTGGATTCCTCTAATAAAAGAAAAGTCAGATGTAATCATAGTGCTCTCCCATCTTGGACTGAATCACGATGAGCAAATAGCTGCCGAATGCCCTGAGGTCGATGTCATTCTGGGCGGGCACACCCACCATAATCTCCCAGATGGAAAGCTAGTCGGTCATACGCTCCTGGCAGGGGCAGGAAAGCATGGGAAATTTGTAGGTCATGTAACCCTTAGTGTCGATGTAAACAAGACACTCCAAAGTAAAGAAGCTCAGTTATATGATGTTTTGGCTCTTCCGGTCCTCCCAGATGAAAAAACAATATCAAAGGAACTATTTCGAAAAGGGAAGAAACTATTAAAACAAGAAATTGTAACCCTGAAACAGCCACTAGAGCACGATCCTTATCAGGAGACGGAGCTTTCCCGTATACTGTGCAGTGCCCTAAGAGAGTGGTGCGAGGCAGATTGTGCCTTTATTAACGCTGGTCTTCTTTTAGGCTCCTTATCAGGAAAAGTGACGAAGTTTGATTTGCTTACTATTTGTCCGCATCCAATAAATCCTTGTAAAATAATGCTTACTGGCAGGGAACTAAAGGAATTGTTGCTTGAAACGGAGGATGAAACCTGGCCAAATCGACTCGTAACCGGACTGGGTTTTAGAGGAACAGTAATGGGAGCAAGTATATATGACCGCCTTATTTTTAAGGATAGTTGCATTTATATTAATGAGATCCAACTAGATTTAGCGCAAAATTATACAATTGCACTCCCTGATATGTTTACGTTTGGTCACTTTTTTACAAATGTCTTATCTAATAAGAAAAAGGATTATTTTCTGCCTGAATTTCTGCGAGATATTTTAAGCTGGAAGCTGAAAAATAGGGCCTAGCTATACACGAATCCTCCCTTCCCTTCATAATCTAAGAAGAGAAGGGAGTGAGAATTTTGATCGAACTTTCACCAGTCGAGATTAACGGCCATACGTTTTTAGCTGTTACTGTTTTGCTGCCGAAAACAACGCTGTTAACGGTAAGTAGTGATAAAGGATATATCATGTGCGGTGCTTTAGATGTAAATTTATTAAACGCGAAATTAAAGGATCGTAAAATCATTGCTGGAAGAGCCGTAGGGGTAAGAACGGTTGAACAGCTTCTTAACGCCCCGTTAGAGTCCGTTACTCTAGAGGCAGAGGAATTAGGAATAACCAAAGGAATGATTGGCAAGGATGCCTTGCTAAAAATGATATAAAAGCTTGCAGATGCTGCAGGCTTTTTCTTATTTTTAGGCTAGTTCATCCTTTTTTTGCATACATTCTTGTAGGGGGTGATTTAACTTGGCTAAATTTCGTGTGCGGCGCTCGAGACGTGGCCCGTTACCTTTTCGATATGTCATGCTGTTATCATTCGTATTTTTTCTTTTATCAACAGCTTTCGGAATTTGGATTGTGAATAAGGGGATTGAACCAACATTAATGCAAATTGCCGAATCAGAAACTAGAAATATTGCAGCGATTGTTATTAATAAGGCGATTACTAAAAGAACAACAAATATTGGCGAAGAAGATGAGGTCATTGAGTTTATACCAAGTACTAATGGAAAAGCCTCCAACGCAAAGCTTAATACCGATTTAATTAATCGCGTATTGGCAGAAACTACAACACAAATTCAAAAAAATTTAAGAACCGCGAAAAGCGGTGATCTTGCAACACTGGAACAGCTAACAGATGTGGAAATTGAGACTGATGAAACGGCAGCTTCAGATGGTATCGTTTGGTATGTTCCATTAGGGCAAGCAACGCAAATTGCCTTATTAGGAAATTTGGGACCGAAAATTCCTGTGAAGTTCACTGCGATTGGTGATGTTCGTCCAGATGTTAAAATTGAATCAAAGCCAATGGGAATTAATAACACATGGGTGGATGTTTTTATTCATATAGAAGTGTCGGTTCAAATTATTACCCCATTTGCAACGGAAATAACAAAAATTGAGCAAAGTATTCCAGTTGGGAACTCCTTGATACAGGGGGATGTACCGCAATTTTATAATGGGGGCGGTGGCGCGATCCCGTCCATTCAACTTCCCGAGCTGCCAGAAAATCAATAACAGTCGACAGTAAACTTCCCCCCATCACGATTAAATGGGGGGAAGTCACACTAAGCTCTAATTTTTTTTAGCTTGAATTTCCTGCCTTTTCCACAAACGTAAATGTGGAGTGGGGTCAAACGACCATTCTGTATAGCCGTTATCCTTGTACATACCATAATGAAGATGTGGTGGGAATTTTCCAGATGTGCCTGGAGGTCCATAACCCGAGCTGCCTACACCACCAATAATTGTCCCAGGTTCAACTATTTGACCAACCTTTAAGCCGTTGGCAAAGCCGCTAAGGTGGGCGAAATAGTGATACGTATTATTAATGTCACGAATTCCTACTCGCCAGCCACCGAAACGGTTCCAGCCTTTCATTTCAACGATTCCATAGTTGGTTGCTCGTACGGGTACCCCATAGCCCGCAAAAATATCTGTCCCCTCATGCATTCTTCTGCCACCAAACCCTCGTGCGTCTCCCCATGTGCTGCGGTAACTATGATTACTGCGGATGGGGACAGGAAATGCATGCTGATCTAATTTCAACCGGCCGAAATGCCGGTATACTTGAGCTTTGCCTGAAATAATTCCTACTGTTTTGTCCCGATGATAATAATTCCATAAACCAATTTTTATGTTATCTTGGTCTGTTCCATAGGATAAAAGATAATTAGCAAAAGCAAAAAGAACATCCTCATCACTTTTTAAGCTTGCTTTTCCATCTCCATCCCCGTCAACGCCCATTCCATTAAAGTACTGGATAATTGCCGGATTTTCTTCAGAAGGATTAGGGTTTAATTGACCAGCCCATTTTTCAGGTGTGAAATATATCCCGATAATACTTTCCGCTTTTGGTAAGTCTCTGCGAACTTGACGGATATTTCTCTCGTATTGATCAATCGCTGCCAGGTAATACCAAGGGATTTGCGTAACCGTTTCTACTTTGTTGTATAGTTTCATTCTTTCCTGATATTCATCAGGCTCATTCGCATGAGCATCCCAGAATGGAAAAGCGCTCAGGATTATTAGGAAAGTTCCAATTATCAGAAATACCCGCACGCGAAAATCCTCCTTCCAATTCCAATTAATGTACTTCCTTAGTTTGTGGTTTCTTCCGTTTTTCATTATGGTTAATAAATGGTAATTTCAAAATCCTAACACCTTGTTGTTCAAATTTCCTTATGATAAAGTGGCAATAGAAGAAACATTCATAAAGAGGTGGGAAAAATGAGTAAGAAAGAAGATTTTGTAAGAAAACCTGAATGGTTAAAAATAAAGTTAAATACTAATAAGGAATATACAGGCTTGAAAAAAATGATGCGCGAAAAAAACTTACATACGGTTTGTGAGGAAGCAAGATGTCCTAATATTCATGAGTGCTGGGCTGAAAGACGGACGGCAACATTTATGATTCTCGGTGATATATGTACGCGTGCCTGTCGCTTTTGTGCTGTTAAAACAGGACAGCCATCGGAACTAGACCTACAAGAACCAGAAAGAGTGGCAGATTCTGTTCAACTAATGAATTTAAAGCATGCAGTTATTACAGCGGTAGCGCGTGATGATTTAAAAGATGGTGGAGCAGCTGTTTTTGCAGAAACAGTCAGGGCCATCCGCAGGAAAAATCCATTTACGAGTATTGAAGTTCTTCCATCTGATATGGGAGGCAGGGAAGAAAATTTGGCGATATTAATGGATGCAAAACCTGATATCCTAAATCATAATATTGAGACGGTCAGACGCCTGACCCCAAGAGTGAGAGCCCGTGCGAAATATGACCGTTCCCTTGAATTTTTACTTCGAGCAAAACGTATGCAGCCAACCATTCCAACAAAATCAAGCTTAATGATTGGCCTTGGCGAGACAAAAGAGGAAATCATTGAGGTTATGGAAGATCTAAGGGCAAATGAGGTTGATATTATGACAATCGGACAGTATTTACAGCCGTCCAGGAGCCATTTAAAGGTTGAAAAGTATTACAGCCCAGAGGAGTTTGCCGAATTGCGTGAAATTGCAATTAGCAAGGGTTTTAGCCACTGTGAAGCAGGTCCTTTAGTACGCTCCTCCTATCATGCGGATGAGCAAGTTAATGCCGCTGCGAAGCACAAACAATTGCTGGGAGAAAAAGAGGCGAAAGAAGCATAGGAACAGAATAGTTTAATTTCAATGGATCAGACACAGTTTGTTGTTCCGATTCAGAAGCTTACTAAGAATCTAGCTACTTCGGCTAGATAAAAGAGGAGTCAGACCGTTATGGCTGAACTCCTCTTTTCTCCTTTTTGGGTAAAATGGTGCGTTGCCATTTGCCCGAAAAGTATTTTTTTTCCTTTTTGGGTAAAATGGTGCGTTGCCATTTGCCCGAAAAGTCCTTTTTTTCTTTTTGGGTAAAATGGTGCGTTGCCATTTGCCCGAAAAGTATCTTTTTTCCTTTTTGGGTAAAATGGTGCGTTGCCATTTGCCCGTAAAGTATCTTTTTTCCTTTTTGGGTAAAATGGTGCGTTGCCATTTGCCAGTAAAGTCCTTTTTTTCTTTTTTGGGTAAAATGGGGTCTCACCATTTGCCCGTAAAGTACTTTTTTCTTTTTTTGGTCAAATAGATCTCACCATTTGCCCCAACGAGCATCAATTTTCCTTTTACAGTCACATTAGGTCGATATTTACCTCATGAACTTTTTCCACATTTTTATTTGTTTTTATTATCTTCTTTTGAAGCACCATTCTCGTCTTCATTTTCGTCTATTGGTTTTCCTTGGGGGGATTTTTTCATCAATTGGATTAAATGTTTTACAGAATTTCTTGCATTTCTGCTTGTTGTATTAAGATTTGATAAATTTTCGACATCTCTCATATGGCCTTTGTCGTCTGAAACATATACATGGTAATATCCAGGAACAACAGACATCGCGGTCCTTTTAACTTGGTCAGCAGTACTGTTACGGTCCTTTGTATCTGAATTATAGGCGATTAAAACCTCTTGGTCGGTAACAAGGGTAGCGACATCATTCACATTTGGAATATCAGTACTAAGCGTGCTAATAATATTCGCGACCTGCTCACGGTCAATTGTAGCGTAATGCTCAGAGCCACCTTGATCACCCTCTACCGGACTCTTCTGATGACGGACAAAGCCATAATCATTACTCATATTTTGGACATTCTTGCTTCCGCCCTCACGATAGAGCTCATTTCTTTTATTATTTACATTTATTGTATTGCCGCTTTCTTCATAAACATCACGGTTTGCCATGTCCTGAGTGCAGCCTGTTGTTGCGATAATCAAACCTAAGCCTAAAATAATGAATCTTTTTTTCAATAAAAACACCTCCATTCCTTAGAATAGCCAATTATCCGATTTTTTTTCTTAGTAATTGATGGTGAATCGGTTATAATGGGTATTAAGAATGGCTGGAATATGTGGGGTGATTTTCATGATTATTATTAACGGGACGAATTATGAAATAGTTCAAGAGCACAGAGATGGTTTTAATGAGGAAGCCTTAAAGGCACGTTATAGTGATATATTATCCAGGTATGATTATATAGTCGGTGATTGGGGCTACGGTCAGCTTCGATTAAAAGGCTTCTTTGAGGATCAAAATCAAAAAGCCACGTTTGATACCAAAATCAGTACAATCAGTGAATATTTGTATGAATACTGTAATTTTGGCTGTGCCTATTTTGTTTTGAAAAAGGTGAAAAAGTAAGAAGGGTCAGATATTCTGATCCTTCTTTCTTTTTATTTGTCTAGCTTCAGCGCCCAGCGACTAGTGGACTTCGCTCTCCTCCTTACGATAAGTCAACATCGAATCGACTATAGCTCCGTGTTTCCTTTATCTCATGCGGAGCGCTCCACAAGGAAGGCTTCGGCAGCATAATCATCGCACGAAGAAAAAGCGTTAGCTTTTTCGAGGAGTCCATACGTCGCTAAACGGGCGCATCAGCTTTTCTAGTTATATGGCGATTGTTCATCCGATTTTGAATCGTCATGGGTTGGATGGGCCCCGTCCATTTGCCGGGGGAGATCTTGATGCAAGGATTTATATTCATAATTATAGGCGCTGTATTTTCGCTGTCCTTCTTGCCAGTCCGTGCTTTTATTTTGAACGGGTTCGTTTTCGCCAATTGGAGAACCGTAAGGGCCTTCAGGATATTCTTCAGCTGTTAAGAAGTTTTGCTGTTTTTCCACATTGGACAAGTCAAAAAAGCTTTTTGAGTTATTATCCGCCATGATTTCACTCCTTTTTTATAGTGTAACTAAAATGGTGTGAAAGATAGGAGGGATTTTTTTCTTATAATAACTCTGTCAAATAGGAACGTAATTCCTCTGCGTCTTCTTCGTTAAGTTGAAAGGCATATTCTAGGTAACCTTCTTCACGCAGGTCATCTTCTCCGATGATGGCAAAGCGGCTTCCCTGCATATCTAAAACAAGATGTTTTCCAAAATGGCGGTCTGTCTGGACAATCGCTAAATCAAACCGTTGATTATCACCAACAAAGCTGACAAATCGGGTCTTTGTATTTTCTGTATCATCGTATAAAAAATAGCGTTCTTTCAAAATAATGGTCCCCTTTACTCATAGTCGTTATTTGGAATCCTCTCTATATTACCAAAATATATATTCTGGTGGGAGTATTTGGTTCTAAAGAATATTTTGTTAATATTTTACTGAAGGAAAAACACGAATCTTGTCTAATTATGATACAATAAAAGTAATTTGACATATGTTGGTGTTTGAGAGGGATGAAATCAATGAATGGTCGTTACATGAAAAAAGCGAAAAGTGTAATGCAATGGGGTAAAATCTTTTTGCCTCTATCGTCTATTCGTTATTTCCCTCCGAATTTCGTATTGCGCAATCCTGTTCTAGAGGGGGTAACTGCTGCTTTTAATGCTGGCCATGAAGTAGCTGTTATAGTGTTTAATATCATAAACCAAAAGGACTTAATTGACCAATTGGGGCAACATCACCATTATAAATTGATGAAAACCCTAAAAAAGTCCTTTCAAAAATATATTGAAGAAGAAGGCAACAACAAAGATGTCATTACCCTACATGATTACTATGGTGACGGGGTTACTCTTATAATAAAAGTTAATCATGACAGACATTCGATATCAAATATTGACATCCTTATGAAAAAAATAACGAGTGAAGTCGAAGTAAGATTGACCAAGCTATTTCCCAACGTACAGCCAATTTTTGAAGCAGGCTATATGTTTGTGGAGAGAGGTGATTGTTCGATTCAGGATTCCGTCTTTAGGGCGCACAGGCAGGCCATTGCAATGGCGGAGAAAAGAGTTCATTCTGAATTTAATGAGATGGTATACACGATTGGAAAGATTGTGTCTGAAAAAAATATTACTATGTTGGCACAGCCTATTATTGATGTGGCTACAAACAAAATCTACGCACTGGAAATGCTAACCCGCGGACCAAAGGGAACAGCTTTAGAATTACCGCTTCCGCTTTTTTCGGTAGCCAGACAAACGGGGCTTTTATATAAGCTTGAAATGATTGTCCTGGAAAAGGCATTTCAACAAATAAAAGAAACCCGCTGCCGTCAGGACATCTTCATTAATTGCACACCAATCACGTTAGCCAATATTAGTTTTACCCGTGATATAAAAAAGTTGCTTAAGCAATATAAAGGGATACTCCCAAAGCAGATTACATTTGAAGTGACAGAACGTGATTCAATTGATGGCTTAAAGGATTTCATTTATAATATAAAGATTTTGCGTTTAATGGGCTTTAAATTTGCAGTAGATGATACAGGGGCCGGATATGCTAATTTGAATAGTATCAGCGAAATTATGCCTGATATTATAAAAATTGACCGCTCCGTAATTGAAAATATTGATAAAAATTCTCTCAAGGAATCTATGTTAAAAGGACTCCTTCTTGTTGCAAGGGAAGCAGGTTCCTTAGTAGTTGCAGAAGGAATCGAAAACGAAGGGGAAGCATCTGTATTAACGAGAAATAAGGTGGATTTAGCTCAGGGCTATTTTTACGCGCCCCCAGCAGATCTCCTCGCATGTATGGCAACATAGTTATATTAAACAAGGAAGTGGACTTAAAATGTATTTTGTTGACCGTGAAAAAATTGAAGCCACATTAATATTTTTAGAAAAGCAAATTAACCTGCTTACAAGTAAAGAGGTTTGGGTGACAGACATAGAAAAGGCTGCCCAGGAGCGCTTGGTGCATATGACTATTGAGTCTATTCTAGATGTTGGCAACAGCATGATTGATGGCTTTATTATGCGTGATCCCGGCAGCTACGAGGATATTATAGATATATTAGTCGATGAAAAGGTCATCTCAGAGGTAAATGGTCATAGCTTAAAAGACCTCATTCAATGCCGGAAAGCACTTGTCCAGTTGTATACAGATATCGATCATCGTGAACTATACAAGCAATTCTCAGGTGGTATACAGGCATTATCGTTATTCCCTAACAATATTAGGGATTATTTAACCAATGAACTAGGACCAGTATCTGCATTTAAAAAATGACTTTCGGACCGCATCATTGCGGTCTTATTTTTATTAAAAAATCGGTTATCCTAGGTATAGGAGTGATACATATGAAAAAGTATAAAGGGTATTTAATTGACTTGGATGGCACGATGTATAAAGGAACGGAGCGGATTGATGCGGCTTCAGATTTTGTTAAAAAATTGCAGGATAAAGGAATTCCTTACTTATTTGTAACAAATAATTCAGCAAGGACACCTGAACAAGTAGCTAGAAAACTATGCGAATTTGATATTCCAGCAACTGAAAAGCAGGTCTTCACAACAAGCCAGGCCACAGCTAATTTCATTTTTGAAAAAAATAAAGACGCAACAATCTATGTGATAGGTGAGGAAGGCATCCGTACCGCACTTAAAGAAAAGAACCTTCAGCTTGCCGGTGAAAATGCTGACTTTGTCGTAGTAGGGATTGATCGATCAATTAGTTATGAAAAATTAGCCGTGGCTTGCTTGGCTGTCCGTAATGGGGCAACATTCATTTCCACGAACGGAGATATTGCGATTCCAACTGAGCGAGGCTTGATGCCAGGGAATGGTTCGCTAACCTCCGTTATTTCTGTTTCAACACAAACACAGCCTATATTTATCGGAAAGCCTGAATCTATCATTATGGAACAAGCCTTGAAGGTTTTGGGAACGGCCAAAGATGAAACACTTATGGTGGGAGATTATTATGATACAGATATCTTAGCAGGAATGAACGCTGGGCTGGATACATTATTAGTTCATACTGGTGTAACAACAAAGGATTTATTGACTACTTATGATCGAAAGCCTACCTATGCCATTGATTCATTGGATCAATGGGAGCCTTAAAAAACAGGATGGAGGAATCCATCCTGTTTTCTTCAATATTATAGTTTCAGCGCCAAGCTACTAATGAACTTCGGATAAATAAGTGCTTCGGCTTTTCTAGTTATTCCACATGTGCGGCGCGGTGAGCGAGTCTGCTGGATGCTGCTGCAGCAACGGCGCCAATAATATCATCTAGGAATGTGTGGCATTCCCCAGTGGATTTATCATTTAATCGTGCTAATATTCCTGGTTTTTGTTTATCGATATAACCGTAGTTAGTAAAGCCGATGGAACCATACACATTAACAATCGACAAGGCGAGAATTTCATCGACACCATAAAGGCTCTCATCTGTTTTTATAATTGACTGAATGGGCTCTTCTAACATGCCCTTTTCTGCTAGCATATCAAGCTGGATCCCAGTAATGACAGCATTTTGTACTTCGCGTTTAGAAAGAACTCGCTCGACATTTGCTATACAGTCTTCCATCTTTAAATTTTCATGATATTTTTCTTGGAGAAAAAAAACTAAATCGGCAATGTCCTGAATTTCGACGCCTCTTTCTTTAATCCATCTCCGTGCAGTTTCTTCTGTTAAGTCCATTTTTTTGTCGTCTGCCATCCCATTAATCACCTTTTCTTTGGAATTTTCATTATATATACACTTAATTCATAACATATGCACAATCTTTTGAAAAGTAACATAGGTCCATTTCCTATTTTTCACTCATATTGTTACTTTAATTCTCTTTAAAATACGGGAAGACAACAAGTTTTCTATACCTATTACATATATATGATTTAGGCAGTAGTTAAAGAAGAGGTCGAGGTGAGGAAATGCTGCAAAAATTACTTGAGCAACAGTATGGGATAACCGTCGATGAATATTTTAAACTAAATTCCTATGATGCGCTTAGAGGTAATGGTTTTTTGTATTTAATTGCCAAGCCGGGCAGGCGGGAAAAAGAGGATATAGAAGAATTAGAAAAGATTGCTGAACACTTAAGAAATTCTGGGGATTCCCACGTACCAGCCTTCCTGCCTGCTAAGGATGGCAGCCTAATTACTGCGTGGGAAGAAACAAACTATTGTGTATTAGCCAATCGTCAATCCGAGAAGCAGCAAAAACTTAGATTAGGCAGAAAGCTGGCGAAATTTCATGAACGCGGAAAAACGGTACCGTTTAAAATTGAACGGAACAGCAGGATTGGACAATGGAAACAACTTTGGGAGAAGCGTCTTGAGCAAATAGAAAAGGTATGGAATGACCTCCTTTTCCAAACACCAGAGGACGAGTTTGAAAAGATGTTTATTGATTCCTTTCCATATTATATTGGAATGACAGAGAATGCTATCCAATATTTAGTGGATACCGAAATTGACGATGAACCAAACGTTTCTGACAGTGGGACCGTTTGTCATGAGCGATTTTCTGAAACTACATGGGGTACAAGTTATTATATTAAAAATCCTTTTGATTGGGTTTTTGATCATCGAAGCCGTGATCTCGCGGAATGGACCCGTGAACGATATTTCCGCAATACCCAAACGTATGAGCTTGAATTAAACCAATTCTTCACCGATTATCAAGCAGTTGCTCCGTTGACGTCTTTTTCATGGAGACTGCTGTTTTCACGGTTACTCTTTCCGCTTCATTATTTTGAGTGCATTGAAAATTACTATATAACTCAGTCTGAGCAAGAGAAAAGAGTGTTAGAGGAAAAGTTAACTAAAATATTAAGGCAATCAATGGAATACGAACGATTTTTAGGACGCTTCTATCAATCCGCAGGGGCGCAAATGAAAAACTTGAAAATCCCGCAGGTGGACTGGTTACTAACATAATATAAGAAAAAGCGATTGCCAATTTGAATTTGGCAATCGCTTTTCACACTTTTGAATTAGAAAACTTGTTCTACTTCAACAACGCCAGGAACTTCTTCTAAAAGAGCTCTCTCAATACCAGCTTTAAGTGTGATAGTTGAACTTGGGCAGGTTCCACATGCACCTAGCAAACGGAGTTTGACAATACCATCTTCAACATCAACTAATTCACAATCTCCGCCATCGCGAAGAAGAAATGGACGTAATTTATCTAATACTTCTTGAACTTGCTCTAACATTTCTTGTTCTTGCATATTTATCTACTCCCTTCCTACCTTTTATTATAATGTCAACGACGGTAAAAATCCATTCTTAGAAATTTGGAAATCACCCAACTTAATACATATTTTTATGTTTTTATAGTTTAAATGTTGTAAAATAAAAGAAAAACGCGAGGGATTGATTTTGTGACAAAATTTAAAATTGAAATCATCCTATATGGTTCTGACGAATTATGCCCTAGCTGTGTTCATTTGCCATCCTCAAAGGAAACGTTCGAGTGGTTAGAGGCAGCAATTTCTAGAAGGTTCCCCAATCAGCCATTTACGATGTCATATGTTGATATACAACAGCCGCCAGAAGAAATAGAAAAAGCGGATTTTGCTAAAAGGGTCATTGACGAAGACATGTTTTATCCAGTGGTTGTTATCAATGAAAAAATCGTTGGCGAGGGAAATCCTAGGCTCAAAACGATTTTTGCTGAATTAGAAAAATACGGATATAAAGCTGAGATGTAATTCAGGCTATGAACATTAAAATACTAAGCAATACACATTCTATTTCAGTTATGAAAAAGAGTGTGCTTTTTTTTGTGTACACTTAGGGACAAAACTTGTTAGGTAGCTAGAATTGTTTTTTTAACCATTATGTTACTTATACACCCAAAGGATCCTAGATTACAATAATCTGAAACCCATCACGTAATTGTATGGTCTGCCATCCATAAAGAGTGTAGCTGGAATGTGGAAAAATAACAAAGATATAATTATATTATTGACAATATGTGTTAAGACATGTTATTTGACGATGCTAATAAAACATTGTAGGATAATATGTTAGTGGAGAGGTGAAAGCCATGATAAAACCTATTATTGAATTTTGTATAAGTAATCTTGCGAACGGTTCCCAAAAGGCACTTGAAAGATTAGAAAAAGATTACGATTTGGATGTCATTGAATACGGTTGTCTAGGGTATTGCGGAAAATGTGCTTCCACACTTTATGCGTTAGTGAACGGGGAAGTTGTCACAGGAAGTACAGCTGATGAACTGGTTGATAACATTTACCAATACTTAGAAGATAATCCGATGTTTTAAATAACAGTTTCACTACACGGACACTAGTTACCGGGTACTAAAATTGGACGTATAATAGACGCCCTTTTTTCAATCTAATTAGTTGAGTCCTTATTCTATAGTGTATATACTAATAGAAAGACCTCAAAAAGGAGGAGAAACAAATGACTCAAGATGTAGTTATTGTAACAGAAGCTGCGGCTCTTCATGTAAAAGAAATGATAAAGCATAATGAAGAAGAAGGCGCATTTCTAAGGGTTAGTGTTCAGGGCGGCGGCTGCAGCGGATTAACATATGGAATGGGTTTTGATCATGAAGTAACAGAACAAGACCTTCAGTTAGAACAGTATGGTGTGCAAATTTTGGTTAATAAAGAGGATGCTGCTATATTAAAGGGCACAAAGATTGATTACAAGCAATCGATGATGGGTGGCGGTTTTACGATTGAAAACCCAAATGCGATTGCGTCATGCGGTTGCGGATCATCGTTCCGGACAGCAACGGCTACTGGAACACCAGAAGAGTGTTAATAATAACCAATTTGAAAAGGCGCCGACAAAACGGCGCCTTTTGTATTTATTGATTAAACATTGATGAGCTGTGTAGTGGTTGAATTTTAGCCTTAGGATCAATATAGGCTTTTGCATTATTGACTGCAGTCGGTGCTTCGCCAAATCCACATGCTATTAACTTCACTTTTCCTTCGTAGGTGCAAATATCTCCAGCAGCATAAATGCCTGGTGTATTCGTTTCCATTTTTGAGTTAACAATAATAGAATTTTTCTCAATATCCAAGCCCCACTCTTTAATCGGTCCTAACGATGAAACAAATCCGTAATTACAGATAACTGCATCGACATCAAATGTTTCAGTGCCGTCACCACTTACGGTCCCGAGAACAACTTGCTTAATGCCCGTTTCATCTCCGATTAGTTCTGCAGGTACAAAAGGGGTTTTAACTTCAACCTTTGAATTATGCAGGTTTTCAACACTATGTTCATGGGCGCGGAATTTGTCTCTGCGGTGGACAATCGTAACTTTCTCAGCAATCGGCTCAAGCATTAGTGCCCAATCAACCGCTGAATCGCCGCCGCCAAAAACAACTACCTTTTGACCAGCAAACTTATTTAAATCATCAATAAAGTAATGCAGGTTTTTTCGTTCATATTGAGCAGCGCTTTCCAATTCTAAACGGCGCGGCTGAAATGCACCATTACCAGCTGTAATGATGATCGTCTTTGAATAATGAACTTCAGAGTTGGTAGTTAATTTAAAAATTCCGTCTTCTTGCTTTTCTAATTTTTCAACCGATTGTTCTAGGGCAACCGTAGGTTCAAATTTAGCCATTTGTTCTTTAAGGTTATTAACAAGTTCTTGCGCACGAACTTTAGGAAAACCAGCAACATCATAAATGTATTTTTCCGGGTAAAGCGCCGATAATTGACCGCCTAATTGAGGTAAGCTTTCAATAATTTTTACTGATGCTTGTCTCATTCCGCCATAAAAGGCAGTAAAAAGGCCGGTAGGACCGCCGCCGATGATTGTAATGTCATATACCTTTTGATTTTCTAGCACTCCATATTACCCCCAACTATGTAGTAGTAAACTCCATTCCTTATCATATCACAAATTAAAAAAATGCTCACATTTTTTGGGAAGTATTATAGGACAGATATAAATAATCTACACAGGAAACTGTATGTATTTTTTAATAAAATAAATCAGCCAAATCGCTTGATATTGTGAAAATAAAAGCATAAGATATATTGTGAATATATTGTTACTATTATGTGACAGATTAGCAAACTTTTTTTGGTTAAGGGGTAGACAATGCATAGGTGCTTCTGTTTTATGATAGTGTTGCCAATTGGCACATTAGTTTTATAATGGTACGTGAATTACATCACAAAGAGTGCTCTTTAAATAAAAATCTCATAATTTGAGGAAGATATGCCTAAGGACAATTCAAATACTAAATAAGGGTGGAAGTGATCACTTTGAGAAAGCCTAAAATTGTTATAGTTGGTGCGGGATATGGCGGTCTAATGACAACTGTTAGATTGCAAAAAATAATAGGTGTAAATGAAGCGGATGTCGTTTTAATTAATAAAAATGATTACCATTATGAAACAACATGGTTACATGAGGCATCAGCGGGAACGCTGCATCATGACCGTGTTCGTTATGATATTCGTGATGTTATTGATAGAAGTAAAGTTGATTTTGTTCAAGATACAGTGGTTGAAATCAACAAAGAGGATAAAAAGGTAATTTTAGAAAATAGCGAAATAGAATATGACTACCTTGTGATTGCACTTGGCGGCGAGCCAGAAACGTTCGGTATTAAAGGACTAAAAGAATACGCATTTGGCATCAGTAATGTGAACTCTTCTCGTCAATTACGCGAGCATATTGAATATCAATTTGCTACGTACAATATGGAAGATGAAAAAAATGGTGACCGTTTAACAATCGTAGTCGGTGGTGCGGGTTTTACTGGAATTGAGTTTCTTGGCGAACTATCAAATCGGATCCCAGAACTATGTCATGAGTACGATGTTGATTTCAATAAAGTGAAAATTATCTGTGTGGAAGCCGCGCCAACGGTACTACCAGGTTTCGATCCTGAGCTTGTTAACTACGCAGTTTCACAATTAGAAAGAAAAGGTATCGAATTCCAAATTGGAACAGCGATTAAAGAATGCACGCCCGAGGGTATTCTTGTAGCAAAAGGTGAGGAAGAACCGCGTATGATTAAAGCTGGTACAGTGGTATGGGCAGCGGGTATTCGCGGGAATTCAATCATTGAAAAATCTGGTTTTGAAGCGATGAGAGGCCGTGTGAAAGTACAGCCAGACCTACGTGTACCTGGACATGACAATGTTTTTATTATCGGAGATAGCTCACTTGTAATTAATGAAGAGATTAATCGCCCCTACCCGCCTACGGCACAAATTGCCATGCAGCAAGGAGAGATAGTAGCACGCAACCTTGGAGCATTAATCCGCAATAAGACTGAGCTGGAATCATTTACATTTGATAATAAAGGCACAGTTTGTTCATTAGGAGAAGATGATGCTATTGGTGTTGTATTCGGTAAAAAAGTAACTGGTACGGCGGCATCAATTATGAAAAAAGTGGTTGATAATCGTTCACTATTTATGATTGGCGGAGTTGGTCTTGTATTGAAAAAAGGTAAATTCAAGGTATTTTAAGATACGAAATGATCAGCTAAAGAGCAGAAGCAATCTGCTCTTTTTTTTTTTTGAGCGTGTTTATAAAGTGCTTTTTTAAAAAAAATCGAAAGAGTTAGGGATAATTAGAAAATGAAAGGAAATATATCTTGTATCCGCTTTCATTAATGTTTTTTGCTCGATTTTCGTTCTTTCCAATATTATAATTTTCTGTTATATTATCAGAAAATTAAAATAATTCATTATCAAGGAGATGGTTGGATGAAAACGACAGCCTTGGACTCAAAAAAATGTGATTATTGTTCTGGAAATGGTTATTTTCAATTGCTACTAGGAGGGTCTGAAACCTGCACCTGCTGCGGAGGCTCAGGAAAGAAAAAAGAGTAGTAATACAGTATAGAGGAAAAGCTTCCATGAATAATTGGGAGGCTTTTTTACTGTTTTAAAGGGCAATGCTGAGTTTACAGAACCTGTTGGTAGGAGCGGAAGGTGCGAGACTCCTGCAGAAAGCTAAGCACCTGGAGCTCCAATCAACAGACAAGTTTTATATAGCGATCGATATTAAAATTATTGACTCTCTTTAGGACATTAAGTACACTATTATTGATGTATAAAGGGGGAATACCAATGCAAATGAGCATTGTTGTTTTAATTATTTCAATTTTACTATTTTTCGTCTTATTTTTTGGAATTGGATTTATCCTAAACATGCTTCTCCGGATGTCTTGGGTTATGGCGATTGCCTATCCTGTTATAGCTATTTTTATAGTGGATAAAGTAAAGTTTATTGAATATTTTACAAATAGTAAGGTTGCTTTTCAAGAGTTAGGTCAAAAGCTAAGCTCGCTGGCAACTGCAGATATACTTATATTGGTCAGTGGTTTAGCAGGAGCGATTTGTGCGGGACTGACTATTAAGCTTCTCCGTAAAAACGGATATCAAATGTTTTAAAGACTTTTCCGATGTGAAAGGTCTTTTTTTGCGGGCAAAAACCCAAGAATCGTCTGTATAAATGAAAGGTATTTTATTCCTTTTGAATAATTCATTGCCTGTTGGGAAATGAATATTTTGGGAGGAGTGAAAAATTAAATGAATAACCTTAAAAAATGGATAAAGCGTTTAACGATGACTATTCTTTTCTTTTTGGCATTAATGGTAACTTTCCAATCTATATCAGGAGTAGATACGAAATCATATATTTTAAAAAGTCTCAGTGCCGGGGCGGCAGCTAATAGTCAAACAGTATCTGGAACAACTCCGCCATTGGAGGATGCTTTCGACTGGTCACAATATCCGAAGAAGAACGTAATTGCAACAGGATATACGGCAGGCTATGAATCTACAGGGAAAAATGAAGGTCACCCTGAATATGGGATTACCTATTCAGGTGTAAAAGTAAAACGTGATTTATATTCAACTGTAGCTGCTGATTTGAATGTGTTTCCTATTGGGACGATTCTATTTATCCCAGAATATGGGTATGGCGTTGTAGCTGATAAAGGCGGAGCAATTAAGGGTAATAAAGTAGATCTTTATTATGAAACGGTTGATGATGTTTATAATGAATGGGGTAAACGAGAAATTGAAGTCTATGTTATCCAACAAGGTAATGGGAGTCTTACCGAAGAACAATTACAAGCATTAAATGAGGATAAAACAATGCAGGTTTTCCGTCAACAATATATTAAATCTGAAAGAAGATGAAGAGCAGGCATATGTCCTGCCTTTCTTTATGTAGAAGTTATTTAGATAGTCGAAATATAATTACTTTTCGGATATAATTAAAAAGGTAATTTATTTGGAGGTGGATATAAATGTTTCATGTAAAAAGTGAAATGGACTATTCAGCAGCCCATGAAGGCTTGGTTATTGGACTGTTTGATAAACCGGAGAAGTTTTCAGGAGTTTTGGCTAAGCTAGACGAACAATTTGAAGGTCAGCTCACGGAGCTAGTCAAATCTGGGGATATTTCTGCAAAGTTAAAGAGCATCACTAAAGTACATAGTTTTGGCAAGATTGGCGCAAAAAGAATTTGGTTTATTGGTTTAGGTAAAGAAAAGGAGTTTAACTTTGATAAACTAAGTGAAGCTTTAGGGAAAGGATTTAAAGCTTTAAAAGCTAGTAAGCTGGGAGAAACAGCTATCCTTTTAGATACGTTTACAATGGATAAGGTGGATGGTTTAGATGCTGCACATGCAGTGAGCGAGGCCTTTGCTTTAGCTACCTATAAATATGACGGGTATAAACAAAAATCAAATGAACCCGAGAAGAGCCTCGAAAGTATCACAATTTATAGCCCATTACTTGAACAAGAGGACATTAAAGCATCGTTAACAGTTGGCTATGCATTTGGTAAAGGTACGAATTCTGCCCGTACACTTGTGAATACTCCAGGGAATCTGCTGACAGCAACTGATATGGCTAATTATGCAAAGGATCTTGCAGCTACCTATAATTTCGACTTGGAAATTTTAGATAAAGATGAAATTGAGAAATTGGGAATGGGTGCGTTTCTTGCGGTAAATCAGGGATCCGCTGAACCTCCTAAAATGATTGTCTTAAAGTATCAAGGAAAAGAAGAATGGCAGGATGTAATTGGCCTAGTTGGAAAAGGGATTACCTTTGATACGGGTGGTTATTCTATTAAGACAAAAGCGGGTATTGTTGGGATGAAAACTGATATGGGCGGCGCTGCTGCGGTACTTGGAGCCATGGAGATTATAGGTGAACTTAAGTCTGAACAAAATGTTGTTGCTGTTATCCCTTCAACTGACAACATGATTAGTGGGAATGCTTTTAAACCAGATGATGTGATTACCTCGATGAGCGGTAAAACAATTGAGGTATTAAATACAGATGCGGAAGGAAGACTTGTTCTCGCGGATGCGGTAACCTATGCTAAGCATCATGGTGCAGAGTATTTAGTTGATGTAGCAACTCTAACTGGTGGTATAATCACTGCTCTCGGAATGCATACGACGGGAGCGATGACCAATCATGAACCGTTGTTTGAACAGGTGCTGGAAGCTTCGATGGAAGCTGGCGAGCCAATGTGGCTCCTGCCATTGTTTGAGAAGGATAAGGAACGTGTTAGGGATAGCAAAGTAGCTGATCTAAATAATTCTCCCGGGGCAGCTGGACATGCAATTGTTGCTGGTGCTTTTATCGGAGAATTTGCAGAGGGTACACCGTGGGTCCACTTAGATATTGCAGGAACTTCTACATCCTCGAAAGAGTATGATCTAGGACCTGCTGGTGCAACTGGGGTAATGACCCGGACACTTGCCTTATTCGTAGAACGCTTTGAACCAATTAATTAAGTAATTACTGATCCCCCGATTTCTAATCGGGGGTTTTTCATTCATTGCCCAACCCATCCTGCCTTTTTTCGCATATGAAATAGTGTAGGCAAGTATTGCGAAAAGGAGGTAGGCAATATGCATTATTATCGAAGCCCGTATCCAAGTCATGATAATAGATTTATTGGCTTTGGATTTGGTTTACCATTGTTAGGTGGCTTAGTAGGCGGGCTATTAGGAAGTGCTTTATTTTATCCTCGTCCATTCTATGGTCCACCAGTTCCATTCTATGGATACCCTGGTTATGGATATGGTTATCCCGGTGTGGGCTATGCAGGGGTTGGTTATCCTGGATATGGAGCACCTGGTTATTTCTAGTGTTACTGATAAAAACAGCTCTCGTAGCTGTTTTTTATTTTTCTGTCTTTTTAAAAGGGAAATTTGGCATTAAAGAGAATATATAATTGATATCATAAATACAACTGTATTGGGAAAGGGAGTTTAAAATGATTAAAAACACATTAATCGAAGCATTAGGAATTGAAGTAACACATATGGAACCTGGTAAGGTTATTGCTAAGATGCCAGTAGATGGCCGTACGCGTCAACCGTTCGGATTGCTTCATGGCGGAGCATCTGTGGCATTAGCAGAGACTGTCGCTAGTATAGGAGCTTATGAATTGGTCGATAAAGAAACCGAAGCGACTGTAGGATTAGAAATTAATGCAAACCATGTTCGTCCGGTCAAGGAAGGGTTTGTAACAGCTGTCGGCACTGTGTTGCATCAAGGAAAATCAACTATGGTTTGGGACATCAAAATAACTGATGAACAGGATCGACTCATTTGTGTGTCAAGATGTACAATGGCGGTCATTAAAATAAAGGAATGACCATAATATATTATAAAGAGGTATCTGGCGGAATTTTCTAATAATGAGAATGTTTATTGTTGAAAAATTTAAAAAATTCCATTGAAATTCATGATATAATGTAAAAAAATAGAGAATAAGTACAATTTTTTGTACAGGTTTCTCTATATAATGGTAGTAAGATATTTTGTTAGAAAGGGGTGGAAACATGAAAGAACGGCATCAATATATTTTTATTGATTTTGAATTTACGATGCCTGAACGAAATGTTCGAATGAAGAACTTTTTTCCGGAAATTATTGAGGTCGGGCTTGTTTCAGTTATTGATGATCAAATTACTGAGCAATTCTCTTCCTATGTGACTCCATTGAAGTTCCCAGCTTTATCTGAACGCTGCAAATCATTCTTACATATTTCACAGCAGCAGGTGGATACAGGCATTTCTTTCTTCGAATTCATTAGAAAGTTAGAAGAGTTCAAGAAAAATATCCAAACGACTATTGTTACTTGGGGAAATATGGACATGAAGGTTCTTCGGCATAATTGTATGGAAGCAGGTTTGAAATTTCCATTTAATGCAACCGAGTTAGATTTATCCATGGAGTATAAGCGATTCTTCGGTGATCAAAATCAAACAGGCTTATGGAAGGCAGTTCAGGAATATGGAAAGGAAGGAACAGGCAGACATCATCGGGCACTGGATGATGCGCTGACTACTTATAATATATTCCGATTAGTGGAGAAGGATAAACGTTATTTGGAAAAACCAAAGCCAACAACTATTGGTGATCGAGTAGATTTTTCAAAGCTATTAAATGAATTCGCATAAAAGGCCAAATCATTCAAACTGATTTGGCCTTTAGTGTGCTTTTATTTAAAATAGTCCTTTTCGAGTGAGGCGTACATTTTTAGGCTCATTTCTGCCCATGGTGTTGGATTTTCGGTTAGTTCTTTTTTTGCTTTTTCCACTGCTTCTTTTAGGGATTGCTGATAATCAGGTACTTCTTTATCGAATGGCTTGACCATTTGCTTGGGGATGTTTGTTTGTTCTCTATAAGAAAGCGCCCTTCTTTCATGAAAAACGAGAACGTCAGCATCTTTCGGGCTATGCAGATCGCCTTGCATAGGGTGTTTTAACACGGCTAGAACTCTTATTAAATAATGCTGTGGCCGTTCCTCAGTTAGTTCCCCAATATATTTTCCTGTTTTATATATTCCTGTGACAATTTCACCAATCTTTAATTCTGACAAAATAAATCCCCCTAATTAGTCTAATGGCTTTATTTTACTATTTTTAGTGAAAAAAGAAAAATAATGAGGGAAAAAAGTTCATTTAGGTTAAATTAAAGTAACACAGGGATAATAAAACAGATGAAAAGGAAGGGAGCAATCAAGTGGGAAACGGAGTGTATCCTCAGCTTTCCTCTGAGGTCTCAGAAAATGAAAAATTAGTTGAAATGGAAACAACGATGGGAACAATAAAAATAAAACTTTTCCCTGAATATGCTCCAAAGGCCGTTGAAAACTTTGTGAAACACGGTGAGGAAGGTTATTATAATGGACTTACTTTTCACCGTGTCATCAATAATTTTATGATTCAAGGCGGAGATCCAAATGGAAATGGTACAGGTGGAGAGAGTATATATGGCACACCGTTTGAAGACGAATTCTCTGACCGCCTTTATAATTTACATGGTGCCTTATCGATGGCAAATTCGGGTTCAAACACGAATGGAAGTCAATTTTTCATTGTTCAAAAAAACTCATTGGATCCTTCAATAAAGACGGAAATAGAAAAGTCTGGATATCCAGGGGCGATTATTGAAGCATATGAAAAAATCGGAGGGACACCTTGGCTTGACCACCGCCATACTGTTTTTGGACAAGTGATTGAAGGAATGGACACAGTAGATAAAATAGCTGAATCACCTACGGATAAAGATAAACCAGAGAAAGATATCCTTATTAACAGTATTAAGGTAATGGGTAAAACGTAAGGAAAAGATTCATAAATGGTGCGAACCACATTTTGTTGCTATAATAAGATTAGCGATATTCCTTTATAGAAAGGGAGAAAATGATGTTTCAGCCCAATGTACTTTCCTTATTTTTATACTTTCCTGAAGATAAGTCGGAATATGGACCTGCAGCGATTACGTTTATTATTTTTATGATTGGTGCACTTCTCACCATGAGATTGATTATTAAAGTATCAAAAAGGGAAGCAAAAAAAGCAAAAGAACTTGAAGAAAAATTAATAAATCAACAGGAAACACATGGGGACAGTGATAGATAACTGTTCCTTTTTTGTTAGTCTCTAAAAGACCGCTTTGCTTTTCCTTGCATAAGGTTTTTCCCCTGGGGAAAACCAGGGGACAGTGAAAGTTAACTGTTCCTTTTTTGTTATACTATACAGGGCTGCTAATGCTTTTCTTTGCATAAGGTTTTTCCCCTGGGGAAACTTAACATTAAAAGGTTATCTGGGGGAATATAATATGAAGAAGTTCTGGAGTATTATCCTTATTCTGCTACTAACAGGCTGTTTGGAAAAGAATGTTACTAAGATTGAAGTTGAAATATTTAATGCGGTCGGTGATTCATTAGGAAACGTTACTTTAACTGAGCAGGCGAGCGGGGTAAAGGCGGAGGTTGATTTAAAGGGGCTTTCAGCAGGAGAGCATGCTATACATATACACGATAAGGGAAAGTGTGAGGCGCCAGAATTTAAAACAGCTGGCAACCACTTTAACCCTGAGGATAAAGAACACGGTTTATTGCACCCTAAGGGGGCGCATGCAGGGGATCTTCCAAACTTAATTGTCGAGGATGATGGATCTGTAAAGGCGGAATTAATGGTACCTGCAGTTACCTTAAAAGACGGGAAGACTTCGCTGTTAACTAAAGAGGGTACAACCATTGTTGTTGATGAAGAAAAAGATGATGGAATGACACAACCTTCTGGCGATTCTGGAAACCGAATTGCTTGCGGGGAAATTTCCAAGGATAAAAATAAAGCGGGGCAAAAGGCGTCACAGGATGAAAAGGAATAAATGGAGGGCTATTCCCGTGCTTGGGAATAGCCTTTTATAATCTGGTAAGGCTTGATTTCTATACTTTCTTACTTGAAAATAAATAGTAGATATATTGAATAGGATGGGGAGTGCATAGTTTTTGGAAAAATTATATTATCAAAATGCTTACCTAAAGTCATTTAAGTCAAATGTGGTCAAGCAAACGGATGATGAAGCAGGAAATACATATGTTGTTTTAGAGGAGACAGCTTTTTATCCGACTGGCGGCGGGCAGCCGCATGATTTGGGAACAATAAATAATCAGGAAGTCGTAAACGTTGAAGAGATAGAAGGGGAAATTAGGCATTATATAAAAGAACCGCTAAGGGACGTAATTGGCAAAGTTGATGGTGAAATTGACTGGAAACGGCGGTTTGATCATATGCAGCAGCATGCAGGCCAACATATTTTATCTGCAGCATTTGAAAGTCTATTTGGGTATAAGACGGTGAGCTTTCACCTTGGAAAAGAAGTACTAACCATTGACCTTGACATAGAGAATTTGACTGAACAAGAGGCTGAAGCCGGAGAGTTGCTGGCAAATCGAGTTATTCTAGAAAATCGCCCCATTGAAACAAAATGGGTAACTGAGGAGGGGCTATCCCAATATAAGCTCCGAAAACAGCTTTCGGTTACTGATAATATTCGTCTGGTCATCATTCCTGATTTTGATTATAACGGCTGTGGCGGAACCCATCCGAGCGATACGGCACAGGTTCGTGCAATCAAAATCCTTGATTGGGAAAAACAAAAGAAAAAAGTTCGGGTGCAGTTCGTGTGCGGAGAAAGAATTCTGGAACAGCTCCATCAAAAACATTCTGTGTTACTTGAATTAACTAAGCTACTTAATGCCCCAGAAAGAGAAATGGCTGCATCTGCATTACGGTTGATAGAAACTGGAAAGGAACTAGAAAGAAAGCTGGAAGCGACTAAGGGAACGTTACTCAACTTTGAAGCAAAGGAACTGCTAGATGCTAATCAGGGTAGTGACGCGCCTATAATTGGAATGGTTTATCAAGACCGGACCGTCCAGGAACTTCAAAAGCTAGCTAGGAGCATCGTTAATGCTAATGATAATATTACCTTTATTAGTGTAGCTGAAAATGTGAATCGCATACAGATAGTTGGGGCTAGGGGTGCGAGTGTATCCCTTAATATGAAAACAATTATTGGAAATGCACTTCCGCTCATCAATGGAAAAGGCGGCGGAAATGAAAGCTTTGCCCAAGGCGGCGGGGAAGCAATTTTAACAGGGAGTAAGCTACTGCATCATCTAGTAGAATCCGCCAGACTTTTTTATATCGAGAAATAATCGTATACTTAAAACAGCTGATGTGAGAGGTGTGGGTTCAATGGGTTTTTTTGATGGAATGATGGGGAATGCATCTGAGATTAATACGGCAGAAGCACAAAGGGAGTTTGCGAGAATTCTTGCAGGAAATGAAAAAATTGATAAAGCATATAAATTGATTAGAGATTTGTTCATTTTTACAAATAAGCGACTAATCTTAGTGGATAAGCAAGGGTTAACGGGGAAAAAGGTGGAATACCACTCGATACCCTATAAAAGTATTACCCATTTTAGTATTGAGACGGCCGGAAGCTTTGATTTGGATGCTGAACTAAAAATCTGGATTTCTGGCAATGCCCTTCCACTTCAAAAACAATTTAATAAAAACCTAAACATCTATGAACTTCAAACGGTTCTCGCAGAATATGTATTAGCAAACTAGGAGATTTAATATGGAAAAACAAGTGAGAACAAACCTGCAATATGTTGATTTATTAAATGAATGGGATCCCTTTCAGCTGAAGAATGGCAGCTATGATACAGAAATAGCTGACACCGTTCAAGCTGTATACGAATTAGACAATCCTGTCACGCTTGCAGAAAGAATCCAAACGATATATGGATTTTCATTCGATGCTACCATTCCAATGGACCAATGCTTAAAAGTGGCCAGAGAGCTTTTAGTGATAAAAGAAAACGACTCTTGTTCCATTTGAGAAAACGACAAGTCTGTCGTTTTTTCTTTTACTGCTAATCAAAAAAAAAGAGGACAAACCATATCGGTTGTCCACTTCAAAAGGGGGGGAATACTAGAAAGCTTATAATTATAGTTTTACCAAATTACTTTTTATATATACCAGAAAACTTTAAAAAAATAAAAAGCGGCTAGGAATGCCGCTAAAATGTTGGGATAAATTATATATTCGATAATGGTTCCTGATCCAATAACTCTGAGGCGGGGACATCTAGAACAGTAGACAATTTAAGGATTGTCTGAGTGCTTGGGATATGTTCACCCGACTCATACTTCTCAATGGTATGTGTTCCTACTCTAATCTTTAGAGCTAGTTCCTCTTGTGTCATTTGAAGTAGTTTACGATAAGTTTTAATTTTTTCACCGATGGAACTCATACTGTTCACCTCCTAGGGTCTTGGTTAGAGATTTCCTTAATATAATCTTAGCATAAATCTTTCCTGTAGTTCAAAAACTATATTGAACATTTTGTTAACGTTTTCAATGTTATAGGTCTAAAACATACTTTGATTAATGGAGGTAACTGTGATATAATTTTTTATTGCATATAAAAAAGATTAAATAACATTTATTTAGGAGTGTTTTCATGACGGAGAAATTCGAAACGGGTAGTATTGTAACAGGTAAAGTAACAGGTATTCAGCCTTATGGAGCGTTCATTGCATTAGATGAAAATACACAGGGGCTTGTGCATATTTCAGAAATAACACATGGTTATGTAAAAGATATTAATGAACATCTTAAGGTCGGCGACGAAGTTCAAGTTAAAGTATTATCTATTAACGAAGGAGCAGGAAAAATCGGCTTATCGATTCGTGCTACTGAGGAAGCACCTGTTCAGCAGGCAGCTAAACCAAAAAAGCAGCCTCGTAAGCGTCAAGCTGCTGCAATTATCCCAGAAGCTGATGGACAACAAGGGTTCAACACTTTAAAAGATAAGCTTCAAGAATGGATCGACCAATCACAGCGTGAAGATTTAATTAAGAAGTAAATATCAAAGAGAGTCCAATTCATATATGTGAATTGGACTCTTTTTTTGATGGATCTATGATCGTCTTAGGAGTCTAAAATTTATAAAGGGGCGTTTGGGCCAATGGAAGGGTGGTTCATCGACCGAACGATGTCGAGAAAAGTAGTTAGGGTCGATGGGAGAGGGCTTCATCGACCGAACGATGTCGGGAAAAGTAGTTAGGGTCGATGGGAGAGGGCTTCATCGACCGAACGATGTCGGGAAAAGTAGTTAGGGTCGATGGGAGAGGCTTTCATCGACCGAACCACTTCGCGAAAAGTAGGTTGGTTATTGGAAGGTGCAACTTGTAATGTCCGCGAATAAGCCATGAATACAGACACCATTCACTAAATTTGAGCTAACCCTTTCAGAATGGCAAGAACTAAATAAGGAAGTGTTTTCCCCTTGCTTATAAAATTTATTGGAAGGGGTTTCATTCTAGGTGCAGGCTCGGCTACAATAGAAGTATATGTACATAGTTCACCACCGAAAAGGAGGAATAAGATTATGGCAGCAGAAATGAAAACACAAAATTTGATAGAACAAACAGAACAATATGGAGCAAATAATTATCATCCACTACCCATTGTGGTTACTCGCGCAGAAGGTGTTTGGGTGGAAGACCCTGAAGGCAATAAATATATGGACATGCTTAGTGCATATTCAGCTGTAAATCAAGGACATCGCCACCCAAAGATTATCCAAGCTCTTAAAGATCAAGCGGATAGAGTCACTCTTACATCCAGAGCATTTCATAATGATCAGCTAGGTCCATGGTATGAAAAGATTTGTAAATTAACAAATAAAGAAATGGCACTTCCGATGAATACAGGTGCTGAGGCGGTAGAAACAGCTGTTAAAGCGGCACGCCGCTGGTCCTATGATGTAAAGGGAGTAGCAGAAGATCAAGCAGAAATTATTGCATGTGTAGGGAACTTCCACGGTCGAACAATGACCGCGGTATCCTTGTCCTCTGAGGCAGAATATAAACGGGGATTTGGACCGATGCTGCCAGGGATTAAACTCATACCGTACGGTGATTTGGATGCTTTAAAAGGTGCAATTACATCCAATACAGCTGCCTTCTTAATCGAACCTATCCAGGGTGAGGCCGGTATTGTTATTCCGCCGGAAGGTTTTATGAAAGCAGCAATGGACCTTTGTAAGGAAAATAATATCCTCTTTATTGCTGATGAAATTCAAGCAGGCTTAGCTAGAACCGGTAAAATGTTTGCAAGTGAATGGGAAGAAATTGTACCTGATATGTATATCCTTGGAAAAGCGCTAGGCGGTGGAGTTTTCCCGATTTCCTGTGTGGTTGCAAATAAAGATATCTTAGGAGTTTTCAACCCTGGTTCACATGGCTCAACGTTCGGAGGAAATCCATTAGCATGTGCTGTATCAATTGCTGCTCTAGATGTTCTTGTGGATGAAAAGTTAGCAGACAGATCATTAGAATTAGGTAAGCATTTTATTAGCAAACTAAAGGAAATTAACAATCCTAAGATTAAAGAGATACGTGGCCGTGGCTTATTTATCGGTGTTGAACTAACAGAGCCAGCACGTAAATACTGTGAAGAACTAAAAGAACTCGGTCTGCTTTGTAAAGAAACACATGATACAGTTATTCGATTCGCGCCGCCGCTTATCATTAGTCAAGAGGAATTAGATTGGGCAATTGAGCGTATCAAAAAAGTGCTTGGATGAAAAAAAATTAGGGGTGCCAACAATGGGGACTACTAATGCTAACAGTGCAGATGGTAGAAAGGATAAATTAAATTTACTATCATCCACTCAATTGGTGATTAATGAAGCCTTAAAAAAACTTGGCTACAACCAGGACATGTATGAATTACTTAAAGAGCCGCTGAGTATGTTGACTGTGAGAATCCCTCTCCGAAGGGATGATGGGTCAACAAAAATCTATACGGGTTTTCGCGCGCAGCATAATGGTGCTGTCGGACCAATTAAGGGTGGAGTACGTTTCCACCCTGATGTGAACGAGGATGAGGTTAAAGCTCTTTCAATGTGGATGAGCTTAAAATGCGGAATTGCTGACTTGCCTTTTGGCGGAGGAAAAGGCGGTATTATCTGTGATCCGAGAACAATGTCTATGGGAGAATTAGAACGTTTAAGCCGTGGATATGTAAGGGCAATTAGTCAAATTGTTGGTCCCACCAAGGATATACCAGCACCAGATGTTTTTACAAATTCACAGATTATGGCGTGGATGATGGATGAATATAGCCGCCTTCGGGCTAACGATTCACCCGGATTTATTACAGGAAAACCACTTGTTCTTGGCGGTTCAGAAGGAAGAGAAATGGCCGCAGCGCAAGGGGTTACGATCTGTATCGAGGAAGCGGCAAAAAGGCAGGGAATTTCCTTAAAGGGTGCCCGGATTATTATTCAAGGATTCGGAAATGCGGGGAGTTTTCTTGCAAAGTTGATGGATGATGCGGGGGCAAAAGTGATTGGCATTTCAGATGCGTATGGTGCCATATATGATCCAGATGGCCTCAATATTAACTATTTACTAGACAGGCGCGATAGTTTTGGGATGGTAACACCTTTGTTTGAGGGCACGATTACAAACGAAGAATTGCTAGAACTTGAGTGTGAAGTTCTAGTTCCTGCAGCGGTTTCTAATCAAATAACCGCTGAAAATGCACAGAACATAAAAGCAAAGATTATTGTTGAGGCTGCCAATGGACCAACCACTTTAGAAGCAACAAGGATACTGACAGAGAGGGGAATACTACTTGTTCCTGATGTGTTAGCTGGCACAGGAGGGGTCACGGTCTCTTACTTTGAATGGGTACAAAACCGACAAGGCTATTATTGGAGCGAAGAGGATGTCGCAGCTAGACTCCGCGAAAAGCTTGTAGCTTCGTTCAGACAAATATATAATCTTTCCAAAAATCGCAACGTGGATATGCGTTTAGCAGCCTATATGGTTGGTGTGAGAAAGATGGCAGAGGCTTCTAAGTTTAGAGGCTGGATATAAACAACAAAAATCCTTGCATTTATGTGCAAGGATTTTGTTGTTTATTAGGATTATCTTTGTGTTTCAGGCTCTTTTACATAGCCCTCGTTTGGCTTAAAGAGAAGTCCTAGGTTAATTAGTCCTGCTAGTCCGACTAAACCGTAAATAATCCTTGAAAGGGCTGAATCTTGCCCGCCAAAGATAGAGGCAACAAGGTCAAATTGAAAGAAACCAATTAACCCCCAATTAATTGCACCGATTATTGTAAGTATTAAGGCAATACGTTGAATAGTACTCAAGCTCAAATTCCTCCTTCAAAATGTGGTTCAATATTAGATTGAGAAAATTTAAGAATAATTATACATTTATAACCAGTACGTGAAAAAAAAAAACAAGATTTTTGCAAAAAGTATCATTTCAAATATAATGAAGAGTGGAAAGGATAGTGCAATCATGGAAAACTTTACATTTTGGAACCCAACAAAATTAATTTTTGGCAAAGGGCAACTTGAACAATTGAAAAAAGAAGTCCCTGCATATGGGAAAAAGGTATTATTGGTTTATGGCGGAGGCAGTATTAAAAGAAGCGGTCTTTATGATCAAGTCATCAATTGTTTAAATGAAATCGAAGCACAAGTATTCGAACTCCCTGGTGTAGAACCAAATCCCCGAATTACAACAGCAAGAAAAGGTGTTGAAATTTGTAAAACAGAGGGAATTGACTTCATACTGGCAGTTGGGGGCGGCAGTGTTATTGATTGTACGAAGCTTATTGCAGCAGGCGCCAAATATGAGGGAGACGCCTGGGATTTAGTTGTGAAAAAAGCATTCGCACGTGAAGCTCTCCCATTTGGAACAGTCCTGACTTTAGCAGCAACAGGTTCGGAAATGAATTCAGGCTCAGTCATTACCAATTGGGAAACAAATGAAAAATATGGCTGGGGAAGTGCAGTAACATATCCTAAGTTCTCAATTTTAGACCCAGTTAATACGTATACGGTGCCAAGGGATCAAACGATTTATGGGATTGTCGATATGATGTCACATGTGTTGGAACATTATTTTCATTTAGAAGAAAATACGCTATTCCAGGATCGCATGTGTGAATCACTGCTAACAACGGTGATGGAAACAGCACCTAAATTACTAGCAGACCTTGAAAGTTATGAACATCGGGCAACGGTTCTTTATAGTGGAACAATGGCCTTGAATGGAATTGTGAATATGGGATACCGTGGCGACTGGGCAACTCATAACCTTGAACATGCGGTATCAGCAGTTTATGACATTCCACATGGCGGGGGTCTAGCTATCCTTTTCCCGCATTGGATGAAGCATAATCTAGATGTAAAACCAGAACGTTTTATGCAACTGGCTGTTAGAGTGTTTGGGGTTGACCCTGAAGGAAAAAGTGCAACCGATGCTGGACTGGAAGGAATACAGAAATTGCGTGATTTTTGGTCGAATATCGGTGCTCCTGCACGCTTAGCTGATTATGACATTGATGATAGTAAAGTTGAATTAATGGCAGATAGAGCCATGGTATATGGTGAATTTGGCAACTTTACAAAATTAAATAGAGAAGACGTATTAGCTATTTACCGCGAATCATTATAATAAGCAACAAACCCATTTTGGGATAATCATCAGGACTCGGGCATGTTATGTCTGAGTCTATTTTTTGTAAAAAGTAAGTGGATGTGTACAATATTATAATTGTAAAAAAAATATCAAAAATGGGTACGCTTACAATGGTAGACCTTTCTTGATAATATTGCCAGCATTCGATAAAGTGGATAGTGAAAATAAAATTATGGAGGATCATAGATGACCCACGTACGTTTTGATTACTCAAAAGCACTAACTTTTTTTGGTGAACACGAACTTACATATTTAAGCGATGCTGTAAAAGTAGCCCACCATTCTCTACATGAAAAAACGGGTGCTGGCAGCGACTTTTTAGGTTGGGTAGAGCTTCCTGCGAACTACGATAAAGAGGAATTCTCTCGGATACAAAAATCAGCTGAAAAAATTAAAGCCGATTCAGATGTTCTGCTTGTTATTGGAATTGGAGGTTCATACTTAGGTGCAAGAGCCGCCATTGAAATGCTTCAACACAGCTTTTATAATGAACTTCCAAAAGAGAAGCGGAAGACTCCACAGGTGATTTTTGTTGGAAACAACATTAGTTCTACTTATATGAAAGATGTAATGGACCTGATTGAAGGAAAAGATTTCTCGATCAATGTAATTTCTAAATCTGGAACAACAACGGAACCTGCGCTTGCTTTCCGTATTTTCCGTAAACTGCTTGAGGAAAAATATGGTCAAGAAGAAGCATGTAAAAGAATTTATGCAACTACAGATAAAGCTAGAGGCGCGTTAAAGACATTAGCCACTGAGAAAGGTTACGAAACTTTTGTGATTGCAGATGATATCGGCGGGCGTTATTCCGTGTTAACCGCAGTAGGTTTACTGCCAATTGCTGTAACTGGAGCAAATATCGAAGCGATGATGGAGGGGGCAGCAAAAGCACAGGAAGACTTCAGCCCTTCAGAACTGGTCGATAATCCAGCATACCAGTATGCAGCAGTAAGAAATGCTCTTTATAATAAAGGGAAAACTATTGAAATGCTAATTAACTATGAACCAGGTCTTCAATACTTCTCAGAATGGTGGAAGCAGTTATTTGGCGAAAGTGAAGGAAAAGACCAAAAAGGGATTTTCCCTTCTTCAGCAAATTTCTCTACTGACCTACATTCACTAGGACAATACGTCCAAGAGGGTCGTCGCGATTTATTTGAAACGGTTATTAAAGTCGAAAACCCGCGTCATGAATTGACAATCGAAGCGGAGGAAAGCGATTTAGACGGCTTAAATTATCTTGCAGGCCAAACTGTTGATTTTGTAAATAATAAAGCATTTCAAGGAACCATGCTCGCTCACACAGATGGGGGAGTACCGAACCTGATTTTGACTATCCCTGCAATGGATGAGTATACGTTTGGCTACCTTGTTTATTTCTTTGAAAAGGCCTGTGCAATGAGTGGATACCTCCTTGGAGTCAATCCATTTGATCAGCCGGGCGTAGAGGCATATAAAGTAAACATGTTTGCCTTACTAGGAAAACCGGGATTTGAAGAAAAAAAGGCTGAACTTGAAAAAAGATTATAAACTATAAGAAATAGAGTGCTGAAATTAATTTTCAGTACTCTATTTTTTATTTTGGGGAAAACTAATAAATAATGAATTAAAGGGGGCTGTAACATGATTGAGATACCATCCAAAGTTGAAGGTAAACAATTTGATTTGTATAAGCTTGAACAAAAATTAAAACCAATTGGATATTCGATTGGCGGCAATTGGGATTATGACCATGGTGCCTTTGACTATAAACTCGACGATGAAGTGGGGTACCAGTTCCTAAGGGTCCCGTTTACAGCAGTCGATGGTCAATTAGATGCGCGAAATTGCACCGTGGAGATGGGGCGCCCATTTCTTTTGTCACATAAGTACCAAATAGGAATCGATGACCATGCAGAAGCCGGTGCTTTCTCTGGGACTCTAAATCAGTTTCAAGAACCGGTTGACAAGGATGCAAGCTTTCCTGAACAATATGTGGATAATGGGAAAAGACTTGTCGAAGAACTAGAAGTGCTTTTGTTAACAGATTCAGAATAATTTATGTAAAAGGTAGGAAATTATGGTAATATAGTGTTCACTTAAGATTCATTTATTTTTGTATTTTCTACTTGTTTTTAGGTATAAAAACTTATAAATTAAGGTTATTAATATAACTATAGTATTAAAGAGGAAAGAGGCTAGAGGGCAATGGAAACGAATATCAACTCATTATTATCTACGATTGAGAAAACGAGAATTGAAATGATTGATTTAGCACAACAATATGGATATTCTAACCAAAATGTAGTTCAATGCAGCCAAAAGCTCGATTCTCTTTTAAATGATTTTTGGAGTAAAGGACTTAAACATTAATTCTCTATATATAAACTTTATATAACAATCAAAAAACACACGGAAGTTAACTTTCTGTGTGTTTTTCTATTTTATCAAAATGAGGACAACTGCAGGTGGTCAGAATTACTTAAAAAGGAATAAATATCATCCAGGTTGCAAACTTTATTAAACAAGGAAGTTTCATTTTATGAGGTGTGAAAATGTGTACACAGAAATTAAAAAAGAGAGAAGACTGATTCTTTTTGCGTTACTCGTTTTGGCGATTTATCTTTCCCCTCTCTTTATCCTTCAGGAAAATGCGCATATACGAGTTCATGATAATTTAGATTCAAATTTGGCCTGGTACAAGGTATTGGCGGAAAGTGGGGAAATGTTTGGTGCACTAGAAAGCACCATTCCACAGATTATTAACGGGGTACCAAGGAACACGTTTGGTACGGAATATAGTATTATCGTATGGTTGCATGCATTCTTTCCAACAATGATTGCTTATGGAATAAGTCAGGCACTAACAAGGGTGGTTGCCTTTTTTGGAATGTATTTATTGCTAAAAAGGCACTTTCTTCCGGGAAATCAATGGTTATTCCTTCAAGTAGCAACAGCACTTGCCTTCGCCTTAACCCCATTTTGGCCATCGGGAATGCTTAGTACATTGGGAATGCCGCTGGCACTATGGGCCTTTCTCTCGATTCGAAAGGGAGAGGGAACAGCAAAGGACTATATGGTACTCACCCTCATGCCTTTTTACGCAAGCATCGTGTTAGGATTTTTCTTTTTTCTCAGTGCAATGGGAATTCTTTGGCTTGTTGATGTGATTAGAGGACGGGGTTGGAACCTACGATTTTTTTTAGCTATTGCTTATATGACAGTGGTTTTTATGCTTGTTGAATATCGCCTAGTTTATTCCTTTCTGTTTTCAACCGAACCAAATAGCCGGGATGAATACTTTCATGCATCTCTTCCATTTTGGAGGGCTGTTCGGCTAACACTAAAAAACTATGTTTTAGGCCACACGCATGTGATGACTGTTCATGGATTAATTATTCTTCCCGTGACATTTATTGCTATATATTTTGTCTGCAATAAAAAGCTATGGAAGCAAGAAAGGCTGTTTGTCTTCTTCTTTATCTTAAACTTTCTTTTGTCACTATGGTATGCCTTCTGGTTTTATAAGGGCTGGTTGCCTTTAACAAAAATATTTCATTTTATGGATACGTTTAATTTTGCTCGTTATCACTTTTTGAGACCAATGGTTATTTATGTTGATTTTGCTTTGGCATTAATGATTATCTCAAGACAAGGGCTGAGTTGGTCAAAAACAGCCAAAGGGCTAGCCGTTTTGCAATTATTAATATTGGGCTTATTCAATGAGGAAATCATTTACCATAAAAAACCTACCGTAAAGGAATTTTATGCTGTGGAGCTATTTGAAGATGTGAAAAGGCATATTGGGCTAGAGCAAAGAGACTATCGAGTTGCAAGTATCGGCATTCATCCTGCCGTTTCGCAGTATAATGGTTTTTACACTATTGACACCTATAATAACTTTTATCCCTTAGCCTATAAACATCAGTTTAGAAAACTAATTGAAAAGGAATTAGAAAAAAATAACACGATACGAAAATACTTTGATACATGGGGCGGCCGCTGCTATATCTTCACGGCGCAGCTGGGCAAAAGGTATATGATCAAAAAGGATTCAAAAAGGCAATTAAAGGACTTCCAATTCAATACGGAAGTTTTTAAAGAAATGGGTGGTAGGTATATTTTTTCGGCAATACCGATAAATAATGCGGAAGAAAATAGGCTATCTCTCGAAAAAGTTTTCGAATCGAAAAGTGCAGCATGGAAAATTTACTTATATAAAACTTTGTAAACAGCGGAGGTCCTGACTAAATGATAGAACCAGTTCTAACGATTGTCGTACCCTGTTATAACGAGGAAGATGTTTTACCTGATACGATTTCACAACTGAGCCAACTAATAAAAGCACTTACAGGAGATCAGCTTATTTCCAACCGCAGCAAAATTTTATTTGTTGATGATGGAAGTAAGGATCGAACATGGGAATTGATATACAAAGAAAGCTTACGAAATGATTATGTCCGAGGGTTAAAATTATCACGAAATGCAGGTCATCAAAATGCATTATTAGCAGGCTTGTTTACAGCTAAGGATTCGTCTGACTGTTTAGTATCCATTGATGCAGACCTTCAGGATGACATTGAAGTAATCCGTGAATTTATTCATAAATACAATGAGGGCAATGAAATTGTCTATGGGGTGAGACAACGCCGAGATTCAGATACCTTTTTTAAGCGAAGTACGGCAGAAGGGTTTTACAAATTGATGCAAAAAATGGGAGCAGACCTCATCTATAATCATGCCGACTTCCGGTTAATGAGCAAAAGAGCGGTTCAAGAACTAGCAGGCTTTAAAGAAGTTAATCTTTTCTTGCGGGGGATTGTTCCGCTCCTCGGCTTTCAATCAAATGTTGTTTACTATGACCGTAAGGAAAGACAGGCTGGTGAAACTAAATACCCGCTTAAGAAAATGCTTGCCTTTGCCTTTGATGGAATTACGTCATTATCCGTTACTCCCATTCGGTTTGTCTTATTGATTGGTATGGTTTCCTTTTTCATGAGCGTCCTTTTTGGCTGTTACTTCTTGATGCTAAAGTTTTTGGGAGAAACACAAACAGGATGGACTTCTTTGATCACATCCATTTGGTTAATTGGTGGATTACAGCTGATTGCGATAGGATTAATAGGTGAGTATGTCGGAAAAATTTATAAAGAATCAAAGCATCGTCCGAAATTTATCGTTGATATTGATACATTTACAATTCCAATTTCAAGACATCACCTAATCGGTCAAACAGAAGAGGATGAGATTTACACAATGGAACGTCGGAAATTTTCTGAATCCAACTAAAGTTACGGAGTTTTCCCTTTAAGGGAAAGCTCTTTATTAAGATTTAAGTGGTACAACCCCTTCTACCTGAATAAAGATTGAAAGACAGGCTATTTTTATTTGGGGAGAGATAATGATGAATGTTTTTTTAAGCTATATTTTGTTGGGATTGTCGCTCGCCGCTCCCATTGGCCCAATCAATGCCGCCCAGATTGACAAGGGCATTAGACACGGATTTATGCACTCATGGCTAATTGGGGTAGGTGCAGTGGTTGCAGATGGAGTGTATATGCTGGTCGTTTATCTCGGGGTTGTCCATTTTCTTGAAACCTCGTTCATGAAAACCTTTCTTTGGTCATTTGGGTGCTTTGTTCTTCTTTATACTGGGATTGAGACACTCCGTTCTTCAGATGAATTGAATTTCGGGGATAACAGAAAGAAAGAACCGTTAATTAAATCCTTTATATCAGGTTTTTTTATGTCTATTTCCAATCCATTAACGATACTATTTTGGCTCGGTATTTATGGGTCTGTTTTAGCGAAAACTGCTGCAAGCTATGAAACGAGTGAATTGATTTTATATAGCTGTGCCATTTTTATTGGTTTATTACTATGGGATCTCACCATGGCTTGTATATCCAGTAACTTTCGGAAGTATTTAACCTCAAATCTTCTGACAGGTATTTCACTGTTATCAGGCCTTTCGCTAATAGGATTTGGAATCTACTTTGGCATTCAAGCATATCAGGCATTATTTGGATAAAAAATGCCAACGATAATGATCGATGGCAGAAAGACTCTTATGCTGTTGGCCATGGACTATATACCTTTTTCTTCTTCATCTTCCATTTGAAACGCATAAAGAAGGTGATTATCCCAATGGTTCCAACAAATATTATGCTGATAAAAAATCCAGGTCTGCTTGTAGCGTGAAATAAGGTACCACTAACAGCGATCAAAATAAATAATATCCCAATCAAATATTTTATTTTGCCCTTAGCTGTTACCTCCAATAATCGAATGGAGGAGGCTAGAATGAATATCCAATTATACAGAAGCATCAGACTAGCAGCGGTGGTTACATATTCATATATCTTACCTGGCATCAATAACGCCGATAGGATAGATAGTGAGATGCCTGCCAATGTGATAAGAAGAGTGGGCCAAGGAACTGATAATTTCCCTTTCTTTGAGAATATTGCTGGAGCATCCCCTTCTTCAGAAAGGGTTACTAAAATGCTGGTAACACCAAATAACGATGCCACCATTGTTGAGAAACCTGCAATAATTAATGCTGCATTGAAGATATGTGGAATAAAGGCTAAGTTATAATTATCTAAGGCAATGACAAAGGAACTTTCCTTTGAATTAAAGGCCCCGCTAGAAACCATGATAACCGCGAGTCCAATCGAAACTAAATAAATAACTGTTAGAGTAAATAGCATGACTTTACCTGCTTTGGGAGCCTCTTTTGGATCTTTTAATTTAGACGCCATCAAACCTAAGATTTCAATACCGCCGAATGCATAAAAGGCAAAAATGACTGAGGACCACAATCCCATTATTCCGTGCGGAAAAATATCTTTTGTGTTTCTTGGATACTGTAGTGGCTTATCACCGTCAATGACACCAAAAATAGCTAATAATGCAATGATAATAAACATAAGAATGGCGGCGATTTTTAAAATGGCAAGGATATTTTCAACTTTGTTTAGTATACCCACACCTATCATGATAACGACCATACCCAGAATCGAGTACCCCGTTGCAAATACCCAAAGCGGCAAGTTTGGAAACCAAAATCGTGAAAATATCGATAGGGCTGTCATTTGGCTGCCCATAATTAATACTTCTGAACACCAGTATACCCAGCCGCTGCTAAATCCTGCCCATCTTCCGAATGCCTGTTTCGCATAGGTCCGGAACCCGCCTTGCTGCGGATCCTGGACGGTCATTTTTGCTAGTCCGTCAAATACTATGTAAGTACCCATCGCAGCAATGATAAAGGCGATTAAGATAGATGGACCAGTCATCTTAATTGCTATACTTGAACCGAGAAAGAACCCCGTTCCAATTGTACAGCCGACTCCAAATAAGGAAAGCTGCCACCACTTCATATCGCTTTTTTCACTACTCGATTTGCTCATACTTTTTCTTCTCCTTATCTCCAAAAATCGTACATGACTCGTTCAAAAAGGTTGAGGAATCTTCCCTCAACCTTTTTCCTGCATTCAGGAATCATTTAAGTTTTTCGTTCCTTCCGGTGGCACCAACTGATATATCGGTGTCCTCCTGATTGTTATATTCTGCATCATTTATACCAGGAGCCTGTTTTCTGTCAGAGCCAAGATATTTACCTTGATGTGCCTGTTGGATTTTATTAAATTTATCAAAGTTTTGATTGACCACGCTTATCTCCTCATTTCTTCAGCCTATATATGTTAAGATACACCCTCCTGTAAAACTTATTCAGCAGATTATAGAAGGACGATTTAGGATTTTGATGGAATCAAAAAAATCATACATAATCATCGCCTAAAACAATGAAAATATAGTGTACGATACAAAGTTGTCATTATAAATGGGCAATATAGTAATGATTAAATAACAAGCCTTGAAAGGGGTTTAGTATGCTAACAACAGAGCAGCTAGCGGGTTTACGCTTGAACTTATTAAAGGAAAAAGAGGAGCTAACGGAGCGTTTAGATCAAAATGATCATTATGGATTAGAACTTGGTCATTTTCATGAATCTATGGGTGAATTATCAAGTTATGATAACCATCCTGCCGATGAAGGTACTGAGTTATATGAGCGTGAGAAAGATATTGCACTCAATGAACACTCAGAGAATCAGTTAGAGAATATAAATAAGGCTTTATATGCAATGGAAAATGGGACATACGGAAAATGTGAGGTCTGTGGAAAAGATATTTCTTATGAACGATTAGAAGCCATACCTAATACGACTTTTTGTAAGGAACACAGTCCCGATCAATTCGTTTCCCATGACCGCCCTATCGAGGAAAAGATATTGAAACCGGATTTTGGAAAGTTTGATATGGATGAAAAGGATGAAACGGTCGCCTTTGATGCAGAGGATTCCTGGCAAACGGTCGCCCAATGGGGAACATCTGATACACCGTCAGATTTAGCTTTTTCAGAAGATAACTATCAGGACATCTATCCAGAGTCGGATGAAAATATTGGCTATGTTGAAGACTTTGAGAACTTTGTGGGCAATGACATGTACAGGAACGAGATAACCGTGTACCCGAATGCGCAGCATGAGCAGTATGAAGATGCACTTGATGAGGAAGGAATTATGACAAGCTTTGGTGATTTGCCAGCATATGAGCATGACCCATATGTAGATGATAACGAAAAGTAAAAAGAAAAACAGCTTTCCATAAGAAAGCTGTTTTCTCTACAAATTACTCTTCATCATAGCCCTTTCGGGGAATAGGAATATCCTTTCCGTCTACATCATCAATGACAGCGCCAATTTCACCCTCCATGTACGAATCCATTGCTTGCTCGTGTGAAGTCGCTATACCCGAAGACACGGTATTATTTCTTTTATAATCACTTGGATGAAAGAAGCTTCCTGCCACTTCGGTGTTATTTTTAGGGTTTCTTTTCATAAAAACACTCCTTTTTGTAAAATTAATTGGTACAAGCGTATTTTCTTCTTTTACTCCATGATTTACTCCATTAAAGGGGTTTTGGTAAAAATAAATCAATTCAGGAGGAAAAAATAATGAATAAAAAAAATCAATTTCCATCACGTGAGGAACTAGACCAAGCTTTTCACTTTCTGCATGATGCAATCAACAGAATAGCCGTAGAAGAAGAACGAGAGGAAATGGCAATGAACGATAATGTGGGACTAGAGGAATAAGAAACATTTGAGGTGACATAGAGATGAGAGAATCCTTGGCAAAAAAAATCGCCTGGATAAGTGTAATAAGTAATATCATCCTTACATTCGGAAAACTTTTCATTGGCTGGTATGGAAATAGTGATGCTGTATTTGCGGATGGAATTCACTCAGCCGCAGATGTATTTGCATCGGTCATCGTATTACTGGTCATAAAAATTGCTAATAAACCTGCAGATGAGGAACATCCATATGGACATGGTAAAGCTGAGGTAATCGTTTCAGGTATTGTCGGAATCCTGCTGTTACTGGTATCAATCTATGTTGTTTTTGAAGGGATTAGCGGTTTCTTTCATGAAATCGCAACGCCAAGCCTATTAGCTATGTGGGTAGCATTAGTCTCTTTTATTGCAAAAATTATTCTATACAGATCCTCTTTGAAAGTTGCCAAACAGCATAATAGCAAGGCAATTGAGGCGATTGCCTTCGATCACAAAGCTGATATTGTGGCGTCGATTGCAGCTGCAATTGGGGTGTTATTATCTGTTGCAGGAGAGCGACTGGGAATTACCTTCTTGCTCTATGGTGATAAGGTAGCAAGTATTTTTGTAGCGTACTTAATTTATAAAATTGCTAAAGAGATGTTAACTGAAGCTTTCGACATTCTATTGGAACGAAGTATAGGTACGGAAATATTACAGGAATACATAACTGTTGTATCAGAGTTTGCAGAGGTAAAGCGAATTGACCGGATTCGAGCACGAGAACATGGACACTATATTTTAGTCGATTTGCGAATATCTATCGATCATTTCAAGACAATTAAAGAGGGACATGACCTTGCAAAGACAATTAAGGGTAAGTTGATGGATAAATATGACAATATCAACGAGGTGTTAATACACTTAAACCCTTATTTTCCGGAGTGAAAATCTTGTTTGTACTTTTGGCTAATTGGGTTTATGATAAGGGAGAATTGAATTAACGGTGGAGGAGTTGATATTTTGAGTTATTCCATAGACCCAGACCCTAGCAGGCCACGGGAAGTCAATTTATCTTTGAATTGGATTCTTCAAGAATATCAACTCTATAGAAGGTAGTTGGCTTCCTCAATCAAGGACATGAGGAGGTTTTACTATGTTAGAGATTTATAAAAGCTCGGAAACAAGAGTATTAGAACAGGTCGATAAGATATCAAAAGGCTGCTGGGTCCATATGTATGCACCAACAGAGCAGGAAATTAATCTAGTAGCAAATGAAGCACATGTCTATGTTGATTTTATCAAAGACGCCCTTGATGATGAAGAGCATCCAAGGATTGAACGAGAAGATAATCAAGTTTATATTATCGTGGATTATCCATATATTGCCCATGATGAGGCTGGTTTTCCAGTCTACGAGACAATTCCGATTGGGATTGTTCTAACCGATGATTGTATTATTACCGTTTCATTAAAGGATACTCCTATATTGGAAGTTTTTAAGAATAATAAGGTAAAAGACTTCTTCACGTTTAAAAAGAACCGTTTTGCCTTGCAGTTGCTAGCTATTATTACAGCCCATTATCTTCGTTATTTAAAACAAATAAATAAAAAAACCAATGAAATTGAACGGGGACTTCACAAGTCGATGAAGAACAAAGAAATATACGCGCTCCTAGGACTTGAAAAAAGTCTAGTTTATTTCATGACTTCATTAAAATCAAATAAAGTGGTATTGGATAAAATTCTGCGCTTCAACTATATAAAAATGTATGAAGAAGACAAGGATTTATTAGAGGATGTTATGATTGAAAAAATTCAGGCGATTGAGATGGCTCAGACGTACAGTTCGATTCTTAGCGGGATGATGGATGCTTTTGCTTCGATTATTTCAAATAACGTCAATATTGTTATGAAATTTTTAACGTCATTTACGATTATCCTCTCTTTCCCAACGATTGTTTTTAGCTTTTATGGTATGAATGTCGATTTACCATTCCAAAGAAGCCCAGATGCCTTTTTATACTCACTGATCATTGCCGGAGGCTTATCTACATTAACGGCATTGATTTTTTGGAAAAAGAAATACTTTTAAACGACTAAAAAATCCGTTCTCAACCGAGAATGGATTTTTTTTATTTCACTTTAGAAAAGTATTTTTTATCAGAATACAAAAAATTTCCCAACCTGTTTAGTGCAATTGTAACTTTATTTTACTGAAAATTCTAAATAGAATAACAGGACAGGCAAAGTCCTAGAGTTAAAATTGGAGGGGAGTTTCCAAATGAAAAAAGGGAAGGTAATAGGGGCGACGGTACTAAGCTTTGTAATGGGTGTTTCAATGTTTGCAACAGAAGCTTTTGGGCAACAGATAAAAGAACAGGATACTTATCGGGTGTTGATTCAAGGTCCAAACGCAGAGAAGGACCAAGCAAAGGAAAGTGTTGGTGTTCGTTGGGACTTCGGTGCCAAAGGATTTACAACCACGTTAAATGAACGGCAGTACCAAGCTCTACTAAAAAATAAAAACCTGACGATTGAAAAGGTTTCAGAAGTTCAACTTGGGGTAAAGCCAGAGGTAGCAGCTAAACCTGGGCCAGGCTCGCAAGGATCTGGCCCGAGTGACCAAACACCATGGGGGATAGAAGCGATTTATAATGATTCCTCCATTTCTGTTCCTTCTGGCGGCAGTGGGATTAAGGTTGCCGTGCTAGATACAGGTGTAAATGTTAATCACGCTGATTTAACTGGAAATATTGAGCAATGCAAAGATTTTACGCAACAGAAATCTCCATTAATTAATGGCAGCTGTTCGGATGGGAATGGACATGGTACCCATGTTTCTGGAACGGTTTTAGCGAACGGTGGAAGTGGTAATGGAATTTACGGTGTAGCCCCAGAAGCAGATCTTTGGTCATATAAAGTATTAAACAACCGTGGTTCTGGTTACTCAGACGATATTGCCTCTGCGATTCGAACAGCGGCTGATGAAGCGACTAGAACCAGTTCGCGTGTAATTATATCAATGTCACTCGGGTCTAGCGCGAAGGACTCACTTATTTCAAGTGCAGTTGATTATGCGTATAACAAAGGTGTTCTTGTTATAGCAGCAGCAGGTAATGACGGTCCTAGTAGTAATACAATTGGATATCCAGGTGCGCTCGTAAATGCAGTTGCTGTAGCTGCTTTAGAAGATGTTCAGCAAAATGGCACATATCGCGTAGCTGATTTCTCTTCCCGAGGAAATCCAGCAACAGATGAAGATTATTTGATTCAAGAACGTGATATAGAGGTCTCAGCACCAGGTAGAGCAATTGAATCAACTTGGCACGACGGTTCGTATAACACGATTAGTGGAACATCTATGGCAACACCGCATGTTTCAGGGCTAGCTGCGAAGATTTGGGCAGCAAATCCATCATTATCAAGTGTTCAGCTTCGTACGGAGCTTCAAAATCGTGCAAAGCTTTACGATATAAAAGGTGGTACAGGAGCAGCTTTAGGGGATGATTATGCCTCTGGGTTTGGGTTTCCGAGAGTAAAATAGCTAGAACAAAGCCATCTGTCATTATTCCAGATGGCTTTTAGCTTGTCTCTTGTAAGAGAAATGAAAACCTTTTTTAATATTCTGAACAAAAGAGTGGTAGAGGGGGACTGGTTGTTATAAAATAATGGAAAAAGGAAAGGGCTTCTAGGTGGTCATATGGAATTCGGATCCTTAATTAAATACCATAGAACTCAAAAAGGGATAACACAAAAAGAGCTTGCTGCTGGAATATGCTCTATCCCTCATTTAAGTAAAATTGAAAATAACTCAAAAGAAGCAAACGAAGAAACGCTTTCTTTGTTATTAAGTAGGCTATCCATAAACTATGAAGAGGTGGAAGAAAAGGAAGGGCAAATTATTAGCTTGATTAGGGATTTTGAGGAAAAAATTAATTTCTTCTTAAGGGAAGAAGCGGATGAAATTTACCATAAATTGAAAGAGATTGAACACATTATTCCGTACTCTAAAAGTATATATCTTTACGAGTTATATAAATTTCACTATCTCTTATTTAAAGGTTTATTATCAGAGGCAGAGGCTCAAAAGGATTTGCTAGCTAAGCAAAGGAAAAATTTTTCCCAACATGAAGAGTATTTATTTCTTTACTATCATGCGGTATCCTTAATAATGAAAGGTCAGTTTAAAAAGGCTGATGAAATTCTTGATTCACTGGGCAGTGAAAAGAATGAAATCATTAGCGGTGATTTTATTTATCACCGTGCGCTGGTTAAGAGTTCACTCGAACAATCAGGACATGCCATTCATTTTGGGAAGATCGCCCTTCAAATTTTTATGAATGAGCACAACTTTATACGCATCCTACATGTACTCATGTTACTTAGCATTAATTATACCCACTCGAAAATATATGAAGAGGCGCTTGATTGCTTTCGACATTTGATTCGAAATGCAGAATTGCTTAAGGAAGAAAAGTTACTACCGCAAATTTATCATAATATGGGTTACTTGCAAGATAAAATGGAAAATCCGAAAGAAGCATTAGTCTACTACGAGAAAAGCTTGGCAATTCAGACACCATCTTACCATCACTACCTTGTTACCTTATATGCCATTGGTAAAATCCACTATATGCTTCAATCCACTGATAATGCCAAGGAGTGCTTCCAAACTTTAAGAGCTTTGGCAAAACAATTAGGCAATAAGAAATATAGATTATTAGCAGATTTTTATCTTTTACATATGGATTCATTGGAAAAGTCGATAGTATATCTAGAATTAAAGATCATCCCTTATTTCAATGAGATAAATGAACACAATGAAGACCTGGTTGAGTTCTACAAAATGCTTTCGGATTATTACAATCAAAATGAAATGTATCCAAAAGCATTTAAATACTTAAATAAAATACTTTGAGGGGGTAAAATTTATGAAAAAATTATCTATGCTACTCATTTCTGTGTCTCTCGTTTTCCTATTATCTGTTTCAACCAATACAAGTGGGGGAAATTCTGCTTCGCAGTTACAACTGACTTCTACTGATATTCAAGCTAGTCATCCTATACAGCCGCCAGTTTATTAGAAAACCTGACATTGTCAGGTTTTTTTAATTTTGTGGACTAATTGATGTTTATCATTATAAATATGAAATGCTTTAAAAGGATACACTAATAGCATCTACTTACAAGGAGGATAATAATGAAATCATTTGTTGTGGGTTTTCATCAAGAGGATAATGTCGATAGCATGCAAATTCAAAAGCTTAGCCAAGAGGATTTTGAAAAAGCGACCGAAGGGGGAACTAGGCATCTTTTTGAATTAGACACGAATATTGGCTTTTTTGTCTTTTTCGATGCTGAGGATGCGGATGGTGATATTTCCTACATGGTCCTTCAATATGAGGACACTAGTGATGAGGATGGCCATGAGGACCCAATTGGTTGCTACAGCTTCCAATTGAAGGATTTTTATGAGTTTACCGCACTATACTTACAGGACCTTGACTATAGTGAGGAAGAAAATGAAGAAGAGGAAGAATTCGGACCGATTCACCATCTAGCCCATCTTCTGTTACATATCGTTGAAGAAGGCAAAGATTTAGATGTATAAAAATGGGACTCTACATGAGTCCCATTTTGGCTAAATTATTTTAAAACGTCATGGTCAACGTAGCGCTCGCCATTCAATTCACTAATAACATTGATTGCTACTCTTGCACCGTCACCGGCAGTAACAATTGTATGTACACTTACACCAGCAATGGTACCTGCTGCCCAAATGCCACCGATATTTGTTTTTCCATTACTATCGACATCAAGAATGGTTTTTACTCTTGGCTCTGTTCCAGGCTTTGTTGTTAAGCCAGCTGCTTCAGCAACATCGGCAAAGAATCCAGTTGCAACGATTACGTGCTTTGCTTCGTATTCACCATTGTCAGACTCGACTTTAAAACCGCCATCGACTTTGCTAATATTTGTTACAGTAGCTTGGACAATTTCTGCACCAAATTTACTTACTTGCTGCTTGCCGATTTCGACAAGGTCAGGTCCAGAGATTTCCATTACACCATAATGATTTTCAACCCATGCGCGTTTTGTGACGGTTTTGTCATTATCAATCACTATCGTTTTCTTTCCCGCTTTAGCTGTGAATAAAGCTGCACTTGCACCAGCTGGTCCAGCACCAATAATTAGTACATCAAACATTTAAATACCTCCTAAAAATGTTTATCTATCTTAATATAACTTAACTTAATCAATAGAAAATGTAAAACAACCTGCTTACACAAACCTTCCTAGATGTTCACAGTATATCCAAATGAATTTTAAAATAACTAAACAATATGATTTACTAATTTTATATTTTCATGTAGAATAACGAAGTAAAACCTTATAGGAATAGTTGGAATTACGTTTTAAAAAAATCTACTATTTTATAGGTGCAGAAAAACATACTAGGAGGAATACCAGTGGGTCGTAAAAATATAAATATTCTTATCGCCGTGTTGATAAGCATGTTTCTTGTGCTAGCAGGCTGTACGTCGAATGAGAAGGATAATGCAAACAAAAGCAATGAAGAAACAGCTAAACCAGATACGTTTATTTATGGAATTGATGGTGATCCAGGAAATGCTGTCAACGTAATTACTACAGGTGACCGTTACGGTTTAATGGAAATAAAAGCATTATATTCTCCATTGTATATGTATAACGGAAAAGATAATGTTGAATTCTTCCTAGCAGAAAGCATGACAGCATCAGAAGATTTCTTAACCTACACAGCTAAATTAAGAAAAGATGTTAAGTGGCATGATGGAGAAGCGTTTACGGCGGATGACGTTGTATTCACATATGAACAGATGTTAAAAGAAGAAAACGGTGGATGGGCAAGAAGCCAGCTTATTTTTAATGATCAACCTGTTAAGGTTGAAAAAGTGGATGACTATACCGTTAAATTCACACTTCCAGAAGTAAGTATGGGTGCATTTGAAGGCTTAGGAAATATCTTCATTATGCCTAAACATATTTACGAAGGTGAAACAAATATTGCAAACAGCCCTAAAAATGCTACACCTGTTGGTACTGGACCATATAAATTTAAAGAGTATAAAGCAGGTGAAAGTGTTACCTTTGAAAAGAACGAAGCTTATTTCTTAGGTGCACCAAAAATTGATAAAGTAGTTTACCGCATTATTATGGATGCTAATTCGGCTACAATGGCCTTACAAAAAGGCGAGATTAATGCGTTTGCAATTCAGCCTTCTGATGCAAGCAAATTCAAAGATAGCAAGAATGTTACCCTAATGCCTTATGATGAAGGAAGAGTCGGGTACTTAGGATTTAACTTAAGTTCGCCAGCCGTACAATCAAAAGAAGTTCGTCAAGCTGTTGCTTATAGTTTGAATCGTGATGAAATCAATACCGCTAGTTATGTTTCTAGCGACTTTTACGATAATGCGTATTCAATCTTACCAAGTAAAGCAACCTATTATACTGACAATGTAGAAAAATTCAAATTAGACAATGATAAATCAAAAGAACTATTAGCAAGTGCAGGAGTATCTGATTTAAAATTGAAACTTGGTTTTACTGCTAATAATCCAGCGCAACAAAAGCAAGCAGCAGTTATTCAACAAAACTTGCAAGCTGCTGGTATTAGTGTAGAACTGGTTGGAATGGATGCCACAGCATTGTTCCAAAAAATGGAGAGCGAACACACTGACTTTGATATGTATCTTAGCGGATACATCATGGGAATTGACCCTGATACTTTTAATTCATTATTCGTAACAGATAGTCCTTCCAACTTCATGCATTATAGTAATCCAAAAGTAGATGAATTATTTAACCAAGGCCGTGTAGAGAAAGATGATGCCAAGCGTCAAGCAATCTATGAAGAAATTCAGCAAATCGTTATCGAAGATGCTGCTTTCTATCCGCTTGTAACCAACAAACGAATCCTTGCGATTGATTCTAGAATCAGCGGGATTGAAGAAGCAGGTCTAGTTCCGGTTTATACTTTTGAAGATATGTCAAAACTTTCATATTAATAAAATTGAAGAATAGTAAATAAAGATAAACAGCTTACTGTTTATCTTTATTTTTTCTTATAAAAATTTCCGCAGGGTATTTCCGATCCTTTAGGGGCGGGTAATTAAGGAGTGGGATATTTCTTGTTAAAGTATATTTTTAAAAGAGTTATGCAGGCGATCCCAATGCTCATCATCATTTCAATTATTTGTTTTGGACTCATTCAACTAGCTCCATATGATGCAGTGGATGCAATGACCACTCCGAATATGAGTGAGAAAACAGTTGAACTAATCAAAGCTAGATACGGGTTAGATCAGCCGGCATATATGCAGTATTTTTACTGGATAAAAGGAATTTTGAGTGGTGAATGGGGTTACTCAATCGTTACGCACGAGAGTATTTCAAAGGATCTGTCTGTAAGAATTCCAAACACCATTATTCTCGTTTTGCCTGCCTATATTCTCGCATTAGTTTTGTCAATCATTCTTGGACTTGTCGCAGGTGCTAGAAAAGGCAAACTAGCAGATAAAATTATTGATGGATTAAGTTCCTTAGGAATAGCCATTCCAAGCTTTTGGATGGCGATGGTGCTCCTCTTTATTTTTGGGTATCAGCTCAATATTTTTCCAATCCTCGGCATGCACACAATTGGAAAGGAAGGTTCATTTTCTGATCTTTTAAGCCATTTGGTTCTGCCTACTACCGTTTTAACGTTATCGTTCATGCCGGAGCTTGTCCGTTACGTTCGGTCATCTACGATTGGGCAGCTTTCTGAAGACTATGTAATGGTACAAAAAGCGTATGGTGCAAGTTCTGTTAGCATTTTATTTAACCATGTCCTTCGCAATGTCCTACTCCCGGTAATCACGATTGTAGGGATGAGCCTCCCGATGTTAGTCACTGGAGCAGTTGTTACAGAAACGGTTTTTGGATGGCCGGGAATTGGTACTTATTTTATAAAGGCTATTCAGGGCTTTGATTACCCAATTATTATGGCTATTATGCTACTTTCTTCTAGTCTCGTAATTATTGGAAATTTGGCTTCAGATATTTTATACAGCATTATCGATCCGAGAATTAAGGGAATGGGGGAATAAAAATTGGCAGGAGAGAAAAATAGGAAAATTGATAAGCTTAAAGCAGAGCTAAAACGGAATAAGACTGCTGCTTGTGCATTAATTTTCCTGGTTATCATTATCTTACTATCAATCTTTGCTTTTTTATCGCCATTTCCTCCTAACAAGGTAGATGTAATGAATGTTTTACAACAACCAAATGGCCAGCATTTATTTGGAACAGATGAACTTGGCCGTGATTATCTGACAAGAGCTTTATATGGTGGCAGGGTTTCATTAACGGTTGGTATTCTAGCGATGTTGATTTCCACCAGCATTGGGGTATTGGTGGGAACCATAAGTGGTTATTTTGGCGGGCGAATTGATAACTTTCTGATGCGAACGGTTGATATTATTTCTTCTATTCCATGGATGATTTTAGTAACTGTGGTCAGTATTTATCTTACTCCAGGGTTAGAAGCGATTATTATTGTAATTGGTCTTTTTACTTGGATGAGTACGGCTAGAATGGTCCGTGCGGAGACGCTTTCAATCAAAGAAAGAGAATATGTTCTTTATGCAAAATCCTCAGGACAATCAATTAAAAAAATTATCTGGAAGCATATCATTCCAGCTGTATTCCCTACTTTTATCGTTGCATCAACAGTAAGTATCGCTAATGCTATTTTAATGGAGTCAGCATTAAGCTTTCTTGGTCTCGGAATTCAGCAACCATTATCATCATGGGGAAGTATGCTCCAAAGTGCCCAAGGTCATTTAGGCGATGCCCCCTATATGGCTATATTACCAGGACTTCTTATTGTATTAACTGTCTATTCTTTTAATAAACTAGGCGATGTCCTAAGGGCAGTAGTGGAACCGAAAACTAGCGGTAAATAGAGAGGAGGGAGAGTGTTATGGATAGCAACTTAGAAGCAAAAAGTAATTTACTTGAAGTAAAGAACCTTCGTACTGCTTTTTATGATGGGGAATCCAGGATGGAAGCGGTCCGGGGAATCGACTTTAGCGTTCAAAAGGGAGAAATTCTTGGAATTGTTGGTGAATCAGGAAGCGGTAAAAGTGTAATGGTTAAATCAATCCTTGGGATTATCCCCTCCAATGCTGTCGTTGATGTAGGTGAAATTATTTTGGACGGAAAACATCTTGAAACGTTATCGAAGAAAGAAAAAGCTGCAATTAGAGGTAGAGATATTGCAATGATTTTCCAAGATCCAATGACAGCTCTAAATCCTTTGAAAAAAGCCGGCGAACATCTTATTGAGTTATTAGTAAGAGTTAGAGGGATGAAAAAGAAAGAAGCCAAACATGAGGCAGTTGAGTTGCTTAGAATGGTAGGAATTCCATCTCCAGAAACAAGAGTAAACCAATTCCCACATGAATTTAGCGGTGGGATGAGACAAAGAGTTCTAATCGCAATGGCACTTGCTTGTAATCCCAAACTATTAATTGCTGATGAACCAACGACGGCTCTTGATGTGACCATTCAAGCGCAAATTCTTGAATTGTTAAAGAAGTTGCAAATTGAAAATGATATGTCAGTCGTTTTGATTACCCATGATTTAGGTGTGGTAGCGACCATTTGCAGTAGAATCTTGGTGATGTACGCGGGAATGGTGATGGAAGAGGGGATGGCACATGAAATCTTTTATTCTCCCAAACATCCCTACACAAAGGCATTACTAAACTCAATCCCAAGAGTGGATGGAGAAAAAACGAGATTAAAGCCAATAAGAGGAACAGCTCCTTCGCTTAAAGATGTGACGAAAGGATGCCCATTTGCTGAACGCTGTGAATTTGCGTTTAATAAATGCTTCACTGACAAACCAGAGTATAAAAGCTTTTCATCCACTCAAAAATCTAGGTGCTTTTTAGCAGGGGAAGGGGATGAATGAGCATGATGGAGACAAGACAGAAACTTATCGAAGTTAAAAATTTAAAAAAATACTTCCCTTTAAAAACTTCCCTGTTTAAAAAGGGCAAACAAGTCGTAAAAGCAGTTGATAATGTGTCATTTCATATTTATAAGGGAGAAACCTTTGGACTAGTTGGTGAGTCTGGGTGTGGTAAATCGACATTAGGCCGGACACTAAATCGCTTGTATGACCCAACAGCAGGTGAAATTCGTTTTGATGGTAACGATATCGCCACATTAAATAATAAAGGGCTCCAGCCGTATCGAAAAAGAATGCAAATGATTTTTCAGGATCCTTACTCTTCTTTAAATCCATTTATGACGGTTGAGGAAATTATCGATGAGCCACTGGAAATTCACACAAGTTTATCAAAAAGTGAAAGAAAGAAGGTCATCGTTGATATCCTTGGAAAGGTGGGTTTAAAGAAAGAAGACATGGGGAGATTGCCACACGAATTTAGTGGAGGTCAACGGCAAAGAATTGGAATTGCTCGGGCACTTTCCACTAATCCGGATTTTATTATTTGTGATGAGGCAATTTCTGCACTCGATGTTTCGATACAGGCACAAGTGATAAATTTGTTAGAAGACCTTCAAAAGGAGCTAAACCTCACATATTTATTTGTCGCTCATGATTTATCAATGGTACGCCATATATCTGATAGGATTGGTGTTATGTATCTTGGCAAAATAGTTGAGGTTTCCACAAGTGATGAGTTATACGATAAACCGTTACACCCATATACTCAAGCTTTGTTATCGGCAATTCCAATTCCAGATCCAATCAAGGCTCAAAATAGTAACCGTGAGATTATTACAGGTGAACTTCCAAGTCCTATTGAGATGGAAAAAGGCTGTCGATTTAGATCTCGCTGTCCTTTTGCCAAACCAATCTGTGGTGAAATAGACCCTCAATTAAAACGTGTAGATGGTGAGCATTATGTGGCCTGCCACTTATATTAATTAGAATGTGCGAAGGGATGACCAAATGATGGAGAAGGTTAAATTAGCGCTAAATTATGCCCTAATGCTTGAAATGATGAAAGCAAAGGGATTGGATAATGCAACAATCATTGCTCTTTTAAATGAAGCCGATGAAGAAGTGCTTGAAAGTATTGATGAGGGAATTCCAACCTGGAAGACCCTCATTGACTATTATCGTATCAATAAGGACAAATGCCAAAGAGCCATTATTGAAGGATATGAGATTACTTTCCTGACAAAAGGAGCACTTAAATCTTTATTGAGAATTAAATTCGGGATGAAGGAAGGCGTGGATTTCATCGATACAGGTGAGTTCCTTGATCAAGTGAATATTACTGATGAAAACCTCGAAGCCTTACATGGAGTTATTTCGAAGAACTGGACGATTGTCCTAGAAAAGACGATTAAAATTGAACTGACACATAAACCTGTATTTAATATATAAATAAAAAGAACCATCATTTCCTTCTTGGGAATGATGGTTCTTTTGGTTAAGTTCTGTTAAACTTGTCTGTTGATTTGCGCTTAAATAGCCAGCGAAAGTAAAATAAGCGGAGATTTTCCGGTTATTTGAAAAATGGAGCTCGTTTCGTGGAATATAAGCGGAGATTTTCCGGTTATGCTGTGCAAAATCCCGCCTTTTTATGTTTTTTTTATAAATAGGCGGAATTTCTCCTGCTATTTAGGCTATTTTTAATGCTTTTTACCAAATAGGCGGATTTTCTCCGTCTATTTATTTTCTTTAAATTAATAGTATCAACAATAACCCTTAACATAGCCTTTGTTTAAGTAAGTAAATTTTTTTACGATTCTTTTATCATTACGTTTTTCTTTCCAGTTACTTCCTGTTGAGCAGATTTCCTTACATGGAGGAAGTAATAGAGTACAGCACCGATGAGTACATAAAACGCACTTAAGAAGTATAACGAGCTATAATCCATTTTGGTTACCATTAGGCCCACTAAGAAGGAACCCAACGCAATCCCAATATCATAGATTGATAGAAAGGTAGCGGTAGCCAATCCTCTTTTTCGAGGTGCAGCGTTTTGAATGGCAATCGTTTGAAAAGTTGGAAACAGTGTTCCCCAGCCCAAACCAATCAATGCAGCGGATAAAAGAAAGCTGCCTGCTCCATTGCTTATGCTTAGGATAAACATACCAATTGAAAATAAAATGATTGATGGAAACACAATCACGTTCGGACCAAATTGATCAAACCATTTACCTGTAAAAGGTCTCGAAATTAATAAAACTACTGCATAAACCACAAAGAAGAGACTGGCCACTTCGGCTAAATGTATCTCGTTAGCATAGACCGATACAAATGATAGTAAAGCGGAGTAGACAATGGCAAGGAAGCTGCCAACTAACGCAATTGGTACTGCAGATTCTTCAAAAAAGCTCCGAAATGAAAAAGAAGAACGAATCACGAGTTGTTCAGGCTGAACTTGTTTCGTTAGCTTGACGGAGAGTCCAGTTAATAGTGCGCCAATCGCAACTATTACAGACAAAACGAACATCGTGTTTGCACCCCATTGCTGGATTGTCGTTAATCCGATAAACGGTCCTAAAACCATCGCTAAGTTCGTTGACATAACGAAGTAACCCATTCCTTCGCCCCTGCGTTTGCCAGGAATTAAATCTGCAACAATTGCTCCTGCAGCCGTGGTAGCCATCCCAAAACCAATTCCGTGTAATAAGCGAATGATAAGAAAACCAGTGATGGATGTTGGAAAAAAATACAGAAGGGAGGCGGCTGAAAAAATAATAAGCGCGGTTAATAGAACCTTTTTACCACCGGCTCGTTCTAACCATTGTCCAGCGAGCGGTCGTGAGATAATCGCTGAAAGTAAGAATACTGTTGTCATTAACCCCGCCTGTGAAGCACTGCTGTTAAATTCCTCCAAGGCATAAATGGGTAGTGTAACTAGCAAAATATAAAAGGTTAAAAATAGAAAAAAGTTACTTAAAGAAATACTAATAAAATCCTTGGTCCATAATTTAGGTTTATTCATATCATAGACTCCTTTCATCACAGCACCTTTAGCCAGCTGGTTTGCAGGTTCAATAATTCAACTTGTGAGGTTTCTGGAAGGCCATTCAGTAAGGTTTGGTTGGTCTCAAATACAGCGCGCTCCCATTTAGGGAAATCATTTAATGCGGCTTCTGTTAATTGAATGTGCTTTTCTCGTTTGTCTTTCCCCTGGACTTGTTTTACAAAGCCTTGTTTGACAAGTCTTTGAATCGTCCGGGTCATCGGAGGGGCCTCAACGAATAAATACTCACAAAGTTCTTTTTGCGTTAATGAACCCTTTGTTTTTAGTACAAAAATTACTGACCATTGGGCACTAAATAACCCGAACGGCTTAAGGGCTTCATTGAGTTTATTTGTTAGTTTGCGGGATAACTGATGAAGCGTATGGAATAGTTCGTGGCTATTCTTAATAGTAATCACTCCGAAATCATTAGTTGCAAATTAGTTACCTAGGTAACTATATAGATTTTTTGAAGTTATGTCAAGGAATGCTCACAGTATTTGCGTTGTTAAGATTAACTTAAAAGCCAGTAATTATGTTGAAAGTTTATAGTACTTTGTAGTAGCTTCTGTGAAGAAGTTGTGGGTTCCAAAAATATCCAAGTATTGTAGATAAGTGCTCCGAATTTGTAGTAAGAGCCAGTAACTTTGTAGTAAGTGCATAGTAATTTGTAGTAAGTTTCTGTGAAATAGTTGTGGGTTCCAAAAATATCCAAGTATTGTAGATAAGTGCTCCGAATTTGTAGTAAGAGCCAGTAACTTTGTAGTAAGTGAATAGTAATTTGTAGTAAGTTTTTGTGAAACAGTTTTTGGTTCCAAAAATATCCAAGTAATGTAGATAAGTGCTCCGAATTTGTAGTAAGAGCTAGTAACTTTGTAGTAAGCAAGTAAGAATTTGTAGTAAGTGCATAGTAATTTGTAGTAAGTACTCATAAAGCAACAATACTTCCCTAAATTAATAAAAATAGTAAACACAAAAAATATCCCGCAGAATCAATGTCCGATTCCGCGGGATTATTTTAACTTTTTATCTTAACACATTAAAATACCTTGCTTCCGGATGGGCAAACACCATGGCCGAAACTGAGGCTTCCGGTTCCATCATACATCCTTCCGTTAACTCAATACCGATTTCTTCTGGTTGAATCAACTTAAATAACTTCTTCTGATCTTCTAACTCCGGACAGGCTGGATAACCGAATGAGAAACGCTGTCCTTGGTACTTTGCAGAAAAACGATCCTGCATCGTAAAAGATAGTGGATCAGGGAATCCCCAACGGTCGCGCATTTGCCGATGGATTAATTCCGCGAAGCCTTCTGCGGTCTCTAATGCTAATGACTGCAGGGCATGGCATTCAAGGAAGCGACCATCTTGTTTAAGTTGATCGGCTTTTTCACGAATGCCTCTGCCAGCAGTAACGGTAAAGAAGCCGACGTAATCCTTTACGCCGCTATCAACTGATTTAACAAAATCAGCTAAACATAAATGAGGAGCAGAATCCTGACGCGGAAAGTCAAACGTTTCAATTATCTTATTTGTCTCATTTGGATCAAAAATAAATACCTTATTTCCTTCTGATTGGGCAGGGAAGAATTGATAGACTGCTGCAGGAGAAATCCAATTTCCTCGATTTGCATCTTCCAACAGCTGGTCAACAACGCCTTTGACCTTTACAGCTTTTTCATCCTTTTCGGCTAGCAGTTTTGCTATTTTCCCTTTTACACCAAGATGGTGGCCAATTAACATTTGCATATTAATATATGGCTCAATGTGGGAAAGAGAATAGCTTTTTAAGATATGTCTCTTCGTATCCATAGGCGTAAATACCGGTGCTTCTGTTGATACACTAGGCTTTGGTTTGACTGCCACTGATACTGCTGAACGAATGGGTGTATATTCTCTCGGGACCTCCAAAGCAGCCATTTTTTGATTTTTTTCTTCAAACAGTTTTTGATATTCTTCAGGTGTTTGCACCTGATTGGCGAGCGATAGGCCTGTCATTGCATCTTTGGCATATAGGACGAGTCCGTCATAATCCTTAGCAATTCTTGTATCAGTGAATTTTCTTGATAGCGCAGCACCGCCAACTAAGATAGGGGTTGAGATTCCTGCTTTCTTCATATCCTGAGCGGTGATTACCATCTGTTGGGCTGATTTTACGAGTAATCCAGATAATCCGACCATATCGGGTTTTTCTTTTAAGATGGTTTGGACCAACTCAGTTGGCGAGACCTTGATGCCTAAATCAAGCACTTCATAGCCGTTATTGCTTAGAATAATATCGACTAGGTTTTTACCGATATCATGAACATCGCCTTTCACCGTTGCCAAAACGATTTTTCCTTTAGAAGAAGAAACATCACCTTTTTCCATGAATGGCTCCAAGTAGGCAACCGATGCCTTCATCACCTCAGCACTTTGGAGGACCTCGGCTACAATCAGTTGGTTGTCATTGAAAAGTCGGCCAACCTCCTTCATTCCGTCCATTAACGGGCCGTTGATGATATCCAGTGGAGCTGGGTAGGCTGCCAGTGCCTTGTCTAAATCAGCATGCAAGCCTTCTTTTGTGCCTTCAACCACATAATAAGCTAAACGTTCAGCAAGGCTCATATTGGTTGCCGTTATCTTCGACTCTTTCTTTTTACCGCGATAAAATTCAGTAAACGTAGCTAATGCTTCATCTGTTGTATGAAAAAGCAGCTTTTCAGCTGATTCCACCTCGTCCTTAGAGATTGAAGCAAAGCGTTCTAATTTCTCTGTGTTAACAATCGCATAGTCTAGACCGGCTAATGTACAGTGGTAGAGAAACACAGAGTTTAAGATCTCTCTTCCTACTGGGGGAAGGCCGAATGAAACATTACTAATTCCGAGTATTGTTTGGGTTTGGGGCAGATGCTGTTTAATTAATTTGATTCCCTCAACCGTCGCTTTCGCTGAGCCTATATACTGGGCATCACCCGTACCGACCGGAAAAACAAGCGGATCAAAGATAAGATCCTGTGGCTTGAGATGATATTTATGAACGAGGAGATCATACGAACGCTTAGCAATTTCGAGTTTACGTTCTGCCGTCACGCCCATACCAACTTCATCAATCGTCCCGACCACAACCGCACCACCATATTTATGAATCAACGGAACGACCGCCTCGAACCGTTCTTCGCCATCTTCAAGGTTAATGGAATTAATAATCGCTTTTCCCTGAGAAAATTTGAGTGCAATTTCGATTACTTTCTCATCCGTGGAATCAATAACAAGCGGCACTTTTACTTTTTTAACGACTTCTTTAATGAACTTTTCCATATCGATGTTCTCTTCGCGGTCAGGGTCTGCGAGACATATATCAATGACATGAGCCCCGCCCTTCACCTGTGCTCTTGCAACCTCTGCGGCTTCTTCAAATTTCCCATCCACGATAAGGCGTTTGAATTTACGGGAGCCGATCACGTTCGTTCGTTCCCCGACCATAATTGGTCTTAGTTGAGGGTCGTCATAAACAAAGGGTTCGATCCCTGAAACCATGTGAGCATCTGAGTGTTTTGCTTCTCTTGGCTGAAAATTTTTCATTGAATTAGAGATTGCTCGGATATGATCAGGTGTGGTGCCGCAACAGCCGCCAACAATGTTCAGCCAGCCATGGGCCGCAAAATCAGCCAACTTTTTCGCCAGTGTTTCTGGTGTTTCATGATAATGACCATCCTCATCAGGCAAGCCTGCATTCGGATAACAGCTGACCGCGGTTGATGCTAAATTTGCAAGTGAGCGGACATGCTCCTGCATAAATTCAGGACCTGTCGCACAATTTAGACCAACCGCCACAGGGTTCATATGCTCAATCGAAATATAAAACGCTTCAATTGATTGTCCTGCAAGTGTTGTACCCATGGGTTCAATTGTTCCAGATACCATCAACGGCAGTATTTTCCCCGTTTTTTCAAAGGCTCGCTTAATACCGATATACCCAGCCTTAACATTGAGCATATCCTGACTCGTCTCAAGGAGGATAAGATCGACTCCGCCGTCAATTAAGCCTATCACCTGTTCCTCGTAGGAAGAAGCAAGTACATCGAAGGTTGTTCCACCCGTGACACTTAATGTCTTAGTTGTCGGACCCATAGCTCCTGCTACATACCGCGGCCAATCATCGGTGGAAACGGCATCTGCTTCGATTTTAGCTAATTGCCCGGCAATTTTGTTTAGTTCATAGGCCTTAAACCCGAGTTCATATTCATCCAGTACAATGCTCGCTGCCCCGAAGGTATTTGTTTCGATAATATCTGCCCCAGCCTCTAAGTATTCACGGTGAATACGGGAAATGACAGCAGGGGAGGTTAAATTTAAATGCTCGTTGCAGCCGTCATATTCCTCTCCGCCAAAATCCTCTGCGGATAGATTTGCTTGCTGAATCATGGTCCCCATGGCGCCGTCCATCACGAGGATCCGCTTTTTAAGTTGTTCAGTAAATGGAGTCTTCGACATAGGTGTTCCTCCTAACTTCTTTTGCGCGCTTATTAGCGTAAAGGGCTAACTCAGTTGTTAACTCATATCGTAAAAATGGGGTAATTAAGTAAATTCCGTTAAAAAGGTCAAGTGCAGCATCAATTAATGATTTAGTAATTTCAATTCCTTCGCGGGCTGCTTGGAGTTTATTATCTCCGTGTGCTAACATACTGTCGCGAACACCTTGCGGAATTTTGATCCCTGGAACTTCATTATGAAGAAATTCAGCATTTCTGCTGCTTATCAACGGCATTAACCCAATATAGATGGGGGCATCAAGACCCTTTGTATGTTCGTATACTTCCAGAAGTTTCTCTTCAGAGAAAACCGGTTGAGAAATAAAATAATCAGCTCCATAGTTAATCTTTTTCTCTAGTCTTTTTACCGCTTTTTCAACCGAACGAACATTAGGATTAAAGGCGGCCGCAATGCTAAAACTTGTTTTTTGTCCCAAGTCTTTCCCAGAATAGGATAATCCCTCATTCAGCTGTTTTATCATTTGGATAAGCTCAAATGATGAAACATCATAAACAGAGGATGCCCCTGGGAAATCACCAACCCGGGCAGGATCACCTGTAATGGCGAGAACGTCATGCATTCCTAGTGTGTGTAACCCCATAAGATGGGATTGCAAGCCAATGATATTACGGTCCCGGCATGAAATATGAATCAGCGGTCGCATACCAAGCTCCTTTTTTACTAAGTAACCTAATGATTCATTGGAAATACGTACGGATGCCAGGGAATTGTCAGCCAACGTAATGGCATCAATACCTGCAGTCTTTAATGCCTTTGCCCCTTCGAAAAATTTGGTTGTATCTAGCTTTCTAGGAGGATCTAATTCTACTATAACAGAAGGTCTCTCTTTTACTATTTCCTCAAGAGGCTGGAAATCCCTTGGAGGTACGTAAGAATCTACGATAATTTTATTTGGTGCTAATTTTACAATTTTTTCTGTGACAGGAGCACTATTTTTTAATTCAGAAGCAAACGCACGGATATGTTCCGGTGTTGTTCCGCAGCAGCCCCCGAGCAGCCTGACTCCCTGATTTCGAAACGCACGAGCTGATTTCTTAAAATAATCTGCGTCTCCTTCGAAGTGAAATTTCCCATCGGTATAAGTAGGAAGACTAGCATTCGGATAGGCAGAAAGATAGGCATGAGCCGGGAGTTCAATCCGTTCAAGTGATTCTAGCATATGATGCGGACCAAGCCGGCAATTTAGTCCAATTACATCTGCCCCAAGGTTTTCAAGGCGTTTAAATGCATCATTAATGGGTGTCCGATCTTGTAAGAATCCTGGCTCTTGAGAGGAAACCTGGGCGATAATCGGTAACCTTGTTTCTTTTCGGGCAATGGCGAGGACTGTTTCCAGTTCCTCGAGATCGTAGTAGGTTTCGAGTAATAATCCATCCACCCCTTCTAATAAGAGGCAATACAATTGTTCGCGGAAGCTCCGTTTTAATTCTTCCATTGAGATGGAAGTGGGCTTAATGCCGCGATTGCCACCCATGGTACCAAGGATAAAAGCATTCTTACCTATGGCTATTTTTGCATTGCGGACGGCAGCGCTATTGATTTCTTTTACAGAATCTTCAAGCCCGTATCTTTGCAATTTTAAATAATTGGCGGCATAGGTGTTGGTTTGTATCACATCAGCCCCAGCATCAAGATAGGCTTTATGAATAGACTGTATTTTTTCTGGATGAGAAAGGTTTAGTTCCTCAAAACAACTATCTGTTCCAAAGGAGTAGAGAAGGGTACCTATTGCACCATCTGCAATTAAAATTTGCTTTTCTAATTTTTCTAGTAGACTCATAAATGTTCTCCTTGGTGTAAGGCAAGCTGTGACTCGGAAACTTTTCCTAGTGCTTGAGAAATGTCCAGGATTAAATCGTTTGGATTTTCGAGACCTGCCGAAAAACGCAATAAACTATTGGAAATCCCTCGTTTTTCTCTTTCTGTTTGCGGCATAGCAGCATGAGACATTTTTGCAGGATACGATAAAATTGACTCCACTGCACCGAGACTAACCGCGAAGACAGGGATTTTTACATTTGCAACAAATGTTCTGACCGCCTCTTCATCGGCAAGTTCGAAAGAGAGTACAGCCCCTGCACCAAGCGCTTGAACCTGCTGTAATTCATACTGAGGGTGGTTTTTTAGACCTGGATAATATACTTCTTTAATCATAGGATGAGAACTTAAAAAATCTGCAAGTATTTGAGCTGATTTTTGCGATTGTTCGAGCCTGACAGACAGAGTTTTCAATCCTCTTAAAACGAGCCAGGCATCCTGAACACCAAGGACAGCTCCAAACGCGTTTTGTAAATAGCCAAGTCTCTTTCCTAATTCCTCGTCTTTTACAACTGCAAGTCCTGCGACAACATCACTGTGACCCGATAAAAATTTGGTTGCGCTGTGAAGAACAATATCTGCACCCAGCTCTAATGGTTTTTGCAAAGCAGGGGTGAGGAAGGTATTGTCGATAAAGGTTAATGCCTGAACTTCCTTTGCCAGATTACAAATGGCCCTAATGTCTGCTACTTTTAGTAAAGGATTTGAAGGTGTTTCCATATAGAAAGCCTTTGTATTCGGCTGAATGGCTGCTTGGACCTGATTCAGGTCGGTCATATCGACAAAGGTATGCTCGATACCAAAGCGAGTTAGTACTTCTGTAACCATACGAAACGTACCGCCATATACATCCTCTGTAATAACAACATGATCGCCTGAAGAAAGCAGCAGGAAGGCAGTTGAGATTGCAGCCATCCCAGAAGAAAAGGCAAACCCGCGAATCCCGCCTTCAAGTTCAGCTATAACATCTTCCAATGCTTCCCTCGTCGGGTTTAAACTGCGGCTGTAATCATACTTTCCAAACTGATCAATATCATATTGATGAAAGGTCGATGCATGTTGAATGGGTACACTCACCGCCCCAGTCGTTGGGTCAATCTTATGACGGTTATGAAGGAGCCTGGTTTCAAAAGTAAATTCGTTATTGTTCATTTATACTCACTCCTTCTTTTAAATGGGCAAAAGCTTGATCAAGATCCGAAATGATGTCTTGGGCATCCTCGATTCCAACAGAAAAGCGTAAGAGTCGATTGCAAACCCCTGATTGAATACGAATTTCTTCAGGAATATCGGCGTGAGTCTGTGTTGCAGGGTAAGTAATGAAACTTTCCGTTCCACCAAGGCTTTCGGCAAAGGTAATTAATTTTAAACTCTTTAAAAAGGGATTTATCCAGTTTTCATCTTTTAATCTGAATGAGACCATTCCGCCTCTTCCAGGGTAAAGGACATCGGTAACGGCGCTTTGCTCCGAAAGAAACTGAATGATGGCCTTCGCATTTTTCTCATGTCTTTCCATTCGTAAGGAGAGAGTCTTCATACCACGCATTAATAACCATGAATCAAACGGACTAAGGACTCCTCCTGCTCCGTTATGATGGAAGGCGAGGGCCTCACAGAGTTTTTCTCCTTTAGCGACAATTAGGCCAGAAAGCACATCATTATGACCGCCTAAGTACTTTGTTGCGCTATGGATAACGATATCTGCACCAAGTGTTATCGGCTGCTGGAGAAGCGGAGTGTAAAAAGTATTATCAACAATCAGCAATATACCGTGCTTCTTAGCTATTTCTGAAACCGCGGAAATATCGGTTTGCTGCATAAGAGGATTGGTGGGAGTTTCAAGAAAGATTGCCTTCGTTTGAGGAGTAATTTTACCTTCAATCTCATCAGGGCAATTCGTATTAATATACTGGGATTTCAAGCCCCATTTTTTATATCCTTGTTCTAGTAAGCGGTAAGTGCCGCCATATAAGTCCTCACTTACTAACCATTCATCACCAGATTGAAATAACGACAAAATCGTAAAAATGGCAGCCATTCCAGAACTGCAAGCATATCCCTGGTCACCGCATTCCAAATCAGCAATTGTTTTTTCCAAGAGCTGACGTGTTGGATTTCCTGTTCGGGAATAGTCAAATCCCGTTGATTGGCCAATTCCCTCATGGCGGTAGGCGGTAGAAAAATAAACAGGCGGGTTTACGGTGCCTGTCACCGTCTCACTGCGATTTCCGATTTGAGCAAGCTTTGTGTCAATGTTATACATATCCAACAATCCCTCCTAAAATAAAAACAAAAAAAGCCTTCTTACAAGAAGAAGACTTTTGTCAGCATAAGCATCGTCATTCTTCTCATCTCCCAAGTTAGTAATTAACTTGCTGGATTTAGCACCTTTTCAATGTGAAAACCATTGAAGGTTGCTGAGGCGTCACAGGGCCATTCCCTCTGCCTCTCTTGATAAGAGTATTTAATATTTAGATTATTTATACAACTTACTACAGGCATAGCACATTGTCAATACTGATTCTGCTCTTTCATTAATAATGCAAAAATTTCACACAAACAGGATCTGGGATTTCAACATCTGACTGTAATAGAGTTAATCTTCCAGTTTCTTGATCCCGGGCAAATAAGACAAGATTACTCGAATTCTGATTAGAGGCCACAATGAACTTCCCTGAAGGATCTATCTCAAAATCCCGCGGCCAATCTCCCGCAGTTGAAACATGCTCCACAAAATGCAGCGTTCCTGTATCTTGGTCAACACCAAATACGGCGATACTATTATGACCACGATTACCCGCGTAAACAAACAAACCATCTCTAGAAATATGTATCGCACTACCTTGGTTGTTTTCTGCAAAATTGTCTGGAAGAGTTGAAATCGTTTGAACTACTAAAAAGCTGCCATCCCTCTCGTTATACTCTAAAACAATAACCTCAGAGCTAAACTCTGTCATTAAATAAGCTATTTTTTGATTCTGGTGAAAAGTAAGATGTCGCGGACCGCTGCCAGCAGATACATTCAGTCTGCTTTTTTCAGCCATCTTCCCATCTTTAGCAATCTCATAGGTTATAAGAGCATCAATCCCTAAATCAACCACTGCAAGAAACTTTTCATCTGGGGTAACCCCGGCAAAATGGACATGAGGTTTTTCTTGTCTAGGGTCTGGACCGTGGCCTTCATGCTGTACAACAGAAGATGGAGGACGAATCGAGCCATCAACTGAATCAATCAAATAAGATTCGACGGTACCTTTGTGGTAATTGGCACTAAATAATAACTTACCGCTACTATCTACGCTTACATGGCAGGGGGATGAACCAGGAAGCATCTGGGAATTAATGGTGGTAAGCTCGTGAGTAACTGGGTCAATAGAGAATGAAGAAACTCCACCAACCTCGCCTTTTTTATTAACAGCGTACAGATAATGATTGTTCTTACTTATGTTCAAGTATGTTGGATTCTCCATTTGTGCAACTTCTTTAATATCAGAAATAATCGCTGCCTCAACATCAAGTTTAAAAGAGTAGATTCCTTTACTGTTTCCTTTTGTATAGGTTCCGATATAACCAGTGTATTTCGTATTAGTTTTCATTTTTTTTGCTCTCCTAGGGAAGATATTTGTCTTTATTAGTTTACCATTAATATTGTAGGAATATTGATTATGAGGTTTTGGGGCTTTAGAATATCGTATCTTACTAAAAGAACTACATTTGCTGAGTTCAGATATGCCATTAATAATTGAGCATCTGTCAAGTAAAGAGGAATATTAAGAGAAGGTACCTTTATTAGATAATCAGCGGCCGTATTAGCAGGTCGATATTAATATAAGAAAGCATGCGTTAGTAGCATGCTTTTTCGGGGATATGTTTTAGGAACAAATAATATTCAAAGTAACTTTTAGATTACCTCTAAAATTTATTGGGAAAAAATTATATTATTTTCGATTTTTTTCCCAAATCTTAAATTTAATATAATTAATGTATTCTCTGAAATCATCTTTACCTATTCCATCTTCAATAGCTTTTTCAATTATTTTTTTCCATTCTTTATCCAGTATTTCTTCTTCAGTATTTTTCAAATAATTTGCTTCGTCAATCCCTAAAAGTAAATTCTCAATTGGAACATCTAAGGAATTGGCGATCTTTATTAAAAAATGAATAGATGGATTTTTATTAAGGTTCCGTTCAATGTAACTTAAATAAGATTTTGAGACATTAGCAAGATCAGCTAGCTCAGTTATTGAATATCCCTTTTGTCCTCTTAATTTTTTTATTCGCTCTCCAATCATAGAACTCTCCTTATGGTCATATTAATTTGATATTCCAAAATTCCCAATTTGCCGATATGGTGAAAAAAGGTAAAAATTATAAAAACATTATTTACTTCTTTAAAAATTGTTTTATTAGAATGAAGCCTTAAATAGAAATAAAAGAAGCATTAAAGCGGAGTAAGATTTATGCAACATGTAAGTAAAAAGCCTTGTCTCTTTAAAACTAAGGGTAATTATTCACTAATTTTAAAAGTATATTTCGTTTCTACCAAGATGATAGTTTTTTAATGACATTCATTTCAAACTTGATTTGTCTTCGAAAGAAGTTTTGAGTATTTAAAAATCATAAAATAGCAGAATATCATGTTAATGATATTATATATGATAGTTCGTTCTTTTTAAAGAACTGTTTTAAAGTAAAAGTAAATATTCTTCTCCATTTTGGTATTCCAAATAAAGGTTAGTTTAACTTTTTCTGAAGTTTATAATACTTGTAATATTTGTCCGTTAATAATAAGTTACAGAGCTACTGACAAGGGAATGGGGCTTAAATAATAAAAGAACTTTCAATTTTTCTGCGATTTTTGAATTAAAAAAGGATTATCTAAAATAATGGTCCTGCAAATATAAGATTGACTTGTTCTTTATAAAGAATTAATATGAGGATAGATTAGTTTTAGTTCAATTAAAATATCGTCACCCAATTTATTTATAAAAAAAATAGGAATTTATCCAATGTTGTTCTTCAAAAAGAACTTAATAGTATATATATAGAAATACCCTTTTATTTGAAAATTATGGGGAAGTGGTGAGTAAATTGGAAAATGAAATAAATATAAAAAAAATATTTAATTTAATTAAGAAACGGTTTTGGATAATTATTATCACTACTATTATTTTTACAGCAATTGGAGGTATATATAGTATCTATTTTACTAAACCTCTCTATGAGTCATCTTCTCGTATGATAGTTAATGCAGAACCTACCTTAATGACCACTCTCATGGTAATGATAAAAGAACCTAGTTTTTTGGAAAATGTAGTATATGAAATGAATCTTGATAGAACTCCTGAACAGTTAGGTCAACAAATATCTGCAGGAAGCATTGGGGGATCTACAATTGTGAAAATTTCAGTTACAGATTCCAATCCTGAATTAGCGACGAAAATTGCCGATACAACTGCTAACTTATTTAAACGTGAAATGCCAAATCTTTTGGGATTTAGCGATATTAGCATATTCTCTGAGGCAAAAGTCAGCCCGCATGTTATTAACAATAATCATGAGAAGAAAATAATCATAGGTTTTTTGATAGGAGTAATTTCCGGAATAGGGCTTATCTTCATAATAGATTTTTTGGATAATACAGTTAGATCAGAAGGCAGTATCGAACAATTACTAGGAATTCCTGTGTTGGGCAGTGTTTCCAAAATGAACAAAAAAAATACAGCTAGAAAAAAGGGAGAGACGCATAAAATCGAAGTTAGGGGGGAGTCATTTGGAACTTTTGAATAGGAAATCACCAAATATAATGAAAAAGGCTGGAATAATTACTGCCATAAATCAAAATTGCAGAGTTTCGGAGCAATATCGAACAATTCGTACTAACTTTCTTTCATCATTGAAGGGCAATACTTCTCGAACATTAATTATTACCTCCCCAAATCGTGGAGAAGGGAAATCAACAACTGCAGCTAATTTTGCAATATCATTAGCACAGCAAGGGAAAAAAGTTCTTTTAGTAGATACAGATTTAAGAAATTCAAAACTACATGCTATATTTAATTTAAATAATAACATTGGCTTAAGTAACGTTTTGATTGGAAATAACCTGCTAGAGGATACGATTAAAAAAACAGAAATTAGCGGTTTAGATATTATCCCAAGTGGACCTGCTCCTTTCAATCCAGCAGAGCTGTTAGGTTCACTAGCAATGGAATTATTAATTGAGAAGGTAAACAGTCTTTATGATGTGGTGGTATTTGACACCCCCCCAGTATTAGAAGTCGCAGATGCTAAAATCATGGCAAATCAGTGTGATAGCCTTATATTAGTAATTCAATTTGGAAAAACACAAAGTGATGAAGCAATTGAAGCAAAAAAATTATTAGAATCTGCGAGTGCCCAATTGTTAGGGGTAATATTAAATGGAAAAGAGTAGAGGGACACATTAAAAAGTCTATTCAGTTTCTTTTACTTTATCGTTCTGTATTAAGAACTATATTATACTTTATAAGATGTTTTTGGTGATGTCTTCTTACCAATATCAATGGAGGCACTCGGTTATACTGTGGGTTGAGATAGACCTTAGACGCTGGTCGTCGAAAGTGTGATGTGAGGAGGGGTTAAATGCCCTAATTAAAATTTTCCATAATCTGGTCTTGTGTAGGCCTGATTATGGAAAATTTTAATATAAGAGAATATAAAAACATGAAATTAAGAATCTGGAAAGGAAAGAGGAAATGAATTATAAACAAAGGCTGTCTTTTTTTATTTTTGTTGACTCCTGTATTGTTCTTACAGCAGTTTTTTTTAGCAGGTTTTTAGTGAATGCAACGATGTATGTCATTACAATGCCAATAATCATCACGGCGATTGCTATTTTGTTTAGCCATCATTTTTTTTCGTTTAAGCATAAACTTTATAAAAAGGCTTGGGAATATGCAAGTATTGGAGAATTATTAATTATCTTAAAGGTTGTTACTAGTTCTATTCTGGTCGCGGCTGTCCTGCAACAAATCTTAGTGGGAGAAATATTATTCAGGCTACTCGGTGTTACAGGGGCGCTTCATATTTTATTGATAGGTGGTTCGCGTTTTTGCTGGAGGATGTACCGAGATTCGTTTATTAAAATAGATACAAATAAAAAAAGAACCTTGATAGTAGGGGCAGGATCGGCTGGGACAATGGTAGCTAGGCAGCTTTTGAAAAACCAAGAAGCAGGGCTTTTTCCGGTAGGATTTATTGATGATGATTTGAAAAAACAACAACTTGATATTATGGGAATCCCTGTAGCGGGTGGAGTGAGCTCAATTGAATTAACAGTAAGACAACTTAATGTAGATAAAATCGTGATTGCTATACCTTCATTAAGTAAACGGGAATTAAACACGATTTTTCAGGAATGTGCAAAAACAAATGCAAATACACAAATTCTCCCAATGCTTGAAGATTTGGTTACAGGGAAGGTTTCGGTCAATCAATTCCGTGATGTTCAGGTGGAGGATTTATTAGGTAGAGAGCCAATAAAACTCGATATTGATGGTATATCGGAATATCTCACCGGTAAAACGGTCCTTGTCACGGGTGCGGGGGGCTCAATCGGTTCAGAAATATGCCGTCAAATAACATGCTTTAATCCTGCACGGCTTATCCTGTTAGGGCACGGTGAAAACAGTATTTATTCGATTGAAATGGAATTAACGGAGAGCTATCATGCATCCCCTATCGAGTTTATCACGGAAATTGCCGATATGCAGGATGCAGATAAAATGAATTTTATCATGAGGAAGTATCAACCTGATGTCGTTTATCATGCCGCTGCGCACAAGCATGTACCGCTGATGGAGAGAAATCCTGAGGAAGCGGTAAAGAACAATGTGATGGGCACGATGAATGTTGCCAAGGCGGCTAGTTGGAATGGAGTAAAAACCTTTGTGATGATATCCACAGATAAGGCGGTAAACCCAACTAGTGTGATGGGATCTACCAAACGGTTGGCTGAAATGATTATCCAAAAAATGGATAAGAATAGCTCGACAAAATTTGTGGCAGTACGGTTTGGAAATGTGCTCGGAAGCCGTGGCAGTGTTATTCCTTTATTTAAACGGCAAATTGAAAAGGGGGGTCCTGTTAAAGTTACTCATCCAGATATGATTCGTTATTTTATGACGATTCCTGAGGCATCTAGGTTAGTGATTCAGGCAGGATCTTTAGCAAAGGGCGGAGAAATCTTTGTCCTAGATATGGGGGATCCAGTTAAGATTGTGGACCTTGCAAAGAATTTGATCAAGCTATCAGGTAATTCCATCGAGGAAATTGGTATAGAATTTACCGGAATAAGACCAGGGGAAAAATTGTTTGAGGAACTTCTAAAAGATGATGAGGTTCATGAGCAACAAATCTATCCAAAAATTTATATTGGTAAAACATCGGAGCTATTTATTGAGGAAATAGAAAATTTACTAACTACTTTTGCCACTATGGAAAAAACCGAACTTAGAGAAAGACTACTAATGATTGCAAACAGCAAAGTAGCTTCCAAGCCACTTTTTCCAATTTCAATTTAGGGGGAGTACCTTAATGAAAGTAAAAAAGGCAATCATTCCAGCTGCAGGACTTGGTACAAGGTTCTTACCGGCAACAAAAGCAATGCCAAAAGAAATGCTGCCAATAGTGGATAAGCCAACAATCCAGTATATTGTCGAAGAAGCAATTGAATCAGGTATTGAAGATATTATTATTGTCACAGGTAAAGGAAAAAGAGCAATTGAAGATCATTTCGATCATTCATTTGAATTAGAGCAAAACCTATTTGATAAAGGGAAGTTCGAACTGCTGGAAGAGGTTCAAAAAACCTCGAAATTGGTGGATATTCATTATATCCGTCAAAAAGAACCAAAGGGTCTTGGGCATGCGATATGGTGCGCACGTAAGTTTATTGGAAACGAACCATTTGCGGTATTGTTAGGTGATGATATTGTTCAAGCTGAAAAACCATGTTTAAAACAGATGATTGAACAATATGATCGTAATAATGCCTCTATTTTAGGAGTTCAAACAGTACCGTACGAAGAAGTTTATAGATATGGAATTGTTGATGGAAATAAAATTGGGGATCGTTTTTATTCGGTTAACAATTTAGTTGAAAAACCGAAACTGGGTGACGCTCCATCAAATATTGCAATAATGGGGCGTTATATTCTTAGCCCAAGAATTTTTGAAATACTCAATAACCAACAGCCAGGAGCTGGAGGAGAAATTCAGCTTACGGATGCTATTGCCAGCTTAAATCAATATGAAGCTGTTTATGCGTATGATTTTGAAGGAGTGCGTTATGATGTGGGCGAAAAAATGGGATTCATTAAAACCATGATCGAATTTGCATTGCAGCGAGATGAATTGAAAAATGAACTATTTAATTATTTATCGGATGTCGTTGAAAAAAACAAAGTAAATGTTAACTAATTTGGCCTAAAGGGACGGATTGTCATAGGGACTAAAGAGAAATTCAAGCTTTCAATATTTAGAGAGATTAAAAAATCTGTTAATACAAAGCTGGTGAGATAAGTGAAAAAAATTCTTTATATAACAACTTTAAGTAGAACGATAAATGCATTTTTAATTCCACATATTGAAAAACTTAAAAGTGAAGGTAACTTAGTCGACTGTGCATGTTCAATAGATGAAGAAATTGATAAAAACCTAACAGACCTTGGTGTTAGGTTTTTTCATATTCCTTTTACTAGGAACCCAATTAACCCGATAAATTTTAAAGCTTTTAAGGGACTAATAAGGATTCAGGCAGAGTTTCAATACGATATAGTTCATGTTCATACACCTATAGCTGCATTATATGGAAGACTACTAAAGCTCAAGTTTCCAGAACTAAAAACAATTTATACTGTGCATGGATTTCACTTTTATAAGGGTGCGCCTATTGTAAATTGGGGTATTTATTATCCAATTGAAAGAATTATGGCTCATTATACTGATACAATCATAACGATGAATATAGAAGATTACGAGAGGGCTCAGAAGTTTAAGGTGAAGGAAACACATAAGATTAATGGTGTTGGAGTAGATTTATCTTCTTATAATATTAATTTATTTGATAAGGACGAGACGAGAAGGAAATTGAATTTAAAGAAAGATGACTTTGTGATTATTATGATTGCCGAAGTTAATAAAAATAAGAATCATAAGCAGATGATAGATGCTGTCGATGAACTTAAGCAAAGAGGAATAAATGTCAAAGTGATTTGTGCCGGTGATGGACCGCTTATTGAGGAGCTTAAGCAGGATATAGCAAGTAGGAATTTAGATAAAAATATAACGATGTTAGGTTCAAGAAATGATATAAATGAACTTATTACGGCTAGTGATATTGGGATTCTAATGTCATACAGGGAAGGGCTGCCTAGAAATATTATGGAGCTAATGGCCTGTGGGAAGCCAGTTATTGGAACGAATATACGAGGTATAAGAGATCTAATTGATGATGGACTCACTGGATTCTTAGTAAATGTTAATGACTCAGTAGATACAGCAGTAAAGATAGAAGGGCTTTTCAAGGATAGGAGATTAATTAAAACAATGGGAATTAATTCTTACGAATCAGTTAAGAATTATGAACTGGATAAAGTAATCGAAAGTCTAGTAGAAGTTTATGTGTAAATTAATTTTAGAACATAAAAATTTGAAAATTTAAAAGGTGTTGGTATGGATAATATTTCAAAACAAGAGAAATATATAACCTTTAGTATTCAAAACATATTAGTTTTGGTAATGATATTGTTCTTTGGTTTTACATCGCTAAGGTTTGGTATGTTTGGAGTTGGAGAAGTAATCTTATTATATTTATGCATTGTACAAATAATGGGCCAACAAGCTATTCTAGTATCTTCGAAAAAACACGTATTTTCCTTATTTTGGATCATTTATATTGGTATTATTACATTTGGATATGCTGTAAATATATTTTTAGAAATTTCGCCACAATCTGTATCCTTTGATTATAGGGCATATATTGTAATATTATTTTTATGTTTTACTTTTGAATCCTTCTTTAAGAGGAGCAGCTTTGCTAACCTATATAGTTTATTGAGGTTTATTTATTTCTGTGGATTATTTGTTGTCGGAATTTTGTACTTCATATACTTACAAGGAACGAGAGTTTTATTTGGCTTTTATTTAACCTATGGAGGATCCGATATTTTTTCACCATTCGCTAACGATTATCACCAATTTGCATATTTTGTTGCTCCCCTACCTTTTATTGGACTATATATATTATCAAAAGAAAAAAGTTTTAGTTATAAGTTATTTGCTCTCTTAGGGATCGTTTTAAGTATTAGTATAGGGTTGTCTACCACATCATCCACATTAGTTTCAGCGTGGGTTATCACAACTTTAGTGTTTTGTATTTTGAAAGTTGGAGATTTAATAAAAAAACAAAATAATTCTTTTAGTATTATGATAGCTTTAGTTTGTCTTATAATTATTATTTTATTTTTAAACTACGATAAAATATTGGTCTTTATTAATGATTTCTTTGAAGGTGATACAAATGGTGAAAATAGGATCATAATATGGAGAAGTGCTATAGAAGCTTGGCAGCATTCACCGATTTTTGGATTAGGTCCTGGTTCTTATAGTGGTGCTCATGTATTTGGAGGCTATGAAGCTCATAATACCTTTCTACAAATATTAACTCAAGGCGGGATAGCTGGTGGTATTGCATATATCCTATTAGTTTTAAAAATATCAAAAACCACATATTTAAATACATTTATTTTATGTGCGGTAATTTCTTTATTAATCTATGGCTTTGGTATAAATGATTTACGAAGAACTGTTCTATGGTTCTATTATATATTATTTTATTTTCTATGCTTAAAAAGCAAAGGGGAAAAAAGTTGATGGATTTACCGATAATATCAATAATTATACCAGTTTATAATGCGGAAAAAACAATTGGTCGAGCAATAAAGAGTATTTTTGAGTAATATTTCGTTAGCATCTTTTATTTTCTTAATATTTTTAATAAAGGAGTTACTAAATAGGATGAAAGTATTTTTAAAACAGCTAAAGCACTATATACAATATGGCTTTTTAGGACCATTTTTGCAAAATTTTATTATTGGAAATAAGCGAAACAAGATTGAGCAAGTTAATGAAAAAAGGAGAATTTTTGTTTTACAGACTCCGACCCATGGAAATTTAGGGGACCATGGAATTGCATATGCACAAAAGGATTTTCTTTTAAATAATATTAAAGATTGCCAATATATAGAAATTTCTTTTGAAGAAGTATTCAAAAAGGCAAAAATGATTAAGAAAAATGTTAGAACTAACGATTTAATAGTCATACATGGTGGGGGAAATATGGGGGATATGTATCTCTATGAAGAATTAACTAGAAGGTTTATTGTTAGTTATTTTAAAAACGTGAGGATAATATCTTTCCCACAAACAATAAGCTTTAGCGATACATTTCTTGGGAAGATTGCATTAATGGGAACCAAAAAGGTATATAAAAGTAACAAAAATTTTTTTATTGTTGCCAGAGAAACTAAGTCATACCAAATAATGAAAAAAGAGTTCGGGGAAGAAAAAGTATTTTTGTCACCGGATATAGTTTTTTCTTTAAATCTCAGAGGAGAAAATTCTAGAAATGGAATTGTTACCTGTTTTAGAAATGATTTAGAACAAAAAATTGATAATAATTTTAAAGAGAATCTAATAATAGGACTTGAGAAAAAATATCAAAATATTATTGTTACAGATTCAATAGTAAAACATAGAGTATCAATTAGTCAAAGAAACGAAGAGTTGCAAAATATATGGAATACTTTTAGAAATGCAGAGGTTGTATTAACTGACAGATTACATGGCATGATTTTTTGTGTAATAACTGGCACACCATGTATCGTGTTTAATAACTTTAATCATAAAATTGAGTATAGTTACAAGAATTGGCTAACTCACTTAGATTATATCAAATTTACTAATAATGAAAACGTTGATCAAGTAATTGAACTAATTGAATATCTTAAAGTTATAAATCAAGTAGGGAATATTAAAGAAGGAATTAATTATGAGAATTTTTCTACGCTTATAAGTTTAGTAAGCAATTCTACTCGCTCAAAAATAATTAGGGAAATAAGTTGACTTTGTCGAGGTTTATAGGCTATATATTTTTATTAATAATTTTTAATTACCTTCATTTATGTGGGTAATTTCTTTCTTATAGGACGGTTTTGATTTACCACGAACACACCTTTAGTTCTTTTTACTTTATTTTGTATACTAAATAAGCAAAGGAGCAAAAGTTGATGGATTCACCGCTAATATCAATTATTGTACCAGTATATAATGCCGAAAAAACAATTAGTCGGGCTATAGATAGTATTTTGAGTCATACTTCTTTAGAATTTGAGTTGTTACTGGTGAATGATGGGTCTAATGATAATAGCTTACAAATAATGAGATTGTATGCAGATGCAGATTCACGTATTAGGGTTTTCGATTTACCTAATTCCGGTGTAAGTTTTGCACGAAATTATGGAATTAACCATGCAAGAGGAAAGTACACTACCTTTCTAGATGCTGACGACTATTACGTAGAAATGGCTATAGAAAAAATAATATCTGAACTTGATAGTGAAATTCAATTGGTGATATTTGGCTATAATGTTGAATATGAAAATAAGTATTCAAATTGTTTACTTCCAAATGATCAGAATCTACAATTTTCAAACAAGGGGAAATTTAGAAAATTTGTAATACCGTTAATAAGGAATGAAATGATCAATGCACCTTGGAATAAGATTTACTTAACTAGTTACTTAAAAGAGTATAATTTATTATTTCCTCCTGATATAAACATAGGCGAAGATTTAAAATTTAACCTATCTGTTATTAGAGATATCCAAGATGTTAAGATTTTAAATCGAGCTTTGGTAAATTATACTGTAAAAAAAGGAGAAGGGCTTGTTTCACGATTTAGACCAAATAGATTCGAATTAAGGTTTACCCTTATTATGGAGTTGAAGGAACTATTATCCTATTGGGGGGTAATACGAGAAAACCAAGCAATGATAGATCGGATGTTGATCAGAGATATCATGGCTTATTTTATGGATTTTTATAAAAGCAATTGTAAGTTTTCGCATAAAGAAAAACTAAAATTAATAAATGAAATCCTTTGCAGACATGAAATAAAAGAAATTCTTACTAATAATCATTATGATGATCTTTCCACCAAAGTTTTAGAATTTATACTAAATACAAAAAATAGCAGATTCATATTATTATCTGCGAAAATTCTAAATATAAAGCGGGCGTTAAGATGAAAATAAGTATTATTGTGGCTGCCTATAATGTTGAAATGTATATTGAGAAATGTCTTGAATCAATAATTTCGCAAACATACAAAGATTTAGAAATAATAGTGGTTAACGATGGTTCGATAGATAAAACCCTTGAGGTAATAAAAAAGTTTGCAATAAGTGATGAGAGAATAATCATTATTAATAAATCGAATGGTGGTCTTAGTTCCGCAAGAAATGCAGGATTAGATAAAGCAACTGGAGATTACATCGGCTTTATTGATGGTGATGATTATATAGCAAATGATATGTATGAAACCTTATTAAGTAATATGAAAAAAAATTCCGCAGATATTTCTGTCTGTAAGGTTCAGAGAGTTTACAAAAGTCATTCAATAAAAGAATCAAATACTAATGCGGTAGTTGTTCTAAATAACCTTGAAGGATTGAGATCTTTATTAGAAGCAAAAATTATCCACCATTATGCAGTTGATAAATTATATAGCAAAAAATTATTCGAAGGTGTCAGATATCCTGAAGGAAAGATATTTGAAGATGTATTTACAACATATAAATTATTCGCAAAATCAAATAGAATTGTGTACTGTGATACTTCAAAATATTATTATGTACAAAGAGCAAATAGTATTCTGCGTAACAGTTTTAATGAGAGGAAGCTTGAATACCTTGAAGCTATAAAAGAAATGACTAATTTTATAGACAACAACAATTATAAAGAATTATTGGATTATACCAAGTTTTATTATGCATATGGCTGCTGTGGGCTTCTAATAGAATTATTAAAATATAATTATAAATACCCTAAAAATGAGTTTAATAAGATCGGTCAAATGCTCACACAAAATATTAGGAAAAGTTTTGCTGTTATGATGAATGATAAAAATGTTTCTAGAATTTACAAAATACTTAGTTTATGTTCGCTTTTTGGATATAGAATCTGCAAAATATTAATTAGTAATAAAATAATAATGAATTATTTTTACAAAGAGAAGGAGTTATTGTAATGAGTACTAATGTATTAGTAAGTCTAATCTTACCAATATATAACTCAGAAGAACATCTTGCTCAGACTATAGATAGTGTATTAAATCAATCACATAAAGAAATTGAGGTATTATTAATTGATGACGGATCTATAGATAAAAGTTTGGATATTTGTAAACACTATAAGACTCTTGACAATCGAGTAAGAATTTTTGCAAAAGAAAATCAAGGGGTTTCAGTAGCACGTAATATTGGTTTAAAAGCAGCCAGTGGAAAATATATTAGATTTATTGATTCCGATGATATATTACCGAAACATTCAACCAGTAAACTAGTTGAAGCAGCAGAGAAGCATAATTCTCAGATAGTAATTGGAGGATATGAGGAAAATATATGTTATAAAAAAGACAATAACAGGATAAAGAGATTTTTAGAGAATGAAAATGTTTTTTCCACAGAAGATTTTGCTTCTAATTATGTAATGTTAAAAAAGAAAAAAATGATAAATGCCCTTTGGAACAAACTCTATTGCTGTCGGCTGATAAAAGAAAACAATATTTTATTTGATTCCGACTTAACTCTTGGAGAAGATTTAATATTTAACCTTAGTGTCTTGAGACGATCTAAAAAGATAAATACGATAGAAGATGTTGTATACATTTATTTTATACGAAACGGGTTTAGTCTTTCACAAAAATATTACAGTAACAGATATTATATATATAGAAGATTGCAGGAAGCAGAGAAGGAATATGCTGAGGAATTCGATGTAGATATTAAAGAATATTTAATTACTAACAAGATGAATGAAGGAATTTATCAAATTGAAAGCATAATGCAAAACAAGAAGATACCTAATCAGGACAAAAGAAGACTTCTTTTTCAAACAAAAAATGAATGGGGACTCCATGTTCAATATAAGAATTATGAGTTTAGTCGATACAACAGTATAATACTTCTCTTATTAAGGCTTAATCAATTTTACGTAATTACCATCATCTGTAAACTGAAGGGTATCTATAAAGCATTAATTTAGTTAATAACCGAGGTGGTATATGAAGAGCATTTTATTTGTTTTAGAAGCAAGTGAATTTGGTGGGGTAGAAAAATCCTTAATAGACTTAATTAGCATATTAAAAAATAAGGAAACAAAGATTACAGTGCTATCTATATATCAATGTAATAAGCTTGAGCAAATGTTATCAAAAGGAATAGAGTATAAACATATCTTTAGTAGACGAAATATTCAAATAAACCGTGCTTTTAAAATATTACCACCCAAGGTGTTATCTAATGTATTTATAAGGGGAAAATATGATTTTATTGTTGCTTATCAAGAAGGTATGCCGACTAAACTCGTTTCGGGCATAAAGGGGAGAAATACTAAAAGATATTGTTGGCAACATAATGATCCATTATACAATGATAACAATTTATATTACTTTTTGACAAAAGATAAATTATTAAGATGCCTTATGAAATTTGACCAATGTATTAGTGTATCTAATTATATCAAAAACCATTATAAGATTTATCTAGCTGAAAAGCTTGATATTTCGGTCATATATAACTTAATTGATGATGTAAATGTAAGAAGGTTATCAAAAGCAGTATCAACTAATAATTATCCATTTGAGAAAGGCGTTAAATTTTGTTGTATTGGCAGATTATCGGAAGAGAAGAATTTTATTTCTGTTATATCTACAATTAAAAAAATCAAAGATAAAAACTTCGATGTTAATCTAACTATAATTGGATCTGGTCCAGAGAAAAGCAACTTGTTAAAAGCCATAAAAACTAACAATTTAGAAGACCGTGTGAAGATACTAGACTTTGTCGATAATCCTTATATGTACATGGATAAGTGTGATGTAGTTGTGTGTAGTTCTAAGGTGGAATCATTCGGTTTGGTAGTTGCTGAAGCAATGATCTTAAATAAATGTATTATATCTACTAAATGTGGAGGACCAGAGGAATTATTACAGGGATATACAAATGGATTATTAGTCAATTCTGTGGAAGATATAGATGGCGGATTTTATAAAATGCAATCAATAAAAAACACGGATAAAAATAACAAACATGAGTCGATTACCTTTCCTTTTTCAAAAGCAAACGTATCACAAAATATTGTTGAATTATTTAGTTAGGCTTATTCTTACAAAAAATTAGAGGTGGAAAGTATATGGATAAGGTAAGCGTTATAATGCCAGTATATAATTCAGCAAGTTACTTAAGAAGAAGTATTGAAAGTGTTATTAATCAATCCTATAGGAATCTAGAGTTGATTATTGTTGATGACTGTTCAACAGATAATTCTTTGGAAATAATATTACAGTTTGCAGATGTAGATACAAGAATTAAAGTTTACCAAAATAATAATAATATTGGACCAGGTGAAACTAGAAATATTGGCATAAAAAATTCCACGGGGGAATTTATACAGTTCATTGATGCTGATGATTGTTACGATATAAATATGATTGAGGAAATGTATAACAATATAATATTAACGAATAGTGATGTTATTATTTGTGATTACGATAAGATAATTGATGATGACCAAAAAAGAACGTATTCCATTAGTAATTTAAAAAACAAAAACGTGAAAAAGCACAATAAAAATAATTATGATGAAATGCTTATTAAGTTGTATGATGCAAACCTTCTTTTCGATGTGTGGAATAAAATATATCGTGTAGATATTATTAAAAACAATAACCTTTTCTTCCCAAGGCTATCACTAGGAGAAGATGCATTGTTTAATTTTAGTTATTTTCAGTGTAGTAATAGTATCAGTTATATAAAAAAGGTTTTGTATAATTATTATGATATAAAAACTAGTTTAATGAATAATTATAAAGAAGATCAGTTTGTCATACAAATGGAGATATATAACTCATTTAAAAACACATTAGTATGCACTTCCCAAAGAAGCTTTATTGAAAAGGTAGGCTCTGACTTTTTAATTGAGGTAGTTTACGGAGTTATTAACCTTTCTAATAGAAAATGTAAATATAATAATAAGGAGAAATACAAAAAAATTACTGCAATTATTAATAATGCGACTGCAAAAGAAATTGTAAAGGATGGCAGCAATCCATCCAGATCAATAAAAGTCTTCCAAGTATTAATTAAAGCTAGAAGTAAACGGATACTTTTTTTGTTGATTTATTTCAACTTTTTACGAATTATACAAAAAAGTAGTTTGTTTAATAAAGGTGTAGGAAAAAAACTATCTTCACAAATTTAAAACTAAGGAGTATTCATTCATTGAAAATGGGTTCTCCTACTTACTATATTGGTAGGTGGAATAATGGAAAAGATCTCTATAATTGTCCCTGTCTACAATGTGGAGGATTATCTTAGTAAATGTATTGATTCTATAATAAATCAAACCTATAGAAATCTTGAAATTATAATTGTCAACGATGGATCATCAGATAATAGTGGACAGATGTCTGATCAATATGCAAAAAAGGACGAAAGGATAATTGTTTTACATAAAGAAAATGGAGGGCTAAGCTCTGCCAGAAATGCTGGACTCGATATTGCCAAAGGGGATTATATAGGGTTTGTTGATAGTGATGATTATATAGCAAGTAATATGTATGAAATCCTATATAACTCAATAATTAATCATAATTGTGATATTAGTATTGCCAGAATACAGGCTAGTGATCGTGAAGAAATTAAAGATAATCGTGTTATGGTATTGAATAAGGTGGAAGCTTTAGAACGTTCTATTTTATCTGATGATTTAGAAGTGTGTATTCCTAATAGATTGTATAAAAGATTTATTTTTAATAATTTAAGGTTTGAAACTGGAAAAATATATGAGGACTTTTTAATTGTTACTGATATTTTCTTGAATGTAGAAAATGTTGTTTACAATGGGAATGCTAATTATCATTATACAATAAGAGCTGGAAGCATTACTCACCCCGAAACAATAAAGATAAATGAAGATATAATTGATGCAGCATCAAAAACATTATTAACAATAAAAAAAGAAAATATGTTAAAACCAGATATAGTTTGGGGCTGCCTACGAAGAGAGAAAGATATGTTAAACTATTGTACAAAGTATATGTTCAGTAATAAGAATAGGGATTTTGTTAAAAAGTCTAGAAAATTATATAAAAGTTATTATCCTTATATTTTAAGAAGTAATCTGCTAACATTTAAAGAAAAAGTAGCGCTTGCTTTTTTTTGTTTCTGTTTCCCTATATATCGTTTAATTGTAACCAGAAAATAATCTTCTATTAAATAACAGTGGAATTTTTTTATATTAGTTGGTTTATTATGCATAAAACAATACAAAAGACCGAGATAAAGAATCTATTTCGGTCTTTTGTGTTGTTATTAATGAAGAATAAAATAAATTAGGAATTCCAACCCTAAACCAAAACAATAATCTCATTTAGAATGTCTTGAGCAATTTGAAATAAATTAAATGAGAAGGGATTAAAATGAGAAGTATAAATTCCATAAAAAATATAGCGATTAGTATATCAACACAATTAATAATAATTCTACTAGGTTTCATTTCTAGGAAGGTATTCTTAGATAGCTTAGGAACTGAGTATCTGGGAGTAAATGGAGTACTTACTAATGTTTTAGGTATGCTTGCGTTAATAGAAGGAGGTATAGGTGCTAGTATTACCTATTATCTATATAAACCATTAGCAGATAAGGATAAACCAAAAATAATTGCACTGGTGCAATTATTTAAAAAAGCATATACAATATTAGCAATTGTGACTTTTATCCTAAGTCTTTTGTTTTATCCATTTTTAGATACAATATTGAAGGGTAGCGAATCCGTATCCTATATACACTTAGCCTATTTTATATTTGTTACGAAAAATATAATTTCATATTTGAATGCACACAGAGTAGCATTAATAGTTGCTGATCAAAAGGAATATGTTTTAACTAGAATAAATATACTTTTTCACATACTAGCAACTTTATTAAAAATAATCGTACTTTTATTAACACAAAACTATTTACTATTTTTATTAATAGAACTAGTCATCAATTTGATACAAGCAATTATTAATAGTAGGATTGTGGAGAAAAGATATAAATATATAAAAACAAGAGATAAATATTTTATAACGAAAAGTGAAAAAGATGAACTTATAAAAAGTATAAAAGCATTGTTTTTTCACAATTTAGGAACTTACGCCGTTTTCGGAACAGATAATATTTTAATATCTACATTTATGGGTGTTGTTACTGTAGGCCTTTATTCAAATTATATAATGATTATAGGGCAATTAGGTTCTCTGTTAACTCCAATATTGGGAGGTATCACAGCCAGTATAGGTAATTTAATTGCTTCCGAGGATGAAGACAAAAAGTATTCTGTTTTTAAGATGATCTATTTAATAAACTTTTGGTTATATTCAATTGGCGCTATATTCTTATATAACCTTCTTGAACCATTTCTAAATTTTTGGATTGGAGAAGGGTACTTATTAGATTCTTTGACCTTTACTGTATTATTGATTAATTTTTATATTACAGGAATGAGAAGATCAATTATAACATTTAAGCAAACTGGAGGTATATTTGTACAGGATAAGTATATGCCACTAATTGAAGCTACAATAAATTTAGTGGTATCGATAATATTACTGAAATATTTAGGCTTAGCAGGAATTTTTATAGGTACGACGATTAGTACTCTAAGTACTGTCTTTTGGAATGCTCCACGGTTAGTTTATAAGCACATCTTTAATAGGGGTGTGCGATCGTATTTTCAAACATATTTATTCTACTCAATAATAACTTTATTCTCATGTTTCATTACAACTCAAATATGTGATGCTCTTGTAATAGAAAATGGCTTAATGTCTTTGGTTGTAAAAGGGATTGTATGTTTAACGATTCCTAACTTAATATATTTAGGAGTTTTTTATAAGAAATCAGAATTCCTGCAAATAAGAAATGTATTAGGTAATATTTTTTCTGTTGTAAAAGTAAAATTAGGATCTCAGGCGTAATAACAGAAATCCTTACATTTGCTAAAATCAAATACTTAAAAGGGCATCGTATTAACTAACTGAGATGCCTTTTTTTATCTCAGAATTAATTAATTTCTAAAGTGATAAGGAGGTAAATAAAAAAATGATTGATACTATGTTTATATGATTCCGTAAAGACTTTTCCTATAACCATAGAATTTATTTAGGTAGGTGTGAATTTTGCTTTTTGAAAAAAAAATTATTAAAATGCTTTTAAATAAATTAATTCAATATACTCATGGACATGAAAAGATTATTAAGAAGATAGAATATATAAGAGGTTTATATAGATATCCCAGTAAAATGTTGGGACGTGAATTTCCATCTAAATACATTAACAATACAGATGTTCTCGTCTTTGCGGCACATCCTGATGATGATGTATTAGGCGTAGGTACCACTATTACAAGACATAGTTTGAATGGAGAAAATGTTAAAGTTGTTTTTGTTACGAATGGAACTGGCAGATCCGGTGAAAGTTGGCATCTTAAAGTCAGTGAATCAAAAAAGAAATCGGAAATACGGTATAGGGAGGCTATACAAGCCTTATCAATAATAAATATACCCAAAGAAAGTATATTTTGTCTTGGATATCCTGATGGTGGCACTCAACGGTATATTAAAAATATGTCAGGGGATGTTCAAACGCTCATACAAAAACTAAATCCAGGGCGTATTTACGTTCATTGTATTGAGGGAGGGCATATCGATCATGATATAACCAGTTTTGTTGTAAAGTCTATATGTAATAAAATAGGTTATTCAAATATATTTGAATGGACTGAATATAATTCAATACAGCCTCTAGGAGCACTTGATGTGAATTTTTTGTCTCTTCAATCATCTAATGTAAAAGCAGTTAGAATAGATATCTCAGAAGAAGAGCGTATTCTGAAAAGAAAAATGCTAGCATGTCATAATTCCCAAAATGTTGAACAATTTTACTTACAAGGTGAAACTATACGTAAAGCTGAAACTTCTAAGTTAGAAATGGAATTATTTGAACTCTGTCAATTTCCAAAGAGAAAATTAAAACCTATAGTAAAAGAATTTTATAAGTCTATGATGGCTTTTTATATTTGGTTAAGGCTAATCCCCTCACCCATAGAGATAATTGAATATTTGTAATTCCTTTACTTGTTAATTAAACAAGGGGGAGGAAAATAAAATCAAAAAAGGTTATTTATCTATACATTTACTATATAAATCAGAATGATGGCATCTCAATTAGTTACTAGTTGTGATGCCTTTTTCGTTATCAAAAATAAAATAATATTAAGTCCACAAACAAGGAAGGGGTGTTCCTTATGAAAATATTAATTACTGGTGGAGCAGGATACATTGGAAGTCATACTTGCGTGGAATTGTTGAATGCAGGTTATGAAATCATAGTTGTGGATAATCTCCTAAACAGTAAAGCAGAATCTTTAAATCGCGTTCGTCAAATTACAGGAAAAGACTTTAAATTTCATCAAATAGATTTACTTGAAAGAGCAGCTTTAGATACTGTTTTTTTCGAAAATAGTATTGATGCTGTGATTCATTTTGCAGGTTTAAAGGCAGTCGGAGAGTCAGTAAGTTTGCCACTTTGGTATTACCACAACAACATTACAGGGACTTTAAGATTGTGTGAAGTAATGAAAAAATACGGTGTTAAAAAACTTGTATTTAGCTCTTCAGCAACTGTATATGGTGTACCTAACACTGTACCTATATCTGAAGACTTTTCATTAGGAGCAACAAATCCATATGGACGAACAAAGCAGATGATAGAAGAAATCCTTCGTGACCTTAATGTGTCTGACCATGAATGGAGTGTTGCCCTTTTGCGCTACTTCAATCCTATTGGAGCACATAAGAGTGGGCAAATTGGTGAGGATCCAAATAACATTCCAAGTAATCTTCTCCCATATATCGCTCAAGTAGCTGTTGGGAAAGTTAATGAACTAAAGGTATTTGGTAATGATTACCCTACGAAGGATGGTACTGGTGTCAGAGACTATATTCATGTTGTTGATCTTGCAATAGGGCATCTTAAAGCCCTAGAAAAGGTATTAGGATTTAAAGGTGTTGATGCCTACAATCTAGGTACAGGCAAAGGGTATAGTGTGTTGGAAATGATTCATACCTTCGAGACTGTATCTGGAAGAAAAATCCCTTATCAAATTGTTGAGCGGCGTCCTGGGGATATTGGCATATGTTTTGCCAATCCTTTAAAGGCTAAGCAAGAGCTAGGTTGGGTGGCCATTAGAGGAGTTGAAGAAATGTGCAAAGATTCATGGCGATGGCAGGCAAATAATCCAAATGGTTATGAAAATACTAAAATTTTTACTAATGTGAAGTAATTTTACGAATCATTTATGAATATTGTTAAATACCTTTAATTTTCGGCTATTAAATTTATCAATATAATATTGAGGTGGAAAATGAAAAGATTATTTGACTTATTATTATCTAGTCTTATCCTTATTATATTTTTACCGATAATTTCAGCAGCTGCTCTTCTAATTAGAATAAAGATTGGAAGCCCAATTATTTTTAAGCAGCAACGTCCAGGATTAAATGGAAAACCTTTTGTATTATATAAATTTCGTACAATGACAAATGAGCGAAATAAAATAGGTGAATTATTACGGGATGATTTAAGATTAACTCCGTTTGGAAAACTTCTTAGAAAATTAAGCATAGATGAATTTCCACAGCTTTTGAATGTCATTAAAGGTGATATGAGCTTAATCGGACCTAGACCACTATTAACAGAATATCTATTGTTATACACAGAAGAACAATCCAAGCGTCATCTTGTGAGACCTGGAATTACAGGGTGGGCACAAATTAATGGCAGAAATGCGATAGCATGGGAAGAAAAATTCAAATTGGATGTTTGGTATGTTAAAAACCGAAGTTTTATACTTGATATGAAAATTTTACTTCTAACAATAAAAAAAGTAATAACTTCAGAAGGAATTAGTAATCAAAATCACGTTACAATGCCAGATTTTGAGGGAGACGCCACTAGAAAACATCAAAATTATAACTCCTTGTAACCCCCTCTATACTTTATAAAACAAGTATTATGTTAAAAACTATCGACCTTTAAATCTTTCGATAGTTTTTTTATTTGTTATCAGTAGATATCTGGGAGTGTGAAAAATGATAAATGATAAAGAAAAAATATATCTTTCGTTGGCTCATATGAGTGGGAATGAACAAAAATATATAAACAATGCTTTTGATATGAATTGGGTCGCTCCTTTAGGACCTAATGTTGATGGTTTTGAAAAAGAAATTGCATCTTTTGTTGGAGTGAATGATGCAGTGGCTGTAAGTTCAGGAACAGCAGCAATTCATTTAGCTTTACAACTGCTGGAAATTAAGCGGGGTGATAGGGTGTTCTGTTCAACGCTAACCTTTGTAGCCAGCGCCAACCCCATTTTATATCAAGGTGCCGTACCGGTATTTATTGATTCAGAACCTGATACATGGAATATGTCTCCTCAAGCATTAGAACGTGCTTTAAAGGAAGCCGAGTTAGAAGGAACTTTACCAAAGGCAGTAATCGTTGTTCACTTATATGGTCAAAGTGCAAAAATGGACGAAATTATTCGATTGTGTAATAAATACTATGTTCCTGTTATAGAGGATGCTGCTGAATCACTTGGATCCATATATAAGGGAAAAGCAAGTGGAACAATGGGTATATTCGGTATCTATTCATTTAATGGCAATAAAATAATAACAACTTCTGGGGGGGGAATGCTGGTTTCCAACGATGGTGATGCAATTAATAAAGCACGTTTTTTGGCAACTCAGGCTAAAGACCATGCCCCATATTATCAACATAGTAAGATGGGGTTTAATTATAGAATGAGTAATATTTTAGCAGGCGTAGGTAGAGCCCAATTAGAGGTTTTGGAGGAAAGGGTGAGGGCTAGAAGGGGAATTTTTAATGTTTACCGTCAATATTTATCTGAACTGCCTGGAATATCATTTATGAATGAATTAGAAAATACACGATCTAATCGTTGGCTTACAACGTTATTAATAGAAGAAAAAGATGCAGGAATATCAAATAGATCGTTAATAGAGTTTTTGTCAAAAGAAAATATCGAAGCTCGCTATGTATGGAAGCCACTTCATATGCAACCTCTTTTTACCGGAGCTTTATATTATTCTCATAGTGAAAATGAAAATATTGCAGAGGATTTATTCAAGAAGGGTATATGCCTCCCATCTGGGTCAAGCATGACAGAAGTCCAGCAAATGAGAGTAATCAATTGTATTTTGAAATTTATTAAATTAAAGGATTACCAGAGGAAAATAAAATTAGTTTTATAAAATAAAAGCTTTAAGATTACAGATATTTTCTATTTGGATAATAGGTGGGGAACGTCGATTTATGAATGTTTCAGAGAAGTTTGATCAGCAAATGTTAAAAGAAATATTAATAGATATTTACGAAAAGGGCCAAGAAAACAAGGATATTAATGTAGTAGATTTAATTAATGAAATAAAGTCACAAATTAAATTGTTAATGAAAACACCCAAATAAGTTTTGTATCACCTGAAAAATGGAGAATTGTAAATAGTCGTGACATTATCTTACTTATATTAATTTAGGTTTTTGAACGTTTAATATTGGAGGAAAATTGATGAACAAACGCTATGAAGAACTAGACTCGTTGAGAGGTATTGCAGCAATGTTAGTTTTTATATTTCATATGCTTATGATTTTACCGAATTCATGGAAAGAAGGATTAATATGGCACTTAATAAATTTAAGCCCTTTACATCATTTATTAATTGGGGATAAGCGTGTTATTTTTTTCTTTATTCTGAGCGGATTTGTTCTTTCTTTGCCATTCTTTAGAAAGAAGAGACTTTCTTACCCATCTTTTATTATAAGAAGAATTGTCAGATTGTATATTCCTTACGCAATAGCTATTACTTTTGCCATTTTGACTAGTATATATTTCTCGAAAGGAGGAAACTCCGAACTAGGAGGATTATTCAATGCACTATGGATGGCCCCAGTGGACGTAGAACTAATAATAAACCATTATCTATTTATTGGAAATTATAATGTTTACGCCTACAATATTGCAATCTGGAGCCTTATCCATGAACTAAGGATAGCCTTTATATTTCCTTTATTGATGGTTATGGCAATACGGTTTAGGTGGAAGATAAATTTGGCACTTGGAGTTGGCTTGGCAGTAATCGGTGCAGCAATTCACTTAATTCTTCAAGATCCTTATCAGCCTATTTACAAGACTTTATTCTATATTTTAATGTTTATCATTGGAATACTAATAAGCAAATATAAATCAAATCTACTTGAGGGATACAAGTCTCTGAATAAAGGATTCAAGATTGGTTTATTCATTATAGGATATCTAATTTACAATTATTCAGATTTCATTGGTAATCCGTTGTTGGCTGATTGGCTTACTTCAATAGGAGTTTCAATTTTGTTAGTTATAGTACTGGGATCTACATTAGCTTCAAAAATCCTTTTGTGGAGGCCTTTAAAATATCTCGGGAAAATTTCTTATGGGGTATATCTTTACCACCTTCCTGTCTTACTTACTTTATTATATGTTTTTTACGGTAAAATCCCTATTATAATAATTATGGGATTAGCTGTGATCATTACTCTAATTATTTCTAACTTAGCATGGTATTTTATTGAAAAACCTTCTATTAAACTTGCAAAATTTTTATCTGATAAATTTTCATATAACATTAAAGAACCTGTCTTGGTCGAAGAAAAACGCTCAAGTTAATAAGTGTTTTATATATATCTTTGTTCTTTACTAAGAACAAAAAAACTGCAATAATGAACAATTTATAGAACGATGGGTGAGAATACTAGTACATTGATTGTTTAATTTTAAATATTAGTTAGAAAAAGGTGGTAAAAAATGAGGGCAAGGTTTAAGAATTCAATTATAAAAGGTATATCAACAGCAATTCCAAAGGATATATTTGATTTTAATACGTTAGCCGCTGATTTTGGAAATGAAGAGGTAAAAAGAATAGTGGCAAGCACAGGTATTGAACAGGTTCGAGTTGCAAGAGAAGGACAATGCACATCGGATTTATGTGTCGCTGCAGCTGAAAACTTATTTGCAAAGCTTGAAGTTAATCCATCAACAATTGATGGAATTGTTTTTGTTTCCCAAACCCCAGATTATAAAATGCCTGCTACAAGTGTTTTACTTCAGCACCGGCTTGGGTTACCTACGACTGCAGTTGCTTTTGATATTAATTATGGTTGTTCTGGCTTTGTTTATGGTTTATACCAAGCGTCTATGATGATTGAAGCTGGTGGTTGTGAAAGAGTTTTAGTATGTGTAGGTGATACTTCGACAAGAATGGTTCATCCGGGAGATCGATCTATTCGGATGGTTTTCGGTGATGGTGGCAGTGCGACGCTTGTTGAAAAAGGTGAATCCACATCACATTTTATTTTAAGAACAGACGGTTCTGGAGCTGAAAACTTAATCATTCCAGCGGGTGGTTCACGAAAACCAATCAGTGATGGGACCTCAATTCCCATAGAAGCAGAGGACGGGAATATTCGTAACGAAGAAACCGTACGCATGGATGGAATGGAAATCATGTCATTCGCTTTAAGAGAAATTCCCCCAATGATAGATGAGCTGCTCAATGTAACTGGATGGAGAAAAGATGAGGTAGGTACGTATGCTCTCCATCAAGCAAATAAGTTTATGCTCGAGTATTTGCGTAGGAAAATAAAATTACAGAAGAATTCCGTGCCAATCTCTGTAGCTAATGTGGGTAATACTGGTCCAGCATCGATACCTTTGATGTTATCTATTAAACGTCAAGAATTATCTGAAAGTAATCAGCTCCAAAAAGTGATATGTTGTGGTTTTGGTGTCGGTTTATCATGGGCATCCTGTGCACTTGATTTATCCTCAACTCTTATATCAGACCCAATTGAGGCGTAATTAATTTCAGGAAAGAGGAATATAAATGCGGGATAAAATCTCAAAAATTGTTTTTACTACTATTGAAGAATTTAATGCGACTTATGAAGAGAAGATACCAGTAGAACTAAGGGAAGATACACCATTATATGGAAAGGATGGAATCTTAGATTCTTTGGGATTGGTTTCAATAATTGTCATGATTGAACAGGCTATTGAAGATGAGTTAGAAGTATCTTTAATTTTGGCAGATGAGAAGGCCATGTCTCAAAAAACAAGCCCGTTCTTAAAGGTCGGTTTACTAGTTGACTATATTTATAGAGTAATGGAAGAGGAGATGTCACTGTGGACAGACCGATAACCTTAATTACAGGAACTCGAAAAGGAATCGGAAAGTTTTTAGCCCAGCATTATGTAGGTCAGGGACATCTTGTTATTGGCTGTAGTAGAAATGAATCAGACTGGAGCCTTGAAGGTTATGAGCACTATCAAGTAGATGTCTCAGATGAGGTTGGGGTAAAGGCTCTATTTTCTTTTATTAAAAAAAAATATGGAAGATTAGATAATCTTATCAACAATGCTGGTGTAGCCTCAATGAATCACTTTTTACTAACTCCCATCTCTACAGTAAATAAAATTATTAATACTAATGTAATTGGTACTTTCCTTTTTTGTAGAGAAGCAGCAAAGCTTATGCAAAAAAATAGCTATGGAAGAATTGTTAATTTCACATCGGTAGCGCCCCCTCTTAAGTTAGAAGGAGAATCAATCTATGCAGCATCCAAAGCCGCAATTATTTCATTTACTGAAGTCATTGCAAGAGAGCTATCCACTTATGGAATAACAGTAAATTCAATCGGCCCTACTCCAGTAAAAACAGACCTAATTCGTTCAGTTCCAGGGGAAAAATTGGAATCCCTAATTAATAGGCAAGCGATAAAGAGGTACGGAACTGTAGAAGATATAGCGAATGTCGTGGATTTCTTCCTGCAGAAGAAAAGTGACTTTATCACTGGGCAAACACTATTTCTAGGAGGGGTATAATGTTTATTGACTTTTTACTTGAGCGATTTAAAATTTATGACGATAAGAGAGCGCTAATTTGGCATAATGAAGCTTATTCCTACGGTAGAATGCTTGAGCTAGTTGAAAATAGTAGGGCTAATTTAGAAATTGATCGGATTCCTGTGGGAAGTGTTGTTGCGTTAGATGCGGATTTTTCTCCTTCATCAATCGCTCTTTTACTGGCATTGATTGAAAGGAAATGCATCATTGCTTTGTTGAGTAGAGCTGTAAATGAAAAGAAACAAGAGTTCTGTAATATTGCTGAAGCCGAGTATATTATTTCTTTAAGTAAGGATGACAGAGTTTCATTCATTAAACAAAATAGAATAGCGACACATGATATTCATGCCGCTCTCCGTAGTAAAGGTCATCCTGGAGTTATACTTTTTTCTTCAGGATCAACGGGCAAAAGTAAAGCTGCCGTACATGATTTCATACCATTATTAGAGAAGTTCAAAACAAAAAGGCATGCAAAATGCACAATAGCATTTTTACTCTTTGATCATATTGGCGGGCTTAACACAATGTTTTATACGTTCTCTAATGGTGGCTGTCTTGTAGCAGTTCAGGACCGCTCGCCAGAGTCTGTTTGTTCTGCTATCGAAAAGTATCAAGTCCAGACTCTTCCTACATCACCGACATTCATTAATCTCATCATGCTCAGCGAGGCTTATAAGAACCATAACTTTGGAAGTCTCGAGTTAGTTACATATGGTACGGAAGTAATGCTTGAAACTACTTTAAGGAGGTTCCATTCTCTGTTTCCTGCTGTTCGTTTATTACAGACTTACGGGCTATCAGAGGTTGGAATACTGCGCTCAAAATCAAAATCATCAGATTCTCTATGGGTAAAAGTTGGTGGTGAGGAGTTTCAGACTCGAATAAGAAATGGAATGTTAGAAATAAAAGCAGCATCCGCTATGTTAGGTTACTTAAATGCACCATCCCCTTATACGGAAGATGGCTGGTTTATGACTCAAGATCAAGTTGAGGTGAACGGGGAATATATCAAAATCCTTGGTCGGTCATCGGAAATAATTAATGTCGGTGGAGAAAAGGTTTTTCCAGCTGAGGTGGAAAGTATCATTCAGCTAATGGAGGGCGTACAGGAGGTTACAGTCAGTGGTGTACCAAGCCCTATTACAGGTCAAATTGTAAAAGCCTCTATTAAATTATCCACTTCAGAAAGTTTAAAAGATTTTCGAATACGTTTAATCCAATTTTGCAGAGATAAATTACCAGGCTTTAAAATTCCACAAAAGCTAGAAATAGTTGAAAACTGGATGCATAATGACAGGTTTAAAAAGATGAGGAGAAATGGTTGATTGGGTAAAGTGGTTCCTACTTGATGGAAACGGCCACAGGGGTTGGAGAATTCACAAACATTTAGCAATCGAAGGAGAGTAAAATGAGTAATATTTTTAGTCTCAATTTAGAACGGATACCTAAAGAACTAATATTTTTACTTGAAATATTAAAGACTGATAATGATGATGACGGGAGCTTAAATTTACAGCTGAAAAAGAGAATCCCAGGTATGGACTGGAAGCTCTTCCTTGACTTAGTAGGGCATCATCGACTTTATCCAGTTTTATATTCTAAGTTAAAGTTATTCAATGAAAGTAAGATTCCGCATTTTGTGGTACAAAATATATCCAACGCTTATAGAAAGAACACTTTTCAAATGCTTCATCTTACAGCAGTAATGGAAGAGGTAAGTAGAATCTTCACAGAGAATGAACTACGCCTTCTTGTATTAAAGGGGCCAGTACTTGCAGCAGATTTATATGGGGACATATCCAAACGTACATGTAGAGACATAGATATTCTTGTTCCAATTGATGATTTACAAAAAGCTCATAATCTACTTTTAAAGCTTGGTTTTGAGAAAGAAGATAATTTTCAGATTGATATGAATTTAAATGATTGGAAATGGAGACATCATCACATATCATTCTACCATCAATATAAGCAGGTGAAGCTTGAAATTCATTGGAGGTTAAACCCTGGTCCTGGAAAAGAGCCTACTTTTAATGAACTTTGGAGAAGGAAAAGAAATAGTTCTCTTACTAACCATCCTGTCTATTATTTAGGAAGAGAGGATTTATTTTTCTTTCTTGTTACTCATGGAGCACGTCATGGTTGGTCTAGACTCCGTTGGTTAATTGATATTCATGAAATTGTGGGACAAAGAATGGATTGGAATAAGGCTAATAAGTTATTTTTAGACTATCAAACCCTTCATTTAGGAGGGCAGGCACTCATTTTATCTTCAAAATTATTAAAAACTCCTTTACATAAGGAATGTATACCTTTTACAAGAGTAAATGGTACAAATCTGTTAGCTCAAAGCACCATATTTTATTTGGAGAAAATGGTGAATTTACATACAGAGCCACTTCCAGATGATGTAACGGAATATCATAATCGTTATATTTTTTCATTGAAGTCTAAACAAAATAAACTTTGGTATCTACTAAGTATATTTTACCCTTCAATAACAGATATAAAGACATTAAAATTACCAAAATACTTATATTTTTTATATTTTCCTTTAAGACCTATTTTTTTGGTTTTGAGGAAAATCAGGAAACCTTCATTAAATTAAGAGGATATAGACTGTAATTTTAAAGGCCTTTTAAGGAGGGCGAATATGGCGGGGATGATTGAACGGAAACGGAGAAAGAATGGATTGTTACTTATAATTATTGTTTTGTTTACAGCAAGTTTAATGTTTTTTTTAGGTGAAAGTCAAGTCGATAATGAACAAATTAAGGATAGATTGAACAGTCTAATGAAAAAAGAGAAAGGTTTAGAAAATTATATTACACCTTTAATTGTAAGTGAAACAAGTATCTCCTTAAGTATAGAGGAAAGCCGTCGTGTTTTTGTCACAAAGAACAATTCGGACGGCTCAAATGTAAATGTAACTGAACATAGCCAGTATTCAACATCCGATGCGAATGTTGCTATCGTGGACGCAACAGGACTTATTACTGCTGTTGATACTGGTTTTGTAAGTATTACAGTTAGTTACGATGGATTGACCAAAAATATCGCTATCTCAGTGGCCAGCAAGGAAAATGTTAAAGTAAACGTCAAAGATTATGGGGCTGTTGGGGACGGTGTGGCCGATGATACAATTCCTTTTCAAGATGCAATAGATGATCTTGGCTCACAAGGAGGGGGAGATGTCATAGTGCCTGAGGGAACATATATTCTACATCCTATTTTTCTGAAACCTAAGGTCAATTTAGTCGGAGAAAATCGTGATACAGTAACGTTAAAACTATCAGATAACGTATCAGACGATTATCATCGATTAATCAACATGAATGATAATACAAAAGTTCAGAACATAACTTGTGATGGGAATTATCAAAATCACCCAAACGGAATTGAACATATGCATTGTATTTTTGCTTGGGACAGCGATAATATTTTAATCGACAACAATAGGTTGAAAAATGCTGTTGCTGATGGTATTTCGATTTCTGGATCAGCAGAAGCAAGTGATAATGTCATTATTTCTAACAATATACTTAAAGAAAATCAACGCTCTCAAATTGTGATCGAACAGGTGAACCATCTACAAATCTTCAACAACACGATTATGTCAGAAACCAAGCGACCTGGCATTCACTTTGAGCCATGGGAGTGGATGCAGTATAATGATGCGAAAATAACTGGAAATATTATTACTTCGAATTCAGTCGGGTATTGTGTTCTTTTAGCAGGTGCAGACTCGGGGATGTCAGCAGAAGGTGCTACAGGATATTATTATCAAGGTCTTGAGTTTTATGAAAATACTGTGAATTGTCCTTCAGGCTCGTTTCTAATTATGGATACATCGGGAGCAAAAGTATATGACAATACTCTCAATGTTTCGGAGATACATGTCTGGAGAAAAAATGAAGATGTAAACATCTATAACAATGAGATTAACGGTAGTGTTCGTATTGAAGGGGGTTGGGACGGAAAACTTGTTTCAACAAGAACAAATATTTATGGAAACACCATCAATTCTTCCAATGATGGCGTAAATATCCATGCAGGTGCGGAGGATACCACTATCAATAATAATATGTTTACAGGTTCTGGAAGATCGTCAGGCGTTAATTTATTTGCGTCAGATGACATAAAGAATACATTAGTATCGAATAATTCCTTCATAAAATATCATAACGGTGTGGTTCTGGACTATGACCACTATGGGGAAACGTTTATAACTGGTGTAACGGTAAGTGAAAATACATTTAAAGATTTAAATGAATATGCTTTTTATGTAGAAGGTCCAGTGCATGATGTCAAAATGAATAACAATGTAGTGACGAACTCATCAGGGGCTTATATTAACGTACATCCGGAACGCCCAATGTCTAACATTGAAATCATCAGTAATATGATATCAGGTGGTAAAAGTGGAATAATCCAACAAGTGAGCGACTCTTTGAATGGGTTGATAATTTTAGGAAATACGATTACTAATACAACTGGTACAGGCGATGGGTATATAACAGGGGCAGCCATTGAACTGGATCTAAATTCGGCACCACCTACTAATGTTCAAATAAAAGAGAATGTACTAACGAACAACGCACGAAATTTCATCACTGTACCTGATTCTATATTGAACTCTGTTCAAAACAATAAAGACTAGTAAAAGTTAAAAGGGAGTAAATATGAGTGCAATAACTGGTTTAATTCATTTTAATAATCAGCCTGTAGATAATCTCCACTACAATAAGTTAATGAAGGCATTAGAGTGTTTTCCCGCAGATGCGACCCTAACTTGGCAGGATGAGAATGTTTTTTTGGGGTGCCTTTCGCAATGGATTACACCAGAATCAATTGGTGAACTGTTGCCTTACTACGATTCTAATAGACAGTTAGCTATTACAGCCGATGCCATTATTGATAATCGTTCTGAATTATTTGAGAGATTACAAATCAAACAGGCAGATCAAAATGTTATTACTGATAGTGAGCTAATATTAAATGCATATCAAAAATGGGGTGAGGATGCTCCTAAGTATTTAATCGGTGATTTTGCTTTTATGATTTGGGATGAAAAGATACAGCGTCTTTTTGGTGCAAGAGATTTTTCCGGGGGAAGAACCCTTTATTATAACCACCAAGGACAACGTTTTGCATTTTGTACAACTATAGAGCCATTATTAACATTACCTTATATTCAAAAACAACTAAATGAAGAATGGCTCGCAGACTTTTTAGCCATTTCTTCAGTTATAGATGCTGTAGATGTTTCAATTACACCGTATAAAAATATTGCACAATTACCTCCTTCTCATATTATTTCAGTCGATAGAGAAAAAGTTATAGTTAAAAGGTATTGTACTTTAACTTCGGAAGAACAGTTGAAATTTAAATCGAATGATGAATATGTTGAAGCATTTCAAGAGGTTTTCAATAATGCAATAAAATCCCGTTTGCGAACAAATCGATATGTTGCATCTCATCTAAGTGGTGGATTAGATTCAGGGGCAGTCGTAAGCTTTGCTGCAAAACAACTAAGTACCCAAAATAAACTATTACATACATTTAGTTATATTCCTCCAAGTGATTTTAAAGATTATACTCCTAAATACTTAATGCCCGATGAAAGACCCTTTATACATTCAACAGTTCAACATATTGGTGGAATTAAAGACCACTATTTAGATTTTGAGGGAAGTAATTCTTTTTCAGAGATTAATAATTTTCTAGAAATTATGGAGATGCCGTATAAATTTTTCGAAAATTCTTTCTGGTTAAAGGGAATGTTTGAGAAAGCCCAATCAGAAGGGGTTGGAGTCTTGTTGAATGGTGGAAGAGGAAACTTGAGCATATCATGGGGCTCAGCATTAGACTATTACGCAATCCTGTTAAAGAAATTGAAATGGATCCAGCTTTTCAAGGAATTACATCAATATAGTCGAAATGTGGGTGGACCAAGATTACGCAGGATTCCAGGAATAGCAAGAATTGCATTTCCATTCCTTGGTCAAGTTTTTCCATCAAGCTCACAATATTCATTTCCAGCATTAATTAGTCAAGACTTTGCAAAGAGAACAAATATTTATAATAAACTTAGAGAACATGGAATAGGTCAAACAGGTTGGTTTGTTACAACAAATATATATAAACAAAGGAAAAGCCATTTTGAGGATCTATTTCATTGGAATGCAACAAATACGCTTGCTACGAAATTATCTTTACGTTATTCGTTATGGAAACGCGACCCGACCAATGATTTACGTGTTATTCGCTTTTGTTTATCTGTTCCAGAAGAACAGTATGTTCAAAATGGATTAGATAGGTCTCTTATTCGTAGGTCTACAGTAAGATTTTTACCTGACGACGTTAGGTTAAACCAACGAATTAAGGGTGTTCAAGGCGCAGATTGGGTTCATAGAATGATTCCATATTGGGATTTATTTATAGAAGAGGTACAGCAGCTTAGTAAGGATGATAGAGTATTAGAATATTTAGATGGTCAATCAATAAAGAATGCTTTAGTAAAGGCTAAGGATGGACCGCAACCAGAATATGCAACTGACAATGATTATAGGCTGTTAATGCGAAGTTTAATTGTTTCTCGATTTATCAAAAAGTTTATTTGAAAGGAGGTGAGAATGTGAAGAAGGAATGGCAAAACCCAGTTTTAGAAGTTCTTGATGTTAATATGACGATGGCTAGTACTGAACAGGGTGATTTTACTGACGCTTCATTTCCAGAGAATACCCGTTGGAAAGACTTAACTTGGGGTACTGATAGTTAGAATAAAAGACCAGCTTTAGGATCCAATAGCTATATTTCATGAATGTTAAAATTAATAGCACCTCCAAATCGTTGGATTTAGAGGTGTTTTTTTAGTCGTATTCTAATGACCGATTGAATAAAATTTATCGAATTCTTAGTTTGTGGATTTTTTTATGGAGAGGGAAACATGAGAAAAATAATAGGAAAACTGCTAATTATCTTTTCCCTATTTTTAATAGTATATACAATAATCGACAATAACCGAATCATCATCGTTGAGCAAGAAATTGAAATCGAAAACTTGCCGGACGAAATAGATGGATTTACCATTCTTCAAGTTACAGATTTACATGAAAAGGAGTTTGGCAAAAATCAAGATAGACTGATTGAGAAGATAAATTCAATCTCATATGATGTAATTGTGTTTACTGGTGATATGTTAAAAAGTAACAAAAGTACTAATTATAAACCATTTTATACTTTGTTGGAGGGAATCGATAACAAAGAAAAGGCTTTGTTTGTTCCTGGTAATACTGATCCTGATGAATATAGTTTAAATAATAAAAAGCTGTATAAGGATACAGACTTTATTTCTGGAATGGAGCAAAGTGGCGTGTTGTTACTTGAATCTGTTAATACGATCCAAAAAGGTTTATCAAAGGTACATTTCGTTGATGTTGATTTTTCTATTCAAACTGGAGATAAGTCATTAGCGTCAATTGAACAGGACCTAAAAGCAGAGGATGCCTCTAATGAATATTCAAATCATCAGATACGATTATTTCAAGAGCTATCTGCAATTGAACAAAAGAATGAATTAAATGTTTTAATTGGATTAACTCACTATCCTGTTGTTGATGCAAGGTTGAACTACTTAATGTCAAATTCAAATAATATAGTTAAAGATTACGATTTAATCTTAGCTGGTCATTACCATGGAGGCCAAATTCGGATCCCATTTATAGGTGCACTTTTTATACCAGAAGGATGGTATGCCAGGGATGGGCTGTTCCCACCCCAGGATAGGGTCAAAGGGTTATGGGAATACAAGGAAATCAAACAATACGTGAGTACAGGATTAGGTAGTAGTGATGCAATATCGCTTCTAAAATTTAGGTTGTTTAACACCCCTGAAATTAACTTGTTAACATTAAGAGAAAAGAAATAATCTTCTAAATTAAGTATTTGACAGTCAAAAGAAATAGTGGTAACTTTTATATAAATATCTGTTCTTAATAAAGAACGAAAATTTTAACCTTCAAGCTAAACTAACTTGACATTTACGGGAGGTCATAATGAGTGCAATAACTGGTATTTTACATTTTAATGAACATCCTGTAAAAGTTGAGCATGGAAAAATATTAATGGATGCCTTACAGCATTATCCTTCTGATTCTATTCAAACATGGAGTCGAGAAAATATCTTTATGGGATGTCATGGGCAATGGATCACTCCAGAGTCAATTGGAGAGCACTTACCTTACTTTGATTCTGAAAAACAATTAGTTATTACGGCAGATGCAATAATAGATAATAGGGATGAACTTTTTGGAAGATTACAGGTTAGTAACGGACAAAGAAAAAACATGCCGGATAGTAAGTTGATTTTACTTGCTTACTGTAAGTGGGGTGAAGATGCTCCCAAATACTTAATCGGAGATTTTGCCTTTATGATTTGGGATGTACGTAATCGCAGGCTATTTGGTTCGAGAGACTTCTCAGGTTCAAGGACCCTTTATTACTACAGAAATAAGGATAAATTAGCTTTTTGCACAACAATAGACCCACTACATAAATTACCATTTGTTGAAAAAAAACTAAATGAACAATGGATAGCAGAGTTCCTGGCTATTCCAACAATGGTAGAGGCTGTGGATATGTCTTTAACTGTGTATAAGAATATTCACCAGCTTCCTCCTTGTCATTCAATTTCAGTTGCAAATGGAAGGGTATCAGTTTCGAAATATGGAAGTGTGGTTACTGATGGAAAGTTAAAATTCAATTCAAATTTAGAATATGTAGAGGCATTTCATGAAGTTTTCAATACAGCTGTGACAGCAAGAATACGAACGTATGGTAATGTAGGTTCTCATTTGAGCGGAGGGTTGGATTCAGGCACAGTTGTTAGTTTTGCTGCAAAAGAACTTAGTAAGCGAAATAAAAAATTACATACATATAGCTATGTACCAGAAGATAATTTTATCGATTGGACACCAAATTATTATATTGCAGATGAGCGCCCATATATTAAAGAGACTGTAAATCATGTAGGAAATATAAATATAAAAGATCACTATCTTAACTTCGGAGGCAAGAATTCCTTATCTGAAGTAAATGACTTCCTTGAACTAATGGAAATGCCCTATAAATTTTTTGAAAATACTTTTTGGCTAAAAGGAATCTTTGAAGAGGCAAATCAGCAGGGAGTAAAAGTACTGTTAAATGGGGCAAGAGGCAATCATTCCATTTCATGGGGTTCATGGAGTTTAACCATCAATTATTACTGTACACTTTTAAAAAAGTTAAGATGGATACGACTATATAAGGAATTGGATGATTATTGCAGGCACTATAGGACTGGAAAGTCGGTCATGATTCCTTTAGTTGTGAGAAAGGCATTTCCCAATATTCATGGGATGTTTGAAAAGCAAAAAGTGGATAACTATCAGTTTCCTATGTTAATAAACCCATTATTTGCTCACAAGACAAAGGTTTTTCAAAAGCTCCAAGATTATGGGATGGACATAAGTGGAGGGAATATTGCAACGGGTAATCTTAATAACTATAGAAAAAAACATTATGAACAGCCATACTTTTGGAATAAGAGTGGGACTGCAATAACAAAGTTATCATTACGCTATGGATTGTGGGATCGTGATCCAACAAACGACTTACGTGTCATACGGTTTTGTTTGGCTTTACCAGAAGAACAATATGTCCAAGGCGGAATGGAACGGTCGTTTATTCGAAGGGCAACTGAAAACCTTCTCCCAGATAAAGTTAGACAAAATCAAAGAACTCGTGGTATTCAAGGTGCTGATGTGATTCATCGTATGTCTTCAAGCTGGACCGTATTTATTAAAGAACTAAAAGAAATTAGCAGAGACCCGATAGTTTCCGAATTACTTAACACTGAAGTAATAAATAAGGCAATATCGAAAATAGAGGGGGAACCCCGCCCAGAATACGTTTTTTTAGATGAATTTAAAATTTTAACACGTTGTCTAATAGTGTATCGCTTTATTAAAAACCTTTAAAAAGGAGGTGAAGTTTTGAATAAAGAATGGAAAAAACCAGTGTTAGAGGTACTGGACATAAGCATGACTATGAATGGCCCAGGAAATGCCAATGCTGATTGTTTTGATGTGTCAGATGGAAAAGAAGAAACACATGATGGAAGATCGAATGCCAGTTGTCTTGATAGCTAAGCTGAAGTACTCACTATATGTTTTTATGCCCTTATCCTTTCGTTAAAAAGGATAAGGGCATAATATTCTTTATTAATTGGAGGGAATATGCTGCAAACTGTTCAAAAAGTAGTATACAAAGGATTTGGGTTTCAAATTTTAAGTGATATCCTACTACCAGAATTACCTAAAATTAGTAGTAGGGAATCCCAAGTAGATATTGTTTTCGAGAAAGCAGATTTGTCAGAGATATGGGCTAAATTAGCGGAACCTAACAGGTATTTTGTTATAAATGAGAACTTAATCCTGTTTCATATTCCTAATCTGGCTATCTACTCCATTCAAGATGGTAATAGGGTTATTGTTTCTTCTATGGAGGGCTCAAACGAGGATCAAGTTCGTCTATATTTACTCGGAACTTGTATGGGAGCTCTTTTAATGCAAAGAAAAGTTCTGCCGTTACATGGTAGTGCGATAGAAATTAATGGAAAAGCATATGCGATAATTGGCGATTCAGGTGCTGGAAAATCAACTCTTGCTTCAGCTTTTTTAAATAGAGGACATCAACTCATTAGTGATGATATAATACCTGTTTCTTTTACTGAAGCGAACATACCAATTGTGACACCTGCATATCCACAACAAAAACTCTGGCAGGAAAGTTTGCAAGCATTCGGATTAGAATCAGATCATTTACGTCCCATTGTAGATCGAGTGACTAAGTTTGCGGTACCCGTTCATTCTCAATTTGTTAGCAAACAATTACCACTTTCTGGGGTGTTTGAGCTAGTAAAAACAGAAAATAAGAGGATAGAAATTCAGCCTATAAAAAGTCTTGAACGTTTGAATACTCTTTTTCATCATACGTATCGAAATTTTCTACTAGCACCCTCTGGACTATTAGAATGGCATTTTTCATTTACAGCTAATTTAGTAAGCAAAATTAAGTTTAATCAAATACAGCGTCCTATTTCGCAATTCACTGCAAATGATTTAACTACATTAATTTTGTCTAAATTAAATGAGGGGGAATAAGGATGGTTACCAATTCAAGGATTTTGTTAGAAAATACTGTTGTTCAGGGAGGAGGAAATATTGTAAGCGATATGGGTGGGGAAAAGGTAATGTTAAGTGTTGTTAATGGTAAATATTATAATTTGGGTGAAATAGGAGGAGAAATATGGGAATTAATTAAGTCGCCAATTATCATAACAAAAATAGTTGATTTATTAACCTCTAATTATCAAGTTGAAGAATCTTTATGTCAGCAGCAAGTGATACTATTTTTGGAACATCTTTTTAATGAAGGATTAATCGAAAAACGATAAGGGGAAAGATAATGATACTGATTTTACGCAAGATTAGGAGATTTCTATTTTTGAATTTGCCAACAAAAAAAATAATGATAGAGGCCTTTATCTTTCTGGGGTGGGCCCGAATATTGAAGTTATTTCCTTTTAGTAAGATTGCTCCCGTTTTAGGTACCCACATGGATGAAACCCCTTATTATGTAGATAAAAGTAACAGTGAAGTTTTAAAGGTTATTTCCAGTTCTATTCATATCATGAGTCTTTACACCTTTTGGGAAAGTCAATGCCTTGTAAAAGCGATTGCTGGCATGAAAATGTTAGAAAGGCGAAAGATTGAAAGTACTCTTTATCTAGGAACTGCAAGAGATGAAGCAGGAAAAATGGTTGCTCATGCTTGGCTGCGTAGTGGTCTATTTTACGTTTCAGGCTCTGAAGGAATAGAAAAATTCACAGTAGTTGGAAGGTTTGCTAAGAAGGTTGATTTACCTCAGGAGGATAAAAAGTGAAACACGTCTTTTATTTTTTAAAGCAAATACATTTGTATGCAGGGAAAAAAATGTATATCAATCTTCTTGCGATGGTATTCATTAGTTTGCTAGAAGGAATCGGAATTTTATTATTAATACCTATGATAAGTATGAGTGGTATTGTGAAAGTTGATACAGGTCAAACGCTTATTTTTGAAATATTTGGATTTCTGCAGGACTTTCCCAGCGCAGTGGGTTTGCCAATAATCTTAAGTATCTATGTCTTTATCGTTATTTGTCAAAATCTTTTACAACGCCAAATAACCATTCGAAATGCAATTATTCAGCATGGTTTTTTCCGATATATGAGACTAGAAACTTACGGTTTGTTACTTTATTCAAATTGGGATTTCTTTATAAAAAATAGAAAGTCAGATTTAATAAATTTATTAACATCAGAAATTGCTCGTGCTAGCGCAGGGACACACTCCTTTTTACAATTTATTACTTCTCTTATTTTTACATGCATACAAATTACTCTTGCCTTCCTCCTTTCACCTAATATAACAATCTTTGTATTACTCTGTGGGTTAGTACTAATCTTTTTTAATCGTAAATTCCTTAGAAGATCGCTAGTATTGGGAAACAGAAATTTTGAATTAGGAAAAAGTTACCTCGCAGGAATTACTGATCAGATAAATGGGATAAAAGATATAAAAAGCAATACATTAGAGGAGTCTAGAATGGTTTGGTACCAGTCTGTGACTAAACGAATGCAGGATGAACAAGTTGAATATACAATGATGAGAACAAAATCACAATTCTATTATAAAATCGCATCAGCAATATTAATTGCTGCCTTTATTTTTATTGCTGTAAACAAATATAATGCACAGTCTGGTCAATTAATGTTGATCATTATCATTTTTTCTAGATTGTGGCCAAGAGTTTCAGGTATTCAATCTTCAATGGAACAAATTGCTACAACACTTCCAGCCTTTAAAGCTGTTATTGCCTTGCAAAATGAATGTAAGGGCGCCAAAGAATTTGAAATGGAAGTTAACCAAAATGTAGAACCCATTCATATTAAAAAAGGTATCGAATGTAGACATGTATATTTTCGCTATAACCAAAATAAACAGACTTTTGCTTTACAGGATGTTAATCTGATCATTCCTACTAATCAAATGACAGCTGTTGTGGGGAGGTCTGGTGCAGGAAAAAGCACATTAATCGACTTGATAATGGGGCTAAACAATCCAGAAAAAGGAGAAGTATTATTAGACGATATTGCTCTGACGGGAAAAAACCTTTTATCTTTAAGACGTTCCATTAGTTATGTCCCACAAGACCCTTTCCTTTTTAATACAAGTATCAGAGAGAATCTATTATTAATTTGTGAAAATGCAAGTGATGATCAACTGTGGGAAGCACTTGATTTCTCTTCGGCAGCAGAATTTGTGAGAAAACTTCCCCAAGGACTTGACACACTGATTGGTGATAGGGGCATAAAATTGTCAGGCGGAGAACGCCAGCGGGTGGTTCTTGCACGAGCAATATTACGGAATCCATCGATACTAGTATTAGACGAAGCAACTAGCGCATTAGACACAGAAAATGAATCAAAGATACAAGAGGCATTAGACAGGTTAAAAGGGAAAATGACAATCATTGTTATTGCTCATCGGTTATCAACAATTCGTAATGCCGACCAAGTAATTGTACTTGACCAAGGGAAAGTTATTCAAAAGGGTGAATTTAATCAACTAGCTCAAGAAAAACAAGGAATGTTTAGTAATATATTAAGAAGACAAATGGATGCTAGCCATTTATAGAAGTATCTAATCGTTAATAGTAAAGAAAGATATTGACTTGTTCGTTATAGAGAACTAAAATTAATTAAAGTGTTCTTTAGAATAATCCTAATATTAGTCTAGATTGGTTACCGCGGCATTCGATTTTTAGTGTTATTTCGTCCATTAAATGAAATAACAGCTATTTTTAAAAAGGGGATAAGAAAATGAATTCTACTCCGCGTACCGCTTTTATTTTACAAATCCATAAAAATCCGGATCAAGTGAATAAGTTTATAAATCAACTTATTTCTGACGGTCAAGCAGATGTATTTATTCATATTGATAAAAGAAATTATGGAAATTATATTGAAAAAATAGTAAAAAGCCCTAATGTTAAAGTTTTACAACAAAGTATCGTCTGTGAATGGGGTGACATAAGTCAGGTAGATACCACTATTCTGTTGTTGAAAGAAGTATTAGCTTCTAATAACAATTATGATTTTGTTTGTTTAAGAAGCGGTCAAGATTTGCTGGTTAAAGATGGTTTTAAGGATTTTTTATTGATTAACAAAGATAAAGTGTTTATGAATTTTAGAAAAATGAGTGAGGAAACCTTAGGGTTTATGAAGATTAATTGGCCAAAAGTAACACGGAGAAGGTATACTGCAGTTCACCCGATAAGGGTTTATAGAAGAATACTTCTCAGATTTTATAGTAAGGGAATAAATATTTCTCCTAACAAAAACAAATGGCCTAAAGATTATTCGTTCTATAAAGGTTCACAGTGGTTTTCTATACCATTTGAGGTTGCAAAGTACATTATAGAGTTTTTAGAAAAAAATGAATGGTATTATAAATTTTTCGAAAATACTTTAGTACCAGATGAAAGCTTTTTTCATACATTGATTATGAATTCACACTATAAAACGGATGTAGTTCATAATAACTTAATGTTTTTAAAATGGGGTGAAACTCTAAGTGAGCGAAATTCCCCTCAGGACTTAACAAGGGAAGATATAAAATCTATTGAGGAAACGGATCATTATTTCGCAAGGAAATTTGACCAAAACATAGATAACATTGTAGTAGATTACTTTGCAAATAAAGTAAAATTCGGAAGAAGTAGTTTAGCCAAAAGGGATGAAGATTTAATTATTATAAATTAGTTGATTTTTTCTAGGCACTTTATCGAATCAGGATTCCTTATTAGATATGAATAGTGGAGGGAATGGTCCAATGAGAACATTAACTAATGCTGATAATAAAATGTTTGACTATAAAACAATTAGTAAATTAGAGAATGAGTTTGGTCCATCATTTTATGTATTAAACGTAGATAAATTGAGAGAGAATTACAAAAAAATCGAGGTTGCATTTAAAAGTAGATACGAAAACTTTATTATCGGATATTCATATAAAACAAACTATCTTCCATTTTTATGTAAAGAGTTGTCTAAGCTAGGAGCATATTCTGAGGTAGTTTCAAGATTAGAGTACGATTTAGCAATCAAAATAGGTGAAGACCCAAAAAGAATAATATTTAATGGTCCTTTAAAAAGTCAAGATGATATAAATATTGCTCTAGAAAATGAAAGTATCATTAATATTGATTCTATTTATGAGATAGATTTTGTAAAAGAATATGCCTTAAACAATCAAAATAAACAAATAAAAATTGGGATTAGACTTAATTTTGATATTTCTCAAAATGGGGTTAGTCAGCTTCAAGAAGGTTATGAGGTAAGTAGGTTCGGTATTTGTGTAGAGAATGGGAATTTACAGTATTCCTTAAATAAGTTAAGGGATTTAAAGAATATTAAAGTAATAGGATTACATGGTCATTTTTCTACAAGGAATAGAGACGTTGAGTCATTTAGGAAAATTACTCAAAAAATATGTGACATCGCAAAGGGGAATAGTTTACATAGCATAGAATACATTGATATCGGTGGAGGTATTTATGGTGAATTACCAAAATCCTTTGCTAAAAGGGTACCAACCTTTGATGATTATGCAGAAGCTATTTGTCATATCATGAATACTGAATTCGATAGTTTTGAAAAAAAACCAACTTTAATATTAGAACCTGGGATTGCGATGGTAGCTAATGCTTTTATTTTTATAGCAAAAGTAATAGAAACCAAAACAATTAGAGATAAAAACTTTGTGCTAGTTGATGGGAGTGTTCATAATATAAAGCCAACAATGCATAAACATAATCTACCAATGAGGATAATTAGACAAAATGAGGATGTAAAGGCAAACCAACTTTTTAACATAGTTGGATATACCTGTATGGAAAAGGATTATTTAGCACATGAAATCAGTGCTGAACTGCCTCATAAAAATGATTATATAATATTTGAAAATGTTGGTGCATACACGATTGTTTTTAATCCTCCATTTATTAAAGAACGACCTAGCATTATAGCAGCAGATCAAAATAAATTTTTTGTAGTGCGTAAAAAGGAAACGATAAGACAATTTTTTAATGAGGAAATCTATTGTTTTTAAGTAATTAACAAAGGAGTTATAAATGAATATACTAATTTGTAGTGTTGGACGCCGAGTGAAATTAGTAGAATACTTTAAAAAGGAACTTCAAAAAATTAATGGAAAAGTTGTGGCTATAGACTGTGACCCAACAGCAGCTGCCTTGCACTATGCCGATATATATGAGGTCGTTCCTCGTATTGACCATCCTGATTACTTCCACCGAATTAAAAACCTTTGTAATAAATATAAAATCAACGGTGTCTTGTCTCTTATAGACCCTGAATTAACATTATTAGCTAGTCATAAAGAAAAGTTTGAAAAGCATGGAATTCGCGTCATAGTTTCAGATGAAAGAGTTGTCAATTTATGTTACGACAAATATTTAACAACCGAATTTTTAAAAGAAAATGATATACCTTCAGTTCCAACCTATATTGAAATTGATAAGGTCTTAAGAGATCTAGAAAATTCCAAAATACAATTCCCTTTAATTGTAAAACCGAATAATGGTAGTGCGAGTATAGGAATCTGTAAGGTTAATTCCATTAAAGAACTAAACTTATTCCATGATGAGACTCAGAAATTAATTGTACAGCCTTTTATTACTGGTGAAGAGTTTGGTGTTGATTGTTATATAGATATATTAACTAAAAAAACTACTAATATATTCATGAAAAGAAAGATAAAGATGAGGGCTGGAGAAACTGATAAATCCGTTTCAGTAAAAGACTCATCGTTAAAACATGTTATTGATAAATTAATATTTGCTCTACAGCCAGTTGGACCAATAGATATTGATTGTTTTAAGACTGAGAATGGCTATATGATATCAGAAATTAATCCGAGATTTGGCGGGGGTTATCTACATGCACATGAAATGGGGCAAAATTTCGTTAAAAATATAATAAACAACCTTAAAGGGGAGTCTAATGAACAAAATAAAGGCGACTATGAAGAAGGAAAAACCATGGTGAAATATGATCATTTAATTGTTCTTTAATCAAATTGTTACATTTTTATCTTAAGGAAACATACCCCTAATTAAGTCAATTAGATATTATTGCTGGCTAGATAGAACAACTTGTACCAAAAAAGATCGAACTAAATAAATTAGGAGAGGATGATTAGAGTGAAAATGGAAGATTTTTTAGTTGAATTGGCGGAGTTATTGGAAATTGAGAAGTCGGAATTAACTAGTGACTATCAATTAGATGAGAATGAGAATTGGGACTCCTTAGCCCTTATTTCAGTCATTGTTATGGTTGATGAACATTTTCAGGTTTCGGTTTCAAATGAAGCACTTCGGAAATGCAAAGTTATTGGAGAACTGTTAAAACTCATCCAAGATAAACTCAAGTTAGTTGAAATTTAATTTTCATTGTGTACCCCATTGAAAAGTAAAGGGAGATTAAAGATGGAAAAAGTGGTCATTGTAGGGGCTGGAGGTCTGGCAAGGATGATATTTAGCTGGCTCCCTGATTTTTCAGACGACAAATGGGAGCCTATTGGTTTTATTAGTGATAGGTTAGATGCTCTTGACGGTTATGATTATGATCTCCCCATATTAAGCACGATACAAGAGTATCAGCCAGAAGTCGATCATGTTCTAGTTATGGCAATTGCAGACCCGAAGGCTAAGATTGCCGTAGCTAAAGAACTTGAGAACCGTGGTGCTAGGTTTATTAGCTTAATTCATCCAACAGCTCTAGTTGGAAAAAATGTTAAAATGGGTAAAGGGTGTGTTGTATGTCCGCGTGCCATATTGACGTGTGATATTCAAATAGGAAACTTCGTGTTGCTTAACTTAGGTGTAACAATTGGGCATGACGCAAAAATTGGTAACGGTTGTACGGTTAATTCTCATTCTGATGTAACTGGTTGTACAGAGCTAGGTACAGGGGTATTTCTAGGTAGTCACGCAGTTATTATGCCAAGCGTAAAGGTAAGGGATTTTGCTAAGATTGGGGCAGGTAGTGTTGTCGTTAAACAGGTAAAGGCAGATACCACTGTTTTTGGCATACCTGCAAAGAAAGTTTAGTATTATAGGAAATAAACATATCTAATAATGACTCTATTCAATTTCAAAATAATCAAGGCAAATTTATTAAAAATTTATTTAAGGCCCCATTATATAGTCACAAAACAGTTTTGCAATTCTTTAATTCTTTATTACTAAATATAGTTGGGATCATCTCGAATTTGTTAGAAATAAGCCCTAAGTAATGAATCCAATCCATTACTTAGGGCTATTAGGCATGATATAAATTATTTATAAAAAAACCTATGGATTGTATTTTTAATCAATGGTGGTTAGTAGAACATTATTTACTTAAGTTTGATGTGTAATCTATCTAATGGATATTCCCATTATTTTTCGCGATTTAAAAGCCATTATATTTTGCATAACCAAATAAATTTAGTAAAATTTAATCTAGTATTACAGTACTAGATTAATTTCTTTAATATGACAATAAATAAGGGGTTTTGACATGGCAAAAAGCAAAAAAAGTTCAAAAAAAGAAGCAAATTCATCAAAATTTGTATTTTGGGTGATTGGTTTAATAGCCATTGGTATAGTTGGGTTAATCTTTATTGATAGAAGTAATTCTAATTCTGACCAAGTGGCTGGAGATATCATTGATTATAATAATCAGCCTTTTTTAGGTGAAGAAACGGCACCTGTTTCAATTGTAGAATTTGGTGATTACAAATGTCCAAATTGCAAAAACTTTGCTGACAATGTTGTCCCGACTATTGTTAAAGATCTTGTTGATACAGGGAAAGCAAAGTTTTATTATTTCCATTATCCATTTATTAATGTTGATTCTAACCGTACAGCAAAATTTGCAGAGTCGGTCTATCATGAACTAGGAAATGATACCTTCTGGGAATTCCACGAACTTATTTATCAGAAGCAGCCAGCAGATTTACAGTATGAAAAGATTGATGTATTTACTGAAGAATTTCTCACTGAAACATTAGCAGAAATTGCTGGTGATGAAGAGGTAAATAAGGTAGTCGCATACTTCAATACGAAAGAAGCGGATGATGCTTGGAAAAAGGATGAGGAATATGCTAAACAGCTAAATGTTACTGGAACACCAACGATGCTTGTTAATGGTAAGAAGTTTGAGGGAGAAACGATGGATGATTTAAATAAAATGGTAGAAGAAGCGTCAAAGGAAAAAGCGGATGAATAAAGCCCTCCTTCTTGCTTGGGTAGCTGCACTCATAGCAACCATAGGAAGTTTATACTTTAGTGAGGTTCTTCATTACATTGCCTGTACCTTGTGCTGGTATCAGCGAATTTTTATGTATCCATTAGCAATCATACTCGGTATTGCTTTTTATCAAAATGATAAGGGAATAACTAAATATGCTTTGCCGTTGTCAATCACGGGATTGATCATTTCAGGCTATCATACCGTTTTACAAAAGATACCCTATTTGCAACAGTTTGAAATGTGTACATCAGGTGTACCGTGCTCGAAGGATTACATTAACTGGTTAGGTTTTATTACCATTCCGATGTTAGCGTTTATTGCATTTACAATTATTACAATCAGCTTATTTTTCATAGCATACAGTCACAAGAAAGAAGAGACTATCCGCGGATAATCTCTTCTTTTTTTGGAAATAGTGTGAAAAGTATTGTAGGTATGATTGGTTTGATTTAACCTACAAATGAGAGGAGTTTGCTAATTATTATAATAAACTTTAGGAGAGATATATTTTGACACACTTACATTTAACAGCAATAGTACTAACGATTATTTTTTTCTTGATCACCTTTTTCATGCAAAAGTCAGGAAAAAACACAAAAGTTATTCACATGATTCTTCGGGTAATGTATATTATACTTCTCGTAAGCGGCGGTATTATATTCTTTAGTGTATTCAATATTACCTTCCTATACATTTTAAAAGCGGTGTTAGGTATTCTGATGATTGCTTTCTTTGAGATGATTCTAGTAAGAGGCGGAGATGGAAGGGCTACTGGGATTCACTGGATATTAATCGCTTTAACCTGTATTTTCGTCACATACATTGGACTAATTTTACCAATGGGATTCTATATTAGATAAAACAAAAAGGGGAAGACATTTCAAGATGTCTTCCCCTTTTTGTTTTATCTAAAATTAAATCAGATGGATTTACCTAGGAATGCAGTCAGCATCCATACATGTTTTTCAAGTCCCGAATGAATGGCAAGCAACATATCACCTGTTGTTTCATCATTCTTTTCACCAGCTAAGCTCATACCCTCTTTTAGTTCGCCGATGATTATAGAGAAATCGTTAATAATGGATTGAACCATTTCATCTGCCGTTTCGTTACCGTTAGCTTCTTGGATAGATGAAAGTTCAAGACATTCCTTCATAGTAGCTACAGGGTTTCCGCCGATTGAAAGCAATCGTTCTGCTAATTCATCAACATGCAATCCAGCTTCATTGTAAAACTCCTCAAACTTTACGTGCAGGGTAAAAAATTGTCCACCCTTCACATACCAATGATAGTTATGTAACTTCATATACAATACAGACCAATTTGAAATTTGTTTGTTTAACACGCTGGCTAACTGATTTTCCATTGATGATCCTCCTTCAAATGTCTTCTATTATATTATTACCAAAGTTTGAGGTAGAAAACCTGTGTATTAACGAGGAAAATCTTGACAATTTGGTGACGGATTCCTTTGGAGGCGCTTATTTAACCAATTCAATATATCAATACTGATAAAAATGTAATAATCAATCCTTTAATATCCAGTGGGGGAATTAATTAGGGGGAGACGATTATTTGGATAGATATTCCTGAAGGCGGATAGAAGCTATTATAGTAACGATAATCCTAGTTAGTTGGTTGTTGGTTTTTTTTGGATAATGAAATAGTGTGTTACAACTGATAGATTATTAAGTAGAGAGACAAGCAAATTACTAGGAGGTAATCGGATGAATAAACTTAAAAAGCTAGTCATTGCTACTGGATTAATTTTATCAATGTCAGCATTTACACTAACAACCCAAACAGAGGCCGCATCTACGCATAAAGTACAATCTGGTGAAACGTATTATAAAATTGCTACCAAGTTTGGAGTTCCCGTTCATAACTTAATGAAAACAAACAATGCAAAAAGCTCCCTTCTTTATGTTGGACAAAATCTAGTAATCCCTGATGCTACTATTTCTGCAGCGGATAAGGATTTGATGGCACGTTTGGTTCGTGCAGAGGCAGTAGGGGAACCTTATGCAGGTAAAGTCGCTGTCGCTACGGTTATCTTAAACAGAGTAGACAGTCCTGATTTTCCTAATTCAATTAAGGCAGTTATCAACCAAATTTCTAATGGACATTATGCATTTACACCTGTTCAAAATGGACAAATCAATCAACCAGCAGATGCAGCTTCAAAACAGGCGGTTAATGAAGCATTAGCGTTTAGAGGACAAGGCAACGGGTCTCTATTCTTCTACAATCCGAAAACGGCAGTAAGTCAGTGGATCTTCTCACGTGAAACAACGGTAACTATCGGAAAACACCGTTTTGCGAGGTAATATCTATATTCTTGAAGCTAGCCTTATTATGGCTAGCTTCTTTACTTTTATACAAAAAAAGCTGTAATCTCCGTTTATGAAGATTACGGCTTTCACTATTTTAATGCTGTTTCATTTCTATCAAAAGGGTGTCAACTTTCGCATGGTCTTGGAGGAACTGTGTCTATATTTTTTCACTTTATATTTTGTTGGTTACTGTGTTACGATAGTGTATAAAAGCAAAGGGAAAAGTGGGTGGAGTAGTGATTAAAACAATATTGTTCGACGTTGACGGAGTCCTTTTGAGTGAGGAGCATTATTTTGATGCCTCAGCACTAACCGTTTGGGAGCTTTTAATCAGTAAGAATTACTTAGCACTATCACCAGATACATATAAAACAGATTACAATGAAGAAGAAATATCCGCGATAAGAGAGCTCGTATTTGAAAAGGATCAAGTATTGAAGTTTCTAAAGTCACGTGGGCTCAACGCTAACTGGGACATGATTTACCTGACATTTAGCTATCAGCTAATCCACCTGTTAGCACAAATAAAAGATAGTGAATTTGAAAATATAAACAAATGGTGCCTGTCACCGATCGATCGTAATGTACTGCTAGAGATGGGAAAGGTATTAAACCAGTATGAAGTTAAAGTGGATTATCAATTATTCGTAAGAGATTTTCAGCGTTTCCCTGGCATGAAGGAGGAACTTTTTGACTTTCTTAATATCTTGGTAAAAGAGAAATTAGGGGTAGTTACCAGTATCTTCAGTGAGAAAGGTGCGCTGTGGTCTGTGTGTGAACATGTATCCCAGGAATGGTATGTAGGCGATGAAAATGTTGTTAATTCTACTGGCAGACCATCAGTTCAGCTTGGAAAGAAGGGCTTCTTAGCAAATGAAACGACATTAGCATCTAAGAAGGAAATTGATGAGCTGTTTACATTCTTGGTGGAATCAGGCCATACGATTGGAATAGGAACTGGAAGACCAAGGCTTGAAACGGTCCTGCCATTTAGACATTTGGATTGGCTCAAGCATTTTGATGATAATCGTATCATCACAGCTGATGAGGTGTTTCAAGCGGAAAACGAGCATCCAGAAAAGAAATCATTATCAAAACCAAATCCATTTACGTACATTATGGCTATTAACGGTAAGCAGACTTCTGTCGAGGCTTGTTTAAATACTATTTTACCGATAGATCAGGGGGATGAAATTTTAGTAGTAGGCGACTCTTTAGCAGATCTGCTGGCGGCAAGACAAATGGGGTGTCAGTTTGCTGCCGTATTAACCGGTTTATCAGGAAAAGATGCGAGAAGAGACTTTGAAGAACAACAAGCCGATTATATACTTGATTCGGTACTAGATATCAAGGGAATTCTTGAACCTTCGCAGAAATAAGTTGGATTTCCCAGATATAACCGAAGATTCGAAAAGAATGACTTGAAAATCGAAGATATATCTCCAATGAAGGGCTCATGAAGCCAACTTCAATAGAAAAATCCAAAAAGAGGTCCTCATGAAGGGCTCATGAAGCCAACTTCAATAGAAAAATTCCAAAAGAGGACCTCAAGAAGGGTTCATGAAGCCAACTTCAATAGAAAAATTTCAAAAGAGGTCCTCATGAAGGGCTCATGAAGCCAACTTCAATAGAAAAATTTCAAAAGAGGTCCTCATGAAGGGTTCATGAAGCCAACTTCTATAGAATATTCTCAAAAGAGGTCCTCATGAACGGTTCATAGTTTTCTTTAGCGTAAATATTAACTCAACAAATAAATTTAAGCTATTGGATTTCAGAAAAAAACAAGGGATTGCAGTTTATTTTGCAATCCCTCTTTTAATGATGTTTATTTTATTTTCTCGAGCTCCAGCCTTCCTGGATAGAAGGAGTCGACATTAGAAAGCTCTAGTAATTGAGCTTCGTCTAACCCGTTAATTAACGTCAATGCTTGATGTATTTCTTTATTTATTTTCTTATCAAGGGTTAGCACCATAATTGCCTCTCCACCGACGACAGTTCTTCCTACTTGCATCGTACCAATATTTATATTGAAGTCACCGAGAAGAGAACCAACCTTTCCAATCATGCCGGGAACATCTTGATGTTTGACATATAGGAGATATTTTTCAGGTCGTACATCAATCCGATACTGGTTGATTTTCATTATCCTTGCGCCATAGCCATTTAAAACTGTTGCACCAATTTTTGCTGTTTCAGAGCCTTTAGACACTATTAATTCTACATAATTGGAAAAACCTTTATTCGTGGCGTTTTTTTGGACATTATAGGAAACCCCCTGCTCCTTCAATAGATGAAGAGCATTAATGAGGTTAACGGAGTCACTTAAATGATAGGATAGAATCCCTTTAATCATTGTCCGTGTGAGTAATTCAGTGTCCTCATCAATTAGATCCCCATAATAGTTGATTTCAATTTTTGCAGGGGCCTTTTTTAATAATTGAATGACTAACTGTCCCATCTGTTCGCCTAATAGTAAATATGGCTGCATTTTTGCCTGTGTTTCACCCGACATTTGCGGCATATTAACTGCATTCGTAATCGATTGTGTTTCAAGAATATCAATGATTTCAGCACTTACTTCCTGTGCCACTTTTTCCTGTGCCTCTACGGTTGACGCCCCAAGATGAGGAGTTACAATAATATTCGGGTTTTGGAGTAATTCTGGGTCTGCGACAGGTTCTTTTTCAAAGACATCTAGTGCCGCCCCTGCAACATGCCCGGATTGTATCGCACGAACTAATGCTTTTTCATCGATAATCCCGCCTCGGGCCACATTAATAAAACGGACGCCTTTTTTTGTTTTGCTTAAATACTCTTCATTGACTAATTTTCTTGTGTCATTTGTAAGTGGGGTATGAATAGTAATGAAATCAGATTCACGGGCAATCAAATCAAGGCTTGCTTTTGTCATACCAAGTTTTTGTGCTCTGTCTTCTGTTAAATAAGGGTCATAGCCTAATATATTCATCCCGAAACTTTTCGCCCGTTTCGCCACTTCTGTACCTATTTTACCCATACCAATGACACCTAGTGTTTTTTTATAAAGCTCCACGCCTTTGAAAGAGTTCCTATCCCATTCTCCAGAGGATGTTTTTTTGTGTGCTTGAGGAATCTTTCTCGCTAACGAAAGCATCATTGCTAAGGTATGTTCTGTAGCTGCAATCGTATTTGCACCAGGAGCATTAATGACGATGATTCCTTTTCGTGTTGCTGCATTCACATCAATGTTATCGACGCCAACCCCCGCTCTAGCAATTACTTTAAGACGGTCCGCATAGTGAAGTAGCTCTTCAGTAACCTTTGTTTGGCTGCGAATAATTAAGGCTTCATAATCCCCAATTATATTTTTTAATTCCTCCAGCTGCAGTGTTGGCTGACGTTCAACAATGAAATTCGGGTGCTCGAATAAACCCTTTAACCCTGTTTCGCTAATTCCGTCTGTTACTAAAACTTTATACATTTTTTATCCAAACCTCCTCAGGTTTTTTTATGTTTTGGCTTTGTAAATAAAAACGTCCCTCATAACGAAGACAGATTTGTCTTGTTATGAGGGACGTGGATTAACGTGGTGCCACCCTCTTTTGCTGCATAAATTGCAGCCTCAAATTTATAACGGGTTACCCGGGCGTGCATACTATACCTTTCAGCAGCCAGTTCAGAAGGGCTTGGTATATTAAGAATGTGCACCGGTTCACAGCAACCACCGGCTCTCTGAAGCGCATTTCTTATTACCGTCTTCATCATCACTTGAATATGCAATTGATTATATTACAATGCCTGCGCAAAATGAGTTGATGTGTTTTTTTAATTTCTTTGAATATACTGAACATTCTACATCGTCACCTTTAATCTTGTAAAGAGATAAACTAAATAATTTTTTTAAGCAAGGTCGTTTGAAAAAAATTATTGTAAAGTTAATCCTTTCACACCGCACTAGAAAGCGATTTCATTGAAGTTTTCAAAAAATTAGACTATTGTAAACATAATGGAAGAATCATATAATGTCTACTATAGAAAGACAAATGTATTTCTGGAAGAGACAAATGTATATATAAAAGAAAGTACGGGAGGGAAACGCATGAAAGCAATTTCGATTGGTCTACTAGGTTTAGGAACAGTTGGTTCAGGTGTTGTAAAAATAATAAAAAATCACCAAGATAAATTAATGCACCAAGTCGGGTGTCCCGTTGTAATCAAAAAAATCCTTGTCCAGGATTTACATAAAATTAGGCCTGTAGATGTGGATAGGCATTTATTAACATCGGATGCAAATGATATTCTTTTGGACAATGAAATTGATGTAATCATAGAAGTAATGGGCGGTGTAGGGGAAACAAAGGAATATTTGTTAAGTGCCCTTCGTCAAGGAAAACATGTGGTAACTGCAAATAAAGACTTGATGGCCTTGCATGGATCCGAGCTGTTATCCGTTGCTTCGGAACATGGCTGCGATTTATTCTATGAAGCAAGTGTTGCTGGGGGAATTCCAATCTTAAGAGGCTTAGTAGATGGTCTTGCATCAGATCGCATTACGCAAATGATGGGTATTGTAAATGGAACGACTAATTATATTTTAACAAAAATGAGTACAGAAGGATTGGCCTATGAAGATGTGCTAAAAGAAGCTCAAGAGCTTGGATTTGCTGAAGCTGATCCAACCTCTGATGTTGAAGGACTAGATGCGGCGCGTAAAATGACCATATTAGCGACATTAGGATTTTCGATGCATATTGATTTGGCTGATGTTAATGTTTCAGGGATTTCCAAAGTGACAGAAGAAGATTTGCATTATGGAAAGCAGTTGGGATATACAATGAAACTCCTTGGTTACGCCCATCGCGAGGGTGAAAAAGTAGAGGTAAGTGTCCAGCCGACATTCTTGTCCAATAACCATCCGTTGGCATCTGTTCAAAACGAGTACAATGCTGTTTATGTTTATGGTGAAGCGGTGGGTGAAACGATGTTCTATGGTCCGGGCGCAGGGAGTTTACCGACAGCAACAGCGGTTGTTTCAGATTTAGTGGGAGTCATGAAAAATTTACGCCTTGGGGTAAACGGCAAGAGTGCAGTTACACCACAATATCCTAAACAATTAAAGGATAATGAGGAAAAGTACTCTAAATACTTTTTGCGCATTCATGTCCAAGATGAAGTTGGCGTATTTTCGGAGATTACCTCAATATTTGCAAAGTATGGTGTAAGCTTTGAAAAAATACTTCAGCTTCCAGTAAAGAAGCACGAAACGTCAGAAATTGTTGTGGTAACCCATAAAGCATCTCTAACTAATTATGATGCGATTCTACTAGAATTAAATGATATGCAAGCAGTTAAGGAAATAAAAAGTGCTTATAAGGTGGTGAGGAAATCATTATGAGATGGCCAGGATTGATTGAAGCCTATAAAGAATTTTTACCAGTTACCAACGAAACACCAACACTTACATTAAATGAAGGAAATACACCATTAGTAAAGCTTGAACGCCTTTCAAAAGAGTGGGGTGTTGAACTATATGTAAAACTGGAAGGTGCAAATCCTACGGGATCCTTCAAGGACCGCGGTATGGTGATGGCGGTAGCAAAGGCAATCGAGGCAGGGAGCAAAACAATCATTTGTGCCTCTACTGGAAATACATCCGCTGCGGCAGCGGCATATGCGGCTAGGGCTGGACTGCGTTGTATCGTTGTCATCCCTGAAGGAAAAATTGCTTTGGGGAAATTAGCGCAGGCGATGATGTATGGAGCTGAAATTATCTCCATTGAGGGGAACTTCGACCAAGCACTGAAAATGGTCCGAAATATTAGTGAGGAAGAACCGATAGCCCTTGTTAATTCCGTTAATCCCTACCGGCTGGAGGGACAAAAGACGGCGGCTTTTGAGGTTTGTGATCAACTAGGATTTGCACCTGATATTTTGGCAATACCAGTTGGAAATGCTGGAAACATTAGTGCCTATTGGAAAGGTTTTAAGGAATATGCAGAACATAAGGGAACAGGGCTGCCGAGAATGTTTGGCTTTGAAGCAGCAGGTGCCGCCGCACTCGTTCATAATCGTGTTTTTGAAAATCCTGAAACGATTGCTACAGCGATTCGGATTGGGAATCCGGCAAGCTGGAACTTAGCGGTATCTGCTGTTGAGGAATCAAATGGCATCTTTGACGAAGTCAGTGATGATGAAATTATTTCTGCTTATAAGAAGGTAGCGGCAGCTGAAGGGATTTTTGCAGAACCTGGGTCTTGTGCTTCCCTTGCAGGAATCTACAAATCGATTCAAAAGGGCAAAATTGAAAAAGGTACAAAGATTGTTGCTGTTCTAACAGGGAATGGCTTAAAAGATACGGATACGGCAATCCAGAATAGCCTTGTAGATGTATTGCAATTGCCGAATGATGAAAAAGCAGTGACAGAGCATATAAGGGGAGTTGTCCATAGATGACTCTAAGTGATGAAAAGTTTGTTATTAAGGTACCGGCAAGTTCTGCTAACCTCGGACCAGGCTTTGATTCAATTGGAGTTGCCGTTGATTTGTATTTGAAGCTAGAGGCAGAGAAAAGCGAGAGCTGGGAATGCACTTCAACTTCCATTGAATTAAAGGGATTGCCTGCAGATGAGAAAAATTTCATCTGTCAAATAGCGATTCAAACGGCTGCGAAATATGGGAAAGAACTAACACCCTGTAAGATTATTGTTGAGAGTGATATCCCTTTAGCACGCGGGCTTGGATCAAGTGCTTCTGCGATTGTTGCTGGAATAGAGCTGGCTGACTATGTTGGGGGTTTAGCTCTAACAAAAAAGGAAAAGCTCCTACTTGCAACAGAAATAGAAGGACATCCTGACAATGTCGGGGCTTCCTTATATGGAGGGCTTGTGATTGGCAGTTTTCAGGAAAAGGAAGTTGATATCCTTTCATTCCACGCTATTTCGTTTGAGATGGTGGCCTGTATCCCGCAAGAGACCTTACTGACGAAAGATTCACGTGGTGTACTTCCGACGGAACTTTCATATTCGAAAGCGGTAAATGCTTCCGCTACCGCAAACGTTTTAGTTGCGGCACTGCTTAGTCAAAACTGGGAACTTGCAGGAAAGATGATGGGACAAGATCTTTTTCACCAGCCATATCGAAAACCGCTTATTTCATTTTATAGTGATGTTGAAAAAATCGCTAAATCAAATGGGGCATTCGGAGTCGTATTAAGTGGTGCTGGACCAACAATTTTATGTTTTACTGAAATAGGAATGGGGAAGAAATTGACCGATTCTTTGCAAACTGTGTTACCTGATATGAAAGTAAAATGGCTAAAGATAGATAACGCAGGAAGTTCGGTTCACAAGCTCGAAAAGTGTATATAATAAAATTTAGTAAAAGGCTTACAATTATTGTGAGCCTTTTTGAGTGTAATTTTTTTGGGGAGGAAAATATTATGGCGTTTATAGGAAGAGTGGTAATTGTGACAGGGGGAGCAAATGGGATAGGCCAGGGGATTGCTTCTGCCTTTGCAAAAAATGGAGCCAAAGTGGTCATCGCTGATGTTGCGGAAGAGGCAGGAAACCATACGGCAAATTGGATTAACCAAAACTTTGGTGAAGCAAAATTCATAAAAACAGATGTGAGGCTAGAAGCAAATATCATCCGCTTAATGGAAGCAGTACATGAAAACTATGGCCGGATTGATATTCTTATCAATAATGCAGGGAAGGGGTTATTTAAATCCCTTTATGAAGTCACAGTTGAGGAATGGGACGATATCATCCATACCAATTTAAGAAGCGTCTTTCTATGCTCGCGTGAAAGTGCGAAATGGATGAGAAAGAATGAAAAGGGCGGTTCAATTGTGAACATTGCCTCGACTCGTGCGCTTATGTCAGAACCCAATTCCGAAGGATATGCGGCGACCAAGGGAGGAATTGTTGCAATTACACATGCTTTAGCAGCCTCTTTGAGTGATGACAGGGTAACAGTAAATGCTATCTCACCTGGTTGGATTCACACTGGAGCTGATTCCCAATTAACTGCAATCGACCATGAACAGCATTTTTCAAAACGTGTAGGAAAGCCAATTGATATCGCACGTGCATGTTTGTATCTAACCTCCGAGGATAATGACTTTGTCACTGGAATCAACCTGGTCGTCGATGGTGGAATGACCAGAAAAATGATATATGAAGAATAGATGACTACCTAATAACTATTTAGGTAGTCAAATTAAAGCTGTGATAAAGGTAAAAGTTAATTTTACAATCTCTGTTGATTGGAGCGGAAGGCACGAAGAACTCCTCGAAAATGCTATCGCATTTCCTTCGTGCGGTGAAAATTCAAGGAAGCCTATTCAATGTCCTGCGGGAAGAGCAAGTCACGGGAGACCCCGCAGGAGCGAAGCGACGAGGAGGCTCACGGACTGCCCGCGGAAAGCGAAGTGCCTGGAGCTCCAATCAACAGGCAAGTTTAACACAGCCAAAATGTTTGTAAAAAGTTGAATATAACTTATCGTTTTTAGGTTGGTTAATACCCATCTATCTCTTAGTATGATAAAATAGTGTAAATATTGCGAAAATATTAAAGGAGGATCAAATAATTGAAGCTGCCGATTATTCGAACAAAGCTGCGAATTCCGGCTGTCAAAGAGGACTTTATTAGGCGTGCCGAGCTGACGCGTAAAATGAAAAGGATTCCTGAATATCCGTTAACGGTTATCCATTCTGGAGCCGGTTTTGGAAAAAGTACGGCACTGGCATTATTTATGCGAGATGAAAAAGTATCCGGTTGCTGGTACTCAATCTCATCGTTGGATGACGATATTCTGCCTTTTCTTTCATATGTCATTCATTCGATCAGAAGGATTTTACCTGATTTTGGCAAGGAAACAGCTAGCTACATAGAAACAATGGACCGCTATATCCGCGAAGAAGAATTGAGTTATTTATGCTCGTTATTTATAAATGAGATCCTTTCGGCAGATGCTGAGATTACCTTAATTTTGGATGACTTTCATCAAATTGAACATTCCTATACCATCAATAGCTGGGTTGAAAAGCTACTCGAACACATGCCGCCCAATTTACATTTGGTTATTTCGAGCAGAAGCCATCCTGGCTGGAAACAACTAACGAAAATGAAGGTTTGTGGCCAATTATTAGAGATAACGAAAGAAGACCTTGTTCTTACAATAGAAGAAATGGAAATGTTATTAACAGACCTTTATGGTTTAGAACTTGACCCAAGCCAGCTGCAAACCATCTATCAAATGACAGAAGGCTGGGTTATTGCTCTCTGTATGATTGCACAGCAAATACCACTTAGAAATGACATATCCACCCTTTTTGATCACTCCTCACATTCACTCCATGAGTTATTTCAGTACTTAGTGATGGAAGTCTTCGCAAAACAAACACCAATGATTCAGCAGTTTTTAGAACAAACATCTATTTTCGAAATAATTGATGAAGAATTATGTGACGAGGTAATTGGTCTGCATCAAGCAACAAGTATGCTTGAACAATTGAAGGAAAGGAATTTATTTATTCAAAAAATTGGATCGAAGCATTATCGGTATCACGCCTTATTTAAAGGCTTCTTAGAAGAGAACTTTCAAAAGAACCATCCAGCCAATTTTTTGCTTCTCCATGAAAGATGTGCCCGCTTTTATGAAAGAAGAGCCCTGTGGGAGGAAGCACTCTATCATTATAAAAAAATTAATCAAGTTAAAGCGATTGCCTCGATTCTTCAAGACTATGGAACGAAGATGCTTGAAAATGGCAAGCTGAAAAGCCTATTTGACCACTTATTAATGATTCCTGAAGAGGAGCTCACCACTTATTATATGCTTTGGTATTTAAAAGCAGAGGTTCATCGACACCGATCACAATATCAAGAGGCTGGAGAATGCTATAACAAGACCTTTACCTGTGCACAAAAAGCCTTGGATTATTTAGGAATGAGCAAAGCCTTAGAAGGAAAAGCAAAGATCTATTTGGATACAATACAGCCGCATCAAGCAGAGGAACTTCTATATGAAGCTATTGCACATAGAGAAAAAAGTAACTGCTCTGATGAGGAAAAAGCTAAATTGTATTATTTGCTATCTGAGAACTTACTTAACTCAGGGAAATCCTTAAACGCGGAAAAGTGGCTGCAAAAAGCAAAAGAAACTAATCTGGTCGTTTTGGACGGGAATATCGAAGCGAGATTGTATTTACGAACTGGCCGTTTTGATAAAGCGAAGAATTTCCTTAACCGCCAGAAAGAAGAACTAAAGGGCAGAAGCATATCCGCTCTGCCGCAGTCTCACAGGGAAACCGATTTATTATTATCGTTAATAGAAGTTTTTATTGGTGAAGGAATGAAAGCAAAAGACCTTGCTCAAGCTGGAATTCAACAGGGAATCAGTCTTATGGCCCCATTTGTTGAGGCGTGCGGCTGGATTCGGATGGGCCATGCCGTACAAATTCTCAATAAATATGATTTAGATTTGTCTGAACAATGCTACCAAACCGCATTAGAGATTATGGACCGATTAAATGTGGAACGAGGAAAAGCAGAACCATTAATGGGACTTTGTATCCTTTACGGGACAAAGGGAGAATTTGAACGGGCAATGGACGCGGGTAATAGAGCATTAGAAGAGACGGAGAAAGTGCATGATGTCTGGCTTTCTGCCTTAATTAGTTTATGTATGGGAGTAAATTCAATATTAAGCAAAAGGTTATCAAAAGGGATTGACTTCTTAGAGAAAACGGAAGTTCTATTCCTCCAATGCGATGACTCCTATGGACAGATGCTTTGCAAGTTCTGGTTATCCTATGTTTTTTATTTAGAAAATAGCCAAGAACTTTTCCATGAAAAGATGGAATCCTTCCTAAGCCTAGTACAAATTAATAAGTTTGATTTTTTCTTCCATAAAAGGTCGATCTTTAGTCCAAGAGATTTACAGATGTTTGTCCCGTTATTAATTAAGTGCTCAAAGGAAGACATTCAAGCGCCATTTGCAATGAAAGTTCTCCAAGATATGGGGGTAACTGCTTTTGACTTTCATCCAGGCTATTCAATCCGTGTACAAACACTTGGAACTTTCAAAATCTGGCTTGGAGAAAAAGAAGTTGGGGAAAAGGAATGGCAGCGTGAAAAAGCAAAGGAGCTATTTCAATTATTTATTACCGCTAATGAACTAATTGCTAAAGATGAGATTATCCAAATTCTTTGGCCAAATCAAGATAAAAAAAGTGCAGACAGGGATTTCAAAGTGGCTCTAAACAGTCTGCAAAATTTACTGGAGCCAACACGCAAGGCTAGGGCTGCACCATTTTTCATTATCAGAGAGGGAATGTTTTACGGGTTAAATCCTCATGCTGTAATTGAATTGGATACAACTCAATTTCAGTCTCGGATACAAAACGGACTAAATGAACTGGATCAGGAAAAAGCGATTCCTTATTTGGAAAAGGGACTATCCATTTACCAGGGAGAATACTTGCCGGACCGCCGATATGATGATTGGTGTATTAACAAAAGGGAAAGCATGCTCGTTTATTTTTTACGAGGGGCAGAGAAGATGGCGCAAGTAATGGTACGTAAAGAGAATTATGAAAGCGTTATTTTTTGGTGCGAAAGAATACTAGCAAGGGATCGAACCTGGGAAGAAGCCTATCGTTTATTAATGTACAGTTATTATCGAAAAAATAACCGGCCGTATGCCATGAAATGGTACAAAAAATGTACGGAGGTATTAGAGGAAGAATTGGGTGTGACCCCGTTAGAACCAACTAAGCATATGTATGAAATGATTATCGAAGCCAAAAGTATATAGTGAACAAATGAAACAGCCCTAGGGCTGTTTTTTAAATTAATTTTAATATGCCCCTCCAGCGCTGTCGGTGGTAGGAAAAAATGAACCCCTTTTTCACTGAAAAAGGCGCTTCTGCTTTTCTGTGTAACTAGTCTGTAACTCTCTTTTTCTATTATTAACTTAATGCTTTGCCTGTAACTTAATACAAAATTTAAGGGGGAAAAGATGTGAATGCATTTCGCGGGAAAATAGCTTTATTAGGACTACTTATTTTTATGTTAATTTTTACAGCTGCCTGTAGTTCAGATCAAACAAAAGGCGATCCAAAGGATGATGGTGAAAAGGCTGAAAATCTTGAGCCGATTAAAATTGGTGTTCTTGCCTCGACAACAGGTGCCCTGGAATCCTATGGCAAACAAACTTTAAGAGGTTTTGAGCTTGGACTGGAGTATGCAACTGAAGGAACAATGGAAGTTGAAGGAAGAAAAATCGAGTTTTTTGTTGAGGATACAGAAACAAAGCCAGAGGTGGCCGTTCAAAAAGCAACTAAGTTGCTTGAAGAGGATAAAGTGGACTTCTTAGTGGGGTCGTCCAGTTCTGCTGATACGTTAGCTGTACTCCCGCTTGCAGAAGAATATCAAAAAATTATGATCGTTGAACCAGCAGTAGCCGATAGTATTACAGGTTCCGAGTTTAATAAGTATATATTCCGTTCCGCTCGAAATTCTTCACAAGATGCGGTTGCAGGTGCAGCAGCGATTGCAAAAAAAGGCGTGAAAATTGCCACCCTTGCACCGGATTATTCATTTGGACGTGATGGAGTAGCAGCTTTTGCAGAAGCAGCTAAAGCACTTGGTGCCGAGATTGTTCTAGAAGAATACGCGGATCCCGCAGCAACTGATTTTACCTCAAATATTCAAAAAATCATTGAAGCTAAGCCTGACTATTTGTTTGTTGTATGGGCTGGAGCTAATTCTCCGTGGAAACAAATTTCTGACATGAAGGTTCAAGATAATGGAATCAAAATTTCAACAGGTGCACCGGATATTGCTGCTCTAGCAACGATGGAACCGCTTGTAGGAATGGAAGGCTTTACAGTCTATTATCATGATTTGCCAAAGAATGAGATCAACGATTGGCTTGTGGCCGAACATAAGAAAAGATTTAATGGCGAGGTGCCAGATTTATTTACCCCAGGCGGAATGAGTGCAGCCATTTCAATTGTCGAAGCGTTGAAGAAAACGAAAGGCGATGCAGAAGGGGATAAACTCATAGAGGCGATGGAGGGCATGAGTTTCGAAACTCCAAAAGGAAAAATGACCTATCGCCCAGAGGATCATCAGGCCCTCCAAGCATTGTATGCTATTAGACTTGAAAAGAAGGAAGGGATAGCATACCCTGTGCCAGTGTTGATCAGAGAATTGACGCCGGAAGAAACTACACCGCCCGTTCGGAATTAATAATAGTTCGTATTACTTAAATGATGAGGGTTTGACCATGAAACCTGTGGTCACCCTCTTCGTTATTTCTATCTTTCAGATTGGTGGTGAGGAAAGTGTCAACCATAATAGAAACAAGTGAATTATCGATTACCTTTGGAGGGCATACTGCTGTCGATTCTGTCAGTATTTCTGTTCCTGAAAAGCATTTTAAATCAATTATTGGTCCGAATGGAGCTGGAAAAACAACCTTTTTCAATCTCCTCAGCGGACAATTAGCAGCTACTAAAGGAAAAGTCTATTACCGGGGAAAGGACATTACAAAGTTTTCCCCGACAAAGCGGACTAGAGAAGGCATTGGCCGTTCCTTTCAAATCACTAATGTATTTCCCAATCTAACTGTTCTGGAAAATGTCCGGTTAGCTGTGCAGTCAAATGCCGGGGTAAGGTACCAAGTGTTTTTTCATTATAAGAAATATCGTGAGTTTGAAAGGAAGGCATTGGAATGGTTAGGACTTGTTTTATTAGAAGATAAAAAGGATTCACTTGCCAGTAATCTTGCACATGGTGAAAAGCGAAAGCTCGAGATGGCGATGCTCCTTGCGCTTGAAACAGAGGTATTGTTATTAGATGAACCGACTGCTGGAATGTCGTTAGAAGAGGTGCCTGCAATATTAGAGGTGATTAGGAAAATCAAGGAGCAAGCGAGCCGGACAATTATTCTTATCGAACACAAAATGGATATGATTTTAGACTTATCAGATTCTGTGATGGTTTTATTTAATGGCAGACTTTTGGCTGATGGAACCCCAGAGGAAATTATGAAAAACGAGTTGGTTCAGTCGGCCTATCTAGGAGGTCACGTCGATGAATGAGCTATTAAGACTGAACGAGGTTGAAACGCATATTGGACAATATCATATATTACAAGGTATCAGTTTAGAAGTGAAAAAGGGTGAGGTTACCGTTTTACTGGGAAGAAACGGAGCAGGAAAAACAACGACTCTAAGGACGATTATGGGGCTCAACCCAGCGACAAAAGGGAGTATTGTTTATAAACGAGACGAGATTCAAGCGCTGCCGACCTACACGATTGCAAAAAAAGGAATCGGTTATGTCCCGGAAGATCAGGGGATTTTTGCAGGACTAACCGTTGAGGAAAATATGAGGGTTGCAATCAGGTTAGAAAGTGAAGTTACAGCAAAACGGATGGATTATATATTAGATTTGTTTCCAGACTTAAAAAAGTTTTGGAAAAAACCAGGCGGATTATTAAGCGGCGGTCAAAAACAAATGCTTTCCATTGCGAGAGCCTATGTGAATGAAAACGAATTGCTGCTCATTGATGAGCCTAGTAAGGGTTTAGCGCCAATCGTTATTGAAAAGGTAATGGAGTCAATTTTACAAATGAAAGATAAAACGACGATTGTATTAGTGGAACAAAACTTCATGATGGCAAGCACCATTGGAGATTACTTTTACATCATTGATGATGGACGGACAGTAAACGATGGAACGATGAAGCAGCTAAAAGAAGATGAAGAGATGAAACGCAAATACTTAGGTATTGCTTAGGAGAGGAGGTAAACATCATTGGAGTTATTAATCAATTTAACGTTAAATGGCCTTGCAACAGGCATGCTAATCTTTTTATTGGCTGCTGGTTTAACGCTTATCTTTGGTTTAATGGACGTTCTTAATTTTGCCCATGGCGGGTTATTTGCCTGGGGAGCATATAGCGGTTTGTGGATCTATTCAACAACAGGCAGCTTTTTCATTGGCATTATTGGTGCGATTCTTACAGGATTTCTCCTTGGAATCATTATTGAAAGATGGATTATTAAGCCGGTTTATGGAAACCATGTGCAGCAGATTTTAATTACATTAGGGCTAATGCTTGTCCTGTCTGAGATGCTCAAAGTTATTTGGGGACCGAATCAATTGATTGCAAACACACCCGATTTGTTAAAAGGAAGCTGGGAAATTGGCAGCGTCATCATAATTAAATATCGGGTATTTATCATTTTTGTAGGATTGATGGTGTTTGCTGGAGTGCAATATTTACTAAAGAAAACGAAGATTGGCCTTGTTGTTAGGGCTGGAGTTATGAATAAGGAAATGGTTCAAGCACTAGGAATCAATATCCAAAAAGTGTTTATGTTTGTATTTATGATTGGCTCAGGCATGGCGGCTCTTGGCGGAATTCTGTTAGGACCTTATTCTGGTGTCATTCATGCAGGGATGGGGATGGAATTTGCTATCTTGGCGTTTATTGTAGTTGTGATAGGCGGAATGGGTAATTTTACTGGCTCGGTAATGGCGGCGATTTTAGTTGGCTTGTCTGGTTCGTTTATGGCCTATTATGTACCGGAATTATCATTAGCAGTAAATATGCTGTTAATGGCGGTCGTATTGATCGTGAAACCGCAAGGATTATTTGGAGGGAAGGGGTGAGGATATGAAGTGGATTCAACATAATAGAATGTCAGCTTTATATATTATCATCGCTGCTTTTCTGCTCCTATTGCCCTTTGTTTACGAATCTAGAGGTTTGATGATTCTGTTAACACAAATTTTTGTGTTTGCAATATTTGCTATGAGTTATGATCTGCTGTTGGGGTTTACAGGAATTGTCTCTTTTGGACATGCAATGTATTTTGGAATCGGGGCCTATGCCATTGGTATCTTCATGAAGCGATTTGAGCCTACAATGCTCCATTTTCTTTTGGCGGTACTTACAACGATAGCCCTGACCGCAACAGTAAGTTTCATTGTTGGCTTGCTTACCCTCCGGTTAAAAAGCCATTTCTATGCAATGCTTACTCTATCGCTAGCCGGGTTGTTTTTAGTTTTAGCAGAAAAATGGCGGACATTAACCTATGGGAATGATGGATTTACCTTCCGGGTGCCTGAAATGTTTATTGACCGAACTAATTATTATCTCATTTGTTTATTGGCGATGATTATCGTTTTTATGATATTAAAGCGCTTTACGAATTCCCCCTTGGGAAGAGTGTTACAGGCCATTCGTGAAAATGAACAAAGAACGGAATCCTTAGGATTTCAAGTTCTTCATTATAAAATTGCCGCCAGTGTTGTATCAGGTGTGCTTGCTGGGATAGCTGGAATCCTGTATGCGATGTCCCTAAGGTTTGTAAATACAAGTGTTTTCTCTATGGATATTACCCTAGATGCCTTATTAATGACAATCATTGGTGGTGTTGGTACATTAGTCGGTGCAATTATTGGAGCGGGTTTAATTGAATTTGCTCATGATTGGTTAACCGAGCTTGCAAAAGTACATTGGATTTTTGAACGCTGGATTATTTTCTTCGGAATCATCTATATATTGGTTGTAATTTTCTTCCCTCTAGGTATTGTTGGTACGTTAAGGACGATCAATTGGAAACGAAAAAAACGCGATTCCGTTAAAAAAGAAAAAATAGCGGGATAGAAGGAGGACTCATGGATTCAAGACAAATTGCTTCCTTCGTCGTTCGTTTTCAACTTACTGAAATAGAGAAGGAAACAGGTAAAAAACACTGGAGAATAAAAGTTACCCATGTTCAGGGGGAATACGAGACTCTCTTTGATACGGTGGAAGAGGCGTGTGTCTTCATGAAAGAGATGGCAGAAGACTCATAGAGTAGGAGTTGATAAGCTTTGAAGGTTGGTATCTTAAGTACAGGTGTGTATCTGCCAAAAGATTTTTTGACCGGGAAGGATATAGCTGAAATGGCAGGTATCCCTTCTGTTATTGTCGAAGAAAAGATGGGTATCAAGAAAAAATATGTTCCAGGTCCCAATGATCATACATGTGAAATGGGAATTATTGCAGCAAAACAAGCCATTGATAAAGCAGACATTGATCCCCTGGAAATTGATTTGATTATTTATATAGGCGAAGAACATAAGGAATACCCTCTCTGGACAGCTGGAATCAAGCTTCAAGAAGCAATAGGAGCATACAATGCCTGGGCTTTTGATGTGGCATTAAGATGCGGGACCACCGTCATGGCATTAAAAATTGCAAAGAGCATGATGATGGCTGATCCTAAAATTAATACGGTTCTGCTTGCAGGGGGATATCGGAATGGAGATTTCATTGATTATCAGAATCCTCGGACCCGCTTCATGTATAACCTTGGTGCGGGTGGCGGGGCAATTCTTTTAAAAAAAGGACACGCAGAAAATATTGTATTGGAAACCCGAATGATAACGGATGGTTCCTTTTCTGAAGATGTCGTTGTTGTTGCAGGTGGTACAAAGAATCCCATTTCGAAAGAGGCCATTGATCAACGTTTAAATATGCTGGATGTGCTCGACCCAGAGGGAATGAAGCGACGCCTAGCGCAGAAGTCGATGGACAATTTTTTAAAGGTTATCACTGAGTCAGTAAATCTGAGCGGATACCAGGAAAGTGATATTAATTATTTGGCGATGCTGCACATGAAAAAGTCAGCGCATGCATATGTTTTAAGTGAATTAGGCTTGTCTGCTGAACAATCGATTTACTTAGAGGACTATGGACATATTGGGCAAATTGATCAAATATTGTCGCTTGAGCTTGCTCTAGGAGAGGGCAAAGTAAAGGATGGGGACTTGATCGTTTTTGTAAGTGCCGGCATTGGATATGCGTGGGGGGCAACGACTATTAAATGGGGGAAAGGTGAGCTGGATGGTTAATGTAGCAATGAAAACCGTTCAATTGGTGAACGGGGAAACGATCGCCTACCGGGAACGGGAGGGTGGAGAAAAAAAGGTACTGCTCATCCATGGAAATATGACTTCATCTAAGCATTGGGATCTTGTTCTTGAGAACATGAGTGCAGAATATAAACTTTACGCTCTGGATTTACGAGGTTTCGGAGAATCTAGCTATCACAATTTAATCCAATCGATTAAAGATTTTTCTGATGATGTAAAGCTGTTTGTTAATGAGATTGGCCTGAAGGACTTTGCACTTGTTGGCTGGTCAACAGGTGGTGCGGTGGCGATGCAATTTGCTGCTGATTACCCAGGATACTGTAATAAGCTGATTTTATTAGCTTCAGAATCAACGAGAGGCTATCCTTTCGATGGGAAATTAGGGGTACAGGACGATGTGCACCGTTTTATATCATATGAAGAAATTAAGCAAGATTTAGTACGAACCATCCCTGTACAAACAGCTTATGACACAAATAATGTGGAGTTACTAAAGCTGATTTGGAACGCAGTCATTTATACCAAGAATCAGCCTGCTCCGGAACTTTATGACGAGTATGTCCAAGACATGAGAACCCAGCGCAATTTAGCTGAGGTACATCATGCAAATAATACTTTTAACATTAGTCACTTCGATAATGGACTTGTTGAAGGCAATGGGAAAGTAGATCAGATTAACGTGCCAGTGTTAGTGCTTAGAGGGGATCGTGATTTGGTTATTAGTGCAGAAATGACCAAAGAATTGGTTCAAGATCTAGGAGAAAAAGCTGAATTTGTAGAGTTAAAGGATTGTGGCCACTCTCCGCTTGTTGATGATCTTCCGCAGCTATTAAGGGAGATGACGCAATTTCTGAAGGCGGAGGTTCTACAATAAGATAGGGTAATAGGTAGAAAAACGACCTGCAACGGGTCGTTTTTTTTTGTTGAATCAGGCGGGAATTGTGTCTAAATAGTGGCCTTTGTAGATACCATACTGAACTTTGTAGATACCATACTGAATTTTGTAGATAACGCACTGAACTTTGTAGATACCAGCCTAAACTCTGTAGATACCACTCTAAATAATCCGTTGTAACTTCGCTGTAACTAGGTTTCAGTAAGATGGTGTTATCTAGTAGTGAAGGAGAGATTGTCTGGTGAGGTGGGAACTCGATTGGCTGGAAAATAGAGCAAGATTGACGCCAAATAAGAATGCGATTATAGATGGAGAGACAAACAAAGCTTGGTCGTATGAAGAATTAAACAACCGTTCTAAATCAGTAGCTAGTTGGTTAGAGTCTCGGGGAGTGAAAAAAGGCGATCGGATTGCCTTACTATCACCAAATCATATCAGTTATTTTGATTTATTATTTGCCTGCGGTAAAATTGGGGCAATCTTTGTCCCGTTGAATTGGCGTCTATCCAATAGTGAGATTAAAGGAATTTTACAGGATTGTTCTCCTGTATTGATTGGCATTCATTTACGGTTTCAAAACATGCTCACTGGATTACAAACCATCGATTGCACACCTTTTTTTGTCGGAAATAGCAGCTATGAAGAAATGATTTTTAATTCAAAGTGCCCGCAGCTTTTAGAGAGCATTTCTGAGCAAGATCCGCTGGCAATAATTTATACAGGAGGAACGACAGGCAAACCAAAGGGTGTTGTCTTAAGTCACCAATCTATCCAATGGAACGCAATCAACACAATACTTAGCTGGAGCCTCACGGAGACAGATGTAACGATAAATTATATGCCAATGTTTCATACAGGAGGGTTAAATGCTTTATCGATTCCAGTATTAATGATTGGCGGGACAGTCGTTATAGGTGATCAATTCGAGGAAGAGCAGGCTGTGAATTCCATCAATCATTATGGTTGTACAATCATTCTCTTGGTACCAACCATGTATCATATGCTTGTTCAGACGGAGGAATTTAACCGTAGTAAATTCCCGTCGATGAAAATATTTTTATCAGGCGCGGCTCCTTGCCCCTTACAAATATATGAAGCCTTTCAGAAAAAGGGAATAGCCTTTAAAGAGGGATATGGTTTAACAGAAGCAGGGCCAAATAATTTTTTTATTCGTCCGGAAGATGCCCAAGAAAAACAAGGATCAGTCGGAAAGCCAATGTTATATAATTCGATAAAACTTGTAAAAGAAACTGGTGTAGAGGCAAGTGCTAATGAAGTAGGAGAACTATTAATTAAAGGAAAGCATTCCTTTTCACATTATTGGAATAATCAGCAAGCCACAACAGAAACAGTAAAGAATGGTTGGGTTCATACGGGGGACTTGGCTAAGAAGGATGAACACGGGTTCTTTTATATTGTAGGCAGAAAAAAGGATATGATTATTACTGGCGGAGAAAATGTCTACCCGCTTGAAATTGAACATTGGATGGCTGCCTATCCGGGAATCGACGAAGTTGCTGTCATCGGCATTCCTGATGAAAAATGGGGAGAAAGAGTAGCTGCCATCATAGTATCTAAGGCAGATCACCGGTTAGACGAGGATGAGTTAAGAACTTACTGTGAAAAAAAACTTGGTAGATATAAAATTCCTAAAAGCTTTATCTTCATTAAAGAACTCCCGAAAACGCATGTTGGAAAAATTGATAAAGTGAAATTAAAAGAAATGAGTATCGGTATTCAAGAAGCGAGAGGAGAACAATAAGTTCTCCTTTACATATTTAGACTAAAGCTTGAGCGCTATCAATAAATAATTTCGATAACATTGATTGCGTTTTATTTTGATTATAGACTAGATAGAAATATCTTTCATCGTTGAAGTCATTAATCTCATGCATCTTCAGCATGTTATTCCTAAAATGCTCCTTAGCGGCTATTTCAGAAATAATCGAAATGCCAATATCCTGTATGACAAATTGGATCAAACTTTGCCCGCTTTCTGTGAAGGCGGCAATATTTAATTTGTCCTTATTTATCTTATTTTTTTTAAGCAACCTTTCGAGTTGAGCATTCGTTCCTGAATCGGAATTCCTCAAAATAAAGGGATGCTTCATGATCTCATGAAGAGTTACCGCCCCTGAAATGCTTGATTGGTTAGAGGTAATAAGCACTAATTTTTCTTTTATTAATGGAACATATTGAAGTTTATCATTATCGTATTTTTCTCCTAATATCCCCATATCCACTGTTCCGCTGAGAACCTTTTCCGCTACGGTCTTTGATGAGAATTGATCGATATGAAACACCGCATTTGGATACTGGTTTCTAAATTGTTTGACCATTTTTGGGATGATGAACTGTCCTGGGACTGAACTCGCAGCTATTCTGATGTTTCCGCGCAGCTCTGTCATGCCCTCTGTTAAATCAAGGATAGCCTGATCCTTTATTAGTAATAATTTCAGTGCCCACTGATATAGTCGTTCCCCCTGTGGCGTAAGAATGCTATCTCTCCCAACCCGATCAAATAGATGTATATTTAACGTTCTTTCTAATGCCTGGATATGGGAGCTTACCGTTGACTGGCTTAAAAAGATATCTTCGGCAGCCTTAGAAAAACTTTTATGTTCAACGACCTTAGTAAAAACCAAAAGTTGGTGCAAATCCATTAACTCTCCCCCTTTACATTCAAGAATCCGATGCTAATTGATAGATCCAATAGATAATTCGAATTTATCTAAGCATACCATTTTCCTATAATAGAGTTGTACAAAGGATTTGAACAGTTTCTGAATTATTTACAGTATAAACTTTACAATCTTAAGGGGGGAGGAATAGATGTCTTACCATTATGTACCTGACTGGATTTATGATGCAGGTCCAACCGGTTGCGGGGAATTGATTATGAACTTGTTTTTAACAATAAAAAAGTTGGAGAGTGGCCAAATCATTGAGGTAATCTCCTATGACCCAGGTGCACGTGAGGATCTTCCTGCTTGGTGCAGAATGCAAAACCATACTCTTTTAGAACGCAAGGATTTTGGAAGGATAAGCTATTACTATATTGAAAAAGGCTGAAATAGTCTTTTTAAATAAATTGAAATAACGGAGGAATTACTAATGGCTGGAAAATTTTTAGTGAGTTTAACAAATGCAAAGAATGACCCTGACAAAGCAACAGTAGGTTTTGTAGTAGCAAACGCTGCGGTAGCATCAGGTCAGGAAACGGTAATTTTTCTAAATGTTGAAGGAGCCTATTTAGCTTCAAAAGGCTATGCAGATGATATCCACGAAGAAGGCTTTGCCCCATTAAAACAGCTAATGGATAACTTTGTGGAAGCAGGAGGGACTCTTTGGGTTTGTAGCCCGTGCTTTAAGAAAAGAGATCTGGACGAAGAAAATCTTGTTGAAGGCGCAACCATTGTCGGCGGAGCAAAAGTAGTTGAGTTCCTGAGCCTGGGTGCTGCTTCCATTACATATTAATTTGGTGAAGAATATGCATATTCCTCATGCGGTCTGTGATGGCGGGGATTTAGATTGTGGATCAGGATTACTGTTAATCATCAAAAAAGCAATGGATCCCCTTTTAAATGGTGAAATACTCGAAGTTCGCAGCCGTGAGCGAACGGTTGCGGGAGATTTACCAGCCTGGTGTCGAATGGTCAATCATGAATTTCTTGGTTCAGAACCAGGTGATAATACCACTCGTTACTTTATTAAAAAGGGTTCGAACCAGATTGAATTAGAAAAGGAATTACAAGCAGCCAAAGGTTATGAGTGGAGTGTTCGGGCGCGAGGTGAAAAGGAGCTAATGGCTAAAGTTCATTCGCGAAACCATACCTTTCAAGTAGGCCAACCTGCTGATTTTGGTGCGAAAGTAGATGCACCAAGTGCGATTGATTATCTGCTTGCATCTTTGGCATCCTGTCTAACGGTAGGGTATAAAGCACAGGCATCTCGTCGCAATATTGAGATTGATAATCTTGAACTTTCAATAAAAGGTAGACTGGAAAATGTTTTATACCATTTGGAGCTAGAAGAGGAAGGCGGTCCCAAAGTTAACAAAATTACTGGTACTTTCTATGTATCATCACCTGATTCAGAAAAGGTTCTTGAAGATTTATGGGATAACACGCTTCTAAGGTCTCCAATCTATCAAACACTTAAACAAGCTATAACAATTGATATAAAACTCTCAATCGTATTTTAATAGGGAGGCTACATTATAATGAGTACCAAAAAATTCCCTACCACGGTTATCGGTAGCTGGCCGAGAACGACTGAAGTAAAACGAGCGATGCGCGATAAACGTGCTGGGAGAATTTCTGAAGAAGAGTTTCAATCCGTCGCCGATCAGGCAGTTTTACAATGCTTGAAATGGCAAGTAGAAGCAGGAATTGATATTGTTACGGATGGAGAACAGCGCAGGGATAATTTCATCTCTTTTGTTGCCGAACACTTACATAATGTTCGGATGCTAATGGTATCGGAACTACTTGAGTATGTCGAGGATAAAGCTAGTTTTGAAGAGATACTTGGAACATTAGATGTTCCAGCCTTTTCCATGTCAAACCCAGCGGCTACTGGTAAAATCAGCAGAAAGAAACCGCTTGCATTAAACGACTTCTTATTCCTTAAGAAACACACCGACAAAGCCGTAAAAGTAGCCTTACCAGGTCCGTACCTTTTGACAAGATCGATGTGGGTGGAGGGGTTATCGAAAGAAGCCTATCCGACAAAAGAGGATTTGTCAGTTGATATCATAAAGGTTTTACGGGAAGAAATGGAAGATCTAATCGCTGCAGGAGTAGAATTTGTTCAATTTGATGAACCAGTTTTAACGGAGCTTGTTTTTACGCAAAAAAATGCAAACCGAACCTTTATGTGCGGGGCATTAACTGCAAAAGCGGATGCGGAAGAAGAAATTGCCTTCGCTTTGGATTTAATGAATCAAGTAACAGATGGAATGATTGGCAGAGGGACAAGAGTTGGTGTACATGTATGCCGTGGTAACTGGAGTACTCAGGAGCAAGTTCTGCTAAAAGGACCTTATTATCCGTTAATACCCTATTTCTCTCAGGTGAATGTTGACCAGCTTGTTCTTGAATATGCAACCCCACGGGCGGGAGAGCTTGATGCGATTCGTGACTTTGGGGGCAAAGAGCTGGGATTTGGAATCGTTAATCCAAGGACAGAAGAAGTTGAAACGGTTGAGGATATCGTTGCCCGTGTGCAGGAAGTGAGTAAATACTTACCAGCTGAAAAAATCTTTTTAAATCCTGATTGTGGTTTTGGAACATTTGCGCAAAGACCAATGAATAGTGATGAAATAGCCTTTGAAAAATTAAAAACAATGGTGGAAGCGGCGAAAAGACTTAAAGAAATGGCAGTAGTTTAAACAAATAATGAAAGAGGGTTATTGAATGGGACAAATGGCTAGCTTTAAGGTTGTAGGTAAAGGAAATGGAATGCGTACCGATGCAATTGCCGGAAAGCATACAATTGCAATTGATGAGCCGGAATCCTTTGGCGGCAAGGATTCTGCGATTGATCCTTTATCAGCCTTTTTAGCATCCTTAATGGCATGTGAAAATGTGATGGCCCAAATAATTGCAAAAGAAATGAAATTTGATTTACAAGGAATTAACTTTGAAGTGGAAGGTAGCTTAGATTTAGCTGGTTTGATGGGAGATGTTACCGTAAAACCTTACTTTCAACAAGTAGTGGTAAAGGGATATATTGAAACATCTGAATCTGACGAACGAATTGCTGAAATGCAAAAGGCAGTTGACATGCGCTGTCCTGTATTTAGAACATTAAAGGATGCAGGAATTCCAGTAGAAAATCGTTGGGTAAAAACTGTTCCTGCAGTATAATATGTACACTAGACCTTATCTAAACGATAAGGTCTTTTTTATTTAGAAAAATGAATATTTGCTATTTTTTTGATAAACACTCAATATTAATAAGGTTAGATTTTTGTTACGGAGAGAGAAAGTAGGGATTTTTTTGCCTGATTTTATATCATTAGGTATTTCTGAATTATTAGTAGAAAAATTAAATAGGGTCGGTGTGTCTAAACCTACACCCATCCAAAAAAGAGCCATTCCATTTCTGATGGAGGGTAAAGATGTTATTGCACAGGCTCAAACAGGAACAGGAAAGACGTTTGCCTTCATATTGCCGATTCTGGAGAAGATAAATCCTGATGCTTCACATGTTCAAGCACTCATCGTCACACCTACACGTGAATTGGCCTTACAAATCACCGCTGAATTTGAAAAACTGACAGCAGATTTACAGGATGTTGATGTCCTGGCTGTCTATGGCGGTCAGGATGTTGATAAGCAGCTAAGAAAATTGAAAAGAAATGTTCAGATTGTAGTTGGAACACCAGGTCGTCTATTGGATCATATTCGAAGAGGGACGGTACAATTATCAAAGCTATCCTTCCTAGTCCTTGATGAGGCAGACCAAATGCTCCATATCGGATTTTTAAACGAAGTAGAGGATATTATTAGGGAAACACCTGCTAGTAGGCAAACGATGTTGTTTTCCGCAACAATGGCAGAGGAAATTAGAAAATTAGCAAAAAGGCATATGCGTGAACCTGAATATATCCAAGTGGAAAAAAAGCAAGGACCTGCAGACAATGTCAAACAAATCGCCATGCATACAGTGGACAGGGCAAAACAGGGGACTCTAATCAATCTGATTGAATCACACAGGCCATATATGGCTGTCATTTTTTGCAGAACTAAACGGAGGGTCAGCAAATTATATGAAGTTCTTCGGTCACATAAATTCTCATGTGATGAACTACATGGTGATTTGTCACAAGCTAAAAGGGAACAAGTGATGAAACGGTTTCGAGATGGTGATGTCCAACTTCTCATTGCGACGGATGTAGCGGCAAGAGGTTTGGATGTGGAAGGTGTTACCCATGTGTTTAATTATGATATTCCACAGGATTCAGAAAGCTATATTCACCGTATCGGAAGAACAGGAAGAGCAGGATCAGAAGGCTTGGCTATCACATTCTACTCTACTGCAGACCGCCCAACCCTTGACCTGATCGAAAAAGAGTTAAAGATAACCATTCCAAAACAAAATATAGGTAATACTGACGAAAAATCAGAGGAAAAGCGTCATACTGAACGGAAACCAAAAGAAAATAAACAATGGGGATCGAGGAAACCTGAAGAGGGTAAGAAAAAATATACAGGTAGAAAGCGTGGACCCGTAGGAAAAACTGAAGGAAAAGCTGAAAGTAAGTCTGGAGGTTTCGGAAAGCGCTCTTCCAGTCAGCAAAAGACATCATCAACACTGGTGACAGGTTCAAGAGGGAAACAAACAAATACCAGTCGCCCAGCCAGACAGGAAAGAAGTAAATCACAGACCAGTTCAGATAGAAATAATAGAAGATAATAAAAAAACCTTGCGAAAATCGCAAGGTTTTTTGTATATGGAGACTAGCGGGATCGAACCGCTGACCTTTTGGCTGCCAGCCAAACGCTCTCCCAGCTGAGCTAAGCCCCCCCTATATGTCGTACAAAAAGATTATATCTGGAATGGAGCATTCTTGCAAGAGGAAATTTTTATTATTTTTTACTGCAACAGCTATCAATCGTGTTGATAGGGTAACTTCAACCACTTCCTCTGCACCTTTTGGATTTTTAAGCTCTTCCACAAATAAGAAATAACCGGCATTATCGATGGACTTCCTTTCAATCTAGAAACGTGGTTTTGAAGGTTTATGTAAACATATACTGGTTTATGAATAATATTATATAACCTTTTTAAGGAGTGTTGGGAATATGACTATTCGTGGAGAAGACCTTCTTATTTCAGGAGCATGGATACTAGGTGTTGGTTCACTTATTGATACAATCGGGCAGACCCAGCAAACTTTCACCCACAGCGATCAGGGGAAAGATTTAATCATAAAAGGAAATGGGATTGAAGCTTTCGGAAATTCGTTGCAAGCCATTGGGAGAACTAAGCTGTTAAAACCAGAGAGGGAGCTATCGCAAATATATACCATCTTCGGTGCTTGGCTTGAGGCGGCTGGTAATACTACAAATTCAGTTGGAGTAAGTATTGAACTGAATGGCGCTGAGGAAGAGGGGATAAAAATAGATACCCTTGGCAGTGGAGTCCAAGGTCTTGGTGCAGCTTTTGAAGCAGTAGGTGCATCCCTTGGAGAGGATTCATCCTATAGGGCCCTTGCTATTACAGGAAATAGCTTCATCTCTTTAGGCTCTTTTTTAGGAGCAATCGGTAATATTTATGTTTCAAACGAAAAAAGTGTAATTGGAGAACAGATTCTATTAGTTGGTAGCTGGATTCAAGTTATTGGTGCATTCATATTAGTTAATGCCATTACTCTAGAGGTTGAACATATGGAACACGAGGAAAATTCAAAAAATGACTCTTATCCCTATTCTTATAATAATTATTCCTTCACAAATATGATATGGGGCTACCCGCACCTAAAGTTGGATGTCGTTACCTCCTAGTTATCATATGGTGCGGTTGCTTAGCAATCTTCCCTCATCTTATCTAACTAACTCCCCTCTAATGGAAAATACTTATGGTGTCATGAATTCAACTTTCATTCTATCTTGACATTTTAAACACCCTTTCTAGAAACGTTTGTCTTTGAGTAGTTTGGCAAACATTCGTTCTTGATAAAAGTCATTCTGAATAAAGGGTATACTAATTTTATTGTATATTTTAATTCATACTTTCTATCTCTACTTTATTGATACCTTCTAAACTGGAGACTAATGCGTAAACATCCGTTGTTTTTTCTCGATAATCAACTGCAACTCTTATTTGGACTAAATGGTCTCCATTGTCTAAATCCTTAATCCGGATTCTCCGAATAATATATTTTTTCTCCATCAAAAATGACATTACTTTTTCTATTTGAGCTTTATCTCTCATAAATAATTGAAGACTGATTTCTTTCTCTCTTAATTGTTTGGGACCAATAAACTTCATAACATATGGTACTAATTCAACACTAATAATTAGTAAGGCGACCCCTGCAAAAGCTTCAACAAAAAAACCCGCACCCACTGCGATCCCGATCCCTGCCGCTCCCCATATCATTGCTGCCGTTGTTAATCCAGAAATACTGTCATTACCTCTGCGTAAAATAACACCTGCACCCAAGAAACCAATTCCAGAAACAATTTGAGCAGCCAGGCGCAAGGGATCCATTGTGATTCTTACATCATCAGAATTAGGGAACATATAAGCTGATTCAATTGAAACAATTGTCAACAGACAGCTTACTACAGAAATGACCAGACTTGTTTTTAGTCCAACGGGCTTCCTCTTAAGTTCACGCTCCAGACCAATGATTAGCCCGAAAACTGCGGAAATCCCCAGCTTTATTAAAATATCTATATCAACATTTTCCATTGTGGGTTCA